>CAVRMY010000009.1:0-58315 GCA_963721935.1 uncultured Alphaproteobacteria bacterium
GAGGATTCGAACCTCCGTATGGTGGAATCAAAATCCACTGCCTTACCACTTGGCGACGCCCCAGTGACCGGGAGGCGAAAAGTGCAAAGCCGTCCGGCAACGCCGGTCTATAGAGGGAGTTGAGGCATTTCAACAGGGTAGAAGGCCAATTCGGGCTTGAATCTGAACTACGCAATCGCTTGCGCCCCCCGTCGCGTACTTTGCCAGGCAGGTATTTTTCCGGCCGGCAGAACTCCGGGTAGTCCTGCCGCGCCTCGGCAGTTGAGGGCCGCCCCGTTTCGTGGGAAGACGAAAGGCTCCTTGAAAGCAAAGCGAGACCAAGGCCATGACCTATCGCGCGCCGATCAATGACATGCTGTTGGCCCTCAATCATGGCGCCGGCCTGCAGGCCGCCGTGAAAGCCGGCCATTATGGCGAATTCGACGGTGACATCACCGCGGCCGTGCTCGAGGAAGCAGGCCGGTTTGCCTCCGACGTGCTGGCGCCGCTCAACCGCGTGGGCGACGAACACGGCATCACGCTTGACGGCGGCAATGTCACCACCGCCCCCGGTTGGCCCGATGCCTACCGGCGCTGGACCGAAGCCGGCTGGAACGCGGTGTCCGGCCCGGAAGCCTTCGGCGGTCAAGGCCTTCCGCTTGCGATCAACGCGGCCTGCACCGAGATCTGGAGTGCCGCCAACATCGCCTTCGGTCTTTGCCCGCTGTTGACGCTGAGCGCGATCGAAGCGCTCGAGGCCCATGGCAGCGACGAGCTGAAGAGGATTTATCTCGAAAAGCTGGTCTCCGGCGAGTGGCCCGGCACCATGCAGCTCACCGAACCACAGGCCGGTTCGGATGTCGGTGCGCTTCGCACCCGCGCCGAGCGCGCTTCCGACGGCACCTATCGTATCAAGGGCACCAAGATCTTCATCACCTATGGCGATCACGACATGAGCGACAATATCGTTCATTTCGTGCTTGCGCGATTGCCCGATGCACCGCCGGGAACCAGGGGCATTTCGCTGTTCCTGGTGCCGAAATTCCTGGTCGATCCCGATGGCTCCCTGGGCGGACGCAACGATATCTATGCCTCCGGCATCGAGCACAAGCTTGGCATGCACGCAGCCCCCACCTGCACCATGACCATGGGCGACAAGGGTGGCGCGGTCGGCTACCTGATCGGCGAGGAGAACCGCGGCATGCACTGCATGTTCACGATGATGAACCAGGCGCGGCTCGGGGTTGGCCTCGAGGGCGTCGGCATCGCCGACCGCGCCTATCAGCAGGCGCTCGCCTTTGCGCAGGAGCGCCGCCAGGGCCGCGCCGTCGGCAAGACGGGCGAGGGATCGGATCCGATCATCGTGCATCCCAACGTCAAGCGCATGCTGATGCAGATGCGCGCACTCACCGCCGCAGCGCGTACCATCTGCTATGCCACAGCCGTGGCGCTCGACGTATCGGTCCGCGCCCAGGACGCCAAAACGCGCGCGCTGGCTGCGGCGCGCGGCGCGCTGCTGACGCCGATTGCAAAGGCCTTCTCGACCGATATCGGCAACGAAGTCGCCTCGCTCGGGGTGCAGATTCACGGCGGCATGGGCTTCATCGAGGAGACCGGCGCCGCGCAGCACTATCGCGACGCGCGTATCACCCCGATCTATGAAGGCACCAATGGTATCCAGTCGATCGACCTCGTGACGCGCAAGCTTGCGGCCAATGGCGGGGAGGCGGTCTTTACCCTGCTCGGCGAACTCTCCGATATCGTCAAACAGGTCGAATCCTCCAACGATCCTGCGTTCGGCACCACGCCCACCAAACTGCGCGACGCGCTGGCTTCCCTCGATCGCACCAGCCGATGGCTGCTCGAACGTGTCACTTCTGCCCCCAACGAAGCGCTCGCTGGCGCTACACCTTACTTGCGGCTGTTCGGCTCGACGCTCGGCGGCTGCATGCTCGCAAACGAAGCGCTGGCCGCGCGCGGCCTGGCTGAAGGCGAGGCGCAACGCTACGTCACGCTGGCGCGCTTCTTTGCCGAGAATATTTCGGTGCAGGCAAGTGCGCTGGAGCGAACCGTGATCGACGCCGCGGCGGCCGTAAACGGCGCGGATGCAGTGTTGCTGGGGTAGATACTGCACGACGACTGCTTCCTCGACCTGCGGCCTAAGCGATTTGTCCGTCATTGCGAGCGCAAGCGAAGCAATCCAGTCTCTCCAAGGGACGATCTGGATTGCTTCGGAGCTTACGCTCCTCGCAATAACGTCTTGCCTCAAGGCGCGTCTGAATGTTCCCGCGGCGCCGATTGCGCCCGAGCTTTGCAACGATCTGTGTCCCTCCAATCGGAGGGCGCAGGGAATGCCGGGTGCCCAAGCCGCACCCGCAGCCTTGTGTGCGAAAGATGAAAGCACACAAGATCAGTCACCACAGGTAAGCCGAAACATTCCGGCATTCCCTGCGCGATGGTTTTAACGGTTTCCTTCGTGCTCTTCCCGGGGACCGGGCTTTCTTGCCCCCGTCGCTCGTGAATTGCTCCACGAGCTTGGCGCCAGCGTCGGGGCGCCAGAACCACACGACTTTGCCGTACGCGGCCAGCTCATTCGTCTTGTGCGCTGCCGCGTCCATCGCATCCCGCGCCCAACGTCCGTGACGACCGCGAAGCGCCCCTCCTTCAGGTGCGGGACGGGTTTTGCTCTATTGCTGTTTCTAGCGAATGAAAAAGCGAAAAATTTTTTGAAGAAGGACTGGACAGGAAGGGAAATCAGTGCCGCGGCGTCATCGCAACGTCCGCACCGTCATACGCGGGGCTCGACCCGCGCATCCATCGTCTTTGGGAAAGCAGTCATCTCGTCTGGAGATGAATGCGGATCAAGCCGGATCAAGTCGGATCAAGTCGGGGGACACACACCATGCAGAGGCGGCCGCACGCTCACTGCTTCTGAATCTTCGTGATTGTCCGGGTCGCGCCGGTGTCGGTGGCCGTGAAACTCACCTTGTCCCCCGCATGAAGGGCGTCGAGCGACAGGCCGCCTTGCACTTTGAACGGCTCGGCGGGGCTGCCGGTATTCGCGCCGACCGTGCCGTTCTCGATCTGTCGGATCGCGATGGTGCCGTTGAGCCGGTTGATCTCGGTGACAATTCCCGAACGCTCTTGCTGGGCCAGAGCGGTCGAAAGGGCCGTCGAGCCGATGATGGCAAACGCTGCAGTGCTGACTGAAATGATCGCTGCGATCCTCATGGCAGTCTCCCGCTGTTCACGTCATGCGCAATAAGAACCCTGCCGCCATAATGGTTCCGGGGAACACTTTCGAGGGTGGTTCCGCCAAAATCATGCGCTTTCTTCACGCGAGCCGCTATGCACTCCGTTCGAAAGCGGACGGGATCATGATGCGATCGGGTGGAATCGCATCATGATCTCATCTCTTTGTTTGAGCATGATCTTTTCGGAAAACCGCTGCACACTTTTCCGGATCATGCCCTTATCTTACTGCGTCATAAGACCCTCATGGTGAGGAGGCGCCCTTGCGCCGTCTCGAACCATGAAGGCCACCTTGCCTGTTTCCGGGCCTCGTCCTTCGAGACGCTTGCTCGCGCAAGCTCCTCAGGATGCGGGGATAAATTGCTATGACGCAGTAAGATCAGGCTCGAAAACGCTATGGCTGCTGCACCGGCATCGGCGGCCGCGGTACTCCTTCGGCTTGCGGCGGAGGCAAAGGCTCGACTTGCCGTGGCACGTAAGGCTGTGCGGTCGACGGCAAGGGAGGCGGTAGCCGCAGCTTGCGTCGTCGAATACGCCGGTGACGACCTGTAAGGCGGAGCTGCGCGGCTGGCGTTGGCGAATATGCTGGTGGCGCATAGGCAGCCGCCGGCTTGCGAGCATTCGCGACCGCTGGCCGAGCCGGCGGCGGTGTCAACTTTGCGTGCGCGGTCTGTTCAGAAGCTTTGGCCAATTCCCGCGCCATTTGTTGCTGGCTTGCCTTGAGTTCGGCGACGCTCGTCTTGAGCGCTTCAACCTCCTTTTTGGCGTTGGCGAGATCACGGGTCATCGATTGAAGCAGCGGGGCAGAGTCGGAAGGCTCGGTGTTTGGCGCGGTGCTTTCCGCCGCCGCCCGGGCGGGAGTGGCCGTTTCCTGGGCGGCTGCCCCCTGGTCCGACGCAGGCGGGGCATTTGGCGCGGATGCCGCAGGCGCCGCGTCAGCCTCGGCGGGCCCGCCGGGGGGCGGCGCCGACGTTGCACCAAGGCCAAGCTTGTCCAGTGCCAGCGATCCGGTCAATGCGAACTGCGGTATCCACTTTCCCACCAGCTTTTTGACTGCATAACCCGACGCCTGCCAGGCCATAGCGGCGCCACCAATACATGCCGCCAATAGAATCGCGGCGATCGCGCGCGTCACCCTCCCCCGTCCGGGAGCAAAGTCATCGTTGACCGCCGAGGGACGAAACGAGGCATCGAGCGGCGGCACCGCCGACTGCTGGTCCGGGTCGGCTCCAGTCTGGGCATCGCAATGTTGCCGCGCGGCCGCGCGCAGCAGATTGGAAATCTCATCATCCGACAGCGCAGCATCCGACGGCGCGACGCGAACGGCATCGGGCGGGATCACAACACAATCGTGCGGATCATCGGCCGGCTTTGGCTTCAGCGAGGACTGCATTGGCACTCCGTACGTTGTCCGAGGTCACCGGCATCTGCGGCCGGCCGATTTAGGTGTACGATTTGTCCCAGACTTCATCCGGGTTTGACCAAACCAAGGCGGTACGGTGGTGAGGTTGGGGCCACTTTTGGCACAGGATTTCGGGAACTCGCCTGACTGATCGGCTGCAGCTTCGTAAGGTGGGTCAGCCGGAAGTTCGGCCACACCTACAAATTGTCGATCGGCTTCAGCCCGGCCTCGATCGCGGCGCGGCGCGGTTCGAGGAATGGCGGCAGTGCGAGCTTTTCGCCCAGCTTGTCCATCGGCTCGTCGGTTGCAAAGCCTGGCCCGTCGGTAGCGATCTCGAACAGGATGCCGTTGGGCTCGCGAAAATAAAGACTGCGAAAATAGAACCGGTCGACTTCGCCAGAGTTGGGAATGCCGAGTTCGCGCAGACGCTGCGTCCAGGCGTGATATTGCGTCTCGTCGGGGGTGCGGAAGGCGACGTGATGCACCCCGCCCGCGCCCTGTCGGGCGATCGGCGCCTCCTTTCGCTCGATGACATGCAGTTCGGCAGCGGGACCGCCCTCACCCATCGCAAAAACCTGGACCTCGATCTTGGCATCGGGCGCGGCGTAGGCTCGCGCGTGCCGCATATTCATCACCGCGGTCAGCACCATCGACGTGCGCGCAACATCGTGCACGTCCAGAACAATTGGACCGAGGCCGCGGATCTGATGTTCGGCCGGCACCGCGCTCCGCTCCCATGGCGAAGCGGGGGTGGCACCGCCGTCATCGATCAGCGCGAGGCGTTGGCCCTCGCCGTCTTCGAAATCAAGCGTCAGCCTGCCATCGACTTCACGGACCTCGCCCGTGTGCCCGCCTGCCTTTCGCAGGCGGTCGCGCCAATATGAGAGGCTCTCTTCGCCCGCAACGCGCAATGAGGTGCGGGAGATGCTGTTGGTCCCGCGACGCTCCGGCGGCGCGGGAAAATCGAAAAAGGTAAGATCGGTGCCGGGATTGGCCTTGCCGTCGGCGTAAAACAGGTGATAGGCGCTGACGTCGTCCTGGTTGACCGTCTTCTTCACCAGCCGCATGCCCAGCAGCCCGGTATAAAAGGATAAATTCTCGCGCGGTTTTGCCGAAATCGCGGTCAGATGGTGTATCCCGGTGAGCTGCATCTTCGAAATCCCCGTGAAATCGTTGCGTCAGGCCGAAGCCGCTGCAACGGTTTATCGCCTGTCCCGGCGGATGATGTAGGATATTTCGCAAGGACTGGCCACCCGCGCCTTCAAAGTGCCGTCCGCGAATCCGTCGCAACCATTCTCTATGAATGAAGACATGAGAGACAAGTTTCATCGCAAGCTCGTCGCTTTCACCCTGTTTTGCCTTGCCGGAGCCATGCCGGCCTTCGCCGAGAGCGCTCCCCCGGTCGATTTGCGCATTCTCGCGATCAACGATTTCCACGGCTATCTCAAACCCCCCGCCGGCGGGATCAGGATCGCCGATCCCGCCGACAAGACCAAAAAGATCGCGGTCGCAGCCGGCGGTGCCGAGCACATGGCAACCCTGGTGAAGCAGCTCCGCCAGGACCGGAAAAACACGATCTTTGTCGCGGCCGGAGATCTGATCGGCGCCAGCCCGCTTCTATCGGCGCTGTTCCATGACGAACCGACGATCGAATCGTTGTCGATGATGGGTCTGGATCTCGCCTCCGTCGGCAACCATGAATTCGACGAGGGCAAGGCCGAACTGAAACGGATGCAGAATGGCGGCTGCCATCCACTCGACAAATGCCAGGGGCCGCGCCCCTTCCCGGGCGCAAAATTCCACTATCTCGCGGCCTCCACCATCGAAACGGATACCGGCAAGACGATCTTTCCCGCCTACGAGATCAGGGAATTCGATGGAATTCCCGTCGCCTTCATCGGCCTGACGCTGAAGGGCACGCCCAACATCATTTCCCCATCAAGTGCCGCAGGTCTGGAATTCAGGGACGAGGCCGACACCGTAAACGCACTGATCCCGGAATTGAAGGCTCGCGGTGTTGAGGCCATCGTCATCCTGATCCACGAAGGCGGCTTTCCGGCCGGCGACTACAATGAATGTCCGGGGATATCGGGAGCCATCGTCGACATCGTCGGGAAATTCGACCGCGCGGTCGACATCGTTGTCAGCGGACACACCCACCAGGCCTATGTCTGTGAGATCGACGGCAGGCTCGTCACCTCGGGCGACAAGTTCGGCACCCTCGTCACCGCAATCAACGTCAAACTCGATCCGAACAGCCGCAACGTCATCAGCGCGAAGGCTGACAATGTCATCGTCCGCAGCGGCACGCTGCCGAAGGATACGGAACAGACCGCACTGATCGACGCATACGACAAGTCCGCCGCGCCGATCGCGAACCGACGCGCCGGATCGGTAACCGAAACGCTCTCGCGCACGCCCAACAATGCCGGGGAGAGCGCGCTCGGCGATATCATCGCCGACGCGCAACTGGCCGCCACCCGATCCGAAAACGACGGTAATGCCGTCGCAGCATTCACAAATCCGGGCGGCGTTCGCGCCGACATCATCAAAAAGGAAGACGGCGCGGTGACCTACGCCGATCTGTTCGCCAGCCAGCCGTTCCGCAATCAGCTGGTCACGCTTTCGCTGACCGGCGCGCAAATCAGGGACATGCTCGAGCAGCAATGGCTCGATCCGAAACGGCCCCGCATCCTCCAGGTCTCCAACGGTTTCAGCTACAACTGGGACGGATTGAAGCCGTATGGCGAGCACGTGCTGGCTGATTCGATGTCGCTCAACGGAGTTCGGATCGATCCGGCCGGCAGCTATCGCGTGACGGTGAATAATTATCTTTCCCTCGGCGGCGACGGCTTTACCGTCTTGAAGGAAGGCAGCAACCAGCAATTCGGCGTTTTTGACGTCGACGCGCTTTACGCCTATTTCCAGGCCCACAGCCCGATTGCGCCAACGGCGGCCGACCGGATCGTGCGATCGAACTGAAATGCGTCACCGCGCTCGCCGGGCTCTTTTCGAATGGCCGGCGACCGCCTAGATTGATATTTCCTTCACAAAGCGCGTCGGACGCGCCAGGACCCAGCATGACGACGCTGCTTCTCACCCATTCCGCTTGCCTGGACCACGCCACGCCCGCGGGGCACCCCGAGCGGCCCGATCGGATGCGCGCGGTCGCGCAAGTACTTGGCGAAGACCGTTTCAAAGGCCTGGTGCGCCGCGAAGCGCCGGAAGGCAGTCTGGATCTGGTCGGCCTCTGCCATGACGAGCACTATGTCGGCGAACTCAGGCGTATCGCGCCGGCAAGCGGCCTGATCTATCTCGACGGCGATACATCGATGTCACCGGGAACCTGGGAAGCGGTGATGCGCGGCGTCGGTGGCGCGGTGGCCGCAACGGACGCCGTGATGTCTGGCGGCCATGACAACGCGTTCGTGGCGGTCCGCCCCCCCGGACATCACGCCGAATCCAACAGGCCAATGGGCTTCTGCTTCTTCGACAACGCCGCCATTGCGGCGCGTCACGCCCAGCGCAAATACGGCATTGACCGCGCCGCCGTCGTCGACTTCAACGTCCACCACGGCAACGGCACGCAGGAGATTTTCTGGGCCGACAAAAGCGTGATGTATTGTTCGACGCATCAGATGCCGCTGTTTCCGGGTACCGGCGCTCGCTCCGAACGTGGCGAGCACGACAACATCGTCAACGCGCCGCTGGCATCCGAGGATGGCGGAGCGCAATTTCGCGCCGCGTTCGAGAACGTGATTCTGCCGCAACTGACCAAATTCAGTCCCGAGCTGATCATCATTTCGGCAGGGTTCGATGCGCATTATCGCGATCCGCTGGCTTCGCTCAATCTCAAGGCGGAAGACTTCGACTGGGTCACGCGCAAACTCATGGATCTTGCCAATTCCACGGCGGGTGGACGAATTGTGTCGGTGCTCGAAGGTGGCTACGATCTTCAGGGGCTGAAGGAGTCGGTCGCCGCCCATGTCGGCGCATTGATGGGTGCCGATGGAAGACGCATCGCAACCGCGTAACACCCATTTGCCAGAGTGCACATCCCGGGAAACCAGCATGGCCGAAAACACGCCAGTCAACGTCAGGAAGCTGAGTTTTGAGCGTGCGATCGAGGAACTCGAATCGATCGTGAAGCGGCTCGAGGACGGCAAGGTGCCGCTCGAGGAATCGGTGGCCATTTACGAGCGCGGCGAGGCGCTGAAGCGACGATGCGAGGAACTGCTCCGCCAGGCGGAGGCGCGGGTCGACAAGATTACGACCGACGCCGGCGGTGAGCCGACCGGTACCGAGCCGCTCGACGCGCAGTGACCGACCCCGCATGGAGGTAATGGCGACCATGCGGAAATAGCCGATGGCCGTTGTTGCCCGGAAAAAGCCGCAAAATTTCTTCACCAGCCACGCCCCTGCCGCCGATTTGGGCGAAACGGAGCCTAAACAACCGGCCGTGGCGGTTCCATTGCGCCCCGAAGGTTCCTATTTGTGCCTTTGAGGCGGTTGGCTTTGGCCGTCGCTTTAGTGTAAAGCTTTGAACGCTATGGGCGGGCGAAGGCTGGGTTTGGTCGTCTTTTGACGACACCTAAGCCGTTCAAATCGCTCAATAAATTTATCGAGAAGGGCGAAACCGCCGAAGGTGATGCATATGACAGATCGGGGCGCGAGCTGCCCTGTTGGCCTGCAGCGTAGGGTTTTCGCTGCGTTGGCTGCGTTTTATGCGCAACCCAACTCCCGCCGGGCCGTTGATCCCGACGCGCAAAAACTGGAACATCGCTGTGACCGCATTTAGCAAGACGCCGCTTCTCGATACCATCCATACTCCGGAGGATTTGCGCCGGCTCAAGCTGGAACAAATCCGCCAGGTCGCCGACGAGTTGCGCCAGGAGACCATTGACGCCGTCTCGGTTACCGGCGGGCATTTTGGCGCCGGCCTCGGCGTGGTCGAACTGACGACCGCCCTGCATTACATTTTCGACACCCCGCGCGATCGCCTGGTCTGGGACGTCGGCCATCAGGCCTATCCGCACAAGATCCTTACCGGTCGGCGCGACCGCATTCGCACGCTGCGCACCGGCGGCGGCCTTTCAGGTTTCACCAAGCGCACCGAAAGCGACTACGATCCATTCGGCGCCGCGCATTCCTCGACTTCGATCTCGGCCGCGCTCGGCATGGCTGTGGCGCGCGACCTTTCCGGCAGAAAGAACAATGTCATCGCCGTGATCGGCGACGGCGCGATGTCGGCCGGCATGGCCTATGAGGCCATGAACAATGCGGGTGCGATGAACTCCCGCCTGATCGTCATTCTCAACGACAACGACATGTCGATTGCGCCGCCGGTCGGGGCGATGTCGGCCTATCTTTCCCGGCTTTACTCCGGCAAGACCTATCGCTCACTGCGCGAAGCCGCCAAGCAGCTCAGCAAACACCTGCCGAAGGTGCTGGCCGATCGCGCCAACCGCGCCGAAGAATATTCCCGCGGTTTCATGGTTGGCGGCGGCACGCTGTTTGAAGAACTCGGTTTCTACTATGTCGGCCCGATCGATGGTCATAATCTCGATCACCTGTTGCCGGTCCTCAAGAACGTGCGCGACATGGAGACGGGCCCGATCCTGGTCCATGTCGTGACGCAAAAGGGCAAGGGCTATGGCCCGGCTGAAGCTTCGGCCGACAAATATCACGCCGTGGTCAAGTTTGACGTGGCCACCGGCGCGCAGAATAAAGCCAAGCCGAACGCTCCCGCCTACCAGAACGTGTTTGGCCAGAGCCTCGTCAAGGAAGCGCAGAAGGACGACAGGATCGTCGGCATCACCGCGGCGATGCCGTCGGGCACCGGCATCGACATCTTCGCCAAGAGCTTCCCCGAGCGCACCTTCGACGTGGGCATTGCCGAGCAGCATGCCGTGACGTTCGCCGCCGGCCTTGCCACCGAAGGCTACAAGCCGTTTTGCGCGATCTATTCGACGTTCCTGCAGCGCGGCTACGACCAGGTCGTGCACGACGTGGCGATCCAGAGCCTGCCGGTGCGCTTTGCCATCGACCGTGCCGGACTGGTCGGCGCCGACGGTGCGACGCATGCCGGCTCGTTCGACAACGCCTATCTCGGCTGCCTGCCGAACTTCGTCATCATGGCTGCGGCCGACGAGGCGGAACTCGTTCACATGGTCGCGACCCAGGTTGCAATCGATGACCGCCCAAGCGCGCTGCGTTATCCGCGCGGCGAAGGCCGTGGCGTGGAGATGCCGGAATTCGGCGTTCCGCTCGAGATCGGCAAGGGCCGGGTTCTGCGCCAGGGCAACAAGATCGCGCTGCTTTCGTTCGGCACGCGTCTGTCCGAATGCGAAAAAGCCGCCGACGAATTGGCCGCCCATGGGCTGTCCGCCACGGTCGCGGACGCGCGCTTCATGAAGCCGCTTGATGTCGACATGATCCTGAGGCTGGCGCGCGAGCACGAAATTCTCCTCACCATCGAGGAAGGTTCGATCGGCGGTTTCGGCTCCCACGTCATGCAGATGCTGGCAGACCACGGCATGCTCGACGGCGGATTGCGGATGCGCTCGATGGTGCTTCCGGATGCGTTCCTGGACCATGATTCGCCGACAGCGATGTACGCCCGCGCCGGGCTCGACGCCAAGGGGATCGTCGGCAAGGTGTTCGAGGCGCTCGGCAAGGACTTCAAGACCGAGACCGTGAAGCTCGCCTGAGCGCCTCACCCCTCGTACCGATAGCCCTGATGTCGGATTCTACTCAGGAAAGCCGGCATCTCGGGGTCTTCGGAGTCGTCGAATTTCGACCGCGGAATCGGCTGGTTCCGGCCGCCACGCCGGACAGGCAACGCAGCGGCGAGTTCCGGGTAAAAGTCCCGGATGGTTTCGTCGAGCGATGGCCCCAGATGAGAGAAGGTCAGGTCGCAGACCAACGCGGCGATCGCATGTATTCCGATCACGTACCAGACGCCGGAATCGATCGGAGCGTGCCCGATTTGGCGACTGACGTAGTCGATTCCGACGGAGATCACGACAAACAGCCAGAATTGCGCGCGGTAGAAAATACCCAGGCGGTTTGTGACATCGAGATTGGCCAGATACATCGCCGAGCGGACCTGCGCTAGATCAGGCTGGCTGGCCTCGACAGAAGAAGTCTCCATACGCCGGCGCTACCGACAAAGCAGATCACCGCCCTCAAGTAGGCCAAGGCGTCCGCCCGGACATCGATAAGGCCCTTGGGGATCAAATTGGCACTTTCGGGAACGACAATCGGCGTAGCGGCGGTGGTAATAAGCAGTCCAATCGCCGCCAGAACAGCGGCGGTCCATGCGGACGAGATCTCACGCATCTGGCTTTGCGATTTGTCGAAATCGCTTTCAAACGTGCGCAGATGAACATATAGCGCTACACGTTCAGTTGCCGCGAATACCGCCATGCCCCGCCCCACGCGTAGGGGTTGTAGAAGACGAAGATAGATCAATTTGGGTAACAGGGAAATGAAAGTTTATCTGGCCGGACCGGACATCTTTCTGCCAAACGCCGCGGAAATAGGACGGCGAAAAGTCGAACTATGCGCAGCGTATGGGCTCAAGGGGCTGTTTCCGCTCGACAACGAGGTCGATTTGGATGCCAGCAACCCCTCCTTGCAAATCTTCCGCGGCAATGAAGCCATGATGAACGCTGCCGCCGCCGTCATCGCCAACTTGACGCCATTTCGCGGGCCGGGCGCGGATGCCGGGACGGTCTACGAGCTCGGCTATATGGCGGGTCGCGGCAAGCTGTGCCTGGGATATTCCAACGATCCTTGCTGTTATGCCGATCGTGTGCGTGAGTTCACGCAAATCACCTCCCGCGACGGGCGTCTGGTTGACGCGCAAGGCTTGACGGTCGAGAATTTCGCACTTGGCGACAATTTGATGATGATCCACGCGCTCGACACCTACGGCTGTGCGCTGGTGACACCCCGGCAAAGGCCAACCGACATCCTTCGTGACCTGAGCGCGTTCGAGACCTGCGTGCGCCTGGCAGCCGGACGGCTTTCCTCCACGCGACAGCCTGCCTCGGGTTGAACTTGGCCGGGCGCGACCATAGCGATCCCCCTCCCCGCAAGCGCGCGGACATAACGCTGGTCGAGCGCGGCCTGTTCGAGAGCCGGGCGCGGGCCCGCGCCGCAATCGAGGCAGGCCTTGTCATGGCCAACGAAAAGCGCGTGCTGAAAGCCTCCGAGACCATTCCCGCCGATGCCGTCCTGCAGGCCGAGCCGGCGCATCCCTTTGTTTCGCGCGGCGGCGTCAAGCTTTCGGGTGCTCTGGAGCAATATCCGATTGCGATCGAGGATCACGTTTGTCTCGATGTCGGCGCATCGACCGGAGGGTTCACGGAAGTATTGCTCGCCAACGGCGCCAGCGTGGTATTTTCCATCAACGTCGGCCGCGGGCAATTGCACCCTACGCTTCGAGACCATCCCAGGGTGGTTTCCATGGAGCAGACCGACATCCGCGCATTCGAAGGCAGGCGCCTGCCGGCACGCCCGGACATCGTGGTGATCGACGTGAGTTTCATTTCGCTGAAGGCGGTACTGCCGGTCGCGCTGTCGCTGGCAGCGGCACCGATGAGCCTGTTGGCGCTGATCAAGCCGCAATTCGAAGCCTCGCGCAAGCACTGCAAACGCGGAATTGTCCGCGACACCGCGGTGCATCGGCAAATCTGCGACGACATCGCCGCCTTCGCGTCCTCGCTCGGCTGCACCGACATCCGGATTTTCCCGTCCTCGATCAAGGGCGGCGACGGCAATATCGAATTCTTCCTCGGGGCGCGACGCCGCCGTGGTTGAACGCCTTCGCATCGATCACGTCGGTCACTTCGGCGACGGCGTCGCCATCGTCGACGGACGATCGATCTATGTGCCGTGCACGCTGGGCGGCGAAATCGTCGAGGTCGCCCCGGCGATCGGCCATCATCCCGACAGAAGGCGCCTGGTGCGCCTCGAGCGCGCCAGCGCCGAGCGTATCGAACCGTTTTGCCAGCATTTTGGAACTTGCGGCGGCTGCGCCATCCAGCATTGGCAGGCCAGCCATTACCAGGGATGGAAACGCGACCTCGTCGTCGCAACGCTGGCGCAAGGTGGAATCGATTGCGAGGTGCATCCGCTTGATCGACGCGCATGGTCTTGGGCGGCGGCGAATGACGCTGCACGCCCGGCTCGGCACCCATGACGTGTTGAGGGTGGGATTTGCCGCCGCAAACTCACATGAGATCGTTCCGGTCGATCGTTGTCCGATCCTCGATCCGGCGCTGAGCGGAGGGCTCGAGGCGGCATGGGCCATTGCCGAACCGTTGAAGCCGACCGGCAAGCCGCTCGACATCCAGGTTACCGCGACCAACGGCGGTCTCGATGTCGATGTGCGGGGGTCAGGCCCGTTGCGGGCAGGGCTGATCGCAACGCTGTCGCAGGTGGCCGAACGACATTCCCTGGCGCGGCTGACACGCCATGGCGAGCTGGTCTTGATGCGCGCGCCGCCAACGATAACGGTCGGCCCGTCAACGGTGACGCTGCCGCCGGGTTCGTTCCTGCAGGCGACGCTTGCCGGCGAAGAGACCCTGGCCGCGCTGGTATCGAACCATTGCAAGGGGGCAAAACATATCGCCGATCTGTTCTGCGGCGTCGGCCCGTTCGCGCTGCGGCTCGCCGCCAAATCACGGGTCTCGGCATTCGACAATGACGCGGCAAGCGTGTCCGCCCTGCAGAAGGCGGCGGCCTCGACGAACGGACTCAAACCGGTGAAAGCAGAGGCGCGCGACCTGTTTCGGCGGCCTCTGGTGCCGGTGGAGCTGCGTGATTTCGACGCCGTCGTTTTCGATCCGCCGCGGCAGGGCGCGCAGGCACAGGCACAGCAGCTTGCGACCGGCAAGGTCAAAGCAGTCGTCGCGGTCTCCTGCAACGTCGCGACCTTCGCGCGCGACGCGCGTATCCTCATCGATGGCGGCTATCGAATCGAGGCCGTGACGCCGGTGGACCAGTTCCGTCACACCCCGCATGTCGAGTTGGTGGCGAGATTTCAGAGATAGCAGACGCCACCCTCCCCTCTCCTCGCTGCGCTCGCGGGGGGGGAAGAAGCGCCAGCTACCGCTTCAGCGGCCCCACCGGTCCTGCCAGATTTTCTCGCCGATCAGACACGACACGCGCGGTTCCTTCTCGGCCACCGGGACGATGCGGCGTTCCGGCGTGCGGCCCGCGACCTCGAGCAGGAGTTTGGTGCGGATCGCCTCCCTGAACTTGTCGCGATCCTTGATCGCCACCACGAAGGCACCCGGCCCGCCGATCACGCAATCCTCGTAGTACCAATCCAAATTCTCGATATCCATGGTCGAATAGGATGGCTCCTTGACCATGATGGGCAAGCCGTTGATGGTGATTCCCCTCGCAAGGGCCATCTCGCGCGCGCCGATCACCGGCGCGCCGTTATTGTTGGGACCGTCGCCGGAAATGTCGATGACGCGGCGCGTCCCGGGATACGGATTGGCCTCGAAAAGCGGCAGGGCAAAATAGATCGCGCCCGAGATCGAGGTTCGCGATGCCCGGCGGATCGGCGTCTTCAGGATCTCCTGGGCGACCGCGTCCGCGGTCTCGGGACCATCGATCACCCGCCAGGGAATGATGACCTTCTGGTCGTTCGATGCCGCCCATTCGAAATAGGTGATCGATATCTTGCCGTTCGGGAGGCTCTTTAGCGCCTGCAGAAATTCCTTCGAAACGATCGCCTGCGCGTAGCCTTCACGCTGAACTGCAAGTTCGTCCAAATCCATCGAATAGGAAACATCGACCGCAAGCGCCAGTTCGACATCGACCGAGGGCGCATTTTCTTTTTCTGCCGCGTAAGGGCCGGTTTGACTGACGGCATTCGGCGCAGCACGGCCCGCGACATCGGCCCCGGCGATTGCTACCGCGACAAACACCGCTCCGATCGAGACATACCAGCGCATCGAGCTGCCCTCCCGTCGTGTGCGGCAATGTTGACATGCAAAGTGGCGAACGGAAAGCAGGAACATGCTTTGACGTTCACTTTCCGGTTAGCGGCCGGGTTAGTGCGGTTTTGCGCGGGCTTCTTGATTTTGCGGCAATGATTTCCATGCCATACAGCGCGCCTCATGAAAGGGAGGGCGATCAATCGGTGCGTGGACCGACGAGGAAATCGCCCGTGCCATTACGCACGGCCTTGGCCGTGACGGACGGATGCTGAAGCCGCCAATGGCCTACGCAAACCATGCCGCGCCGAAGACGGCAGACCTCGCCGATATCGTCGCCTATCTGAGCAAGGTTCCCCCGCTGCAATGATACCATGCGTGAATCCAGCCGTTCCAACGCTGGCCCGGAGGCTGTATTCTTGCCGCGCTGACCATGACGAAACGTCAGGAGGTGCTGGCTGCAATGATCGATGCTGTCACCAAGCCGAAGACCAGGGTCAAGACAAAGACCGAGCGGCCGCGGCTGCACAAGGTCATCCTTCTCAATGACGATTATACACCGCGGGAATTCGTCGTTTCGGTCCTCAAGGCGGAGTTCCGCATGACCGAGGACCAGGCCCACAAGGTGATGATCACGGCGCATCGGCTCGGCGTCTGCGTGGTCGCCGTCTTCACCAGGGACGTTGCCGAAACCAAGGCGACGCGCGCCACCGATGCCGGTCGCGCCAAGGGCTATCCGCTGCTGTTCACCACCGAACCCGAGGAATGAACGGCCAGAGCCATTTCGGTTCTGATTGAATCAGAACCGAGGCTCTATTCTTTTATTTTGACGCGTTTTCTTCACGCGAACCGCTACACACTTCGCTCGAAAACGCTATGATTTTTTGTTTTGACGCGTTTTCTTCACGCGAACCGCTACACACTTCGCTCGAAAACGCTATAGAGCGCCATCGCTGACTGTCGAATGGCCAAGCGCTTCCGCCGTCTCGTCCCGCAAGCCATAGACGCGCTCGGCTTTGGAAAATCCGGCGATCGGAAATTCGCCCAAATCCGTCCAGCCACCCGGACAGGCTTCGACAAATGCCGTTGACGCCACCACCGTGCGATGCAGGCGGCCCGCGATTTTTTCCAGCCGCGCGGCAAGATTGATGGCCGGGCCGATGCAGGTGAAGTCGAGCCGGTTGCCGCCGCCGATATTGCCGTAAAGAATTCGCCCGACATGCAGCGCGACGCCGAAGCGGAAGCGTTCGACGGTCTCACCGATGGGATAGTGCAAGGCCTCGACGTTGGCGCGCGACGCGCGCGCGGCTTCCAGAACCTGGGCGCAGACCTGCCTTACATCGCCGACATACTCATCGATCGGAAACACCGCGAGCAGCCCGTCGCCCATGAACTTGAGCACCTCCCCGCCATGCGTCCTGATCGCCGATACCTGGCAGTCGAAATATTGATTGAGAATATCGACCACGGTCTCCGCCGGCAGGCGGTCCGACAGCGCGGTGAAACCGCGCAAGTCCGAGAGCCAGATAGCCGCTTCCATCGTATCGGTGTGCCCGCGGCGAATCTGCCCGCCGAGAATGCGCTCGCCGGCGCGGTTGCCGACATAGGTGTCGAGCAGGATCGAGGCGGTACGCCGCAGCCGTATGATTTCGACCAGTCGGGCGAGCGGTGGCATCAGCGCGCGAAGCGCGTCGAGCTGTTCGTCGGTGAAGCCGCCCGGCTGCCTGGTGGTCCAGCTCGAGGCGTGAAACGAGCCATCGACATGTAACAGCGGCAGCGCGATATAGTCGGTGACGCCCTCGGCTCGCATGTCGTCGAGGAACGGAAAGCGCCTGGCATCGGGACTATCGATCAGCGCCCGGACCTCGCGGCCCTCGCGGAACACGATCGCGAGCGGACTGCTCAAAAATTCCGGCGAGTCCAGCATGTCGTAATTGGCGGTGCCGACGACGACCTCCTCGCCCGGCTTCCAGACGAAATTCCTCCCGATGATATCGGGATGCAGCGTGCGAACGAATATACCGACGCGCCAGAGCGGCAGCCCGGCCGCAACCAGCCGCTCGCAGGTCTCGGCCATCATCCGCGGTGGGCTCGGCGCGGATCTCGCCCCGTCGACGAGCCACGCGGTCAGCTTCTGAAACTCAGCCGCGTTCATGGCAACAGCATGCGGCGCAAGCTATGGGAAGGTCAAGGCGGGTTGGTTCGGCGAAGACGGAAAGCCGGATCGGTTTTTGACCTTTGCAACCGCACGCCACCGTGACCGCGGCAAGGCCCGCGCCGATCTCTTGCCAGGCACCCGAAGTTACATAAAGACACGTCAATCCACTGCCTGGCCTTCCCGGTTGCGCAATCACGGGAATGTTGCGAGTTCCGCATAGGCATTCGTTAACCAGAAAATTTCTTCAGCGAGTAGTGATCGAATTGCACAACCCCCCTTTACCCGACATTAGATTCGATCACCCTAAAGCGACGATTGTCTGCATTTCACCGTGCAGACCCAAATAGCATGCAGGGCCCGCAGGAGGCTCGCTTCGCTCGCGAGGGGGCTCATTCATGGAGGCGCTCGAGGCCCGGGGCTACGCCAGGTTTGACCGAGGGCCAACGGCGATCAGGCCTTACTTGCAGAGGTCCGGAATTTACATCTTCCTGATTTCGTTCGCATGTGTGTATTACCTCTCAAACGCGCCGCTCCTGCTTGGCCACTATGACCTGGGATGGCACCTGGCTGCGGGGGACTTGATCAGATACCGAGGCGATATTCCTTTCCAGGATCCATGGTCGTTCACCCTCGCAGACAAGCAATGGTACAATCTCTCGTGGCTTTCGGACGTGATTGCCAGTGTACTGGTTCGATATACGGGATTTAGCGGTCTCACATTATTCGTGGTCGCGTCCGGCGCGGTCATAGTCGGATGTCTCACCTCCGTCTGCCTGAGCAGCGGAGCCTCCGCGATTGCAGTTTGTATTTCGGTTTTTTCCGCATGTTTGCTCTATCCCGCCTTCGCCACGGCCCCGAATATTTATCTCGCCGCCTCGCCAAACACTTCGACAATGTTGTTTTGCGGGATTTTTTACGCGGTATGCCTGCAAAGAACGAGATGTTTCCTGCTGCCCGTGTTCATGGTGCTTTGGGCCAACCTGCATGGCGGCTTCCTGCTCGGTTTTCTGATTATCGGCGTCTTTTGCGGCGCGGCTTTGTTGCGACGGGATCGGGTAAATCTCAGAATCTACGGCTTCGCGGCTGCCGGTTGCTTCGTCGCAATATTAATCAACCCGCTCGGCTGGCATATTTACGACGGCGTGGTGGCTACGCTGGGCCACTTTGTGCAAGCCTATATCACCGAGTGGTGGTCTTATTTCAGCAACATGACCGTGCCGGGCAGCATTCCTGGCATCATCTACATTTTTATATTCATTGCATTTGAACTGGGCCACAGAAGCTCTCGCCCTGTTCCTCTGGAGTCGCGGCTGCTTTCCTGGCTGTTCCTGTTTTTGGGACTTTATCAATTCAGGTACATGTCCTTCTTTTTCATGTTCTCGACGGTCCCGCTGGCTCTTCACATCGATCGGCTGCTGCCTGAACGGCTGGACTATCTCAAGATCCAAAGCTCGTTGCTGGCTGCCGGCATCATCGGAGTATGCGCACTGCCGTTGACTTTCACCCAAATAGAACCGGCTCTCGGACTTCCGCAAATGCTCTCGGAACAGGATGCTCTTTATCTCCAAAGCCATTTCTCGCATGCGCGGATTCTGAATCACTGGAACGTCGGCGGAATTTTGATTTTCCGCACTCGAGGTGCCGTACCGGTGTTCGTGGATGGCCGGGCAGCTACCGCCTACCCGGATGCCTTGCTGCGCGACTATTTCAAACTGGCCGAACCGGAGGTCGACGAGACCGCCTGGGACACGGTGCTCGAGAAATACCGGATCGATACGGTGCTTTGGGTGAAGGCGCATGAGGAGTTGAGGCGCTTTCTCGTCGACAAGAGAGGCTGGAAGGAGGAATATGCGGGATTGTACGAGAGCATTTACGTCAAGCCACAGCGCAGCCTCCCGCCCATCAGCCGCCTTGGAGCCGAAGGCACAACTCGCAACCCGACTGACGATGGCGGATCGTTGTCCGCCCGATGAACTGAGATCATGATGCGATTAAGTGGAATCGCATCATGATCTCATCCCTTTGTTTGAGCACGATCTCCGCGCAAACGCGTTTCGCGTTTGTCGCGAGGGAAAACCGGTTTCCACTTTTCCGGATCATGCCCCAGTCTTACTGCGTCATAACCGACTTATCCCCTCATCCTGAGGAGCTTGCGCGAGCAAGCGTCTCGAAGGACGAGGCCCGGAAACAGGCAACGTGGCCTTCATGGTTCGAGACAGCGCAAGGGCGCCTCCTCACCATGAGGGTCTCATGACGCAGTAAGGCCAGCTACCCGCCCACCTGAGCGCGATGGCGCAGGAAATGGTCGGCGAGCACGCAGGCCATCATGGCTTCGCCCACGGGTACCGCGCGAATGCCGACGCAGGGGTCGTGCCGACCCTTGGTGACGATCTCGGTTTCACCGCCCTTGCGATCCACGGTGCGGCGTGGCGAGAGGATCGACGAGGTCGGCTTCACGGCAAAGCGCGCCACCACCGGCTGGCCGGTCGAGATGCCGCCCAGAATGCCGCCGGCGTGATTGGACAGGAAGGTGACGCCCTGATTGCCGATCCGCATCTCGTCGGCGTTTTCCTCACCTGACAATTCGGCCGCAGCAAAGCCCGCGCCGATCTCGACGCCCTTCACCGCATTGATGCTCATCATTGCGGCGGCAAGATCGGCGTCGAGCTTGCCGTAGATCGGCGCACCCCATCCCGCCGGCACCCCTTCCGCAATCACCTCGATCACGGCCCCGATCGAGGAACCCTTCTTGCGAATACGATCGAGATAGTCCTCGAACAAGGCGGCCTTGTCCCTGTCGGGACAGAAGAACGGATTGTTCGCAACCTCGTCCCAATTCCATTTCGCGCGATCGATCTTGTGCGGGCCCATCTGCACTAGCGCGGCCCGCACGGTGACGCTTGGCAAAATCTTGCGCGCGATCGCGCCTGCCGCAACCCGCATCGCGGTCTCGCGCGCCGAGGAACGCCCGCCGCCGCGGTAATCGCGCAGGCCGTATTTTGCGTCATAAGTGTAGTCGGCGTGTCCGGGGCGAAACTTGTCCTTGATGTCGGAATAATCCTTCGAGCGCTGATCGGTATTCTCGATCAAAAGCCCGATCGGCGTGCCGGTCGTAACCTGCTGGCCGCTCTCCGGGTGCGCCATCACGCCGGATAGAATCTTCACCGCGTCCGGTTCCTGCCGCTGCGTGGTGAAGCGCGACTGTCCGGGACGGCGGCGATCGAGATCGCGCTGGATGTCTTCGGCGGTCAGCGGCAGCAATGGCGGACAGCCATCGACCACGCAGCCAAGCGCAACCCCGTGGCTTTCGCCAAAGGTCGTAACGCGGAACATGTGGCCGAAGGTATTGAAGGACATTTTGTCTGTAGCTCGCCTGCGTTGACAATTACCATATACGTTAAATGTCCGTAACGCGTGGGGTTCGGAGCGTCAAATGAGGAGGTAACCGCGCTCGCGCGGCAGGCACGCTATGCGCTCTCGCGTCTGGAGAGGGGGGTGCGCCACGAATTCCGGCGTCTGCGGCCACCTGCCCAACCACAACAGGGGAACAAGCGAGAGCGTGAAGGGATGGATTAACTATACTTGCTCAATTCACCAGCGGCGAAGACATAAACCGCGCCCTGCTCGATCGCAAGATCAGCGGCGCTTTCCGGCGTCTCGAAACCAAGGGCCACCATCAACGCCCGGGCGGTGCCGCCATGGGCGACTGCAACGGCATCGCCTGCGAGTTGATCGTACCATTCGGTGATCCGCGCCTGTACCGAAACATAGCTCTCCCCGCCAGGCGGCGACACGGTCCATTTCTCGGCTTGCCGCCTCTCGAACACATCCGGGTTCCTGGCCTGCGCCTCCAGGAGGGTCGAGCCTTCCCATTCCCCGTAGCCGATCTCGCGCAACCGATCGTCGATGGCATATTGCTGCGGCGGAAGCCGAAGGACATCGCGCACCAATTCCATCGTCTGTCGCGCCCGGCCGAGCGGGCTGGCGACGAATTCCAGCGAGGCCGCGTCGCGCCCCTCGCGCGCCAACAGATCGCCAAGGATACCGCCAGCGTCGATCGATTGCCTGCGGCCAAGATCGTTGAGCGGAACATCCCGTTCGCCCTGCAGCCGGCCTTGTGCATTCCAGTCGGTTTCGCCGTGGCGGACGTAGTAGATGGTCGGCATGATAACAGAAGCTCTCAAGCGTCGGCTCGATGTCATTGCGAGGAGCCAAGCGACGAAGCAATCCCGTCAGTCTTTGCCGTGCGATGGATTGCTTCGCCGAGCCTGTCATCGGACCGCGCATTCGCGCGACCCGTTGGCTCGCAAAGACGAAAAGCGATTATTCCTTCGCCAGCGAAATATCCGGCGCGTCCGGCCGCTTCATGCCGACGACGTGATAGCCGGAATCGACATGATGTACTTCCCCGGTGACACCGCGCGACAGATCGGAGAGGAGATAAAGCGCGCTGTCGCCGACTTCCTCGATGGTGACGGTGCGGCGCATCGGAGCGTTGTATTCGTTCCACTTCAGGATGTAGCGGAAATCGCCGATGCCGGAGGCCGCCAGCGTCTTGATCGGGCCCGCCGAAATCGCGTTGACGCGGATGTTCTTTTCGCCGAGATCGGCTGCGAGGTAGCGCACGCTGGCCTCCAGCGCCGCCTTTGCCACCCCCATCACGTTGTAATGCGGCATCCACTTCTCGGCGCCGTAATAGGTCAAGGTCAGGATGGAGCCGCCGTCGGCCAGGAGCTTTTCGGCGCGCTGGGCGATGGCGGTGAGCGAGTAGCAGCTGATCAGCATGGTCCTGGAGAAGTTGTCCGCGGTGGTCTCCAGATAGCGGCCGTCGAGCTGGTCCTTGTCGGAGAAGGCGATCGCATGCACCACGAAGTCGATTTTGCCCCATTTCTCCCCGAGCACCTCGAACACGGCATCGATGGTCGCGCCATCGGTGACGTCGCAGTGCCCGAGCAGGATACCGCCAATCTCCTTTGCCAGCGGCTCAACCCGCTTTTTCAGGGCGTCGCCTTGCCAGGTCAGGGCGATCTCCGCACCCGCCGCGTGGCAGGCCCTGGCGATGCCCCACGCAATCGAGCGGTTGTTGGCAACCCCGAGGATCACTCCCCGTTTGCCCTTCATCAAACCAGAACCTTGCGCCATTCGGTTTCCAATCGAGCTTCGAGCGGGGTTTGGAGGTACACTAGCTGTCCGGACCGGTACAGCCCCGCATTTTCAATGCTCGACATCATTTTATCGCGCAACCTTGGCGGGCGGAATAGCCGGTTTAATCCGGTGTTAGATGTGTGAGGCGTCCAGGGCGCCGGCCCCGGGCGGGGAAGCCCGCTTCCGAAAAAAGCCCGCTTTGGACCCGCGCAATTCTCGGATCGCGCAATTTTAGGATCGCGCAATGACTGCGTTTCGCGAGAGTGTGGAGGCCATGATTCCGGCGCTGCGCCGGTATGCCCGCGCGCTCACACGCGATGCCGACATCGCCGACGATCTCGTGCAGGATACGCTGGTGCGCGCGCTGCGTTCGGAACGGCTGTTTTTGGGCGGGGACGTCAGGAGCTGGCTCTACACGATCCTGACCAATCTCAACAAGAACCGGCGACGATCGCTGGCCCGAAAGCCGCAATTCATGCCGCTGCTGGAGAACAATCCCGATGCCAGCGGGACCGAGGCCGAAGGTCGCGATATCGCCAAGGCGCTGGCGACGCTGGTCGAGGAGCAACGTGCCGTGTTGCTGCTGGTGATGCTGGAAGGATTGAGCTATCGCGAAGTCGCCGACATCCAGGGCGTACCCATCGGCACCGTGATGTCGCGCCTGGCGCGCGCTCGGGCCCATGTGAAGTCGGTTCTGGAAGGCGATCGCCCCGCTTCCTTGCGGAGGGTGAAATAAATGGTGGCAAATTCTGTGCATGAGGGATTTAAAAGAGGGCAGGTTAAAAGAGTGCGGCTTTTAAACGGGTTTTCGATCTGGTTTTCTGGGGCAACCACATTGCAGCCGAGTTTTTCCTTCCGCGGGGAGAGCGGAAGGCGGCCAGGATGATTGCAAGCAAGACGAGAAAGCGACATGACCGATACAAGGATCCCCGTCACCGAAGACGAACTTCATGCCTACGTCGACAATGAATTGCCGGCGGAACGTCTCGGCGATGTCGAGGCCTGGCTTCTGGCACATCCTGACTGTGCCGGACGGGTAAGAGCATGGCGCGAAATGGCGGAGGCGCTGCACGTCCGCTATGACCAGGTCGCCGACGAGGCGGTGCCGAAGCGGCTCGAAATCGAGCGGCTGGTACGGGCCCCGCGCAGATGGGTTTACGGCGCAATCGCCGCAACGCTGCTGGCGTTCATCGGCGGCGGTGGCGCCGGCTGGCTGGCACATGGCGTCGGCGCATCGCCCTCGGCGATGGATAATCTCGCCTCGGATGCGCTCGATGCGCACCGGCTTTATGTCGTCGAAGTTCGCCACCCGGTCGAGGTGCCCGGCAACGAGCGCGCGCATCTGCAGACCTGGTTGACCAAACGCTGTGGCTGGGCGGTCCGCGCCCCCGAACTCGGCGCGACGGGGCTCAAGCTCGTCGGAGGACGGCTGTTACCCGGCCCCACGGGACCGGCCTCGTTCCTGATGTATGAGAGCGCATCGGGAGAGCGCTACACCCTTTACGCCTCGCGCTCGAAGACCGGAACCGCGCAGATGCGCTACACGGCCGCCGAGAATTCGGGCGCCATGTATTGGTCCGAGGACAACGTCGGCTACGTGCTGACCGGCCCCACCGACAAGGAGAAGTTGCATCAGGTCGCAAGGATGGTTTACGACCAGAGCGAGAAGGGCGGCTAGCGTCCGATGGCTGCGTCCTGACGCAAGCCCACGGCAGCAAGCGGACGGTACGTCCAAATTCGGACATTAAGAATCTGAAATTGGAACATGGACGCGTCTCAATATCGCTGCAGGTAGTCACGAAAAATTGTGGCGCGTTCGATCCGCCGATCGACGCAAGCGGCCTCGACTGGGGTTTTGTACCGCGCTGGTCCCCTGGTTGAGGCCGCACCCGTTTCATGCACCGAGCACGGCCGCGCGCCAGGCCACCGCATCGCGCTCTACGTCAGATCGCTGCGCGGATTATAGGGATGCGCCTCGCGCCATTTTTGCATCAACGCCTCGAGTTCGGCGTCGTTGCCATCCGGAAGCGCGATTCGGGTGGTGACGAACAGGTCGCCGGCGCCGCCCGCTTTCGGCAAGCCCTTGCCCTTCAACCGAAAGGTCCTGCCGCCTGAAGTGTTCTTGGGGATGGAAAGCTCCACCGCGCTGCCAAGCGTAGGCACCCGAACCTTGCCGCCCAGCACCGCCTCATAAAGGGTGATCGGCAGCTCGAGCCGCAGATCGCTGCCATCGATCTTGAAGAACCGGTGCGGTGCAATGTTCACCGTAATCAGTACGTCGCCTGGAGGGTGACCCGGCGCGGTCTCGCCCTGCCCCTTCAACCGGATCTGCTGACCGGCCACGACGCCGGGCGGAATCTTGACGTTGAGTTCCTTGCCGGTCGGCAGCCGAACACGCTTTTCGGTGCCCCTGGCCGCTTCCTCCAGCGACACCGTCATCGAGACGGAGAGGTCGAGATCAAGCGCTATGGTGCCGGGGTCGAACTCGAAACTTCCGCCGCCCTGACCTCGCGCGCCACGCGCCGCAGCGGCGCCGAACATACTGTTGAGAATATCCTCAAAGCCGCCGCCACCCGCCGCGCCTCCGGTCCGAAACGTATGGGTCTCGAAGCCGCCCGCGCGCCCACGCGGATCGGCACCCGAAAAGCCGCCGCCAGGATGGCCGCCGCCGAAGCCGCCGCCGGGAAAGCCCTGGAAACGCGGCTTGCCATCGGCATCGATCTCGCCGCGGTCGAATTGCTTGCGCTTGTCCACGTCGCCAACGATCTCGTTGGCTGAATTCAGCTCTGAGAAGCGGGCCGCAGCCTTCGGATCGTTCTTGTTGGCATCGGGGTGATATTTCTTGGCAAGCTTGCGAAAGGCGCTCTTGATCGCCGCAGCGCTGGCACCTCGCGGCACCCCCAAGACCTCATAGGGGTCGCGCATCCGTCAGGTCTCCTTCGAGGAAATCATCAATCGTTAATGGTTCAGGCGACGCGCCCGTCGGAAATTTCATTTGGGGTCTTCGTGGCATTTTTGCAACGGGCATGATCTTCGAATGCACCGCCGGCGAGGTAAGATCATGCAGCCTTTCAATTGTTTACGCAGCGACCAGGCGCCGCCTGGCCTTCTCAGCTCCGTCTCCACGGTTTGAGTGTGTGAATTTCCCATCCCCCGCGACCGGTCTGGCAGGCGGCGCCCTGCAGCCAGCTTTCCGAGTGGCCGTTGACATAGCTTGCGAGGAAATCGCGGCAAGTCCGCCCTTCGGAAGTATAGGCTTGCGCCAAAGGCGTCACCGACCCGCGGGCCCCGGTCTCGGGATTTTCCCAGGGCTGACTGGCATCCTTGTCGCCGTTGGTCAGCACGTCGGAGGCCGCATTGCGTGCGAATGCAAGGTCCGTTTCGGTCGGCTCCATGTGCGCCACTGGCGATTTCGGGCTGACGGAACCTGTCAGGGAGCCGGTGAGATCGTCGCCGATTTTGGCGAAAGGAGTGTCGGTACGCGACAGGCTGCAGCCGGCGTTGCCCGCGCCGATCAGGACCACCGCCACCACCCTGCCGGCGCCTCCGATCGTCGATAGGCCAAAGCGCTCCCATGCCCTATATAAGGCTGGCCCGGTACGGGACTGCAACGCGCATCTGGCCGCGGGCGGGCGCAACTCTTGGACTCCAAATGACGGACACGACCTCCATCAAACACCCGACAACCTTAACATCCGGTGATTTCACCGCGGCAGAAGAGCCGTTCGCGCTGTTTGGCGAATGGTTTGCGGAAGCGGCGAAGGCGGAACCGAATGATCCCAACGCCATGGCACTTTCCACCGTCGATGCGACGGGCCTGCCTGACGTGCGGATGGTGCTGATGAAGGGCTATGACAACGAAGGTTTCGTGTTTTACAGCCACATCGCCAGCGCAAAAGGCCGCGAACTTGCCGCAAATCCCAAGGCGGCTTTGCTTTTTCACTGGAAATCCCTGCGCCGGCAGGTCCGCATCCGCGGCACCGTGTCGCCGGTCAGCGACGCCGAGGCCGATGCCTATTTCGCCACCCGGCCAAAACAGGCCCAGCTCGGCGCCTGGGCTTCGAAGCAGTCGCAACCGCTGGAAAGCCGGTTTGCCTTTGAGCAGGCGATCGCAAAAGTCGCCGCCAAATACCTGGTCGGCGAGGTGCCGCGCCCTGCCGGGTGGAGCGGATGGCGTATCGTGCCGCTGCAATTCGAATTCTGGCACGACCGCCCGTTCCGCCTGCATGACCGCATCGAATTCTGCCGCGAGGGGCCGAAATCCTCATGGACCAAGGTAAGGTTGTATCCATAAGAGTTCGGAGCGTCATGGCCGGGCTTGTCGCGGCTATCCACGACTTGCACGCTCAGGCAGTTTGAAGACGTGGATGCCCGGCGCGAGGCCGGGCATGACGAAAACGAAAGAACAGGTCATGCCCACTTCATCCAACAGCGGACCTCGGCGCACGTTGCTCCTCACCGGTGCCAGCCGCGGCATCGGCCATGCGACCGTGATCCGCTTTTCCTCGGCCGGCTGGCGCGTCATTACCTGCTCGCGTCATCCGTTCCCCGAGGACTGCCCGTGGGATGCAGGACCGGACGACCACATCCAGGTCGATCTGGCCGACCATGACGACACGACGCGTGCGATCTCCGAAATCCGCCGCCGGCTGGAAGGCGGCATGCTGCATGCCCTCGTCAACAACGCCGCTATCTCGCCAAAGGCGGAGGGCGGCGCGCGGCTTGGTTGCATCGATACCGACATCGAGACCTGGAGCCATGTGTTCCGGGTCAACTTCTTTGCTCCGATCATGATGGCTCGCGGGCTGATCGAGGAGTTGAAGGCCGCGAAGGGCTCGGTGGTCAACGTGACCTCGATCGCAGGCTCCCGCGTGCACCCGTTTGCGGGGGCGGCTTATGCTACGTCGAAGGCGGCGCTGGCCTCGCTCACCCGCGAGATGGCTTCGGATTTCGGCCGCCATGGCGTGCGGGTCAACGCGATCGCGCCGGGCGAGATCGACACCTCGATCCTCTCGCCGGGCACCGAGAAGATCGTCGAACAGCAGATCCCGCTGCACCGGCTCGGCACCCCGGACGAAGTCGCCAAGATCGTCTATGTGCTGTGCACTGAAACAAGTTCTTACGTGAACGGCGCGGAGGTCCACATCAACGGCGGCCAGCACGTCTAGCCTAGCTGGGGTGACCTCATCCTGAGGAGCGGCCTCTTGGCCGCGTCTCGAAGGATGAGAAGGCAAGGAACGGGCCTTTTTACCATCCTTCGAGACGCCGCTTCGCGGCTCCTCAGGATGAGGCCGGAAGTTGAGGCCAGCGTTCCTTGCGCTGAGAGTGCTTCCAGAAGCATCCACGTCAAACCAGGCCGCGCAGGATTTGCGCCGCCTGCCAGCGCAGCGATTCGACCGCGTTGGAAATGCTGGAGCACTCATCCTCGCGTTCGCCCTCGCACAGCACGGCGCCACAATGCCGGCAGGTCCGCGCCGGGATCGCCTGCGCCCGGCCGGCAATGTCGCGGCCCTGCTGGTAGCTGGCGAAGTCGATGACGTTACGTAGCTGCATTATGACTTTCTCAACCATTGCGGTCCTCGCGATCGATACGAAGTTATCGCAGAAAGCCGTCGCGCAAACGTTCAGTCCAACGCTCAAATTTTAGCGGAGCAATTCACGCGCCCCGCCAGCAGCGTGACGCAGTTTCTTAACCTCGAGGAACAGCCGGCTTGCCATGTCATGAGGCCGATGGATGCCGGATCAGGTCCGATCGGGTCCGCGCATGACGGCCGCCTAGAGCCATTTCTTCCACTTGAAATACATATAGGGCCCGACTGCGGCGACCAGCATCGCCACTACTGCGAGCGGATAGCCATGATGCCATTCCAGCTCCGGCATATCCTTGAAGTTCATGCCGTAGATCGAGGCGATCAGGGTCGGCGGCATCAGCACCACCGCCATCACCGAAAACAGCTTGATGATATTGTTCTGCTCGAGATTGACGACGCCCAGCATCGCATCCAGCACGAAGGTGATCTTGTTGGAGAGATAGGAGGCGTGGTCGGTCAGCGAGGTCACGTCGCGTTGCATGGTCTTGAGCTGCTCGCGCATGTCTTTGGACCACTTGACGCCGTCGACCGCAGCCGCCACGAAGGTCACCATCCGCCCGATGGAAACCAGGCTCTCGCGCACTTTCAACGTCAAATCGCCCTTGTGCCCGATCGCGATGAGAATATCGGAATAGCGTTTGGCATGGCCGGTACGCGCCGCACCCTCAGGTTCGAAAATGTCGTGGCTGATCGCGTCCATGTCGCCGCCGGCGCGCTCCAGAATGTCGGCATTGCGGTCGATCACCGCATCCAGCAGTTCCATCAGCACCATTTCGCCGGTGACGCTGGAGGCGCAGGAACGTGCCAGCTTGTTTTCCACGAGCACAAACGGCCTCGGCTCGTCGTAGCGCACGGTTACCAGGCGGTGGTTGGCGAGTATGAAGGTAACGGCCGTGGTGCGCGGATTTTCCGTGTCCGCCCCGCACATCAGCGTTGCGGTCATGTAGCGGGCGCCGTTCTCGACGTAGAGCCGGCTCGATATCTCGATTTCCTGCATGTCTTCCCGGGTGGGGACCGCTATCCCCGCCAACCGCTCCACCGCCTTGTCCTCGGCCATGGTCGGTTTGACGAGGTCGATCCAGACCGCACTCTCCGGCAGGGCGTCGAGATCGGTCACGGTTGCCTTTTTGAGCGAGGTTTCTGAAGGGACGAAAACCGAAAACATCGAGAACTCCAGACTGCCAAGGCTGATCAACCGACCGGTTTGCCGAGTGATGCGGTATCAAAAACGATTGGTCAAATCCAAAACGCCACTAAGAATCTGGATTTGCGAGCGGTCTTTCGCTTTCAACATTCAAAACGGCTGCCGCGACAGGATGCGGTTGTTCGAACCCGACCTAAGGACCCTGTCTGCCGGCCTTCATGATCGGTACGGTGATCGCCCGGTGACCGCCCGGTCGCCTCGACCGCCCGGTGACCGCCCGGTGACCGCCCGATGACCCCGCCCGATGACCGGCCGATGACCGCCCGGGCGCAAAGGCAAGGTGGCCCTGACCCCAGCGGTGACAGGCACGCGGCTGATTCGGCGGTTGCCATCGCTGATTTTCGCGAGAATTAACTGGCCCTTAGGAGCTTGCGGCAAAAAAGACACAGGCTGCCTTCGGCAGCGCGGGACAGGCATCTAAGGTCTGGAGTTCTCGCCGGTTTCGAGGATAATGACGCACCTTTGGAATCCCCGCGATTAAGGTGCATGTTGCGCCCGCGTAAGCCCACTGGATGGAAGTAAAAGATGTCGTTGCTCAAACTGACACTGGGTGTTCTGGCTGCCGGCTTGCTGCTTTCGGGCTGCATGGAAACGGCGACCTATGAGGCGACCAACACAGGCGCCTTCAAGCAGCACGACAAGGAGCTCCTGGCGAAGATTCGCTACGAGAATGTGCAGCCGCCGGACAACTTCCGCCGCGCGATCGTGGAGTTTCAGCGCAAGGAGGCGCCCGGCACGATCGTGGTCGATTCCGACAACCACTATCTTTATTTCGTGCTGAACGACGGCAAGGCGATTCGCTACGGCATCACCGTTGGCGAGGAAGCCATGGCGTGGTCGGGCATCGCCAAGATCGGCAGCATGGCCGAGTGGCCGGCCTGGCATCCGACCAAGGGCGAGATTGAGCGCCTGGGCGTTCCGACCTACGTTGCGCCGGGACCGGACAATCCGATGGGTTCGCGCGCCCTCTATCTTTACTCGGGCGGCAAGGACACCCTGTTCCGGATCCACGGCACCAACCAGCCCGAATATATCGGTTCGTCGATCTCCTCCGGTTGCATCCGCTTGACGAACGAGGACGTGATTGACCTGTATAACCGGGTGAAGATGGGCACCATTGTCGTGGTGCTCGCGCCGCACCACAGCGACTCGCCTTTCGGCTCCGGTTCGCAGGTAGCCTTGCAAAGCGACACCCGCTTTGGCGCGGTGCGCTAAAGCGCGATCGGATTTGGTTGAATCGTCATCGCGCTTTAGCTCCCTGATCGAGCATGATCTGCGCGCAAACGCGTTTCGCGTTTGTCGTGAGGGAAAAAGCACTGCACACTTTTTGCGGATCATGCTTTAGTCTTACCGCGTCATAAGACCCTCATGGTGAGGAGGCGCCTTGCGCCGTCTCGAACCAGCCAATCGGGTCGGATTTTCGAGAAAAAGCGCCGGTTTTACCGGCGCTTTTTTGTCGGCTGCGGCTTTTCCACGACCGGTTTGGCATGAGGGTCGGTCTCACTTGAATCGGTTTTTTCGGCGTCGGGTTTGGCGGCGACCTCGCGTGGCGGCGCTTGTTCCGGGCGCTCGGCCGGCAACATCGGTGCGATCTGCGGCAGCGGGTCCCATACGTTCCACTGGCAAATCCTGTAGTCGTTTCGCCGTTCCATCAGGTCGAGATGAATGTGATCCTCATGGTACCAGTCCGAGCCCGGACCCAACACGGTCGAAAAGCGGGCGCACACCGAATGCAAGACCGCTTCGCGCAAGTCTCGCTGTACTGTGCGATCGGTGAACGAAATCACGCGACCGTTGGCGAGCTTGAGGGAACGAACGTCCAAGGCATTGGCGCGGCCATGTTCGGATAATTGGGCGCCCAGGATGCGGTTGCGACCCCGGCATTCGTAGGAGTTGAAATTGTCGAGGTCGGCGATCAGGCTGCCGAGCTTCTCCGCAAGGTCGCTCATGTCGGTGCGAATCCAGTCGGCGACCGCGGTCGCCATTTCGCAACGGAGGATGGCGGCGGGCTTGAGCGCGACCTGATGCCTGTCGGGCAGAACCACGGCCTCGAGCCGGACGAGGTCTTGTCCCCCGCAGCCGCCGGGACCATGGATGTCGGCAATGCTGGGAGCGATCGCAATCGCCTCCGTCAATGCCAGCCGGCAGGCGGAGAGCCGGGGCGCGGGCGCGGGGCGCTCCTTTGCCGGCGCGTCCGCCTCCTCCTCGCTCGTGCCCTGCCCCTCCGCCGGCCCCTCCGGCTTCGCAGCCGGCGTTTGCGCCGGGCGAGGTTTTGGCAACGGCACTGCCACCTGACGCTTGGCCGCATCAGCCAGTCCGCACAACCCAATCGTCACCGCTACCGCGGTAACCATTGCCGCGATGCAGCCGTTCCACCTGCGACAAGGCCATTTGCGGCGCGCGTTCCCCGCGCTAAGGTTGACGGCAATTCCGCAAAAAAATCGCGGCATGCGATCGAACATCAAGGAGGGACCCATATGCTTGGGTTGATGCAAGACTGGCCTTTGCTGTGTCACCGGATTCTCGAACACGCCGCTCAATTCCACGGGACACAGGAGGTCGTCACGCGGTCGGTCGAAGGTCCCATCCACCGCACCAATTACGCCGAAATCTACAAGCGCGCACTGAAGATCTCACAGCGGCTTGACCGCGACGGCATCAAGCTCGGCGACCGCGTGGCCACGATCGCGTGGAACACCTGGCGCCATCTCGAGGCATGGTACGGCATCATGGGTATCGGCGCGATCTGCCACACCGTCAACCCGCGCCTGTTTCCCGATCAGATCGCATGGATCATCAACCACGCCCAGGACCGCGTGGTGATGACGGACATCACGTTCGTGCCGATGCTGGAAAAGATTGCCGACAAATTGCCGAGCGTCGAGCGTTTCATCATCCTCACCGATCGCGCACATATGCCGCAGACCACGCTGAAGAACGCGGTAGCCTTCGAAGACTGGATCGCGGATGTCGACGGCAATTTCACGTGGAAGGAATTCGACGAGAACACCGCGGCTGCGATGTGCTACACGTCGGGGACCACCGGCGACCCCAAGGGCGTGCTTTATTCGCACCGTTCCAACGTGCTGCACGCGCTGATGGCCAATGCCGGCGACTCGCTCGGCGCCTGCGCCGGCGATACCATGCTGCCGGTGGTTCCGCTGTTCCACGCCAATAGCTGGGGGATCGCCTTCTCCGCTCCCTCGATGGGTACCAAGCTGGTGTTGCCGGGAGCGAAACTCGACGGCGCCTCCGTGTACGAGCTTTTGGAAACGGAAAAAGTGACCCACACCGCCGGGGTTCCCACGGTGTGGCTGATGCTGCTCAATCACATGGCTGCCAACAACCTGAAGCTTCCGCACCTGAGAATGGTGGTGTGCGGCGGCTCGGCAATGCCGCGCTCGATGATCAAGTCGTTCGTCGACATGGGCGTGACGACGCGGCATGCCTGGGGCATGACCGAGATGAGCCCGATCGGGACGCTGGCGGCGCTGAAACCTCCGTTCGCCGAACTGAAGGGCGAGGAGCAACTCGATATTCTCCAGACCCAGGGCTATCCGCCGTTCGGCGTGCAGATGAAGATTACCGACGATGCCGGCAAGGAACTGCCGTGGGACGGCAGGACATTCGGCCGGCTCAAGGTTCGCGGTCCGGCGGTGTCGAAGGCCTATTTCCGCGTCGATACCGATATCCTCGACGACGACGGCTATTTCGACACCGGCGACGTCGCAACCATCGACAAGCACGGCTACATGCGGATTACCGACCGCTCCAAGGACGTCATCAAATCCGGCGGCGAATGGATTTCATCGATCGACCTGGAGAATCTCGCGGTCGGCCACCCTGCGGTGGCAGAGGCCGCCGTGATCGGCGTTCACCATCCGAAATGGGACGAACGTCCGCTTCTGATCGTGCAGCTCAAGCAGGGGCAGAAAATCACGCGCGAGGATCTCCTGAAATTCATGGATGGCAAGATCGCCAAGTGGTGGATGCCCGATGACATCGTATTCGTCGACGCCATTCCACACACGGCGACGGGAAAAATCCTGAAAACCGCGCTGCGCGACCAGTTCAAGAGCTACAGCTTCCCGAACGCGGCGGCTTGAGGGAGCCGATCTCTCGGTTCTGATTAGGTCAGAACCGAGGCTCAGTTCCTTGATTCTGACGCGGTTTTTCTTCACGCCAACCGCTGTACACTTCGCTCGAAAACGCTATAGGTCCGTGTCAAGCGGTTTGGCTTGAAGCCGAACCGATTTTGAACCGGCAGTATCCAACCCGGCAGACGGAAGCGATGGCCCGCAGGTTTTCCGCTCCCTATCAATCGGAGCCCGTGTCGCGCCTCGCGTCCTGGTCGCGCAACCTGGCGGTATTTTCGGTCGTCGCGGTCCTGGTATCGATCGTCATCGTGCGCTTCGGCTTCCTGGAGATCAAACCGGCGCTTGCGACCTTCTTCGGCGCGCTCGCTATCGCCGTTATTTCAATTCTGTTCGGCATCGCGGGTGCGATTGCGATCTGGCAAAACGGCTCTCGCGGCATAAGCCGCATCCTCCTGGCGTTCCTGATCAATGCACTGCTGCTGGCCTATCCCGCCTATCTTGCCGTGCAGTACCGCAAATTGCCGCCGATCTACGACATTACCACCGACCCGGTCGATCCCCCGCGGTTCGAGGCGCTGGCGCGGCTGCGCACTGGCGAGGGCACCAATCCCGCCGTCTATGCCGGATTATATTCGGCGGAGCAGCAGCGGATCGCCTATCCGGATATCGAAACCGTCGAACTCGAGGTCCCCGTGCTGCGCGCCTACGAACTTTCGCTGCGTCTGGTGACCCGTCGCAAATGGCTCGTCATCGACGAGCGACCGCCGACGCTACCGCGCCGAACCGGCCGCATCGAGGCGGTAGCGCGTACCCCGATCATGGGATTTCGCGAGGACGTGTCGATCCGCGTGACGGCCGACGGCGATGACTCGCGTGTCGATATCCGTTCCGCCTCACGCTACTTCGACAGCGACTTCGGCAGCAACGCCGCGCGCGTGCGCAAGCTGATCGATGACCTCAACAACGCTGCAGAAAATGACAGCCAGAGGCCGGCAGTCAAGAAGCCGGTACTGCCGCCCAAGGCGCCGCCGAAGGTGGTGAAAAAGTGAGGCGTACGCCATTCCGGGGGGCCAGACGCGACCCGTCTTCGTCATGGCGAGGAGCGGAAGCGACGAAGCCATCAGTCTTTTGCCCGCAAAAAGCTGGATTGCTTCGCTGGCGCTCGCAATGACAGAGGCGCCTCAGGCGGCCGCCAGCCTGTAGGTTCCACCAATGACCGGATCGCCATCGGTCGCCACGATCCCGCGCCCGACCAGATCCTCCAGGTGCGCCAGCACGGAGTAGGAGGCAGCATTGATCAGCCGCGGATCGATGCCGATATAGATGGCGCGCACCAATGTCGGAATATCCGCCGCGCCCTTGGCCAGGCGGTGCAGGATGGAAGCTTCCCGCGCCTGGCGGTGGCGGATCAGAAAGCGGACATAGCGCGGCCCCTCGGGAATTTCCGGACCGTGACCGGAGAAATACAAATCCTCGCTCCGCTGCGTGAGCTTTTCGAGCGAGGCCATGTAGTCGATCATCGATCCGTCGGGCGGTGCCACGATCGAGGTCGACCAGCCCATCACATGATCTCCGACGAACAGCATGTTCCGCTCCGGCCAGGCGAACGCCAGATGATTGGCCGTGTGGCCGGGGGTGGCCACCGCTTCCAGCCTCCAGCCCGATCCCTCGACAATGTCGCCGTTCTTCACCCGGACGTCCGGGTGGAAGTCGCGATCGGCGCCGGACTCTGGATTGTGCCTCTCGCTTTCAAAGCGCGGCCGCGATGCGCGATGCGGCCCCTCCGCCAGCACGGCAGCGCCAGTTGCCGCCTTGATCGGTGCGGTATTCATCGAATGATCGCGATGGGTATGGGTGACCAGAATATGCGTTACCGTTTCGCCGCGCACGGCATCGAGCAACGCCGCGGCATGGGTCTCATCGGCGGGTCCGGGATCGATGATCGCGACCTTCCCTTGACCCACGATATAGCTCAGCGTGCCGGTGAAGGTGAACGGGCTCGGATTGTTGCAGAGGATCCGCCGCACCCCGGGCCGGATTTCCTCCACGACCCCCGGCTTGAGCGGAAAGTTGCGGTTGAACGGGACGTCGTCATTGTCGGGCATGGGGAGACCAAGGGTTGGCATTAATCGCTCGTCATGGCCGGGGCTTGTCCCGGCCATCCACGTCTTTCTTGCCATAAAGTGAAGACGTGGATGCCCGGCACAAGGCCGGGCATGACGAAATTGACGGGTAACGGCTTCGCCTTACGAAAACGCCTGGATGCCGGTGATGGCACGGCCGAGGATCAAGGCATGGACATCGTGCGTACCCTCGTAGGTGTTCACGGTTTCCAGGTTCGCCGTGTGCCGCATCACGTGATATTCGATCTGGATGCCGTTGCCGCCGTGCATGTCCCGCGCGACGCGGGCGATGTCGAGCGCCTTGCCGCAATTGTTGCGCTTGACGATGGAGATCATCTCCGGCGCCATCTTGCCCTCGTCCATCAGCCGCCCGACGCGCAACGAGGCCTGCAGCCCGATGGCTATCTCCGTCTGCATGTCGGCGAGCTTCTTCTGCACGAGCTGGGTTGCAGCCAGCGGCCGTTTGAACTGCTTGCGGTCGAGCGTGTATTGCCGCGCGCGGTGCATGCAGTCTTCCGCAGCGCCCATCGCGCCCCAGGAAATGCCGTAGCGCGCGCGGTTGAGACAGCCGAACGGACCCTTCAAACCGGAAACGTTGGGCAGAAGCGCGCTCTCCGGAACCTCCACGCCTTCCATCACGATTTCGCCGGTGACGGAAGCACGAAGCGAGAGCTTACCGGTGATCTTCGGCGCCGACAGCCCCTTCATGCCCTTTTCGAGGATGAATCCGCGGATCTGGTTGTTGTGTTCGGCCGACTTCGCCCATACCACGAACACATCCGCAATCGGCGCGTTCGAAATCCACGTCTTGGAACCGGTGAGCCGGTAGCCGCCAGAGGTCTTCTCGGCGCGGGTCTTCATACCGCCCGGATCGGAGCCGGCATCCGGCTCGGTCAGGCCGAAGCAGCCGATCCATTCGCCGGTGGCAAGCTTGGGCAGGTATTTCTTGCGCTGGTTCTCGTCGCCATAGGCGTAGATCGGATGCATCACCAGCGAGGACTGCACCGAATTCATCGAGCGGTAGCCGGAATCGACGCGCTCGATCTCGCGCGCCACCAGGCCATAGGCGACATAGCTGGCATTGGCGCAGCCATATTCCTCCGGCAAGGTAATGCCGATCAGGCCGAGTTCGCCCATCTCGCGAAAGATGTCGCGGTCGACCTTCTCCTCCAGATAGGCCTTGATGACGCGCGGTAACAGCTTGTCCTGTGCGTAGGCCCGCGCGGTGTCGCGGATCATGCGCTCGTCTTCGGTGAGCTGCTCGTCGAGCATGAAGGGATCGTCCCACTGGAAGCTCACCGGGGACGGCTTGTCCTTGGTTTGAGGGCGTACGCTCATGGAACATCCTTTCGCAATCTTTGTCTGCGGAATGCGCGACTATATCAGCTAAATCCCTGAAGTTCAGCCTTCAAGCTGTTCGCTGGACAGGATCTCGATGCCGAAGCCCGACAGCCCCTTGTAGTCGTGCACCGACGACGTCAAATTCCTTATCGAGGTGACGCCGAGATCGCGCAGGATCTGTGCGCCGACGCCGACCTCGCGCCATTGCCTGTTGCGGTCGGCCTCCGCGGTCTTCTCCTCCGGCAGCGGCGACACCGGCACACCGGCAGCACCGTCGCGCAAGTACACCAGGACACCGCTTCCGTTCTTCTTGAAATGCGCGAGCACCGATTGCATGTTCTTTGGCCCGGTGAAAACATCCCTGACAATGTTGGGCTTGTGAAAACGGGTAAGCACATTCTTGCCGTCGCCGACGCCGTTGTAGACGAAGGCCACGTGCGCGATCGAATCGAACGGCGAGCGATAGGCGAAGCCCTGCATCGGCCCGATCGGGCTGTCGGCGGTGAAGGTGCAGACGCGTTCGATCAGCTTTTCCCGCGCCTGGCGGTAGGCGATCATGTCGGCGATGGTGACATGCTTGAGATCGTTGGCCCTGGCGAACTTCGCAACCTGTTCGCCCTTCATGACGGTGCCGTCGTCGTTCATCAGCTCGCTGATGACGCCGACCGGAGGCAGGCCGCTCAGCTTGCACAGGTCGACCGCGGCTTCCGTGTGACCAGAGCGCAACAGCACGCCGCCGTCCCGCGCAATCAGCGGGAATACGTGGCCGGGGCGGGCGAAATCGTTGGCGCCGACATTCGGATTGGCCAGCGCCCGGCAGCAGGACGCGCGTTCGTCCGCTGAAATTCCGGTGCCGCCATCGGGTTTGTAGTCGATCGAGACCGTAAAGGCGGTGGTGTGGCTGGATTCGTTGTGCGCGACCATGGGATCGAGCCGCAGCCGACGCGCATCTTCGGTGGTGATCGGGGCGCAGACGATGCCGGAGGTGTGGCGGATGATGAAAGCCATTTTCTCAGGCGTGCAAAGCGAGGCGGCGACGATCAGGTCGCCCTCGCCTTCGCGATCGTCGTCATCGGTGACGACGACGAGTTCGCCGTTGGCGAAGGCGTGCAGAACTTCCTGGATAGGGTCGGCCATTCAAAGGGTCTCGGGTTCTGCTTACTTGCATAAGGTCTGAACCGGCAAAGGACAAGGGCGACGTCAAGGCATTACCTCACCGCAAACGGCGATTGATATGGCCTGCCGAATGGCACGCCGTTGATCACGGTCTGCACCGGTTTCAGCAAAACCCTGCCGTCACGCTTGTTGTTGCGCGTATCGACGAAAGTAACCGGCCCCTCGACCATATCCATGATCGCAACGTCGCCGGGCGCGCCGATCTGCAGCGTGCCGATCTTGGGCGCGCGATTGATGATTTTGGCAGGAGAAGTGGTGGCCATGGTCACCACCTGCTCCAGCGAGAAACCCATTGCCATGAACTTGCTCATGACGTTGGGCAGATACGGCATGCCCGGCGAATTGCCCGAGAACACATGGATATCGGACGAGATCGTATCCGGCGTACACCCGCCGGGGATCGCCACCTCCGCCACCGTGAAGTCGAAACTGCCGCCGCCATGACCGACGTCGAAGATCACGCCGCGCTGCTTGGCGGCAAGCGCCGCCGGCAGGAGCTTGCCATCCTGCACGATGTTGGTGAAGGCGCCGGCGATGTTCGGCGCGCCGGAGTAAGCATGGGTCAGAACGTCACCCGGGCGCAGCAGGTTGAGGATGTCGGACATCAACTGAGGGGTCTCGACGCCGCCGATATGCACCATCATTTTGGCCGGCCAGCCGCACATCTCGCAGGCCTGGATGCCGCGCTTGAGCGGTTCGAGGCCGTGCTTGAAGATCACGTTTTCCGACATCCGCACCTTGACGCCGATCAGGAAATCGGGGTTTTCGGCAAGCGCCATCGCGCAGGCTTCGACCTGCGCGTTGTCGATATTGTAGAGCTCGGCAACCGGGAATGCCGACAGGCCGTTATTTGCGATATGGACAAAGGCGTAGATCCGCGCACGCGACTGCGCCACGATATATCGCCGAAGTGCTGCCAGATTGTTGACGCCGGCATCGCCCGCCGATACCACCGTGGTCGTGCCCTGGAACTGCACCAGTTCGTCGGCCGGAATGCCGATCGCCGAGCCGTAGGGGTAGACGTGGCAATGCAGGTCGACGAGGCCTGCCGTCACCAGCTTGCCGGAGGCATCGATCAGCTTGGACGCGCGTGTGGCGGGAATATCCGCCTCGATGGCCTCGATCAGGCCCCAACGGATGCCGATATCGCGTTTTCCCCGCAAGGACTGACTGGGATCGAGCACATCGCCGCCCTTGATGACGAGATCGAACTTGTCCGCCGGACCCATCGCAGCAGAAGCGGACGAGGCGAAAGGCCCCGACAGGGCGGCTGCGGCCGAACCTGCAAGAAAATGACGGCGTGACAAACTGGACATGCTGGCGCTCTCCCGAAAGATGTTTTCTTGTTGCTCGATGATGCGATGGCTCCAGGTTTTGCGCAAGCGCAGGCGTGGTCTGCATCAAACGACGCTGGTTTCCGCAAATGGCTCCCAGTCGTTGGACTTCTCACGCCATATCTCGACGCCCCATTCGCATATCGGTAGGGCTCCGTTCTCCACGCAACAGGTGATTGACACCAAACCGTCTTTGGGCCATTTTTCGATCAGGTTGATACGACCTGCTGGTTGCACCCTTAGCGGAACGGTGAACGTATCGAGCCTTATCGGCCTCCCTTTGCCCGAGCGACCGGGTCAGCAACGCAACTACCTGACACGCCTGGTTCGCTCATGCAGAGGACGAATCCGATGCGCGATTTTCGCGATGCCAAAGCTATGGCGCAGACACTGCGCAAATCCCTGGACCACAAGGCTATCAACATCAGCCACAGCGAGAGCCTGGAGCTGGTTTCCAGAATGCTTGGTGTTGCCGACTGGAACACCTTGTCGGCCTTACTCCAAGTTGAGCGCCGCGATACCGCGGCACCGGCCACAAAACCGCGAACGGGCGCCGCAAGCTACCCGGCCATTCCCCTTCGAGACCTCGTTCCATTCCCGACAGCGACCTACCCTCTGTTTGTAGGCCGCGAAAAGACCGTAACCGCCCTCAACCATGCGTTTGCGCGCGAGCGCGAGGTGGTTCTGGCCATCCAAAAGGAAGCTGAGGTTGAGGAACCTGGATTTGAGGATATCTACGAAATTGGCGTCCTTGCCCAGTTGCTCGAACTCGAGCCGCTGCACAATGGCACCTTAAAAGTCCTGACGCAGGCACTCCGGCGCGTTGTGATCCACCGCTTCAACAGGGAGACAGGTGCTTTTCAGGCTGAGGTCGCTGACGCCAGCGAGGGCCCGATCCCCGATGCGCCCGAACTCATTCAGAAAGTTGTCAGGCAGTTCGAACGCTACGCGGCGACCCACGAAATTCGTATACCGCAGGTTTGGCCGCTCCTCGATCAAACCCGCGATCCGGGCCGGGTCGCCGATATCATCGCGGCACGCATAGCACTGCCCATCAGCGACAAGCAGAGCCTATTGGCGACCCTTGATCCCGTGCTGCGATTGCGACGGGTCGACGCCCTGATGGACCGGGCACTCCCGTTTTCGCCCACATTTGAAGTGACGACGCGTCGAGCGCTCGACTACGCCAATCAGCGAAACCATCAATACGCCACGCTGGAGCATCTGCTGTTAGCACTGATCGATGACGCTGAGGCTTCCGCCGCGATGCGTGACTGCAGCGCCGACCTTGGCGCGCTAAAGAAGAATTTGCTTAGCTATCTCGACAACGAACTGAAGGGCATTGTGATCGAGAATGGCGGCGACGCCAAACCGACTCCGGCCTTTCAGCGCGTGGCTCAGCGCGCAGAGCTTCATGCTCAAAAGTTGGGCTGTCTTGCGGTGACAGGCGCAAATGCCCTCGTGGGTATGTTCCCGGAAACGCGAAGTCCGGCCGCACGGCTCTTGGGTGAGCAAGGCATGTCGCTTGGACGTACGGCCGATGTTATCGCTCGGAACATCGGTCGGCACCCTCGTCGGTGAACAGCCGTTCAGAATTCTCTTGCTGTTCCCTGGGAACGTTCCCTCCTCCTGTGATGTTTAATCCTCACTCAATGGAGGAGGATAAGATGAAGAAGCTTGGATACGTTATCGCCGCGCTCGGCGTGATTGCCGTCGCCGCGCCGTCGATTGCGAGCGCCGAGACCGTTGTGGTCAAGCATCGCGATCACGGCTGGCATCATAACTGGCATCGCGACTACGGATGGCATCGCGATCATGGCTGGCGCCACCACGACAAGATGGTGGTCGTCAAACACCGCCACGAAGGCTAGCGGCGCACGAAGGCTAGCGGCGAATGGCCCCGCAAGGGGCCATTTTCCTGTCTCAATCCCACGCCGGCGCAAAACCGGGGCTGACGCAGCGTCTGTCCTTGGGCAGCGCCGCGATCGCCTGTCTGTCCTCGTCGTCCAACCCGATATTGAGCGCGTCCAGATTGGCGCGCTGGCTCTCGCTGCGCGAGGCCTTCGGGATCGCGGCAACGCCGTCCTGATCGAGCAGCCATTTCAGCGCCACCTGCGCGGCGCTCGCGCCATGCTTGCGGCCGACCGCCGCCAGGGTCGGGTCGGAAGCCACGCGGCCCTGCGCCAGTGGACAATAGGCCACCAGCGCAATCGCCTTCGATGCGAGATATCTTCGCAGCGGCGTCTGATCGAGCATCACATGATACTCAACCTGATTGCACGCGATCGGCGCCCCGATCTCCTCGACTGCGGTTCTCAGAAGCGCGATGTTGAAATTGGCGACGCCGATCGCACGCGCGCGGCCTTCCTGCTTCAGGCGAAGCAGGGTTTCAAACATGGCCGGCAGGTTCATGTTCTTGGCCGGCCAGTGCACGAGGTAGAGATCGACCTGCTCGAGCCTGAGTTTCTTCAGGCTGGTATCGAACGCCCGGCGAATGGCGTCCGGCGCCAGATTGTCATTCCAGACCTTGGTCGTGACATGAAGATCCCTGCGCGCAATTCCCGCCGCTGCGATCGCCGCGCCGATAGCATCCTCATTGCCATACATTTCCGCAGTATCGATATGGCGATAGCCGAGCGCGAGCGCGCTTTCAACCGCTGCGCGGCAGGTGTCGCCCTGCATGCGGAATGTGCCGAGCCCGAGGCGAGGCAGACTGATGCCCTGAGTTTGCAGATTTTCCATGATTTCCCCAAAGAAATGAAGCCGGCTGACGCAAAGCCCAATGCCCCTCAACGCGCGAAAACGCGTTGGTGCAAGCTATTGCCTCCAGTTGCAGATGCCGCCCGACTTGCAGGGCCAGACCTGAACGCGCGTATCGAAGGCCTGGGCATCGAGCGGGTTGCCATGATGGTGGGCAAACTTCGTTCGCGCCAGGAGGCGCGGCTGCGTCACATGCCGCATTTGGTCGGCGCGCGGATGGGCCGCGCGGGCGCTGCGGACCACGACCTTGGGCGTGGCCGCCGGTGGCCTGGCATCGACATGCACGCGATTGTTTTCGCGATCGACGGTGACATCAAGCGGACCCGGCGTGAAACTGGCGGCAGGGCCCAGCGGCTTCGGCGAAAGCACGGCCGTGGAGAGATCGAGGCCCAGGAAATCGTCGGCGCGATATTCGTCCGCGATCGAAGCACCGCTCCAGACAAGCGCCATCGCGCCAATGGCTGCTGCGGCCGAAAACCCTCTTCAGGATCATCAAGGCCTCCTGAATGAACGGAACACGAGGTAACCATGAAACAATGTAGTGCGCGTCCGGTTCAAATCCAGTGCATCTTGCGGACAAGGTTACCACGTTCGGGTAATCCTTGCGGCGCGAGGACGGCGCTTGCCCCATTATTCGTGGTCGAGGCTCCCACTGCCCCTCCCCCGTGCGTCCTCGCGGCTGGAAAGCCGACAATCGCATGGAGCAATTCTGCACGTAAAAGATGCACGCTTGGCAGCCTTCTTCTTGCACAATGCATAGCTCAGCGGATTTGATGCGTGCTATAGGCTGCCCTCGCCGGGTTACATCGAGACTGCCATATCCATCTTGCGCTTCGAAAGGATCGTTATGCCCGTTGCGTCGCTGTTGGCCCGCCTGTTGTCCGTCTCAATCGCTGCGCTGTCGCTTCTGCTTTCTTCTCCGCAGGCCCGCGCCGAAGACAAGGTACTGCGGGTCGGCACATTGAAGCTCATCCACGGCATCACCCCCTATTTCTACGAAAAGTTCGCGCCGCCCGGTTACAAGATCGAGGTCGTCCCGTTCGAGAGCCCGACCGATGGCAAGAACGCGGTGCTCACCGGCACCGTCGACACCTGCATCCACGGCATTGCCGCTTTCCTGCTCGGTGCCGCCGCCGGCGAACCCGTCGTGATCGTGGCGGCGGCAACCAACCGCGGCATGGGTATCATTGCCAGCGCAAAATCCGACATCAAGACCGTCAGGGATCTCAAGGGCAAGCGCGTGGCGATTTTCCCCGGCTCGACCCAGGAAGTCGTCATCCTGGAGCGTCTGAAGGCCGAGGGCATGTCGATTTCGGACATTCAGCCGATCCGGCTTTCGTTCAGCGATATGCCGGCCGCGCTCGCCCGCGGCGATATCGATGCCTATGTCGGCGCCGAGCCCGGCCCCGGAATTAGCCTTGCGAACGGCACCGGCAGGCTGGTCGAATATCCCTACTCCACCCCGATCGGCTCGCTCAACATGATCCTTTCGGCGAGCGATAAGATGATCAAGGAGAACCCCGACCGGCTCAAGATGATCGTGGAGATGCACAAGAAGGCCACGGACTACGCGATGGCGCATCCCGACGAAATGGTCCAGGTTGCGATGCAGAAGCTTGGTCAACAGCGCGCGTCGATCGAGATGGCGATCCCCAATGTCGAATTGACCTGGAAGATCGACGGCGATTTCATCCAACGCGCGAAGGCCTACAGCCAGTTGATGGTCGAGAAGAAACAGGTTCGGCAGGCGCCCGATATGTCGCGGGCCATCACCGAACAGTTCATGTAGCCTTCGACGTGAGCGAGCGCGCCACCACCCTTGAAAACAGTGCGGAAGACAGCCTGCCCGCCGCGGCCGCCGGCAGCAGCCGCCGCAACCGGCAGTGGATGGAGAGCTTGCGCGCCATCGCCCTCGGCGCCGGCTTTCCGATCCTGTTGATCCTGATCTGGGATCGTGCGGTCGCGATCACCGGCACGCGGCTGATTCCGGGGCCGTGGCAGGTCGCGGTGATGATGTACGACTTCACCTTCGGAGGAATTTATGACGACGCGTTCAGCGGCACGATCCTGACCCATGTCTGGAAATCGATGCAGCGCGTCTATGGTGGTTTTTTCCTCGCCGCCCTGATCGGCATTCCCTCCGGGATGATGATCGGTCGGATCAAGATGATGCGGCAACTGCTCGATCCGACGATCTCGCTGCTGCGCCCCATACCGGTGACCGCATGGCTGCCGCTGTCGATGATCTTTTTCGGACTGGGGCCGAATGCGGCGATCTTTCTGGTTTTCCTCGGCGCCTTCTATCCGATCCTTCTGAACACCATGTTCGGCGTGCGCTCGATCGATCCGCGCCTGTTCGAGGCGGCCGCGATGCTTGGGTGCAGTGGTGCGGGAATCTTCCGCCAGATCGTGCTCCCCGCCTCCCTGCCCGCGATCTTCAGTGGGCTGCGGATCGCCCACGGCTTTGCCTGGATCTTGATCGTGGTCGGCGAAATGACCGGCGTTCCCACCGGGCTCGGCTCGGTCGTGATGGACGGGCGCACGCTTTCGCGCACCGATCTCGTCATCACCGGCATGATCGTGATCGGTGCCTGTGGATTCATCACCGACAGGATCATTGTGGCAATCAGCAATCGCCTGTTGAGCTGGAGCCCGCAGCATCGTGAATAGCGCGATCCGTCCAGGAACATTGAATATCCGCGGCGTGACCAAGCGCTTTGCCGTCGGCAACGGCGAAATCGAGGCGCTCGCGCCGGTCGATCTGAGCATTCCGAAAGGCGAGTTCGTCTGCCTGATCGGCGCTTCGGGTTGCGGAAAATCGACGCTGCTGCGCGTCATTGCCGGTTTCGAGGAACCGACGACCGGAGACGTTTCCATCGACGGCCGCGTCATCACGGGCCCGGGAAGCGATCGCGGCATGGTATTCCAGGACTACGCTCTGTTTCCCTGGATGACAGTGCGCGACAATATCAGTTTCGGACCGCGGCAACGCCATTTGCCGCGCGAGGAGATTTCGAGAACGGCTGACGAATTCGTCAGGATGGTCGGACTCGAACGCTTTGCCGACCGATACCCCAACCAGTTGTCGGGCGGAATGAAGCAGCGCGTGGCGATTGCCCGGGTGCTCGCCAATAATGCGGACATCCTTTTGATGGACGAACCCTTCGGCGCGCTCGACGCGTTGACCCGCGAGCAGCTTCAACACGAGCTCATGCAAATCTGGAAGCGCACCGGCGTCACCACCATTTTCGTCACCCATTCGGTCGAGGAGGCCGTGCTGCTGGCCGATCGCGTACTGGTGATGAGCGCAGGCCCCGGGCGGATCGACAGCGATTTCCAGATCGATCTGGTCCGCCCACGCGACGTGTCTTCGCCGGAGTTCAATGCGCTGCGACGCGACATCGCGCGCAGGCTCACCAGTCATCTTGCGGTTTCACGGGTCTCATGAGGGAGGCATTTCCCATGAACGATAATGCTGCACCATCCACCGCCGGCGTTCTCGAACTGCTGCGCCGCTTCAGGGACGACCCGGCGCTGGCAGACCGGTACGCTGCGACCTGCCTGGAAGCGGCAAGGGCCGCCGAGCCCGTGCTGAAGGCGTTCGAATATCTCCCCCTCGATGTGACGCGCCGAGGCGGCCCGTTGTCGGGCATTCCCGTGGCGATCAAGGACATCATCGCCACGTCCGACATGCCCACCACCAACGGCTCGCCGATCTACCGCGATCATATCCCTGCGCGAGACGCGTGGGTTGTCGAGCGCCTGCGCAATCTCGGCGCAACGATCTTCGGAAAGACGGTTTCGACGGAATTTGCCTGGCGTCACCCCGGACCGACGACCAATCCGTGGAATTCGAAGCATACGCCGGGCGGTTCGTCATCGGGTTCGGCCGCGGTCGTCGCGGCAGGTATCGTTCCGCTCGCGATCGGCACGCAGACGCTGGGTTCGGTGATTCGGCCCGCAGCCTTCAATGGCGTGGTTGGTCTGAAGCCGAGCTTCGGCGCGATCCCGCGCACGGGCGTGCATCATTTGGCCCCTTCGCTCGACCACGTCGGATTTTTTGCGCGCCGGGTCGACGACGTGGCGTTTGCGCTTTCATTGATGGCGGGCACGAGCGATCTCGACCTGCACGGCCGGCCGCTTCCACGCTTTCAGATCGACGCCGATCAAGGCGTGCCAGCGCTGGAGAAGCCGCGGCTGCGCGTCATCAGGTTCGAACAATGGTCACGTGCCGAGGCCGAGCAAAGGGGCGTGTTCGAGCAGGCTGTCGCAAGACTGCGCGAGGCGGGCGCAGCCATCGAAGAGCGCGAGTGGAGCGAACTTGATTCCAACTTCAGTGCCATCAACACCATCCTCTCCAGCGAGGCGGCTGATATCTTCAACGATCTTGTCGAAAGTTACCCCGATCGCACCAGCGACTTTTTGAAGAAAGCCGTCAAAGCCGGCAAGGAACATTCCGTCTTTGCTTATCTGCGGGCGAAGTCCACCCAGAAAAAGCTGCGCGCGGCGCTGCCTGCCGAGCTGTCCGGCTTCGACGCCATCCTGACGGTGCCTGCATTTGGCGAGGCGCCGGAGGGCCTCGGCTACACCGGCGATGCCTCGTACTGCGCGCCATTTACATTGCTTGGCGCGCCCGCGGTGGCGCTGCCGGTGGGATTCGGCAGACGCGGGCTTCCGCTCGGCATCCAGGTCGTGGGGTCCTACCGGCAGGACCTTCATGTGCTGCGGGTGGCGAAATGGATCGAGGACGCCCTGGGTTTTGATCCAGGCATTCCGAAGATCGCAGCGAGATAGGTTTCGGCCGCTTCCCGTAGCGCTTGTGATTCTTGTTTCACCGGTTTGCAGGCTCGCTTAACCTCTCCCCAGCGGGGAGAGGTCGATTTGCGCAGCAAATCGCGCGAGGGGCCTTGCTTTGACGAGAGACCGTGCGCCCTCACCCCAACCCTCTCCCCGAGGGAGAGGGTGAGCACCTTCGCCGCGGTTACAGTCCAATCCAAATTTCATCTTGCTTTACCCAAGCATCTGGGTATCGCCGCAGATCGAAATCGCCTGACCGGAAATCGTCCTGCCGCGCGGGCTGCACATGAACAGGATCTGATCGGCAAGCTGGTCCGGCGTCACGTATTCCTTGATCGAGGTATAGGAGAACGCCGTCCGCTCCATTTCGGCATAGGAAATGCCGCGCTGCTGGGCCTTGGCTTCCAGCACACGCCGTTGCCGGTCGCCGGCGACGAGACCGGGCAGGATCGCGTTGACGCGGATGTTGTCCGCGCCCAACTCGATCGCCAGCGATTTGGTGAAGCCGATCACGCCCCATTTCGCTGCCGCATACGGCGTTCGCATCGCAAAGCCGAGCCGGCCCGCAGCCGAGGAGATGTTGACGATCGAGGCGTTCCTGCTCTTGCGCAGCAGCGGTACCGCGAGCCTCGTGCAATTGAATTGCCCGGTCAGGCAAATATCCAGGCAGCGATCCCAGTCCTCCGGATTCATCTCCTCGACTTTTGACGTCGGCCCGGCAACGCCGGCATTGTTGACGAGCACATCGAGGCCACGGAGATTCCCGATCACCTCGTCGAACAGTCTCTTGACGGCGGGACGGTCGGAAACGTCGCACTTCGTCTGCGTAATGGCGGGATCGCCGACCGCAAGCGCCGATAGCGCCGCATCGTCCACGTCGCAGATGTGAACCCTGGCGCCCTCGCGCACGAAGGCTCGCGCGACAGCGAGCCCGATGCCGTTGGCTCCCGCCGTCACCAGCACCCGCAAGCCCTTGATGTCGAGATTCATGATCGTTTCCGGATTCCGATCCGCTTTTCTGCCGGCGAGATTGCTGCGAAGGAATAATCTCCGCCGCACCATTGATATCCGCGGCGATGCCGCTGGTGTCGGCGGCAATGCCGCGAGAGGAGGACTCGACAAGCCTTCCGTCTTTTGTAACTGTGATCACGGATCACGGCAAGCTGGACAAAACGCGTTCTCGGCAGAGAAGAACGCAAGGCATACCGGAAAGAGCGCTGGTGGTCCGATTCTGACATTCGTATCATTACAAGAAACTGGCGAGGCGCGAACGCATCTCTGGCTGTGAGGCGTATTGGGTGGGGGAAGAACTGTGAGAGACAATCATGGCTGGCCGTGAACGCAACGTCGCCATCGTAGGCTCCGGTCTGATCGGGCGGCGCAACGAACGCCTGGCGGCTCTCGCCGCGCACAAGGCTGGACAGGCCGACCAGAAATGATCGATCCACTCGCAACAAAGAGGGCAAAAGAATGAGCCGCAAAGTCATCATCACCTGCGCCGTGACTGGCGCGATCCACACCCCCTCGATGTCGAAGGCTCTGCCGGTGACGCCGCAGGAGATCGCGGACGCCGCGGTCGATGCCGCCGAGGCAGGTGCGGCGATCGTGCATCTGCATGCCCGCAATCCCAGGACCGGCCAGCCCGATCAGAGCCCGGAGGCCTTTGCTCCGTTTCTCAAGATCATCAAGCAGCGCTCGAATTGCGTGATCAACCTGACCACCGGCGGCGCGCCGACCATGACGGTAGACGAGCGCGTGCGGCCGGCCGCGACCTACAAGCCCGAAGTCGCGTCACTGAACATGGGTTCGATGAATTTTGCTTTTTTTGGCATGCTCAGCCGGTTCAGGAAGTTCGAACACGATTGGGAGCGCAAGCATCTCGAAAACAAGGATATCGTGTTCCGAAACACCTTTCAGGACATCGAGTATGTGCTTAAGACGCTTTCGGAAACCGGCACGCGCTTTGAGTTCGAATGCTACGACACAGCCCATCTCTATAACCTCAATTACTTCCTCGAACGCGGCATGGTGAAGCCGCCCTTGTTCGTTCAGACGGTGTTCGGGCTTCAAGGCGGGACCGGTGCGCACCCCGAGGACGTGCTGCACATGAAACGCACGGCGGACAGGCTGTTCGGCGACAAGATGGTGTGGTCGGTGCTTGGGGCCGGCCGAAATCAGCTCCCGATCGCGGCGATGGCCGCAGCCATGGGCGGCAATGTTCGCGTCGGCCTCGAAGACTCGCTGTGGGCCGCGCCGGGGCGGATGGCGGCCTCGAACGCGGAGCAGGTCGTGCTTGCCCGCAAGATCATCGAAGGCCTCGGCCTTGAAGTCGCGACCTCGGATGAAGCCCGCGAAATCCTTCAACTGAAAGGCGGCGACAAGCTCGAGGTTTGAGGCGGAAGGGTTTTGTCGAGAAGCGGACCCTGGCGGCAAGATTGTCCCCAATCGGAAGGAGGCCGACCCAAGGCGTCTGGCCGGATGCCACTTCCCGTGTTTTGATGACCGGAGCGGTTGCGGAGTTATCATCACGCTGCCGCGCGGCAGCTAATCTCCCGGCGTGTCCCGCCACCGGTTTTATGGGTATACGAACCAGACAGAGGAAAGGGGATCTAAAATGGATTCCTTTACCGTTGCTCCCGAACTGAAAGGTACCAAAGGCGACATCGTCGCCGCCAGAATCGAAGTGCCTATTCTCGTCGCGATGACTTACGGTGTCGTCGAATTCGTTCGCCTGGGATGGTCGCAGGATCACTACTTGTACACGTACGCTCCGGTTCTGGGCGGCGTCGCTGCCTCGGTAGGCCTTTTCACTTACTTTTTCATCGTATCCGTGAGGCACAGAAGGAGCTGGAAAAATCTCCTGGTTCTTCTGGGATTTCTTCCATATTTGTACGCGCTATACATCATGAGTGTTCTTGGCCTCTACACGATATTTGAAGGCATCATGGGGGTATTTTCGTTTTGGACGATGCTCGGCGGAGTGTTCTGGGTTTTTATCGGATTTCATCTGATCTATCGGTTTTACCTGATGACGGAGATCGTCAGGCGACATGACGAAAAATCGAAGTCGGCCAGTCAAGGCGGTCAAACTGGATGAAGCGCCGGTGCGGTTCTGAAGCGAGATGAGATTTGGTTTAAATCGTCATCGCGCTTTGGCTCCTTGATTGAGCATGATCTCCGCGCAAACGCGTTTCGCGTTTGTCGCGAGGGAAATCCCTGCACACTTTTCCGGATCATGCTTTAGTCTTACTGCGCCATAAGACCCTCATGGTGAGGAGGCGCCCTTGCGCCGTCTCGAACCATGAAGGCCACGTTGCCTAATTCCGGGCCTCGTCCTTCGATACGCTTGCTCGCGCAAGCTCCTCAGGATGAGGGGATAAGTCGGTTATGACGCAGTAAGGTTAGTCGATCACTTCGTCAGCGAGCGCAAGCAGATTGGGAGGCACCTCGAGGCCCAAAACCCTGGCGGTTTTGAGGTTGATCACGAACTCGACCTTGGTCGGCTGCAGGACGGGAAGATCGGCCGGTTTCATACCCTTGAGAATCCTTCCGGCATAATTGCCGGCCTGACGAAAGGCATCGCGAAGATTGGCGCCATAACTCATCAGCCCGCCCGCCATCACATACTGGCTCAGCGGATACATCGCCGGTAACGAATGGCGGGCTGCCAACGCGACGATTTGATCCCTGCGACTGATCAGAAATCCGTCGGCGGTAATCACCACCGCTCCAATCTGGCGTTCGCGCATGGCGGCAAAGCTGCTGTCGATCTCCTGCTCGCTGCTGCCGGGAAATACGATGATCCCCTGACCCAGGGCGCGCGCCGCCGCGTGCAGGTCATTCAACTGGTGTTCCGTATTGGGATTGGTCGAATTTGCCAGTACGCCGGTCGCAGTTCTCCCCGGCACAAGCTGGTGCAGCAACTCCAGATTCTTCGTTCCCAGGAGGGTGAACATCGTGGCAATTCCGGTGGCGTTGCCGGTCGGTCGATTGATGCTCGACACGAGACCCGACCTGACGGGGTCGCTACCGGTCAAGAACACGATGGGGATCGTTTGGGTCGCAGCCTCGGCTGCCAGCGCGGCCGGAAGGAAATTCGCTACGATGACCGCGACCTTGGCCGCCACCAACTCGGTCGCCAGCGCCGGCAGTCGATCGTAATGACCATCCGCGGCGCGTTCTTCGATCAAGATCGCCTCGCCGTCGATCCCTGCCTCGCTCAACCCCTTCTTGAGGGCATTCGTATTGGCGGGCGGCTCTGCAGATCCCTGGTGAAGAAATCCGATCGGAACAGCGGCCTGCTGTGCTCGCGCGGGAAACGCCGTGGCGGTCAGGGCACCGAGCAGGCCGACGAACTCGCGTCGTTTCAGTCGATCGAACTGCATTCGGTCCTCCCCGACAGGGGCGGCGTCAGGATACCGAATTGCGGGCCAGCCGTCAGCGCCAAATAAGAGCGCATGTTGCCGCAGCGGATTCGCGCCTTGGGTTGTGCAGACATTCTGCACACGCGCCGCGCACCATGATGGGTTGTTTGTACCAGATGTTTTGTGGCGGGGGCCGGGTTTGGCCGGCCCCCATCCTTAGCTCAAATCGAGAGCTGATCGCCGATCGGCAAGCGACGGATACGCTTGCCGGTGGCGGCGAAGATCGCGTTGCAAAGTGCCGGCGCGAAGGGCGGGACGCCGGGCTCGCCAACACCGCTCGAGGGCACATCGATACCGTGTTCGACGATATGCACCCTGGTCTCGGTCGGCGATTCGTTGATCCGGGCGAGCTGGAAGTCGTTGAAGTTGCTCTGTTCGACCCGGCCGTTCTTGTAGGTGATTTCGCCATATTGGGCGAGGGTCAGGCCCATCACCGACGAACCTTCGATCTGCGAGCGGATCCGCTCCGGATTGACCGCGTAGCCGCAATCGATTGCCGTGTCGACCCGGGGGATGGAGTAATGTCCTTTCTCGTCCACCGCAACCTCCACGACCGTCGCGACGTAGGTCACGAAGCTGCGGTGGGCGGCAAGCCCCAGCGCGCGACCCTTCGGCATCTGACGGCCCCACCCGGCGCGCTCGGCAGCGACCTCGATGACATGCCGCAAACGCCCTGTATCGATCGGATAGGACGTGGTCGGCTCGCCGTTGTTCCAATACGGCGTCGTCACCTGTTTGCTCAAATCAACGACGCGCGCCGGACCGATCAGCTCCAGCAGGAAGTCCTTGGGATCCCGCCCCAGCTCGTGGGCGATTTCCGCCACGAAGGACTGCGTGCTGAACGCATGCGCGATGTTGTTGACGGAGCGGAACCAGCCGATCCTGGTATGCGCCTCCGCTTCCCCCAACTCGACGCGCAAGTTAGGGACATTGAATGGCGCATCGACCAGCCCGAGCCCGAGCTCGATGAAGAAGGGATGCTTCGGATCGGGCGCGAAAGTCGACAGAATGCTCGGCGCGGAGCTGCGCTGCCGCCAGGCCACGACCTTGTTGTCGGCGTCAAGGCCAGCTTCGAACCGATCAGCCGTCACAGTGTGGTAGAACCCGTTCTGAATGTCATCCTCGCGGGTCCACACGACCTTCACCGGGCTTGGTCCCACCTCTTTGGCGAGTAACGCCGCTTCGATCGCATAGTCGCATTTCGACTTGCGGCCAAAGCCGCCGCCCAGCAGGGTGTTGTGCACCGTGACGTCGGCGACCTCCATGCTGAGGTGTTTGGCAATATCCTCGCGGGCGCCGCCGGGGCTCTGCAGCGACGACCACACCTCCAATTTGCCGTTCGTGAGCTGCGCAGTCGCAGCAGGTGGCTCCATCGTAGCGTGTGCCAGATGCGGCACATAGTACTCGCGGGTGATCACCTTGGCGGCCGAGCCGAGGCCCTTGTCGGTGTCGCCTTCGTTGCGCTCGAGCTTGCCGGGGCTCTTGTTGGCCTCTTCCAGATGCGCCTTGTAGGCAACCGAGTTGTAGGACTTGTTGGGTCCATCGTCCCACACGATCTTCAGGGCGTCGCGCCCTTTCATCGCCGCGTAGGTATTGTTTGCGATCACCGCCACGCCAGCGAGGGGAGCGAACTTCGCGGGTGCGGGCGTTGGGTCGATTTTCACGATTTTTTCGACGCCCGGGACCTTCATGGCAGCGCTGGCGTCGTACGACACGATCGTCCCACCGAGCACCGGCGAGCGAGCGATGACGGCGAATTTCATGCCCGGCCGCATCACGTCCTGCCCATAAACAGCACGTCCTGTGGTGATGTCGAACAGGTCGACGACCGCCACGTTGCCCTTGCCGATGTAGCGGAAAGCGCTCGGTTCCTTCAGGTGGATTTGGTCAACCGCCGGGGTTGGCAGCGCCGCGGCATCCTCGGCAACGTCGCCATAGCCGAGTTTGCGGCCGGTTGGTCGGTGCACCAGCTCGTGGTTGACGGCCTGGACCTCGCCCACATCTACATTCCAGCGCTTGGCGGCCGCCTGCTCTAGCATCCGCCGGGCACTGGCGCCGCACTCACGCAGCGGCTGTATCCAGTGGCGCACGCTGCGCGAGCCGTCGGTATCCTGGTTGCCGTATTTTTTCTCGTCGCCCTCGCCCTGCACGATCCGCACGCGGTCGAAGTTTGCTTCGAGCTCGTCGGCAATGATCATCGGCAGGGTGGTGCGCGCCGCGCCGGTTCCCATCTCGGCGCGAGCCGCCACGATGGTCACGGTGCCATCCTTGGCGATCGACACGAAGATGTGGGGGTCGGAGCGCACGCCGTTCGGCATCTTGTCGGCACCGGTTGGATAAGCGAACGCCGGCCGCAAGCCCGGGATCTGCGCCGCAAGCACCAGACCGCCAACGGAAGCGATGCCCTTCAGCATGTCGCGCCGGCTGACATTGTGGATGATGAGTCCGCTGGTTCGATGATGATAGGTCATGTTACGCCCCCTTTGAGGCGGCGCGAACGGCCGCGTGAATGCGCTGATAGCAGCCGCAGCGGCAGAGATTGCCCGCCATGGCGGTATCGATTTCGGCGTCCGTGGGCGCCGGGGATTTGGCAAGCAGGGCAGCGGCGTTCATGATCTGCCCGCACTGGCAGTAGCCACATTGCGGCACGCCGAGATTGCGCCACGCCACCTGCACGGGGTGACTACCGTTGGGATCAAGTCCCTCGATCGTGACCACTTTCTTGCCGGCCACGTCCGACATCTGAACGCCGCAAGCTCGAACGGCCTCGCCGTTGACGTGCACCGTACAGGCGCCGCACAGCGCTACACCGCAGCCGAACTTGGTTCCGGTGAGACCCAGTTCATCGCGCAAAAACCACAAAAGCGGCATCGAGGGGTCGCCCCCGAAGGTTCGCTCTTGTCCATTGACCTGAATGTTGACCATTGCATTTCCTCCCAGCTGTGATGCGCAAGAGCGCCTGATTTTTCATTGATGGTAGCGCCACGCGCTCGAAGCAACAACAACCAATAATCTGACATCATTTCTGACATTATTGCGGCGTTGCCGCATGCTGCTCACATTAAATTTGCGCGGGCAGGGATGTGACGGATTATTCGGCCGCCGGTACATGGGCTGACTTTCAATGCATCCGGAGCTGTCACGGAGGCCGGACAGGCGCGAGGAGGTATGCAAAACGATTAATCTCCATCGTCAATATTGGCGTTTGGAGATCGCGAGTATCAGCGCTAACGTGGGGCAAAATTACAAAATTGAATGACCGCGTCTTCGTGGATGGGAGGGAATAGCCGTGTTGTCGTCTTGATGCGGCGAATGATCGCGGCCAGCAGCTAGATCACCCTTTTTAATTGATTGTCTTAATTGTCGCTCGCCGCGCCCCCTCGCGTCGCGGAACTGAACGCTCTCGCAATCTGCAGGAAGCGCGATCAGGCAAATCGGGTTTTTAAAGTGGAGGGAGGAAGAGACCATGACCTTGAAATCGACGAACCCAATTCAAAGGAGCGGGTTCAGAATGCTCGACAAATGCGTTGCTGCGTTGATGGTTGTCGGATCGGCCGGCGCCGCAATTGCAGGCGATTACACGCCGGTCACCGACGCCCGCCTGGCCAACCCTGAGCCGCAAAACTGGCTCATGACGCGCGGCAACTACGAGGGCTGGAGCTACAGTGCGCTCGACCAGATCAACGTCAACAATGTGAAGTCGCTGGTCCCGGTCTGGGCATTCTCGACCGGCGTGGACTCGGGCCATGAGGCGCCGCCAATCGTCAACAATGGCGTCATGTTCGTCTCGACCCCTTACAGTCAGGTCATCGCTTTGGATGCGGCCAACGGGAACATGCTCTGGCGCTACAAGCGCAAGATCCCCGATGGGTTCAGCGCTCTGCACAACACCAGCCGCGGGGTCGCGCTTTATGGCGACAAAGTGTTCTTCCCGGCTCTCGACGCCGTTCTGGTCGCTCTTGACGCCAAGACCGGAAACGTCGCCTGGGAGGCCAAGGTCGAGGACTGGAAGACGGGCTACTACATGACCATGGCGCCGCTGGTGGTGAAAGGCAAGGTGCTGGTCGGCGTCGCCGGCGGCGAATTCGGGGTCCGGGGTTTTGTCCAGGCGTTCGACGCCGAGACCGGCAAACCGGCCTGGAAGACCTACAGCGTTCCGGCACCCGGCGAGCCAGGCAGCGATACCTGGCAGAAGGCCGACACCTGGAAAACCGGCGGTGCCTCCACCTGGATGACCGGCAACTACGATCCCCAGAGCAACACGGTGTATTGGGGGACCGGCAATGCCTCGCCGTGGTTCGGCGATCAGCGTCCGGGCGATAACCTGTACACATCCTCAACCATCGCGCTCGACGGCGATACCGGCAAGATCAAGGGCTATTTCCAATACCACCAAAACGAGTCGTGGGATTGGGACGAGATGAACGCCCCAATGCTGGTGGACTTCCAGCGCGACGGGGCGACCACCAAGGGCCTGCTCAAGCCGGCTCGCAACGGCTATCTGTACTGGCTGAAACGCGGTGGAGACGGTGCGATCTCCTACATCAACGCCGTGCCATACGTTCCGCAGAATGTCTTCAAGAGCATCGACCCCAAGACCGGCCGACCTGACGTCGACGTCGCGCACAAGCCGGGGACCGGCAAGTCGGCGCAGTTCTGTCCTGGACTATGGGGCGGCAAGGACTGGCCGTACGAGGCCTATAATCCGAAGACCGGAATGGTTTACATTCCGTCCAACGAAAACCATTGCAACACGCTGGAAGGCAAGGTCGAGGAGCGCGTTCCAGGGCAGTGGTGGACCGGGGTTGCCATCCCGGATCTCCACTTCTCGGTCGACACCAAGGCAAGCTATTTCGGTCAACTGCAGGCCTATGATGTCAACAGCGGCAAGCGAGCCTGGCGCGACCTTTATTCAAGCTCAATGATGTGGGGCTCGGTGCTGACCACCGGTGGCGGTCTGCTTTTCACCGGTGGTACCAACGATCGCGAGTTCCGTGCTTACGATGCCAGAACAGGCGAGCAGCTATGGCATTTCAAGACCAACTCCGGCGTCATCGCCCCGCCGTCGACCTATGAGGTCAATGGCGTCCAGTACATAGCGGTAGCGTCCGGTTACGGTGTAGACGCCGCTTTCCAGCAAGGATTGATGAGCGAGTTGGTTGGATGGCAGAAGGAAGTGCCGCAAGGTGGCGTTGTCTGGGTGTTTGCTGTGTCAAAGTGACATCCAGCATTGCCTGAAAACTGGCCGCCCACGGTGGCGGCCAGTTTTTTCACGAAAGCACCTGGTTCCATGCGCGCTTCCGCGCCGAACGGCTGTTTGGAATTCTCGGATGAAAAATCGGTCCGCCATATCGCTGATACGTCTGATCGCTCTCGCAGCCTTCACCGCGCTGCTGACCTGGTTGGCTCCCCCCAACAGTGGCGAGGCGGCCGCTGACGACCCACCTTATGTGGTGGAGGTAGCTGATATAACCGCCAAGGTCGGAGAGCCGGCGGTGCTCCATGCGACGTTGCGGCCACGCGAGGGCTACCGCGTTCTAAAAACCTACAACAACCGCGTGATGGAGCTTTCCTCCCTGGACGAAGGCGTCACCTTCGATCGTCGCGTGGTCCCGGCCACCATTCGGGACGAAGGGTTGGACTTCGCGATCGGGTTGCGGGCGACAAAGCCCGGCAGACATCCGGTCAACGGATATTTCCGCGTCGGCTATATTGCCTCCGACGAATTCGCGATGGTGTCGCTGCGCCTGATCGCCACTGTCAACGCGAGCGAATAGACGCACGCTTTTCGGGGTAGACGGCTCGCCGTCTGCCGAAAGATTACGGGAGTATCAGAGATGTCCGATGATCGCAGGTTGCAGGCCAGGCATTACCGGCGCCGCACATTTCTCGGGTTGGCTGTTACGGGATTGCTCGGTCGTGCCGCACGCGCTGAAGATGATGCCGCAGCGCTGCCTCCTTCGGCGGACGACCACTTCGTGTTCCTGTCCGGCCCCAAGAAGGATCAGGTGGTTCTGGTCGAGGATCTTGCGCTCGGCGGCCCTCAGATGCAGGCCTTTCCGACGGCGCCGGACGGCACCGTTCGAAACGGCTCTCGTCTCAACCTGGTGGTGCTGGCGCGATTTGATCCAGCGGCACTTACCGACGAGACGCGGGCGCGCGCCGCCGACGGTGTCGTTGCGTATTCAGCGACCTGCACGCATCAAGGCTGCCCCGTGAACATGTGGTCGAAGGACCGCAAGGCATTCGTCTGCTCCTGCCACGGTTCGCTTTTCGACCCTCTCAACAGCGCCGAGGTGATCGGCGGCCCTGCGCCGCGACCACTGCCCTCGCTTGCCCTGAAGGTCAAAGACGGCGCCGTCATCGTCGCCTCGACTTTCTCCGGACGGGTCGGCGCCTCGCCAACCTGATTGGCGCTGCGGCACGCGCGTCCGGCGAGAACGAAATCAGATTGGCTTTCACTCCGGGGCATATTGCAGTTCTGGTTTTGGTGGCGGGAGACCAAAAACCTAAGCCCGTGAAAACAATGGTCTGAGTGGCAGGATTTGAACCCGCGACCCCTGCGTCCCGAACG
>CAVRMY010000010.1:0-185151 GCA_963721935.1 uncultured Alphaproteobacteria bacterium
TAAATCGCCAATTCTAGATTCAGGGACCAAGAGCTGCGCGCCTGGCGCGGCCCTCGATCGGATCGTCGAACTGAAAGACTCAAACCGAATGGCGCGAACGGCTGCCGCTGGATCATGGTCGCAAGCGTGCGCTCGCGCGTGCCGCCGCCCGCCGCGGTCCCCCTGGCTTGCGTGGTTCGCCGCAGCACTCGCCGCGATCGTGCTGGTTTTCCCCGGATCGGGTCAGGCTGCGCCGATCAAGGGGGAGGCTGCGTTCTCGGCAGGGGGCGGTTTTGCCCGGCTGGTTCTCAAATTCTCCGAAGATGTCGGGACCGAAGTGACGACCGCCGGATCGATCATCGTGATCCGGTTCGAGCACCCCGTGGACATCTCCGTCGACAGCGTGTCCGATGCGGTGCCGGACTATGTCGGGTCCGCTCGACGCGATCCGGACGGCTCGGCAATCAGGTTGTCATTGGCGCGCAGGGTGACCGTCAACACCATGACGGCCGGCGAGCGGGTATACGTCGATTTTCTTCCCGACTCATGGAGTGGTCCACCCCCAGCCCTTCCGGCAGATGTGGTTCGTGAACTGGCCGAGCGGGCGCGGATCGCCGAACGCGAACTGCGCCAGCAGCGCGCATTGTCGGAGGCGAAGAAGCGCCCACCGATCCGGGTCCGCGCTTCCGTGCAGCCGACATTCGTGCGCTTTGTCTTCGAAATGCCCGATGGCATCGGTATCTCGTCGGTGCTCAACGAGCAGAAGCTCAAGCTGTTGTTCAGCAAGGCGCTCGTGTTCGATCTCGCCGACGCCAAGGTGGCTGCGCCGCCAAATGTGGCGTCGATCACCCAGAAGGTCGAAGGCGAAGCCTCCACGGTGGAAATCGCCATGGTTGGCGATGTCGATGTGCATTCCTTCCGCGAGGAGAAGAACTACGTTATCGACGTCGCATTTCAGCAGGCCGAAAAGCCTTCGATACTGCAATCCGTCTCGGATGCGCCGCATGCCCCCACCCCGGTCGCCGAGATGAGGCCTGCTCCGATGCCGGCCGCTCCAAAGATGGCTGCGCCGGCTGAGGTGGAAAAAGCCCCCGTCCAGGCTGAGCCACAACGGCAGGCCGGCGAAGTCGCGCCGCCGGCGTCGGAGAAGACCGCCGCCCAGGCCGATATCGATGTCAATCCGGAACGGGCGCCCAGGATGCCCAAGACGCCGGACGCGCAAATGCCTGCTCCTGCCGCAAAGGAGCCGCCGGTTGCCGCAGCCGAGGTACCGGCAAAAATGCCCGCGCCTGCTGCAACCGAAATGCCCCCGCCGCCTGTGGCCGAAACCAGGGCTGACCCCAACCCGCCCAACGCAAGCCAGACCACTGCAATTCCAGCCACCGTAATTCCAGCCACCGCAATTCCAGCCGCTGCGAGCCAGGCCGATGCAAGCCAGGCCAATGTGAGGGTGAACCGCGACAGCGACGGCCTGCGCCTGGCCTTTTCATTTCCCTCCGCCACGCCGGCGGCATTGTTCCGGCGCGCCGACACGTTATGGCTGATTGTCGATTCCAAAAAGCCGATCGATCTCGAGCCCATCCGCGGTCAGGGTGGCGGCGCCATCGCCGACGTCAGCGCCGTTCCGCTGGAAAAGGGGCAGGCGATACGTATCCGTCTCAACCGGCCGCAACTGCCCTCGCTGACGGGCGAAGATCTGCCAGGCGGGGTGAACTGGACGGTGACGTTTGGAGACGCGGTGCAGTCACCCTCCCAGCCGCTGGTGGCGATACGGAACATTGCCGAGCCCTCGCTTGCCAACGTGACGGTGCCATTGCCCAAAGCGGGACTCCTGCACCGGTTTGTCGATCCGGACGCGGGCGACATCCTGTTCGTGGTCACGGCGATGCCGCCGGCGCGCGGTTTCGTCAGGCCGCAGGATTTTGTCGAGATGTCGCTGCTTGAATCGATTCACGGCGTGGCGGTTCATCCAAACTCCGACGATGTGACGGCCGAGGTTGCCTCCGACAAGGTCGTTCTCGGCAAACCCGGCGGTCTGACGCTGTCGCCGGCCGGCACCGGCGCGGAGCGGGCGCCGACGGCGGTTCGGCCGATTTTCGACCTTGGTGAATGGCGCAGGAATCAGGAAGGAAATTTCAGCGAGCGGCAAGATGCGCTGCTCGAAGCCGCGGGCGCGGCGGCGAATGCGGCTCCTGATCAGCACACGTCGGCTCGCGTCGATATTGCCCGCTTCTACATGTCGCGTGGCCTGTACCCGGAAGCCGCCGGCGTTCTGGACCTTGCGCTTGCCGATACCAAGCCGGGTTCGGAGGACCCGGCCGTTCTGGTCTTGCACGCGGTCGCCAATATCCTGATGGGACGGCCCGAACGGGGGCTGAAGGACCTCGCCAATCCGGCAATAGGGACCAACTACAATTCTCAGCTTTGGAAGGCGATGGCCAGCACGCGCCAGGGAAAATGGGCCGACGCTCGCGAGAAGTTCAAGAGCGTTGATTTCGTCATCACCTCGTTGCCGATCGATCTGCAGCGCATCGTGATCGCCGACGCATTGCGGGCCTCGCTCGAGGTCAGGGATTTCCCCGGCGCCGCAAAGCGCGCCAGCGAACTCGAGGTGATCGGGTCGTCGGCGGAAATGAAACCGGCGATTGCGGTGATGCGCGGCAGGCTCGCCGAAGGGCTCGGACATGAGAGGGATGCGCTGGATGAATACCGGAGCGCCATCGCTTCAGCCGATCGCGCCGCGGCGACGGAGGCAAAGTTGCTGGAGATCGCGCTGCGACAACGGCGCGATGAAATCAGCCAGGCCGATTCGCTGCGCGAACTGGAGACCCTTGCGGTACTCTGGCGCGGCGACGCGCTGGAGGTGCAGACGCTGGAAATGCTGGCGCGCATCTATGCCGATACCGGGCGTTATTCCGATTCGTTCGGCGCGGTGCGGCTTGCGAACATGCTGGCGCCCAATCTCGAGGTGGCGCGCCAGGGCCAGGATGCAGCCTCGGCACTGTTCGCGCAGCTCTTCCTCGGAGCCAAGGGTGACGAACTTCCGCCCATCGATGCGTTGGGCATGTTCTACGAGTATCGCGATCTGACGCCGATCGGACGGCGCGGCGACGAAATGATCCGCCGTCTCGCGGACCGGCTGGTTGCGGTCGACCTGCTCGACCAGGCTGCCGAGTTGCTTCAATATCAGATCGACAAGCGCCTCGAAGGCGCTGCACGCGCGCAGGTGGCGGCGCGGCTGGCGATGGTCTACCTCACCAATCGCAAGCCCGAGCGTGCCATTGCGGCACTTCGCTCGACGCGCATTTCAGATCTTTCCGGCGAATTGCGTCAGCAGCGTCTGCTGCTGGAGGCGCGCGCGCAAAGCGATGTCGGCCGCCACGACCTGGCGCTCGACATCATTTCCAACATCAGCGGCCGCGAGGCGATCCGACTGCGCTCCGATATCCACTGGGCGGCGCGGCAATGGCGCGAGTCGGCGGAACAGATCGAATTGTACTACGCCGATCGCTGGCGCGACTTCAAGCCGCTGAGCCCTGCGGAGAAAAGCGATGTGCTCCGCGCTGCAGTCGGGTATGCGCTGGCCGAGGACGTCATCGGTCTGGCGCGCTTCCGCGAAAAATATGCGCCGCTGATGAGCGGGGAGGCGGATCGCGCTGCCTTCGAGACAGCGAGCAAGCCGGTTGCCTCCAACGGCTCCGATCTCGCGCAGATCGCAAAGATGGCGGCAAGTGTCGATACGCTTGACGGATTCCTGCGCGAGATGCGTTCACGCTTCCCGGACGCGACTGCGCGCGCGATCGTGCCGCCGGGAACGCCGAAGGCCGACCAGTTCCCGACTGGCTCGTTGCCCGCGATCGCTGGACTTAAGCCCGCCGGCGCGGCGAAGTAGCGGTATCGCGGTCCACCCCCTCGACAGACGCCCGCCGGAACGTCAATTTGGGCCGGCCGACCATGCGAAGGAAGCCGCCGCCATGAACAAGCCCGCCAAAACCGAAGCCGAACTCATTGCGATGGCGAGGGCCGAACTCAGGGTTCACGAAGACTGCCCGGACGGGATCATGATTTATGTGATCCGCAACGAGGATAGCTGGGAGTTTCGCACCGAGGCGGACGAGACGACCAGGGAAAAGCCCGGCTACGGGGAATGCGTCGCGATGATCGTTCAGATCGGCGATCACCTGAGCAAGCAGTATGATGTGAGCGGCTGACCGGCAGGCTACCGCTTGCTGTTCGATCACACGATATCGACTGCCGCTATCCGCCGTAGCTCTGCACCAGGCTGCCGGCCACCAGCGACCAGCCGTCCACAAGAACGAAGAAGATCAGCTTGAACGGCAGCGACACCACGACCGGCGGCAGCATCATCATGCCCATCGACATCAGTACCGAGGCGACCACGAGGTCGATGATCAGAAACGGCAAGAACAACAGGAAGCCGATTTCGAATGCCCGCTTCAGTTCGGAGATCATGAAAGCCGGCATCAGGATGCGCAGCGACATCTCGTCGGGCGTTGCCGGCACCGGCTCGCCCGACATATCCATGAACAGCTTCACGTCCTTTTCGCGCACGTTCTTGAGCATGAAGCCGCGCAGTGGCACGGCGGCGCGCTGCAGGGCATCCTCGACGCTGATCTGATTGGCGACCAGCGGCTTGATGCCGTCGTCGTAGGATTTCTGCAGCACCGGGGCCATGACGAACGCGGTCAGAAACATGGCCAGCGCAATGATGACTCCGTTTGGCGGTGCGGTGGCGGTGCCGAGTGCCGTGCGCAGAAGCGACAATACGACGACGATCCGCGTGAACGACGTCATCATGATCAGGATCGAAGGCGCGATCGACAGCACCGTCAACAGCGCGATGAGCTGGATCGCACGCTCGGTGACGCCGCCATTGCCCTGTCCGAGATTGATGCTGATGTCCTGCGCAAGCGCAGGGGTGGCCAGCGAACCGGCGGCTATCAGGGTGGCTAGGAATTAAAACTCTACGCGGAAGAGCCGGCGACCTCACGAAGAGTTCTTCGGACGGCCCAGCAGGGATGCCATCTCGTCTTCAAGGTTTTCAAACCCGCTCTTGGACGGCGCTCCCGAGGGCGGCGGGACAGTTGGCGGCTCGCTGCGGGGCGAAGTGCGCGCCGGCGGAGGTTCTGGCGCGACCGGCGGCGCAACGGCTTCGCCGGCTGGCCGGCGAAGCGCGGCCTCGAGCCGTTGGGCCATCTCGGCAAGATTCTGGTCCGCCGGGGATAGCGTCGCCGCCAGCGATGCAGGCGGCGGAGGCGGAGGCGGAGGAGGAGGTGGGGTGGTGGCGGCGCGGCGCGTTCCGGCATGCGCGCAGGTTCACGCGATGGCTCACGCGATGGCTTGGGCGCCTCGCCGGAGCGGGGCGGGCGCGGAATCAACGGCTCGCTGCGCAGCGGCGCCATCCGGGGGGCCAGCGGCTCGCCACGTGGCTCGGGGCGGCCGCTCATCGGTTCCGGCGCAAAGCCTGCCAGGGGATCGCGGTCGATGCGCCGTTCTGCTGCGGCTGGCCGCCGCACTTCGTCGGCGAAGGGCGGACGGGCGGGACGCGGGGGAACCTCGGGCATTTGAGGCTCGCCATGGTCGAAGGGCTCGGTGCGCGCGCCTTCGGCATCGCTCCAGCCGCTGACATCGGGAAGGGGAACCACGCGGGGCTGCGGCTCAGGGCCGGCGACGGCCGGCCTCGGCGGCAGTTGATCACGCGCCGGCGTCGCGCGGACGATATTGGGCTCGACGACGATATCGGTGGGGCCGCCGATCATCAGCAGATGCTCGACATTGTCGCGGCGGACCAGCACCAGCCGCCGGCGGCCGTCAACGGCGGCAGCATCGATCACCGCCAGGCGCGGCATCCGGCCACGATTCGGGTTCGCGCCGATCCGGTTGCCGGCGAATTGGCGGATCAGCCATGCCACGACGCCGATCAGCGCCAGCACCGCCACAAACGCGAAGAAAAATGTTAGTGCCTGCATGCTTTATCCCCGGCAAATCGCGTTTTTTTCGGGTTTCTAATCGTCGAACGCGGATCGAAAGGCGACACCCGAACGGCCAAAGAAGCCTTAGACTTTAGCCCAAAGCGTTAATTCCCTACGGCAGAAGTTGCCGTCCCGATATCCTAATAACCCATGAATTGGCTGGGCCAAAACGACTTCTCGCGTTCCCGATACCGATGATTTGGTTGGTTAACGGAGCATTCGTGGCGAAATTGCGCTCCACCCGATTCGCAAAAAGGCCAATCTGCCGAGCCAGCGAGCCCGCCTCAAGCGCCGTCTTAACCAGCCGTTAACCATACACGCGGCAAATTCTGCCTACCTTGTGCGGCGCGGGGCTGCGGAGGTTTTGGGGAGAGCGGCGCGATGTCCATCAACGACCTTCCGACTCTTTCCATACTGCGCACCAAGATGCAGTGGCACCAGGAACGGCAGCGCGTGCTGGCCGAAAACGTGTCCAACTCCAACACGCCCAATTTCAGGCCGCGCGACCTGGTCGAGCCGAAATTCGACGATAACGGCGCCACTGCCGCGGGTTCTGCAGGCGCGCTGCCGATCGTTCGGACCAGCCAGGGCCATATTTCCGCATCCAGTGCCGAGCCGGGTTTTGATCAGAACCGCAGGACAGGCTTTCAAACGCGGCCCGCCGGCAACGCGGTCAGCCTTGAAGAGGAAATGCTCAGGGTTTCCGCCAACCAGATGGACTATGCGGCCGTCACCACCCTCTACAGCAAGAGCCTGCATATGCTGAAAACGGCGATCGGCAAGGGTTGACGCATGATCGCCGATCGCCGGGCACAAACGAGGGAGCAACGGCACAATGGCAAATGATGCAAGTGATTTCGCCCGATCCATGGGCATTGCAACGTCAGGCCTGCGCGCGCAGGCGGGACGGATGCGGGTGATCTCGGAAAATATCGCCAACGCGGACTCGACGGCGCCCACAGCCGGCGGCGACCCTTACCGCCGCAAGGTGCCGAGCTTTTCCTCCGCGCTCGATCGCACGCTCGATGCAAAGGTGGTTGCGCTCGCCAAGATCCGGCCCGATCAAACCGCGTTTCGCATCAAGCACGAGCCCGGCAATCCGGCGGCGGATGCCGCCGGCAACGTCAAATACCCCAACGTCAACCCGCTTGTCGAAATGACCGACATGCGTGAGGCACAGCGATCTTACGAAGCCAATCTCAACATCATCGGCGCGACGCGCCGGATGATCCAACGCACGCTCGACATCCTCAAGGCCTGAACAGGAAAGCTCAAACCATGGCTTCACCCACAATCGCTGCAAACGCCTACGCCTCAGCCGCCCGCATCCTGGACAGCACCGGCGCTGCCAAGGGGGGAGATGCCGAAGGGCCCTCCTTCGGCGCGGTGCTGAAGGAAGCCATCGGAAGCGTCATGGAGGTCGGACGCAAATCCGACGCGCAGACGGTGGCGATGGCATCCGGCAAGGCCAACGTCATGGACGTGGTGACGGCGGTGGCTGAAACCAACGTCGCGGTTTCGACGCTGGTGTCGGTGCGCGACAAGGTCATCGCAGCCTATGAAGACATCATGAAGATGGCGATTTGATCCTCATCCTGAGGAGCCGGCGCAGCCGGCGTCTCGAAGGATGAAGAGGCATAGTGGCACTCATGGTTCGAGACGCGCGCGATGCGCGCTCCTCACCATGAGGGTAAAGTGGGAGTTGAAATGACCGGTGCTGAAACCCTCGACGTGGCGCGCGATGCGATCTGGACCATCGTCGTGGTGTCGTCGCCCCTCATGATCGTGGGACTTGTTGTCGGCGTCGTGGTTTCACTGTTCCAGGCGCTGACGCAGATCCAGGAACAGACGCTGATATTCGTTCCAAAAATTCTGGCAATCTTCGTCACACTGCTATTGGCGCTTCCCTTCATGGCCAACTCGCTGCATGGCCACATGATGCGGATATCGTCGCGAATCATAGGCGGTTGATGGCACAATGGGCAGCGCGGTGGATTTGACATTCGCCGGAGTGTTGCCGCGAGTCCTCGTTGCCAATGTCAACGTTGCGAATGTCAAATCCGAAACCGCACCGCGTTCCCGTATTTGCGAGCGTTCTTTCGGCTCCAACATTCGCAAAAGGGTATGCCGCGGCGGGATGCGAATGCGGGAGCCGGGACGTTCGCCAAATGCGGATCGATATTTCAATGCTGCCGGCGCTTGCGGCAGCCTTCATGCTGGTTTTCGCCCGGGTCGGTGCGATGGTGATGCTGTTGCCGGGACTGGGCGAGTCCAACATCCCGGTCCGCATCAAGCTGGCGATCGCGCTGCTGTTGGCACTGATCATCCTGCCGCTGCATCGCGCCGCCTACCAGATCGACATGAATTCGCTGTCGCCGCTTCTGGTCCTGATGCTCTACGAGATCATCGTGGGCGTCGTTCTGGGGGCTACCGCGCGCGTGACGCTCGCGGCGCTCCAGGTCGCAGGCTCAGTGATCGCCCAGCAACTCGGCCTTGGCTTCGTCACCTCGGTCGACCCGACGACCCAGGGCCAGCAAGGTCTCCTGATCGGGAATTTCCTCACGCTGCTCGGCGTCACGATGCTGTTTGCGACCGACACCCATCATCTCGTCATCGCCGCGCTCAACGACAGCTATTCGATTTTCTCGCCGGCGGAGCCCATTCCGAGCGGCGATCTCGCCGCACTCGCCACCCGCGCGTTCGCAGCCGCCTTCAGGATCGGCATGCAACTGGCTGCACCGTTTCTGGTTTTCGGTCTGGTCTTCAATATCGGACTGGGCGTGCTGGCGCGGCTGATGCCGCAGATGCAGGTCTATTTCGTTGGCGTTCCGCTGTCGATTCTTGCCGGCTTCCTGATCTTTGCCGTGGTGCTTGCGGCGATGATGGGAACCTTCCTCGACTACTTCATCGCCGTCATGCACGACATGATACCGCTCAGGTGAAGGCGCTCCAGCACCGCCAGTGCCCTTGACTTTCCGAAGTTCGCGAAAGGCGGGGCGGCAACAGGACACGAACTTCGGAAAAGTGGGTAGCGGACGATGGCGGAAGAAGACGACGCAGAACGCTCAGAAGACCCGACCCAGAAACGCCTCGACGATGCCCACGACCGCGGCGACGTCGCCAAAAGCCAGGAGGTCAACACCTGGTTCATGATCGCGGGCGCAACCCTGGTATTCTCGACGTTTTCAGGTTCGATCGGCGGAATCCAGACGCCGCTACGCAACCTGATCGCCAATTCATGGATGATCCGCGTCGACGGGCCGAATCTGCTGATAATGGCGCACCATCTCGAATACGCGCTCATCGCGGCCCTTGGCGTTCCGCTGGTGATGCTGGTGCTGGCGGCGATTGCGGGCAATATGATGCAGCACCGGCTGGTCTGGTCGGGCGAGCAGCTCAAGCCTAAACTCAGCAAGATTTCACCGTTGGCCGGGGTGAAGCGGATTTTCGGCAAGCAGGCGCTGGCGAATTTCGCCAAGGGCCTGTTCAAGCTTGCCGCGCTCGGTGGCGTGATGACGGCGATCCTGTGGCCGGAACGACACCGGCTCGAATCGATGCTGCGCTACGATCCGGCGGCAATCTTCGGACTGGTTACGAGCCTGAGCCTGCATCTGATGGGCGCGGTCGTCGCAATGCTCGCCGTCGTTGCGATTGCGGACTACTTCTTCCAGTACCGGCAATGGTACAATCGGCAGAAGATGTCATTGCGGGAAATGAAGGAAGAGTTCAAGCAATCGGAAGGCGATCCGCAGGTCAAGGGCCGCATACGGCAGTTGCGTCAGGCGCGGATGAGAAAGCGGATGATGGCCGCGGTTCCCAAGGCCTCCGTTATCATCACCAACCCTACCCATTTTTCGGTCGCATTGTCCTACGAGCGCGGTATGCCGGCGCCGGTATGCGTGGCCAAGGGCGTCGACAATATCGCGCTCAAAATCAGGGAAATTGCCGGCAAGCACGATATTCCCGTCGTCGAGAACGTGCCGCTCGCGAGGGCCTTGTATGCCACCGTGGAGATCGACGAGGAAATCCCGGTAGAGCACTATCATGCCGTTGCCGAGGTGATCGGCTACGTGATGGGTCTCAAGCGCGGGCTTTCCGGCCGGCGGGTGTGATGCCCTCCAATTCCCCGACGCGTCGGAACTGACCGTAACCGGGGATATAACTGCTTGACGGACTTGCGCTTGCCGGTCCGATTCAGGCACTTGAGGAGGGGCGTGCGGAGCAAAAAGCGCGTTCCATCCATGTCCAGGCTTGCGTCCTTTAGGTATGACCGCTGAAGCTGACAACGATCCGTCGCGAGAGCTCGTGACGCCCCAGGAGGCAGCTCAGCCGCCGGTGCGGCGCGGCGGCAGCATTGTGCTGGTTTTGCTCGTGGCGGGTGCCATCGTCGCTGCTGCCGTCGTGCTGATGACGATCGGCCGATCGCAGGCGCAGCCTTATATTCTTGGCCTGCTTGCGCTGCTCGCAATGATTGGCCTGTTCAGTCTGTTCGCCTTTGCAGCCGGCATCATTCGTTTCACCGATCGTTCAGCCGACGATCCGGTCGTCCGTCGCGTTCCCGATCTTGCTTACGACGGTATCGCGGTCACCGACCCCCGCGGCCACGTCGCCTATTCCAATGCGGCCTATCTTGCGCTCACGGGAGCTGCCGGCCCGCACGACGTTCGTCCGGTGGAGCGGGCCTTCATTGGCAATCCGGATGTGTCGGAGGCGGTGTTTCGGCTGCTCAAGGCGGCGCGCGAAGGCAAGCGGCAGCAGGAAGAAGTCCGCATTGCCGGCTCGGACGGTGCCCATGGCCGCTGGCTCAGGATGCGGGTTCGTCCGCTCGGCAAAGGCAAACGCGAGGCCAAATATGCGGTGTGGTCGATCGCCGACATCACGCGCGACCGCGAGCGGCAGGAAGATGTGTTCCAGGAACTGCGGCACGCCATCGAATATCTCGATCACGCGCCTTGCGGTTTCTTCTCGGTCAATGCCGCCGGCGAAATCGCCTATGTCAACGCCACGCTCGCCAACTGGCTTGACCATGATCTGGCGGAAATCGGATCGGGTGGCTTGAAGTTGACGGATATCGTGTCGGGCGACGGCGCTTCGCTTTTGACCTCGATCATCCCGGCGCCGGGCGAAGTGAAAACCGAAGTGTTCGACATCGACCTGCGCATGCGCACCGGCAAGACCATGCCGGTGCGGCTCTATCACAAGCTGGCCTTCGGGTCCGATGGCGCGCCGGGCGCCTCGCGGACGCTGGTGATCAGCAGGGCACGGGACGAGCGGTCCGATCCGCAGCGGGCGGCTGAAGTCCGCTTCATGCGCTTTTTCGACCACACGCCGATGGCGATTGCGACAGTGGACCGGTCAGGCACGGTCGTTCGCGCCAATGCGCGTTTCGCCAAACTCGCGCAAAGCCTCAATGCCGACGGCGCGGCCAGCAAGTCGATCTTCAGCACGGTCAACGCTCGCGACCGCCACCTGCTGGTCGCCGCCATCAACCGCGCGGCGGACGGGCAGGGCGACATTCCTCCGGTCGAAGCCATGCTCGATGGCAGCAGGGAGCGCTGGGGACAGTTTTTCGTTACTGCGGTCGAGGAAGACGAGCGCGATGCCGAGACCGCCATCGTCTATCTCCTCGAAACGACCGAGAGACGGGCGCTGGAGAACCAGATCAACCAGTCGCAGAAGATGGACATGGTCGGCCAGCTCGCCGGCGGCATCGCGCACGACTTCAACAACGTGCTCTCCGCCATCATGATGGCCAACGACTTCCTGCTGAACGCACACAAGCCGACCGATCCGTCGTTCCAGGACATCATGCAGATCAAGCAGAATGCCACCCGTGCGGCGACACTGGTGCGTCAGCTATTGGCGTTCTCTCGCCGCCAGACCCTGCGCCCGCAGGTGCTCGACCTGGGCGATGCGCTGTCGGATCTCACCATGCTGCTGCGTCGGCTGATCGGCGAGAAGGTCAAGCTCGACCTCGTGCATGGCCGCGACCTCTGGCCGGTAAAAGTCGACGTGTCGCAGTTCGAACAGGTGATCGTCAATCTGGCGGTCAATGCCCGCGACGCCATGCCTGACGGCGGAAAACTGACGGTGCGGACCATCAACGTCAGCTCGGATGAATCCGCGCAACTCGCCCACAAAGGCATGCCCGCGGCGGACTATGTCCGGATCAACGTCACGGACACGGGCACAGGCATCCCGCCGGAGATCGTCGACAAGATTTTCGAACCGTTCTTCTCGACGAAGGAAGTCGGCAAAGGCACCGGGCTCGGCCTTTCGACGGTCTACGGCATCGTCAAGCAGACCGGCGGCTTCATTTATGTGAACTCCGAGCCCGGCAGGGGCACCGCGTTCCATATCTTCCTGCCGCGGCATCGCCCAGAGTCCGAGGTCCAGCCGGATATACCGGCAGTCAACGGCGCGGCCAGGGAAGCCCAGGCTGAGACAAAACCGCGCACCGATTTGACGGGGCAGGGCACCATTCTCCTCGTCGAAGACGAAGAGGGCCTGCGCTCGTTGAACGCGCGGGGCTTACGCTCGCGCGGCTACAGCGTAGTCGAGGCGTCGAACGGGGTCGAGGCACTGGAAGCGCTGGAGGAGAGGGACGGCGCGGTCGATCTCGTGGTTTCCGACGTCGTGATGCCGGAAATGGACGGCCCGACCCTTCTGAAGACGATGCGCGGCCGCAATCCGGATCTGAAGATCATCTTCGTGTCCGGTTATGCGGAAGACGCTTTTGAGAAGAGCTTGCCGGAGAACCAGCAATTCGCCTTCCTGCCAAAACCGTTCACGTTGAGCCAGTTGGTCGCGGCGGTGAAGGAGACGATGGCGCCTTCGTGAGGGGCGAGAGCCGGTTTCGGCGCGATGCGCCGCCTCAAGGCGGAAAGGGCTGCACCAATCGCCTCATCCCCGCGACCGAGCGCCGCAGCCTGTTTCGCTCGCGCTCGCTTCACTTTTGGGCAACCCTGCCCATGTTAGGGCGGTTTCCCCTGGACCTGGGATTTGAGGCAATTGACATGAATTTTCTGCAACGCACTCGCGGCACCGTACAGGCGATTGCGATCGCTTTGGCGCTGGCGTTACCCTTGATCGCCGCAGCCTCATCGGCGGATGCGCGGGTCGGTGGCGGTATCAGCTCGGGATCCAGGGGATCGCGGACGTTTTCCGCGCCTCCGAGCACGTCGACGGCGCCCAGCACGGCGCAGCCGTTCAACCGCACCATCACCCAGCCCACAAGCCCCGGGCTCGGCGCACCGGCCGGCGGGGGCTTCTTCAATCGGCCCGGCACAGGCCTGCTCGGCGGCCTTGCGGCGGGCTTCCTCGGCGCTGGTCTGCTGGGCATGTTGCTGGGCGGAGGAATGTTCGGCGGCATCGGCGGATTTTCATCCATCATCGGCCTCCTGCTGCAAATCGGCCTGATCATCTTCCTGGTGAGGTTTGCAATGTCATGGTGGCAGCGTCGTCATCAGACAGCCGCGGCCTATGCCGGCGCCCCTTCGGGACTCGGCGCGCCCTCGAGTTTCCGAGCCGCGTCCGGTTTCGGTCTGGGATCGGGCGGCGGCGCGCCGCTCGAGATTCTCCCGGGCGACTACGAAGCCTTTGAGCGCTTGCTGGGGGAGACTCAAGCCGCCTGGTCGAACGAGGACATCGCCCGGCTGCACACCCTGGCCACGCCGGAAATGGTGTCGTATTTCGCCCGCGACCTCGAACAGAACAAGGCGCGCAATGTCGTCAACAAGGTCTCCGGCACCCGGCTCCTGCAGGGTGACCTGGCCGAAGCCTGGCGTGAGGGCGACACGGACTATGCAAGCGTTGCGATGCGGTTCTCGATGGTCGACAAGACGGTGGATCGCACCACCGGCCGGCTGGTCGAAGGCAGCGAGCAGCCGACGGAAGCGACCGAAGTCTGGACCTTCCTGCGCCCGCGGGGTGGCAGCTGGGAGCTTTCGGCAATCCAGCAGACGTGACGCTCGGCAATTGAACGAGACCTGCAAGGCGCCGCGGTTCATCCGCGGCGCCTGTTCATTTCGGCGTCGCGCCGGCGGAATAATTTCAGCTAGAGTGTGTTGATCGGAGGGGCCGGCCTGCACGGGCCGCCTCATTCAAGAACAAGGCTCAAAAATAAATTGGAGGAAAACAAATGCCCAAACTTGCTCAAATTCTCTCGCGCTCCAGCCTTATTCCGGCTGTCGCGGCGCTCGCCGTAGTCGCCGCTCAGCCCGCGCAGGCGCAATCGGCCAATACGACCTTCTTCGTGACATCGGCCGGCCCCGGCAATGGCGCCAATCTCGGCGGACTCGCGGGAGCCGACAATCATTGTCAGACGCTGGCGCAGGCGGCAGGCGCCGGCGGCAAGACCTGGCACGCCTATCTCTCGACGCAGGCCGCCGACGGCAAGCCGGCAGTGAATGCGCGTGAGCGCATCGGCAAGGGACCATGGCAGAATTCCAAGGGCGTCGTCATCGCCAAGGATGTCGCCGAGCTGCACGGCGCCAACAACCTGACGAAACAGACCGCGCTGAGCGAGAAGGGCGACGTGATCAACGGTCGCGGCGACACGCCGAACCGCCATGACGTGCTGACGGGATCGCAGCCCGATGGCACCGCCTTCGCAGCCGGCGAAGACCGCACCTGCAAGAACTGGACGAGCAGCACGCAAGGTGCCGCGATGGTCGGACATTCCGACCGAATGGGCCTGCGCGATGATGACGCTTCGAAATCCTGGAACAGCTCGCACCCTTCGCGCGGTCCGGATGGCGGCTGCTCGCAGGCCGACCTCAGGAGCACTGGCGGCGACGGCTTGATGTACTGCTTCGCGGCGAACTAGCGTCCTGTTCGCGGCGAACTAGCGTCCTGAATCCTAAGTTCGCATCATTGTGCGGCGCCCTCGTTTGCGTACTTCGCAATCGAGGGAAGTCCGCATGACAGACAAGCGTGGCGTCAATCGCCTGTTGACGCTGGGGACGTGGAGGAAATTTGATGCGCTACGAGCTTTTTTACTGGCCGACCATTCAGGGCCGGGGCGAATATGTTCGCCTTGCGCTGGAAGAGGCGGGCGCCGACTATGTCGATGTCGCGCGGACTGCGCGTGGCGTATCCGCGATGATGCGGATGATGGAAGAAAAGAGCGGTACGCCGCCTTTCGCACCGCCCTTCCTTAAAGCGGGCAAGCTGGTGATTGGGCAAACCGCCAATATCCTGCTCTATCTCGGGTCGCGTCACGCCCTCTCGCCAAAGGCCGAGCCGGGAAAGCTCTGGGTGCACCAGCTGCAGTTGACGGTTGCGGATTTCCTGCTGGAAATTCACGACACCCATCACCCGCTTGGGCCTTCGCTTTACTACGAGGATCAGCGCAGCGAGGCCAGGAAGCGGACGGGCGAATTCTGGAAAGCCCGCGTGCCGAAATATCTCGGCTATTTCGAGCGGCTGCTGGACAAGAGCGGCGGCAAATGGCTCGCCGGCCGCAAGCTCACCTATATCGATCTCTCGCTGTTCCAGATCGTGGAAGGACTGCGTTACGCTTTTCCCGATCGGATGAAGGCCTTCGAGCGCCGAATTCCCCGATTGATCGATCTGCACGATCGCGTCGCGCAGCGGCCGAACATCAAGACCTATCTCGCAAGCGACCGCCGCATCCCGTTCAACGAAGACGGGCTTTTCCGCCATTACGGGGAGCTCGATATTTGACCCGAGATCATTCGGTTGTCCCAGCTGTCGCACAGCGGGAAATGGCGGCGCCGGAATCCATCGGCTGCGGCCGTCGAGGCGCGTCATCGTCAAACTGCCGAGCTCAATGCCCTCGACACGACTGACGTTGACCGCCACCGCCTCGGTTCCGTCCGGCTTTTTAACCGCGCGCGAATACGTCCACCCGACGCGTCATTTCCGGCTAACTTGCGGCGGGTTTTTCTGGCGGGCCTAAACGAGCTGATTGACCCGCGTTCCCTGGCCTGGCGGCAACGGAGCCTGAGCCGGCGGCTGGGTCGCAGCCGCGTCGTTGGAATCGCCATCCGTTTTCACATCAGGCACCTTGGTCGCGTTGGGGTCGGGGTAGGGATAGGTGGGTGGCGCGGGAACCGAGGAAATGCTTGAAATGCTCATGGACGGGATCCTGTTACGATCTCGCGAATATGCAAGCGCGGGTGCAAAGCCTTTATGAATCCCATCGGTAAATGAGTGCGCATTCTGATCGCAGCCGCCATTTGGTGAATGGCGGTTGTATCCAATCGCTAAAATTGCAAGCGAATGGGCGCGCTGCCTACTGCTCCTTGCCACGCTGGATTGCGATTGCGGTTTCGCCCCTGCTGCGTGTGCAATTCATGTCGAGGCGTTTATAGCGTATGTTGACGTCGTCGCCGCGAAAGATGCCGATCCGCGAGAAGCAGCGCGATACGCCCTTGAACATGTCGTCCTTCGGCAGTGTGAAGACGATGGCGGCCGCGCCGGCGACGAGCTGCACGAATTCCGGTTTCGGCTTGCGGCCGTCAGCCTTGGCGTAGAGTTCGTTGCTGTATTTCTGGTTGGCGCAACCGAGCGAAAGCTCCTTTGCCAGGGGGTGCGAGAGATAGATGACGTTGGCGGCGGTAAGGCCGACCTTTACGCCGTCGACCTGGCTCTTGAGCTGGTTTGCGATGTCCTCGCAGCGGTCGGCACGCGCGGGCGAGGCGGCGACCAGGAATACCGCCGCGAGCCAGGCAATCGTCACCCAGACAATGGTCCTCGCGGGCGCGGCGGATTTCGAAAATTCCACTATCGTTGCCATTGCGGATTGCCCCCTTGCGACAATGAAGCCTCAAGCGGGCGGTTCGCGCAAGGGTGGGATGCTTTTCTTCCCAGTCGATTAAATATTTGGTATACGAGCAAGAAGGGCAGGTGAGGACTGTTTTTGGGGCTGCGTCTGCGCGGACAAGAATCCCCGCCAAATGAATCGACAATCTCATGCTACATGAAAAAAGAATTCAAGAAATTGCGCAAGAAGTTGCCAGTGAGAAGTTGACCAGCGCAAATGTGTCTTCAGTGTCGAGTAGCGCAGCTATCAACTCCGAAGGACATGAGGCGCTCCGGATCACGATTGTAATCAAGCCTGGTTCTGAATCCCGGATCAAGGGAGATGCTACCCTCGATACTCTCGTTGGCATCCAGGATCGACTGCGTAGCGAGGGCGAAGAGCGGTTCGCGATCGTAGAATACGCCACAAAGAGAGAGCTCAGCGAAGGTGGCGATTCTTAATCCTGATCATTTGTTTGAGCAGGCTGGACGCCCTGCCTGAGCGGAATTGGCATTCCTAAGTCTCCTGCTATTCCAGCCACGATCGTAACTCAAAGCCATAAGAGCCTCCCCCCCATGAACGCCCCCACCGCAGTTTCCGACCAGCAAAAGCCGGTCCCGCCCTACAGGCACACGCCGTTGTTTCCGTTGGGTGAGGACTTGACGCCCTACAAGAAGATCACGCGCGAGGGCGTGCGGGTCGAAAAGATGCTGGGCAGGGACATGCTCGTCGTTTCGCGCGAGGCGCTGCGGGCGCTGTCGGAGGCCGCCTTCGGCGAGATCAATCATTACCTGCGCCCCTCGCATCTGAGGCAGTTGCGCGCGATCCTCGACGACAAGGAAGCCAGCGACAACGACAAATTCGTCGCCTTCGACTTCCTGAAAAACGCCAATATCGCCGCCGGCGGAATCTTGCCGATGTGTCAGGACACCGGCACCGCCATCATCATGGGCAAGAAGGGCTGCAACGTCATTACCGATGGCGACGACGAGGCCGCGCTTTCCGAAGGCGCGCGCGACGCTTACCTTCGCCGCAACCTGCGTTATTCGCAAGTTGCGCCGTTGTCGATGTTCGAGGAGAAAAACACCGCCAACAACATGCCGGCGCAATGCGAGATCTACGCCGAGGGCGGCTCTCTGGAATCAGACCTGGCCTACAAGTTCATGTTCATGGCCAAGGGCGGCGGTTCCGCCAACAAGAGTTTCCTGTTCCAGGCCACGCCCTCGGTGCTGACCAGGGATCGCCTGCTGGCCTTCCTGAAAGAGAAAATACTGACGCTCGGCACCGCGGCGTGCCCGCCCTATCACCTGGCAATCGTGATCGGCGGCACCTCGGCCGAACTCTGCATGAAGACGGTGAAGCTTGCTTCCGCCCGCTATCTCGATGCGCTGCCCACCCACGGCTCGGCCGACGGCAACGCGTTCCGCGACATCGAGATGGAGCAGGAAATCCACAAGATGACGCAGTCGCTCGGCGTTGGCGCCCAGTTCGGCGGCAAATATTTCTGCCACGACGTTCGCGTCATCCGCATGCCGCGCCACGGCGCCTCGTTGCCGATCGGCCTTGGCGTATCCTGCTCGGCCGATCGCCAGGTACTCGGCAAGATCACAAGAGACGGCGTTTATCTCGAAGAGCTCGAGCATAACCCGGCGCAATACCTGCCCGCGGTGGAGCACACGCTCGGCGGCGAGGTGGTCAAGATCGACCTCAACCAGCCGATGAAGGACATACTGGCGACGCTTTCACGCCATCCGATCAAGACCCGCCTGTCGCTGACGGGCACCATGATCGTGGCGCGGGATTCGGCGCACTCCAAACTGCGCGAGCGACTGGAGAAGGGCGAGCCGCTGCCGGAATATTTCAAGAACCACCCGGTCTATTACGCCGGTCCGGCCAAGACGCCCGAAGGCTACGCTTCGGGCGCCTTCGGTCCGACCACCGCGGGGCGGATGGATTCGTTCGTCGACCAGTTCCAGGCCGCAGGCGGCTCCATGGTGATGGTGGCCAAGGGCAATCGCGCGGTCGCGGTCCGCGAAGCCTGCAAGAAGCACGGTGGCTTTTATCTCGGCTCGATCGGTGGGGCGGCGGCAAATCTTGCCGAGCACTGCATCAAGAAAGTCGAGGTGGTGGAATATCCCGAACTCGGCATGGAAGCGATCTGGCGGATCGAGGTCGTGGATTTTCCGGCCTTCATCATCATCGACGACAAGGGCAACGATTTTTTCAAGGAATTGAATCTGGGGTGAGGGTGGATCGCAATCCGCCCTCCACCGGGTGATCGGAGAATTGGATGGTCGAGTGGTTCGATGACCTCAAGCTCGGCATGCGCTTTTCGACTGACAAGGTGACGGTCTCCAAAGACGACATCCTGCGCTTTGCGGGCGAATTCGATCCGCAGCCGTTTCACACCGATGAGGTGGCCGCAAAGTCGTCGATCCTGGGTGGGCTTGCGGCCTCGGGATGGCACACGGCGGCACTGGCGATGAAGCTTGCGGTCGCGGCGCGGCCGTTCGGCCCGCATCCGCTCTTTGGCGCAGGGGTCGACGACCTTCGCTGGCTGAAGCCGGTGCGGCCGGGTGACACCCTGCATCTCGAGGGGGAAGTGGTCGAACTGGTGGCCTCGCGGACGAAGCCGCAAGGCATCGCCCGCGTCAAATGGACCGCCTACAATCAAAACGGCGAGGCCGTCTACACGTTCAATCCGGTCGCAATCGTGCCGCGCCGGCCTGTGTAAGGCGCGGTGGTCCAGCCTCGCTCGCGCTGGCGATAAGCGCTGTGCACACGAGGTTGCTGTTGAATGCCAATTCTTGTCTTGAATCTCGCGGATGAGACGCGGAGCGGCAACGCCACCAACACATGTTCCGTTCGCGTAGCTGACCTCTCTACCGAGTGGCCGACTTCCGGAATCGCGACCCAAACCAGACATCCAGCTTGATCCGCACTTGAGCCCGGATGTGCCTTTTTCTCGCTCGCCGCGCAGTGGCAAAGTGCTAGGGTCCAAAGATGGCGCAAGGCGTCGGCCTTGCGGAGGGCACATGCGACGGCGGAAATTCATCAAGCTGATAGGCGGCGCGGCGGCAACGTGGCCGCTGGCAGCGTGGGCACAGCAGGCGATGCCGGTGATCGGGTTTCTCAGCACTGGGTCGCCGCAATCCGATGTTTTTCGGTTGGCCGCGGTTCGGCAGGGCCTCGTGGAAGCTGGCTACGTCGAGGGCCGGAACTTCGTGTTCGAACACCGCTGGGCGGAGGATCAATACGAACGGCTGCCGGCACTGGCGGCCGAGCTGGTTCGTCGCAGGGTCGCCTTGATCGTCACAGGAGGCGGCTCTACTTCGACGGTGGCGGCCAAGTCGGCAACCGCAACCATTCCAATCGTCTTCGTCACTGGCACCGATCCGATCAAGCTGGGCCTCGTCGCCAGTCTCAACCGGCCTGGCGGCAACATCACCGGCGTGAGCTTCCTGGTCAATACGTTGGTCGCGAAACAGTTTGAGGTCTTGCACGAGGCGGTTCCGAAGACAGCATTGATCGGCTACCTCGTGAACCCGACCTATACGAACGCCGAAGCCGACACGAGAAACGTACTGGCAGCGGCGGAGGTGGTCGGACAGAAGCTACTGCTCGTGCAGGCCCACACGGACAGCGAACTAGAAGCGGCCTTTGTCACGCTGACCCAACAGCGCGCAGGTGCGCTGGTGGTCGGCGCCGATCCTTTCTTCTTCGACCGTCGCGACAAGCTCGTTGAACTGGCAGCACGTCAAAAAGTTCCTGCGATCTATTTTCTTCGCGAGTTTGCGTCGGCGGGCGGTTTGATGAGTTATGGTACCAGCATCACAGAGGCGTATCGCATTGTCGGTCTCTATGCGGGTCGGATTCTCAAGGGCGAGAAGCCAGCCGAACTACCGGTCCAGCAGTCCACCAAGGTCGAGTTGGTTGTCAATCTCAAGACTGCCAAAGCACTTGGCCTCACGGTGCCGCCGGCGCTGCTTGCCCGCGCCGATGAGGTGATCGAATGAGTGCGATAACTTCCGAAGTTGGCACGAAAACGACATGCCAGCTCGTCCGACGAATGTCTGGTCGTGAGGGGAAGAGCGGACGTGCCGCGCAAGCGGAGGCACTTCCGGTTTTGACCCGGTGCCGACATCCAGGGCAGCTGCCCCTTCGGTCTCTCAGGGCGGGCGCGGACAGAAAGGGGCGCGAGCGAACACGCGGGCGGCGTGGATCGCACTGCGTTCATTTCAACGCTTGATGTGCATCAACCCGCGTTTTCGGCCGGCCGGCAGAGTAAATGCGCCTTCATTCCAGGCTCCGAGGCTCAGCATGGCTTGGCAAGCCAATTCTCTGCACGGCTCCGAGGAGAAGCGGCTGGTCTTCATCGACGCGCTGCGTGTTGCAGCCATCGTTTTTGTCATCATCCATCACGCCGCTCAAGCCTACGGGCCGACTGGTGGTTTTTGGCCCGTGCATGATCGCGCGCAAAGCGACTGGTTCACTCCATTCTATACCGCAAATGCTGCGTTTGGCATGGGATTGATGTTTCTCCTCGCTGGGTATTTCGTGCCGCTGTCCTATGATCGGAAAGGCGCGCGCCGTTTTCTCAGGGGGCGATGGCTGCGTATCGGCATTCCCCTCGCAAGCCTCGTGTTGCTGCTGCACCTGCCGGTGGTTTACATGCTTGCAGGAATGCCAGCACCGCTGCAATTCTTCGAAGGCCTTTATGAGCGAGGCTGGCAGCCGATTTATCTGCATTTGTGGTTCGTCGCACATCTGTTGCTGTATTGTTTTGCCTACACGGCTTTGCGCCAAATTTCTGGATTGTTCGAAGTCGCTCCGAAGAAAGTGCCTTTGGCCAGTCACGCTGGCATTGCTTCCTTCACAGTGGCGCTTGCGCTGATCACATGGCTTGTGCGAATCTGGTACCCAGTCGATAAATGGGTGCCGTTCCTTTGGATCATGCCTGCCGAGCCCGCGCATCTGCCGCAATACGTGGCGTTCTTCGCTGCCGGCGTCATTGCGTATCGCGGCGACTGGTTCCGCAGAATGCCCATGGCTGCCGGGTTGATCTGGCTCGCCGTCGGTGGGATCGCGTCCGGCGGCATTTACGTTGTTTACGCGTTAGGATCGTGGTCGGAACTGATGGCAATCGGCGGGAGCGGCCTGCCGTCATTGATCCGGAGCAGTTGGGAGGCGGTCGTCGCGGTCGGGCTTTCTGTTGGACTCATCATCGCCTTCCGTGAACTGTTCGATCGTTCTAATCGCCTGCTTGAGCGGATGGCTGCGGCGAGCTTCGGCGCGTATATCCTACACCCTGCAATCGTCGTCGCGCTGCAAGCCGTAATGACGGACGTTTTGCTGGTCGCTTTCGCCAAGTTTATAGTGGTGTCTCTGCTGGGAACGATCGCAGCTTTTGCCGTTGCGCATGTGGCCGGTCGGGTGCCGGGTATCAGAGCCGTTCTAGGTGCGACTTCCGGCCACGAGGCGTCGCTACTGTCGGGAGCTCGATGAAGCGAAATTTTTTTCGGACGGTAGCTGGAGGATGTCCGGAAGTGGCACCACAGCAGACATCGCTCGGCGCGGCGGCGGACTTGAAACCCTTTCCGTCCTGCTCGGTCGCCCTGCTAGCTGGCCAAAAGAATTGTTGACCGAGATCAACACGCCTTGAACGAGAGCGTGTTAGCGGAGCCTTTCACTAGAAGGAGGAGCAAATGAAACCGCTCTCTGAACAACTCGCCGAGTTGTCGGTACATGCAAAGGATGCTGAAAATGCCTTTGAAAGCGCGAAAAAGGAGGCGCGCGATAAGATCGAAGCGCGTAAGGCCGAGGCGTTTTCTGCTGCAAAGATGGCAGTCGAAAGGGTGAGCCAGCAAGTCAAGTCCGCCGGAGAGTTTGCCACCAGAGATACGAAAGCCCTGCAAGCGAAAATTGCTTTGGACGCGAACGCCTTAAAGGCGCGCGTGGTCTTGGTAAAGCATGGTCTAGATGTGAAACTAGCCGAGAAAAACGCCGAGCTCTTGGAGTCGGACGCCGGTTTCGCGATCGATTACGCCATCGCGTCGGTTGAACAGGCACGACTGGCCGTTCTCGATGCCATCGACGGCCGCCTCGCCGCCGAGCAGGCAAAGCGCTCATAAGGAGCGGGAGTATGCACTGGTGTTCTTCGTCGCGCCGCTCTGCTGCCTTCCGGCTGCGGGGAACATCAAATCATCGAAGAATACGCAGAAGATCTGCGAAGATCATCAAGAAGCTCCGCCGTCATCTGAATTGAGGCCGCCTCAGTTGGCGGCCTCTTTCATTCAAATGCCGACTGTTGGCACTTTTCCGACGTCGCCGATTTAACTGACAAATGTCGGTTCTTGGGCACGAACCGGACCTTCAGCAATGTCCGCGGTTCCGTCGCTAACGGGGAAAGCGGACATCGCCGACACCCTATTTCGGTGGCGATTGACCCATTTCGGCCATCGCCGGCCGGTCTGGAGCCTGTGCCAGACGCTACATCCAACCTCCTGAATGTGCTACCTTGAGGCGCGCGTTGTCTATTGAACCTGGGTGCGGATATGCGACGGCGCGAGTTTATCAAAATCATTTCTGGCTCAACGCTGGCGTGGCAGCGGGCGGCGCGCGCGCAGCAACGCTCCGTGCGTATCGGTATCCTGCTCCTGGGACGAGCCGTGCCGCCGAAAGAGCTCGCGATTGCGTCGGAACTGGCACAACTCGGCTACGACGAGGGTCGCAAGGTGAGCTACGAAATTCGTGGCGCTGATGGCGACTTCGATCGGCTGTCCATGCTCACCCGTGAGTTGGTGGCAACGAAGCCGGATGTGCTGGTCGGAGCCTCCGAGGTCGCCGCTGACGCATTGGCCAAGGCCACACACGACATTCCGATCGTGATCACGGTCATGGCCGACCCGATCGCAAGCGGATTAACCAGCAGCATGTCGCGACCGACCCGCAACGTGACCGGCTTCACGATATCGAGTTTTACGCTTAGCGCCAAGCGTCTTGAGCTACTGCACGAATTGATCCCTGACTTGCGCAGGGTGGCCTACCTGACCACTCCGGTGGGTCCGGTGTACAATGCTTTTGAGCAGCATGTCCGCGAGGCGGCGAATGCCTTGGGCCTCGCCATATTCTCGGTACCGATCATTAACGAGAAAACCGTGACGGACGGCTTTGCGATAGTCGAGCGCGAAAAGGCGCAGGCCATCCTGGTCGAAACCACTCCATCAAATGTACGCCTCAGCATCCGCATCATCGACGAATGCTCGTTCCGCGCTCTTCCTGCCATCCATCCATGGTATTTCGAAGTGCGCACCGGTGCGCTGATGTCGTACGGCCCAACAATGTTGGAGAACCATGTCGGCGCCGCAAGATACGTTGATCGGCTTCTGAAGGGCGCAAAGATTTCGGACCTGCCGATCCAGGAGCCGACAGAAATCAGGCTTGCTATCAATCTGGGCACCGCCCGCGCGATCAAACTGATCATCCCCCCAACCCTGCTCGCCCGCGCCGACGAAGTGATCGAATAGGCCTGCGACTTCCGGTGTTGGCAGTTTTCCGACGCGGCCGACCTAACTGACCAAGTCGGCTCTTGGGGGCAAAGCGGACTCATAGCCAACATGGCGGAGACGACGCGATCGTTGCCCCCTACACCCTCGCTACGCTGAACGGAAATCTGCCGCTTCTGATTTTCAGAAATCCTGCTTGACGGCCTGGTAGAAACAGCAATAGAGCGAATCATCCCGTCTCTCTGGAGGGGCGTTTCGCGATCGTCACGGACGTGGGGCGGGATGCGGTGGACGCAGGCGGCGCTTCTGACGAGGGCGCTATCTTGCGGACGGCGAAGTCGTGTGGTCCTGACGCCCCGACGCTGGCGTCAAGTCGGCGGAGGAAACTCCGCGGGCGACGGTGGCAAGAAAGCCCGGTCACCGGGGAGAGTACGAAGGAAACCGTTAAAACCATCGCGCGGGGAATGCCGGGTGATACCGGTGTGACCGTGGTGACTATACTCGTATGCTCTTTCTATCTTGCATGCGAGGCTGCGGGTGCATCGTGCGCCCGGCATTCCCTGCGCCCTCCATCATCAGAGGAGGGACGTTGGCAGCAAAACTCGCGCGATTCGCGCGGCGAGATCGCGAAGCCGTGGCTGTTTGAAATGTGAAATCGATGGTTCGGACGAACCGCGTTTGCCTGCTTCGCGAATGTTGCGGCAAACTCGAGGTCGTCCCTGCGAAAGCAGGACGACATGCGCCGCAGCGCTTCTCTGCGCACTGCCGGCCGACGCCTTTCGTAAGGGCCAAGGCCGGTGGTCATGGGTCCCTGCTTTCCGCAGGGACGACCGGCGTTAGCGAGTTACGCCCTTGTCCCCGTAAACGGGAAGCTGCCCATCGGGCCGATAGCCATTTCGCCGGAAATGCTGTCGCCGGAGACCTTGCCGGTGAATTCGAGCGTCAGCGGCATCGGGTTGGTGATGTTTACTTTCCAGGAGACGTCGTCGCCGTTGACCTTTCCGTCAAAGATCTCAATCGAATTGCCGTCCGCGGCCTGCGTGCCGCTCAGGCTATCCCCGGCGCTCTTCAGGCTCAGCGTCGTGTCACGATCGCCCATCGGCGTGCTCATGGTGATGTTCCAGTTTCCGTCGACAGCCATCTACTTCTCCCGGGGATTTGTTCGCCAAAGCCGAAATTTGTTGCGCGCAGGCCAAGTTTGCGGTGGCGGTATAGCGTATCTTGCATTCTATGCCTAACGGAAGCGACTGCGACCTTTTCGCTTGCGTTTGATCCCGTTGCCGATTGTTTGGGCGTCCGCCTCCGGAAAATTGCATTCGAGTTGTCATAAATCAATGCAGGACCGAACCAGGCCTGCAAAAGACTGCGCGCGCGTCTGTTTTCGTCGACAAGGAACGAGCTTGATGGCCCGCCGTTGTAGTGAAACCACGTCTTCGACGTGTGCAATCTGGGGAAGGTTCAAGCAGACGGAGCGAAGGGCCTGACTTTTGCATGGAATCGTCCTAGAACATTGCGGTCGCACTCATTAGCGTTGTCAGTTGCCTCATCGTCATGCCTGCCGTTTCGCCTAACAAGCCTTATCGCGTCGGCCGTTCCCGCACCGGGCTCGGCCTCTTCGCCATCAAGCCGATCAAGAAGGGCACCAAAATAGTCCGCTATTTTGGGCCGCTGCTGGATTGTCGAAAGAAGCAGGACGACGCGGTCGAGAACAAGTATCTGTTCGAACTAAATGACCGCTGGACCATCGACGGTTCGGTGCGCAAAAACATCGCCCGCTACATCAATCATTCATGCAGGCCGAACGCGGAATCCAACGTCAAGCCGCGCAAGCGCAAGATATTCATCCGTGCCATCAGGAACATCGAAGCAGGTGAGGAGATCAACTACGATTACGGCACCGACTATTTCAAAGCGTATCTGAAGCCCATCGGTTGCAAATGCGCGGCCTGCGAAAAGAAACGCAAGAAGAAGCGCGCCGAGGCCAGAGCTGAGCGTTTGCGTGTGAAGATGAGGGAAGAGCGCAGGGCGCTGAGACTGGCCAGGAAAGCGGCCGCGGAAACGCAGCTCAGCGAAAAGCAGAAGATTGAGCAAAAGCAAGTACTTAATGGCAAAACTGTACATGTTGTGGCAGCCGGGAAGCCTGGCAATGGCAAGCCTGGCAATAGCAAGCCCGCCAATGGCAAGCCCGGCAATGGCAAGCCCGTCAGTGCAAAGCTTGCTAACGGCATCCCCATGAACGGGTGTCCTCGAAACGCCCACAACCAATTCAAAGCTGCTGCCGGAAGATCGGCCGCCGCGAAACCCGGAGCTTCAACCAAGCTCACGGTCTCTGCGACGGCGATTGCCGGGGAACGGCAAGCTTCGGCCTAGATCACGATGCGATTGATCGCATCATGATCTCATCCTTCTGTTTGAGCATGATCTCCGCGCAAACGAGCTTCGCGTTTGTCGCGAGGGAAAACCGGTTTCCACTTTTCCGGATCATGCTCCTAGACCTCGATTGTCCCGCGGCTCCGGCGCATGCCGATGAATTGCAGTTCGGCGAGAACACCGACCACGATCGCCTGCATCGCGATCGCCGCTTCGCCGAGCAGGCTGGGCGAAACTGCAGCGCTGAAGAGAAGCGCAATGCTTGCAAGCGTCCACGCCGCGTTGCCTGCGATTACGATCGTCACCAGGAGTTTTGGCATGGTCGGCCGCGTGCCGAGCCAGCCGACGAGTGCCGCATAGGCGATCAGGAACAGGCCGGTCTCACGCAGCAGCGCTTCGGGCAGGTTGAGAAGCGGGGCAAATTCTCCCGCACCAAAGGTGAGGAGCACGGCAGACAAGCCGCTGAAGATCGCGTCGGCCTGGATCGCACGGCGCAGGAAGGGGGAAGGATTGATCATCGCATTTCTCCATGAGTGGAAGCGGAGATGGATCAGCGCGCCGGGCATCGACGCGTCACCTCCTGGGCTTGCGACGATGATCCGCCTTCAGAGGCGTTTCCATTACGTCCGAGGTAATGGAAGGCGTGAAATTGGCGTGCTAATTTGAAGTCCATGAACGCACAAACTGCGACGGCTCGCGCCGACCAAACCAGGCCCGTCCATGTCGGCGACCATTTGCGCCGGTGGCGGCAGCGCCGCCACCTGAGCCAGCTTGATCTCGCCGGCGACGCCGAAATTTCGGCGCGCCATTTGAGCTTTGTGGAAACCGGCCGCGCGGCGCCCTCGCGCGAGGTGGTGCTTAAGCTTGCCGAGAGGCTCAGCGTGCCGTTGCGAGAGCGCAACGTACTTCTGGTCGCGGCGGGTTTCGCGCCGGCCTTCCCGCAGCGGCGGCTCGACGATCCAGCGCTGAAATCGGCGCGGGCCGCGATTGATCTCGTGCTTCGCGCACACGAGCCCAATCCGGCGCTGGCCTATGACCGGCACTGGAACCTGGTGTCAGCCAACCGCATGGTGATGCCGCTGTTGAAGGGCGTGCCGCAGCGGCTGCTCGGCCAGCCCATCAACATTCTGCGACTGGCCTTTCACCCGGAGGCACTTGCCGGGAGCACCGTCAACGTTGCCGAATGGTGCGGGCATCTGCTTGAACGCCTGCATCGCCAATGCGAGGCGACCGCCGATCCGGAATTGATAAAACTCCATTCCGAACTGAAGGCCTATCCCATGCCGGCAAGATCGATGCCACTGCCGGCCGATAACGTCGCGATACCCTTTAAATTTCGCTTCGGCGGTGAGGTCCTGAGTTTCATGTCGGCCACGATGATTTTCGGCACGCCGGTCGATGTCACCCTTTCCGAACTGGCGCTCGAGACGTTCTTTCCAGCCGACGAGTTCACAGCCGGGCGAATGCGGGCGATGGCGGCCGGCCTGCCATAGGTCCCTTGTTCGCACCCGTTTTGGGTCTTATTTGTGGGCATTCCTCATGCAAGGAGCCTGCGATGAGTACCTTAAAGCCGCTCAAGATCGACATCGTCTCCGACGTGGTGTGCCCGTGGTGCTACATCGGCAAGAGCCGCATCGAGAAGGCGCTGCAGCTGGCGGCGGATGTTCCGGTCGAGGTGCACTGGCGGCCGTTTTTTCTCAATCCCTGGGTTCCGCGCGAGGGCATCAGCCGCGAGGACTACCTCACTACCAAGTTCGGCTCGGTCGATACTTACAAGGGCATTGCCGGCCGTGTCGTTGCAGCCGCAGACGAAGAGGGCCTGACGTACCGGCCGGACCTCGTCAAGCGCCAGCCCAACACGACCGACTGCCATCGGTTGATTCACTGGGCGGATGCCAAGGGCAAAGCGGCCGAGATGAAGCAGCGGCTGATGGAATTGTATTTTCGTGACGGCGGCGATCTCACCGATACCGACGTATTGGTCCAGGCGGCGGCCGATTGCGGGCTCGATGCCGAGGAGGTGCGGGGCCGCCTTGCGACCGAGGAGGACGTGGCGCTGATATCGGCGCACGCCAAGGAAGCATCCGACAAGGGCATCTCGGGGGTTCCGACCTTCGTCTTCGCGCAGAAATATGCGGTGTCGGGCGCACAGCCTGCCGACCAGCTCGCCCGCGCCATCCGCCAGGTCTCCGCGGAGGTGAATGCGCAGGCCGCCGAGTAAAGCGCCTTGCGCGGGCTTTCGGGCCCGCCCGTCGATCCGGCGAGGGCGTTGATTGGCGTCAGCGATTGCGGACGGGATGAACCGCACGGCGCGCGAGCTCGAGGGCCGTCTGCCGCATGATCATGGCCGCGCGGATCATTGGCACAAGGGGGCCGTTCCGGTTGAGCGGGATCACGACGTCGCCGATCTTGAGCCGTCCGCGCCAGATCGGGTTGATCATCGGATGGTCCGCGCTTGCGGTGGAATCGGCCGTGGCCAGCACCGTATCGGCGCACAGGTGACCCGTCAGGTCGAGTGTCAGTTGCACGCCGGGTGAATATTTCGCGAACCGCTCGTCGATGCCCAGTTTGAAATAAAAGGCACGATCCAGATGCCGCAGCACGATCGCGGCTGCGACCGCCGTGTCGCCTGCGTGCATCGTCACGATCTCGCACTGGCCGGTTTCGGCAAGACCGCGGGTGGCGCGCCGGATGAACGCGGCATCGCCTTCGTTCTGGGACAGCGCGGTCCCGCGCCTTGCTTTCCAGCCGCTTGCTTCAAGCGCCAGAAAGATCTCGACTGCTTCGGCCACCGCCTCCGCAGACTTCGCAACGTCGAACCGGACCGCGCCGTGCACCGCCAATCGGTTGCGTTGCCGTCGCAATTCCTTCAGCTTTTTTCCGCCGAGCGCATCGCGCAGCAGTTCATCGGCTTGGTGCCGGGCGTCGAGACAGGCGCGATAATGTGATTGCAGGATTTGCGGCCGCATGCCGTCCTGCCGCAAGACGTCGGTAATGGCCTTCATCGCAGCGCCGTTGAGCGAAACATCGAACAGTATCAATGCGTGCGCACCGCTCGCACGCGCCGCGGCGATCATTCGACTGACGGCCTCCAGCGCACAGCCGCGGTCGATCAGCGGCGTGCAGAGCGTGCCGTAGGGGCTGGCGCCAACCAGGGCCGGCAGCGGGATCTTGCAGGCGCGCCACATTGAGACCACAGGTAGCAGGCCGATCAGCCGCGCAGGGCGGCTTTGGCGGGGTTCGCTCCATGCGCTCAGCGCCGAAACGCCGGTGCGACCGCGCGCGGAGGCGTTGACCGCCAATTGCCACGCCGGCAGGTAATAGCCGTTCGGCTCGATGGCGCGTTCGGCGAGCGAGGCCCATTCGTCGACGGATACTTCCGCAAGCGGCACAAGTCCGATGCGGCGAGGAGGCGCTGCGCTCGGCATGCGTCGGGCCGGAGCATCGTCGACCGGCGCATGGCGGACCTCGGCTGCGTCTGCAATCTCAGCCACGTCGGCGTTTCCCGTTCGCTGACACCATGATGCCTCGGATGGTGGCCGGGGCGGTGGTGAAAAATTAGCGGAAACTCCGGAACGGACCGTTGGAGTTGAAATCCAATTTGATCGCTATCGTTAATCGGGCGTTTACGAAGCGAACGCGCATCCAAGCGGGATGGGAGCGGGAGCGGTCACCGACCCGGCGGAACGAAATGGTCAGCCGCCGCCGCGGCTAGCCCTGTGGCGGCGTCGGTCGCCCTGATATCAATCCTGACGGGGTTGCCCGGAACCATTCCGCTGCTCACCTGCACCGAAAGGCGGACCTCGCGCGTCTGGTCCTGTCCCACATCGACGGCAATCTTGCCATCCGCGCGGGGCTCGATGCCAGGAGAGTGAAGCTGCGCTCCCGGAAGACCGGACACATCGAGCGTGAAGGTGCGCCTCTCGCCCTTGTTCAGGATGCGCACCATATAATTGTTGCGGACGCCGCCGTCCGACAGCAGCACGAACAGTGGATTGCGGTCGTGGAGCACGCTGACGTCGATCGGGCTTCGCGTCGCCAGCGCATACAACATGAGGCCCCCCACGGCCACGATTACGGCCGCATAGAGGATTGTCCGCGCCCGGATCAGGCGGTAGATCGGCGGCTTGCCGGCCTGCCGCCGCTGGCCGTTGATGTCGGTGTCATAGGCGATCAGGCCGGTCGGGCGCCCGATCTCTTTCATGATATTGTCGCAGGCATCGATACAAAGGCCGCACTGGATGCAGCCGAGCTGGATTCCTTCACGAATATCGACGCCTGTGGGGCAGACATTGATGCATTGGTGGCAATCGATGCAGTCGCCGGCGGGTTCTCCTACGAGGCGCAGCTGCTCCGCCTTCTTGACGGATACGCGCGGTTCGCCGCGGTCGCGCCGATAGGTGACGTTGAGCGCCCATTCGTCGGTCAGCGCCGCCTGGATTCGCGGCCACGGGCACATATAGATGCACACCTGCTCGCGGGCGTGGCCGGCGAAGGTGTAGGTGGTGGCGGTCAGGATCGCGATCCAGAGATAGGCAACGAAGGGCGCCTGGAATGTCGCGAGATCCCTTACCAGCGTCGGGGCATCGGCGAAGTAGAGAACCCACGCCCCGCCGGTCCACCAGGCGATCATCAACCAGAGGAAATGCTTTGTGACGACCTGACGAACGTGTGTCAGCGTCCAACCGCGCTTGTCGCTTAAAATCCGCTCGCGCCGGTCACCTTCGACCCAGCGCTCCACGGCGTAGAACAGATCGGTCCAGACCGTTTGCGGGCAAAGATAGCCGCACCATACCCGCCCTGCCACGGCATTCATCAAAAACAGCAGCATCGCCGCGATGATCAAAAGGCCGGTGAAATGATAGACCTCCTGCGGCCACAGCTCGATGAAGAAGAAATAGAAGCGACTGTGCGGGAAATCGACAAGAACGGCCTGGCCGGGCAGGCCGGGTCCGCGGTTCCAGCGAACGAACGGCAACAGGTAATAAACCGCCAACGCGAAGATAAGGATTGCCCATTTGATGCGACGAAATTTGCCGTGAACGGCCTGCGGATAGACCTTCTTGCGAGCCTCGTAGAGTGGGCCTTCGACGATGGTCTGGCTCATGGGCAGGCGCAATCCAATAACGCTCCGGGAAGGTCTTTCGGACCAGCGAAGCAACCCGATCGACTGGCTTATTAGCGCGGTGGCAAAATCGATACTTTGCGCTAGCTCAAGGGAGGATCCGACAATGCATTGCGGGGCGCAAGAATGCATTGCGCGTTCTGCATCAATGGAACTTGTTCGATGAGATCTTGCAGTGCTTTGCAACCGCAGATGTTGGCTGCAATTACATTTTCGTGATCAAGGAATGAAACCCTACGTTGAAACGTCATGAATGTTTTGACGGGGCGCGTCGCAAAGTCGGTCGTTCCCGTGAGCAACTTGTGCGGACGGAATCTTCGGGAGCACCATGATCAAGACTCTACTGTCGTATGTTCACAGACATGTTCTGCTGAGTAGCAATTCAGCGTCGGCGCGAGGATGAGAATGGCCAGTCAGCCTCATCACCGCGAACAGGTCCGGCAAAGAATTATCCAGAGTGCATTGCAGCTGTTCAACCGCCACGGTTTCACAGCTGCCTCGATCGACGACATCATGGCAGGCGCCGGAATGACGCGGGGCGGCTTCTACAGCTATTTCCAAAGCAAGAGTGAGCTTTATGCGGAGGCGATCAGTTGCTTTGTGAGCGAAAAGCTCGAAGGCAAGGCGGCTGAGGAAAAGGCTCCAGATCGGGCGGCCAAGCTTGTCCGCGATTATCTTTCGCTGGATCACATCGAGGATGTGGAGGCAAGCTGTCCGCTGATCGGTCTGCCGAGCGATATCTCCCGGAACGATCAATCGGTCAGGGAGGCGCAGGAATCGGCTCTGCGAATGATGATCGACACATTCGAGCACGGAATGGCGGCGGATTCCCAGCCACAGAGGCAACTTGCGCTGGCGGTCACCTCGCTCTGCCTCGGTGGCATGGTGCTCGCGCGCGCCATCGACGACCGCGCGCTTGCGCATGAGCTTCGCGAGGCGACAATGGCTGTGGTGCTGAAGCTCGGGCATTGGGTCTAGGGCATGAGGGGTCTGAGGCGCGAGAGGTTCTATCGCGCCTCTTCTGAACCGCCACAGTAGACTAGACCGGCTGGTAGCTTTCGATCGCGCAGGTATCCTCAGGTCCTGCGCGTCGCCGGTCGATGATAGCGCCACCACTTATCGCGATGCGATAGGTTTCCTCGCCAAGCGGCTTGCCCAGGGCGGAGGTAAGCTCGGCCTTGACGCAGGCGGTCCAGCCCAGCCCGTGCAGATCGCGGCGTGGCGGTGAGACGCCAACCTTTTGCGGATTGGAAGAGGCGACGAAGATCCCGTCGAGTCCATCCCGAACGAGCTGCGCAACGTCCGGCGGCTGTTCGGGCAGCGGATCAACCGCCTTGACGCGCATGAACTCCGGCAGTGCCGCGCGGCTGTCGGCAAGGCCACAGCCGGCCAGCGCAAACGCTGCACCTGCCATCAATCCCAACCGAACGAGGGCGTCCCGCATTCGCCAATCCTAGCCCGGCCAGGGCAGTTGGCTTAATCAACATTGTCGGCGCGACCCCTCAGGTCCCGCCGCATCACATGCGCGCAACCTTTTCCCGATCATGCATCGAAAGCAACGCCGATCCGATTGTCGCTGCACCACACCGGATGGCAGCGGCGCATGAACTGATCGGTTTCGATTAACAGCGTAAAGGACGGCGGCAAGCTGAGCGGATTGCCGACATCGAGCCGAGCGCCGCCGTTTGAGATGTTGCGGACCATGCAGTCGGTGCCACCGCCGCCGCTGAAGGCGAGGGTGCCGTGCTTGAACACCTTGTGTCTCGGCGCCATTCGCTTCTCGATCATTGTCGCAAGTTCCGAATATCGTCGATCCTTCTCGTTTTCCCCATATCAGGCCCGAATTACCGGTAATTGAATCGAATGAGCGCCGAATTTGGCTCTGCGTTCACGTTTCGTTAGCCACGTCGATCCCGCGCTGCAGCCTTCGTGTTCACAGCATCGCAAAGGCGCTTGAAACCATGGCGACAGGCTTGTCGTCCGCAGCGCCAACCAGCGTCACGCGGCCAAAGCTCATGGTTCGCCCCAGCCGGACAACTCGCGCATCCGCAAGCACGTCCGATTGGGAAACGGCGCGCACGAAATGCGTGGTCTGGTCGACCGTCGTCATCGGTCGATAGCCTCGGTTCGCTGCGAGGATGGCGAACACCATGGAGGTGTCGGCGAGCGCCATCAGCGCCTGGCCGCAGACAACGCCTCCGTGCCGGCAGAGACGTTCGGAGAACGCCATGCGCAGCACCGCGCCTGGCTGCCAATCGGGCGTGGCGCCCGCAGGCGGGGTAGATTCGATTCGTTCGATCGAAAGCCCCAATTCCTGAACCCAGGGCGCAAACACATCGCCTAGGATACGTCTGGCTTCCTCGATATCGAATTCTTCAGCTTCAGGTTTGTGCTGCATCACAAGCGGTTCCTGGCTCGACCCAGTGAACATGCTTATTCCAGAGCGGCCCCGGTGCAAATGGGGCAACTCCGCGGGCTTGAATTCGGCGGAATTTGACCTCTATGATGCAACGCTTGGGGGTGTGGCGATGCTTGGGCGCTTGGCACTGATTTTCAGCGTTGTTGCGGTGGGGCTCGTCCTCAGCGGTTGCACCAGGTGCGGTCCGATATGGGACGATTGGTTGCCGTCGCAGAAATCCTGCAGGTCGGATCGGTTTTAGGGCCCGATGCCGGGCCTTGCGGTGCGCCGGGCAACGGCTTGTACGATTGGCCGCCACGAACGCGATGGTATATTCGACGGAAAATGCAGGGAGTTTTTCATGAGAGTTTTCCGCCTCGCGGCCGTGATCGCGTTCTTGGCGTCACCCGCGTTTGCTCAGGTGCCGCCGGTGAATTTGCTCCAGGACAACAGGCCGCCCAAATCGCAGGAAGAAAAGGATGCGGAGGCCGCGCGGGATAAGGCGTACAAGGACTCGCTGAAGAAAATTCCGGACGCAAAGGCGCCTGCCGACCCCTGGGGAAATGTGCGAAGCACGGATGCTCCCGGAGCAAAGGCTGCCGCCAAATCCGCCTCCACCGCAAAGCCGAAGGCCAAAGCCGGCAGCAGCGCCAACTGAGCGAGAACTCCCTGGCCGACACACGCTCGCTCCTCGATCCGGTACCGCAATAGCCAGCGCCATCGCGCCTCGATCGCGTGCGGTGCAGTCGTCCGCTTTTCGCTACCTTGCGGAAAATCGCCGGAGGTAGCGGGTTATGGTTGTCGGAATCAGGACACAAGGACTCGGTTTGGCTGCCACAAGCCTTATATCCTCGTCATTCGTTATCGCTCGGAGTTGCGACATGGTCTTCACGCCGCGAAACCTCGCGTCGCGGATGGCGGGCCGACGTCGGCAGAACGACGGCTATGTGCGCCAGACTTTCACCTTGCCGCGTGACGAGGCGCGTGCGAAGGCGCGCGACTTCCTCACACGTTATCCCAAGCAGGCCTACATGAGCACCGTCGAAAGCTGGCGGGAACTTCCCGGCGGCGACATTGAATTTACGATGCGCCGGCTGCCGAGTGCGGATTAGAGCATGATCCGGAAAAGTGGAAACCGGTTTTCCCTCGCGACAAACGCGAAACGCGTTTGCGCGGAGATCATGCTCAAACAAAGCGATGAGATCATGATGCGATTCTTAATCGCATCATGATCCAGAAGCTAGCGCGGCGCTCGCCTTAACCATCCGGCGGTCCGCAATGGCAACTTCGTATAATTGTCGGCTTTTTGGAGACCCGTCCTTCACCGGTTTGCCGTAAGGCACAGGCGGGAGGGAAATCGTGGCGAGACGTTGCAAACCAGATGCCCGGAGGAAAGTCCGGGTCGACCTGCAGCAGCCGGGATTTTTGATCCCGGAGCCTGACGCGCCATGGATAGAATGCACCATCATCGAAGTCTCCGATGAGGGTGTTTCCCTGGAGGTCGGCGCGCTGGCGGTACCGCAAATATTCGGCTTGGCCTTTACCGCGAGCGGCGAGGTGCTTCGCGTTTGCTGGCTGACCTGGCGAAATGGCGAACGGGTCGCCGCCCGCTTCGTGTCGGCGCAGGAACTGCGGCAAGGCTTCGAGCCCGACCGCTCCGCGCATGAGCATTCGGCCGCTTAAGCCGGTTGACTTTGGCTGAGCGGTTTCGCGGCGATCATGGCTGCCGCCGCTGTTCGCCCAGGAGTTTGCCGGTCGCCCGATTGATGAAATGCAGCCGGCTGCAGGCCTGGCAGACAACAGTTTCATACGAGCATTGCGGTTCTTCGGGCGAGATCTCCTCCGCCTGCCAATGCACGTTCATCCCGGTGACGGGACATTTAAAAATGAAATGGGCCATGGCAAACGAGCCTGACGGCTCGCAAGGCTTTTGCCCTTGATCCAGGTCAAAATCCGCTTGCATCCGGCGTGAGCCAGCCGGCCCAGGCGAAAGGCCAGGACCCTGCGATTGCGGATGCGAAAACCGGTGATCGTTAAGCTCATTCGCTTTCGGTGATCCGGATCAGACCGTCGCCGGTGACCACGTGGCCTTTGGCGGTGACGACCACGTAACCGAGGCTGACCAGCTTTGCCAAATGATGCGACGGCACCGTCGGGCTCGGCGCGCTTATGGCGACTTCGATGAGTGAGGCGAACTCCTCCGGCGTCAATAGCCCGGATGCGCGGACAGTCATTTTCAACTCGCAATCGGTCGAGCCTCAGTCGAGAAACACGCGCAAGGTCGCTATCCCTGCTCGACCAGACTAATAGCATTCATTTTGGTGATTTGACGTCCGAAGTCACAACTTTCCCTGCGTGACTTTTTCCGGAAACCGGCCTCGAAAGAATGTCGAGGCCCACGCAATCAGGCGATCCGCTTTGATTCCTCGCGCTGGCTCGGCAACGTCGGGTCTTCATGACAGATCGGGTCTTGCCCGCGATTGATTACGCCCGTCCGAAACCAGGAAGGTCCTCACCTCGTATCTTGAACACGGCGGTGATTGGTCCTCCTGATTGCTCCCGCCGTCGATGGCCCCGTTTCGCATGTTCTTGCGAGGCGGGGCCGTTTGCGGCGAACGCTTGCAGCCTGGCGCAAAGCCGCTTTCTCGACGTTGCACCGGAAAACAGCCGCAATGATTTTGAATCAGTATGGCTGATGAACGATCAGGCGTTCACGCAACCGCGCTTGCGAGTTCGGGTGGGGTCGCCGACCGAGGATAAAACAAGCCGGCGACCCCTGTCGCGCAATTGAAATTGTGGCCCTGACGGGTCAGCTCTACGCGACAGGCAGGACACGCCTGATTGCGACTGCACGCGCTACTCAAAAAGTGTCTGGGCGACACAAGAGGCGTTGAAAAATCGGCTTTGTCGGTTCGGCGCGACCGGCACAAGAGCCACGCAGGCTCGATGTGGAACCAGGCTGCCCCTTTTCGGCGTGAAGGCGGAACTTTGCGCTCAACCGGAGAACTACGGAGATTTCCCGGCAGGATCCAGTTCCGAAATGGATCTTTGGATCGCTAGATTCCCATCGAATGCCTCATCTGCGAGGCCATCTGCTGGACCGCATTGGTGAATTGGCCTTGGGTGAATTGCTGGTCGGCGAAATAGAGGACCACGAGAACGATGGCAGCGGCTCCCAGTGCCTTCATGGGGGTTCTCCGAATCAGGTTGTCTCGAGTGAAGCCGCAACGCGTGTTGGAATTAGGACGCTTGCCTGCCGCCATGTGTGGAGAGGCGCCTGAAGGCCTGGGCTCGGCCAAAAACGGTAGCTGTTATCTTTCGCCAAATCTCTCGCCAAGCAGCTTGCCGGTCGATGTATTGATGAAGTGAAGCCTGGTGCAGGCCGGACACCTCACAGGCGCATGGGTAGCTTCATCATCGGCTGGCGTGTCGGCCAGCCAGTGCTGCACGTTCATCCCGGTCCGGGAGCATTTGAACAGGATCGGCCTGGCCATGGCTGATAATATGGCAGGGCCCGAGGCTGCCGGAAATTGCGGATGATTACGTAAGCGATGAACGGCCTGAGGCGTCGGCTGGCGGCCGCATTCCCTTTGGGGTCTGGCTTACCGGCCGGAGGCCATTTCCTAGTTTGGGGTGCTGTCCTAAGTAGGACACTCAGGAAGGTAAGTTAGGACACGCAATTGTGTTGCATATTTACAACATTCGTGGCCCATTTCGTGCCCGTATCTAGGTGAAGTTGATTCGGTTCCAGCCGCACCGGAGAGTGGTCGTGCAGTATCAATCAGGGATTGAGTCGTGCCCGGGCCGTTTCATCGACTTGAGTTGCGCACTCAAACCGTTGCCGATGCGAAGCTCCAAGACAGTTCTAAAGAGATTTGGGGTAAGCCTGCCGCGAACACGGCGCAGAGCAACTTACCATGCGTTATCGCGGTACCTTGCCATCGGGCCAGAGAGGCGTTGAATTTGAGACGCCTATTGTGCCGCAGCGTGGCTCCGGAACCCCATTTGAGGCGCGGTGGTATCTCAATTTCACAAACGGTGTATTACAACGAACCGATGCAGCTGGAACAGTCTATGCGGCAATCTCGTTATGTAGGTTCGTTAATGGGCAGCCATAACTCATTGACGGGACAATCATCATGATTGAACCAATTAGAACTCTCAGCGTCGAAGTGGTCCCACAGGCAGTTATCAGTCTTCCTGTCGAAAGGATCGTTGGACGGCGTGCGGACATTACTCGTGGGGTTGATGATCTAGATTCTTTTGAGGGGGCATCGTTTAAATTAGACCGCGAAATCGAAATTGCGATACGTCACTACAAAGGCCATCCGAAAAACACCGCGACAATCTACATTGATCATCGCGAGGCTGACATAGAGCGTATTACACAGCTCGTTCTCCAAATTATGCAAGAGTTTCACTTACCCGAGACGGCGCTCCAGTGGCAGCGCCGAGACGATCCTGAACTCTAATTTTTACCGCCCTCTATTACGGTAAAATTTCGCCGTACCCGCACGGGCCGGTGTGGCTCCAACGGCAGCGCGGCATCAATCGAATCACCAAGCGTCCATACGCGATCCGCGACGTCAAGCACGACCGCTGGCGCAGTCCGCTGGGCCTCGTGAACGCGGCAAAGGTTGTAGTGGGCCACGTACAGGCTGACGGCAGCGGCGTGATTGGCGAGCTTCTTTGAGAAGCCATTCGTCAACCGCGCGAACCGCTTTTGGGTCATGCGGAGCGTGAGATTCTGGCGCTCGACATGGCTGGTCGAATGTACGAGGGCAGGCCGCTTCCCAAAAAAGAACATATTGCGAACGGGGAACAAATAGGGTACAGTCTTCACAATCGCTGAATCACCCTTTCTGTCGTTTGTCCCGCTCGCGAATCCCCGCCATAAGGAGCACCACTCAATGTCTGCCACTGCCCTGCGTATCGTCGAAGGATCTTCCATGGACAAGACCAAGGCCCTGTCCGCCGCGCTTTCCCAGATCGAGCGTCAGTTCGGCAAAGGTTCGGTGATGAAGCTTGGCAAGAACGATCGCTCGATGGATGTCGAGACGGTTTCCTCCGGCTCGCTGGGGCTCGATATCGCGCTTGGCGTTGGCGGCTTGCCGAGGGGGCGGGTGGTCGAGATTTACGGCCCCGAATCTTCGGGCAAGACTACGCTGGCGCTTCACACGGTCGCCGAGGGGCAGAAGAAGGGCGGCATCTGCGCCTTCATCGATGCCGAACACGCGCTTGATCCGGTCTATGCCCGCAAGCTCGGCGTCAATATCGACGAGCTCCTGATCTCGCAGCCCGATACGGGCGAACAGGCGCTGGAAATCGCCGATACGCTGGTGCGTTCCGGCGCGGTCGACGTGCTGGTGGTCAATTCGGTGGCGGCGCTGGTGCCGAAAGCCGAACTCGAAGGCGAAATGGGCGATGCACTGCCCGGCCTGCAGGCGCGGTTGATGAGCCAGGCGCTGCGCAAGCTCACCGCCTCGATCAACAAGTCCAACACCATGGTGATCTTCATCAACCAGATCCGGATGAAGATCGGCGTGATGTACGGCTCGCCGGAAACCACCACCGGCGGCAACGCACTGAAATTCTATGCCTCCGTCCGTCTCGATATTCGCCGCATCGGCGCGATCAAGGAGCGCGACGAGGTGGTCGGCAACACCACCCGCGTCAAGGTCGTCAAGAACAAGCTGGCGCCGCCGTTCAAGCAGGTCGAATTCGACATCATGTATGGCGAAGGCGTCTCCAAGATGGGCGAAATCCTCGATCTCGGCGTCAAGGCCGGCATCGTCGAAAAATCCGGCGCCTGGTTCTCCTATGACAGCCAGCGGCTCGGCCAGGGACGCGAAAACGCCAAGGCTTTCCTCAAGGCCAATCCCGACATCACCGCGAAGATCGAAACGGCGATCCGCCAGAACTCCGGGCTCATCGCCGAGCAGATTCTGGCGGGCTCCCCTGAGCGCGATGCCGATGGCGACGAGCCGGCGGCAGCGGAGGAATAGGGCCGCAGAGCGTCGTTCTGGACGGCGATAGCGCATCCGTTGGCCCGCATTGCGGTGCCAGTAGGCAATGGCCCCGACTTTCTTTGTCTACATTCTCGCGAACAAGCGAAATGGGACATTGTATATTGGCGTTACCAACAATCTCGCGCGGCGGTTGTCGGAACACAAGAGCAAGCTCGTTCCTGGTTTTACACGCAAATACCAGGTCGATAGCCTCGTCCATTTCGAAGCCTTCGACTCTGTTCTCGAAGCCCGCGCCCGCGAACATTCCCTGAAGCGCTGGCGTCGCGCATGGAAAATTGCCTTGATAGAGAAATTCAACACAGACTGGCGTGATCTGACTGACGAGCTTGGTCCCTGAGACGCTTGCCGTTCCCCGGATGCTGCGCATTGCGCCGCGTCAGCGGCGTAGTGCGCTGCTGATCCGGGGCCCACTGCCGCAAGGGGCCCACTGCCGCAAGGGGCCCACTGCCGCAAGGGTCCACTGCCGCAAGCGAAGGGTGGGTCCCGGCTCTGCGGTGCATCGCAAAGAGCGCTGCACCGCGTCCGGGACACCGCGTTCGGGATACGGGCTACTGCGCCCGGTTTGGCGTGATCTGACTGACGAGTTTAGTCCCTGAGACGCTTGCCGTTCCCCGGATGCTGCGCATTGCGCCGCGTCAGCGGCGTAGTGCGCTGCTGATCCGGGGCCCACTGCCGCAAGGGCCCACTGGCGCAGGGGCCCACTGCCGCAAGGGAAGGGTGGGTCCCGGCTCTGCGGCGCATCGCGAAGAGCGCTGCACCGCGTCCGGGACACGGGCTGTTTCGTCCGGGATACAGATCTATACCATTTAGATACTATTTCGCCCGAACTTGCGCGTATTCGCTCACCGGCGGGCACGAGCACACGAGGTTGCGGTCGCCGTAGACATTGTCGACGCGCCCGACCGGACTCCAATATTTGTCATGGCGCGAAGTGCCGTCGGGAAAACAACCCTCGGCGCGGCCATAGGGCCGCCGCCAATCATCATCCGCAATGTCGTGCACGGTGTGTGGTGCGTGACGCAAGGGCAAGTCCTCGACCTTGAAGCGACCGTTCTCGATCTCGGCGATTTCGCGCCGGATCGCGATCATCGCCTCGCAGAAGCGGTCGAGTTCCGCCTTTGATTCGGATTCGGTCGGCTCGATCATCAACGTGCCCGGCACCGGAAAGCTCATGGTCGGCGCATGGAAGCCATAGTCGATCAGCCGCTTGGCGATGTCGTCGACGTTCACGCCGCAAGACGCTTTCAGCGGCCTCGGATCGACGATGCATTCATGCGCGACCCGCCCCTTCGCATTCCGGTACAGCACGGGGAAATGCGCATCCAGGCGCGCCGCGATGTAGTTGGCGTTCAGGATCGCCAATTCGGTCGCGCGCTTGAGACCTTCGCCGCCCATCATCAGGATGTAGATGTAGGAGATCGTCAGGATCGACGCCGAACCGAAAGCTGCTGCCGACACCGGACCGGCGGCACTCATTTCGCCGCTTGCCGGATTGCCCGGCAGGAACGCGGCGAGATGCGCTTTTACGCCGATCGGTCCCATGCCGGGGCCGCCGCCGCCGTGGGGAATGCAGAAGGTCTTGTGCAGATTGAGATGGCTCACGTCGGCGCCATAATCGCCGGGCCGCGCGAGCCCTACTTGCGCGTTCAGATTGGCGCCGTCGAGATAGACCTGTCCGCCATGGCCGTGCACGATGTCGCAGATGTCGCCGATGTGCTCCTCGAAGACGCCGTGGGTCGAGGGATAGGTGATCATGATGGCGGCAAGGTTTTTGCCGTGCTGGGCGGCCTTCGCGCGCAAATCCTCGACGTCAACGTCGCCGCGCGTGTCGCACGCCACCACCACGACTTCCATGCCGGCCATGTGCGCCGACGCCGGATTGGTGCCATGGGCGGAGGAGGGGATCAGGCAGACGTTGCGGTGGCCTTCGCCTCGCGCGGCGTGGTAGCCGCGGATCGCCAGCAGCCCGGCATATTCGCCTTGCGCGCCGGAATTCGGCTGCAGTGAGACCGCGTCATAGCCGGTGATCTCGCACAGCCATTTTTGCAGTCGCGCGAACATCTCGTGGTAGCCGGCGGCCTGTTCGCGCGGCGCGAATGGATGCAAGTGGCCGAATTCCGGCCAGGTCAGCGGGATCATTTCCGTCGTCGCATTGAGCTTCATGGTGCAGGAGCCGAGTGGAATCATCGCGCGGTCGAGCGCGAGATCGCGGTCGGCGAGCTTGCGCATGTAGCGCAAAAGTTCGGTCTCGGAGCGATGGACGTGAAACACCGGATGGGTGAGGAATGTGCTCTCGCGCCGCAACGCCGCGGGAAGCGCATCGGCCGCGGCAGCTTCGATTTGTGCATAGGCCAGCCTGCCGCCAAAGGCACGCCAAACGCCCTCCACGACAGCCGGCGTCGTTGTTTCATCAAGCGCAATGCCGATCGCGCCTTCGCCAATGCGCAGGTTGATCTTCTCCTCTTGCGCGCGGGCGACAATGGCGTCGCGCTTTGCCCCGACATCGACCGTAATCGTGTCGAAGAACGTCTCGGAGCGTGGCGCGAATCCCAGCTTGCGCAATCCCGCAGCAAGCACAGCCGTGCGGCGATGCACCGAGCGCGCGATATGGGTCAGTCCTTCCGGCCCGTGATAGACCGCATACATCGAAGCCATAACCGCGAGCAGCACCTGCGCCGTGCAGATGTTGGAAGTGGCCTTCTCGCGGCGGATGTGCTGCTCGCGTGTTTGCAGCGCCAGCCGGTACGCCGGCTGGCCACGCGAATCGACCGACAAGCCGACGATGCGTCCCGGCAACGAACGCTTGAGCGGATCGCGCACCGCCATATAGGCCGCGTGCGGTCCGCCAAATCCCATGGGTACGCCGAAGCGCTGGGCTGAGCCGATCGCAACGTCAGCCCCGAGTTCGCCGGGGGAGGCGAGCAGCGTCAGGCCGAGCAGGTCCGCCGCAACGATGGCAAGTGCGCCGCGGGCGTGCAGCATCGCGATCGCCGGGCGCAGGTCGCGCAATGCGCCCGATGTTCCCGGATACTGCAGCAGGCCGCCGAAAACCTCTTCGCGGTCGAGTTCGCTCAGGGGATCGCCGACTATCAGTTTCCATCCCAACGGCTCCGCGCGGGTGCGCAGTACGGCCAGCACTTGCGGATGCACTTCGGCGTCGACAAAGAACGACCTTGCCTTCGCCTGCGTGGCGCGCTCGGCAAGCGCCATCGCTTCGGCGGCAGCCGTTGCCTCATCGAGCAGCGAAGCGTTGGCGACGTCGAGCCCCGTAAGATCACAGATCATGGTCTGGAAGTTGAACAGTGCCTCCAGCCGGCCCTGGCTGATCTCCGGCTGGTAGGGAGTATAGGCAGTGTACCAGGCGGGATTCTCCAGGATGTTGCGCTGGATCACCGCAGGCAGAACCGTGCCGGAGTAGCCTTGACCGATCAGCGACGTAAAGACCTGATTCCCGGCGGCGAGTTCACGCATATGGCGAAGTGCTTCCGTCTCGCTCAAGGCGGTGCCGAGATCGAGCGGCTTTTTCTGCCGGATCGATTTTGGCAGCGTTTCGGCCACTAGCGCAGCGAGGCTTGCCGCGCCCACCGTCTCGAGCATCAAGGCCGTGTCGCGGGGCGAGGGACCGATATGGCGGCGCACGAAGCCGGTGGCCGGTTCGCTGAAGCGCTTGTGGTGAGCAGTCATCGGATTTGTTCCTCGCGGTCAGGCGATATGTTTGTGGTAGGCGGCCTCATCCATCAGGCCAGCGAGTTCGTTTCGGTCGGCAATCTTCAGCTTGAAGAACCAGGCCTTGCCCGCGGCGTCCGAATTGACCAGCGCCGGCTCGTTTGCCAGCGCCTCGTTGACCTCCGTCACCTGGCCCGAGATCGGCGCGTAAACGTCGGATGCAGCCTTGACGGATTCCACGACGGCCGCGGCTTCGGCCTTTTTCAGGCCGCGGCCGACCTTCGGCAATTCCACGAACACAACGTCGCCAAGCTGCGATTGCGCGTAGTCTGTCACGCCGATCGTGGCGACATCGTCCTCGATGCGGAGCCATTCGTGGTCGGCGGTGTAGAGGGTCGTCATCGGCAATCCTTCAGCGTTTGTAGGTGTTGGGAATAAAGGGCATCGGCGAGATCATGAGCGGCAGGCGCTGGCCGCGCACTTCGGCAAACACGCGCCCTCCGGCCAGCGCCTGCGACGAGGGCAGATAGCCCATCGCGACCGGCGCGTTGAGGCTTGGACCGAAGCCGCCCAACGTCACCTTGCCGATCTGCTCGGACGAGGCGGCGCCTGCGAATAGCGGCGCGCCTTCGCGCACGGGCGCGCGGCCTTCGCTGCGCAAGCCGACGCGGCGGCGCGGAGCGCCTTGCTCGAGCTGGCTCAGGATCAAGTCCGCGCCCGGAAATCCGCCGGCCCGCGCGCCGCCCTTGCGACGGCTCTTTTGGATGGACCATTCCAATGCGGCTTCGACCGGTGTCGTCGAGGTATCGATATCGTGGCCGTAGAGGCAAAGCCCGGCCTCCAGTCTCAGGCTGTCCCGTGCCCCAAGTCCGACCGGCAGGACGCGCTCATCGGCAAGTAGAACCCTGGCCAGGTGCTCGGCGGCCTCGGCCGAAATCGAGATCTCAAAGCCGTCCTCGCCGGTATAACCTGAGCGCGACACGAAGCAGTCGAAGCCCCCGACGCGGTGGGGAGCTGCATCCATGAACCGCATCGAGGAAACCCCGCGGCACAATCCGGCCAGTACCAATTCCGCCTTGGGCCCTTGCAGCGCGATCAGCGCGCGGTCGGTCAGGGGTTCGATCTCGCAGGCATCGGAAAGGCGGTAACGCAAGTGCGCTTCATCGGCGGCCTTGCGCGCGGCGTTGACGACCAGAAACAAACGGTCGCCGAAATTGGCCACCATCAGGTCGTCGAGAATGCCGCCTCGCTCATCGGTAAACTGGGCATAGCGCTGCCGTCCCGGTGCCACAGCGACAATGTCCTGCGGCACCAGCCGCTCCAATGCGGCTGCGGCATCGGAAACCTTGCCGGACTTTGGCCGCAGCACGATCTGGCCCATATGCGAGACGTCGAACAGGCCGGCGCTGCTGCGGGTATGCAGATGTTCTTTCAGGACACCGGCGGCGTACTGCACCGGCATGTCGTAGCCGGCAAAGGGAACCATCTTGCCGCCGCTTGCGACGTGCAGGGCGTACAATGCCGTCCGTTTGAGGGATTGCGGGGAAGTCTGACCGTCGGTTGCAAGCATCGCAGGGGCCCTCGCGGATTTCGAAGGCGATTCCCTCGAAATCCGAAAAGCCCCATCTGTCGCTTTGCCTGAGAGTATTATCCCGTCGGCGGGCGCATCAGGGCTGAATCCCTCAGGCGCCTCTTTCCAGATGCATTCAAAGCCAGGCGGTCCTTTTGCCTGAGAGTTTCCGGGGCGGTTGCTCCTTCGGCGCCGGCATCGAAGCCGGTCTCTCCCGACATGGCTGTACTGAACAAATAGGAAGAGAACACGCGCCGGCCAAGGCTGTCAACGCAGGCGCGGCTGCTGTCACAAGGTTTTACGCCCCTTGCGGCAAGCCCCTGATCGGCTTGCACAGTTTCTGGACAGCGCGGGTACCCTTGTCTAAAAGCGGTGCGGCTGCGCCGCTAAAACGAGAGGCTGGGCCAATAGTGGCCTGGTTGTGCGCCCGGCCGAGACCAGGTGGAAAGACGACCGGGGCCATCGGGCAACATCCCGGACGGTATGCGATTGGACCGACATGAGCGGCGTTAACGAGATCAGATCGACATTCCTCAAATTCTTCGCCGACAACGGCCACGAAATCGTGCCGTCGTCGCCGCTGGTGCCGCGCAACGACCCGACATTGATGTTCACCAATGCCGGCATGGTACAGTTCAAGAACGTCTTCACGGGTGTCGAGAAGCGTCCCTATCTGCGCGCCACCACTTCGCAGAAATGCGTGCGCGCCGGCGGCAAGCACAACGATCTCGACAATGTCGGCTACACCGCGCGGCATCACACCTTTTTCGAAATGCTCGGCAATTTTTCGTTCGGCGATTACTTCAAGGATCGCGCGATCGAACTTGCGTGGAAGCTTGTGACCAGGGAATTCGGCCTGCCGAAGGACAAGCTCACGGCCACCGTCTACATCGATGACGACGAGGCATTCGATCTCTGGAAGAAGATCGCTGGCCTTCCGGAATCACGGATCATCCGCATCGCGGGCTCGGACAATTTCTGGCAGATGGGCGACACCGGCCCCTGCGGGCCGTGTTCGGAAATCTTCTACGACCACGGCGACAAGATCTGGGGTGGGCCGCCCGGTTCTCCGGAGGCCGAGGGCGACCGCTTCATCGAGATCTGGAATCTCGTGTTCATGCAGTACGAGCAGGTCGCGCCGGGCGTCCGCAATCCGCTGCCGAAACCGTCGATCGACACGGGAGCGGGCCTGGAACGGGTCGCGGCCGTGCTGCAAGGCAAGCACGACAATTACGACATCGACATGTTCGTAGCCCTGATCCGGGCGATAGCCGATTTGACCGGAGCCGACCCGCATGGTGGGCAGAAGGCTTCCCTGCGCGTCATCGCCGATCACCTGCGCGCCTCGTCCTTCCTGATCGCCGATGGCGTGCTACCCTCGAACGAAGGGCGCGGCTACGTGCTGCGCCGGATCATGCGCCGCGCGATGCGACACGCGCAATTGCTTGGCGCGCGCGAGCCGTTGATGTACCGCCTGGTGTGGGCGCTGGTGCGCGAAATGGGCCAGGCCTACCCGGAACTGGTACGTGCCGAAACTCTGATCGAGGAGACGTTGCGGCTGGAAGAGACGCGGTTCCGCAAGACGCTGGAGCGGGGACTTGCGATCCTCGATGAGAAGAGCGCAGGACTGAAGAAGGGCGACATGTTCGACGGCGACACCGCCTTCACACTCTATGACACCTATGGTTTCCCGCTCGATCTCACCCAGGATGCGCTGAAGTCGCGCGGCATCGGCGTCGATCAGGCGGCGTTTACCGATGCGATGGATCGGCAGCGGGAGAAGGCACGCGCGGCCTGGGCAGGAAGCGGCGATACCGCCAGCGAAGCGGTATGGTTTGCCTTGCGCGAGAAGCTCGGCTCAACCGAATTCCTCGGTTATGAGACGGAAACTGCCGAAGGCGTGGTCGGCGCGCTGGTCAAAGACGGCAAGGAGGTCGAGCGTCTCGTCACCGGCGATAGCGGGGCGATCGTGCTCAACCAGACGCCGTTTTACGCCGAGTCCGGCGGTCAGGTCGGCGATACCGGCGTCCTGACCGGCGAGGGGGTGCGATTCCGCGTCACCGATACCCAGAAGAAGGCGGGCGATCTCTTTGTCCATATCGGCACCCTCGAGCAAGGCGCACTGGCGGTGGGAACGGCATTGCAGCTCGAGGTCGACCGTGCAAGGCGCGCTTCGATCCGTGCCCATCATTCGGCGACGCATCTGTTGCACGAGGCCCTGCGCCAGGTTCTCGGCGACCACATCGCCCAGCGCGGCTCGCTGGTGGCGCCGGATCGCCTGCGCTTCGACTTCGTGCATCCGAAACCGATCACGCCGGATGAACTCGCCCGCGTCGAGGATATCGCCAATGAGGTGGTTTTGGAGAACGACGAAGTCACCACGCGCCTGATGGCGGTCGACGATGCGCGCGAGGCCGGCGCCCGCGCGCTGTTTGGCGAAAAATACGGCGACGAGGTGCGAGTGGTTTCGATGGGGAGAGGCGCACGCGGGGCCGGGGCCAATGCACTCGGCTGGTCGGTGGAATTGTGCGGCGGCACCCATGTGCGCCGAACCGGCGATATCGGCCTGATCTCGGTGACGGGCGAGAGCGCGGTAGCTTCGGGCGTTCGCCGCATCGAGGCGCTTACCGGAAACTATGCGCGGCATCATGCCAATGACACCATCCAGCTCGCGAAATCCGCGGCGGCCGAGCTCCGTACTAACCTCGAGGATATGCCATCGCGGATCGCCACCCTGATCGAGGAGCGCAAGAAGCTCGAGCGCGAGCTTTCGGACGCGCGCAAGAAACTGGCGATGGGCGGTGGCGGCACCGCATCCAACGGATCGGTGGCGGCCGGTGTCCGCGAAGTCGGCAATGTCAAACTGATGACGCGAGCGGTCGAAGGCATCGAAATGAAGGATCTCAAGAGCCTCGCCGACGATGGCAAGAAGCAGCTTGGCTCCGGCGTGGTGGCCATCGTCGGCGTGACCGGCGACGGCAAGGCCGGCGTGGTCGTCGGCGTCACCCCCGATCTCACCTCACGCTACAATGCGGTCGACCTGGTACGCGTGGCCTCGGAAGCGCTCGGCGGCAAGGGCGGCGGCGGGCGTCCCGACATGGCGCAGGCCGGCGGACCGGACGGCGCCAAGGCTGGTGCTGCGCTTTCGGCGATCGAAAAGGCCATAGCGGGCGCCTGAGCGGCCTGCCGCGCGCCAAACTTGAGGGACATCAAGTCTCCAGCCGAGCACGAGGCTATCAAAGCAGCGTCCCCTTGATTCCCGGAGTTCGCATCGAGGGGCGACAGGCCAAGGCACGCGAACTTCCGAAACAAGACGCTGGCAGTGGAAATGCTTCCGCGGAAAGTGCGGCCGGACGCCCCCGACTTGAGGGATCGCCTGTTTGAACTTCTTGAGCACGATCACCTGGCTTATTCCTATGGCGCCGGCGTCGTCCGGCTGATCATCTTCATCATTATCATCGATGTGCTGGCGATGATCCTGGCATCGGTGCCCGAGTTCGACGCGCAGTTCGGCACGCTTTTCTCGATCATTCAGGTCAGTGCTGTCGCGGTGTTCGCCGCGGAATATTTCATCCGGCTCTGGAGCGTGGTCGGTCATTCGCCCCGGAAGAAATCTCCCGCGCAGGACCGCATCGAATATGCGCTCTCCAGCTTTGGCGTCATCGACCTGCTGGCATTTCTGCCGGCCTCGGTCGCGCTGGCCGCGGGCAGCCGTCCGACGCTTGCGCTGCTCGGCGTGCTGCCGTTTTTCAAACTCGTAAGGTATTCGCCGGCGATGCGCTCGCTGTTCGCAGCACTTCATGCCGAACGGCGGACGCTGATCGGGTGCCTTGTGATTCTCGCCGGCGCTGTTCTCGTCTTCGCCTCGCTGCTTTACGCGGCCGAGCACGATGTGCAGCCCGACAGGCTCGGCACCATTCCCCAGGCTATGTGGTGGGCGATCGTGACGTTAGGCACGGTGGGTTATGGCGATGTCGTACCGGTCACGCCGCTCGGCAAACTGATATCGGTCTTCGCCATCATCGGCGGCCTGGCCATGATCGCGCTGCCGGTCGCGATCATTTCAACGGCCTTTGCCGACGAAGTCAGGCGGCGCGATTTCGTCGTGACCTGGGGAATGCTGGCACGGGTGCCGCTGTTCTCGCACCTTTCTGCCGCCGAAATCGCCGACATCATGCGGCTGTTGCGGGCGCAGACCATCGAGTCCGGTGAAATTCTGGTTCGGCGGGGAGATCTCGCTTCATCGATGTATTTCATCACGGCGGGCGAGGTCGAAATCGAATTGCCGAGCCGGCGCGTCAGGCTCTCGGACGGCACGTTCTTCGGCGAGATCGCGCTGCTGCACCGGACCAACCGCAGCGGCACGGTGACGGCGATGCGCAAGACACGGCTGCTCGTGCTCGATGCGCAGGACTTCCATGCGCTGCTCCAGCGCATGCCCGCACTTTCTGTCCATGTGCATAAGACCGCCAAAGCACGGCTCGCCGAAGCCGGCGATATCGCAAGTGCCGAACTCTCGCAGGCGGCGCATGACGATCAGCCAGTGGCCGAATAGTTCAGCGACGGACCGCTTTAACATGATCTTTTCGGAAAAACCGCTGCACACTTTTCCGGATCATGCTTCAGTTCTTGCGCAGGAACACGTAATCCGCGGCGTAAGGCGCGCTCTTGAAGCTGCCGGCCTTGTCGCAGGCGCCTTCGAGCTTGCCGCCCTTGGTGTTGACACGCTGTATCGTGGTGACAGCGGAAAGTACGCCACTGCCGCGCGAGGCGACCACCTGGAGCTTCAGCCAGGGGATATCCTCCGCTGTGGTGCCAGGGGCGTTGCCCACGGCCTTGCCGACCACCGCGCTGCCGTCGCCGTGCTCCCAGGTCGGTCCGGCGTAGTGGCGGCCGACCGTCTTGCCATCGACGAGCAACGTGGCGATCGGTTCGCGGAACGCAAAGGCCAGTCTGCCGTCGGGACCGGCCTTGCACTCGTAGACCTGCGCGCCTTCGGCGTGCACGGTAAGGACAGCGGTCTCGCCCGGCGCCGCGATGGCATCGGGAAGAGCAGTTTCAGCGGCCGAAACGCCGACCGTCGCCGCCGTCATCGAAAGCAATGCGAGAACGGCGCTTCTGACCGAAGGCAGGGTCATTGCGCCGCCATCGCCTTGGTGAGGTTGTCGGCGACCTTGTCGAGAAAGCCTGTAGTGGAGAGCCAGCGCTGGTCGGCGCCGACCAGCAGCGCGAGGTCCTTGGTCATGTAGCCAGCCTCGACGGTCTCGACGCAGACCTTCTCGAGCGTGGTCGCAAATTTTGCCAATTCGGCGCTGTTGTCGAGCTTGGCGCGATGCGACAGCCCGCGCGTCCAGGCAAAAATCGAGGCGATCGAATTGGTCGAGGTCTCCTTGCCCTTCTGATGTTCGCGATAGTGCCGCGTCACCGTGCCATGGGCAGCCTCGGCCTCCACCGTTTTGCCGTCCGGCGTCATCAGCACCGAGGTCATCAGGCCAAGCGAGCCGTAACCTTGCGCGATCGTGTCCGACTGCACGTCGCCGTCATAGTTCTTGCAGGCCCACACATAGCCGCCCGACCACTTCATCGCGGCAGCGACCATGTCGTCGATCAGGCGATGCTCGTAGGCGATCTTCCTGGCTTCGAACTGCGCCTTGAACTCCTTGTCGAAGATGTCCTGAAAGATGTCCTTGAAGCGCCCGTCATAGACCTTGAGGATGGTGTTCTTGGTTGAAAGATAAACCGAGTAGTTTTTGGACAGGCCCATGTTGAAGGAGGCGCGGGCGAAATCGGCAATGGAGTCGTCGAGATTGTACATTTCCATCGCAACACCCGGGCCCGGCGCCTTGAACACTTCTCGCTCGATCACGGTGCCATCGTCGCCGACGAACTTCATCGACAGTGTGCCCTTGCCGGGGAATTTGATGTCGGTGGCGCGGTACTGATCGCCATAGGCGTGACGGCCGATGATGATGGGCTTGGTCCAGCCCGGGACCAGGCGCGGCACGTTTTTGCAGATGATCGGCTCGCGAAACACCACGCCACCCAAGATGTTGCGGATGGTGCCGTTTGGCGACTTCCACATTTCCTTCAGGCCGAATTCCTTCACCCGGGCCTCATCGGGGGTGATGGTAGCGCATTTGACGCCGACACCGACCTTCTTGATGGCGTTGGCGGCGTCCACCGTGACCTGATCGTTGGTCTTGTCGCGGTATTCCATTCCAAGGTCGAAATACATCAGGTCGATGTCGAGAAACGGCTTGATCAGCTTGTCCTTGATGTATTGCCAGATGATCCGGGTCATCTCGTCGCCATCGAGTTCGACAACGGGGTTGGTCACCTTGATTTTTGCCATGGGAAATAGGGCCTTTTTGGAATAGCGCGTTCGGGGATGGAGCGGATGAAATCGGGTCGATTGCACCCGCGCTATAGCACTGCCGACGCGCTCGCGAAAGCCAAGGTGTTATGCACAAGAAGTGACCTCCTCCAGGCCTGCCGGGAGGACCACAGCCTCTCACGGTCCAGCTTCAAAACGCCGCCTGGGTGGCCGTGCCTGCAACCACATACCAGGTCACGAACAGACCACAGATCAGGGCGCCTGGCAGGCTGGAGCCGGTGCGCCGCCAGGTAAAAGTGGCGATGATGCCTGCGATCGCAAATAGCGGCACGAACGTGATGGCGATGATGGTAGAAAGCGGCACGAAACTGGGATCGGGCAGGGGGTTGAACAGCTTCCCGGAAAGCCAAAGGGTGCCGTATTGCAGGCCCACAAGCACGATGAAGCCCAGCGTCAGTGCCAGGATATTGGTCAGATAGAGTGCCGCGCGCGGCGCACCTTGGGTAGAGAAATTACGGTGCAACACGTGCAGCGCGATCACGAAAAATGCCGTGATTGGTACGAGATAGATCAGAAAGATCAGGAATTGCTTTGCGCTCATCAGCTTCAAGGCGACAATCCAGAACCGGAAGTCGATCTTGAAGGCGAGGTCAACGAGCCAAAGCGCTGCATAGCCAACGATAATAGTGATCAGCGCAATCAGGATCGAGGGCCAGACGATTCCGTTGCGCTTGGCGCGTTTGGGCGCAAACGGCATCAAGGCAAGCGCGATGAGCGCGTTGATGAGAGCCCAAACCACGATCTGGTTGGTGACGCCCTGGGGCAAATAGCGTGATGGCGCCACCAGGCCGCCCAGTGCGAACGCTGGATAATAAGTCAATGCAGGAATAAAGGCGGTCAGCACGAAGGCGGCCTTCCAGCGGCCCCCCTTGGCCGCGCCGTCGATCGGTGCGGGACCCTCAGTGGCTTCCGGCAATCTCAGGCGCGAGAACGCGGGCGCGTCAAGCAGGCCGACGAACACGCCGAGCAGCAGCACCACAAAGCCGATCAGGGCGATCAGGGTGCCGATTTCCTTGCGGAACCAGATCTGGTCGTCGGCGGGTCGTGGCGTACCGCCTTGCAGGGTCTTGGCGAACCAGTCGAGGCTGTAGCCGATCGCCATCGGCGAGATATGCTCATCGGGATGGGTGATCGGCGGGGTGTACAGCACCCGCGCCGTGCCCTGGGCGACATCGCCATAGACCTTCTCGGGTTCGACCGGACCTTGCGTGCCGAACAAAGCCCAGAGCTTTGGGCTTTGCGTCACGTCGCGCGCACGCTCGACGCCCCACATCAGGTCCGAAAACTCTTCGTATTGAGCAAAGACCAGCGCGGCGTTGCGCGGCCAGGCGGCGGTGCCCTCGGCAGCGAACGGTTTGCCGGTTGAGGAACCTTCCAGCACCATCGACCTGTAGTCATTGGGCATCGCGGCCGCGGCGGCGAGCACGGTCCAGCCTCCCATCGAGTGACCCTCCAGCCCGATGTTGTTCTTGTCGACGATGTCGAGGCTGCGCAGATAAGCCAGGCCGTCGGGCCCGCCGAAGCCGTTGGCGAAGGCTGGCGGGTCGCTGTAGCCATGCCCGGTCTGGTCGAGTGCCAGAACGACATAGCCTCGGCGGGCGAATTCGATCGCAAAGCCGTCCTGCGTCTCGCGCGAGTTGATGTAGCCGTGTACCGCGAGAATGCCGGGCGCCGGCGTCGTCGGGGTCGCATTCGGGGGGATGTAGAGCAGGGCGCTCATGGTGTTGCCCTTGGCGCCAGCAAACCGCACATCCCTGATTTTTATGCCGCCGGACGTTTGCGTCAGATATGCAATCACGCTCCCGGCAAGAATCAGGATCGCGCCGCTCACAGCCAAAGACCATCTGCGATGCATGATCGCCTCCCCGCCATTGCCACCGTTGAACCGGACTTCAGGCTCGTCTTGATTTTGGCGGTGAGCCTACCCCAAGGGCAAAGGCAGGCAAGCGGTGGTTGTGCTTGACAGCATTTTGCCGGTACGGGTGATTTGCCCGTCGTGCCAATGTGCCGCATGTCGCGCGATTGATCGTTTCCCCAAATCACCGGCAGAATCGTCTGCATCCTGTGCCCACAAGAGGGGCGTTTGGCCATCGTCACGGACGTTGGGCGCAGGATGCGGTGGACGCGATTGTGTCGAGAGGCGAACGACACCAAAGCGGACGGCGAAGTCGTGTGGTCCTGATGCCTCGACGCCGGCATCAAGTTTGCGGTTAGGCGATGTCGGCCCTTACGGGCCCGACACGCCGCGCAAGCGACGGTGACAAGAAAGCCCGATCGCCGGGGAGATCACGAAGTAGACCGTTAAAACCATTGCGCGGGGAATGTCGGTTGAATCCGTCTGGACCTGTGGTGACTACGCTCGTGCGCTCTTTATTTCGCGCTCGAGGCTGCGGGTGCAACGAGCATCCGGCATTCCCTGCGCCCTCTATCTTGAGGGACAGATTAACGCACAACTCGGACGTATTGCGCCGCGAGAAGGCGGACATGTGCCTGCCCGCACGGCGGTGCAATTCCACGCTATCGTCTGCACTTGACGGGTCGCGGGCACGTCTTCCCGGCCATGCTGGTCTTTACATTATCTCGGTTAGCGACATAAACCGCTGCCCGGAAGAATTTCGCTTGCTTGGCGAGCGTTGTTAATAAAGAGGGTGAAAAACGCAATGTCCGGTTCGGGCACTGACAAGACCAAATCCGGCTTTGACCTCTCCGGCCCCCTCATCATCCTGGTCGAGCCGCAGCTTGGCGAAAATATCGGCATGGCGGCCCGCGCGATGGGCAATTTCGCGCTGACGCGGCTGCGTATTGTCAATCCGCGTGACGGTTGGCCGAACCTCAGCGCGCAGCGGGCCGCCGCCGGCGCCGACCATATTCTGGCGGGCGTCGAATTGTTCGACACGGTCGAGCAGGCTGTCTCCGACTGCACGCTGTTGTTTGCCACAACGGCCCGCGCCCACGACCAGGCCAAGCCCGTGGTGGGACCTGACGTCGCCGCGGCAGAGATGGTCGGACAGATCGGCAGCGGCGGCACGGTCGGAATTCTCTTTGGTCGCGAGCGCTATGGGTTGCAGAACGAGGAAGTCGGGCTTGCCAACCGCATCATCACTTTCCCGGTCAATCCGGGCTTTGCATCGCTCAACCTGGCACAGGCGGTGCTCCTGGTCGGCTACGAATGGTTCAAGCTTGCGACCGCCGCCGCGTTGCCGTTTGCGATGCCCGAGCGTTCAGAGCCTGCCTCCCAGCACCAGATGCAGGCGTTCTTCGACAATCTGGTCCGTGAGCTCGACAAGGTCGAATTCTTGAGGCCCGCAGAGAAGCGCGACACCATGCTGGTGAACTTGCGTAATATCTTCACCCGCATGAGCCCGACCAAGCAGGACATGCACACGCTGCACGGCGTGGTGATGGCGATCGCGGAGGGCCGAAAAGGTCCGGCCAAGGGCGGCGTGCTCGATGGTGCACAGGCGACACGGCTGCGCGCGCTCCTGGCCGAGCACGGGCAGGGCGCCATGCCGTCGCAAAGTGGCACCTTGCGCGGACTGGCGCGACTGCTGCGACGCAATCCGACCGATGCCGAGCGTTTGCTGTGGCAAGCGCTGAACCGCGATCGCCGCTTCGCCGGCCAGTTCAAACGGCAGACGCCGGTAGGTCGGCATATTCCGGATTTCGTCTGTTTCGTGCACCGGATTGCGATCGAATTGATCAATCCGGCCGAGAGCGAGGCAATCGTGAAGGATCGCGTGGAGCGAGGTGCATGGCTCCAGGCGCGTGGCTACCAGGTGGTGAAGATGGCCGTCGCCGATGTCGAGAGGGATCTGGCGAGCGAACTCGATCGGCTGGCTTCGTTTTTGACCGGGGGCAATGGACGCTGATCCATCATTTCCAGGTCGCGAGAGGCGAATTTCTCTCCGGCTGCCAGGATTATTGGCAACGGATCAGGGTTCCATCACAAGACCTGGTCAAAAAACTGCAGGGAGAACCGAACATGCGTTCTGCCAAGCTCACACCGCTCGCCTCCTGAACTAACCTCGTTTTGAACTGGAGCTATGACCGATGAAGAAGTCGCCGCGTTCGCTTGAGCTTGTGCTGGCTCTCAGTTGCCTCCTCATGTTGCCAATCGCCGCGATGTCGCAGGCGAGGGCGCAGGGCACCCCGCCCGGCGCGCTCGAAGTGCCCGCCAAAAAGATCCCGGTACCCACCGATGTGAGCCCGCAATTGCAGAAGATCATCGGCGCACCCTTGCGGTCGAACTGGGATATCCACCCCAGAACCGGCGAGGAATGGAAGCCGGTCGCCGATGCCGGCGCAGCCGCGTTGATCAAGACCGTGCCCGGCATGCTCGAACGGCTCAAGGTGAAGGTCGAGAAGACCACCATCGATGGCGTGCGGGCATTCGTCGTCACTCCCGAGACCATCGCGCCGGAAAACCACAACCGGCAGCTCATCCACATGCATGGCGGCTGCTATGTCCTCAATCCGGGCGAAGCCGGTCTGCCGGAAGCGATCCTCATGGCTGGCTTCGGGCACATCAAAGTGATCTCGGTAGAGTACCGCATGCCGCCGGAAGCTTATTTTCCGGCCGCGCTCGATGACGGTATTACGGTCTGGAAGGCGGCGCTGAAGAACACGGATGCCAGGAACATGGCGATCTTCGGCACCTCGGCCGGCGGCGCGTTGACGATGGAAATGGTGTTGAAGGCAAAGCAACTCGGGCTGCCGCTGCCCGGCGCAATCGCGCCGGGAACGCCGATGTCGGATGTCACCAAGGTAGGCGACAGCTTTCAGACCAACGCGATGCTCGACAACGTGCTGGTTTCTCCGGACGGTTTCTGCGATGACGGCGCAAAGGTCTATGCCAACGGGCACGACATGATGGACCCGTTGCTGTCACCGGTTTACGGCGACATGAAGGGATTTCCGCCGACCATCCTCACCAGCGGAACGCGCGATCTTTTGCTGAGCAATACGGTTCGCGTTCACCGCAAGCTCCGCGAGGCTGGCGTCGAGGCCTCGCTGCAGGTCTATGAGGGCATGTCGCACGCGCACTACCTGCGCGACGATACCGCGCCGGAGACGAGGGAAGTGTTCGAGGAGATCGCAACCTTCTTCGACAAGCACCTTGGAAAATGACAACGCAAAATTGGCGAGCAGGTGGCATCGCGCCGCCTGCCCGCCTGTATTTGCCGCGATTGTTCAGCCGCGCTGCCGCTCGTTCCGGTCTCCTCAAGACGCGGAGACCCCGAAAAAGGGAGTGCGAATTGGCCACAGGCTCGTTGCCCTTGCAAGATGAGCAAAAGCATATTTCATGGGCGCCTCGTCGCGGCCATCGACGGCTACCTGAAATTGAGGCAATAGACCGGTGATTTCCCGGGACAATCCCGGGCTGACGAATGTAAAGGAGTGATACATGAAGCGATCCGACCTCACTGAAAAGCTGCTCGACATCAAGCGCGAGAAGGGCTGGACCTGGAAATACATTTGCGAAGAGGTGGGCGGCTATTCCGAGGTACTGATCGTCGGCGCCATTCTGGGGCAGATGAAGCTGACCAAGCCGCAGGCCGCGAACGCGGCCGAGCTGTTCGGACTCTCCAAGTCGGAAACCGCGATGCTCAACGAGGTGCCGATGCGCGGCGCGGCGATGCCGCCAACCGATCCCTTGATCTATCGGTTCTACGAACTGGTCATGATCAACGGTCCGGCGTGGAAGGCGCTGATCGAAGAGGAATTCGGCGACGGCATCATGTCGGCAATCGATTTCGATATGGTGATGGAGCGGCTGCCCAATCCAAAGGGCGACCGGGTCAAGATCACGATGTCGGGCAAATTCCTCCCCTACAAATACTATGGGGCCAGCGGCAACGTGCCGGAGTATGGATTCAAAGAGGGATAGTGCTTCGAGATGAAGTGAAGCCGAGATGACGCGAAAGCTTCAACGTGCCTTGGCCATCCCTCGAGACGGCGCTTAAGCGCCTCCTCGGGATGAGGTGGTCTTTTTTTTGGCCCGATTTCGGACCCTCGTGGTGAGGAGCTGGGCTCGTTGCGAAGCGTCTCGAACCATGAGGCCGATGCTGCAAAAACATCCTCGCTATATTCCCGCCTTCACCTGCGCAATCGCGTGTACCAGAAATTCGCCCATTTGGTTGCGGATATCTGCTTCCGTGATCGCAATTCCCTTGCCGGTAAGATCGCTCATCAGTTTGGCGACTACGGCTGCATCGCCGCCTTCGCTGAATTCGGCTGCGACGATTTCCCTGGAATAAATGGTGGCGTCTTCGCCTGACAATCCGAGCTTTGCTGCTGCCCACAAACCGATGAGACGGTTGCGTCGCGCCTCCGCCTTGAACTTCAGCTCCTCATCAACCACGAACTTCTTCTCGAAGGCTTCCTCGCGCTTGTCGAATGTTGTCATGACAAGGGTTCCTTTCGGTGCCGGACGGTCTGGCGGCCTCGTTGCGGCGAGGTGCCGGGATGCCTAAATATTAGAGCGAATCACGGGGCAGCGATCCCCCAAAAGTCGCAGTCAAACGTGGTAAAAACCTGTCCGGGAGGGCCGGATCGATTGTACTGGATTGGCCAATCGGATAGGTTCGATTCCAGGCCCGGTTCTTGTTCTGTTTCCCGTCCCTGGCCTTCACGGCAGCTCCGTCGTGGGTCTTCCCTTCTGGCATCCGGAGCACACCAAATTGATGGATTTCAACAACACACGGTACATACCAATGAGCCGTCGACGCCGCATCTATGAAGGCAAAGCCAAGGTTCTTTACGAAGGGCCGGAGCCGGGAACCTTGATCCAGCACTTCAAGGACGATGCGACCGCCTTCAACAAACAGAAACACCAGGTGATTGAGGGCAAGGGTGTCCTGAACAATCGCATTTCGGAATACCTGTTTCAACACCTCAACGACATCGGGGTGCCCACCCATTTCATTCGCCGCCTCAACATGCGCGAACAGCTGATTCGCGAAGTCGAGATCGTGCCGCTCGAGGTGGTGGTGCGGAACGTTGCGGCGGGATCGTTGTCCCAGCGCCTCGGCATCGAGGAGGGCACTCAGCTGCCGCGCTCGATCATCGAGTTCTACTACAAGAACGACCAGCTCAACGATCCCATGGTTTCCGAGGAGCACATCACGGCGTTCGGCTGGGCCACGCCGCAGGAGATCGACGACGTCATGGCGCTGGCGATCCGTGTCAACGACTTCCTCACCGGACTGTTTCTCGGCATCGGCATTCGCCTCGTCGATTTCAAGATGGAGTGCGGGCGCTTGTTCGAAAACGAAATGATGCGGATTATCGTAGCCGACGAGATTTCCCCCAATTCCTGCCGGCTGTGGGACATCAAGTCGAACGAAAAGCTCGACAAGGATCGTTTCCGTCGCGACCTCGGCGGATTGCTGGAGGCCTATACCGAAGTCGCCAAGCGGCTCGGCATTTTGATGGAAAATGAGCGCCCGGCGGGCTCGGGTCCGGTGCTGGTCAAGAGCTGAGGTCGCTTACGTGAAAGCGCGTGTCACGGTCACCCTCAAATCAGGCATCCTTGACCCGCAGGGCAAGGCGATCGAAGGCGCGCTGAAATCGCTCGGCGTCGATGGCGTGGCCAGCGTTCGTCAGGGCAAGGTGTTCGACATCGAGCTTTCCGGCTCCGACAGGGCCAGGGCGGAAGCGGCGCTGAAGGACGCTGCCGACAAGCTGCTCGCCAACACCGTGATCGAGAATTACCGCGTCGAAGTCTTGAGTTAGATTTTTTCCTCTCCCCTTGCGGGAGGTGGCGAGCGAAGCGAAGCCGGGTGAGGGGCTTGTTCGATTTGCCTTCAATTTGGCCCCTCACCACCTCTCCCGCCGGGTAGAGGGAAGAGACGAGGTTCGTCCAGAATGAAATCCGCCGTTCTCGTCTTTCCCGGAATCAATCGCGAACGCGACATGGCGCGCGCGCTCAGGCTTGCGTCCGGTTACGAACCCGCGATGGTCTGGCATGCCGAGACATCGCTGCCGGCGGGCACCGATCTCGTAGTGATTCCCGGCGGATTTTCCTATGGCGACTATTTGCGCTGTGGCGCCATCGCCGCGCGCGCCCCGGTGATGGATGCAGTTCGCGCCTTTGCCGCCAAAGGCGGCCTGGTGCTCGGCGTCTGCAATGGTTTTCAGATTCTGTGCGAGGCGGGGCTTTTGCCCGGCGTCTTGATGCGCAACGCACGGCTGAAGTTCATCTGCCGCGACGTGCATCTGCGGGTCGAACGCTCAGACACCCCGTTTACCCGCGGCTACAATGCGGGCCAGGTCATTCGCGTACCGGTCGCCCATGGCGAGGGCAATTATGAAGCCGATGAAGAGACATTGAAACGGCTCGAGGGCGAGGGGCGGGTGCTCTACCGTTATTGTGCGGCGGACGGGACCGTCGAGGAGCGCGCCAATATCAATGGCGCGGCGCATTCGATCGCGGGCGTCGTCAGCGAGCGCGGCAATGTGCTCGGCATGATGCCGCATCCCGAGAACCATGTCGAAGACATCATGGGCTGCACCGATGGGCGCGGCCTGTTCGCGGGCCTTGTCGCGCATCTGGATCGCGCAGCTTAGGCGCAAACTCTTCATGCGATCAAACGAGCCGCAGATCACCCCCGAACTCGTCGCTGCCCACGGGCTCAAGCCGGACGAGTATGAGCGAATCCTCAAGTTGATCGGCCGCGTGCCGACTTTCACGGAACTCGGGATTTTCTCGGCGATGTGGAACGAGCACTGCTCGTATAAATCCTCGCGCATCCATCTGCGCGCCCTGCCGACCAAGGCGGCATGGGTGATTCAGGGGCCGGGCGAAAACGCGGGCGTCATCGATATCGGCGATGGCCACGCCGTGGTTTTCAAGATGGAGAGCCACAACCATCCGAGCTACATCGAGCCCTATCAGGGCGCGACCACCGGTGTCGGTGGAATCCTGCGTGACGTATTCACCATGGGTGCTCGCCCGATTGCCTGCCTGAATGCGCTCAGTTTTGGCTCGCCTCAACATCCCAGGACACGCCACCTCGTCTCTGGCGTGGTCGCCGGTATCGGCGGTTATGGAAATTCGTTCGGCGTGCCGACCGTCGGCGGACAAACGCGGTTCCACACCCGCTATGACGGCAATATCCTCGTCAACGCGATGGCGGTGGGGCTCGCGGACGCCGACAAGATCTTCTATGCGGCTGCGTCCGGAGTGAACATGCCGATCGTTTATCTCGGCTCCAAGACCGGTCGCGACGGCATACACGGCGCTTCCATGGCGTCGGCCGAGTTCGACGACAACTCCGCCGAGAAGCGGCCAACCGTGCAGGTTGGCGATCCCTTCGCAGAAAAGCTTCTGCTGGAGGCGTGCCTTGAGATCATGGCCAGGGGATGCGTGATTGCGATCCAGGACATGGGTGCAGCGGGCCTGACCTGTTCGGCAGTGGAGATGGGGGCCAAGGGCGATCTCGGCGTCGATCTTGATCTTGGTGCCGTGCCGACCCGCGAGACCGGCATGACCGCCTATGAGATGATGCTCTCGGAAAGCCAGGAGCGCATGCTCATGGTGCTCAAGCCGGAAAAGGAAAAAGAAGCGGAGGCGATCTTCCGCAAATGGGGATTGGATTTCGCCGTTGTGGGCCACACCACGCCGACCAGGCGTTTCGTGGTCAGGCATGGCGGCCAGGTGATGGCCGACTTGCCGATCAAGGAACTGGGCGACGAGGCGCCCGTCTACGACAGGCCGCATGCGGCCTCGCGGCGGCTACCTGTGATTCATGCGCGCGAGGTGAAACCGCCGATGGGAGTTGTCGAGGCGCTGGAAAAACTGATCGCGACGCCCGAGCTCTGCTCGAAGCGCTGGGTGTGGGAACAATATGATCACGTCATTTTGGGCAATACGGTGCAGCGGCCCGGCGGCGACGCCGCAGTCGTGCGTGTCCAGGACGGGCCCAAGGGACTGGCGCTCACCGTCAACGTCACGCCGCGATATTGCGAGGCCGACCCGGTTGAAGGCGGCAAGCAGGCGGTGGCGGAAGCCTGGCGCAACATCACCGCGGTTGGCGGCCGGCCGCTTGCGATCACCGACAATCTGAATTTCGGCAACCCGGAGCGGCCCGAAATCATGGGCCAGTTCGTCGGTTGCCTGAAGGGCATTTCGGACGCCTGCCGTGCGCTCGATTTCCCGGTCGTGTCCGGCAATGTCTCGCTCTATAACGAGACCAACGGCCGCGGCATCCTGCCGACGCCATCGATTGGCGGCGTCGGGCTGCTCGACGATTTCACCAAATCCGCCACGCTCGCGTTCAAGGCCGAAGGCGAGGCAATCCTGCTGATCGGCGAAACCCACGGCTGGCTCGGTCAATCGGTTTACCTGCGCGACGTCTGCGGCCGCGAGGAGGGCGCGCCACCTCCGGTTGACCTTGCAGCCGAGAAACGCAACGGCGATGTCGTGCGCGGCATGATCCACGCGCGCACTGCAACGGCCGCCCACGACGTTTCCGACGGCGGCCTTCTGATCGCGCTCGCCGAGATGGCGATTGGGGGCGGAATCGGTGCGCAGTTGCTGGCGCCGCCCGCCTCGATCGTGCCACATGCGTATTGGTTCGGCGAGGATCAGGCACGCTACGTCGTGACTGTGCCGGCCGAGCAGGCGGGACTGGTGCTGGCAAAAATGAAGGGCGCGGGCGTGACCTGCGCTCGGATCGGCACCACCGGCGGTGGTTCGATCGCGATTGCCGGCGAGGACCCCGTTGCCGTTGCGTCGTTGAAGGAAGGATTCGAAAGCTGGCTTCCCGCTTACATGAGCGGCAAGGCTTAGGAGCTGGCCGATTCGCGCGTCCCGGCACGACGAGGCCTCACGCCACTTCCTCGATTTTGACCTTGTCGGGATAGAAGGCAAGATGACCGGAAATTTCGGTCATCGCGGGGAACGGCGTCTCGTAAGTCCAGATCGCGTTCTCTACCCTCTTGCCGTCAGCGACGATGGAGAAATAATTCGCGTCTCCCTTGTAAGGGCAGTGCGTCACGCGTTCCGTGCGCGCCAATAGCTCCATGTTCGCATCCTTGCGCGGTAGATAATTTACCGCTGGATAGCTCGCTTCCTTCAGCGTCAGCGCGTTCGTGGAGTCGGCAATGACGACGCCATCAAGCGAAACGCGGATGCGCCTGGGGTTTGCGGCGATGGTGATCGGGTGGTCGGGGCCGGGTAGTTTCATGGGTCACCCTCTTGGCTGGCCCGGTCGATCGCAAGAAAACGATCCGGTCAGTTTTGTAATGTTGGGGCACTTATATAGTGCATCAAGGCGTGACCCAGAAGGGCGTTCGCGCTAAATTGAAGGCTGCGCCGGGCCGTCGGACGCTGTTTGAAGCGCGGCGGTTCAGCGCGGAATGGTCAACACGCCGGCTTGTCGTTTGAGCATGATCTCCGCGCAAATGCGTTACCCGCGTTTGTCGCGAGGGAAGGCCGGTTCCCTTGCGGATCATGCCAAAGGCGAATGGGAGAAATATCGGATGCCGATGGATGCCCGCGATATCGAGTCGATGATCAAGGCAGCTATACCCGACGCCGAGGTAACGATCCGCGATCTTGCCGGCGACGGCGACCACTATGCGGCGACCGTGATCTCGGAATCCTTCCGCGGCAAATCCCGCGTTCAGCAGCACCAGATCGTTTATAAATCGTTGCAGGGGCAGATGGGCGGCGTGCTGCACGCGTTGGCTCTGCAGACGGGAGTACCGGATTGACCTGATCCGGGACGGGGCGATTCGGGAAGCCGCTGGATTTCGGGCAGGGCGCCATGGCGTGGGATAGCGAACGCGGCCCGTGGTTTCGTCCCATCGTGGCGCATCAGCACAGCCGCGTAACCTACGCGGAATTGTTGTTTGACCTGGTGTTCGTATTCGCGGTGACCCAGGTCTCACACACCCTTCTTGCCAATTTTACTCCGCTCGGAGCGCTGCAAACGACCCTTCTGCTGCTGAGCGTGTGGTGGGTCTGGGTATACACTTCCTGGATCACCAATTGGCTCAATCCCGAACTGACGCCGGTTCGCATCCTCCTGTTCGTGTTGATGCTGGGCGGGCTCGTGCTTTCGACTTCGATACCGAAGGCGTTCGAACTCGCGAGGGCTGTGGTTCGCAATCGCCTATGCTGCGATGCAGGTCGGGCGAACCATCTTCTGGCTGGCGTCGACGCCACGGGCACGGATGGCGGCGCGAATGAACGCGATTCGCATCCTGGTCTGGCTGTCGGTCTCGGCGATGTTCTGGATCGCCGGGGGCATTGCGGAGGGCCACGCGAGGCTGGTGCTGTGGGCACTTGCGCTCGGGATCGAATATATCTCGCCCGCCGTGCGGTTCTGGATTCCGAAATACGGCGCATCGTCGGTGGCGGACTGGTACGTCGAGGGCGGCCACATGGCCGAACGCTGCGCCGGTTTCATCATCATCGCGCTTGGCGAATCCATCGTCGTTACCGGCGCCACCTTTGCCGACCTGACCTGGACCGGGGAGGTGGTTTCTGCCTTTCTGTCGGCCTTCGTCGGTTCACTCGCGATGTGGTGGATTTATTTCCACAAGGGCGCGGAGGCCGGCTCCGAACTGATCTCGAATTCGAACGAGCCCGGACGGCTGGCGAGGCTTGCCTACACCTATCTGCATCTGCCGATCGTTGCCGGTATCATCCTGTCAGCGGTAGCCGACGACGTCGTGCTTCAGCATCCCGTCGGGCATTCCGATTCAAGGACGGTGCTGAGCACGGTCGGCGGGCCGCTGCTGTTTCTGGTCGGAACGATCCTCTTCAAGCATACCATTCGCGGCTTTCTGCAGCTCTCACATGGGGTCGGCATCATTGCGCTTTGCGTGCTGGGTTGGTTTGGTCACGCGTTTTCGCCGCTGGCGCTGTCCGTTCTTACGACAGCGCTGATGATTGTGGTTGCGACCTGGGAATCGATCTCGTTACGGTCGGCAGCGGCCAAATCCCCGGAGCAATCGGCCTCCGAGAAAGCTCAGTCCGAAGTCACCAGCGCGTGAACCGAGAACATGCCCGCCGCGTCCGTCCAGGATTCCAGCGGCGTCCAGCCGGTGGTGCGTGCGAGCGCGGTAAAGCGCTCGATGCTGTACTTATAGCTGTTCTCGGTGTGGATGCTTTCGCCGGGACGGAACGAAAACTTCTTGCCCAGCACCCTGGCTGTAAACGCCTTCTTGCTGATCAGGTGCATCTCGATGCGATGGCGATCGCGGTTGTAGATTGCGCGATGGACAAACGTGCCGACGTCGAAGTCGCCGCCCAATTCGCGGTTGATGCGGTGAAGCACGTTGAGATTGAAACGCGCGGTGACGCCCGCCGCATCGTTGTAGGCATCATAGAGCACGCGCTCGTCCTTCTCGAGATCCACGCCGATGACCATGCGCGCGCCCTTGCCGAGGATGCCGCGGGCGCTGCGCAGGAATGCGCAAGCCTCGTGCGGTTCGAAATTGCCGAGCGTGGAGCCGGGAAAGAATCCGACCTTCGGCATCGCATGGATCGCCTCGGGAAGATCGAACGGCAAGGTGAAATCCGCCGCCACCGGGTGGACCTGAAGTTTTGGGAAATCCGCACGCAAGGCAGCCGCTTGCGTCTGCAGGAAGTCGCCGGAAATATCCACGGGAACGTAGGCGGAGAGTGCGCATTCGCTCAGCAGCAGCCGCACTTTGGTTGTGGCGCCCGCGCCGAATTCCACGAGTGCTGCGCCCTTCGCAATGAATGCAGCGATCGCGCGGCTGCGATCCCGCAGAATCGCAAGTTCGGTGCGGGTCGGGTAATATTCCGGCAACAGCGTGATCTGTTCGAACAGTTCCGAACCGGCAGCGTCGTAGAAGTATTTCGGCGACAGCCGTTTGGGATGCTGCGACAGATCGTCGAGCACGTCGCGGGCAAATGCCGAGGTCGGTTCGTCGAGATGGTGTGCTTCGGCCAAAGCGGTGGCGTGCACGTTCATGACAGTCTCCCGAACGCGCATTCGTGGCGCGCTTTGAGGTCGAATTTTCTAGTCGGCATATTCGGCGAGGCGCAGCCCTGTGAATTGCCAGCGGTGGTGAGGATAGAAGAAGTTGCGATAGGTGACACGGCTGTGACCGTCAGGTGTCGCCAGCGAAGAACCGCGCAGCACGAGCTGGTTGACCATGAACTTGCCGTTATATTCGCCGAGCGCGCCCTCCACGGCGCGATAGCCGGGATAGGGCGAATAGGAACTGCGGGTCCACTGCCAGACTATTCCAAACGGGTCGTTGAGATGACCACCGCGTGCCGCGACTTCCCACTCCATCTCGGTCGGCAGATGCCTGCCGCTCCAGCGCGCAAAAGCATCGGCCTCGTAGTAGCTGACGTGACATACCGGAGCCGCAGGATCGACCGGCCTTAGTCCGGCCAGCGTCATGACATGCCATTCGCCGTCGATCTGGCGCCAGTAGCCCGGCGCCTGCCACTGCTCGGAATTTACGGTCGCAAAGCCGTCCATCAGCCAAAGCGTCGGCGTCGAATAGCCGCCGTCCGCCATGAACTTTAGCCACTCGGCGTTGCTGACGAGGTTGCGCGCAAGGCGAACCGGACCGACCAGGGCGCGGTGTGCCGGCTTTTCATTATCGAAATGGAACGTGTCCGTCGCGTGCCCGATGCTGTGGATGCCTTCCTTGATCTCAACCCATTCATCGACCGTGCGCGCTGTTGCGGGCAAGCGCCACGAAGGATCGTAGGCAGGCGCAATCGGATTCTGTGAAAAGGCGTGCAGGATATCTGTCAGCATCAACTCCTGGTGCTGTTGCTCGTGGTTGAGACCGACCTCCACCAGCGGCGCGATCGCGGATAGCTTTTTGTCCGAAGCTTCGCGAAAGAACTTTATCGTCGCAGCATCGACATGCCGCCGGTACGCCGTGATTTCCTCGGCACCCGGCCGGGTCAAATGGCCGCGTTGATGCCTGGCATGACGGGGCCCGGCAGTGACGTAGTAGGAGTTGAACAGGAAGGCGTAGTCGGGGTGAAAGAGTTTGTATCCCGGGCAGTGTTCGCCAAGCAGGAATTGCTCGAAAAACCAGGTGGTGTGGGCGCGGTGCCATTTCGCAGGGCTTGCGTCCGGCATCGACTGGATCAGTTGATCTTCTGCTGTCAGGGGGGCGGCGCGCCGCTCGGTCTCATTCCGCACCGCAAGAAAGGCCTCTGCCAAATCTTCGGCAAGGCCGGCCGAGGCGGAGAACAGTGACGGCAAAGGGGCGGCGAGCGCGGCGGATGCTGGGTTCGTCACTGGTGTCTCCGGTCAGGGGGGAGAACGTTGGTCTGGCAGGGCGGTTCCGCGAGAACAGCCTGTCCTAGATAGGGGTTCCCCTCGGGGAAAAAAGCCTCCCCCGACGGAATCGGACCACCAGATACGTCCCCGACCACGAGGTTGTTACCGGATTGGACGGCCCGTTTGCCCACAAGCCGCGCGGCGGAACGGGCTCCGCATGCCAGCCCATCGTCAATTTGTTTTGGATGCACAAAGGCTTTGGGGTACATATATCGCCAGTAACGGGTTCGATTGGCTGATGGCCGCCGGCCAGGCCGCGGGCGGGTTCGTGCCCCGAAAAGGAACTGGATATGAGCATCGAACAATTCATCGATAACGAAGTGAAGTCGAACGACGTCGTGCTTTTCATGAAGGGCACGCCGCAGTTTCCGCAATGCGGCTTCTCCGGACAGGTCGTGCAGATCCTCGATCATATCGGGGTCGGCTATAAGGGGCTCAACGTGCTCGAGTCCGCCGATCTGCGTAACGGCATCAAGACCTACTCCAACTGGCCGACCATTCCGCAACTCTACGTCAAGGGCGAATTCGTTGGCGGCTGCGACATCATCCGCGAGATGTTCCAGGCCGGCGAACTGCAGCAGCTCTTCGCAGACAAGGGCGTAACGGCCTCGACGCCGGCCTGAGCTTGGTCTCGCGCCGGCTAAAATCGGCGCGGCTGGAAGTCATCGTCGCCGACATCACGACGTTGCGCGTTGACGCGATCGTCAACGCGGCGAACACTTCGCTTCTGGGGGGCGGTGGCGTCGATGGGGCGATCCACCGTGCCGCAGGGCCAGAGCTCGTTGAGGAATGTCGCGGGCTCGGAGGCTGCGAGACTGGCGACGCCAAAATCACTTCCGGCTATCGGTTGCCGGCCACGCGCGTGATCCATGCCGTCGGCCCGGTCTGGGAAGACGGTCGCCGTGGCGAAGATCGCGCGCTTGCATCATGCTACTCCCGGGCGATCAGACTATGCCAGCACCACGGGCTGGCCTCGGTAGCATTTCCGGCAATCTCGACCGGCGTTTATCGTTTTCCGCCGGATCGCGCGGCCCGAATAGCGGTCTCGACCACTCTCGAGGCGCTGCAAACGACGCCCGTTGTCAATCGCGTAATTTTCTGCTGCTTTTCGGACAAAAGCGCCGACCTTCATGCGCAGGCACTGGCCGAATTCGGCGATCCCTGTAGCGAATAGGCTGGCCGATACTCTCCACCGGTGCCGCAGCGTTGGGTCAGATCATGAAGCCATCGAGGATTGGCCACGCCGCACGATGCTTCCTCGCGGCGATCCTGGTCGCGTTTCTCGTTGCGATTGCGCCCGGCACCGGCAGCGGCGAAGTGCTGCTTCCGGTCTCGGCCGGATTTTCCCAAGCCGGGCTCGCGCGCGTCCGCCACTACATGCAAAACGAGATTTCGGCTGGCCGGATCCCCGGCGCGGTTGTCCTGATCCAGCAGCACGGCCGGCCTATTTTGTTTGAAAGCTTCGGCGTACGGGATATCGACAGCAAGCATCCGATGACATCAGACACGATTTTCCGGCTTTACTCGATGTCGAAGGCAATCACATCCGTGACCGCCATGATACTGGTCGATGACGGCAGGCTTTCGCTGGGCGATCAGGTCTCAAAATATATTCCCTCCTTCGCCGACGTGAAGGTCGCCGTCAGGAAGGAGAATGGAAGCACCGAGCTTGCCACCGAGCCGCTCGCCCGCCCGATGACGATTGAGGATTTGTTGCGTCATACTTCAGGGCTGACTTACGGCTTTTACGGCGACAGCCCAATTCGAAAACTTTATGCGAGTGCTGGCCTGTTCGATGGCGACATTGACAACGCGCAATTTGCCGAGCGCATCGCACGACTGCCGCTCGCCGAGCAGCCGGGGACACTTTGGGATTACGGTCATTCGACGGACGTTCTCGGCCGCATCGTTGAGGTCGTATCGGGACAGTCGCTGCTTCAGTTCGAGAAGGAGCGGCTGCTGGGTCCGCTTCGTATGACCGAGACCGCCTTCTATCTTGCTGATGAGACCAAACGCGGCAGGGTCGCCGAGCCGCTGCCTGCCGACCGCTTCCACGGTCCAATCGCCGGACTGGGCGATCCGATCCTGCCGCACCGCTGGGAGTCGGGCGGGGCGGGCATGATCGGGACGATTGGCGATTACGCGCGCTTTGCGCAAATGCTGCTCGACGGCGGTATGCTGGACGGCAGGCGCTATCTCAAACGCGAGACCGTCGCGCTGATGACCAGGGATCATATCGGGCCCGAGACCAGGATCGCCCGCGATCAGTTCTACTTTCCGGGAGAAAATAGCGGCTTCGGGCTTGGCTTTGCCGTGCGAACGTCGGTGCCGGCGAAGGCGCCATCGTGGCCAACAGGCGAATACCGCTGGGACGGCGTCGGCGGCAGTTTTTTCTTCATCGACCCAAGGGACGACATGTTTGCGATTTGCATGATGCAATCGCCTTCGCAGCGCGAACGCATCCAGACCGAGCTGAAGTCGCTGATTTATGAGGCGTTGGATAGATGAGTCAGACCGCATCCGTACCAAAGGCCGCAAGGCCTTGCGACGGACAATACGCACCTTGGGTCTTGAAACGTCTAATCTGACAGGATGCAAGACGCGATGAGAGGTATAGAAGTTCTTTTATTTCTCGACCGGTTCGGCGACGAGCCTTACACCAAATGAGTTGATGACTTTTCGGACGGTATCGAACTCTGGTTTCGATGATCCGCTGAATGATTTGTACAAGCTCTCGCGCGAAAGACCCGTTTCCTTCGCTACGCTGGTCATTCCCTTTGCTCGCGCAATCGTATCAAGTGCCGTACAAATATAAGCGGCATCATCCGTCGCGAGGGCTTCAGTCAAGTAGGCCGCGATAGCTTCCGGAGTCTTGAGATAATCCGCGGCGTCGAATTTAGAAATTTTCACCATCTGCTTTTCCCTCATAATTCGGCAGCAATTTCCTTCGCTCGGTTGATGTCCTTTTCCTGTGTGGACTTATCGCCACCGCACAACAGAACGATGATGGTCTTGCCGCTCTGTTTGAAATAGACTCTGTAGCCTGGGCCATAGGGTACTCTCATTTCGCTCACGCTTCTTCCAACCGGCTTGACATCGCCGGGATTGCCAAGGCCGAGGCGTTCAATGCGAAAAGCAATTTTGGCCTGCGCTCTCCGATCGGCGAGGCCTGATAGCCATTTGTCGAATTCGTCGGTTTTTTCACATTACGCCCCCCGCACGATCTCCCGCACCAGGCCGACCGTCTCCTCGATCATGCTGGCTGTGACGTCGAGATGCGTGCAGGCGCGGATGCGGCCGTCCATCATGGCGAGCAGCACGCCGTGCTTGTGGAGTGCTGAAACCATGGCGTCGCCGTTGACGCCCGCGCCGTCGGGCTTGAAGAAGACAAGGTTGGTTTCCGGCTCCTGCACGTCGATGCCGGCAATCTGCGCCAACCCCCGCGCCAGCGCGCGAGCGTTGGCGTGATCCTCAGCGAGCCGATCGACATGATGGTCCAGCGCGTAGGTACAGGCCGCAGCGCAAATGCCTGCCTGGCGCATCGACCCGCCCAACCGCTGCTTCCAGCGCCAGACCTCGTCGATGAATTCCCGCGTGCCCGCGATCACGGCGCCGATCGGCGCACCCAGCCCTTTGGAGAAATCGATCCAGGCCGAGTCCCATCCCGCGGCCATGTCACGGGCGCTGATGCCGGTAGCGACGGTGGCGTTCAATAGCCGCGCGCCGTCCATGTGGGTCGCCAGGCCATTTGCCCTTGCGATGCCGACGATCTCATCAAGAGTCGACTTCTTCCATATGGTGCCGCCGCCGATATTGGCGGTTTGCTCGACGCTCACCACCGTCTGCGGCGGCTGATAGCGGGTGCGCGGGTGAAGGGCGGACCGCAGGGTATTTGGCGTGAATCGCCCGTCGGCACCCGGCAATGCGGTGATCTGGAATCCCCCGAGCGCCGCGTGGGCGCCGCCCTCTCGCGCGATAATGTGGGCGGTCGCGTGCGCGAGGATTTCATCGCCTGGCCGGCAATGCACCAGCGTGGCCGCGACGTTGCACATGGTGCCGGAAGGCATGAACACGGCGGCCCGCTTACCGAGCAGATCGGCAACGCGCTCGCACAACAGGTTCACGGAAGGGTCGTCGCCGATCTGCTCGTCGCCGACGTCGGCACGTGCCATGGCCTCCCGCATCCCTGGCGTCGGGCGGGTCTGGGTGTCCGACAAGAGGTTGATGCGGACGGGCGACGCCTTTGGATCGCGCGGGGTCGGCGTATAGGTCATGAGATCGAGGCCTTTTTGGCTGAACTTAATTCAATTGCGTCATTCCGGCTCTGGTCCTGCGGACCGGACCGGAACAACGGTGTCTCTGGCAGTCGATCTTATCCATACGAAAAGGCCCCGGCAAAACCGGGGCCTTGTTCTCGGTAAACGCGAACTGATCAAATCAGCGCGAATAGAATTCGACGATCAGATGCGGCTGCATCTGCACCGGGAACGGCACATCCGTCAGTGCGGGAATGCGGAGGAATTTGGCCGTCATCTTGGTGTGATCGACGTCGAGGAAATCGGGCACGTCACGCTCGGCGAGCTGGGCTGCTTCGAGCACCGGGGTGAGTTGCTTTGAGGGTTCCTTGACCTCGACGAGGTCGCCGGCCTTCAGCATGTAGCTGGCTATATTGACCTTGCGGCCGTTCACCTTGATGTGTCCGTGGTTGATGAACTGGCGGGCCGCGAACATGGTGGCCACGAACTTGGCGCGATACACCACCGTATCGAGGCGGCGCTCGAGGAGACCTATCAGGTTCTCGCCGGTATCGCCCTTCATGCGCCCGGCCTCGACATAGATGCCGTGGAACTGGCGCTCGCTGATATTGGCGTAATAACCCTTGAGCTTTTGCTTTGCGCGCAACTGCACCCCGAAGTCGGAGAGCTTGCCCTTGCGGCGCTGGCCGTGCTGGCCTGGGCCGTATTCCCTGCGGTTTACGGGGCTCTTCGGGCGGCCCCAGATATTTTCGCCCATGCGGCGATCGATCTTGTATTTCGCCTCACTGCGCTTTGTCATCGCGTCCTCTTTGCCAGGTTTGAAGTCTCGAGGAAACGCGCCCTCCTGTGCGCCGGGAAATCCCGAAGCCGACAGGTCCAGCCCTCAAAGCCTGAGAAGGTCGGACCACGGGTCGCGAAACGCAACGCGGGCCGAAACCGGCCCGCGAGCAGCCGGTTTCTTAAGCAGAAACCGTTGTCCTGTCAATCGGAACGGGACGGGTTTTGACCGGGCACTGACGTTCTGCCAGGTGCCGTCAGGTTTGGCTCTGGCCGGGAGCCGGGTACCGTCAATTTCTGCCGCAATTTCCGTGTTCAGCACCGGCTCCAGGCGGGCCAGGTCCTGGCGATTAAATGCAGCGAGTGGCTTTAAGCCGGAACGCGGCCGCCAAAGAACGGCATCAATGCCCTGCTGAGGACATGCGGCCGGCCGGAGGTGAAAATCATCTCAGCCCCGGCATGGTCGGCCTTGCCGACCGGGGAATGAAGCAAATATCCCACGCGTCTTGCGATCGCCGGCGCCGGATCGATCCAGTCGACCGGCCATGGTGCGAGTTTTACAAACCGGTCCAGCAGCAGCGGGTAGTGCGTGCAGGCAAGAACGATGGTGTCGGTGCGCGGCCCCGCGCCGTCATCGCTGCCGACAAAGCATGGCGCCAGTTCGACCGCAATTTGCGCGTCGCCGACATCGCCGCCGCTCAATGCGGTTTCGGCCAGCGCTGCGAGTTCGGCTGAGCCTATGAGCGTGACTTCGCAGCCTTGCGCGAATTCACGGATCAACGCTTTGGTGTATTCGCGCTTGACGGTGCCTTTGGTGCCGAGCACCGAGACGCGCCTGGTTTTCGAGCCGGCGCAAGCGGGCTTGATCGCGGGCACGGTGCCCACGAACGGCAACTCGTAACGCTCGCGAAGATGGGGCATCACCAGGGTGGATGCGGTGTTGCAGGCGATGACCACGAGATCGGGGCGGTGCTCGTCGATCAACTTGCCGATCAGCGGCACCACGCGGGCGATGATCTGTTCTTCGCCGTGGTGGCCATAGGGAAAGAACGCGTCGTCGGCGACGTAGACGTAGTGCGCGTCGGGGCGGGTGGCCACGATTTCGCGCAACACCGTCAGGCCGCCAAGGCCGGAATCGAAAACGAGGATCGTCGGAGGCTTGGTCACACGGCAATTCCTAGCTGATCCCGGTTACCCATCGGTTGCTTTTGATGCGGCTATCGGGTCGTTCCGAACACCCGTGTGAAGATCGTATCGACGTGTTTGAGATGGTAATTGAGATCGAACTGCGCCTCGATTTCCCGGTTCGTCAGATATTTCTTCACGTCGGCGTCCTTCTTCAGAAGCGACAGGAAATCGCCTTCACCGCGCCAAACCGGCATTGCGTTGCGCTGCACAAGCCTGTAGGCCTCCTCGCGGCTGCAACCCTTCTGCGTCAGCGCGATCAGAAGCCGCTGCGAGTGGATGAGGCCGCCGAGACGGTCCAGGTTCTTCTGCATGTTGGCCGGGTAAATCACGAGTTTCTCGATCAGCCCGGCGAGGCGAACGAGGGCAAAATCGAGCGTCACGGTGGCATCGGGCGCGATCATGCGCTCGGCCGAGGAGTGCGAGATATCGCGCTCATGCCACAGCACGACGTTCTCCATCGCCGGCGTCACATAGGCGCGCACCATGCGCGACAGGCCTGTGAGATTTTCCGACAGCACCGGGTTTCGCTTGTGCGGCATGGCGGAAGAACCCTTCTGGCCTTCGGAGAAGAACTCCTCGGCTTCCAGCACTTCGGTGCGCTGCAAATGACGGATCTCGGTGGCAAGACGTTCGACGGAGGCGGCGATCACGCCAAGCGTGGCAAAATACATGGCGTGGCGGTCGCGCGGGATGACTTGCGTCGAGATCGGCTCGACCCTCAGCCCCATCGCCTTGGCGACATGTTCCTCTACGCGCGGATCGATTTGCGCGAAGGTACCGACCGCGCCCGAGATCGCGCAAGTCGCGACCTCGTGGCGGGCAGTGATCAGCCGTTCGCGGGCGCGGGCGAATTCGGCATAAGCATAGGCAAGCTTCAGCCCGAAGGTCACGGGCTCGGCATGGATGCCGTGGGAGCGGCCGATGGTCGGCGTCATCTTGTGCTCGAAGGCGCGCTTCTTGAGCGCTTCGAGCACTTTGTCGATGTCGTCGACAAGCAAATCCGCCGCTCGTGTGAGCTGAACGTTCAGGCAGGTGTCGAGTACGTCGGAGGAGGTCAGGCCCTGGTGCACGAAGCGTGCTTCGGGGCCGACGATTTCCGCCAGATGGGTGGTAAAGGCGATGACGTCGTGTTTGATCTCGCGCTCGATCTCGTCGATCCGGGCGACGTCGAAGATCGCGTCCCGTGCCTTGGCCCAAATGACCTTCGCCGCTTCCTTCGGAATTACGCCGAGTTCCGCCTGCGCGTCCGCCGCATGCGCCTCGATCTCGAACCAGATCTTGAAGCGCGTCTGGGCCTCCCAAATGGCAGCCATTTCCGGGCGGGTGTAGCGGGGGATCATTAACAACTCTGGGGTTTTGAGGGATTACGCCGCGCTTTAGCAGATCGCGCTCACTGAAACTACCCGGATGGAACGCGCAGGGCGGAAAACCGCACTCGGACACGCCGGATTATGCGGCGACCTTGCAGCAGGATTTCGATCAGGGGTACCCCGGTTGGCAGATTTGCCGATGTGCCCGGCGCACATCTCTTTGGACGGCAGGGGCAGGCTCGGTCTAACCTGAAGCTCGCGCGCTCATTGGCAAGTCAGCCGATGCGCAAAGGAGCCAGGGCAGATGAATACGACCACAATGGGAATGGCGTTGAGTGAGACGGGCGCCCGCGAGCGCGGAGCCCTGTTGATCTGGATGATTTTCACGGGGCTTTCCGTCTTCGCCGGCGTCGTGCTGTGGCGATACGGTTTCATCCGCCTGATGCTGGTATCCGACCGGACGTACATTTCGGGTCTCATCGCCGTGCTTTATGTCGTCACTTGCTGCCACTGCTTCTGGCGAACCCGGGCGATCGATCGCGAGGGCGAGGCCGCACGGCGCTGCCGCAACATTCTGTCGGCGCCGGATATTGCCACGGCGCTCGCCGCTAACGCCCAGGCGCTGCCCGCCGGTGTTGTGACGGATCACATCCGCAGTCTCGTTACCAAGGCGGAGACACAAGGTTCCGGCCGCCTGGACCAGACGCTGCTGTTGCGGACCCTGGCTGACCGGTTGCGCGGCTCCAATGCCATCGGCGCGTTCGCCTCCGACACGCTGATGAAGCTCGGCCTGCTCGGTACCATTATCGGGTTCATCATCATGCTGGCGCCGATCGCAGGCCTCGATGCGGCCGACAAGGTAGCGATGAAATCGTCGATGGGGCTGATGAGCGACGGGATGGCGGTGGCGATGTATACGACGCTCGCAGGCCTCGTCGGCTCGATCCTGATCAAGGTTCAGTACTACATGCTGGATGCCGCGACCCAGCGGGTGTTCTCCGACGCCGTCACGCTGACCGAGACGCGCGTGACCCCGGTGCTGGAACGCCGCCATGATCGATGATTTCGGCCTCTATCCGCGCGAGGAACCGTTCGATCCCTTCAGCGTCATGCTGTTCAAGGCGCTGCAGGTGGTTGCCTTCCTGTTCTTCCTCGCGCTGCTTGCAATCGCGCCGGACTCCAAGGAGGGCAAGGTCGATTCCAAGGCTGAATTCATCATCACCATGGACTGGCCGGACAACCATCCCGACGATCTCGACCTGTTCGTGCAGGATCCGATCGGCAATATCGCCTGGTATCGTCATCGTGAAGCCGGCTTCCTGACGCTTGATCGCGACGATCGCGGTGGCGCCAACGATTTCATCCTGGTCAACGGCCGGAAGATTCCGTCGCCCATTCGCGAGGAGATCGTCACTGTGCGCGGCATCGTCGCCGGCGAATATACCGTCAATGTCTCGCACTTTCAGGCGACGACCGGGCGTCCGGTGGACGTCACCGTAAAGGTGCAGAAACTCAATCCGACGGCGCAGGTGATCTTCGACGACAAGGTGACGGTCGACCATACCGGCGACGAGAAGACCGCGCTGCGGTTCTGGGTCGATGCCGAGGGCAAGGTGATCGACGTTCAGAGACGGCCGAAATCGCTGTTGGAGACGTTCCGCAATGTTCGGGCCAACGGCGCGGATCTTGATCCGAAAACAGGCGTCAGGATGCCGCGATGATTATCAGCCTGCAATCCGTCGTGGTCGCGCTCTCCGTCAGCTATGCGCTGATCGGTGCGCTGTTGCTGGTCGTGCTGGCCTACGCGCGCCTGCCCTGGACGGCGAGGGGGCTGGCCGTGGTCGTGATCAGCGCCTTCTATATCGTAAGCTTCAGCGCCATGCGCGGTTTGCTTGGCTGGGCGAGCGCCGACAGCCTGCCGCCCAGCTTCAAGCTGTTGCAGGCGCGCGTTGTGGATCCCCATTCGCTGGAGGGCGATCCGGGCTCGATCTATCTTTGGGTCGAGGCGCTCGACGAGGGCAACCGCCCAAGCGGTGTTCCGCGTGCGTATCGACTTCCTTACAGCGAAAAGCTCGCCGAAAGGATCGATCACGCCGCCGACCAGATCCGCGCCGGACACCCGCAGCAGGGCGGCCGGGCCGCAGATTTCGGCACCGGCGAGGGTGGAATTATCGACGCGGCGCGAGAATACATCCTGCCGAAATCGATCATCGAGACTGCGGGCGGCGATCCCTCGACCGGTATCTTCAATGCCGGGCCGCAAGCCGGGGACGGTATATCGTTCACCCCGCTGCTGCCGCCGCGCATGCCACCCAAGGACGCACAGGAACAATAAGTCCGGCTCTGGGCCCAGGCGAAAAACCCTTGCTCGGCTGCAAGGGGAGGCTAGGGCGCCGTCAATCACGCATTATTGAATGACAGATATTGAAATCTGTCAGCAAGCCACCCTATATTGGCGCGTGACGCAATCTTCAAGGCGTCCGCCCGGCGAGCCACAACTGCGGCGATCCGGGAATTGTACGAGGAACTTCACCATGACCATCGAGATTCTTTATTTGACCGCCCAAATCCAGCGCTGGCTTAATATGCGCGTCGCCCGTCACCTGGCCGCCCAGGCCGAGAAGCTGGCCGCCAAGTGATAATGATAACAAACCACGAGATCAGTTCGCGAAAGCAGAGGGTGGACGCATGAACGAGACAGTGGTTTTGACCCCGGAACGTATTCTGGAAGTGACCGAGGACGTGCTGCGTCGCTTCGGCCTGGCCAAAGCAACCGTAGTGGACGTGGCGCGTGCCCTCGACGTCAGCCACGGCAGCGTCTACCGGCATTTTCCCAGCAAGGCTTCGCTGCGCGAGGCCGTTGCGAAACGCTGGCTCGAGCGCGTCAGCACGCCGCTGTCCAAAATTGCTGAAGAATCGGAGCGGCCCGCACCGGCAAGGCTCGACCGCTGGCTCCGTGCACTTTTCGCGGCCAAGCAGAACAGGGTGTTGGAAGACCCCGAAATGTTTGCGACCTACCTGACGCTGGCGCAGGAGGCCTGCAAAACGGTGAAGGCGCACAAGGAATGTCTGATCGGCCAGCTTGAGCAGATCCTGTCCGACGGCGTCAAGCAGGGCACCTTCCAGCTTGCCGACGTCGGGGAAACAGCACGCGCCATCTTCGACGCAACCAGCCGCTTCCATCATCCCTCCCATTCCGACGACTGGAGAGATCCGCAGCTCGCGGCGCGGATCGACACCCTTCTCGCCCTGTTGCTCAGGGGTCTTGAGGCTCCGCTCAAAGGCTAGTCCTGATTCAGAAGTTCGCATCACTGCAGCACTCCGTTTGCGAACTTGACCCCCCACGCTAGTGCCGATTCCTGCATTGCATCCCATTGCAGGCGACATCTTTACGATGCGGAACCCTCAACCCATTGCGCGCCTTGCTCGCCCTGTTGTTTGATATGCGTCAAACCGGCCGCAGGCTCGGGCGATAGGTTCGGCGCGGAGGAAGGCGTGCTGCTGGCGCTTTTTGCGGATATTCATGCCAACCGGCAGGCATTTTCGGCGTGCCTCGATTTCGCGCGCGCGCGGGGTGCGCAACGGATGATTTGTCTCGGCGATTATGTCGGCTACGGCGCCGATCCGGAGTGGGCGGTCGAGACGGTGATGGATCTCGTCGCGAAGGGGGCGCTCGCCGTGCGTGGCAACCACGACACCGCGATCGGTACCTCGACGGAAACGATGAATGCCGAAGCCCAGGCCGCAATCGAATGGACACGGGGAAGGTTGAGCACGCCGGAGCGGCGGTTCCTCGCGGAATTGCCTTTGATCCTGCAGGAGGACGACCGCGTCTACGTGCATTCCGAAGCCAGCACGCCGGCGCGATGGCGTTACGTCATGTCGACAGCGGATGCGGGGCGCAGCCTTCTGGCGACCGACGCGCACGTCACCTTTTGCGGGCACATCCACAAGCCGGCGCTGTATTCGATATCGGTGACCGGAAAGATGACGAGCTTCGTTCCGACTTCCGGTGTCAGCGTGCGGTTGCTGCAAGGTCGGCGCTGGCTGGCCGTGGTGGGCTCCGTGGGCCAGCCGCGCGATGGGGATCCGGCGGCATCGTTTGCGATGTTCGATACCAGCTCCCGCGAAATCACCTATTGCCGCGTGCCTTATGATGTCGATGCGGCCGCCAGGCGCATTCTGGAAAATGGCCTGCCGTTATGGCTCGCCGAACGCCTCTCGATCGGGAGGTGAGCTGTGGCCAAGCTTTCGGTTCAGCCTGGTGCCGTCATCGACGGATTTACGGTCGGCGAGTGCGTTCATCGCGGTGGCATGGCGACGCTGTGGAGCGTCACCCGTCCCGACATCGCTTCGGCGCTGTTGATGAAAATTCCCCGGGTCTCGGAGGGGGAGGATCCCGCTGCCATCGTCAGCTTCGAGATGGAGCAGATGATCATGCCCCGCCTGTCGGGTCCGCATGTGCCCGCCTGCCAGGCAACCGGCGATTTCGCGCGGCAGGCCTATGTCGTAATGGAAGCTGTTCCCGGCAAGACGCTGTTCAGCCGGCTGGACGATCTGCCGTTGCCGTATGAGCAAGCGCGCGACATCGGATGGAAAGTCGCTTGCGCGCTGGCAGACTTGCATCGGCAGAACGTCATCCATCACGACATCAAGCCGAGCAGCGTCATGTTTCGTCCCTCGGGCGAGGCCGTGCTGATTGACTTCGGCCTGTCGCATCACAACCAATTGCCTGATCTATTGCAGGAGGAATTCCACCTGCCCTTTGGTACCGCGCCTTACACTTCGCCGGAGCGGTTGCTAGGCGTGCGCGACGATCCGCGCAGCGATCTGTTTTCACTTGGCGTGCTGCTCTATTTCTTCACGACCGGCGTGCGCCCGTTCGGCGAGAGCGAGACGATGCGCGGCATGCGGCGGCGGTTGTGGCGCGATCCGTATCCGCCGCGTAAATTGCGGGCCGACTATCCGCCCTGGCTGCAGGAAGTGGTTTTGCGATGCCTCGAGATCGAACCGGCGTGGCGTTATCCGACGGCTTCCCAGCTGGCTTTCGATCTCGCCCATCCCGATCAGGTCAGATTGACGGCGCGCGCCGAACGGCTCGAGCGCGATCCGCTCTTTACGGTTTGGCGCCGCCGGTTCAACGGCAACCTGGTGCGGCCGCGGGGCAAGTCCGCCGTTGCCGCGCAGCTCGCCTCGAGCCCGATCGTAGCGGTCGCAGTCGACGTCACGGAAGGGTCGGCCGAGCTGAACGAGGCGCTGCTCCGGACGACCGAACGCATACTCGCGACGTTGCCTTCGGCGCGGCTCGCCTGCCTCAACGTGCTGAAGCTCGGCCGCGTCACCATCGATCGCACGCTGGATGACGAGGGCAATAACAAGCATGTCGACCGGCTTGTCACCCTGAAGCATTGGGCTTCGCCATTGAAGCTCGACGACAGCCGGCTGACCGTGCATGTTCTCGAAGCCGTCGATCCGGCATCGGCGATCCTGGAGTTCACCAGGGCCAATCATGTCGATCACATCATTATGGGAGCACGGCACCATTCGTTGGCGCGCAAGCTGCTCGGCAGCACGTCCGCGAAGGTAGCTGCGGAAGCATCCAGCACCGTGACCGTGGTGCGGCCACCCCGACTGGCCGCGCGGCAGGACGAGCAGCAGAAACCGAAGGACCTCTCCGATGATCGATCGGCGCCCGCGACGAAGGCCGGATGAGGGGCGACAGCGCGATCGCGACCCCCCAATCATCGCGCGCCGGATTGGGATCGCTAGCCCGCCGCTAGATCGCCTCGCCGCGTGCCGATGCCGCGGCATTTCGGATCGCGGAAATGTTGGTCTTGTAGGCTTCCACGGTCCCGCCCTTGAAGACAGCGGAGCCCGCCACGAACGCATTGGCGCCGGCGGCAGCGAGGTGGCCGGAAACATCAGGCCCAACCCCGCCGTCAACCTCGATGTCGATCGGCCGTCCCGCGGTCATCGCGCGCAGGTCCTGAATCTTGGCCAACGCGGAGGGAATGAATGCCTGACCGCCGAAACCGGGGTTTACCGACATCACCAGCACCAGGTCGATCATGTCGATCACATATTCGATCGCGGTGATCGGTGTGCCGGGGTTGATCGAAACGCCGGCCTTCTTGCCGAGCGCGCGGATTGCCTGCAGCGAGCGGTGCAGATGGGGGCCCGCCTCGGCATGCACTGTGATGTGATCGCAGCCGGCCTTGGCAAAAGCTTCCAGATACGGATCGCAGGGCGCGATCATGAGGTGCGCGTCGAAGATCTTCTTCGTGTAGGGACGGATCGCCTTGATGACCTCGGGGCCATAGGAAATGTTGGGAACGAAATGCCCGTCCATCACGTCGAGATGGATCCAGTCCGCACCGGCCGCATCGACGGCGCGAACCTCTTCGCCGAGCTTGGCAAAATCCGAGGCCAGGATCGACGGCGCGATGACGAGGGGGCGTGAGGCAAATTGTTGGGCCATGAGCGCTTGCTCCGAACACCAATTCGACGCGTGAGTAGTGGTTTCCGCCTAACACGCGCCAGCCTGGCGGGCAATGCGGAGGGATTCTTGCAGGAAAATTCTGCCGCTCGCGGCATCAATTGCCGGCCGCATCGGGCTCTCCAAAATGCGGAACACGCTCAATTCGTTTGGTTTTTCAGCATGGCATGTAGCTTGCTCCACAACGGACAAGGCCGCAAACCTGCGGCACCTGTCAGGGTTCCTTCATGCTGCTTGCTCTTGGCGCTGCGTCTGCCGCGCTGAACGCCATCAAATCGCTCACCGCGCCCAAGCCGACGTCATCGCAACCGATTGGCGCCGGCCCGGCCGGAGCGACCTGGTCCGACGATTCCACCGCGCCAGCGGGCGGCTCGGCGGCCGCAACCACCTACGGCAGCGCCCCGCAGATATCGCCCGACAACCTCAATACCCTGCTCGCCGTGCAGAGCCAAACGACCGGGTTTGGTTCTGACGGGACCAGCGCAAATTCGCTGCCGCTGCCAACGACCCCGTCCAGTACGGCGTCTTCGGCCTACACCGCCACCGATCAGCTCATTCAGCGCCAGTCTTCGCCGGCCCTGCTTCCGACACCGCCGATTTCCCTCAGCGCGTGAAATTATCCAAATCGATCCCGCCACGCCGGCAGCACGCCGGCAAAAGGCAGGGCGGTTGCTGCATAAACGCCGCGGGCAATCGCGCGCGCAGTCGCATTGGCGGCGACCATGCCCAGTTCAGTGAGGCCGACCAGCGGATCGATATGCCTTTCACCTGTCGCTGCGGCAAACAGCACGTCACCGTCCAGAGGCCCATGCACGGGGTAGATTGCACGGGCAAATCCGGTCTGCGCGATCATGGCAAGGCGTCTTGCCTGGGGTTTTGTCAGGAAGGCGTCGGTCACGATGACCGCAAGGGTGGTGTTCTCCACAGGCGTCGCGGCGCCGCCGCCCTTGATCCGCATCTCGAGCATGTCCGGCGTAAAGTTCGCCGGCAATCCGCGCCCGCCATATTCGCCGTCGATTTCAAAGGGTGCGGCCCAGAACCATGGTCCGTCGCCGACGGTGACGGTGCCAACGGCATTGACAACGGCGAGGGCGGCGATACTCACGCCATCGCTGGTTTTGGCCGAGGCGGAGCCGAGGCCGCCTTTCAGATTGGCTGTATTGGCGCCCAGTCCTGCCCCGACGCTGCCCAGCGCAAAAGTCGTGCTGGCGGCGGCAGCGGCGACATAGCCGAGATCACGATAGGGCGCAAAGCGTCCCCAATTCTTGTCGCCGCCGTTTAGAAGATCGAAACATATCGCGCCGGTCACGATCGGAATGATGGCGCCGCGCAACTCGAAGCCGCGTCCGTGTTCGGCAAGCCAGGCCTGTATGCCGGCTCCCGCCTCAAGTCCAAATGCCGAGCCGCCAGCAAGCGCGATGGCGTCAATCCTTTCCACCGTGTTGGCAAGGTCGAGCAACGCGCCTTCACGCGTTCCCGGACCGCCGCCGCGCACGTCCATGGCTGCCACCGCAGGCCTGTCGAAAATCACCGCCGTGACCCCCGACCCAAGCCTGGCATCGTCGGCGTGGCCGACCCGAACGCCTGCGATATCGGTGAGCAGATTGTTCATGGCCGTCCCATCCAGTTTGGCCTCGATTCAAAACGCCCCGGCGAGCCGGGGCGCTTCGGAGATGAATGGACGCCTGGTCGAACCTTGGGCCACCTTGGCCGGCCTTAGGCCCCCTTGGGGTTGACCTCGGTGTAGCCGCCCTTGGCATCCCATTTGTAAACGACATAGTCGATCTGCTTGATGTCGCCCTTGGCGTCGAACTCCATCTTGCCGATCACCGTATCCCATGAGCCGGCCTTGATCGTGTCCATGACCTTCTTGGGATCGGTCGTGCCGGCCTTCGCCACCGCCTGCGTCCATACCTGCATCGCGGCATAGGTGTAGAGCGTATAGCCCTCGGGATCGATGTTGTTCGCCTTGAACTTCTCGACGATGGCCTTCGCGGTCGGCTTGTTGCGCGGGTCCGGACCGAAGGTGAACAGCGTGCCTTCGCCGGCAGGTCCGGTAATGGAAGCAAACTCCTTGTCGGCGAGTGCGTCACCGGCCATCAGGACGGTCTGCATTCCCTGATCGCGCATCTGGCGCACGATCAATCCAGCCTCCTGATGGTAGCCACCCACGAAAACCAGGTCGATATTCTCGCGCTTCATGCGCGACACGATCGCGGTGAAGTCCTTGTCGCCCTTGTTGTAGGACTCGAACATCTTTTCCTGGAAGCCCGTCTTGTTGAGCGCCTTCTTGGTCTCGTCGGCAAGGCCCTTGCCGTAGGTGGTCTTGTCGTTGAGAATGGCGACGTTCTTGCCCTTGTAGTATTTTGCGATGTAGTCGGCTGCGACCAGGCCCTGCTGATCGTCACGGCCGCAAACGCGCGCGACGTTCCAGAGCTTGCGCTCGGTGAACAGCGGATTGGTCGAGGCGGGCGTAATCTGCAGCACGTTGCCGTCGGCATAGGCCTCAGATGCCGGGATCGACGACGACGAGCAATAATGGCCGACGACGAAGGGAATCCTTGCGCTGGCGAATTTTTCAGCCACCGAACGCGCCTGCTTGGGATCGCAGGCATCGTCGCCGATTTCGAGCGCAAGCTTCTTGCCCAGCACGCCGCCGGCGGCGTTGAAGTCCTTGATCGCCTGTTCGGCGCCGTTCTTCATCTGGCGGCCGAATGCGGACTCGCCGCCGGTCATCGGGCCGGCCACGGCGATAGTTGTGTCTTGCGCAAACGCTGCCGTTGACAGCGCAAGCGACGCGCCGATTGCCAGGCCAATGAGCTTCATTGATTTCATGAGAGATCCTCGCGGGTAGTTCGCCATGGGATTCGCCGGCCACGCGGCCGGGTCGAACGTGCCGGGCATTGTCGGCCGATTTTTCGGCGAAGTCATCGGGAAATTTCGGGCAAATGGAGCTTGCGGGCTCATCATTTGTGGTCATTCGGGGGCGCGCCGACCCTTTAACCCCTGCGTCCGCCTTCCAGGTAGGCAGCGCGGATTTCTGGCCGCCGCAGCAGTTCCGCGCCCGATCCCTGCAGCGTGATCAGGCCATTGACCATGACGTAGCCGCGATGGCCGAGCCGCAACGCGTGGTTGGCGTTCTGTTCGACGATCAGGACGGTCAGGCCATCCTGCCGGTTGAGCGTTCTTATGGCCTCAAAAATCTGGCGGGCGATCAGAGGAGCAAGACCCAATGAAGGTTCGTCCAGGAGCAGCAGGCGAGGGCGGCTCATCAGCGCTCGTCCAATTGCCAGCATCTGCTGTTCACCGCCGGACAGGGTGCCGCCACGCTGGCCGATGCGTTCCTTCAGCCGCGGAAACAGTGTCAGCACGCGCTCCAATGCGGTCGCTCGCTCCGCCTCGCCGGAATCGGTGGCGTCGGCGCCCATCTGCAGGTTCTCCGCTACGCTCATGCGCGGGAAAATCCGGCGGCCCTCAGGCGATTGCGCAATGCGCAGCCGCGCAATCTCGTGGGTTGGCATATCGGTGATGTCGCGCCCGTCGAACAGGATTTGCCCCGAGCGCGCGCGGGGTTTGCCGAATATGGTCATCATCAGCGTCGACTTGCCGGCGCCATTGGCGCCGATCAGCGCGACGATCTCGCCCTTGTTTATCTCCAGATCGACGCCCTTGAGCGCCTCGATCTTGCCGTAGGCCGCACGAAGACCGCGAATTGCCAGCAGTGGCCGAGGAGCGTTCATGGCGCACTTTCCCTCACGGGCTATTCTCCATGACGGCGATGGCTTCCTGCTCGTCGGCACCGAGATAGGCCGCGATCACCTTGGGATCGTCGCGCACGGCAGTGGGGTGGCCTTCGGCGATCTTGACGCCGTAATCCATCACGACGATGTGGTCCGAAATCTCCATGACCACCGACATGTCATGTTCGATCAGCAGGATCGAGGTGCCCTGATCGTCGCGGAGCGAGAGCAGAAGCTCGCTCAGTGCTGCGCTTTCGCGCGCGTTCAGGCCGGCTGCAGGCTCATCGAGGCAAAGCAGAGCCGGTTCCGTGCACATTGCACGGGCGATTTCCAGCCGGCGCTGATCGCCATAGGGCAAATTGCCGGCAGCATCGTCGGCGCGGTCGAGCAGGCTGATACGCTCGAGCCATCGCTTGGCCTGGTCGATCGCGTGCTTCTCGGCAGCACGCCATGTGGGGGCGCCAATCAGGCCGAGAAACGTCAAACCCGAGGCACGCATCAGCGCGTTGTGCTGCGCGACCATCAGATTCTCAAGCGCGGTCATGCCCGGAAACAGCCGGATGTTCTGGAAGGTGCGCGCCACCTTTGCCTGTCTTGCAATCCTGAAATCGTTCAGCCGTTCGAGCCGAACGGTGTGGTTGGCATTGCGGTTCAGTCGGATGGTGCCTGAGGTCGGCTTGTAGAATCCGGTGATGCAGTTGAAGACGGTAGTCTTGCCGGCACCGTTCGGCCCGATCAAAGCAGTAATCCTGCGCCGCTCCGCTTCGAACGAAAGATCGTTGACGGCGACCACGCCGCCGAAGCGCATCGTCAGGTTGTCGACATTGAGGATGTTGTCGCCGTTCATCCCCGGCCTTCCCTGGCGAGTTCGGATGAGATCGCCTGACTGTGTTTCAAGAACACTGTCGGCGCGCGGTGACCGATCAATCCGCGCGGCCGCCATATCATCAGGAGCACCATCGCCATCCCGAACACCAGCATGCGGTACTGATCGAATCCGCGGAACAGTTCGAAGCCGCCGATCAGGGTAAGCGCGGCAAGCGCCACGCCCAGCTGCGAGCCCATCCCGCCGAGCACGACGATGGCGAGTACCAGCGCCAATTCCTGGAAGGTGAAGGATTCCGGGCTGATGAAGCCTTGCCGGGTTGCAAAGAAGGCACCCGCAAAGCCCCCGAACATGGCGCCAGTAGCAAACGCGCTCAGTTTGGTCGTTGTCGTGTTGATGCCGAGCGCACGGCAGGCGACTTCGTCCTCACGCAATGCCTCCCAGGCGCGGCCGATCGGCAGGCGGCGCAGCCTGATCGTCACCCAATTGGTCAAAAGGGCAAGCGCCAGGATCACGTAGAACAGGAACACGATGCGATGGGTCGGCGAGAATTCGATGCCAAGCCGGGCTGCAAGGCCGTCATCGCCCGGCGTCAGCGGGATGCCGAAGAAGGACGGCCGGGGTATGGCGCTGATGCCGTTCGGGCCGTTGGTCAGGCTTTGCCAGTTGATGATGACGAGACGGATGATCTCGCCAAACGCAAGGGTCACGATGGCAAGATAGTCGCCGCGTAACCGCAGCACCGGAAATCCGAGCAGCACGCCCCAGAACGCGGCCAGAATGCCGGCGAGCGGCAGGCAGGTCCAGAATGACAGGCCGAAAGTCGTTGATAGCAACGCGTAGGAATAGGCGCCGACCGCGTAGAAGGCGACATAGCCGAGATCGAGCAGGCCAGCCAGACCGACTACCACGTTCAAGCCCCAGCCGAGCATCACGTATGTCAGTACCAGGATTCCAAGGTCGAGAATGTAGCGCTGATTGTAGAAGATCACCGGTACGAGCAGCGCGAAGATCAGCAGCAACGGCGGGATCGCCCGCCCTGCGAGATCGAATGCGCGCTGTACCGGCGGCGGAAGAGTCCTGACGGCGCCTGGTCGTCCCCACCATTGTCGCAGCAATTCGACGACGACGCTGCCGCCAAAGACCGCCACGACCAAAGCTGCAAGATCGCCGAATCTCGTCCAGTAGATCAACTGGCCCGTAGGGCCGGCCTCGGTGCGGACGCCGATCATCAGCGAAAAAAGCACCAGCGCGACGAATGCGCTGATCAGGGCCTTCTTGAGAATGAAGGCGACGCCGGGCAGGCGGGAGGCCTGCGTCAACTCGGGCGTGGATGTCAATTCGGGCGTGGTTGATGTCACGCGTCGGCCTAAACTTTTTCGACTTCAGGCCGGCCGAGCAGGCCGGTCGGAAGGAAGATCAGGACGACGATCAGAATCGAAAACGCTGCGACGTCCTTGTATTCGACGGAAAAATAGGCGGACCAGAATGTTTCGATCAGGCCGATCAAAAGTCCGCCGAGCATCGCTCCCGGCAACGAGCCGATGCCGCCGAGAACGGCTGCAGTAAATGCCTTGATGCCGGCGACAAAGCCCATGAAGAAATCCACAAGGCCGTAATAGAGCAGGTACATCATGCCGGCGACGGCGGCGAGCGCGGCTCCAATGACAAACGTCATGGAGATGGTGCGGTCGACATCGACGCCGAGCAGGGCCGCCATGGTCTGGTCCTGTTCGCAGGCGCGCATATCGCGCCCAAGCCGGGTCCGCGACACCAGCCAGGTGAAGATGGCGAGCAGCACGATGGTGGCGATGACGACGACAACCTGCACGTTGGACAGGCGGACCACGAAACCTTCGCTTTCCAACAGGCTGTAACCGCCGGTGATGATCGGCGGTACCGGCTTGACGCGTGCGCCCTGCGCGATCTGCGAATAGTTGATCAGGACGAACGACATGCCGATAGCCGACAGCATCGGTGCAAGTCGGAACGAATGCCGCAACGGTCGATAGGCGATGCGTTCAACCGTCCAGCCATAGAGCGCAGTGATCGCCATCGATACCAGGAGCATGATCAGGAGGATCACGGGTACCGCGGTCAGCCCGAGCGAGACCAGGATCAGGAACGAGATCATCGCGATGAAGCCGCCGATCATGAAGATGTCGCCATGGGCGAAATTGATCATGCCGACGATGCCATAGACCATGGTGTAGCCGATGGCGATCAGACCATAGATCGAGCCGAGCACGATGCCGTTGATCAGTTGCTGGGCGAAATAATACATACGCTGCCGCCGTTTGGAGCATCTTGGGCAAGATGGGTCCGGTTTGCCGACTTCGGCGTCCCTCAACTCGTAACGCGGCGAAGAAGGCCCCGGCAGCCGATCGGCGCGTCCCCCCATTTTCTTAACAGTGGGAACCCGGGGCGGCAACAGCGCGCAAAGCGAGTCCAAACGCTTGTACAGAGCTAAGTTTCACCCCGGTTCCGGCCTCCGTCCGCCGACGCGCGGCGGAACCGACGTTCCACCGCAACCAACTGCCGGTTCCCCGGTTGACTCCCGCGACACACAAAAAGGGAGATCCTGATGTCCAGCCAGAACCCGAATCCGGGCCAACAGAACCAGAACCCGAACCAAAAGCCCGGCCAACAGCAGGGCGGCGATCACAAACCCGGACAGCAGCAGCAAGACCCGAACCGTCCGGGCCAGAAACCCGGCCAGCAAGGCGGCCGATAAGCCTGGTCGAACAAAATTGATCGATCAATGAGCAGGAAGGTCCCGTCGAAAGGCGGGACCTTTCTTCTTTCCATCCGGCCCTTTGACCTGACCTGTCGAGCTGCCGTTTTGACCTCCTTTGGAACCTCAACTACGGTTCCACCAAGCGGCGAATTCCGGACGGATGGATTTGACCATTCGGCCGGTGGTGAAAGGACCGCGACAACAGGAGGAAACCCATGAACGTGACTCGCCGGGGTGTATTCGCGACTGCAGGTGCTGCTGCGACGGCCCTTGCCTTTCGAGAGCACGCCAACGCCCAATCTTTCGAATTCAAGCCGAACCAGCGTTACCCCGACGCGTCGATCGAGATACTTGATCCGAGCTTTGCCAAATATCGCCTGTTCAGCAGCAGCGTCGAACAATTGGCCACCGGAATGAGATGGGCTGAGGGCCCCGTGTGGTTCGGCGACGGCCGCTATCTTCTGGTCAGCGATATCCCCAACAACCGCATCATGCGCTACGACGAAGCTACCGGAAACTGGGGCGTCTTCCGTCATCCGTCGAATTTTGCCAACGGACACGCGCGCGACCGCCAGGGCCGGCTGATCAGTTGCGAACATCTGACGCGCCGCATAACGCGCACCGAGTACGACGGCAAGATCACGGTGCTGGCCGACAGCTTCAACGGCAAGCGTTTGAATTCGCCGAACGATATCGTATGCAAATCGGACGGCTCGATCTGGTTTTCCGATCCGCCGTTTGGCATCGCCGGTGAATGGGAGGGCGACAAGGCGACGCCGGAATTGCCGCAGTCGGTCTATCGCATCGCTCCCGACGGCAAACTCGCTCTGGTGACCACGGAGATTGCGGGCCCGAACGGGTTGGCGTTCTCGCCGGACGAAAAGAAACTCTACATCGTCGAATCGCGGGCGCAGCCGAACCGGCTGATCTGGGCTTACGACGTCGGCGCCGACGGGGTTACATTGTCGAACAAGACGAAACTGATCGATGCCAACGGGCCAGGGGCATTCGACGGAATCAGGGTCGATACCGATGGCAACATCTGGTGCGGATTTGGAAGCAATGGCGCGCCAAACGCCAAGGGCGAGGAATTGGACGGCGTCAAGGTATTCAATCCGGAGGGCAAGGCGATCGGCTTCATCCGTCTGCCGGAACGCTGCGCCAACCTGACGTTCGGCGGAGCCAAGAAAAACCGCCTGTTCATGGCCGCCTCGCATTCGCTTTATGCGGTGTATGTCGAGGCGAGGGGCGCGGTTTGATTCCGTCTTTTGCGCGGAGCGCGAGCGACGAAGCAATCCAGCTTGCCCCTTGATGCTGGATTGCTTCGCGGAGCCTGTCATCGGGCGCGCATTCGCGCGACCCGTTGGCTCGCAAAGATGGCTGTTTAGGCGACCACTTCGCCCGGAAATAGCCGAGACCGCCCCACATTAAGGTAAACGAAGGGTTTAAATTGCTCCTCGCAGTTTAAGGGCGTTACGTCTTCCGAGAAGCCGAAAGCCTGCTTTACGAGCTTGCGGATAAAGGGAAGCGACATGTCTGGAAAATGGCGTATCAGTTCTTTCAGCGGCGTGCTGCTGGCAGCCTATTTCATTCCGACCTGGGCGAACGTCGCCTACAGGATCATGGTTTCGCCGGTTCAGGGTCTTTTTGAACGGCCGAACGTTTCGGTGGCGCTGTACATCAGCGATCACCTCCAGCTTGCGTCGCTGGCGACCGTGCGTCTTGCATGGCTGATCGCATTGAGCAGGCTCACGGTGGTCGCATTCTTCGCGATATTCCTGGTATTTGCCGTGCGCGCCGTGATCCGCAAGACTGAAGATTACAAGGAGCCGCTGGCGATTGCGCTGACCATTGGCAGCGTGATGAGCTTTGCGGGCGTGCTCCTTGCTTCAAAGGTCGGCGAGATCGAGGCGCTGCGCATGCATGCCACCGAGCTTTTGATGATGCTCGGCACGGCGATCGTGATGTTGTTCGAGGCTCCGGCGCAGCCGAAGACCGAGACTGTTGTTGCCACGAACGAACTATCCCTTGAAGAGGCCAAGCTCTCCAATAATCGCTGAGGCTTCCTTGACCGCGTGGTTGGCGGCGGGCACGCCGCAATAGATTGCCTGCTGCAACAATATCTCCTTGATATCGTCGGGCGTGAATCCGCCTTCAGTCAGTGCCGCACGCACGTGAAGGCGGAACTCGTCCCATTGCCCGAGCGCGACCATGGTGCCGATCACCAGCACACGGCGGGTGCGGTGATCGAAATGCGGCCGCGTCCAGATCTCCCCCCAGGCATGGCGCGTGATCAAGTCGATAAATTCGGAGTTGAACGAATTCTTGCCGGCAATCGATTTATCGACCCAGGCGTCGCCGAGCACCTTGCGGCGCTGGGCCATGCCGTCGTCGCGGCGTTTCTGGTCGTCCATGATCTGCCTCGGATCAGCGTTGCGTCAAAAACCCGATCACCGCTTCTGTGAAGGCATGCGGCTGTTCGACATTTGAAATGTGCGCGGCGTCCAGGATCGTCAGCGAAGCGCCCGGAATCTGGCTACGGATGAACTCTCCCGCCGAAACCGGCGTCGCCATGTCGTGGCGGCCGGCTATCACCAGCGTCGGGCTCCTGATCTTCGGCAGGAATGCGCGCTGATCGAGCGTGCTCAGCACCTCGCAGCAGGCGAGATAGCCTTGCACGGGAGTGGCCAGCAGCATCGACTTCAAATTGGCCGTGATCTGCGGTTCGCGTTCCCTGAAATCAGCGGTGAGCCAGCCGGCGATGACGGTATCGGCGACGGCTGCGACGCCCCCTTCCTTCACCGCCCTGATGCGGTTGAGCCAGTTGGTCGGATCAGGATAGTAGCAGGCGGTATTGGAGAGAATGATCTTGCCCATTCGCTCCGGCGCGTTGGCGCCCAGCCACTGCCCGACCATGCCGCCCATCGAAAGCCCGCACCAGTGAACCTTCTCGATGTTGAGGTCGTCCAGGATCGCAAGCACATCGCGGCCGAAACGCTCCATGGAATAGGGCGCGGGCGGCACGCCGGACTTGCCGTGTCCACGCCGGTCGTAGCGGATCACGCGAAACACCTGCGTGAGCGCCTTCATCTGCGGCTCCCACATCTGCAGCGTCGTGCCCAGTGAATTCGACAGCATCAGCGTGGGCCCACTGTTGCGGCCATCGACGGATACGTTGAGCAGGCAACCGTCGGCGTCGATCATCGGCATTGAAACTAAACCTCCGCAGTCGTGTGCGGACTTGATCCGCTCGTCCATCGTGAAAGAAGAGTTTATCCGGGATGATGGATTGCCGGGTCAACCCTGGTCAAGCCCGCGCATGACGCCGCGTCATCATTGTGCCGTGACACCGATTGTCCGTCGTGTCCAGCCTCACGGCGAAAAAATTTTCGTTTGGCGGAAACAGCCCGGTATGGCGGATTAGCGTCAACGTAATCCGCCGCCAAAGCCGCCGAGGTGGCGGATTACGCCTTCGGCTAATCCGCAACTATCCGCGTCATTGCGAGGAGCGAATGCGACGAAGCAATCCACTCTTTGCTCGTTGCTCCGACCATGGATTGCTTCGCTGGCGCTCGCAATGACGATGGAGGCCGCGGCGTACCCGGCAGGGCGGTCAGCGTAATCCGCCGCTAAAGCCGCCGAGATGGCGGATTACGCCTTCGGCTAATCCGCAACTATCCGCGTCATTGCGAGGAGCGAATGCGACGAAGCAATCCACTCTTTGCTCGTTGCTCCGACCATGGATTGCTTCGCTGGCGCTCGCAATGACGATGGAGGCCGCGGCGTACCCGGCAGGGCGGTCAGCGTAATCCGCCGCTAAAGCCGCCGAGATGGCGGATTACGCCTTCGGCTAATCCGCCCTGCGATTGGCGGCACTGATTTGCCCGTCGTGTCCAGTCCTGCGGCGAAAAATATTTCGCTTTTGCGTTTGGTAGACACAGCAATAGAGCTGTTGCCATCCCGCGCTCATCAGGAGGGGCGTTGCGCGTCGTCACGAACGTGGAGCGCGGGATGCGATGGACGCTTTGGGTGCGCCGGACGGGCGCCTTTTCGAAGCGGACGGCGAAGTCGTGTGGTCCTGATATCCCGACGCTGATATCAAGCCTGCAGATTGATGATCTTGCAAGCGACGGGGGCAAGAAAGCCCGGTCCCCGGGGAGAGTACGAAGGAAACCGTAAAACCATCGCGCGGGGAATGCCGGAATGTTTCGGCCTACCTGTGGTGACTATGCTTGTGTGCTTTCACTTTTCGCACGCAAGGCTGCGGGTGCGGATCAAGCACCCGGCATTCCCTGCGCCCTCCATGATCGAGGGTGTTGTTTGACAAAACTCGGGCAGAACGTGCCGCGGGAATGCGGACGCATGTCCCCAGGAGGAGCGAACGCGACGATGCGGTGCAGGTGCCACAGAAGCTGCCACAGAGAAGCTGCCACAGAGAAGCTGCCACGCCCGGACTTGATCCGGTCAAATCCGGCAATGACATTTTTGTGTGCCTTCCGTCCTCACTTTTCGGTCGTCTGGTCGATTGAAGCGAGCAGGCGATCGATCAGGACTTGCGAGACGCCTTGATAGGCCATCGGCTCGAACAGCTTTTCGATTTTCTCCGCGCTCAAATGTGCGGTGACCTGGGAATCCCTGGCGAGCACGTCACGCAAGGCGCTTCTCTCGGCGACGGCTCGCTTGCTTGCCGCCTGCACCAGATGGTGGGCCTGCTGCTTGCCGACCTGTTCCGCAAGCGTCATCGCCACTGCTTCGGCCATAATCAGCCCACCGGTGGCATCGAGATTGGCCCGCATGCGCGCGACGTCGACTTCGAGGCCCTCGGCAATATCGACAATCGAAGCGAGCGCGCCGGAGCCGACGAGCAGAAGGCCGGGCAATGTCGGCCATTCCGCGTGCCAGGGGCCGGCACTGCGTTCGTAATCCCCGACCTGGGCCGCCAATATCGTCGCGGCCAGATTAGGCGCCATGGTCGCCGCGGCAAGCGCGGTTGCGGCTGCCACCGGGTTGCGCTTGTGCGGCATCGTGGACGAGCCGCCGCGACCTTCGCCTGACGGTTCGAAGGCTTCGGCGACATCGGTCTGCATCATCAGCTGGACATCGCGGGCAATCTTGCCGCAGGTGCCGGAAAGGATCGCCAGTGCGGACGCCGCTTCCGCAAAACGGTCGCGATGGCTGTGCCACGGCGCATCGGGCAGGGTAAGCTGAAGCTCGCTGGCGAGCTTTTCCGCCACCAGCCATCCCTTGTCGCCGAGTGCCGCCAGGGTGCCCGCGGCGCCGCCGAACTGGAGCGCGAGGGTTTCCCGCCGCAGCCGCTGCAGGCGCAGGCGGGACCGGTGTAGCGCCGCGGCGTATTCGGCAAGCTTGAGGCCGAACGGCATCGGCAACGCATGCTGAAGCCAGGTGCGCGCCACGACGGCGGTTTGGCGATGTTTCCGCGCAAGGCTGGCAAAGCCTGCGACCGCCCGGTTCAGATCGGCGAGCAGGGCATCGATCCCGGCGCGCAAGGTCAGGACGGCGGCGGTATCGATGACGTCCTGGCTGGTGGCGCCCCAATGCACATAACGCGCGGCCAGGGCGTCGGCCTTCTCGACATGGGCCGTCAGCGCCTTGACAAGGGGAATGGCGAGGTTGCCGGACTTCGTTGCGGCGTCGCCCAGTACAGCGACATCAAACGCGTTCGCATTGCAGGCCATCGCAATCGGCCCCGCCGCGCTGGAGGGAATGACACCCACGGCCGCTTCCGCGCGCGCAAGGGCTGCCTCGAAATCAAGCATGTATTGAAGGCAAGCCACGTCGTCGCAGACGGCGCGCATGGCAACGCTCGACAGCATGGGAGCGAGCAGGGGCGAGAGTTGTGTACTCATGGCAACGCGACCTAACCATTCCCGCCGCCCCGTGCCAATCCCAAAGCGCGATCGCAAACCTGTTGCGCCTGGGAGAATATGCATCTTTCTTTTGCGGCCTTCGTGCTTTACTGGGGGACAAGACCCGAAAAGCAATGGGAGACGCAAATGGCCATGACGATGAACGGGGAGGTCCAGCTTGCTGCGCCGCGCGATGTGGTCTGGACCAAGTTGAACGATCCGGAGGTGCTCAAGGCCTCGATTCCCGGATGCGAGGAACTGGAGCGGACGGAGGACAACGGTTTCCGTGCCACGGTCAAGGTGAAGGTCGGCCCAGTGTCCGCCCGCTTCAAGGGCCGGGTAACGCTGAGCGATCTCGATCCGCCCAATGGCTACAAGATAAATGGCGAAGGCGAGGGCGGGGTGGCCGGCTTCGCCAAGGGCGGCGCCTCGGTCAAGCTGGCTGAAAAGGATGGGGGGACGCTGTTGAACTATGAGGTCGAGGCGCAGATTGGCGGCAAGCTGGCCCAGCTCGGCCAGCGGCTGATCAACGGCACGTCCAAGAAGCTGGCCGACGAGTTTTTCGCGAACTTCGCCAAGGCGGTGCAAGGCTAAGAGGCAGTGGAAGGCTAATCTTCGGCGCTAATCCCCTGAAAAGACTGGTGCAGTCTGGCGGTCCGTTGTAGCAAGCCATGCCTTGGCGAGGTTGCTCATTGCGGGGATGGCCCATATTATGGCGTTGGAATGAGTTTAATGACTGTGCTGCCGTGCAATGCGGTGGTTCAAGAGAGTGCTTGATGGCCAGAATCTCCCTGATCGTGAACGGTAACCCCGTCAACGCGAACGTTGATCCTCGTACTTTGCTGGTGCAATTTCTGCGCGAAAATCTGCGTCTGACCGGAACCCATGTCGGCTGCGATACGTCGCAGTGCGGTGCCTGTGTGGTGCATCTTGACGGCAAGGCGGTCAAATCCTGCACGACGCTTGCGGTGATGGCTGACGGGCACGAGGTCAGGACCATCGAGGGGCTTGCGGCCGACGGCGGCCCACTGCATCCGATGCAGGAGGCCTTCCGCGAGCATCACGGCCTGCAATGCGGCTTCTGCACGCCCGGTATGATCATGACCGCGGTCGATATCGTCCACCGCAAGGGTCACGATCTTTCCGACCATACCATCCGTGAAGAGCTTGAAGGCAATCTCTGCCGCTGCACCGGCTACCAGAACATCGTCTTGTCGATCGCAGCCGGCGCCAAGGCGATGGCGAAGTCGGATTTGGCTTAACACGTCACGGCGCGGCGGCAGGATTACCCCGAGGATTACACCAAGGATTGGCCAAGGATTAGCTGATGTATGAATTCAAATATCATCGTCCGGCGACGGTGCGGCAGGCCGCCAACCTGCTGGTCAAGAATGAGGACGCCAAGGTCATCGCCGGCGGCCACACATTACTGCCGGTCATGAAGCAGCGGCTGGCCAGCCCCCCGCACCTCATTGATCTCTCGCATATCGAGGGGCTCGACGGCATCGAGATGAAGGGCCGCTCCCTCGTCATCGGTGCCACGGCCACCCATAATGCGGTTGCTACCTCGGCCATCGTCGGCGAGGCGATCCCGGCGCTTGCCCATCTTGCAGGCTTGATAGGCGATCCCGCGGTGCGTCACAGGGGTACCATCGGCGGCTCGCTCGCCAACAACGATCCGACCGCCGATTATCCCGCCGCCTGCCTGGCGCTGGCCGCCACCATCGTCACCAACAAGCGGCGCCTCAAAGCGGAAGAGTTTTTCCAGGGTCTGTTCACGACCGCACTCGAGAATGACGAGATCATCACAAGGGTGATGTTCCCGCTCCCGAAAAAGGCTGCCTATGTCAAGTTCCGCAACCAGGCTTCGCGCTATGCCTTGGTAGGTGTGTTCGTCGCCAGGCGTCCGTCGGACGTGCGTGTCGCCGTCACCGGCGCCGGCTCCGATGGCGTGTTCCGCGTTACCGCCTTCGAGGAGGCGCTCAAGAAGCGGTTTTCAGCCAAGGCGCTCGACGGCTTGAGCGTACCGTCAACCGGGCTGAACAGCGATCTGCACGGCAGCGCCGAATATCGGGCACATCTGATCGCGGTGCTGGCGCGGCGCGCCGTCGAAGCCGCGACTGCGAAGTCATAAAATCCGTAATTTTGGTTCATCAAGGCTGGTTCCCATGACTGCATCGGCGTTACCCAAATCCGTCGATGCCATGCTCGAGCTATTGTCCTCGCGCGGCTACTTCGCCGAACGTTCGCTTGCAACGGTGTCCTATCTGTCGCTGCGCATGGGCCGGCCGCTGTTCCTCGAAGGCGAGGCCGGCGTCGGCAAGACCGAGATCGCCAAGGTCCTGTCGGCTGCGCTGGGTCGCAACCTGATCAGGCTGCAATGCTACGAAGGCCTCGATGTTGCATCGTCCGTCTATGAGTGGAATACGGCCGCACAGATGATCGCAATCCGGCTCGCGGAGGCCGCGGGCGATACCGATCGCGAGCAGCTTTCAAGCGATATCTTCGACGAACGCTACTTGATCAAACGGCCATTGCTGCAGGCGCTGGAGCCGGACGTTGCCGGCGCGCCGGTGCTTCTGATCGACGAACTTGACCGCGCCGACGAAGCATTCGAGGCGTATCTGCTGGAAATTCTCAGCGATTTCCAGGTAACGATCCCCGAATTCGGTACCGTGAAGGCACCGCACCCGCCGATCGTCATCATTACCTCGAACCGTACCCGCGAAATCCACGATGCGCTCAAGCGCCGCTGTCTCTATCATTGGGTGGATTATCCTTCCGCCGAGCGTGAACTTGCGATCGTGAAATCGCGCGTACCCGGCATTTCCGCAAAACTGTCCCGGCAGGTGGTCAGCTTCGTGCAGGCGCTGCGTGACCAGGATTTCTACAAGTCGCCGGGCGTCGCGGAGACCATCGACTGGGCCACTGCGCTTACCGAACTCGACGCCCGCACACTGACCCCCGACGTCGTCGGCGACACCATCGGCGCGCTCCTGAAATACCAGGATGATATTGCGCGCATGCAGGGCGACAGCTTGCAGAAGGTTTTGAAAGAGGCGACGAGCGAGGAATGACCGTTCGAAGATACCGCTAACGGCCGCTTCGCCTCCTCCATGGGAAGAGGTCGGCGCGAAGCGCCAGGTGAGGGTGACGGACGAACGATAGAGCTAAACCCCTCAAGCCCAATGCTCCGGATGGGAGAGGGGCGCGACGCCGCATGGAGTCCAACTGGGCAAACCGATGGCCGCCATCAATCATCTCGCGCCTGCGACCGGTCAAATGGCCGACAACATCATCGGCTTTGCCCGCGCGTTGCGCGCGGCCGGGATTCCGGTTGGGCCGGGCGCCGTCATCGACGCCATGAACGCGTTGCAGGTGATCGATATCGGCAACCGCGCCGACGTGTTCACGACGCTGGAATCCATCTTCGTCAAGCGCCACGAGCATGCGTTGATTTTCGCGCAGGCCTTCGACCTGTTTTTCCGCGCCGCCGAGGAATGGAAAAACATGCTGGATTCCGTGCCGCTGCCCGATCACGCCAAAAAGAAGCCGCCGCCGGCTTCGCGCCGCGTGCAGGAGGCGCTGTCGCAGGCGCGGATGACCGAGGCGCCGCAGGCGCAAGAACAGGAGGTCCGCCTCGCGGTCTCCGACAAGGAAGTGCTGCAGAAAAAGGATTTTGCCCAGATGACGGCGGCGGAGATCGCCGAAGTGACACGCGCGATCGAGAAGATGAAACTGCCGCAGGCAGAATTGCGGACCCGCCGCTACCGGCCCGATGCGCGCGGCTTGCGGCTCGACATGCGGCGCACCTTGCGCGGCTCCTTGCGCACCGGCGGCGAGATTATCGATATTCACCGGCTTGACCGGATGGAGAAGCCGGCGCCGATCGTGGCGCTGCTCGATATTTCGGGCTCCATGAGCGAATATACCCGGCTGTTCCTGCACTTCCTGCACGCGATTACAGATGCGCGCAAGCGCGTCTGCGTATTCCTGTTCGGCACGCGCCTGACCAATGTGACGCGGAGCCTGCGTGCGCGCGATCCCGACGAGGCGCTGGCGAGCTGTTCGTCGTCGGTCGAAGATTGGGCTGGCGGTACCCGCATCGCGACATCGCTGCACACTTTCAATCAGCTTTGGGCGCGAAGGGTGCTCGGACAGGGTGCCATCGTGCTTCTGATTTCGGACGGGCTGGAGCGGGAAGCCGACGCCAGGCTCGCCTTCGAGATGGACCGGCTGCACCGGTCCTGTCGCCGTTTGGTCTGGCTCAACCCGCTATTGCGTTATGGCGGCTTCGAGGCCAAGGCGCAGGGCATCAAAATGATGCTGCCGCACGTTGACGAATTCCGCCCGGTGCATAATTTGAGCTCCATCGAAGGGCTGATCGAGGCGCTTTCGAGAGCGCCAGCACCACATCACCGCAGTACGATCCGGTCAGCTGCTTGAAATTTGAAGAGGCATCCAATGCTCAATCGCGATGAAGATATTCTCAGGGCGGCTGAGGACTGGCAGAAGGCCGGCCACGGCGTCGCCCTCGCCACGGTGGTGGAGACCTGGGGCTCGGCCCCGCGGCCGGCTGGATCCAGTCTCGTCATCAACGATGAGGGCACCTTTCTGGGCTCGGTCTCCGGCGGGTGCGTCGAGGGGGCTGTTGTCACCGAAGCGCTTGATGTGATTGCCAGCGGCAAGCCAAAAATGCTCGAATTCGGTGTCGCAGACGAAACCGCGTGGAATGTCGGCTTGTCGTGCGGCGGCACCATCCGCGTATTCGTCGAGAAAGTCGGGTAACCGTGAAGCTTGAAACGCTGAGGGAACTCAATGTCGAGCGCGCTGCGCGGCGGCCGGCAATTATCGTGACCGACACTGCCAACGGCGAACAGCGGCTGGTCAAGGCGAGGGATTTCGCCGTAGATCCGTTGCGTGCCGAGCTGTCAAAACAGCTGCGATTGGGCAAGAGCGCGACCGTCGAGGCGGGCGGAAGGAAACTTTTTCTCAACGTCTACGCGCCCACCGCCCGTCTGGTGATCATCGGCGCGGTCCACATCAGCCAGGCGCTGGCACCGCTCGCGCGCACGCTCGACTATGACGTAACGGTCGTCGACCCGCGCACCGCGTTTGCCAGCCAGGAGCGGTTTCCGGATGTGCCGCTGATCGCCGAATGGCCTGATGTCGCGCTGCCGCCCCTCAATATCGATCACTACACCGCATTCGCTGCGCTGACGCACGACCCCAAGATCGACGATCCGGCGCTTCTGCACGCCTTTGCGCGCGACTGTTTCTATATCGGCGCGCTCGGTTCACGAAAGACTCACGGCAAGCGCGCCGAGCGTCTGAAAGCGCAAGGCGCAAGGGACAGCGATATCGCCCGCATTCACGCCCCGATTGGTCTGTCGATCGGCGCGGTCTCTCCGTCGGAGATCGCGGTGGCGATCATGGCCGAGATCACGGCGCAGTTGCGGTTGGGAAAAGAAGAAGTCGGAGCATGAAGTTCGGTCCTGCCAGTCCGGCGGACGCAATCGGTGGCGTTACCGTCCATACGCTGCGCCAGGGTTCGCTGGTGCTGAAGAAGGGCACGACTGTCGGTCCCGCGGAAGTTGCCGCTCTGACCCGCGCCGGCGTAAAGGAAATCGTCGTCGTGCGGCTGGAGGAGGGTGATGTATCGGAGGACATCGCCGCCGCCAGCATCGCACGGGCCGTTGCCGGCGACGGCATTAATGTCGAGCGTGCCTTTACCGGCCGGGCCAATCTATTTGCGGCCAGAGCGGGCGTGCTCGTGGTCGATCGCACCGCGGTCCATCGCATCAACGCCGTCGATGAAGCCATTACCTTCGCTACGCTCTCGGCTTTCAAACCGGTGGTCGAGGGCGAGATGGTCGCAACCGTCAAGCTTATTCCGTTCGGCGTCGAGGCACGGCTGCGCGATGCCGCGGTCGAGGCGGCAAAAGGCGGCGCGTTGCGCATCGCCTCTTATGTCATCAAGCGCGTCGGTGTGATTTCGACCATGCTGCCGGGGCTCGCGCCGAAGGTGGTGGACAAAACCTTGAAAGTTACGGCCGAGCGGCTGGCCCCTGCCGGGGCCACCATCATGGCCGAACGCCGCGTGCCGCACGATGAGACGGCGCTCAAGGCTGCGATGAGCGAATTGCTCGGTCTCGGCGCGCAGCTTGTGATCGTGTTCGGCGCGTCCGCGATTGCGGACCGGCGCGACGTGATCCCTGCGGCGCTCTCCGGCATCGGCGGTGCGATCGAACATTTTGGAATGCCGGTCGATCCAGGCAATCTCCTACTGATCGGCAATGCCGGCGGCGTGCCGGTACTGGGCGCGCCCGGTTGCGCGCGCTCTCCGGTAGAGAACGGTTTCGACTGGGTGCTGATGCGGTTGCTGGCGGGGCTGAAGGTCAACCGCGCCGAACTCACCGGCATGGGAGTGGGTGGGCTTTTGATGGAAATTGTGACGCGGCCGCAGCCCCGCGAGAGCCATCGGCCGGACGGCAACCGTCATGTCACGGCCATCATTCTCGCCGCCGGCCGCTCGACGCGGATGGGCGGCCCCAACAAGCTTCTGGCCGAACTCGACGGCAAGCCGCTGGTTCGGATCGTGACCGAGCAGGCGCTGGCTTCGAAAGCCAAGGATGTCATCGTCGTCACCGGTCATCAGGCGGCAATGGTTGAGGCGGCTTTAAAGGGTTTGGACGTGAAGTTCGTCCGCAATCCGAGTTTTGCCGAGGGGCTTGCAAGCTCGGTAAAGGCGGGCGTTGCCGCGGTGGCTGGCGAAGCCGACGGTGCGGTGGTCTGTCTTGGCGACATGCCGATGATCTCGGCGCAATTGATCGACCATTTGATCGAAGCCTTCGCACCTGATCGCGGGAATTTGATCACGGTTCCCGTCAGCGACGGCAGGCGCGGCAATCCCGTGCTGTGGTCGCGACGCTTCTTCAACGAGTTGATGACGCTCGACGGCGATGTCGGTGCGCGTCATCTGATCGCAAAGCATGGCGAAGCCGTAGCGGAGGTCCCGGTCGAAGGCCACGCCGCGTTTCTCGATATCGATACGCCGCAGGCACTCGAGGCTGCGCGGCGAGGCTGAGCCGAACTCAAGCCGCGGGATCTGCCGTTCACGAACTGGAAACGTCCGGAAGCTAGATTGCGCGCCTTATCGGGGGGAGGGGGTTCGTGAAACTATTGCCTGTCGTCACGCGACACCGCGCGAAATCGATTCTTGTTGTCGCCTTGATGCTCGCCGCGGCCCAATCCGCGACGAAGGCGCAGGCCGCAGGGGCATTTGCGATCGGCAAATGCGGAGCTTACGGTCAGGCTTTCGATTATGCCGGCGAGGCCGACGCGTTGGCTGCAGCCCGCAAGCAATGCAAGGGCGATTGCCCGACCACGCTCACCATGAAACACGCTTGTGCTGCATTTTCGGTCGACATGACCAATCCCTGCGGCGCCCATGGCTACGCCGTCAAACCGCGTATCTCGAGTTCGCTGAATGAAGCAACACGCAAATGCTACAACTTCGGCGGCAAGGAATGCGTGATCCGCGCCTGGGCCTGTGACGCGAAGGGATAGTATCCCTTCCACTGCCGCGGCCGCGACGTTACGATTGCGGCAGGTTTTCCTGGACCGGCTGAATCAATCATGCAGTTCGATACCAAGATCGCGGTCGTGATCCGGACCGATCTCGAACCGTGGCAAAAACTCAATGTTGCTTCCTTCCTTGTCTCGGGCATCGCCGCTGCGTTTCCCGAATGCGTCGGCGAACCTTATTCCGACCGTTCAGGCACACGCTATCTCTCCCTGATCGGCCAGCCGATCCTGATCTATGGCGCACCCGATCGCGCGGCGCTTTCCCGCGCGTTGGAGCGGTCGCTGGCGCGAGACGTGACGCCTGCGGTCTATACCGAAGACATGTTCAAGACGACGCATGATGCCGCCAATCGCGAGGCGGTGCGGGCGGTGCTTCGTGCCGAGCTCAATCTGGTCGGGATAGCCATGCGCGCCGAGCGCAAGGCGATCGACAAGATCGTCGACGGGCTGAAATTTCACAGCTAGGGACGCTCGTCCTGGCCGGACTTTTCCGGTCCGGATTGACAATGACTGACCGGTCAGTCATAATTGTGGTATGTCAGGTTCCGGAAGCGATCAGGCAGCCAAAAACTCTGCAAGGGCCGCGAAATCCCCCGCACGCCGGGGCGGGGGCAAGACCGTCGCCGCCGAGCCGGGCAAGCCAGTCCATCCCGGGAAAGTTGAAACGGCCCGCTCGTCGAACCGAGCCGAACGCGCCGCCGATCGGCGCCATGCCATCATCGACGCGGCGCTGGATGAGTTCATAGATCGCGGCTACGCCGCGACAAGGCTTGATGACGTGGCCCGGCGAGCCGGCGTTGCCAAGGGCACAATCTATCTGCATTTCAAGGACAAGCAGGCGCTTTTTGAAGAACTGGTGCGGACCGCTTTGGTGCCGCTGATCGGTCGCCTTGCCGCGCCGCCGGTCGCAGGCGGATCAATTCGTGCCGCGCTCGAAAACTTTGCCGAGAATTTCGTGAAGGAAGTCGTCACGACGCGGCGCGCGGCCATCGTTCGCCTGATCGTCGCGGAGGGGCCGCGCTTTCCCGACATCGCCGACTTCTACTACCGCGAGGTCGTCTCGCGGGGTCTCGCCGGCATGCGAGCGCTGATCGAACTCGCGATTGCGCGCGGCGAAATCAGGCATCAAGGCTTGAAGGATTTTCCGCAGATCGTCGTGGCGCCCGCCATGGTCGCCGTGATCTGGCAGGGGCTGTTTGGCCGGCACGCACCGCTCGATGCAACCGCGATGCTGCGCGTCCATCTCGACATGATCTTCGGCGAACGGAGGACGGTATGAGCCCGTCTGGCATAACTGGGCGAAGTCTGATCGCGTTCGCGCTGGCAGCCTTGCTTGCCGGCTGCAACGAGTCGCGCAACCCGGGGTATCAGGGCTGGGTCGAGGCCGACATGATTTTCGTCAGCCCCGATGAAGCTGGGCGGGTGACAAAGCTTAATGCGCGCGAGGGCGACGAGGTCAAGGTCGGCGAACAGCTCTACTCGGTCGACGACGACCTGCAGCAGGCCAATCTCAACCAGAACAAGGCGACCCTCGCCAATGCGCAACAAAGCTACGATCGCGCCTTCTCCCTGAGCAAGACGGGATCGGGGACACAGGCCAATCTCGATGCCGCGGTTTCGGCATTGCGCGTCGCCGAAGCGCAGGTCGTGACCTCACAGACCCGGCTGGCGCGGCGAATTGGCTATGCGCCGGTAGCGGGCACCGTCCAGCAAGTCTATTTCCGCGAGGGCGAAACAGTGCCTGCGCAACGGCCCGTACTTTCAATCCTGCCACCCGGCAACATGAAGATACGCTTTTACGTGCCTGAGACCGACCTGCCCAAGCTTGCGATCGGTGACGAGGTGCGCGTGAACTGCGACAACTGCTCGGCCGACTTGACGGCGAGAATCTATTTTCTTGCCACTTCGGCCGAATACACTCCGCCCGTCATTTACAGCCTCGATGAGCGCAACAAGCTTGTTTATCTGGTTCAGGCGCGTCCCTCGCGCCCCGACGCCCTGCGGGTCGGTCAGCCGATCAGCGTATTCCTCAACCCCAAGACGGCGGTCAAGACGCCGGTTGCGGACAAGCGGTGACTGCAATGGCGGAAGCCGAAGCCGATATCGCAATCGACGTTCGCGGGCTGACGAAATCCTTCGAAGGCCGCGAGGTGGTGCATGACCTCAGCATGCAGGTGAAACGCGGCACCATCTACGGCTTCCTCGGTCCCAACGGCAGCGGCAAGACCACGACCATCCGCATGCTGTGCGGTCTCTTGACGCCCGACGCCGGCGAGGGCAGGTGCCTCGGCTTCGACATTCGCCGCGATGCCGACAAGATCAAGCGCAGGGTCGGCTACATGACGCAGCGCTTTTCGCTCTACCAGGATTTGTCGGTACGGGAGAACCTGGAATTCGTCGCCCGCCTCTATGGCCTTGGCGACGCGCGCGGCGCGGCACGCGAGATGATCAAGCGGCTGGGCTTGAGCGGCCGCGAGGAGCAGCTTGCAGGCGAGCTTTCCGGGGGCTGGAAGCAGCGGCTGGCGCTCGGCGCCTGCACGCTGCCCAATCCGCAATTGTTGCTGTTGGACGAACCGACTGCGGGCGTTGATCCCAAAGCAAGGCGCGATTTCTGGAACGAAATTCACGCACTCGCAGCGACCGGGCTCACGGTGCTGGTCTCCACCCATTACATGGACGAAGCGGAGCGCTGCCACGAGATCGCCTATATCGCTTACGGCCATCTGCTCGCGCACGGCACGGTGGAGGAAGTGATCGCCGGGTCGGCGTTGGCGACTTACACCGTCACCGGCGATGATCTCCACAAGCTGCAGGAGGAACTTGCCGGCAAGCCCGGCATAGACATGGTGGCGCCGTTCGGCACCAGCCTGCACGTATCGGGGCGCGATCGCGCGGCGCTCGAGGCCACGATCGCACCGTGGCGCGAGCACGAGCAGTTGCACTGGCAAGTCAGCGAGCCCTCGCTGGAGGATGTATTCATTGAATTGATGTCGCGCTCGAGGGATAATTTTCAGTGAGCATAGCCGACACGCCAAGGGGTCGAAGCGAGTTTCCGGAGCCGCGGTTCGGCTTCTGGCGGCGCAGCTTTGCAATGATGGTCAAGGAGTTCATCCAGCTCCGGCGCGACCGCGTTTCGTTCGCGATGATCGTGATGATCCCGGTGATGCAGCTCTTGCTGTTCGGCTTTGCCATCAACACCACGCCGCACAACTTGCCGGCCGCCGTGCTGCTGCAGGAGGACAGCGATCTGGCGCGTTCCGTGCTGAAGGCGCTGGAAAACACCGCCTATTTTCGCTTCGTTCGCGAAGTGCATGACGTTGCCGAGTTCGATGATCTCCTGACCTCCGGCAAGGTGCTGTTCGGCGTCGAAATTCCGCGCGGCTTCGAGCGTGCCGTTCGGCGCGGCGACTATCCCGCGCTACTCGTAGCCGCCGACGCAACCGACCCCGTAGCGGCAGCCTCGGCACTATCCTCGCTCGCCGTGGTGGTTCAAACCGCGCTATCGCATGATCTCTATACGGGTGACCCGCCGTCGCTGCCGTTCGAGATCCGCGCGCACGCTCGTTACAATCCGGCAGCGTCGTCGCGATTGAACATCGTCCCGGGCCTGGTCGGTACCATTCTCACCATGACGATGCTGATCTTCACCGCGCTTTCGGTGACGCGGGAGATCGAACGCGGCACGATGGAAAGCCTGCTGTCAATGCCGATTACCCCGACCGAAGTGATGCTTGGCAAGATCGTACCTTACGTCCTGGTCGGCTTCATCCAGGCCACATTGATCGTCAGCATCGGCGTGTTCCTGTTCGGGGTGCCGGTGCACGGCAGCCTGATCATGCTGGCATTGCTCTCCACGCTGTTCATCACGACCAACTTGTCGATCGGCTACACGTTTTCGACCATCGCCCAGAACCAGCTTCAGGCGATGCAGATGTCGCTCATGTTCTTCCTGCCGAGCATTTTGTTGTCCGGCTTCATGTTTCCGTTCCTGGGCATGCCGCTATGGGCGCAATATATCGGCGAAGGCCTGCCACTGACGCACTATTTGCGTATCGTGCGCGCCATCATGCTGAAAGGCGCCACGCTGCAAAACCTGGAGCACGACACGATCGCACTGGTTTTGTTGATGCTGCTGGCGATGACGATTGCCGTGATGCGGTTCCGCCGCACGCTTGATTGATCAAACCTGCTTCGCCATCAGATTCTCGATCTTGACCGCGTCGCGATCTTCGATGATTTCAGCGATCCACTGCCGATGACACCGCCGGTGGTCGCGCTCGTAACAGAGAATGCAGACCGGGCCGGATCTTTTTACCAGCGCGGCGAGTTCGTCGAGTTCTTCCTGGGCCTGCTGCGTCTTGAGGTGCTTGGCGTAGATCCTGTGAAGCTTTTCGAGTTGCCCGGCGCGTGCGGCCTGGCGGCCGTCTTTGGGTGTGCCCAGTCCGCGCAGGTGCAGGTAGGAAATACCCCGCTCGTCCAGTTCGGCCGCGAGCTGGTTCTTGGAAAAACCGGGACGGCGGGAGGATGTGACGGCACGTACGTCCACAAGCAGTTTGACGCCAGCGTGCTCGAGCTCGTCGAGCACCGCCTTGGCCGGCGTCTGCTCATAACCGATCGTGAAGAACTTTTTTGTTCGGGCCATTTTTGTTCGGGCCATTGGAGAGCCCTTTGACTAGCTCACGCGAGCGATCAGTTCCATCGCGCCCGCGGGCGCGCGAATTTTACCCTCGTGGATCACATAAGCAAACACATCGCGCGCCGCCTTCTTCGTTTTTGCGGAATCAACGCGCGGCAAATCGTCGGGTTCGCCGCCCTCCGCCCATAGTTGCAGTCGTCTTGCCCACGCATCAAGCTGCTTTGGCGGATAGCAGGTCTTGATCTCGTCATTGCCTTTCTGCAGCCGCGCGTAGATGAAATCGCCGACGACATCGGCAATCGCCGGGTACTTGTTGTGCTCGGCGAACACCACGGGGGTTTCGAATTTTCGCAGCAGGGCCACGAAAGCGGCGACGCGAAAGCTGTCGTGCCGCACCTCGACCACATGGCGCAGGTTCTTTCCATCGAGTTTGCGCGGAAGCAGCTCGAGGAATTTGCCGAAATCAGCCTCGTCGAATTTCTTGGTCGGCGCGAATTGCCAGAGCACGGGGCCCAGGCGGTCGCCGAGCTCAAGGACGCCGGAACCGTAAAACCGCTTCACCGAGTCTCCGGCTTCCGCCAGCACGCGGCGGTTGGTTGCAAATCGCGGGCCCTTCACCGAAAACACGAAACCGTCAGGCACCTCGCTTGCCCATTTGCGGAAACTCTCGGGCTTCTGCGAGCCGTAATAGGTGCCGTTGATCTCGATCGATGTGAGCTTTGACGCCGCGTATTGCAGCTCCTTCGCGTGCGCCAGCTTCTCGGGGTAAAATACCCCGCGCCACGGCTCGAAGGTCCAGCCGCCGACGCCGATATAGATGCTGCCTGACGGCTTGGCACCTTCCTGGGCGTTCTTCCCGGAGGTGGATTTGGAGGCGGGTGGCTTGCTCACCGGAGGGTCTGATCCTTTAAAGCGTAAAAGGGATCCATCGCCAAAGCCTAGTCAAATCGGCAGGGCCTGGCCAGTTCGCGTCAGGATTGCACCGGACATGCAGCCGACCGCGCTGCTTGCTTTCATCGAGATTTCCTCTTGCGGAACGGCCGACCCGCTCCTATATACCCGCAACAGCGACGTTGATGCTTTCGGGCTCCGACGCTGGGACGACCACTGAATGGTTTGGCTGCGCCGGATGTACGCGCGCCTTCTATTCGTGGTCGTTGGCATTTTGGGCCCCTTTGAGCTCTGTTTTTGATGTCGCAACGTGGTCCCTTGGCATCCTGTTAAGCGATCGGCTATACGCTGGCGCCATGAATGACGCCACTCTACCGGGACCCGTAACGGGCGCGCAGGCCGCTGGTTTGCCTCAACTTTCGGTCATCGTTCCCACCTTCAACGAGCGCGACAATGTCACGACATTGTTGCGGCGGCTGAAGGCCGTGCTCGCCGGGGTGGCATTCGAGGTCGTCTTTGTCGACGACAACTCACCTGACGGTACCTGGCAAGTGGTGCGGGCACTGGCGCGAGAGGATAGCCGCGTGCGCTGCATCCGACGGGTCGGGCGGCGGGGCCTTTCGGGCGCCTGCATCGAGGGTATCCTGGCCTCGAGCGCGCCGTTCGCTGCGGTCCTTGATGCCGACTTGCAGCACGACGAGACGCAGTTGCCGAAAATGCTGGAACTGTTGCAGGGAGGCGAGTTCGACCTCGTCGTCGGCAGTCGTTACGTCGAGGGCGGTAGCGCCGAAAGCTTCGACCCTCAACGTGCGGGGTTCAGCGCGTTCGCGACCGAAGTTGCCAAGCGCGTGCTGCGGGTCAAGATCGCCGATCCGATGAGCGGCTTTTTCATGATCCGCAGGGATAATTTCGAGCAACTTGCGCCGAAGCTTTCCACCCAGGGCTTCAAGATCCTGCTCGATGTCGTCGCCACCTCCCGCGGACAGTTGCGCGCCAGGGAAATTCCCTACACCTTCGGTTCGCGCCAGCACGGCGAGAGCAAGCTTGATTCCATGGTGGCGCTGGATTTCGTGGGCCTGGTGCTGTCGAAGCTTACTCATGACATCATCACGTTGCGCTTCCTCATGTTCGCGGTGGTCGGATCGATCGGCCTGGTCGTGCATTTTGTGGCGCTCTATGCCGCGCTCGAAATCCTTGACCTTCCGTTTCCGGAATCGCAGGCCTGCGGTGCGCTCTGCGCCATGACCAGTAATTTCATCCTCAACAATTTTCTTACCTATCGCGACCAGCGGCTGAAAGGCGTCGCGATCCTGCGCGGCCTCATCCTGTTCTATCTCGTCTGCAGCGTCGGACTCCTCGCAAACGTCGGAGTTGCGTTCTCCGTCTACGATCAGGAACCGATCTGGTGGCTGGCGGGCGCCGCCGGCGCATTTATGGGCGTGGTCTGGAACTACGCGATGTCTGGACTGTTCGTCTGGCGCAGGCGATGAATTGCCATGAGCCCGAACGAGATTCGGCTCGTCCGTAACACGTCCCTTGCGGTATTGGGACTGGTGACGCTGCGGCTGATCGGTGCCGCCTGGACGCCGCTGACGTTCGACGAAGCCTACTACTGGACGTGGTCGAAACATCTCTCCTTCGGTTATTACGATCACCCGCCGGGCGTTGCCCTCATCATCCGCCTGGGAACGCTGATTGCGGGCGACACCGAGATCGGCGTGCGGTTGGTGTCGATTCTGCTGGCATTGCCGATGAGCTTTGCGGTTTATCGAACGGCAATGATCCTGTTCGGCGGTCGGCGACTTGCAGCGACTGCGACCATTCTTCTCAACGTCACATTGATGGCTGCGGTCGGCACGCTGATCGTGACGCCGGATTCTCCGCTGCTGGTGGCGTCGAGCTTCGTCATGTTCTTCCTTGCCAAGGTACTGGAGAGCGGGCGCGGCGCATGGTGGCTTGCGGTCGGCGCCGCGGTCGGTACGGCGCTGCTGTCGAAATACACCGCGCTGTTTTTCGGGCCCGCGATCCTGATCTGGCTTGTGAGCGTCCCGAAATTGCGCCGCTGGCTGGTCTCGCCGTGGCCTCTTCTCGGCGCGCTCGTTGCGCTCGTGGTATTTTCTCCCGTCATTCTCTGGAACGCCGATCACGAATGGGTCTCCTTCATCAAGCAGATCGGCCGGTCCCGCATCGACAACTTCAAGCCGTCCTTTATCGCCGAATTGATTCCGACCCAGATCGCGTTCGCGACGCCGCTTGTGTTCGTCCTCGGGGCAATGGGGCTTTACGCGCTCTTCAAGCACGACAGCGGCGCCCTGGCCGCGCGCGCGCTGATCAGCACGATTTTTTGGACCATTGCGCTCTATTTCATCTGGCATTCGCTGCATGCCCGCGTTGAGGCCAACTGGTTTGCGCCGGTCTATCCGGCGTTTGCCATTGCCGCCGCGGTGGCCGCGAACCTCAATCGATGGCAACGCCGGCAGCAGCGTATCGTCGACTTCTGCCTGCGCTGGGCCGCGCCCTTCGGCATTGCGATGTTTGCGCTTCTGATCGTGCAGGCCAATACCGGCGTTTTGTCCGGCTTCAGGCGAGACGCCACCGTGCGCAGCGTCGGGGTCGGCTGGCGAGAGCTCGCCGCTGAGATCGAGGCGGTGCGAGAGCGTACAGGGGCTGTTTGCGTGCTCGCGCCCGACTATGGCACCACGAGCTGGCTTGCCTTCTATCTTCCGAGAGGAACTTGCGTGGTCCAGCCGACGCAGCGCATTCGCTGGGTCAACATGGCGGAACCGGACCCAACGCAATTAACCGGCAAGTTGCTGTGGGTTGATGAAGCGCGCCTCCTCGCACAACCCTATGTGACCGATACCTTCGGCAAGGTCGAGCGCGTCGCCGAACTCGAACGAATGCGCGGGCCGCTGGTGATCGAGACCTACGAGCTCGATTTGCTTGAAGACGCCAGGCGCCCGGTTCTCGACGATTATCCGCCACCGGAACTGTCCCGGTAATCGACCGGCAAGACCCGTTCAATCGGGCATTTTTGCGGCAGACACCCTCGAGAACCACACCCGCCGCCGCCTGAAAACACCGCCTCGACGCGCAGAATGCGTATCAAATTGGGACTGCCCAATAACCGCCTGCACTTAATCCGCATTTAACTAAAAGTCGCCTTAATGACGCTCTGCGCCTCTGCGAGATGGCTCCGTCCGAAATCGGCGGATGACCGCGCACAGGCCGCCGTTCGAATGTGCTCGAGGAACGCACGGTATCGAACGGCGGCTTTTTGAGGAACGAGGTGGATCAGCCTGGATGCAGTGCGGATGAGTATCAGTAGAGTTGCGTATTGCGATTTCGCAGCACCCAGACGATCAGCGCGCAAGGCTGGCTCCCGAAGCCTTTTCACGGCTACCGCGATTGCCAGTCTCGTCCTCGGCTGCGCCTGGACGGTTTATGCCAATATTTTCGCGGCGAGCCCTTATCCGCAACTTGGCAGCGCGGGCTTCGACGAACCCGTCATGCGCCGGCCGATCAGCGTTGCGATCCGTCGCGAGAAGCCGGTCGACAGCATGCGTGTCGCACAGTTCGACGCACCGCTGATTTCCCCGCCCGAAACCGTGCCGTCGGAACCATCGCCCTCGTTCGAAGACCGCTTCGCGGCCGCATCTCCGCAAGGCGTGGCGCCCGCGCCGATACCGCGAGCCGATCCTGTGAAGATTGCGGAAGCACCGAAAGCCCAGCCCGAAAACACAAAGGCGCCCGAAGTTGCCAAGCCGAAGGAAACGGCACGGGTCCAGCTCGCTGCCGTTTCACCGGCGGCGCGGCCGAGCGAGCTTCGCTCGAGCGAGCCGGAAGCGCCGAAGACGGCGGCGGATTCGATCCGCGATATGGCACAGCGCGCCAAGGCCGCCGTGATGTCGATCGCCTCCAACGAGAGGCAGACGGTCGTCGAAAAGCTCTGGGGCAAGCAAACCTCGCATGGGCCGCTGCTCGCCTATGCTTCCGCCGATGCCAGCGCGACCGGCAGCATCGCGCCAAGCCAAAACCCGGCGCTCGCAGGGTCGGCGCCCTACGATCGTTCGACCGCGGTCTACGACATTTCCGCGCACACGGTTTACCTTCCAGATGGCAGCAGGCTCGAGGCGCACTCCGGCCTCGGCTCCAGGCTCGACGATCCGAGCTCTGCAAATATCCGCATGCGCGGCGTGACGCCGCCGCATATCTACGAACTGAAGCCGCGCGAGGCGCTGTTCCATGGCGTGCCGGCCTTGCGCCTCACGCCGATTGGCGGCGAGGAGACGATCTATGGTCGATCCGGCCTGCTCGCGCATACTTACATGCTTGGACCCAACGGCGATTCCAACGGCTGCGTATCCTTCAGGGATTATAACGCCTTCCTCAACGCCTATCATAGCCAGGGCATAAGGAAGCTCGCGGTCGTCGCGCGCATTGAGTGAGGCAGCGCCCACGCTGCGCGCAGTTGGCACTCTCTGCGATCCCATGTCCGCTGACACGTCCGGATCGATGCGAATGCTCAAGGACGGGAGCGACCTCTGCGAAGATTTTCGCATTGGCGATCCCGTCTTTACGATTTTCTTCCGTGAGGCATACTACACCAGACTGGTCAATGGGGTTCACGCCGCCCCTTCGACTGGTCAGGTCCGGCACGTGCTTGCGGAACGTGCCGTGCCGCTCCCAGGGTATCTTCGGGCTCAATGAACAATTTCGCCCAAGCCATCGCCACTGCAATGTCTATGGTTGCAAGCCTCGATCCCGAACTCCTCGAGATCGTCGCCTTGTCACTACAGGTAAGTCTTTCGGCAAGCATCGTTGCGATGATCTGTGGCGCTCCATTGGGCGCACTGCTCGCGATTACCCAGTTTCAAGGGCGACAAGCGATCATTGTGCTGGCCAACGCATTACTCGGCTTACCGCCCGTCGTCGCCGGGCTCGCTGTTTACCTTTTGCTGTCCCGATCAGGTCCCCTTGGGTCTGCGGGGCTCCTGTTTACGCCCTCAGCAATGGTAATTGCTCAGACGCTAATCGCCACGCCAATCGCGGTCGCGCTCGTGCATCGTTCGACTGTACTCCTCTGGGCGGAATATGCCGATTTGACACACATTGATGGTCTTTCGCTAACGCGAACTGTGGCCCTCTTACTTTCGATTGGTCGCACCTCTTTGCTGACGGCATTTCTCGCTGCTTTTGGCCGGGCGATTGCCGAAGTTGGAGCAATCATCATGGTAGGCGGCAACATTCGAGGCTACACGCGCACCATGACCACGGCCATTGCTCTGGAAACCAGCAAGGGAGACCTCCCGCTTGCGCTTGCTCTCGGGATCATTCTGCTCATTCTCAGCATTGTAATAAGTACCCTTGCGTTTCTGCTAATGGGCCGCATTGGGGAAAAATAGCTGCTCGCCGCCAACTCTATAGTCTGCGATTGCCTTTTGCCCTACCGGTGAAATCAGCCAATCGACAAAGGCTTTGCTCTCGTCGACCTTCACGTTTGGATGTTTGACCGGGTTCACGACCATCACGCCATACTGATTGAACAGGCGCTTGTCACCCTCCGTCAAAATCGTCAGATCGCCGCGATTTTTGAACGAGAGCCAGGTTCCTCGATCTGAGAGCAAGTAGGCATTGCTGGCTGAAGCCATATTGAGTGCTGGTCCCATTCCTTGACCGATCTCGCGATACCAATCACCCTTGGCGCTTGCGATGTTCACGCCCGCTGCTTTCCAAAGACGCAATTCCGCTTCGTGCGTGCCGGAGCGGTCGCCTCGCGAAATGAATGCCGCAGTCGCGCTGGCGATCTTCCGCAGCGCATCTGCAACGTCCTTATCTCCGGCGATGCCCGCGGGATCGGTTTTAGGACCTACAATAACAAAATCATTGTACATCACGTCGAAACGCTGAATGCCCTCTCCCTCCGACATGAATTCATCTTCCGAAGCTCTGTCATGCACGAGAACAACGTCAGCATCGCCGCGCCGTCCTATGTCAAGGGCCTGTCCTGTACCGACAGCTACCACCCTCACTCTGATACCCGTTTTTTCCATGAAGCGGGGCAGCAAAAAGTCGAAAAGACCCGATTGCTCGGTCGATGTTGTCGAAGCGACTGTTATGGACCGATCTTGCGCGACGCTGGCACCGATGTTGCCCAGCAACCAGACCGCAATAATCGAATGCGCCAACCTCCTCATTTTAGGCTTTCAGTCGTATTCACAACAGCACCAATTGCAATCCTGCCGTCGCCAGCAGGGTTGCGAGGGCATATCGCGTCAAATTCTGTGACAACCAGCGCACGCCTATGGCAGTCCCGATTATCGCGCCAGCCAGAGCGGCAGCGCCATAGGAGAACGTATAAACAGACGGCGTTTGACCCACGATCAAAGCTCCGATCAGGCCGACTATCGAATTGGCGAGGATAAAAGGGGCCGATAAGGCCGAAGTCTCTCTCGGCGACGCCCATCGCAGGGTTATGAGGATCGGTGCAAGAAACACCCCGCCGCCCACGCCCGTCAGCCCAGAGACAAAGCCCACTGCCGCTCCGATTGTGATCGAGCCCCACATCGGAAGCTGGGCGTTTTGTATCCCGTCACGAGGCCGACGAAAAATCAGAATTGCCGCAGCCAATATTAGCACGAGGCCGGTGATTGCACTGTAGATGCTCTCGTTCAGAACGATAAGTGCACCGACGAACGTCATCGGCACCGAACTTGACAGTAGCAAACTCAATTTCGTCCAATCGACAAGATGACCTTTTTTGAAGATCAGAGTCGAGCTTGTAGCAGCTACGATATTCAAGGCCAACGCGGTTGGTCGCAATTCGTGGGGAGGAAACGCAGCAAACGCCATCAATGCGAGGAAGGCGGTCCCGCCCGCCTGTCCAACGGTGGCGTAAAGTAACGAAATGCAGCCAAATAGAAACGCGAGTAGGAACGGGGGCATCGGCTCTGTTTTCGTGGCGAGGGCGCCAGGTTTTGGACGCTCACGGCTTGCGTACCGAATTGTGACCTGCTCCCGGCCGCCTTGCAAATGCGCACATCATCGAAGCGTCTATCAATCAAGGTGACAGAGTAGCCACTGGATTGTCTCGTTTGCGCTCGCAATTCGGCCGGCGCAAGCGATGGAGGCCTTCGAGAGCTGTTGCTTTGTGACGAAAAGGATGCACCCGCAGGGCCTGCCGCCATTATCCCCATGAACTTGCGTCGCAAGATTTGATCCCGCGTGTGAACGGTGTCACGGTCACCGAGACAGCGCACGCTCGTGAATCAGACCGGCGCGACGAACGTGCTTGCACCACGCCACCACAACCGAAATGGAGCGGTTCCAATGGCCGAAGACGCTATTGCATCGATTTTCGCCCGGCATCAACCCAGGACGGCCAAGAGCGCCGTCCCGCGCGCACGTGCCTACCGGCAGCGCAGACGACAAAAGCCGAAGAGGAACACCTCTTCAGACGATGATTTTTCCGAATCACTGATCCCGGCCGGTTTTTCGTGGGCTGAGCCGGCGTTTGCCGAGCCGCCGGTTGCGCCGTCGCCGGGCCGTCACGTCGTCTGCCGTCACGTCGTCTGCCGCCAGGCACCTGCGCCGGCCGTTTGCCTCGATCCTGTTGGTCCTCGCCGCGATCGCGCTGGCGGGTGTCGGCATCACCACGAACGGCTGGTTCGCCCGATCGCTTGGATCGAGCGACATCGCTGGTTGGCTGTTCTTTGCGATTGGGGTCGCTGCCGATCTCGTCGCGCTGGTCATGCCGTCATGTGCCGCCGCGCTTTGGCAAGCCCGGCACCGCGCAATCTCTCTTGCAGGTTGGGCCGTGTGGACGATGACTTTTGTCTTCGCCGTTACCGCCGGCATTGGCTTTGCCTCGGTCAACATCTCCGATGTTACGGCGGCACGGGCGGCGCGCGTGACACCCGCCGTGGCAGCGGCTCAATCGGCCTTGAGCGACGCAATGTCGGCGCGGGATCGGGAGTGCCGCAATGGCGTCGGCAAGTTCTGCAGGGAACGCGAGGCGGCGGTCGCCGAACGTCGCCAGATCCTGGACGCTGCCATGGCGTCTGTCGGGCAGACGGCAGACCCTCAAACCAACGCCGCCATCAAGCTCGTCGCCTGGGTCACGCAAGGCATGCTGCGGCCGACGAGCGACGATTTCGCAATGCTTCGCCTTGTGCTGCTGGCGTTGCTGCCGCAGGTTGGCGGCATCCTGTTGATGGTCAGCCGATCGGCGATGCGGCCCGGCGCGAGCTGAGCCTCATGAGGCGGGGCGTTGGCGTTCGAGGCGCTGCATATTGTCGCGGCGATTGAGCGCTGAAGGTGGGCCGGTGGGGTCCCCGCAAACTTGGCCAAAGCCGCTAATCTGATAGACTCCTCTGCGTTGCGAAGGAACCCGAGGAATGGACGAGGTCGGGCCAGAGCGCAGGCTCGCTGCGGTCATCGCCGTCGACATGGTCGGCTTCAGTCGGCTCATGGAGGCCGACGAGACCGGGACGCTTGCGCGCCTCAAGACTCATCGGATCGAGCTCATCGATCCGCTGATCGCAAGAAACCGCGGCCGCATCATCAAGACGACCGGCGACGGCATGCTGATCGAATTCCAAAGCGTCGCCGACGCCGTGCTTTGCGCAGCCGATATCCAGCGCCGCATGGCGCGTCGCAATGCGGACGTTTCCGCCAGCGCGATGGATTCAGTTCCGTATCGGCATAAATCTTGGCGACGTGATCGTCGATGCAAACGACATTTTTGGCGACGGCGTCAATGTGGCGGCGCGCCTCGAAACGCTCGCTGAGCCGGGCGGCATCTGCGTCTCGGGCGCAGTACGCGATCAGGTCGGGGACCGGTTGGAGGAAATCTTCTTTGAGGATCTCGGTGAGCAATGCATGAAGAATATCGCGCGGCCGATCCGCGTTTTTCGGATTCGGCTCGAGGAGCACGCCGCCACTGCACCGAGCGGCGGACAGGACGCGATTACGACAGCAATCTCGAAGAAGCCGTCCATCGCCGTCCTGCCGCTCGTCAACATGAGCGGCGATCCCCAGCAGGAGTTCTTCGCAGACGGCCTGACTGAAGACATCATCACCGAGCTGTCGCGCTTCCACGACCTGCTCGTCATCTCGCGCAATTCCGCTTTCGTGTACAAGGGCAAGGCGGTCAAGGTACAGGAAGTCGCCCGCGAATTCGGCGTCGAATACGTCCTCGAAGGGAGCGTGCGGAAGGCAGGTGACCGCATTCGCGTCACCGTGCAGCTTATCGATGCGGAAACCGATCGGCACGTTTGGGCTGAACGCTATGACCGCGATCTCGAGGATATCTTTGCCATCCAGGACGAGATGACCCGCGCGATAGTCTCGACGCTGCCTGGTCGCGTCGAGGCCGCTACGAATGAGCGGGCGAAACGCAAGCCGACCGACAACATGGTGGCTTACGAGTGCGTGCTGGCCGCCAAGGTGCTGCATCACCGCTCGACGCGGACCGACAACGCGGAAGCGCAGCGTCTGCTCGACCGTGCCCTGGCACTGGATCCGAACTATGCCCACGCTCACGCCTGGAAGGCGTGCGTGCTGGGCCAGACCTGGGTTTACGGTTGGTGCGTCGATAGCGAGGCGACAATCCAGACGATTGCCGCGGAGCTGGAAACCACGCTGGCGCTCGACGACAATGACAGCGACGTGCACAGGATTCTCGCCGCGCTGAACCTCAACCGCGACAACCATGACAAGGCCGCCTATCATCAGGAGCGGGCGCTCGCGCTAAATCCCAATTACGATCTCGTTGTCGTGCAGCAGGGCGAGCTTTTGACTTGGCTTGGCCGGCCCGAAGAAGGCATCGACTGGATCAAGAGGGCGATGCGCCTCAACCCATATCACCCGGAGCGATTCTGGAACCACCTCGGACGCGCCTGTTATTGCGCCGAGAAATATGCCGAAGCCGCCGAAGCGTTTTCGCGAATCACGCGGCCAGACCATACCCATCATGCCTTCCTTGCGGCTACTCTCGCCCAGATGGGCAATTCGGTCGCGGCTGCCGCGCATGCATCGGAGGTGCTGAAACGCGAGCCGCAATTCTCGGTAGCTGCACACCTGGCGACCCAGCACTACAGGCACGAAGCCGATCGCAGGCGCCACGAGGCTGGCCTGCTCAAAGCGGGCCTGCCGGGCTAGAGCCTCGGTTCTGATTGAATCAGAACCGAGGCTCTAATCTTTTGTTTTGACGCGTTTTCTTCACGCGAACCGGTATCCACTTCGCTCGAAAACGCTATAAATCGGCGAACCCTCGCGTCGAACGCCTTCGCGGCGCTGCCTGCCGCGATCGATGCAGTTTTCAGCAGCGATCGGGACCGACGGCGGATTTAGTCGGCGCGTCTGCCGTCCTGCCGGTTGGCTTCAGCGCGCCAGCGCGACAAAAATATCAGCGCGACGACGATCAGCGTCAGCCAGGAGCAAAGGCCGATCAAACGCGCTACCAGACTTCGTCGCCTCATGTGCCACGATCCCAACTCGGCGGAGGCGTCGCATGTGGCGACGCCTCCTGATCGAGCGGGAAACCTGAGCGCATTTCGTCCGCGCGACTGGCGTCATGCTAGTTTGGGAGCCGATCGCGGCAACAAGGCGTTGCGGTTAAGGATGCTGTTTCAGGTTAACGGGCGGGTTTCGTTGACGTGAGCCTGGCGGCCCCGAATAACGATTGCTTTCAGTCGGAGCCGCCATGCTGATCGAGCACCTGCCGTTAATTGCAGTCATAACGGCCGTGTTGGCCATATTTGCGTTTGCCGCCGACGCCAGCAGCCCATAGCCGGTCGCGGGCGGCGTCCGGAGTACGGATCCCGCCCGTCGGCTCAAGCCAGCTCCAGCCGGATTTGCCTTGCGGTATTGGTCGCGAGATTTTTGCGCGCGAGCTTTTCGATCGCCGACCAGTTCTCCCGAAAAAACGCTGCCGCTTGAACCTCGTCCGTTGCTCGAATTGCAACGCTACAAGCGTGCCGTGCGCCCCCGCTGATCATCTGGAAATTGAATTTGAATTCGGCTGTGTTTTGAGCAAGCACCAGCGGCCGCTGCACATGGCGCATTTCAACGTCCCCCCGTTTGGAGCAACAATCTACATCGATGATCTGGCTTTTCATTGGGCGCGATTGTGGCCCGGGTGGTGGAGGAATCGTACCTTAGTTTGGCCGGCTCCTGGTCGGTAGGTCCGTGACATCCGGAGGAAAACAAAAAACCCCGGCATCGCTGCCGGGGTTCTGTATTCTCGTAAATCGCAGGAGCGGGCGGATCAGAAGTCCATACCGCCCATGCCGCCGCCGGGGGGCATGCCGGCCGCCGGCGCCTGCTTCTTCGGCAACTCGGCCACCATGGCTTCGGTGGTGATCAAAAGCGCAGCCACGGAAGCTGCGTTCTGGATCGCCACGCGAACCACTTTGGTCGGGTCGATGATGCCCTTGGAAACCAGGTTGCCGTATTCGGCGGTCTGCGAGTCGAACCCGTAGGAGTAATTGTCCTTCTCGAGGATCTTGCCGACGACGACCGAGCCGTCTTCGCCCGCATTGATCGCGATCTGGCGGGCCGGCCAGGACAGCGCCTTGCGCACGATCTCGACGCCAGTCTTCTGGTCGTCATTCTTGGTGCGCAAGCCCTTGAGGTGCTCGGAAGCACGCAGCAGGGCGACGCCGCCGCCCGGAACGATGCCTTCCTCGACCGCCGCACGGGTCGCATGCATCGCGTCATCAACGCGATCCTTGCGCTCCTTCACCTCGACTTCTGTCGCGCCGCCGACGCGGATCACCGCGACGCCGCCCGCAAGCTTGGCCAGCCGCTCCTGCAGCTTCTCGCGGTCGTAGTCCGAGGTGGTTTCCTCGATCTGCGCCTTGATCTGCGACACGCGCGCCTCGATGTCGGCCTTCTTGCCGGCGCCGCTGACGATCGTGGTGTTCTCCTTGTCGATCATCACCTTCTTGGCGCGACCGAGCATGTTGAGCGTGACGTTCTCGAGCTTGATGCCGAGATCTTCCGAGATCGCCGTGCCGCCGGTGAGGATCGCGATGTCCTGCAGCATGGCCTTGCGGCGATCGCCGAAGCCCGGCGCCTTGACGGCGGCAACCTTCAGGCCACCGCGCAACCGGTTGACGACGAGCGTGGCAAGCGCCTCGCCCTCGACGTCTTCGGCGATGATCACGAGCGGCTTGCCGCTCTGCACCACGGCCTCGAGCAGCGGGAGCAGTTCGTTCAGCGAGGAGAGCTTCTTCTCGTTGATGAGGACGTAGACATCTTCCATTTCAACGCGCATCTTGTCGGCGTTGGTGACGAAGTAGGGCGAGATGTAGCCGCGGTCGAACTGCATGCCCTCGACGACCTCGAGTTCGGTCTCGAGCGACTTGGCTTCTTCAACCGTGATGACGCCCTCGTTGCCGACCTTCTTCATGGCGTCTGAGATGAACTTGCCGATCTCGGCGTCGCCATTGGCCGAAATGGTGCCTACCTGCGCGATTTCCTCGTTCGAGGTGACTTTCTTGGAGTTCTTGACGAGGTCGGCGACGACGGCTTCCACCGCCAGATCGATACCGCGCTTCAGATCCATCGGGTTCATGCCGGCGGCAACCGACTTGGCGCCTTCGCGGACGATCGCGGCCGCCAGGACGGTGGCGGTGGTGGTGCCGTCGCCGGCCGCATCGGCCGACTTGGAGGCGACTTCGCGCACCATCTGGGCGCCCATGTTCTCGAACTTGTCGTCAAGCTCGATTTCCTTGGCGACGGTGACACCGTCCTTGGTGATGCGCGGGGCGCCGAACGACTTGTCGAGCACCACGTTGCGACCCTTGGGGCCGAGGGTGACCCTCACGGCGTTATTGAGAATATCGACACCGCGTAGCATGCGGTCGCGGGCGTCCACGCCGAATTTGACTTCCTTGGCTGACATATCTTGTTTCCTTGAAATCTGGTTTGAGGGAAAGGGCGCTTAAGCGGCCTTCTTCTTGGAGTGCGTGTCGGTGATGACACCCATGATGTCGCTCTCCTTCATGATCAGGAGCTCTTGCCCGTCAATCTTGACCTCAGTGCCCGACCACTTGCCGAACAGCACCCGGTCGCCGACCTTGATGTCGATCGGAATGAGTTTTCCGGATTCGTCGCGGCCACCCGGACCGACGGCGGTCACCTCGCCCTGCGAGGGCTTCTCCTTGGCAGTGTCCGGAATGATGATACCGCCAGCGGTCTTCTCTTCGGCGTCGATGCGCTTAACCACGACGCGGTCGTGAAGCGGACGGAAGTTCATGCAGTCCTCCTAAGCTTTTGAAGATGTACTTGAATTTTGGATTGTTAGCACTCCACGCCGGCGAGTGCCAGCGGGCACCATTGAAATAGGCCAGAGTTGTGTCGGGGACAAGGGGCTCTTAGCAAAAAAACTGGTGCCCAAAAATGACGACTGCCAATTTCGCTCGTCGTCCTTAACGCCTGGTCCGACCGGTCACCGGCCGGTCTATTAGCAGTTGCGGTAAGCTGCTGCCAAGGCACCCTTTTTCAACAATCCGTTAAACATTTAGGCTTGTGATGGGTTGGTATCGTGCGTCACATTTCTCTTACGTGCGGGACTTCGCGGCGATAGCGAATGTCAAATCCACCGCACTGGCACAGGAGGTTTGGCATGGTCTCGCGGGTTGCCGTTTCCGAAGACTTCCGGAAACAGGTGCTGGGCTACGGGCTGACGACGGCGGAAATTCTGTACCGGATGCCCGATCATCCCTCGCTGCTGCAAACATATGTCTGGCAGAACTACGATCTGTTTCCGAAATTTCCTGCGCTGACGGATTTTCTTTATTTCTGGCAGGAAAAACTCGAAGGCCCGCTTTACGCGGTGCGGGTTGCCCATTCCAAGCTGATCAAGCCCGCCGAGCTTCGAGCCGTGGACGGGGTGTTCCGCCTGCACTGACGCCGCCTGCTGCTTCTGAAATCTAACGCGGGGATTGCTGCGCCGGGCCCACCAGACGGCTTTGATCCGTGCTAACCTTTCCGCATCAATCGGAAAGGGAGGACGTCAATGGCCAGCAAGAAGCCGAGAGCACGGGTGGCAAGCCGATCGGCCCAGCAGAAAAAATCGGCGGTACGCAAAACCGCCGCACGCAAGAGCGCTGCTGCCAAATCATCGGCGCGCAAGAAGCTCAGGCCACGCGGACAAGCCGCCGTCCGGCGCGCACGTCCGAAGCAGCACGTGGCCATCAGCCACTATCGCGACGAAGACTTCAAGGCTGACGGCCTGCGCGCCTACGCCCATTATCGCGATCTCGGCGTCGCGGATGCGAGCCAGGGTGCGGCGCGCGCGCACGTCATCCGCCTGATCGGGCCGTGCAATCCGGCGGAGGTGTCGAAGCTGCACTTCCACGACGTCGACTTCCAGTTGGTTTACGTTCTCAAGGGTTGGGTGAAAACCTACATGGACGGGCAGGGCGAGAACCTGATGAAGGAAGGTTCGAGTTGGACCCAGCCGCCGCGGATCAGGCATATGATCCTGGATTATTCCGATGACGTCGAGTTGCTCGAGGTAATCCTGCCCGCCGACTTCAAGACGGTCGAACTGCGGGCGTGACCGGAGTCAAGTCGTGTGACGTCCGGAAAAGCCCTCCCCCGCTGAGCGCGGGGAGGGTGAAAAAGCATGACCTCCGCCTATCGTGAAGACATCGACTGGCTGCGCGCCGTTGCCGTGCTGGCGGTCGTTGCGTTTCATTTCGAGGCGCCGGCGGTGTTCGGGGGTTTTGTAGGCGTCGACATCTTCTTTGTGATCTCGGGCTATCTGATCACCGGCATCATCGAGAGCGAGCTGAAGGGCGGCGCCTTTTCCTTTGCGCGGTTTTACGAGCGGCGCGTGCGCCGCCTGTTGCCGGCGCTTTACGCCATGGTGGCGCTGACGGCGATCCCGTCCTTCCATTATCTGTTGACCTCCGAGCGCGCGGAGTTTTTTCGCTCGGTCGCCGCAGTGGTGACGTTCACCTCGAACTTCTTCTTCTGGTTTCAGACCGGTTACTTCGATCATGCGGCGGTCGAGAAGCCGCTGCTGCACACCTGGTCGCTCGCGGTGGAGGAACAGTTCTACCTGGCGCTGCCGCTGATGCTGTGGGGACTTTCGATTTTCGCGCGTGGCCGTCGTCTGGCGCTGCCTCTGACGCTCCTGGCGCTGGCGCTCGCTTCGTTCGGCTTGAGCATCTGCCTGATGGCGACCGACCGCTCGGCCAATGCCTTCTTCATGAGCCCGCCACGGGCATGGGAATTTTTGCTCGGCGGCCTGATCGCCTCGCGAGGCATTCCGGTGCTGCGTCACACGCTTGCGCAGAAAATTGCGCGCGGCATTGCGCTGATCGTGATCGCGATCCCGATTTTCTCACTGCGCCAGGGGCCGGGCTTTCCGGGCTTCAACGCGCTTGCGCCCTGTATCGGCGCGGCCATGTTCATCTGGAGCGGCATCGGCGTGCCTACAAGGCAACGCAGCGTTTTCTCCCCGCTCAGCATCGTCAGGTTTTTCGGGCGCATCTCCTATTCGCTATATCTATGGCACTGGCCGCTCTTTACCTTCGCGCGCTTTTCCAAAAGCAGCCTCGTACTGGACGCTGGCGACACACTCGCGCTGTTCGCGTTGACGGTACTGATTTCGTATCTGTCGTGGCGATATATCGAGCAGCCGTTTCGCGCACGAACGCTGGCGCCGACAAGCCGCGATGCTTTCCGGATCGCGGGCCTTGCGAGCGTGGTTCTGCTGTTGGCCAGCGTCATGGGAATTGTCGTCAGCCAGACGCCGTCGGACGCCGATCGCGCCGCCCTCGCGCTCGAATCCTACAACACCTACAACTATCGGCCCCTCTACCGTTCCGGGACCTGCTTTACGCCTGAAAATGGCGTGTTCGGCGATTCCTGCCTGTCGCTCGCGGCCGGAAAATCCAACTGGCTGTTGTGGGGCGACAGCCTCGCTGCGCATTATTTTTCCGGTCTGCGCCGGGCCACCGATCCGGAAAGGATTCACGTCCTTCAGGCAACGCAGGCGGCCTGCGTGCCGACGCTGAACGCTGCCGGGCAGGGCTATGCGTATTGTCGCAGCTTTGCCGAGCAAATGGATGCCTTTTTCCGCGATCGCAAGCCGGACCTCGTCATCATGTCGGCGGACTGGCTGGAATATGCCCGGCCGCCGCGCTTTGCCGGCATGATTGCCGATCTGAAGCAGACGATCTCCAGCCTCAATGAACTCGGCATCGCCGTCGTGTTGCTCGGACCCTCGGTCCAGTTCCGCGCAAGGCTTCCCTCGATGCTGATGCGGGCGCATCTGCGGCAGATTGAGCCGCGCCCTGACGACTTCCTGCTGCCCGATATTTTTTCGCTCGACCAGATGATGAAGACGGCGTTGCCGGCCCATGCAAATTTCTCCTATGTCTCGGTTCTCGATGCCGTTTGCCCGCAGCGGCAATGCCCGATCACACTCGATGACGGCATTCCGTTGTCCTGGGATCACGCCCATCTCACCGCCGAGGGATCATCCTATGTGATGGAGAAGGTGGTGCCGATGCTAAGCGCGCGGCGCGCCGAATGACGGCGACATCAAGTCAGCACGCCGACGATGGCGCCCATCAGGCAGGTCGTCAGCGTACCGGAGACGATCGACTTCAGTCCGAGTGAATTGATCTCCGCCCGCCGCTGCGGTGCCATGGTGCCGAGACCGCCGACCATGATGCCGAGGCTGCCGAAATTGGCAAACCCGCACATGGCATAAAGCATGATCAGCCGCGAGCGGGGATCAAGCGCGTCGGTTCCGAGCTTCGACAGGTCGACATAGGCGATCAGCTCGTTGAGCACGGTCTTGGTGCCCATCAGGCTGCCGGCTGTCACGGCTTGCGACCACGGTAGACCCATCAGCCAGCATATCGGCGCCATGGCGTAACCGAGCATCCGCTGCAAGGTGATTCCGGCGCCGGCGGCATCCGGCAAAAGTCCAAGCAGCGCGTTGGCGAGATGGACCAGCGCCACCAGTACAATCAGCATCGCTATGATGTTGATCAAAAGCTCGACGCCCGCCATCGTTCCCTTGACGATTGCGTCCATGGTGGAGGAGGCATGTGTCTGGGGATCGCCGGCGATCCCGGGATCGGCGAGATCGCCGCCGGTGCGCTTGTCGCTCGTCTCCGGCACCATGATCAGGCTTACCAGGATTGCGGCGGGCGCACCCAGCACCGAGGCGATGACAAAATGCGCAGCCGCGTCCGGGATCAGCGGCGCCAAAAGCGTTGCGTAGAGCACGAGCACGGTGCCGGCTATCCCGGCCATTCCACCGGTCATGACCAGGAACAATTCGCTGCGTGTCAGCTCGGCAAGATAGGGCCGGATGAACAAGGGCGCCTCCACCATGCCGAGAAAGATGTTGGCGGCAGTCGAAAGCCCGACCGCGCCGCCAACTCCGAGCGTGCGCTCAAGAACCCACGCCATGCCGCGCACGACCGGCGGCAGGACGCGCCAGTAGAACAACAACGTCGTCAACACGCTCATGACGAGCACGATGGGAAGCGCCTGAAACGCGAGGATGAAATCGGCGCCAGGCGCTTTCAGCTCGAACGGCAGGGCGCCGCCGCCGAGATAGCCGAACACGAAAGATGTGCCCGCGCGCGAGGCGGACGAGATTGCGCCCACGGCATCGTTGATCGCGCCGAACGCGCGCGCCACCACGGGCAGCTTGATCAGCACAATTGCGGTGAGGACGGTGACGAGGAGACCGATTACCGCCTGCCTGAGCGAAACCGCACGACGGCTTTCACCCAACAGCCACGCCAGCGCCAGCAGCGCGAACACGCCGAACGCCGATTGTACTTGCAGCATGATGCCCCCGAATGCCCCTGGTCCGCGATTATGACAATGGTGCAGTTGAAAGCGCAATGCCATGCGCTTTCGACATTGCCTCCATTGACAAGTGGCGGATGGTCCGCCACCGATCGACCATGTCCTCCGCTCCGAAGCCGGAGAGTGCCGGGTCTCTCTTCAGGCAAAGCTCATTCGTCTGTTTTCTCCTGTCGCGGAGCCTTTCGCGCTTCTCCAGCCAGATCGCGGCGGTAGCGATCGGCTGGCAGGTCTACGATCTCACGGCCAGCGCCTTTCTCCTCGGCATGGTGGGGCTGGTGCAGTTTCTGCCGACCGCGCTCCTGGTGTTTGTCGCCGGACACGCCGCCGACCGCTATGAACGCAAGCGCGTCGTGCAGCTATGCCAGCTGGCCGAGGCGCTGACCGCGCTTTTCCTGGCTTTCGGTGCCTATGCCGGCTGGTTGACGGTTACGCAGATCTTCATCGCGACCGCCTTGCTGGGCACGGCCGGCGCGTTCGAAAGCCCGGCAACCGCGGCGCTGCTGCCGCTGATCACGCCGCAAGGCTCTCTGCAACGCGCAACCGCATTGTCGAGCGGCGCAGCGCAAGCGGCAACCATCGCTGGCCCTGCGCTTGGTGGGCTTGCCTACGCGGTTTCGCCAGGGCTTGCTTACGGCATCATGGTGCTGTTCTGGTTGCTGGGCGCGCTGTTCACCGGCGCTATCCGCACCGGCAAGGCTGCCGAACTCAAGGAATCGGCAACTCCTGGCGATTTGTTCGCAGGAGTACGTTTCATCCGCGGCAATCCCGCCATCCTCGGCACGATCTCGCTCGACCTGTTCGCTGTGCTGTTCGGCGGCGTCACCGCATTATTGCCGATCTATGCCCGCGATATTCTGCAGACCGGTCCCTCCGGCCTCGGCATCCTGCGTGCCGCGCCTGCGGTCGGCGCGTTGCTGATGACGGCGCTGCTCGCACGGCACGCGATCCGCCGCCGCGTCGGTTTGCGGATGTTCCAGGCCGTGATCGTGTTCGGGGCGGCGACGATCGTGTTCGCTCTGTCGCAATGGATGTGGTTGTCGCTGCTCGCGCTCGCGGTGCTGGGTGCGGCCGACACGATCAGTGTTGTAATCCGCTTCTCGCTGGTCCAGCTTTCGACGCCGAACGAGATGCGCGGACGGGTCGGCGCGGTGAACTTCCTGTTCATCAATGCATCGAACCAGCTCGGCCAGTTCGAAAGCGGCGTCACCGCGGCCTTGTTCGGCGCGATGCCGGCCGCGGCGCTCGGCGGCGTGGCCACCGTCGCGGTGGCGCTATTGTGGATGAAGCTGTTCCCGACGCTGCGCGACGTGGAGCGGCTGGAATAGGGCGACAGCTATCCCCGTCCCACGAACGGCATCTTGGTTGCCATCACCGTCATGAACAGCACGTTGGCGTCAAGCGGCAGGCTTGCCATATAGGCCACCGCATCGCCGACAGCCTTGGAGTCCATCCGCGGCTCAGGCACTTTGCGGCCGTCCGGCTGCAATACGCCCTCCACCATCCGATCCGTCATTGGGGTAGCGGCATTGCCGATGTCGATCTGGCCGACCGCGATATCGTAGGCGCGGCCGTCGAGATTGCTGGCCCTGGTCAGGCCGCTAATGGCATGCTTGGTCGAGGTATAGGCCGCAGAGAACGGCCGCGGCGCATGCGCCGAGATCGAGCCGTTATTGATGATGCGGCCGCCGCGCGGGGTCTGGTCCTTCATGATGCGGAACGCGTGTTGCGTGCACAAAAACGGCGCCGTGAGATTGGTCGACACCACCGCCTGCCATTGCGCCAGGCTGAGATCCTCGAACGGCACCGGCGGCGCGCCCATGCCCGCATTGTTGAAAAGCACGTCGAGGCGGCCATAGACCTCCATTACTTTCGCAAACAAGGCCGCGATCGAGCCGGGGTCGGTCATGTCGGCGGGAACGGGCAGGCTCTTGCCGCTGCCGCCGAGTTTTTGCGTCTCTTCGAGTTTGTCCAGGCGCCGTCCGGTCAGCACGACCGTGAAGCCGGCATTCATCAGTGCCAGCGACGCCGCGCGGCCGACACCGGTTCCGGCGCCGGTTACCACCGCAATCCTGTTTTTGTTATCGCTCATTTGTTTCCTGCCTTCTCACGTTTTCGATGTTTCGGTCTTGTAGGGCGGTCGCGGAATATTTTGGTGGGCCGCGCGTAACGCCGCCGACCAGCGCGAGCGCAGATCGTGGAAATAGGGTTCACCCGCCTCGATACGGTGATTGAGATCGGCGTCGCAGACATCCGAACGAACGACCAGCACGTCAATCGGAAGGCCGACGCCGAGATTTGAACGCATGGTCGAATCCATCGAGATCAGGCTGGTCTTGAGTGCCTCGTACAGTTCAACGTCGTAATGCATGGCGCGATCGAGCACCGGCTTGCCGTATTTGTGCTCGCCGATCTGCAAGTAGGGCGTGTCGGTGGTGCATTCGATGAAATTGCCGGCCGGGTAGACCATGAACAGCCGCATCCGCGACCCCTTGATCTGGCCGCCGAACAGGAACGAGACGTCGAAATTGATATCCTCGGACTTCAGCGCGATACCTTCCGTGGCGTGAACCGCGCGGATCGCGCGGCCGATCCGCTGGGCGGCCTGGAACATGGTCGGCGCGTTGAGGAGCGTTTCGACCTCGCCCGTGGTCGGGTCTTCCATCCCCTCGGTCAGGGTCGACAACACCGACTGGCTGATCGCAAGGTTGCCGGCGCTCGCCACCGCCATGATCCGCTCGCCCGGTTTCGAGAAGATGTGCAGCTTGCGGAACGTGGAGACGTTGTCGAGCCCGGCATTGGTGCGGGTATCGGCGATCATGACCAGCCCGTCCCGCACAAGCACTCCGCAACAATAGGTCATTTCCGCATCCCCGGGACGCATTTACTGCGCGGAATTACTAACCCAATCCGTTGCAGGAAGCTACGACTGGCTTTGCCACTGCCCGGGCCGGTTGGCCTGATCGACCTTGACGGCGACCGTCAGCGTTTCATTGCCGCCGCCGTAACGGGTGCCGCGCACCGGCGCGGCGCCCAGATAGTCAAGTCCAATGGCGACGCGGGCGTGGGCATCGGTGGTGCAGATCGCGTTGGCCGCATCGAAGCCGACCCAGCCGAGGTCCGGCACGAAGGCTTCGGCCCAGGCGTGGCCGGCCTGCTGATGCACTGTGCCGTCGGAGCGCAGGAAATGGCCGGAGACGAAGCGCGCAGGCACGCCACCCGAACGCGCACAGGCAATGAAGATATGGGCGTAGTCCTGGCAGACGCCGCGCTTGAGGCCGAAGGCCTCAGCCGCAGAGGTGCCGCTGTTGGTCGGATCCACGTCGAACGTCATGTGGTCATTGATCTGCAGCATCAGGGCGTGCAGGAAGCCGAGCACGTCGGCCTCCGATTCGGAGCGCAGTTCGCGCGAGACTGCCGCCATTGCCGGATTGACCGTGGTAAGCGCCGTCGTGCGCAGGAACAGGCTCGGCGGAAAGCGCTCATCGGTTCCTCGCAAGACGCCGCCGGTGTCGTGGGTTTCGATCAGGCCCTCGACATTGATGGTGAGATCCGAAATCGCAGCTTCGGTCAGAACATGCGTCAGATTGCCGAAGGCGTCCTGATGCGCGTGCAGTCGCGAGTCGGTGGAGACGTCGATCTGCCATTCGGCGACATACTGGCCGTCATGGCTGCCGGGCGTCATTCGCAGGATTTGAATGATGCCGGTCGCCGCCGGCTCGTAGCGGTAGGTGGTGGAATGGGCGATGCGCAGGCGCATGTGGTGGGATGTCCAAGTCTTGGCGTGGTGTGTTGCGTCAACGGGAGTGCGCCCCCTCTCCCATGGGGAGAGGGTTGGGGTGAGGGGTCACGGAGTATCGCTAAGCCATGACCCCTCACCCGGATCGCAAGGGCGATCCGACCTCTCCCCGAGGGAGAGGTGAGACCGCGCAAGTGGATGCGCCCGATTCTTCCACATCAAGTTCCAAACTCATATCAAATACTGCCTGGTGATGATTTCACCGAGCCTGGAGTTGTCGGCGACGAATTCCTGGATGAATTCGTGGACCCCGTGCTGGAAGATATCATCCATGTGGCTGTGTTCCAGCCGGTTGCGGACGCCGCGGGCGTGCCGCTGGGCGGCACCCTGGCGTCCGTAGGCGACGCCGATCTGGTCGAGGTTGCGCACCAGATTGCCGTAGCAGCTCGCCAGCGACCGCGGCAGGGAATCGTTGAGGATCAGAAGATCGGCGATCAGCCAGGGTTTCAGCGTCTCGCGATAGACCCAGTGATAGGCGGTCAGCGCCGACACCGAGCGCAGGATCGAGGTCCATTGATAATAGTCGAGCGGGCCGCCGACGTGTTCTTCCTCGGGCAGGAGAACATGGTACTTCACGTCCAATATCCGCGCGGTGTTGTCGGCGCGCTCCAGATGCACGCCAAGCCGCGAGAACCAGTAGGCGTCGTTGCGCAGCATGGTCCGGTAGGCCGAGCCGTCGAAGCGCAGGGAAGTTTCCTGCACGAAGCGCAGGAACTTCGCCAGTTCCTCGCGGTTCATGGTGCCCTTGCCCCAGAGTTCACCAAGATCGATCCAGGCCGAGTTGATGGTGTCCCACATCTCGCTCGTGAGCGCAGTGCGCACGGAGCGGGAGTTCAGTCTCGCATTTTCGATGCAGTTGCGGATCGACGACGGGTTTTCCGGTGCAAACGACAGATAGTCGACCACGTTTTGCTCGTCGGCATGGGCGTGGGTCTGATAGAAACTGGCGCTGACGCCGGCGGTCATCAGCGCCGAATCCCACTCATTGGTTTTGCCGACATAGGCGTTCGGCAGCGCCGTGACGCGCAGCGTCGCCTCGATGGTGCGCGCCAGATATTCCGCGCGTTCCACGTAGCGGGCGAGCCAGTAGAGATTTTCAGCGGTGCGTGACAGCATGTCAGTTCATTTCTGCTTGCATCTCACTCATCCAGTATCCAGGTGTCCTTGGTGCCGCCGCCCTGGCTCGAATTCACCACCAGCGATCCTGCCTTCAGCGCCACCCGCGTCAAACCGCCCGGCACGATCGTCACATGGCGGCTTCCCGTCAGTACGAAGGGGCGCAAGTCGACGTGGCGCGGCGCAAGGCCAGCCTCGGTGCAGGTCGGACAAGTCGAGAGCGCGAGAGTCGGCTGCGCAATGAAGCCTTCCGGTTCGCGCTTGAGCTTGTCGCGAAAGGCCTGGATCGTCGCCTTGGTCGCGGCGGGCCCGATCAGCATGCCGTAGCCGCCCGAGCCATGCACTTCCTTCACGACCAGTTCGCTCAAATTATCGAGGACGTAAGCCAGATCCTTTGCTTCGCGGCAGCGCCAGGTCGGCACGTTCTTGAGCACCGGCTCCTCGCCGAGATAGAATTTCACGATCTCGGGCATGTACGAATAGATCGCCTTGTCGTCGGATATGCCGGTGCCGACCGCGTTGGCGAGCGTGATATTGCCGGCGGAATAGGCCGACATCAGTCCGGGTACGCCGAGTGCCGAATCCGGGCGGAAGGTGAGGGGATCGAGGAAATCGTCGTCGACACGGCGATAGATGACATCGACGCGCTTGAGGCCTTCAGTGGTGCGCATGAACACTTCATCGTCCTTGACGATGAGGTCGCGACCCTCGACCAACTCGATCCCGAGCTTGTCGGCCAGGAACGAGTGCTCGTAATAGGCGGAGTTGTAGACGCCCGGCGTCATCAAGGCCACGGTCGGCTCGGCCGAGGCGCCAAGCGGCGCCACCGATCGCAATGCCGCCAACAGTTCGTCCGGGTACCTTTCCACAGGCGCGATGCGGTGACGGGCGAACAGGTCCGGAAACAGCCGCATCATGATTTCACGGTTTTCCAGCATGTACGACACGCCGGACGGCGTACGTGCATTGTCCTCCAGTACGATGAAGTTTTCGGCGTCTACGCGGATGATGTCGATGCCGGCAATGTGGACGTACACGTCGTGCGGCACGTCCTGACCGTTCATTTCCGGGCGGAACACCGGGTTTTGGAAAATCAGGTCTTCGGGGATGATATTGGCGCGCAGGATGTCGCGTCCGTGATAGACGTCGCGCAGGAACATATTGAGTGCGAGCACCCGCTGCTTGAGGCCCTTTTCGAGAATCGTCCATTCCTTTGCCGACATGATCCGGGGAATCACGTCGAACGGGATCAGCCGCTCCTGGGCTTCCGCGTCACCATAAACCGCGAACGTGATCCCGATCCGGCGGAACAGCAGCTCCGCCTCCTGGCGGCGATATTCCAGGGCGTCGGGCGGCGTCTCCTCCAGCCAGCGGGCAAGCTCCAGGTAGGCCGGCCGAATGTTGCCACCGAGCCCGTTCATCTCATCGAACGCAACTGCCATGGAATCCCGACTGCCCTTTGGAAGCCACACGACACAGTGCATGACTTCACTGGATGGTAGCAAGGGCTAGGCCAGCGCGATATGGATTGGTAAGGAGCATTGGCAGGTCTGGATGAGGACAGTGCACAAAAAACGGCTGGCGGCTGCTTATTTCCTTGGCAAAATCCGCCGAACACCAAGGCGTTGGCCGGGCAAGGGCACAGCAGCGGCCCACCGCTTGCCTTGCGGGACTAGGAGAGGTCATGACTGAAATCGTCACCGCGGGAATCCTGGTGATCGGCGACGAGATCCTGTCGGGCCGGACCAAGGACAAGAACATCGGCTTCATCGCCGAATACCTCACCAATATCGGCATCGACCTCAGGGAGGTCCGCGTCGTTCCCGACGAGGAGAGTGAGATCATCGCGGCGCTGGACGCGCTGCGTCACCGCTATGACTACGTCTTTACCACCGGGGGCATCGGTCCGACCCATGACGACATCACCGCCAACTCCGTCGCCAAGGCGTTCGGCGTCGGCATCGACCTTCACCCGGAAGTGGTGGCGCGATTTCGCGAGCGCTGGGGCGCGGCCGATCTGAACGAGGCGCGGCTGCGGATGGCGCGCATCCCGGAGGGTGCCGAACTGATCCAGAGCGCGACCATCCTTGCGCCCGGCTTCAAGCTCGGCAATGTCGTTGTGATGGCGGGCGTGCCATCGATCATGCAGGCGATGATGGATATCGTTGCGCCAAAACTCAAGTCCGGCGTCCGGATGCTGTCCGACAGCGTTCGTGCCAATGCGCGAGAAGGCGATATCGGCGGCCCCTTGCGCGAGATCGCGTTAGCCCATCCCGACACTGTAATCGGCAGTTATCCGTTCACCGACGAAGACAAGCGGCCGAACACCAATCTGGTGGTCCGCTCTCGCGATCCTGAAAAGCTTGCCGCCGCAATGGCTGCGGTGAAGGAGATGCTGGCGGGATTGCACGCGGTCCGCTAAAGCGCAGGCAAACCGGTATTCAAGGCAAGGCAAAGCAAAGCAAAAGTGGGGATCGATAATGGCGGAGCATCCGGAGCTGAGTGCGCAGGAGCGGGCCGGCAAGGCCTTTCCGGTCTCATGGGACCAGTTTCACCGGGATTGCCGCGCGCTGACGTGGCGGCTCAATGAAGTCGGCCCGTTCAAGGCGGTGATCGCGATCACCCGTGGCGGCCTTGTGCCGGCCGCGATCGTCGCCCGCGAACTCGGCGTCCGCGTCATCGATACCGTCTGCATCGCAAGCTACGCGCACACCACGCAAGGCGATCTGAACGTTTTGAAACACGTGTCGGCCGATACGGCGGCCCTCGGCGAGGGGAGCGGCAAGGGGCTCCTGATCGTCGACGACCTCGTCGACACCGGCAAGACCGCGCGACTGGTGCGCGACATGCTGCCGAATGCGCATTTCGCAACCGTCTACGCCAAGCCGAAGGGAAGGCCAATGGTCGACACCTTCATCACCGAGGTATCGCAGGACACCTGGATCTTCTTTCCCTGGGACACCGCGCTGTCGTTCCAGCCGCCCATCCGCGAAGGCGCGGCGTGACCAAACCGTCATTGCGAGCGGAGCGAAGCAATCCATAGCGCGGCAAAAATGGATTGCTTCGTCGCTTTGCTCCTCGCAATGACGATTGTAGCCATCGTCGAGCGTGAAAGATGCCCCTGCAAAATCGTGTGACGCCCACCGGCGACATCATCGCCGATCCGCATCGCGGGATGTTCACCGGCAATCGCGGCATCATTCATGATCCGGCAACGAAGACGCTCGTCAACCGCCGTTGGGCCAGCCGCGCCTGGCTCACCTGTGTCTGCGAATTCAGGGGCCGGCGGCGCGAGGTGATGGGTGGCCGGAGCTGGACCGAGCTGTTCTTCCTCGACGAAGCAACCGCCTTCGCGGCCGGTCACCGCCCTTGCTTCTTTTGCCGCCGCGACGATGCGAACCGGTTTCGCGCGGCCTGGCAGAAGGGAAATGGCGTTTCGAATCTTCGCGCCGATGACATCGATGTGGCGCTGCACCGCGAGCGACTTGCGGGAAGGAGAAAGCGATTACACGCGCTTCCACTTCCACTCTTGCGGTTGCCCGACGGCGCCATGGTACAGGCGGGAGAGCAATGTTTTCTGATTGCAAACGGAAAAGCGCTAGCGTGGTCGCCGGCAGGCTACCGCGCGGCGCCGGGCGCCATCGAAGGCGCGATGCTCCTGACGCCGCCTTCGACCTTGCGTGCTTTTTCAGCGGGTTACAAGCTGGTGTTGCATCGAAGTGCGAGTGAGTAGCCCGATCAATGCCGCAAAATCCGGTCGGCTCTCTCCCCCCTTGTGGGGGAGAGTTGGAGAGGGGGTACCGCGGACTCCGTGCTTGGGGCCCACCCCCTCCCTAACCCTCCCCCACAAGGGGGGAGGGAATAAGAGATCTCACCCCAGCCTCTGCCGCGCGAGTTTCGCGCCGGCGCCGAGAGCCATCAGCTTGGCTTCGGCGATATCGCGGCGCATCGGCGCCATGCCGCAGTTGGTGGTCGCGATGATGTTGCTCCTCGGCACGAATCTGGAAACCTCGTCGATCACCTTGACCACGTCCTCCGCGGTCTCGACGGTGTCGCTCGCAACGTCGATCACGCCGGCCTGAACCACCTTGCCCTTGAGCAGGGAGAGAAGTTCGAGCGGCACCTTCGAATTGCGGCATTCGATCGCGACCTGCTGGATGGAGCTCTCGTCGATGGCCGGGAAGATGTCCTCATATTGCCGCCACTCGCTGCCCAGCGTTTGTTTCCAATCGGTGTTGGCCTTGATGCCGTAGCCGTAGCAGATATGGACCGCGGTGGCGCAGGTCAGCCCCTCGGCGGCGCGTTCGAGCGCCTTGATGCCCCAGTCGTTGACTTCATCCATGTAGACGTTGAAGGCCGGCTCATCGAACTGGATCAGGTCGACGCCATCGGCCTGCAAGGCCCTCGCTTCCTCATTGAGCAACTCGGCAAACGCAAATGCCATCTTGACGCGGTCGCCGTAATACTTGTCGGCGATGGTGTCGATGATTGTCATCGGGCCGGGCAGGGTAAACTTCAGTTTGCGGGTGCTGTGGGTCCGCGCTACACGGGCCTCGTCGGCATGCACCCTGCCTTTCAGGCGCAGCGGCGCGATCACCTGCGGCACCATCGCCTTGTAGCGGTCCTTGCGAATGCCCATCTCGACCTTGTGGGCAAAATCGATGCCATCGATCTTTTCCAGGAAGCCATGGACGAAATGCTGGCGCGCCTGCTCGCCCTCGGTGACGATGTCGATTCCGGCGTCCTCCTGCAGCTTCACCGCAAGCAGCGTCGCGTCGCGCTTGGCGCGCGAAAGCTCCTCACCCCTGGATTTCCACGGCGCCCAGAGCATATTGGGTTCGGCCAGCCATTCCGGCTTGGGGAGGGAGCCTGCGATCGTGGTCGGAAACAGCATTTTGGGCGTGTCCTCGATTTTCCTGTTTATTGGGCTGTCTAATGCCATGTCCCGGGTCTGAGGTACATGGGATTTCGGGTGGTGGAATGCGACCAAAGCAGGGGGTAAGATCGTCAAGAGCTCCGAGCGGAAGGACCCGATGATCGACCTTTATTATGCGCCGACACCCAACGGCTGGAAAATCTCGATCATGCTGGAGGAGCTGGGCATCCCCTATCGGATCATCCCCGTCAACATTCGCGCCGGTGAACAGTTCAAGCCGGAATTTCTTGCGATCAGCCCGAACAACCGCATTCCGGCGATCGTGGATCATCAACCGAGCGACGGTGGCGGCCCGTTCTCGGCGTTCGAGACCGGCGCGATCCTGATCTACCTCGCCGACAAGACAGGTCGATTCATTCCCACCGAACTGCGCGCGCGCTCCCAAGTCATTCAGTGGCTGATGTGGCAGATGAGCGCGCTTGGTCCGATGCTTGGCCAGCACGGACATTTCGCGCTCTATGCGCCGGAGAAAATCGCCTACGCGATCGAGCGCTATCGCGACGAGGCGGCGCGGCTTTATCACGTGCTCGACGTGCAACTTGGCAAGACCGCAGCGTTTGTTGCGGGCAGCGAGTATTCGATCGCCGACATCGCCTGCTTCCCGTGGACCATGACGCACAAGGCGCAGGGCTTTACCCTCGATGATTATCCGAACGTCAAGCGCTGGTATGCGACGCTGCGCGCACGACCGCAGCTGCAGGCGGGCTTGGGAATAGGCAAATTCGTCAAGGAGCCGTTCGACGAGGAAGCCCGCAAGAACATGTTCGGTCAGCGCGCCAGGGAGATGGCGGGGAAGAAGTAGACCACGACGTCATTGCGAGGAGCGCAAGCGACGAAGCAATCCATTCTTTCCGAGCAAGAGCCTGTGGATTGCTTCGCTCCGCTCGCAATGACTGCGCAAGAGACTCAGAGAGTTCAAACAACAAAGGAAACACCATGATCGAATTCTTGTTCGACTGTTCCAGTCCCTGGACACCGATCATCTTCGTCGACAAGACCGATATGTATTTCGGCAATGATCGCCTGCCGCTTATCCGAGAAGCGTCGCGGCGCCGAAAGGCGAGCGCGGTCTGATGCCAAGAAAGGTCGTCTGCCGGGAACTCGGCCCACCCCAACGACTGCGACTGGAGACGTTTGCCTCCGCGCGGCTCGAGCCTGGGCGGGTGCGTGTGGCGGTGCGTGCGGCGGGCATCAACTTTCCCGACATATTGATGGCGGCAGGCGAATATCAATTGAAACCGGAACTGCCGTTTACGCCCGGGGTCGAGGCCGCAGGCCGGGTGGCAGAGATCGCCGACGTCGATGGAGTTGCCGTCGGCGACCGCGTGATCGTCAGGATGCGGTACGGGGCCTATGCCGACGAGGTCGTCGTTCTGCCGACGCAGCTCACACCGCTGCCGTCGACCTTCGACGACGCGGAAGGCGCGACCTTCCTCGCCGCGCACGGTACCGCCTATCATGCCCTGGTCGATCGCGGCCATCTCCGGCCGGGCGAAGTCCTGCTGGTACATGGCGCCGGCGGCGGCGTCGGGCTTGCCGCGGTCGAGATCGGCAAGTTGATGGGCGCAACGGTGATAGCGGCAGCATCGTCGGAGGAAAAACTGGACGTGGCCAAAGCGAGAGGCGCCGATCACCTGGTGCTTTATGCGCGCGAGCCGTTTCGCGATGCCGTCAAACGCATCACCGATGGCCGCGGCACCGACGTGGTGTTCGATCCCGTCGGCGGCGAAATCTTCGAGAACAGCCTGCGCTGCATCGCGTGGGGCGCACGCATACTGATTATCGGGTTCACCGGCGGCATCGGGCTTGCCCGCACCAATTTGCTGCTGATCAAGGGCGCGAGCGTGGTTGGCGTACGTGCTGGCGAAGCGGCGCGCAGGGAACCTGATATCGGCGAAGCGCGAATGCGAGCGCTGTTGCAGTGGGCCGAGGCGGGAAAGGTCCGTCCCCATGTCTCGCACCGCCTGCCGCTCGAAGATTACGCGCAAGCGATGCGGCTTCTGATCGACCGCAAGGCGATCGGCAGGGTGGCGTTGGTGATGCGGTAGAAAAGTCGTCGTCCCTGCGGAAAGCAGGGACCCATACCGCGCGATCTATCAAGTGAGCAGAGTGGCCAGGATTCTTCGCCAAACAAAGGTCGGTGGTTATGGGTCCCGGCTCGCGCAGAGCCTGTCATCGGGCGCGCATTCGCGCGACCCGTTGGCTTGACCGGGACGACGATCTACCCATACTCCCGCTCGGTCCACCACGGAAAATAATCCGGCATGTCGGACGACACCTTGTCCTTGAAGTTCGCGGGGCGTTTCTCCAGGAACGACATCACGCCTTCTTTCACATCCTCCGAGCGGCCACGGCTATAGATGCCGCGGCTGTCGACCTTGTGCGCCTCCATCGGATCGTCGGCGCCCAGCATGCGCCACATCATCTGCCGGATCAGCGCGACCGATACGGGTGCGGTCTTGGTGGCGATCTCGCGGGCGATGCCGCGCGCGGTCGTCAGCAACTCGTCCGGCAGCACGACTTTACTGACAAGGCGCCCGGCCAGAGCCTCCTGGGCCGGGAACACGCGGCCCGTGTAGCACCACTCCAGCGCCTGCGAGATGCCGACGATCCGTGGCAGGAACCAGCTCGAGGCGGCTTCGGGCACGATGCCGCGCTGGGAGAAAACAAACCCAAAGCGCGCGCTCTCGGAAGCGATACGGATATCCATCGCAAGCTGCATGGTGACGCCGATACCGACGGCGGCGCCGTTCACGGCCGCGATTACCGGCTTTAAGCATTTGAAGATCCGCAACGTCACCTGACCGCCGCCGTCGCGCGCATTGGGATCGCTGTAGTCGACACCGCCGTTGGGCAGCCGCCTGACAGGTCCGCGCCGCGCGTCGCGGTCGAAAGTATCGGCGCCGGAGGAAAGATCGGCACCTGCGCAAAAAGCCCGGCCGGCGCCCGTGACGATGATGACGCGGATATTGTCGTCCTTGTCGGCGGCATCGAATGCGTCGATCAACTCACGCTGCATCGTGGCGTTGAAGGCGTTGAGCTTGTCGGGCCGGTTCAGCGTGATGGTGAGGATGTTGTCTGCGACGTCGTAGATGATGGTTTCGTAAGGCATCGGCAATCCTTCCTGCTTTCTTTCGTCGTTCCGGCGGATTTTGGATTGCTTCGTCGCTTGCGCTCCTCGCGATGACGTCATTGCGAGCGCAGCGAAGCAATCCAGATTTTTCCCTGCGCTGACTATTGCTTTCCAGGCGCACTCGGCCACGGCCTTTGCGCCTCCCGCAAGCCTTCGAACGCTTTGGCCATTCCGAGCACGCCGATGTCGTCGAAACGGCGGCCGATGATCTGCACGCCGATCGGAAAGCCCGCCGCGTCGTAGCCGCCATTGATCGAAATGGCCGGATTTTCCGCCATGTTCCAGGGAACTGTGTAGCAGATATGTTCGAACGGCCGGTCGGGGTCATTGAGCGGTGCGGCGAGTTCGGCGCCGAATTTCACAACAGGCGAGACCGGCGAAATCACGTAGTCGAAATCGATGAACAGCTTTGCCGCGGCCGCGCGGATCGCCATGGTGGCGTTGAAGCCGCGCACGACGTCAACGCCCGAAAGCTTCGCACCGGCCTCGGCCCATTTGAGGATATAGGGCAAGGTTTTGCTGCGTTCGACGGCAGCCAATTGCGAAAGCTCGTCCCAAAGGCGCGCACGCCAGAAATTGTCGAGGCCGTCGAGAATCTGACGGGTCATTATGCCGTTGACCTCGGTAACGATGGCGCCCGCGGCTTCGAACGCCTTCGCCGCCTTCACGACAACGTCGCGGACATCCTGTTCGAGCGCCTGGCCTACGCCGGGATCAAGCATCAATCCGATGCGCGACTTGCGAACGTTCTTGTCGAGCCCCTTCCAGTTGAGGTTATCGGGCGGCAGGCTCATGCCGTCGCGGCGATCGGGCCGCGACAGCACGCTCATCATCAACGCTGCGTCATCGACGGTGCGGGTCATCGGTCCGGCAACGCGGCCAACATAGGGCGGATCGACCGGAACGCGTCCATGGCTGGGCTTGAGTGCGACGAGGCCGCACCAGCACGCCGGCAGTCGCACCGAGCCGCCGATATCCGTGCCAAGATGCAGCGGGCCGTAACCCGCCGCACAGCCCGCGCCCGCACCCGCGCTGGAGCCGCCGGGATTCTTGCTGAGATCCCAGGGATTGCGGGTGAGGGCATGGAAGCTCGAAAGGCCCGACGACAGCATGCCGTAATCGGGCATGGTGGTTTTGGAGAAAATGATGGCGCCTGCTTCGCGCAGTCGCGCGGCCGGCGGCGCATCCGCCTCAGCCGGCGCCAGTCTGGTTGACGCCGTGCCCAGCGGCACCGGCACGCCCTTGGTTGCGATGTTATCCTTGATGGTGGCGGGTACGCCGTCGAGCGGCGTGATCGGCTCGCCGTTCTGCCAGCGTTCGGTCGATGCCCTGGCCGTCTTCCGGGCGCCTTCCGGATCGAAGGCGTAGAGCGCCTTGATGTGTGGCTCCCACACGGCAATGTGGGCCAGCACATCCTCAAGTACTTCGGAAGGCGAGAACTGGCGGGCGCGAAAGCCCGCGATCAGGTCAATTGCGCTGAGATCGTGCAGCGGGGTGTTGTCGTTTCCTGCGGTTTGCTCACGCATTGCTTCCCACCGGCAATCGGGTTTCGATGATGCGGGCGAACATGCTGGCGCCGACGGGGAGAATCTTGTCGTCGAGCGTGAAGGCGGGATTGTGCACCGGCACCGATCCGTCGTGACCGAGCCAGAAATAGGCACCGGGCACGGCCTGCAGCATGTCTGCGAAGTCTTCGCTGCCCATCTTGAGCTGCGACCTTGTCTTGACATTGGTGGGACCGACAATCGTCCTGGCCACGTCCGCGACTACTCTGGAATGTTCTTCCTGGTTCACCAGCACGCTGAAGATGTCGCGGATGTCGACCGCGATCTCCACCTGGAAAGCGGCCGCGATGCCGGCGCACATCGCCCGTATCCGCTCGCGGATCAGACTGCGCACCTCGTCGGAAAAGGCGCGGATCGTGCCGGCCAGCTTTGCTTCGCCCGGGATTACATTATAGGCGGAGCCGGCATGAATCTGCGTGATCGACAGCACGGCAGCCTCGGTCGGCGAGACATTGCGGCTGACGATCGTCTGCAATGCCTGTCCGAGCGCAAACGCGATCACGACCGGGTCCTTCGAGCGTTCCGGCATCGCGCCGTGCGCGCCGTAGCCGTTGATGGTAATGTCGAAGAAATCCGCTCCCGCCATCGCCGGCCCCGGCAGGATGGCAAGCTCGCCATGACTGAGGTCGGGCGCGTTGTGCAGGCCGTAGATTTCATCGCAAGGGAATTTTTCGAACAGCCCGTCCTTGATCATCGCCCGCGCGCCGCCGAGGCCTTCCTCCGCGGGCTGGAAGATGAAATGCACGGTGCCGTCGAAATTGCGGGTCTCGGCGAGATAGCGCGCGGTGCCGAGCAGGATCGTGGTGTGGCCGTCATGGCCGCAGCCGTGAAAGCGGCCGGGAATGGTGGAGCGCCATGTCAGATTGGTGTTCTCCTCCATCGGCAGCGCGTCCATGTCGGCGCGCAGCCCGACGCGCTTGGTGCCCGAGCCGTTGCCCTTGAGCACGCCGACCACACCGGTGCCGCCCAATCCGCGGTGAACCTCGATGCCCCATTGCGCGAGTTTTTCGGCGACGATCCCCGAGGTGCGAACCTCCTCGAACCCGATCTCGGGATGGGCGTGCAGGTCCCTGCGGATCGCGGTGAGTTCGTCGGCAAAGGCGTCGATACGGTCGATATTGGGCATTGTGTTATCCGATGGCAGGAGAGAGGGTGCTTGTCTTGTCGGGTGCGACGAACGCAGGTCCGTTCGGTTTGAGACGAATGCCCGGGCGGAGCCTTGTCCAGGGTAGGGCTGCGGTGTCGGCCGGCATTGCGCCGGGCGCAGCGCAGATCAGGAGGCGCTCGGCAATCGGTTCGAAATCGGCGCGAAAGTGCACCGAGCTCTTGTTGACCAGGATCGCCTGCTCGGTTGGTTCTATACCGACATGGCGGAACATCGACTTGTCCGCCATTTGCGCCCTGTGCGAGCTCACAACCACACGAACATCGCCGATCCGCAAGCAAGCTGATAACCCCATGTCCATGTCACGGCCACCGAAATAGGGGCCGGGGGCCACGAATTTTCCGTCCGACAGGCTTTCAACCACGAACGTCTCCTCGTAAGGCGCGTCGCCCTTGATCCCCGATTTTCCGCCAAGCGCGATTTTGATCGCCGCGCCAACGCCGGCGGCATGGGCCGCTGTGGCGGCATCCGGATCACAGATCGTGCCGGTCGCCGCGCGCGTGGCCTTGTTGCGGACGAGTGCCCTCAGCATGCCGGTAGTATCGGAATCGCCGCCGGCGCCCGGATTGTCCTGGGTATCGGCTATGATGATCGGTTTGCTCGCGGTCTTGGCGAGTTCCATTGCAAGGCGCACGCCGTCGTCCGGAGTGTAGATGCGGCCGTCGAAACCGCTCTCGTGATTTTCGATCAGGGTGGCAAGCTTGTCCACCGCGGATTCCGCATCCGCCTGCGTTCGAGCATAGGCGAACACGCTCGGCCCACAGTGAGGGAAATCGGCCGCCGGAAATCCAGGGCAGAAGGACAGCGTCGGCACGGCCTCGTTCTGCTGCGCGGCCAGTTTCTCGTAGATGCCCCTGGCGGGCTGATCGAAGGTGCACTGCCAGCTGATCGGGATCAGGAACGGCAATTGGCGGAAAGCCTTCGCAAAGCGCTGCCTGGAGTGGAGCAACCGCGCGAGATGTCGGGCAGTGGCGCGGCCGGTCTCGGCCATATCCACATGAGGATAGGTACGGTAGGCGATCAGGGCGTCGGCGTATTGCATCATTTGCGGCGTGACGTTGGCGTGCAGGTCGAGACTTGCCACCAGCGGCACGTCTTCTCCGATCAGGCACCGCACGCGCGCGAGAATTTCGCCCTCGCCATCATCGAGATGTTCGCACACCATGGCGCCGTGCAGGTCCAGATACACCGCATCCAGCGGACCCGCCTTCTTGATGCCATCGACAATGGCGTTGGCGATGCGCTCATAGGCATCCCTTGTCACGTGCGCACATGGACTTGCGGCGGCAAAGATGGTCGGCACGAGCTCAAAGCCTTGCACTTCCGCTTCGTCGATGAAACCGGCAAGCCCGACATTGATATTGCGGATCAGCTTGAGCACGTCGGCGCCTTCGCTCATCGACGGCCAGCCGCCGCCATGGACGAAATCGGCATAGGTCGCTTTCGTCGGAGCGAAAGTGTTGGTCTCGTGCAGGAAGCCGCCAACGGCAATACCGGGCATCAACGCTGTCTCGTCAGTTGTCACGCTGAAGGTTAGAACCGGTATTGCCGGTAGCGCAAGTTATGCAGCAATTCCATTTTGCATGCACGCCCCCCGCCATGGCGAGCGCAAGCGAAGCAATCCGGCGTTTGCCGGGAGCGAAGGCATTGCCTGGTCGCAAGGCTCCAGGCAATGCCGGCTGCCGCAAACGCAAACCCGGTGCCAGACCCTAATGTGGCGAACGGTTTTCGCCAATCGACATGGCGCAGATACGTGACAGATGCACGTAGGGCAATCGGGTTTCGGTCGCCCAGGCGTTGAACTGCGCCTGCACCTTGGCGAGGTCGCCTTTCGACTTCACCTCCTCGGCGATATCGAGGCCCGCATCGCGCAGGCACGCGACCACGTCCTGCGACGTCACGAATCCGTCCCAACCCATGAAGCGCAGGAACATCTGCCCGGTGTTGCCGCCCAGACGGCTGCCGCGCCTGGCGAGCAGGTTGAGTAGTCCGACCTGGTCGGTTGAAGGCCATTGCGCGAGAAACTTGCCGAAGCTGCCATGTTCCTTGGCGATCTCCTGCACGAAGGCGGCATTTTCCCGCACCGACTGGATCTTGGCGCCGTTGCGCACGATGCGCGTGTCGCTCAGCAGATCGTGCCAGAAATCGTCCGGTTGAAAGACAAGCTTGGCAGGCTTGAAACCGAGGAAGGCCTTTTCGAAATCCGGCCACTTGTTCTCGATCACGCTCCAGGCAAATCCGGCGGAGAACACGCGCCTGGTCATTTCGGCAAGGAAGCGGTCGTCGGCCAGTTTTGCGAGCGCCTTCATGTCGGGCTTCGGCGGCAGCAGCTTTTCCAGCCCCTTGGGACCGCCCTTGCGTTTCTCGGCACGGGCGCGAATGGGCTTGAACGGTATTTGATGAGAACCGGCCTTTGCCATGGGGGTTTCACTCCAATGTAGCGAGCAGGCCGGCCATCAGGCGGCCGCGCTCGGCGAGGCTGTCGACCTCGATATGTTCATTGAGGGTATGGGCGTCGGCGCCGCGCACGCCAAGCCCGTCTAGCGTCGGAATTCCCATCGCCCCGGTGAAGTTGCCGTCGGAGCCCCCGCCGGCGCTGCCGTGGGGAAGATCGACGCCCATCGCTTCCGCGACGCGGCGCGCCTTGTCATAAAGTGCCATGGTGCCGGCATCCGGCTCCCATACCGGCCGTGTCACGCCGCGCGTGACCTTGAAGGTTACGTCGTTTGTCGTGCCCGACAGCGCCAGCATGCGCTCGACGCCGCGGTCGAGATCGGCCTGGCGTTTGGCCATGCTCAGCGCTTCGCCGGTGCATGTGGTGGCGACGCAGTTGACCCATTGGCCGCCATGCACGATGCCGACGCTGAAGGTGCAGTCCTCGGTCGTCATGCCGTCGATGAGGAGGATCTGCCGCGCCATTTCGCGAATGGCCGAGCGTCCCGACGACAGCGTGGCCCCGGCATGGCTCGGTTTGCCGACCGCTTCGAGATTGAACCGCGCGATCGCGTAGCGTCCGGTGACGACACCATTATTCTGACGGCCCGGCTCGGGCACCAGCACGTACTTGTTCCGTGCGGCCTCGGCCTCGATGATGTCGCGCGTCGACGGCGTGCCGACTTCCTCGTCCGGCGTAAACAGCACGGTGATCGGCAGCGGCGTGGTGAAGGAAGCGCGCCCCAGCTGCCGGATCGCCTCCAATGCGAGGTAGTTGCCGCCCTTCATGTCGAAAATCCCGGGTCCGAAGCATTTATTGCCCTCGCGCCGCCATTGCAGCTTCTCAAGCGTGCCCAAGGGATGGACGGTGTCGAGATGGCCCGCGATCAGGACACCGGGCTCGCCCTGTTTCGGATGCGGAAATTTCGCACGTACGCAGCCGCCAAAACCCTCCCGTCCAGCGATCCGTTCGATCGATGCGCCCATGATCGCCATCTCGCGCGCCGCGATATCGAGCATGCGGTTGACGGCAGCCGCATCCCAGGTCGGGCTCTCGCATTCCACCCAGCCGCGCAACCCCTGCAGCATGGCTTCGGAATCAAAGGGAAGGTTGGCGGGATTCATGGCGATAACGTTCTCGAGCAGGGATCAATCCTGGCGGCCCGCCCGCAGCGGCAGCGGCTGGTCGCCCAGCAACCCCTTGACGACGACGTCGCGCACCTTGGCCGGATCAAGCGCGTGTTGTTCGATCAGCTCGCCGCATTCGGAAATGATCTGGTCGGCGTCCTGCATGATCTTGAGTTCCTTGTAGCGGTCATGGCGCCTCAGCCCCATGCTCGCGCCGACCAGTTCGAGCAGGTTGACGATACGGAACGGCCGCTCGCGCTCATGCGCGCATAGCTCGCGGTGATCGGAATGATAGACCGTCACCAGCACATCGATGCCGGCATCTTCCGCCGCCTGCAATTCCTTGAGCTGTAGCTCCCGCTTGAACGCCGGCAAGGCCCCGACACTGATGCTCTGCAACCCGACCGCCGGCTGATTCAGATCGACCAGCGCGATACCCGGGATCGACTGCAGGATTTTCGCAGCCGCCTCCATGACGCCGGCGACGCCGCCATGGCGGTGCAGCGCCACCCGCATCTCGATGCGCTCGCGCAAAAGCGGGATGAGCTGGTCGAGCCGTCCGTCAAGGAAACGCATGAACGGCGTGATCTCGAACGGCCGCACGCCGCGCTGGCGCTCGATTGCCGGCAGCGTGGTTTCCGTGAACTGCACATAGCAACTGGGGCACCACGAGATCACCTGGCCTGATTTCGACTGCGCGAGCTTTTCGGCGCTGCTGGTGCTCATGCGGCCGGACATTTCGACGTTGCCGGGACGAAGCTGCACGACACCGCAGCAATGGCTTGGTCCGCCCATGACCTGGTAACTGATACCGAGCGCATCCATGATGTCGAGCGCAAGCAGCGCGATATGCGGCGTCTTCAGCACGTTGCAGCCGGTGTAGAACACGAAGTCCGGCCTCTCGGTTGGCGTCGCCACCGACGCCGATTTCTGGCCGAGCCGCTCGAGCACCTCGCCCTCGAGCTGCAGGCGTGACAGCACGGTCACGTCGCGGCCGAGATCGCGGTATTTCTCGACGCCGTGGCGCCGTCGTTCCGGCAGATGATGCTCCGCTTTCGCGATCGCCACGCGCGCCATCGCCAGCAAAAAGCGCGGATTGACGCCCTCGTCACATGCCTTGATGCACTCACCGCTCAGCATGCAGGACTGCGCCCATCTGCGCGACGACTGCGCGCCTTCGCCGGTGCGAATGATATCGATGATGCCGCCGATGACGTCTTGGGGAGCAGCGTCCTCTAGTCCGGCGGGCTTTACGCTCGGGCAGGCTTCGACGCACTTGCCGCACCGCGTACAGGCGTCACACATCTGGTCGACGCGCGCCGAAAGCGCTGCTTCGAAAGAGATGTCGTTCACGTTCATGTCCAATGCCCCGGCGCAACCCATTGACCAGGGCGGCGCCAAAATCCGTATGAGAACCTAGCCGACGCTTTCGAGAGCGCAAATCAAATTGCTATCTCAACGCAAGCCGGTCGCAGCCGCTGGGCACGCTTCGAGACGCTTGCCTTGACATTGGGTAAGTTTCAGCTTACGGTTAGCTATGGCTTACGGAACTGCCCTGGCGGTGTTGGCGGACCCGACGCGGAGGAGGGTGTTCGAGCGTCTGCGTCACGGACCACGCCCGGTCAATCTGATCGCCGCTGGCTTGCCGGTGTCGCGTCCGGCCGTCTCGCAGCACCTCAAGGCGCTGAAGCAGGCGGGGCTCGTGGTGGAACGCAGCGAGGGCGCGCGGCGGATCTACTCCCTGCGGCGGGAGGGCCTGATGGAATTGCGCGAGTGGCTGGATGGTTTCTGGGGCGACGCGCTGGAAGCTTTCAAGCTTGAAGCCGAACGATCCCACAGGGCAAAAGGGAGCAGGTGATGAACGAGATGGGCGTCATCGCGCCGGTGCGCAAAATCATGTCTGTGAAGGCTCCGCTCGCGCATGCGTTCGAGGTTTTCACAAGCGGGCTCACGCGCTGGTGGCCTCACGATCACGGTGTCGGCAAGAAGCCCATTGAGAAGGTCTTGATGGAGCCGCGGCTGGGCGGGCGTTGGCTCGAGATTTCCGAAGACGGAACCCAGACCAGCGTTGCCACCATCATTGTCTGGGAACCGCCGCATCGTCTGGTCATGCTGTGGCAGGTCAACGCGCAATGGAAACCCGACCTCTCAATGAAGTCGGAAGTCGATGTGCGCTTTACCGCCGAAGGGGCGGAAGCCACCCGCGTCGAACTGGTACACCACAAGTTCGAGACCATGGGCGCGGAGGCCGGCGCCTCGATGCGCAAGGACGTCGATGGCGGCTGGCCGGGCCTGATCGAGCGTTTCGTGCGGGAGGCCGAGCGCGGCAGCAATTAATGTATCTGCAACGGCAGACTGGTTGAGGAGATCATCATGTCGCAATTCGTCGTGCATTCCATTCCCGGCAGCCCGTTCGGACGTTCGGCGATGACAGCTCTGGAAGAGAAGGGTGCCTCATGGCGGCTTTCGCCGGTGGCGCCGGGCACCATGCGCTCTCCTGAGCATCTGGCGCGCCATCCCTTCGGAAGGGTTCCAGTGCTGGAACATGATGGTTTTTCTCTCTACGAGACCCAGGCCATCCTGCGTTATCTCGAGCGGGTTTTGCCGACGCCCGCGCTGACGCCGTCCGATCCAAGACGGCTGGCACGCATGGACCAGGTGATGAACATCAACGACTGGTACCTTTTCCACGGCGTCGGCAATGTCATCGTCTTCCACCGTGTGATAGGTCCGCGCCTCCTGGGGCTTGCTCCCGACGAAGCGGCGATTGAGGCGGCGATGCCCAGGGCACGCTGTGTATTCGCAGAGCTTTCGCGGCTCCTGGGCGAGCAGAAATATTTCGCCGGCGATGCGCTATCGCTTGCGGACCTGCTGGTGGCGCCGGCGATGTCGTTCTTCACCGCAACCCCGGAATGGAAGGAACTCGGCGGGTCCCATGCCAATCTCGTTGCCTGGCTCACCCATATGGAAGCGCGGCCGAGCATGCAGGCAACCACAATGGAGCGGCTGACACAGATGGCGAAGGCGGCATGAGAGGGAGGGCCTGGCCGAGCCCGGCTTCGCTGCCTCAACGCCGGGTCGTAAATTCCTCTCCTGCGCGGCGCTGCTCCCAGTCCGCGCGCTCGAGCTCGGGCCGGTCGAATTCCGCCTCGGGATAGCCAATGCAGAGATATCCGATGAACTTCCAGGATTTCGGCAACGAAAGTATTTCGCCGATCCGAAGGGGATCGAATATCGACACCCAGCCGAGCCCTATTCCTTCCGCGCGCGCGGCAAGCCACATGGAAGAGATGGCCGCGACAACCGAATATTCGATCGTCTCCGGCATCGTCATCCGGCCAAGGCCGTGACCCAGTTCGCTTGCCTTTTCGGCAAATACGGCCAAATGGCCAGGGGCCTCCTTAAGGCCGGCGAGTTTGAGCGCGGCGTATTGCGCGGCCCGTTCGCCTGAATAAGACGCCAGCGCTTTTGCGTTGCAGGCCTTGAAATCCTCGATTACGGCTTCGCGCCGTGCCGCGTCCTCGACGATGACGAACCTCCAGGGCTGGCTGAGCCCGACCGAAGGCGAAAGGCAGGCAATCTCGATCAGCCGCTCCAGCGTACCGTCGGGAAGGCGATCGCGACGAAAGCGCCGTACGTCGCGGCGCCAGATGAACAGCTCGCGCAGCTGCCGCCGAAAATCCTCGTCGAACGAGACCATCAGGGTCACGGCTCCGTCTGAAAGAGCGCCACCGCCATCAGCATGATCGCCATTTCGCTGACTTGCTCCAACGCGCCCAATATGTCGCCCGTCTGACCCCCAACCTGTCGCGTGGCAAGCCGGGCCGTTATCAACCCCACGAGCAACAGCAAGAAAACGGCTGCGATCGCCCTGCTCAGCCCGAAACCGCAGGCGAGGCAAAACGCCCCCAGACCACAGGCGATGAGGGCGCTTCGGTCTGGCGGCTGTCCGGCGCCGGCCGAGAGCCCATCTGATCGCGCCGGGGGGACCAGCCACATGAAAACCGGCAACGTCGCGCGCGCCGCGGCATGCGATACCAGGAGTGCCGCCGTCACCGGCCCCGGCTTGCCGATCGTCGCAACTGCGCTCCATCGCAGGACGAGCGATATGATGAGTGCGCAGGCGCCGTAGGTGCCGATCCGGCTGTCGCGCATGATTTCAAGCTTCTGATCCCTTGTCCGGCCACCGCCCAGGCCGTCGGCGGTATCGGCAAGACCATCTTCGTGGATCGCGCCGGTGATGAGGATCGTCGTCGCCAAAGCGAGCATCGCGGCAGCGTCGCCGGTCAGGCCGATGCCGCTTGCGATCCAATAGATGGCGCTCCCTGCAAGGCCAATCAGCAGTCCGGCCACCGGCAAGGCCCAGCCCGCGCGTGCCACATCACCGTCGCTGACCGCCTCCGCCGGACCGAGGCGGAGAATCGTGGAGAACGACAGCGCAATCCTCACGTCGGTAACGATCGATCCAAAGAGCTCGAAATCGCGCATGTGACCCCTTCGAAAGTTACGGCCGACTATTTTAGCTTCATCGGCAAACCCGCCACGACGAATTCCACCTCATCCGCAACGCCCGCGATGGTCTGGTTCATGAATCCGGCCGCATCGCGATAGGCGCGCGCAAGCGCATTATCGGGCACGATACCAAGCCCCACCTCATTGGTAACCAGGACGACCGGGCTGCGCTGCCGTGTCAAGGCCTCGGCGAGCTCTGCAACTTCCCGCGACCAGTCGCGTCCCGAATGAAAAAGGTTGGACAACCAGAGCGTCAGGCAATCGACGAGCCTTGCGCCCCTGCCGTCCGTTTCGGTCAGCGCCGGGACGAGGTCGAGCGGCACCTCCCGTTCGATCCAGTCGTCTCCGCGCCGGGCGCGGTGCCCGGCGATTCGCTCGACCATTTCGCCATCGAGCGCTTCTGCGGTGGCAATATAGACGGGCTGCCCCGCAAAGGCGCGCGCACGGGCTTCGGCGCGCAGGCTTTTTCCCGATCGAGCCCCTCCGGTTATCAAGACGACGCACATGCCTGCCTCCGGTCGAAAGCAGTAACCATCAATAGCCGGTAAAACAAAGGCGAAATCGAAGTAACGAATTCCCGGTGACGCATTCTATTGCGGATTCACGTGTCAAACCGGGCCGCTGCAATGGGTAACCGAAGCTGGATTGACAGCTGCAAATTAAATTGGAAGATGCATTCGTTCAGGTTTGCCGGTCGAGAGATCGGCAAAAAGGGAATTCGGTAAGGCCTGTCGTTAAAACCAGGCCAAGTCCGCAACTGCGCCCGCAACTGTAGGCGGTGAGCTCTTTTCCACGAGGCCACTAGGCTTTACCAGCCCGGGAAGGCGGAAGCAGAGCATCGACCCGCAAGTCAGGAGACCGGCCTGAACAGTCATCCATCCGGCGTGCGGTGCGCGCGCTTGGGGCGGTGCTTTCGCTGCGATGACGAACGATTGGGTTGTCTCGCGGATGAAGGGGCCGCCGGCCGTGCGTGCCAAAGTCAATTCTCTCAAATTTGCGATCCGAAGAGCGTCGCTCGCTTGCGGCTGCAGCGCTGCTGCATGTCTCCTGCTGACGTTAAAGAGTATTGCCGCCGATCTGCCCGTAAAGGCGCCTCCGCCGCTCGACTACGACTGGACAGGCTTCTATGTCGGCGGTCACGTGGGGCTGGCAGCGGGCCGCGAAAGATGGAGCGCCGAACCGGCCGCCGGAGGTGCAGCGGTCGCGGGCTCATTCGGGCTCTTCCGCTCCCCCAATGCGTTCACCGAAGGCGGCAGCTTTTTCGAAGGGGTGCAGTTCGGCTACGGCACCACGCTGCCGAACCGCCTGGTGCTCGGTATCGAGGCCGATGGCTCGTTTCCCGCCTTCCCCAATCCTGACGGCCTGACCATCGGCGGTGTCTCGAATTTTTCCCAGCGTGGCTTTGGTGACGGCACGTTCAGCGAAACCGTGCTGTCGTCGGGAACGCTGCGCGGTCGTTTCGGCTATGCACCCGGCAACTGGCTGTTTTATGCAACCGGTGGCCTGGCGTGGACATACAACCAGCAGACGCTGACGCAGGTTGCGACCGGCAATTCGGAAGACCATTTTCTGTGGCGGTTCGGCTGGGCTGCAGGTGCGGGCCTCGAAGTGCCGGTTGCGCCGAGCTGGACCGTCAAAGGCGAATATCTTTGGACCGGCTACCCCAACGCCAGCGTGACCTTTCCGCTCATCGCCCAGCGGACAGTGTCCGATTTCTCGCTGCATCAGCTTCGTCTCGGCTTGAACTATCGCTTCGACGATCCCTCGCGCCCGGCGAGGCTGGCGCCGTCGCGTTTCGTACCCGCAGCCGATATCTTCATCTTCGCCGTGCACGGACAGGCGACTTTCGTCGAACAGGCCTATCCGGCGTTTCGCTCGCCCTACGAAGGCCGAAACAGCCTCTCCGGCGGCGCCCAGGCAAAGGAGACGTTGGACCTTACGCTCTCGACCGGCGTCAAACTCTGGCAGGGCGCCGAGTTCTGGGCCAATCCTGAAATCGATCAGGGCTTTGGCTTCAATGATACCCATGGTGCGGCAGGCTTTCCCTCGGCAGAGTCCTACAAGCTCGGCTCCTCCACGCCCTACGCCCGCGTACAGCGCGCCTTCCTGCGCCAGACCATCAATCTCGGCGGCGACACCGAACAGGTCGACGACGATTTCTATCAATTCAAGGGAACGCGCAGTAGCGATCGCCTGGTCTTTACCGTCGGCCGCTTCGGCATCGTCGACATTTTCGACACCAACCGTTACGCCAACAATCCGAAGGCGGATTTCCTCAACTGGTCGGTGATCAACGCCGGCACCTTCGACTATGCGGGCGACGGCTGGGGCTACACTTACGGCGCCGCGGTCGAATGGTACACCGGCCGCTACACGCTCCGCGCCGGCATATTCGATCTCTCGGTGACGCCGGCCGGCGGCATGAGCCCGCTGGCCTATTCGCTCGATCCGACCTTCCAGCAGTTTCAGCTGGTCGGCGAGATCGAGGAGCGCCACGACCTTTGGGGCCAGCCAGGCAAGATCAAGCTCACCGGCTTCTTGAGCCGCGGCAGCGCCGGCGAGTTTTCAGACGCCGTCGCGCTCGCGCAACTGACCGGCGGGCCTGCCGACATCAACGCGGTGCGCAGCTATCGCAGCCGCACCGGCGTCAGCCTCAACATCGAGCAGCAGCTCAACGCTACGTTCGGCGCATTTTTTCGAGCGGGCTGGGCCGACGGCCAGGTCGAGCCCTGGGATTTCACCGATGTCGACCGCACCGTCTCGGGCGGCGTCTCGATCAACGGCAGATCATGGGGCCGGCCCGACGACACGATCGGCCTTGCCGGCGTCATCAACGGCATCAGCAGCGAGCACATCGCATTCCTCAACGCGGGCGGGCTCGGCATCCTGATCGGCGATGGGCAATTGACCAATTATCAGGCGGAGAAGATTTTCGAGGTCTATTACAGCTACGCAGTGACGCTCTCCACGCGGCTGACTTTCGACTATCAGTATCTCTGCAATCCGGGCTACAATGCGGACCGTGGCCCGGCGCATATATTTGCCGGCCGCGCACACTGGCAGTTCTAGAAGTCAACGGGGGACGACAAGCGTGCTTTCCAAAATTCCGAACGCGGACGATCTCGTCAGCACGAAGGCGTTCTGGCGATCGGACATCGATGCCCTGAGTTTTCCCCTCGAGGCGCATTGCGCTTGCTGCATGGTGCACCGGCGGGCATTTCGAACGCTGCTCAAGTTCGAGCCAACGCCCGCCGACTGCCTGCAATATTTCGGCGAACGCGAGCAGGCCTTCAGAATGGCGGCAGACCGCAAGATCGCGCAAAACAACATCGCGGTGGGAAAAAATCTTCACCTGACGAGCCGTGACGTCGCACGGAAACTTGCTGGCCCAGCTTTTGAAAACCACGGAGCAATCGAATGACCCAGTCCCAAGCCGCCCACCTTCCGCTTGCTGGCAGCAAGGCTTCCCGGCTTGCCCAGTCCGTTCTGGCCATGACGCTCGGCCTTTTCATCGTTGGGGTGGTCGGTTTCTCGCACATCGAGGTTCTTCACAACGCCGCCCACGATGTGAGGCACTCGAACGCTTTCCCCTGCCACTAGTCCTGCTCTCATGAACGTCTTTCGCTCGATCGTGTTTTCTGCGGTCGTTACCGGTCTTGCCGTCGGTGCGACGATCACCGTGATCCAGCAATTTGGCACCGTGCCCTTGATCCTCAAGGCTGAGGTTTACGAGAGGGCGGCCGAACACCATCACCCAACGGGCCTTGCCGGGGCGCCATCCGCGCCAGCCACTGCGACCGGTCACGACCATTCGGAACCGGCGCACGCCGAGCATGAACATGACGCGCAAGCCTGGGAACCTCGCGACGGCCTGGAGCGCAACGCCTTCACCGCCGGCGCCAACGTGCTCACGGCGATCGGCTTCGCGCTCGTCCTGGCGTCCCTGTTCGCGATCCGGGGCGGGGACGCGGATGAGAGAATTTCCTGGCATGAGGGGCTGGTGTGGGGACTTGCGGGTTTCGCGGTGTTTACGCTCGCACCCGGGCTCGGCCTTCCCCCCGAGTTGCCCGGCGTGCCGGCGGCACCGCTATTGTCCCGGCAAATCTGGTGGGTGATGGCTGCGCTCGCCACCGCTGCGGGCTTGAGCCTGATCTTCCTGCGCCAGACCGCGCCGGCAGCAATCGCCGGGCTGATCCTCATCATACTGCCTCATCTGGTCGGCGCTCCGCAGCTTCAGACGGTCGATACCAACGTGCCTTCGTCGCTGTCGCATCAGTTCGTGGTGGCGGTGACACTGACCAGCCTTGTCTTTTGGTCGATGCTCGGAGGCCTGACCGGCATGGCCTTTACGTATTTCAACAGGACCGTTCCGTGAGCCAGGCGGCCTTCGCGGCATTGGTCACTCGCCTCCCTTGGAGCCTTTCGGTTCTGATTGAATCAGAACCGAGGCTCTAATCTTTTGTTTTGACGCGTTTTCTTCACGCGAACCGTCATACACTTCGCTCGAAAACTCTACAGGCAGGAGCGCGCGTGGGATTTGCGGGAGCCATGGCGGTGGCAATGTCGGTGGACGCCCTGTTGGGCTGGCCCGATCCGCTGTTCGCGCGTATCGGCCATCCCGTCACCTGGCTCGGCAGGCTGATCGATTTTCTGGACAAGAACTGCAACCGATCTTCAGCCTCGGCGGGGGTCCGCCGCGCGGCGGGCGCAGCGGCCGCGCTTATCGTGATTGCGCTGGCGGTGGCCGCGGCGTTGGCCATCCAGTCGTTGCTGATCAGCGAATGGAGCCGCATTTTCGTCGCGGGAATCCTTGCATGGCCGTTGGTTGCGTTGCGCTCGCTCTACGATCATGTGGCCGCGGTCGCGCTTGGTTTGCAGTCCGGCAATATCGAGACCGCGCGACTGGCGGTGGCGCGCATCGTCGGTCGCGATCCTTCGAGCCTTGACGAAGCGGGGATTGCGCGAGCGGCCATCGAGAGCCTCGCCGAAAACGCCTCCGACGGCGTTGTCGCGCCCGTGTTCTGGGGTGCCTTGTTCGGGCTGCCCGGAATTGTCGGCTACAAGGCGATCAACACGCTCGATTCAATGATCGGCCACCGCACGATCCGTTATAAGGCGTTCGGCTGGGCCGCGGCACGCATCGATGATCTTGCCAATTTCGTCCCCGCACGCCTGACCGGGTTTCTTTTCGCAGTTGTTGCGCAGTCGCCTTCGGCTGCCTGGTCGTGCATGGCGGGGGATGCCAGGCGTCACCGTTCGATGAATGCGGGCTGGCCGGAAGCGGCGATGGCCGGCGCGCTTGGCGTTCGGCTGAGCGGTCCGCGGGTCTATCAAGGGAGCGTTGCGGAAGAACCCTGGCTGAACGAGGGGGCGCGCGATCCGCGTGCCGAAGATATCCTTGCCGGACTGAAACTCTATCGCCGCGCCATGATCCTGCTGGCAGGTGCGCTCATAATCCTGGCCCTGGCCTTGACGTGAGGGAACGAGAATTGCCGGAGCACGGCGGAAATCTCGAACTGGCGTTGCGGCGCTTCGGCGGCCGCGCGGAGGACTGGATCGATCTCTCGACCGGCATCAATCGCCTGCCGTATCCCGCAGCCGAGTTGCCACTCGCGTGCTGGCGCGCGCTGCCGTCACGATCCGACATCGAATCGCTTCATCAGGCGGCGCGGCAAGCCTACGGCACAGCCGCACCCATACTGGCAACCAGTGGCGCACAGGCGGCGATTGGACTGCTGCCCTATCTTTCGTTTCCTCGCCGCTCTTCTCCAGGCCGGGCAAAAATCCTTGCGCCGACCTACAGCGAATATGCCGCAACGCTTTCGGCTGCGGGTTGGGACCTGGTTGAGACTTCCGAGATCGAAGCGCTTGCGGGGGCGGATCTTGCCGTGGTCGGTAACCCCAACAACCCCGATGGGCGGCGCCATGACCCGGACCGGCTGCTTGCGCTGCTGCCTCGCGTCGGCCGGCTTGTGATCGATGAAAGTTTCGCCGACGCCGTTCCCGGTCTGTCGTTGATGTCAAGGGCAGCGCGGCCGGGGCTTCTGATCCTGCGCTCCTTTGGAAAGTTCTACGGCCTTGCCGGACTCCGGCTGGGCTTCGTCGCGGGCAGCGAGGCCGACATCGCCGCGCTTGCGGCAATGTCGGGCCCGTGGCCGGTTTCGGCAGCTGCCATCGCCATTGGAAAGCACGCCTTGCTCGATCGCGAGTGGGCCGAGGCAACGTCAGCGCGCCTCTCGCGCGATTGCCTGAGGCTCGATACGCAAGTCGAAACGCTCGGCTGGACCCTCGTCGGCGGCACGCCGCTGTTTCGGCTTTATCAGACTGGTGAGGCGGGGCCTGCGCAGCAGCGGCTTGCGCGCGCGCGCATATGGTCGCGCGTCTTCGCGCAGAGGCCGGGATGGTTGCGGCTTGGCCTTCCCGGCGATGAGACGGAGTGGCAGCGCCTGATCGCCGCGCTTGGGCGTTGACTCAAGATGCTTCAGCGGGCCAGCGCGAACAGACCGTCGACATCCAGGTGATTTTCGAGATGGGCGGCGAGCGCGTCGAGCGCGTCTTCCACCCTTGCGCGATAAGAATGGCGCGCGGAGGGAATATCCAATCGCGCAAGAAATGCTCTCCGGAAACCATCCGAAGCAAACAATCCGTGCAAATAGCTGCCGTACACCCGTCCGTCCGCCGATACCGCGCCTTCCGGCGCGCCGTCGAGAATGGCGAATGGCCGTGCGCGGTCTCCCCCTTCGGTGACCCCGATGTGAATTTCGTAAGCCTCAAACCGCTCTCCCGTTGCAGCGTGTGAGGCTGTCACGCGCGTCACCGTCTTTTGCGGTGTCATCACCGTAGTCACGTCCAGAAGCCCAAGCCCCGGCGATTGGCCGCTTGCACCCTCAATTCCTTCGGGATCGGCAACGCTCTGCCCGAGCATCTGGTAGCCGCCGCAGACGCCCAGCACATGGCCGCCGCGACGGTGATGGGCGGCAAGATCGATGTCCCAGCCTTGCGCGCGCAGGAAGGCGAGGTCGCCGCGCGTCGACTTCGAGCCCGGAATGATGACGAGCCTTGCATCGCCCGGAATTGCCTGTCCCGGCCGTACCATCACCAGATCGACCTCAGGCTCGAGCTTCAGCGGATCGAGATCGTCGAAATTGGCGATGCGCGACAGCGCCAGGAAAGCGATTTTGCATTTGCCCTGCTTGCGCAATTCGGCAAGGCCCAGCGCGTCCTCCGCCGGCAGTTCGCTGGCGCGGGCAAAATAGGGCAAGACCCCAAAACCCCGCCAGGTCGTGCGGTTTTCAATCAGGCGGTAACCGTCATCGAACAAGGCAGGATCGCCGCGGAACCTGTTGATGATGAAACCCGCAATCGTCGCGGCATCGTCGGGATCGAGCACGGCCTTGGTGCCGACGATCTGGGCGATCACGCCGCCGCGGTCGATATCGCCGACCAGCACCACCGGCACGCCGGCCTTGCGGGCAAAGCCCATATTGGCAATATCCGCCTTGCGAAGGTTTACCTCGGCTGCGCTGCCCGCGCCTTCGACGATGACAAGGTCAGCGCGGTCCTTCAGCCGGGCGAAGCTTTCGAGCACTCCGCTCATCAGCGAAGGCTTCATGGCGGCATATTCGCGCGCGCGCATGGTCGCAAGCCTGCGTCCCTGCACGATGATCTGTGCGCCGACATCACTCTCCGGCTTCAGCAGCACCGGGTTCATATCGGTGTGAGGTTCGACGCCCGCGGCCTGGGCCTGCAACGCCTGCGCGCGTCCGATCTCGCCGCCGTCAACCGTAACCGCCGCATTGTTCGACATGTTCTGCGGCTTGAAGGGCATCGCGCGAAGGCCGCGACGAGAGGCCGCGCGGGCAAGGCCGGCCACGATGAGCGACTTGCCCACGTCCGAACCTGTTCCCTGGATCATCAATGCGCGGGTCATCGATCTGGATATTTCGGCAAGTTGGTCAGAACTCCACGCCCGGCTGCGCCTTGATGCCCGACCGGAACGGATGCTTGACCAGCGTCATCTCGGTCACGAGGTCGGCGACGTCAATCAACTCCTGCTTGGCATTGCGCCCGGTGAGGACAACATGGGTCAGCGGCGGCTTTTCCTCTTTCAGGAACGTAACGACTTCGCCGACGTCCAGATAGTCGTAGCGCAGTGCGATGTTGATCTCGTCAAGAACGACCATTCGCAAGGCCGGATCGGCAATCAGTTCCTTGGCCTTTTCCCAACCGGCCCGCGCGGCGGCAATGTCGCGGGCGCGGTCCTGGGTCTCCCAGGTAAAGCCTTCGCCCATCGCGTAGAACTGGCAGAGATCGCCAAAGTGGCCGGTCAACAGGCGGCGTTCACCGGTGTCCCATGCGCCCTTGATGAATTGCACGACGGCGCAGGGAAAGCCATGCGCGACGCAGCGGACAATCATGCCGAACGCCGAGGACGATTTTCCCTTGCCGGCGCCGGTGTGAACGATGATGAGGCCCTTTTCTCCCTGCTTGGTCGCCATGATCCGGTCGCGGGCGGCTTTCTTTTTTGCCATTTTCGAAGCATGGCGCGCATCGAGCGAAGCCTCGGAATCGGCGGCTTCTTCATTTGCGGCAGCACCTTGTTCGGAAATCATCAGGCGTGCTCCTTTGGCTTGACAAGTCGCCACGTTGGGCAAATGGTGGCCCTGCGCTGGTGCCTGTCCTACGACAGGCGAAGAGGGAATGCGATAGGGCTCAAATCTAAAGCGTTTGGCCCTGAAAAGCAGCCGCCCCCGCGACCGTGACCGGAGAGATGCCCAAGCCACTGACCCGTTTTAGGGCCGGGAAGGAGGGGATCGGAGGGATAACCTGCTCCGTTAGCCGGGAGACCTGCCAGCGCAACGAACGAGACCGGCGGACGGGGTGTTCCGCGACGGGGAGCGAACCCATGCAATCATCGGTTCGTGTACCTCATCGCCTCCCGCCAAGCATCGAGGAGGCCGATGACCGTAACGTTGCACGTCTGCATCACTTGCCGCGCCGGCCAATCGCTGCAGGAGGGCGAGACCACGCCGGGCGCGCGCCTGCACGCGGCCATTGTCGGCATCGGCGTGCCCGAGGGCGTCAAACTGGTATCGGTCGAATGTCTCTCGGCGTGTAACCAGGGATGCTCGGTCGCACTCAGCGCGCCGGGCCGATGGTCCTACGTCTACGGGCGCCTCTCGGAGGCAAATGCCGGGGATGTCGTCGCCGGTGCGGCAGCCTATGCGGCTGCGCCGGATGGCATCGTGCCGTGGCGCAGTCGCCCGGAAATCTTCCGCAAGCAATCGCTCGCCCGCATTCCACCCCTTGCCGCATCCCTGGCTGTCGCGCCGGAGGCCGCCGAATGAATACGCTCGCAAAGGTCCCTGTAACGGTGGTGACCGGTTTTCTCGGATCGGGCAAGACGACCTTGATCCGGCATCTCATCGCCAATGCAAACGGCAAGAAGCTTGCCGTCATCGTCAACGAGTTCGGCAGCGAGGGCGTGGACGGCGAGATCCTGAAATCCTGTGCCGATGCGGATTGTCCGGCTGAAAACATCGTCGAGCTCGCCAATGGCTGCATTTGCTGCACGGTGGCCGACGATTTCATTCCGGCCATGGAGCAATTGCTGTCGCGCGCCGTCAAGCCCGATCATATCCTGATCGAGACGTCGGGGCTGGCACTGCCAAAACCGCTCCTGAAAGCGTTCGACTGGCCCGAGATTCGCTCGCGCATCACGGTAGACGGCGTGATCGCCCTTGCGGACGCCGAGGCGGTGGCGGCCGGCCGCTTCGCGCCGGATCCAGTGGCCGTTGCAGCCCAGCGCGCCGCTGATGAAAATCTCGACCACGAGACGCCGCTTTCGGAAGTATTCGAGGATCAGATCGCCTGCGCCGACATCGTGCTGTTGACCAAGGCTGATCTTGCCGGCGCCGATGGCCTCGAAGCGGCCAGGGCCGCGATATCAGCCGAGATGCCGCGTCGCGTACCGATGCTGCCGATCACCGATGGCGCCGTCGATGCCCGCGTGATCCTTGGTCTTGAAGCCGCGGCGGAAGACGATCTCGCCTCGCGCCCTTCCCACCATGACGGCGAAGCGGAGCACGAGCACGACGATTTCGCATCCATCGTCGTCGAACTGCCGGAGATCAGCGATCTCGACGGGCTGGTCGCATCGGTCCAGCGGCTGGCGCGCGAACAGAACGTGCTGCGTGCCAAAGGGTATATCGCAGTCGCCGGCAAGCCGATGCGATTGCTGCTGCAGGCGGTGGGGGAGCGGGTAAGGCATCAGTTCGACAGCGCCTGGGGTGCGCGGCCGAGACGCTCGAGGCTGGTGCTGATCGGTGAACAAGAAGATATCGACGAGGTTGCCATCAGGGCGGGACTTGGTGTCTGATGCACGTTGTCTTTCGCGAGAGCCGCGGGCTTGATGAGACCGCGACGCCTAAGGATCTCGGCCAGGATCCGGCCGAGCTGGTGGTGCTCTCGTTTTCCGACAGCGATCTTGCGGCCTTTGCCGCCGGCTGGCGCCGCGGCCGCGCCAGTTTACCGACGCTCCGGCTCGCCAATCTTTCGGAGCTTGGTCATCCACTGTCGGTCGATACCTATGTCGAACGGACGCTATCGCTCGCGCGCGGCGTGCTGGTGCGCCTGATCGGTGGAGAGTCCTACTGGGGTTACGGGCTTTCCGTCCTGCATCAACTGGCGAAGGCTCGCAATATCGCCCTCGCGGTTCTGCCGGCCGATGGTCGTGACGACCCGCGCCTCGATGCGCTCTCGACACTGCCGATCGCAACCCTGAGACGGCTGAAGAATTTGTGCGACCAGGGCGGCGAAACCGCGGCCGAAGCTGCAATTGCCGAGCTTGCCTCGGCTGCAGGCCTCCATGCCGCCTCCGTCACCGGCGAGACCAGAATTCCTGAATTCGGTTTCTACGATCCCGCTCGCGGCGCGATCGCGGCGCTCCCGGACCCTGATCGGAAACCCCGCGCGCTCGTCACTTTCTATCGTTCCTATCTGACTGTGGCGGACACCGCTGCCGTCGACGCGCTGATCATCGCGCTCCGGCAACAGGGTTTCGATGCCTATGGCACATTCGTCACCTCGCTGAAGGCTGGCGGCGTTGCGGAATGGCTGGGCGCTCATTTCCAGCATGATCCTCCGGCTGCCATCGTCAACGTAACCGCCTTCTCGGCAATCGGCGAGGACGGTACCACACCGTTCGATGCGGTCTGCTGCCCGGTATTCCAGGTCGCGTTGTCGACCGCCCGCCGCGAGGATTGGGTGGAATCGCTGCGCGGTCTGTCGCCGGGCGATCTGGTGATGCATGTTGTGTTGCCGGAGGTCGACGGCCGCCTGTTCGCGGGCGTGGTGAGTTTCAAGTCGCCGGATGCGCGCGACCCCGACCTGCAGTTTTCCCGCCTTGCCCACCAGCCCGATCACGAACGTGTCGGCGCGGTCGCCGCCAGGGTGGCTGCCTGGCACAGCCTTTCGGAGAAGCCGGCAGGGGAAAAGCAACTGGCGATCGTGCTTTCGAATTATCCGGGCCGCCCTCACCAGATCGCCCATGCGGTGGGGCTCGACACGCTGGCGTCCGTCGAAACGCTGCTGTCCGATCTCGATGCGGCCGGCTTCGATGTCAAGGTCACGAGCAAACTCGGCGAAACCTTGTTGCGACAGGAATTGGCGTGGGACGTAGGCGACTATCTGACGGCGCTGGCCAGCCTTCCGCGCCAATTGCAGGATGAGCTGGCAAGCGCCTGGGGCGCGCCGGAGGATGACCCCTGCTGTCGTGGCGGCCGCTTTCATTTTGCAGCGATCAGGTGTGGCAAGGCTTTGATCGCAGTCCAGCCCGAGCGGGGCGATGCGAAGAGCCGCGATGGCGATTATCACGATCTTTCACGCACGCCTTGCCACGGTTACGTCGCGTTCTATCTGTGGCTCCGCCGGCAGGGCGTCGACGCCCTCATTCACATGGGCGCGCACGGAACGCTCGAATGGCTGCCGGGCAAGTCGGTTGCGCTGTCGCCCGCATGCTGGCCGGATGCATTGATCGGTAGTCTTCCGGTGCTCTATCCATTCATCGTCAACGATCCCGGCGAGGCGGCGCAGGCAAAGCGGCGCATCGGCGCAGTTACGATCGGTCATCTGCCGCCGCCGCTCGTGCCAGCCGCGTTGCCGGAGGCGTTGCGCCGTCTCGAGCGGCTGCTCGATGAATATTCGACCGCCGATGGCCTTGATCCCGCGCGCCGCCTGCGTCTCATTGCCTCGATCCGCAATGAAGCCCGAGCCGCCGGACTGGAAGACGATCTCGGCCTTGCCGCTTCCGCAGCGCCCGCCGAAGCCATTCCCCGGATCGATCGCTTCGTCTGCGACCTCAAGGAAAGCCAGTTGGGTGATGGCCTGCATGTGTTCGGCCGCGGCGTATGCGGCGAGGCCGAGAAGGGCGCGCTGCTTGCCGCGCTGGCCGGAAAGCGCGTTGCGGCAGGACCCGCCGGTTCGCCCTGGCGCGGGCGAACCGATGTACTGCCGACCGGCCGCAATCTGTTTGCCGTCGATCCTCGCGCCGTGCCAACGCCATCGGCGCATGCACAAGGCATCAAGCTTGCCGAGGAACTGCTGCGTCGTCACCTGCAGGATCACGGCGACTGGCCGAAGGGGCTCATGGTCGATCTCTGGGGATCATCGACTATGCGCACCGCGGGTGAGGATTTCGCCATGGCGCTGCATCTGGCGGGCGTTGCGCCTCGCTGGGACCATGCGTCGGGCCGGGTGTCGGGCTTCGACATCATCTCCCCGGCAGAACTCGGCAGGCCGCGCATCGACGTGACGCTTCGCGTGTCGGGGTTGTTTCGCGACGTATTTTCAAATCTTGCGCAGCTATTCGAGGCGGCGAGCCTGGCGCTGTCTGAACGCGACGGGGAGGGCGGCGAAAATCCTTACCTGCATCGCGCGGCGCGGGTGTTCGCACCGCGTCCCGGGCACTACGGCGTCGGCATCGCCTCGCTGGCGGATGTCTTTACCGCGCAATCGCGCAAGGCTGCCGGCCAAGCCTGGCTGTCTGCTTCGTCCTGGGCTTTCGCCTGCAATGGCGAGATGCGGCCCGACCGCAGCGGCATCGAGAAGAGGCTGGCTGCAGCCGACGCCTTCGTGCATACGCAAGACCTGCCGGAAAGCGACCTCCTGCTGGCCGCGGATTATGCTGCACACGAGGCCGGAGTTGCGGCTGCGGCGGCGGCACTGGGCGGGCCCGCTCCCTCGCTCTATCACCTCGACGCCACGCGCCCCGACCAGCCGAGGGCGCGCGCGCTGGCCGAGGAAGTATCGCGCGTGGTGCGTGCGCGCGCCGCCAATCCCGTGTGGATCGCCGGCATGATGCGGCACGGCTTCCGCGGTGCGGCCGAAATCGCCGCAACGCTCGAGCACATGGCCGCTTTCGCCCATCTCGCCGATGTCGTACCGCCGCATCTCTTTGATCTCTACTTCGACGCGACGCTCGGCAACGAACGGGTTCGCGCCTTCATGGCGCGCGAGAACCCGAAGGCGCTCGCGGCGATCGAGATATGCTTCAACCGATTGCACGAAGCTTCACTCTGGAAGACGCGCCGTAATTCGATCGCAGCCGCGCTGGGAGAGGCTCGATGAACACCGTGTGCGATCAAGGGCTGGTGTCCGGGGGCCTTGCAGCCGATGCGGTCCGGCGACGGCTTCGTGGTCCGCGTCCGGCCGCGCGGCGGCCGGATCGATGCGACCCAGGCCAAAGGAATTGCAGCGCTCGCCGAACGCCACGGCAACGGCCTGATCGATCTGACCAACCGCGCCAACCTGCAGATCAGGGGCGTCAGCGAGGCAAGCCATTCGCCGTTGATCGAGGGGCTGGCGCAACTCGGGCTGCTCGATGCTGAACCGGAGGCCGAGGCGCGGCGCAACATCCTGGTCACGCCGTTCTGGACGGCGGGCGATGAGATCATGTCCATTGCGGCCGAACTGGAACGCTTCCTCGCAGCGGGTCCTCTCGGCCTTCCGAACAAATTCGGTTTCGCCGTCGATTGCGGAAGGGAGCGCGTGCTGGCCGGCGCTTCGGCCGACGTGCGGATCGAGCGCGACACGGCAGGACAGCTCATCCTGCGCGCCGATGGCGCGGAACTTGGTCGTCCGGTCGCGCGGGCGGAAGCCGTCGACTCCGCGCTCGCGCTCGCCGAATGGTTTGTACGCTCGGGGGGAGTTCGCGGCAGTCGAGGACGGATGGCCGCCCACATCGGAGCCGGTGCGACGCCCCCGCAAACGCTTGGCGGCCAGGCAAAGCCTGCGCGCAGCCTGGCAACGCCTCATCCGGGAAACTATCCGCAAGGCGCCATGTTCGGCGTCGCATTCGGGCAAATGACCCACACTGCGCTCTGCTATCTCGGCAATCGTGTGGGCGGCTTGCGCATGACGCCGTGGCGGATGATGCTGGCGGAGGGTATGCGCGAAATGCCCGTCCAACAGGAATTTATCACGCATGCGGACGATCCGATCCTGCGCGTCGTCGCCTGCAGCGGCGCTCCTCGCTGCCGCCAAGCACATGCCGATACGCGCGCCATCGCGGCTGCCCTCGCGCCGCATATCGTCCCTGGCACCCGGCTTCACGTCTCCGGTTGCGCCAAGGGTTGTGCCCACGCTGGTCCTGCGTCGATAACACTTGTCGCCACCAGCGAAGGATTCGACCTGGTCCGGTGCGGCTCGACCCGGGATGCGCCAGTGCTGCGCGGGTTGAGCGGCGAGAACATCCTCAACAACCCCTCTGTCGTGCTGGGAGGGAGCTGATGCTGCATCATTACGAGACCGACGGTGCGGCGATCTATCGACAATCCTTTGCCATTATTCGCGCCGAGGCAGAACTTGCGCGCTTTGCGGCCGACGAGGAGCCGGTTGTCGTGCGCATGATCCATGCCGCGGGCATGGTCGGACTTGCGGCGCATATCCGCTTTACGCCCGGCATGACCAGAGCCGCGCGGGCCGCCTTGCAGAACGGCGCGCCGGTGCTGTGCGATGCGCGCATGGTTTCGGAAGGCATTACGCGCACGCGCCTGCCGGCCGCCAATGCCGTCATCTGCACGCTCGACGATCCCCGCGTTCCCGCGCTTGCGGCAACCATGCGCAACACCCGCTCGGCTGCGGCGCTCGAGCTGTGGCGGCCGCATCTCGATGGCGCCATCGTTGCCATCGGCAACGCGCCGACGGCGTTGTTTCACCTTCTCGACATGCTGCGGGATGAGAGTTGTCCGAGACCCGCGGCGATCGTCGGCTGTCCCGTCGGATTTGTCGGCGCGGCCGAGGCCAAGGCGGCGTTGCTCGCCGAGCCACCGGCGCCGGCGCTTTCGGTCGAAGGCCGCCTTGGCGGTTCAGCGATCACGGTCGCGGCGGTCAATGCGCTGGCCAGCCGGAGCGAATAGTGGAGCAGACAGTCATGGGCGGCATCATCTGTTGCGGTCTTGGCCCAGGCGATCCGGAGTTGATGAGCGTGCGCGCCGATCGCGAGGTACGCGCGGCAAGGCATATCGCCTATTTTCGCAAGAAAGGCCGCCCGGGCCAGGCCCGCCGCATTGTGGAGGGACTGCTCGCGAGCGATGTCCGCGAATATCCGATGGAATATCCGGTCACCACCGAGATCGCCTTTGACAGTCTCGAATATGCGCGCCTGCTCGGTTCATTTTACGACGAATGTGCGGAGCGGCTGGCACGGCTTGCGAGCGCCGTCGAGGTGGTCGTGCTCTGCGAGGGCGATCCCTACTTCTACGGCTCGTTCATGCACCTGCACGCGCGGCTGCAGGGGCGGGTCAGGATCGAGGTGATCGCCGGCATTCCCGGGATGGCGGGCTGCTGGAATTCTGTCGGCCAGCCCATTGCGCTCGGCGACGACGTGACGACGGTGCTGATGGGCACGCTTCGCGAGGAAGAGTTGGAGCGGCGGATGCGCAATTCCGACGCCCTCGTCGTCATGAAGACCGGTCGCAATCTGCAGAAGGTTCGCCGCGCGCTCGCATCCGCCGGGCGCCTGGCTGACGCTTGGCTGGTCGAACGCGGCACCATGCCCGGCGAGCGCGTTGCAAGGCTGAGCGATGTCGATGAGACCGACTGTCCCTACTTTGCGATCGTGCTGGTGCATGGGCGCGGACGGCGCATGGAGGCCGCCGAGTGACCGGCTCTCTGACCATCGCGGGGCTGGGGCCAGGCGATGAAGCGCTGGTCACGCCGGAAGTTTCTGCGGCGCTCGATGCCGCCACCGACATCGTCGGCTACGCACCCTACGTGGCGCGCGTCCCCGACCGCGCAGGGCTTGCGCGCCATCCATCCGACAATCGCATGGAGCTGCAGCGCGCCGGTGAGGCCTTGCGGCTTGCCGCCGAAGGGCGCCACGTCGTCGTCGTCTCTTCCGGCGATCCCGGTGTGTTTGCGATGGCTTCCGCCGTTTTCGAAGCGCTCGAGGATCAGCCGCAGTGGCAGGCACTTCCGCTACGCGTGCTGCCCGGTGTAACGGCCATGCTGGCGGCGGCCGCGCGTGCCGGCGCGCCGCTCGGTCACGATTTTTGCGCGATCAATCTCTCCGACAATCTCAAGCCATGGACCCTTATCGAGAAGCGCCTGCGGCTTGCTGCGGAAGCCGATTTCGCGATCGCCATGTACAATCCGCGCTCGCCGAGCAGGCCGGAGGGCTTTGCCCGCGCCCTCGAAATTCTCAACGACGCAGGCTGCGGCGACCGCGTCGTGATCTTCGCCCGCGCCATCAGCACCTCGAAGGAGAAGCTTGAAACGGTGACGCTGCGCCATGCGCGGCCGGAGATGGCCGATATGAGGACGCTTGTCATCGTCGGCAATTCGGCGACCCGCCGCGTCGGCCGCTGGGTCTACGCCCCGAGGCAGGTCCGATGACCAAGCCACAGCATCACCTCGGCGAGACTTTCCGCCCTCGGCCTGTCGGGGAGAGCAGGCCGGCCGATCATGATGACGGGCAGGCCAAGTTCGCGCGCGGCGTCGATCTTGGCTCGCCCGCCGGTTCCTCCCGAGTTGCGGGCGACGATCCACTCGATGCCACGGGAGCGCATCAGCTCCAGTTCGCCGGCAAATGCGAATGGACCGCGCGCCACGATCACGTCGCCGTCCGGAAACGGCAGCGGCTCGTCCGGCGGATCGACAAATCGCAACGTGTAGGCGTGCTGCGGCCTGGCGCCGAACGCGGCGATGTGCTGGCGACCGATCGCGAGAAAGACGCGGGCGCGCTGGCCAGGCAATGCCGCGACCGCAGAAGCCACATCTGGTACCTCGATCCAGTTGTCGCCGCTTGCCTTGGGCCATGGCGCTCGTTCGAGCGCCATCAATGGCGTGCCGGTCGCCGCACAGGCCTCGACAGCGTTGCGGCTCATCCCGGCGGCGAAGGGATGGGTGGCATCGACGACATGTGTAATTCCTTCCCGGCGAATGTAGTCGGCAAGCCCGCTCGCACCGCCGAAACCGCCAACCCGCGTCGGCAACTGCTGCTCGGCGAGCGCGCGCGTACGGCCGGCGTAGGAATAGATCGCCTGCAGCCCCTCGCGCGCCACAGCATCCGCAAGCAGATGGGCACCGCTCGTTCCGCCCAGGATGAGGGCGCGCATCATGCATAACCCTTTGCTCGATCCTTTGCCTGATAACTTGCCGGAGCCCGGGTCTGCTGATCCCTGGCTGACCATCATCGGCATCGGTGAAGATGGCCTTGCTGGCCTCTCGGAAGCAAGCCGAAAGGCACTGGCCGGTGCCGAGACGGTGTTCGGCGGCGAGCGGCATCTGGCTTTGGCCAAGATCGGCAGCCGCGGTCGGCCATGGCCGGTGCCATTCGCGGCAGACGGCGTGCTCTCCTGCCGCGGCCGTCCGACCGTGGTCCTCGCCTCGGGGGATCCGTTCTGGCACGGCGTCGGCGCTACGCTTGCGGAGCGGCTGAACAAATCCGAATGGATCGCGCATCCCGCGCCCTCGGCTTTCTCGCTGGCCGCAGCGCGGTTGGGGTGGCGGCTGGAATCGGCGGTCTGCATCGGGCTGCACGCCGCGCCGTTTGAAAATCTCGTACCGCATCTGGCGCGCGGCGAACGCATCATCTGTCTCGTGCGCGACGGCCGCGCCGCGCTCGATCTCGCCGGATGGCTGACAGCGCGCGGCTGGGGCGAGTCCGAGCTATGGACGCTCGCTGCGCTCGGGGGCCCACACGAATCCGCAACCCGACAACGTGCCGATGGCTATACGGCCGATCCGGCCGTCGGCCTCGTGGCCGTCGCGCTGGAGGCCGAGGGCTCGCTCGGGCTGCCGCGCAGCTCCGGCCTTGCGGACGCGCTATTCGCGCACGACGGCCAGATCACGAAGCGGCCGATGCGCTCGCTCGCGCTTTCATCGCTCGCGCCAAGACCTCGCGAACGGCTGTGGGACATCGGCGCGGGCTCCGGCTCGATCTCGGTCGAATGGGCGCTGCGTGGAGGAACCGCGGTGGCGATCGAGGCGCGCAACGATCGCGCCGCGAACATCGTCCGGAATGCCGCGGCCTTCGGTCTGGCGAACCGAATCACGGTCATCGAGCGAGCCGCGCCAGCCGCGTTGGCGAACCTCGAGGCGCCGGACGCTGTCTTCGTCGGGGGCGGCTTCGACGCAGCGATGTTCGATTGCCTCTGGCCGATGCTTGCGCCGGGAACGCGGCTGGTCGCGCATGCCGTCACGCTGGAGACCGACGCGCTGCTGTCGGAGCTGCACCGCCGTCACGGCGGGGAACTGATGCGGGTCGAGATTGCGCATGCGGCCCGCCTCGGCCGCTACCGGTCGTGGGAAGCCGAGCGGCCGATGGTGCAATGGAGCACGGTGAAATGAAAGTCGCCGGGCTCGTGGAAGGAGAGGGCGAATGACCGTGCATTTCATCGGCGCAGGACCCGGCGCAGCCGACCTGATCACTTTGCGCGGGCGCGATATCCTCGCTTCCTGTCCGGTTTGCCTCTATGCCGGGTCGCTCGTGCCCGAAGGCATTCTGGCGCATTGCCCGCATGGTGCGCGCATCGTCAACACGGCGCCATTGTCGCTCGACGAGATCATCGCCGAGATCACAATCGCGCATGCCGAGGGCAAGGACGTCGCGCGGCTGCATTCGGGCGACCTCTCGATCTGGTCGGCAATGGGCGAGCAACTGCGCCGCCTGCGCGCGCTGCAAATCCCCTATACGATCACGCCCGGCGTGCCGGCCTTTGCTGCCGCGGCAGCGGCGCTCGAGGCAGAATTGACGCTGCCCGGCATGGCGCAATCGGTCGTGCTGACGCGAATGGCGGGCCGGGCGAGCGCGATGCCGGAAGGTGAAAGCCTCGCCGCCTTTGCCGCAACGGGCGCGGTGCTCGCGGTCCATCTCTCGGTACATATGCTCGAAAGCTTGATCGCCGAACTCGTGCCGCACTATGGAGCGGACTGTCCGGTGGCGATCGTCTGGCGTGCGAGCTGGCCGGACCAGCGCGTCGTCCGCGCGACGCTGGGCACGCTTGATGCCGCGCTCGGTCCCAGGCTCGAACGCACGGCCCTGATTCTTGTCGGAAGAACGCTTGGCTCGGATGAGTTTGCCGAAAGCCGTCTCTACGCGGCCGACTATGATCGCCGCTACCGGCCGCTCGGACCCACACCGCGCTTTCCGGAGGCCATCTGATGGCACGATGTCTTGTCATATCGGCGCCGGCATCCGGCGCCGGCAAGACGACGGTGACGCTGGCGCTCGCGCGCGCCTTTCGCGATCGCGGGCTGAAGGTGCAGTGCTTCAAGAGCGGCCCCGACTATATCGATCCTGCGTTTCATGCGGCCGCCACGGGTCGCGCTTCCGTCAACATCGATAGCTGGGCCATGAGCCGTGAGACCATCGAGGCGTTCGCCTCGCGCGGTGCGGACGCGGACCTCGTTCTGGCCGAGGGGTCGATGGGCCTGTTCGACGGCGTTGCCACGCCCGGCCTCTGCGGCACCGGCGCGACCGCCGATATCGCCGAGATGATGGGCTGGCCGGTTCTGCTGGTGATCGATCCGTCCGGGCAGGCGCAGACCGCTGCGGCCGTCGCTGCGGGATTGGGTAATTTCCGCGCGGGCGTGCGCCTTGCCGGCGTGGTTCTCAATCGCGTCGCGAGCGCGCGGCACGAGAGGTTGGTGCGCGGCTCGCTTGGTGGCGCCGGCATTGCAGTATTCGGTGCGCTGCCTCGCCATGCCGCAATCGCATTGCCGAAGCGGCACCTCGGTCTGGTGCAGGCCGAGGAGCAGAAAGAGATCGGCGGCCTGATCGGCGAAGCCGCGCGATTCGTCGCCGAGCATGTCGACCTGGACGCGGTGCTGCAATCGGCGCCCGCTTGGTCACCGCAGCCGGCCGCGCAAAGTCGGAAGGTCGTGCCACCCGGCCAGCGCATCGCGCTGGCGCGCGATGCCGCATTCTCCTTCGTGTATCCGCATATGCTGGAGGGCTGGCGCGCCGCGGGCGCCGAGATCACGACATTCTCTCCGCTTGCCGATGAAGGTCCCGACGCCGGCGCCGACATATGCTGGCTTCCGGGCGGCTATCCGGAATTGCATGCGTCCCGTCTTGCTGCAAATACGCGATTTCGCGCCGCGCTATGTGCCTTCGCCGAAACTCGACAGGTTCACGGCGAATGCGGGGGCTATATGGTGCTGGGCAGCGCCCTGACGGACGCCGACGGTGCGCGCCACCAGATGACGGGATTGCTTGGTCTTGAGACCAGTTTTGCAAAACGCCGCATGAATCTTGGCTATCGCCTCGCCGAACTTGCCGCACCGATACCGGGATTTCCGGCCGGTGCGCGGTTGCGCGGCCACGAATTTCACTATTCGACGGTGATTTCCCAACCCGATACGCCGCTTGCTTCTGTGCGCGACGCGACCGGCGCAGTGGTTGCGGAGACCGGCTCGCGGCGCTGTCGCGTCACCGGAACATTCTTCCACCTCATTGCCGAGGATAGATGAGCGGCCGCATGCTGACGCTTTCGCTCATAGGGATCGGATGCGGCGACCCCGCCCAGCTCACGCTCGCCGCGGTTCGCGCCATCAATGCGGCCGACCTGATCCTGATTCCGCGCAAGGGAGGCGCGAAATCCGATCTCGCCGAGTCGCGGCTGAGCATTTGCGCCGAGGTTCTGACGAACCACAAGACGCGCGTCGTCGAGTTCGATCTGCCTGCGCGCGACGATGATCGGGATGATTACCGAAAAGGCGTGGACGAATGGCACGATGCGGTCGCCGCCGCGTGGTCGCGAGAAATCGCAAGCCATCTCGGCCACCGAGGGCGCGTGGCGCTGCTGATCTGGGGCGACCCTTCATTATATGACTCGAGCCTTCGCATTGCTCGGCGGCTTGAACCGGTGCCGAACGTCGAAGTGGTTGCAGGCGTAACCTCGATCCAGGCGCTCTGCGCGGCGCACGCCCTGCCGGTGAACGATGTCGGCGAGCCGTTTCTGGTCACCACCGGGCGGCGGCTGCGGCAGGACGGCTGGCCGTCCGGCGTGAACACAGTGGTCGTGATGCTCGACGGCGCCGCCGCATTCCAATCCCTCGACCCGAAGGGGTTGCAGATCTGGTGGGGCGCGTATCTCGGCATGCCTGATCAGATCCTGATGTCGGGCGATCTGGCCGAGGTCGGCCCCGGCATTGTCGCCGCGCGAAGCCGGGCGCGTCAGAAACACGGCTGGATCATGGATAGCTACATTCTCAAACGCGGTTTGTGACGCCGCAGGCAAGAGCTCACCCGTCGTCAACCAACAAGGCAGGATGTCATGCTAGCGGAGTGGATCTATCAGGAGTGCCCCGGAATTTCGGAGCTCCATCGCGATGCGGCTCTGGCTCGGCAGGCTCAGCTGACCAAGCCGGCCGGCTCGCTTGGCCGGCTCGAGCAACTCGCCACCGACCTGGCCGGCTTGCAGCAGACGGAGCGGCCTCGCGCCGAGCGCGTGCCGATCATCATCTTTGCCGGCGACCACGGCGTCGTAGCCCAGGGCGTGTCCGCCTATCCCCAGGAGGTCACGATCGCCATGATGTCCAACTTCGCCATCGGCGGGGCCGCGATTTCGGTTCTCGCGCGACAATTGGGCTCAAGCCTGGAGGTCGTGGACGCGGGCAGCCTCGCCGAGTTGCCGATGCCGGGCATCGTGACCGACAAGCCGCGTCGCGGCAGTCGCGATTTCAGCAAGGAAGCCGCAATTGCGCCGGAGGAATTGGCGTTCGCGTTGGCGTGCGGAAAGCGCGCGGTGAAGCGGACGCTCGAACATGCGCCCGACCTGCTGATCCCTGGCGAGATGGGCATTGGCAATACAACGTCCTCGGCGGCGGTCGCCGCGGCTCTGCTATCGGTCAATGCCGAGCAGATCGCAGGCAGCGGGACCGGCGTCGATGCGGCCGGCCGGGCGCGCAAGGTGCGCGTGATCGATCAGGCTCTTGCGCATCATGAACTGACCAAATCCGGAATTTCTGCGGAAGAAATTCTGTGTGCCGTCGGGGGGTTCGAAATTGCGGCGATCTGCGGCGCCATCATCGCGGCAGCCCAGCATCGCCTGCCGATCCTGCTCGACGGCTTCATTGTTTCCGTCGCAGCGCTGGCAGCAGTGCGTCTCAACCCTTCGTGTCGGGAATACCTGCTGGCTTCGCATCGATCGGCCGAGCAGGGGCACGGCCTGGTGCTCAAGGCCCTGAACATTCAGCCGCTGATCGATCTGGATCTGAGGCTTGGTGAAGGATCGGGCGCCGCGATCGCCTTGCCTCTGTTGCGGCTTGCATGCGCTTTGCACAACGAGATGGCAACGTTTGCGCAAGCCAATGTTCCGACCGCTTCATAAGGGCTCAACGTTCTGGTTCACGGAAGCGACCCGCCAGCCGTTTCGCAACCGTTCGATGCGGGTAATCGACAGCGGCTCGATCGCGAACCGCAAGGCGCCGGCTGGCGCGATGTCGAGCGCAATGCAGAGCGCGGCGCGAATGGTGCCCGAGTGGACGACGAGCGTTGCCACACCGGGCGCGAGGCGGAGAAGTCCCTGCCGAGCACGCTTGACCTGGTCTTCAAAACTTTCCCCGCCCGGCGGTCTTGAACGGGCGGGATCGTCCCAGAACCGCGCATAATGTTCGTCTCGGCGTGCTGCAAGGTCGTCGTGCCGCCTGCCGGTCCACTCGCCGAAATCCTGCTCGGCGAATTCGGGCACCGGCACCGGATCTAGTCGAAGCGCGCGCGCAGTTTCGATCGTGCGGCGCGCCGGGCTTGCATAACATGGGCCCTGGCGCGGCAGGTGCCTGCGCACCGCGTCCAGACGAGCATGATCGGTCAGATCGGCCGGAGCATCCGCGGGATGGATTGTTCCTGCAACACCATCGACGGCGGCATGACGCACCAGCCAGAGGAAGCTTTCGTTTTTCATCCGATCTCTTCAAAGATCCCAAGACAGGCGAAGGTTTCTGTTCCGGCAACATCCCACGACGGTGTATCCTGCTACAAGCATTGCGCAGCGCTATCCGGGCGAATTGGCCAACTGCTGCGACACGGCACGAGTAAGCGCGTCTGTTTGATGGAGCGTCTATCGATCTCCCTTGAAGGTGATCCACGGCGGCCGGATCATCGGGGCAAAGCGTGGAGCCTGGCTGGAGATAACAACTTGCGATATGCCTTGATCATCGGGATGTTGCTTGGGTCAACCCTTCTTGTTCGAGCCGAGCCTGTCGATCGCGAAAAGTGGGTCCGGCAGACCGCGAGAGCGAGCAAATCCTGTTTCGCCAAATTTCAGCAGAAATTCAGGGACGCCAAAGACCATAGTTACGCCAACTGCGTGACCGATCAGACCAACAAGGCGATCGATGGTTGCGTTGGCGGTGATGAGTTTTCCGACTGCGTCAAAGAGCGATCATTGAAAGTATTGGAAGCCTGCGACCTGTCGGGATGTTGAGGGACGAACGCTTCGACCCGGTCTCGATACGCCGGCTGATCACGACCGAAACAGCGCGAAGTAAACCACATACAGCCAACCCAGGATGCCGTGGATGATTGCCCAAAGAATCGAATGGTTGGCGGTGTAGGATATCGCGATGGCGAGAGCCGAGCCGAAGCCTACGCCGTATTTTGCTCCCTCAACTCGAACACCGTAGAATCGATTTCCGTTCATGTCCGTACCCCGGTTGCGCTTTGACCTGGACTGCTTCCGGCGCGGCCCAATTGTCGAGCCGATGTCAGATCAAGGCCAGTATGCGCTTCACGCTGGGCCCTGCGAACAGTTACTTTCAACGCCGTGTGCTGATTTTTGGCGACGAGCGCGATCACGCCCTGCTTGAGCGCAGGGCCATCGCCGCATCGATATCATTTTGAGCGGCTTGCGCATGTTGCCAATCATACTTTCCGATGTTGCCGGCGGGCAACAGTCCGGGAAGACTATCTCTGGTAGTGCCATGACATCAGGGGCCGTCCTTCGGCGAGATCGTGGAGTGAATGCAATGCCGCGCTACCTTATTACAACAATTGCGGCGCTGGGTTTCGGTCTCGGTTTTCTGACAGTAGCGTCGGCCGCCGATCTCGGCGGCCCGACCGCACCCCCGACATATACCAAGGCTCCGTCGGTTGTGCCCTTCAGTTGGACGGGCTTCTACGCCGGTATCCACCTCGGCGGCGGCAGCTCCAACACCGACTGGTTCGACGACGGGAACGCCGTGACGAGCCTCGGGTCCGGCGTCTTGGGCGTGCATGATGCCTCCTACCACGCCACCGGTTTTCTCGCGGGCGGGCAGCTTGGCTACAACTATCAGATTGGCTGGGCGGTTCTCGGCGTCGAGGCCGATGCGAGCTGGGCCAATCTGCGAGGCAGCATGTTCAACTGCTTCCCGGAATTTGTGAGCCTCCTCGCTCAATCGTGCTCGACCCATACCGATGCGCTCGGAACCGTGACCGGACGCTTCGGCGCGGCGTTCGATCGCTCGCTGCTCTACGTGAAAGGCGGCTTTGCCTGGGCGCACGAGAGCAATGCGAATCCATGCGCGGCATTGATTTTCCAGTGCGTCTCCACTCTCGCAACCAGTACCGATACGCGCATCGGCTGGACCGTCGGCGCCGGATTCGAGTACGCGTTCGCTCGCAACTGGAGCGTGCGAGCCGAATATGATTTCATGGATTTCGGCACACGCGACAAGTCGTTTCTGGCGACGCCCACACCCGCTCCGCCCAACCCGGCCGTGCTGACCGAAAACATTCGCGACCGGATTCAAGTTGTCAAGGTCGGGGTGAAACTACCGCTTCGGTTACTGAATTGAGGCGAACGCTTCACAAGCGGCGTGCACCGGCGTCCGGTCGTCGCATGGCACGCTGACCAAGCCAGGTCTCGCACCCGAAAAAACGAGAAGCACCTGATTTTGGCTGGTGCGGGCGGCGGGACTCGAACCCGCGTGAGATAGGGGTTCGTGCTGCCGTCCTCGATTCGACAAATACCCCGCGACCTCTGTTGAAAGCGTTTCAGATCTGATTTGCGAATGGCATGAAGCTTTCCGTCCAGCACCGGAGAATTGAAGTTCTCCAGATGGACCTGAGATACATAGCGATCGAACGGCATGAGGATTCTTCAATCCGTCCTATCCACCAACAAATAGCTGGTGCTGCGGCCGCCTGCGGCTTCCTTGGTTAATATGCCCTTTGCCACGAGATCGTCGATGTCTCGCAGCGCCGTATCCTGCGAGCACTTTGCAAGCTGCGCCCATTTCGACGAATTGAGCTTGCCTTCGAAACCATTAAAAAGACGATCGATCATCGCCCGCTGCCGCTCATTGAATGTTTCGCCCGCGTACCTCTTCCAGAAGCGCGCTTTCTTGAGAACCGATGCAAGAATTGTCTCGGCGCGGTCGAAGGCGCGGTCGAGGCAGTCAAGAAACCATTCGAGCCACGCCGTGATGTCGAGATCGGCTTTCTGCGTTGCTTCCAGGGTATCGTAGTAAGCGTTGCGCTCCTGCCTGATTTGAGCTGACATGCTGTAAAATCGCTGAGGGCTGTTTTCCGAACGCGCAAGCGCCATGTCTGCAACTGCGCGAGCAATTCGACCATTGCCATCCTCGAAGGGGTGGATGGTGACGAACCAAAGGTGAGCGACAGCCGCTTTCAGCACCGGATCGATATCCTGGCTGGCGTTGAACCAATCGACGAAGGTTTTCATTTCGTCGGAAAGCAACGCGGCCTTGGGGGCTTCGTAGTGAACCCGCTCGCGTCCGATAGGACCGGAGACGACTTGCATAGACCCCGTATCGTCGCCTCGCCAAGCGCCAACCACGATCTTGGTCATGCCGCTGCGTCCTGTCGGAAACAAGGCAGCATGCCAGCCGAACAAGCGTTCGCAGGTGAGGGGAGCGCTGTACTTTCCTGTGGCATCGAGCATCATCTCGACGACACCTTCGACGTTGCGTTCTGAAGGAGTTAGGGCACCGATATCGACGCCGAGGCGGCGCGCGATCGATGACCGCACCTGATCGCGATTGAGAATTTCGCCTTCGATTTCGCTAGACTTTGTGACTTCTTCGGTCAGGGCTTCAAGATTGGCTTCGCTTCTCAGCCTGAAGCCGAGTTCTTCCATGCGTCCGGTGAGGCGTCCCTGCCTGTTACGGACAGCGGCCAGCTTTTGAGCCAGTTTGGAATGATCCCATTTAAAGTGAGGCCAATCCTTCATTTCGTGAATGTATATCGCCATATTCACCGCATCCTATGCGGAGAATATGGCATGTATTTGCCGCAAAGTCAATAATCACCGCATATTTTGCGGAGAATGGTGGCTTTAATCGCTGCAAAGCGGTCTCGCAGCGGTCGAGAGGGGCTGGGGTCCATCAGTATCCAGTCTCCTCTGACCTCCTCTGACCCGCCCCCTAAGCCTCAGTAATGCTCAAGTTTCGTCGTCTCCCTGCTCGGCCGCGGCGATGGTTTCCTTGGCGCGTGCAATGAACTGATCGGCGTCCTTTTTCATTCCGCGGATGAGGTCATCGGCGTCGCGGCGAAAGCGGTCGAGATCTAATCTCAGTCCGCCGCCAGAGGGTTTGGCGACCGACATCGCGTAGGTCATCATACGGACGCTCAGCGAAAGTCGGAGCAGCAGCCGCACCAGCATCTCGTCGGCGACACCCTCCTCATCTGCGAATGTGCTGACGTGCCGGAACAGGATATCGGAGAGCCGGTCGAAGTCGCGAACCCCATCGTCCTCGCTTTCTTCGAAAACATCACCGTCGTCGGACATCTCAACCTCCCTGCGTCGGACAGGCTGGTGCGGGCGGCGGAACTCGAACCCGCACGACGTTGCCATCGAGGGATTTTAAGTCCCTTGCGTCTACCAGTTCCGCCACGTCCGCTTTGGTCACAGGATCAGATACTTAGCGCCTTTTTTGAGCACATGGAATGAGCATGGCCCGCTGCGCCGCTCTTTCCATAAGCAACTCCCTCCGCCAAGGCAAAGCCTCAATCCGGACATCAGTAAGTGCTTTACGCAACCTCAATGTTGTCAATCTACCAAGGTCGGATGTTCGCGTCGCTTTTTGGCTCACCCCAGCGGTTTTCTCCGGCGCTGGCGCTCGCCGCCTGCCTGTTATCCGGAATGGGTCTTTCCGGCTGCGCCGAAATGAGCGACAGCGTCGGTTCCGCGTTCGCCGATCCTGCCAAATATGAGCTCTACGACTGCAAGCAACTGGAAGCCGAACGCAAGAACCTCGCCAACCGCTCGGCGGAACTGCAGGGTCTGATGGACAAGGCGCAGGCGGGCGCGGCCGGTCCGGTCGTGGCCGAGATTGCCTATCGCAACGAATATATCGCAGTCCGCGGACAGGCGCGCAACGCCGAGGAAGCCTGGCAACGCAGCAAATGCCATGAAACGCCGCCCGCGGCCGCCAAGGCGGTTTCCGCAGGCCCATCCCCGAACGACAGATCGCCCCGGCCACCGGCCAAGTCTGGCAACGCTGTGTACTGAAGCCGGATGATTTGAGCTTGAATCGATCTTTTCCCGCAGCGCAATTCACCTCTCCCCGCCTGGGAGCGATCAATTGCTGCGTTCAGTAATTTTACTTTAAATTACAGCTCGTTATGGTGGTTTCGTAAGGGCAAGCAGGGACAAGGCTGCACCAGATCTATGGGTCGGTTCCGGGCGCCGAGTAAATTCAATAATTTAACAGAATATGAGCTTATAACTAAAAAGCTTTAGCTACCGAACAGCTACCACTATTTTTCACCACTCGGTGCGACACGCTTTTTTCTCAATTCGAAGCTTGCGTCAGCGACCGTTTGTAACTGTCAAATTTCTTTCCTAAACGCTTTGTGAGAAGCGCCTTCGAAACGAACGTGCTAACTTTTCAGGGCGCTGGTCCCCCCAAAGTGGCGCATCACCAAAGGTCCCGTCTCAGCATCCCTCCTCCTCATTCTCCTGAGACGGGGCCATTTGCTTACATTTTTGATCTAGATTTGGTTCACCTCGGTTTGCGTGAGCGGTCCGGCGCACGTTCCGCAAGCACGTGCCGGACCTAACCAACCAGGGGTCAGCGTGTACCCCATTGGCCAGCTTGGGGTAGTATGCCTCGTGAACGGAAAACGTAAAAGATGGGGTCGCCAATGCGGAAGAGGTTCAAGGAAGTCGCGCCCGTCATTGAGCATTCTTATCGACCTGCGATAGGTCTCGGAGGGCGCGGTCATCAAATTCGGTAATCGAAGCATCGACTGTCTCGTTCGCAACCTTTCCGCTCATGAGCGGCTTCATGCACTTCCCTTTATTCCGGTCGCGGCGCCGCTCGCGGCAGTAAGAGCCGAAGAGTTGTGCCGCCGCCCGGTTCGCTCTCGAGGCTGATTCGGCCACCCAGTCGCTCCACGACGATGTTGTAGGCGATGTGCAGCCCAAGGCCGGTTGCGCCGTAATGGCGGCGGGTAGTGAAGAACGGATCGAACGCCAGCCGCTTGATCTCCGGCGGCATGCCGCAGCCGTCGTCAGCCACTAATACCTCGACATCATCGGGCCCGGCTGCGCTCACTACGACATCGATCGTTCCGTCGAGCCCGTCGGGGAATGCATGCGTCATAGCATTGTCAACGAGATGAGTCAGGGCCTGACCGAACGGACCGGGGTAACTGTCCATCAGAAGATCGCCCTCGGAGCGAAGCTTGAGCGTGACGGAGCGCTCGTTCGAGTCCCGCGTAAGATGCGACAGAACCTGTTCCGTCAGCTCGCCCGCATCGAACTTGCGCCGATGTGACTGGCTCTGGTCGAGCGCGACTTGCTTGAACGATTGAATCCGTTCGGCTGAACGGCTTAGATTGCTTACCAACTGAGCGGCAGCATCCTGCACGAGATCCACGAATGTGTTCAGGCTCGAGCGCCTAAGATCGCCGCGCGCGGCTACGGCCGCAAACTGCGCCGCCTTCTGCTGCAGCGCGGAGGCAACCGTGAGGCCGATGCCGACGGGACTGTTCACCTCATGCGCGACACCCGCCACCAGGCGGCCAAGCGCAGCAAGCTTTTCGGCCTCGATCAGCAATTCCTGGGTCTGGCGCAGATGTCGCAGCGCGGTTTCGGCCGCATCTTTCGCGTCCCTTATTTGCTGATCGGCACGTTTGCGGTCGGTAATCTCTTCGGCAGCGACGTTGACCGCGACGATCTCGCCGGTGGGTGCGCGAAGCGGGTGCCAATAGGTCACCCAGTAGCGTTCCTCGACACGGTCGGCGCGTTGTCCGGCGACCTCGATCCCGATCACCGGCTCGCCGGTTTCCATGATCGAGCGCACGATCGCTTCGACCGCATCCGCAAGCGCCGGCACGCAATCCCGGACGAAGCGGCCAAGATGATCCTCCACCGAAATGCCGCAGATCTCGGTGAGACGCTGGTTGATCTGCAAGTACCGGCAGTCCGGGGAGAGGCAGGCGAGCCCGATGGGCGCCGTGTCGTAGATCAGTTGCAGGGCGGGTTGCTGCGGAAACAGCACCACCTCGGAAGCCTGTGATGATTTCGGCGCCTTAAGCTTCATTGCTCGTTTCCTAATAGTATTTCAGCGACGAGTATATGGCCTGAAAATCTGTAGTTTCAGCATTATAAATACCGGCTATGGAAAAGAACTGGCACCTAGTAGAGAGCATGACCTCCAGTCAAAATCACCCCCTCTGCTTGACGTGCCCGAGGCTCGGAAAAACTGTAGTGTTTCTTGCGGCGGTTGGCTTGATGCAAAGGCGCAAGTGAACGGATTAGAGTTTGATCAAAATGCGTTAGAGCGCCTCGCTGCCAAATAATGCCGGCAAAGTTGCGGCATGGTCATATTGCGAATTTCTCGCCTCTCATTCGCTAGCAGGCAGCCACATAAGTAGCCAAAACATGGCGCTTTTTTGCCTCACGAGAATGGTGCGTTCTTCGACGCATGAGGACCGGACTTGATGGGTTCAAATCAAACCGTGCGCTACACAGCCGAGGAAGAGCGCGAATGTAGTTGCGGCGCTCAGTTCCAGTTCATCTGCAAGATGCTCGATCCCCGCGACGGACGTATTCACCGCATGTTCAAATGCGATTGCGGGAAGCGCGCCTGGGAGGAACAACGGCCAGAAGCAGCCCGTGCTCTTTGAAACTTCCGCTCACAGCGGCGGTCCAGCAAAAAGTCGAAGTCACCGTTGTGCTGGCCCCTCGTGCGAATTGTTACGCTCGACCGCCGCGCTGCGGCTCGCCAATGTTTCGATGGGCCTCAGTGCTCCTAAAGGCGCCGGCCGCGTCCATAGTCGGCGCCCGTCTGATCGCCACGTGCAATTGGGGCGAAACCGGCACGCCGCCGGTCCCGCCCCAACCGCTCAGGCTCGCTTCTTCATGGCGGTCAGCACGGCCTCGGCCGTAATCGGCATGTGCCGCACTCGCGCGCCGACCGCATTGTAGACCGCGTTGGCGACCGCCGGCGCCACCACCGTGGCTGCCGGCTCGCCGATACCGCTCGGGTGGTGCCCCAACTCAATCAGCTCCACGTCGATCTGCGGCGCGTCGGCGAGCCGTATCGGCGTGTAATCATGGAAGTTGCTCTGCTCGAAGGCACCGTTGGCGAACGTCAACCGCTCGGACAGTATCTGGCTTGCCCCCCATAGCGCCGCGCTCTGGATCTGGGCCTTGGCATTCATCGGGTTGACGACGCGGCCCGGATCCATCGCAATAGTAATGCGATTGATGCGGAAGGCGCCGGTTTTCGGATCGACCGTCACCTCAGCGATACCGGCTACCCAGGTTGGGCTTTGTCGTTCTTCGGCTGAGGAGACGGCAATTCCCAGTCCCGTGTTGGGAGGCAGGCGCTTGGCACCCCAGCCGGCCTTGCCGGCAGCGACCCGTAGACAGTTGGCAAGGCGCAACGCCCCACCCACGGTCGCGGATTCGTATTGGGGCCAAGCATTGTCGTTCGGCCATGGCAACGAAATCCAAAGCCGATCCATATAGTAGTCCGAAGGCGTGCCCGGCGAGTAGCCGGTATTGGGAATGCCCCGGCTGCCACCCTTTCCGTTGAGCAAAGCGAGGCGGAACTCCAGAGGATCGCGCTTGAGCTCGTGAGCCACCTCATCCATGAATGATTCGACCACAAACATGTTGTACGAGTTCGATACCGTGCGCAGTGCGCTCGCCTGCACGGCCCAAGTGGTGCGCGGGCTGTCCCAAGCACGCACGCGGTGGTTCTCGACGTCGTACCAATGGTCGCTTCCGCCAATCGACCATTGGTCGATGTCCTGCTTCTTTTCGTCCCACGAATCCAGCTGCAGCCAGTCGGTGCCGAACTTCTTGCCGACGCTGAATCGCTCCCCCATCCAGCCGCAGCAAATGTCGTGGTTCATAGCCGCGAGCTGGCCGCCTTTCAAGCCGGCCCTGAGCTTGTGATAGGTTGGCGTGCGAGCGAAGCTCGTCGCGAAGGTCGTCTCGCGCGTCTGGATCAGCTTCACTGGTCGGCCGGCCTCCTTGGCGCAAAAGGCCGCGGCGAGAATCTCGTCATAATCCTGCTTGCCGCCGAATCCGCCGCCGAGCGGATAACCGTGGATGAAGATCTTGATGTCCTCCGGCTTCTGGTTGAGCACCTTGGCCAGGTAGGCCGTTAGCGTCATGCGCGCAAACGACGTGCTCTGGGTACCGGCATGGACATGCCAGGCGCCGTCGGTGAACTGTACCGTCGCGTTGAGCGGCTCCATCGTGGCGTGGCATATCATGTCCGTGCTGTATTCCATCTCCACGACGCGCTCCGATTCCTTGAGCGCCTTGTCAACGTCGCCCTCCAGCACCCAGTTGGCGGCGGCCTGAGTATTCTTTGCTCGCTCGGAGAGCTCCTGGGTAATGTCATTAAGCCCGAGATTTCCGTACGGACCAGGATCGACATTGACCTTGAGAGCCTTGGCGGCCTTGACGGCGGCCGGGAAGCGTTCAGCCAGCGCCACCACCCAGCCGGTGCACTTGCCGATCGAGTCATCGACCTTCACCGCCTTGACGAACCCCGGGATTTTGCGTGCTTCGCTGTCGTCGATGCTGAGCACTTTCGAGCCGTACCGGGCGCGAGGCACCACTAAGGCGCCATACACCATGTTGGGCAAAAACACGTCGATGCCGTATTTCAGCTGGCCGTTCGTCTTAGCCGGGATGTCCAGCGCCGGAATTGAGCGACCGATGATGTTGTAGTCGCCAAAGCGCTTGAGCTTAATTGCCTTGAAGTCCTCCGGATAGCTGAACTTGCGGTCGATCTTGACCTTCTGGATGATCTCGCCGTAGCCGATCGAGCGACCCGAGGCTTTGTCGTACACCCGACTCGCGCGAGCGTAACAGTCGTCGAGCTTGGCACCGAGCACCTGCGCGCCGGCTTCCAGCAGCGCTATCCGACCGGCCGCGCCGGCACGCGATAACCGATCGAATTCGGTTGTGACACTGCCGCTGTTGACAGTGTATGCAAGCCCGTAGATCGCGAAGTTCTCGATGCTCTCCAGCGGGGTGTCGAGGCGCACGTCCTCCCACCTGACCTCGAGCTCCTCCGCGATGATCTGCGCCAGCGCAGTGCCGATGTGCTGACCCATCTCGGCCTTGACGATGTGCATCGTCGTTGTGCCGTCCTGCGTCAGGGTGAACCAGATCGACGGCGTGAACATCGCAGTCGGCGCCGCTTCCGCAGTACCGCCCTGGAGCATGCTGGGCAGGCCAATGCTCATGAAGGCGCCTGCCGCAGTCGCGGCCGAGCGTACTAAGAACTCGCGCCGGGTCGTCGTCATCTGCTCAGCCATGTCGCCCTCCATCATTTGCGATCTCAGCCGCACGCTTTACGGCACCTACGATGCGAGAATATGTGGCGCAGCGGCACAGGTTGCCGGTCATACCGTCCACGATCTGCTTGTCCGTCGGCCGTGAGTTGGCCGACAGCAGCGCCGCCGCCTGCATGATCTGCCCCGATTGGCAGTAACCGCACTGCGGTACCTGTTGCTCAATCCACGCCTGCTGCACCGGGTGGGCATTTGCCGGATCCAAGCCCTCGATCGTAACAATATGTGCGTCGCCGAGCTCACCCACAGAGATCATGCAGGAGCGCACCGCCTCGCCATTGACATGCACCGTGCAGGCGCCGCATGCGCCGATGCCGCAACCGTACTTGGTGCCAGTCAGCCGCAGGTCCTCACGAATGACCCATAGCAACGGGGTATCGGACGGCGCGTCCGCAAAATAACTCTGACCGTTAATCGTTAGGTTCGGCATCGTAGTTATCCTCCTCTTACTTTCTCGACTAACCAACCTCCAGCAATGGCTCTTCCATCTCTGGCCAAGCGCGCAATTACAAATCGGCAGTGCGGCGGCAAAATCTCGGCGCGGTGGGCGAGGAACAGCTCCACTGGCTTGCGATGCCCAAGTGCGCGAGACGACAAAAACATGTCGCATTCGCGCAATGGGAGTTACGTGGTGGCAAAGCCTTAGTGCCGCGCTGAGCGTTGATCTTTGCGGCGGCCTTCCCCCGACTTCTCAACGCGTAGGGCGACAACAGCCCGGCGCAGGAAATGATATTGCCGTTCTCGATCTCGTTGTCGGTGGGGCTGGGGTCGTGTTTCTTCTCAGCCGTCGGCTTTGGGCAAGCCGAAAGGCTCGGCGGAGACGCCAATAGAATGTGTCGCCATCGCGACATGTCAATTATCCCGCCCCATCGGGCCGCTAGGATTATAAATAGTCTAAGTTTAGGTGTGTAACGTGTCCAGCTTCCTTTCTCGGCGTGAGCTGCCCAATGGCAGAGCAATTGCGACGTCCACTATCGCAAGGTGCGACCGTCAGTAGGATTTTGGGCAAAAAGGCCGATTCCGGCGCAACGTCTCTGCAGGCGTAGGCGCAGGCCGAGGTCGAGACGAGCAGTGTGTACGGCCTTGCGCATAGGTTACGTTCGCTACGTCAAGCAGGGTCTTTCAAGTGGAATCCGGCCGCGTCACAAAGTGCATGGCCTTTTCATAGGCTCGCGACCCTAACCGCGGTTTCGTTCGGAGCATCACCATGACGTACCACGGTCCGATCCGTACGGTCGTCGTCGTAATTTTCCGAGCTTTCCGAGCTTCGTTATCGCGCAGATTGTGAGGCGGTACCCACCGAACCCGAACGCACCGACTGTTATATCGGCCTGAGCCGCCTTTATCGGGGACAATCGAATGTTGCGGCTGGCAAAGCACGCCTGCAATCAGACGCCGCACGTTACCATCAAGTAACCGGAACAAACCGCTCAAAACACAAACTCCATCGTTCGCGATAGGCATCACTCTCCTGAATGAGGATTTCCAACCGCTGGTGCAACTCATGCAGTCTGGCTCCGCGGTATTGGGCAATGTTTTTTTGGGGGGAAGGAGGTCGCCCATTGGCGGCGCTACGCCTCGCGTTTCCAATGCGGATCGTACTGCGAGATAAAATGCCAGCCGTCGCAAGCGGACATCATGTCGCAACTTCCCGGGTTGCAGCGTGCTAGCTTAGCGCGGCATCCATTGAGGCCAAAGATGAGGCGGCGCGAGTTCATTGCCCTTGTCGGAGGGCAGCGGTGCGGCCGCTGCCTACACCTCTGGAACGACTGGAAGGCCGAAAGGTGTTCGCCGTTTTTCACCGTCGCCGGAGGATGCGCCCGCTTACACTGAACTTGTGACGCGGATGGTTGAATTATCCAACTACTCGCGTAGCCGGACCGCGCCGCAATCGTTTGAGGAAGATCAAGGCGCCTCGTCATCAAGCAGATAGATTTCGACCATCATATTGCCGAGCGACGATCTCTTGCGAGGCGCTGTTCGGGATCCATTGGCCTTTTTGGGTCGCGCTTCTTATCCACGGCTTCGCTGATCGACAGTCAGCGGGGCCGTGCTTTGCCGCCGGAAAGCTACAACCCGTTAGACAAAACGCGCCGATGCAGCGTTAGGACAGCAGCGCTGGCTTGATCACCGTCGCCACCGGTGACACCATCCATCGCATCGGGGATACGTTGGTCCCGACACACTGGCAACGCATTGGAACGCCTCAGATGAAGGCGTTGCGTCCGGTGGCCAGCAGGCTCAGGCTACGTTCGAGCATCGCTCGGCGCCGCAAACCTCTAGGCAAGCGCAACGCAACGGCACAGGCCGTCGAGGGAAACCTTGGCGGCTTTTGCGCTCTAGTCTTCGTCCGGCTCGCGGACGACTGGCGGTTCGTCGGCTTCCTCTTCCTCTTCTTCATCGTCCTCGTCGTCCTCATCAGGATCTCGGGGCGGCAGCATGTTGCCCATGATCACGAAGGGACTCCATAATTCCTCGGGGATGCATGGTGTCATTTGCTCCTCCCAGGCAGGCAGGCTTCATCGAAAGCAGTCGAGGCGCGGCCTCAGCTAACATATATGATCAGCTAACATATATGAAACGGGCGACATGCCGAGGCCGCTTGTGTGAGAACTGCCGACCAAGGGGGGCACATGTCGGACCAGTCGAAGTTCTTGCACTTTGTGACAAGCAGGCTTGGCGGGTGTCCGCGGGAAGGACGCAAGCTTTTTTGCAGACACCCTCTTTCCCTGTCACCACAGTCATTGCAATATCGTTGCAGCATGACCGCCGGCAAACCAGCGTGTTCAATATGACCTCATACCCAACCAAAACCCGGAAAGACACACGGACG
>CAVRMY010000011.1:0-30407 GCA_963721935.1 uncultured Alphaproteobacteria bacterium
GAATCGAACCCTCGTATTCAGCTTGGAAGGCTGCTGCTCTACCATTGAGCTACACCCGCGCGCGGCCGATCAACTATCACGCCCGGCGCGCCGCCTCAACCTCCGAGCACCATGAAAAACCCGGCCACGGAAACGCTTAACAGCCGGTGATTCCCTGCCTATAGTGGGTTTCCCATCAACAAAGAAAGGAGGTGATCCAGTGTCTTGTTCCAAGCGCTGTCACCTCGCTGGGATCGCCCGCTGAGCTTGATCGGCTTGGCCTTGAGGGCGTTTCCAGCGCCTGGACCAGCGAGTTTCAAGAAAGGGGCGCGACGGGGCATCCCGCCGCGCCCTCTCTTTTGTGGACACTGTCTTTTGTGGGCCCTGTCTTTCGTGGACCGTATTTTCCCTTCAGCTTGCGGGTTGGGCCTGCCCTTGGAGGGTGGGCGCGGCTTTTCGGCAATGTCGGCGTCCGCCGCCTCCCGCGCAGGATAAGGCATGACCTTCACTTCGTGGCAGTTCGTCCTGTTTGTCGCGGTTATTTTCGCGGCCTATTACCTGCCGCCGGTTCGTCCCTTTCAGGTCTACCTCCTGGTGCTCGCGAGCCTGTTCTTCTATGGCTACGGACAACCGCAACTGCTGCCGATGCTGGCGGTTGCGGTGCTGGGCACATATCTGTTCCTGATCCTGGCCTGGCGGAATCGGGCAATCTGGCTGCCGGTCGGCATCGCCTTCAACGTCGGCCTGCTTGCGTTCTTCAAATACAAATTCCTGTTCGTCGATCCGGCTTCGATCTCGAGCGGAATTTCCCTTGCCGATTATCTGTTGCGGTTGCCGCTGCCGATCGGGATTTCGTTCTTCGTCTTCCACAACATCAGCCTGCTGGTCGACCTGACCGGGAAGGATCACATCCGTCGTCCGAATCTCACGGAGGCCTTCCTGTACATTATCTTCTTTCCGCAGCTCGTCTCCGGACCGATCACGCGAGCCGGGTTGTTCCTGCCGCAGATCAGCGAAAAATACCTGGCCGACGTTCCCTTCATCGATGCCGCCAAATGGGTTTTGACCGGTTATTTCTTCAAGCTCTTTGTTGCCAATAATCTCAACGAGATGACGGCATACATGGATTTTCCGCTGTATGAGACCGTCCGGCTCGAAGACAAATGGCTTCTGGTTTTTCTTTACAGCTACCAGATCTATGCGGACTTCTTCGGCTATACGGCGATAGCGATCGGGCTCGGCCTGCTGTTCGGTTACCGTTTGCCGATCAACTTCGACCTGCCCTACATTTCGCATTCCTTCTCGGATTTCTGGACGCGCTGGCACATCTCGCTTACCGCCTGGCTGCGTACCTATCTCTATATCCCGCTCGGCGGTAACCGCCACGGACGCTTGCGAACCTATCTGAACATCATGATCGTGATGGGGCTCGGCGGCCTGTGGCACGGCGCGGCGATAAGCTACCTTGTCTGGGGCTCCATGCATGGCGCGCTCCTGGTGGGCGAACGCATGTGGCTTGGCAAAAATGACGGCACAACGCGCCTTGGGCTCGTCGTTCGGCCACTCCGCATCGGCTTTGTTTTCTTCAGCGTCTCGATGCTGTGGATTTTCTTCAAGCTGCCAAACTTCGATCACGCGCTCGCCTATCTGTCGGGAATGTTCACGGCAAGCGCCATTCCGGGGCAGGCCAAGTTCTTCAATAGTCTTGCGCTCATTTATTCGCTGCCGGTGATCGTCCAGCACCTCGCGCCGGCCTCGCTGCTGGAACTGGCGCGACGCAAGGCCGAGCCCTACCTCTACGGGTTGATGGTCGCGCTGATGAGCGTCGAAGCCGGTCCAAGCACCTCTTTCATCTATTTTCAGTTCTGACAGCATGACCCCGACCTCCCCACTGCAATGGATCCTCAAATGCGCCGTCACGGCCGCGCTGGCGCTATCCCTCTACGCAGTGGTCTCCATTGCCGGACCGAGGGCGCCTCCGCTACCCACGAGCCGCGACGGCGCCGTGACGCTGCTTGACCGCTATGTGAACGAACCGGCTCCGAGCGTGCTGCTGGTCGGGAGTTCATTCACGGCGCGATTGAACGAGGAATATTTCGACACGCCCGATCTGAAGGTCTTGGGGCTGACCGGTGGATCGCCCATCACGGCGCTGGAAATCGCACTGGCGCGCGACAATTTGCCGAAGACGATCCTGGTCGAATTGAATGTTCTCACGCGCGGCGAGGATCGCGCGCTGGTGGAAAGGTTCAGCGGAGACGGCGCGCCGTCCTTTCCGCGCCCGATCAGGTCCGCAATTGCCTTCTATGAACGCTGGCATCACCCTCCGCCGGATCGCAACAGCGCCAGGCTTGTCGCCGCAGCCCTGCTGCGCGATAAGCCCAGCGATTTCGATAACCGCGTCTGGGTCGAACGGGTCATGCACGAGTGGAGCGCGGCGCCGGCGGAGGCCATCACGCACACTGACCTGACCGCTCTGAAACGGCTCGTCGAAAAAATCGAGGCGCGCGGCAGCAAGGTCTATTTCTATATGCTGCCTGTTGCCGGCCCGCTGCAGAATTCGGTTGCCGCAAAGGCAACGACATCGGCCGCGCACGAGGCATTTCCGGACCAACGCCGATGGATTCACCTTGACGGATCGCTGCCGGATTTGCGCTGGGCGGACGGCGTTCACCTCGACGAGCGGTCCGCCGTCATGATTGCGCAGCAGATCGACCGTTTCCTCAGTGGCGCTGGCGAACGCCATTGAACCGCTTTCGAAAAACGAAATTGTTGCAGTAATCCTTCCGCTTCCAGAAATATTCGCCGTTCTGACGCTGGTGGATCGCCGCGTCGAACCCTGCAATCGGCAGCACTTCAGCTTGCGAAACGAAGCTGCCCTCGTAGCCGAGTGCCGCCAGATAGGAAAACACGTCGAAGACGCTCCCCGGCGCAAGGTGCCGGTTCTCGCATTCGAACACGAGCAGCGGCGCGTGCTGGCGCAGGATCCGTTCGGCGCCCCGGAACACGCCAAGCTCCGCGCCCTCAACGTCGATCTTCAAAAGTGCTATTCGGTCGCTGGCCTCGAAATATTCGTCCAGCGACACCAGCGGCACCGGCAGCGTCGTAAAGCTATCCGCCTCTACTGCCGCGCGCGCAAGCGAAGCGCCGGGTTGATGGCCAAGGGGAAGAAACAACTCCTGCTGACCTGAGTGCGAGTAGACCGCCTTCCCCTCGACCGTCACATTGTCGAGCCGGACGGCGCGGCAGACCTCGGCAAGCCGCTGCGCCAGATCGGGCTGCGGCTCGAACGCAACCACCCGGCCATGACCTACCCAGCGTGACAGCCAATAGATGAAGCTGCCCTTGTTGGCGCCGATGTCGCAGGCGATATCGCCCGGTCGCAGGTGAGCGCCGATGAGGGCGAATTCAGCCCGTTGATCGCGAAACCGCGCTTTCAGCGCGCGAAGGCGAAAACGCAGGCTTTCATTGGTCAGCCACGACTGGAAAAAAGACACCGCTCAGACCTGACGAAATTTGTAAGGCAGGTTTGCTCGCGCATTGCGTGCCTTAAGTTGTACATTTGCACACGTATCACCCCGGTTCGTGAAAAACCGCTGTGCTGTTCCACCGCCCTCCCACTTCGCCCGCCGCGGAATTGGACGCAAAAGGAACAAGATCATCCGACCAACCTGTACCCTGCCTCTGAGCCTCCTGCCCAGAGGCAGAACTGGCGGTCCCGGTGCGACGCAGGCCGAGGCCATTTTTTTTAAGCCGATCAACTTGCAATTCCTCGAGAATTACACCGCTGCCGCCTGATGGTGCGCTCACGCCATGGCTTTTTTTATCAGCGCGTCGGTTGCCTCTTTCACGAAAGCAGCATCCTCGCCGGGCACGAACTCACTTTCAATGTTCAGCATGATAACGCCGAGCGCGAGCGCCTGCGGCCGATTGCCAGCCTCCCATAACTTGCGAGAAACCTCGCGAACCTCTTTCAGAATTCGTCGCCGGTCCGCGCTGCTGGCCAGCGCATAGCCCTCGCTCACCGGGCCAAAGGTCGATCTGATGAAGTTGAAAAACGTCGACTTCGGCAGACTATCCGTCGTATCGATCCGCCGCTTCAGATCTTCGTATTCCTTCCGCAGGACGTTTCCACGCACCTCGGGCCTCCACAGACCTGGAATTCTCATCTTCGTCCGTTGACCTGCTGCGCGGCGGCCGTCAGTTGGAATCAGCGCATTGATCCTCCATTGCGAGTTTGCAGGCAATTGGTTTTGCCTAAATGTCCAGCCCGGAAATGGCATCTGACCCGCAATTTTCATCCGCCTGGCTGGGGATAAGGAAATAGCCCCGCTGCGCATATTCAAAGCGCAGCGAAGCCATCTTGGCGATCTCAAAGCCGAGAGCGGATACTTACTACCAACTAGCTTGCGGAGGGGCGAAGATTGGGGTCTACGCCACCCACTCTCGAAGGATCTCTCGGGCTTTCCGCGGCCGCGCCGTCCGGCATGCCGAAAAAGGGCTCATTCACCGGCGCTTGATTGTACGTGCCGCGAAAGTGTCGCAGATCGTGGGCCGAACCGTAATGGCCGGACCTGCGCACATGTTCGTGTTGAGCGAACACCGGGCTTGAGAGAAGAGCGGTTACGGTAACTGTGGCAACAGTGGCTATAGCGCCGAGTGTTTTGATGGTGGTTTTGATGATCATGGGTTTCTTCCAGTTTGACGTGGTGAAACCCTCCCACAGACGTTCCCGCTGCCGAGAACCCATGATGACGAAGGATGTTCCGGCACTCAAGCGAACGTGAGGCGCGCCTTCAGCCGCCCAATAGCGCAAAAGCAGCCATCTCGATCATCAAAACGGTGCTGACAACAGCGAACGTGAGATACACCTCGCTTGGCGAGGACGGTACTACTTTCATCGGCCTCCCTCCGCATCGTTGCAGGGAGAATCATCCTCGCAAATATAGCCTAAGGCTGATCCAACGGGGAACGGCAAAGTTGTTTAAAACGCGCCTGAAACCTTAACGACCCGATGGTGACGCACCGCCGCGCATCATCGCCGGCGCATCAATGGCGAGGCATTACCGTTCGGCGCCGGAGGATCGCCGGTTCGGGCATGGCGGAAGTCTGGCATTTAGAAGTAAAATCAATCCCTTATGGAAAGCGCGGGAATTTTTCGGCGCTTTGAAGCGCAACGGTTCTTTACAGCGCTTTTCTCACCTGAGCTGCCTCCATCTTGATCAGTTACACAACTAAACGGCTAAGACCGCGTGGCGGAAACAATTTGAAACGTCCGACGAAGTAAACCCGAAAACAAAATCGTCTAAGGTTGCACGAAGCGCTTGAATGGAAGTCGAAGAGTTACCTCCACTGCCTCTGGCCAACGGATGGAGTTGTCGATGAACCAAGTACAAGTCGAGCAGAAAAGCTATCAGATGCCGCCGAAGGACGGCATTACCGTCGCACACTTTCTCACCGTCGCCGACGTCGAGCGATCGCTTCGATTTTACGAAACGGTGTTCGGAGGTCGCATTCTGAGCAGAGGCGACAGCAGCGGCGCGCCGGGGTACATCCAGATCGCGAACACGTGGCTTCTTGTCAACCCCGGGGGCGGTCCGACACCCGACAAACCGTCGGTAACGCTCAGCGTCCCCGCCAATCCCGATTTAGTCAGCAGCTTCATGAACATCCGCGTTGCGGATATTCAAGCGTGCTATGAACTTTGGCGAAGTCGAGGAGCCGAGTTCATCACGGAGCCGAAGCCCAAGTACGGCGAGACGCGCTGCTACATTCGCGATCCTGATGGCTATATTATAGAAGTTGGGCAAAGCAACCCGGGCGTTGCTTACGGCTAAGCCGACGAGGGGAGCGAATAACCTCGCGACTTCCGTTGTTGGCGCTTTTCAGACATGGCGTCCGTGGTATGCGATGTCAGTTCACAGTTCGCGGACCTGATGCGGCTCCGCCAAGTGCAGTCCCTTCCTGATATCACTGATCCGCGCGTTCGCTGCCTTGATAATTGCCCTCGCCTCCTTGGCATTCTGAACACGGTCATCCAGGTAACGCCACAAAAGCCCGCGAACCTCGCCAAGGTTCATTCCCTGGACTTCTTCTACCTGCACCTCGATTTGGAGGCTCAGACTCCCAGCTTTCTTGCTCGGCATGTTGCCTCCTGTTGGTTTTGGAGAATTACCGCCGCCGCTTTTCTTGCATCTGTTTCCCTTCGCCGGCGCGCACGGCGCCTCTGCGAAGACAAAACTTTCCTCAGGGTTTTGAGGTCCTTCCTGCAGGTGATGCGTTTCAATTCTTGAACCTCACTGCTGGAACCGCAAGAGGCGCGAAAAGATATGCACTGAAAAGCGCGGGACCGGTGTCACGACCGGCGCTGGTGGATCAGCGGCTCCAATGTCACCCCAGGTTGCATTTGGGGCGCTTCTTCCAAGGCGGCTGATCCAGGACTCGCATTTCGGGCTACCCGGCCTATCTTTCCAAGCGGAGTATTCCGATGTCGAATCCGGAACAAAATGTTCCACTCGATCTCATGATCAGGCGCTTGGAGGAAGCGAACGCCCGCGCACATCAACGGGTCGCGCACGTAGACGAACGAGTTTCCGAGTCACAACAAGATGCTGCACGGCATCCTTCGGACCAGCAGAAGTCCTCTGCCGTCCCGGCATCGCGTAGTTGGCTGGCGTTAGGCCTCGGATTGCTATTGGCCGCGTCTCTCGGTGTTGTTGCGTTCGTCGATGCGGCCAAACTGATGGTTGCCCGGTGGGTACGGCCTCTGGCTCAGACCACAGGGCAAACGACACCCGCCCCGATCTCTCCCGAACTGGCGCAGCGCGTTCAGACGATAGCGCGCGATCCTGCGAACGTGGCGCAAGGGATCGAGCAGCTTAGGACCAACCAGGAACAAATGGTCCGCGATAATGCGGCAGTCGCCGAGCAGCTTAAGGCGACGCTATCACAAATGAGCCGCGATAATGCGGCAGCCGTCGAGCAGCTTAGGGCGACGCTATCACAAATGAGCCGCGATAATACGGCAGCCATCGAGCGGCTTAAGGCAAGCCAGGAACAAATGGTTCGCCTTACCGCCACCAGGGCGCGACGTAAGTCCGAGCCGACGCTGCCGCAAGCCGAAACGCGGCCGCAGACCCCAGTGAATTCGCCGCCCAAGCAACAGTAAGACGGGAACAGTGGCGTCGTGATCGGAGTGCTGGGTTTTTCCTGAAAGACACGCGATCGACCATACCGCGCGGCCGCTTCAGTCAACTTGATGTGAGATGGATTATACTTTTCGAGGGGCCACCGCAGTTAATATCGGTCAAGCTTGACGGACCCGTTTCGTTGCGGCGATGCGACCAGCGCTAAATCTTGGCCAGCGCTAAATCTTGGCCGGCGCTAAATCTTAGGAGGTCAGTCCGATGGATGATCTCGCAGTCGCGGTTGATTGGTGGATGGTTCCAGTTTTTGTTGCCGGCCTTACGATTGGCTACGCGATTAGATCGCTCATTTCTCGACACCGCCGTGCCCGTGCGGCTCGTTACAGAGTAGGCTAGCACGCGATGCTTTTTATGGGACGGTTGCACCTTCCGGGGTTGGCGGGTGCGCGGCCGGGTGGAAAGCCGATTGTCGTGACAGCGAGCCGGGGCGCGCGCATGTTGCAGGCGTTGGAGATCAGCTTTGCGCTCTGGGGTATGATCCTCCGCCTGGCATTGTCGGCAGCGCAGTGCATTGCGCCCAGGACAGAGCAAGTTCAACCAACCGAACAACAGTATTGGTCGCGACGTTGCTTTCTGTTGCACCGCACCCCGGCTAGTTCCCCGCTAAATCTCAGAAAATATTTCGGCGAGCGGGAAATTGTTACTCGCGCTCGGTTCCGCTCGCGCGTTGTTAAGCCCATGACCATCCACAGACTGTTCAAAGATACTGCGTTCGGGCCCGACGACATTGAACGTCTCGTGGCGGCTTACGAACAGACTTTGCGGGCGCTGCGATTAAAGGATCGCAACGACCCGATCACGCAGCTTGTCGCCGAGAAGATAATCGAGATTGGCCGGACGGGAATTGAAGACCCGGCCGAGATATCCAAACTTGCCTTCAAACAGTTAGGGCCCCCATAGGGACCAATCGGATAATAGTCGCCCTCCCGGCGATATTCCTGACAGGGTTGGCGCCGCCGCCTCGACGATCCAATCCTGGTCTAGGGCAACGCCGATCCGCACCGTTCATCTTTCCGCCACCACGCCCCGACGGCATCAGAACTGGCTATTGCTGTCGCCTGCCCACTCGCTTATCTTTTTAAGAGCAGGGTTGGTGCTGCGCGTTATCGCAGTTGCCCTCGGAGGCTTATCCATGACTGAGCATCGAACGGCGTTGGTCTTGTTCGCTGTTGCTCTGGCCATCGTGACTCTCGTTGCATCCGTGACCACGCTGGAGCGCGTCAACATTAACAAGGCCAGTAAGGACGCGCCGCCCGGTACGATAGGGCTTGCAAAACCGCACGGACCGATTGACCGCGCACCGGGCGAACCACTGAACGATAAATAGCTGCGCATGGGCCGCCGACACCAAACGTGATCGCCGTCGCCGCCGTCGTGGCCCTGACCTACGCGCGCGCCTGAATGAGCCGGTAAAAAGTCCGTCCGACAAGCTAGATCAGGCTACCCGGCATGAAGCAGCGGATCCACACGCCTTGATGACCATAGAACGGCCACACCATGGTGCGCCCTGCCCTGTTTGGCTCCGTAATTACGGCATCGTCCGGCACGTCGACCCAGATGGCGGCATCGGAGTTCGCAGCCGTTGGCACGCGAACACGATAATGACCGTTCTTCGATTCCCAATCGGCGTCCTGAACCACGTAGCCGTCAGCGAACGAGCAGCAGAGGCCCATACGGCTCGCCAGATGCTCAAACCAGTCGTGCAACGAAGAGTCCTTATAGCGTTGGTCGGGATCGCGTCCCCAAACCGACTGCGTCATCGCCAGCATGATCACCGAAACACTGATCAGCAACGGGCGTGAGATGGACTCCAACCAGTTCTTCCTCATGTGACGCCTCCGTTGCTACCGGTCGCCAGCGCATTTAGAAATATAACACTGGCATGCATTTCGCCGAACCTTTTTCCCGTGCGCTCGCCTAATGGTGGGTCGGAACAAGGTGGTGCACGAGTGCTGATCAGGGTCCTGGCTATCATTTTCGCGGTTGCTGGTGCTGTCTGCTGGCTCTGGCCAGGCGCGATCGGCGGTTTGCTATTCCATGCCCTGCCCGTCAGCGCCCGCGAAAGCGCAATTATCGGGGCTCTATTGTTCGCCGGGGCTGCCATTCTCTTGTTCGTCCGACCGTCGAGTGGTCCGCGCGGTGACTGACACGGTTTTGCCACACCCCCGTCGGTCCGAATCGGCCATGGTTGATATTGCGCTGTCCCGCGACGGCGCTTCGCCTCGACCCCGCCTTCGGCCTCTCCGGGAGCGGAATTTTTTTCTGCCGATATCGCCGCCAGCGTGCGGCGTGGCCTGAACACCAGAAGGTCACTGATTTGCCCAAGCGCGCCCGGACACGGTCGGGAAATCGCCCAATTGGTTCACACCTTGGCTATGAACGGAATTGTTGAACCGAGTGAGTACGGGATTGAAGGATGGGAGAGTTGTTGGACCTGCTGAGTAAGCGTTCGCGGAAGTCGCTGCTGCGCTTCGTTGACGGTGATGGACGAGAAAAGACCGTCGGAGATCTGAATCATCTTTACGATCTCATCCGAGCTGGGCGGATCGATTACGATACCCTGGTTTGGGATGCCCTCGCGGAGCATTGGGTTAGGGCCCACAATCACGAGTTGTTTCGCGAGCTCGAGGAAGCCGCGCCTCCGATCAGTCCCTGAGTTTCTCTACCTCCGTGTGGAGCGCTTGTGCGCTTCCTGAAAACCGAGCTTTGACGCCTATGCGCAGGGCTGTTCCGTGGATCGTCACCGCCGCCTGCTCCCTGGCATTCGGCGCTTCATATTTGGAGCTTCAGCGCGTCGGGGAGGTGACGCAACGCCCCTACCACGACCATCAGGAGGTCCGGCAATTCGTCATCAAGGCTGCGCTTGCTGACGCCAGCCAGCCCATCGTGATGATCGGCGACAGCATCACCGAGATGGCGCCGTTGCCGGCCGAGATCGCGGGCCACCCGGTCGTCGATGCCGGAATCGAGGGCATCAGCACGTCCGGCTACAAGCTGCTCGCCGGACGACTCTTCGAGGGCGTCCAGCCCTACGCAGTGGTGATCGCGCTGGGGGCCAACGACACCGGCTCAAGCAACCTGCACGCTGACGCGAAGGAGCTTATTGCGATCATTAAAGCCTTCACGCCACGCGTCGTGGTTAGCACCACCGCCACGGACCAAGCGACGAACTCACACATCCGGGAGGCCGCCGAAGCCTCTGGCGTGCGCTTCATTGAAGCCGACGTTCCGGACGCTCTTAAGAGGAAGGACCATATACATTTCACAGCGGCGGCGTATCGTGTCTGGTTACCGCAGATCAGGTCCGCCGTAGAAGCCGTGCTAGCCAACCCCAAAAGCTAGACCGGTGCTCTTGTCGCGCTCTCTCGATTCCAGGTGAAATGTCGGGCTGACGCCCAGAAAAGCTACGTTCGGAGCGATTTCCGGAACATGCAACACGGCAATACGGCGCAATCCCGGCGCGATCTGGGTTAGGTAGCCGAGCCATTTGCCACCGACAACGGACCCGACAGCCTCGAAAACCAACTTCCGCTCTGCGCCCGAAAGCGGACTCAAACCGGACATCGCGTGAAGTCCGAAAAGTGCCCAATAGGCGACATCATGCCTTCATTCTATTACGTCATCGGCCAGTTGCTGAAGTGCCGATGACACCTCGAGGCCGAGCGCCTTGGCGGTTTTGAGATTGATAACGACTTCGAATTTCGTCGGATGCTGTACTGGCAAATCGGCGGGCTTGGTACCCCTGAGTATCTTATCGGAATAGATTGCCCCTTGCCGGAACTGATCGGCCGCATCGAACCCATAGGAGATCAATCCACCCTCCTTGGCAAAGAAGGCAAAAGGATAGATCGTCGGCAGCCGATAGCGGGCTGCAAGCCGAACGATGAGATCACTGTTCGCGAAGGCGACTACGTTTGGGGCGATGATCAGGCCGCTGTTGGCTTCATCAGCGAACGTCGAAAGTACGCGTTCAATGTCGGCGCTGTTATGTACCTCCAAGCCAATCAACTTGATTTTCAGCAAAAGTGCGGCGGCTTCAGCTGATCTCAGGTAACCGACGTTGGGTGGCTCGGGATGCAGCATGAGTCCCACGCGATCGACATGCGGTGCGATTTCCCGCAGCTTCTCCAGCCACTTTCCTCCCATCGACGGCTGAAAATTGGCAAACCCTGTGATATTGCCCCCCGGCAAGGCCAAGTCCTTGACAAAACCGCTGCCGATCGGATCAGAGACGGACACGAACACCAACGGTACGCTGCGGACCTCGGATTGAAGAATCGCCGTGACGAAATTGGAATTCGATACGATCAGGTCTGGTTCGAGAGCCAGCAACTCCATCGCCAACGCCCGAATGCGCGCCGCATCGTCGGCGGCGTAACGAAACTCAATCCGAATGTTGCGCCCATCTATCCAACCCAGCTTTCGAAGCTGCTGTCGGAACGCTACAACTTGTGCCTGCCCATTCGTATCACTCTCGTCATACGCCATCACCACGCCGATCTTGCGTATACGTTCGCCCTGCTGCGCGAGAGCTGCGAGCGGATACGCAACCGCGCAGCACACCAACGTGATGAACTCGCGCCGTCTCATCGGGCCACCGGAGAGAATGCACTATCGCCGTTCTAGAGCCTAGCACTTTGCAACGGCGCGGCGAATGAGAAAGAGCTGCCAATCGACCCCAGGCACTGCGACCCGATGTCCGTTTCGGGTGGGTCATTTGCCGACATTCCGCTGGGCCATAGGCATGCCGGCTTTGCGCTCGAAAGCAGACTTCGCGGCGGTCTTCGGTCACGTCAGCCTTGGGGCCCAATAGGCGACATCATCATCAAATACAAATAACGGCGCATCCCATGTTGAACAGCCGCCATTGCGCCGTCAGACGAAAGTCCTCTACGGCAAACGAATTCAGCGCCGCCCGGATAATCGGCGCTACCTTGAGCGTTTGCCTTTAAGTACCCCACCCTTGATGGGTGGGGTACTTGGCCTAACCAACTCGAAGGTTCAGTACACTAGTCAGCGGGGTTCAGCGACGGGTCTTTGTCGCCAATCCAAGATGGGTCAAATCGCCTAAAGTCCGTGTCGTGCGGTAGGAGTGCACCTGAGGTGACACTGACATTGATTGGCCCGTTCACCTGATTGTAGGCTCCTCGAAAGTCCGCCGCATGATGCCGGCTGAAGTTGGCCTTGGTCACGTGGTGGCGATGCTCGGACGCCGCTGCCATTTGAACCGCCATCCCTGAAATCAACAGCGCGCCGAATACGGTAACAGCTGTCTTCTGCATGGTCGTCTCCATTGGTTGAACACTGGAGGCAAGTGATGCGCCTTGCTCTGTGGGTATCGCGTCTTGATGCGACGAAGCCCGCCTCATCAATTCTGTCCAACATGGCCTGCACGCTTAGGAGCGCGTGTGGCCCATCTCACATTTCACGAAGACTTGACGGCCACGCGTGGCGGAGCACTATCAGGGCCGGGGGGCGGGTCAAAAAGTAGAGCCCGCCGACTTTTTCGAGCGCGGCGGCACTGCAAAACTTGTGTAATTACTCTTTTTTCGGAGCGCATGAGCGATCCCAAGCGCACCGCGCGGTCGCGTCACGAGCCCATGTCCGCTTTGGGTCATTCTCTACCGAAATAGGCTGTCCGCGCCATGTCCGCTTTCCATGCGTTAGCGACCACCGAGCGGACATCGCAGGATGTCTCAAACGTGGCCACAACCGGACATGCGATCACATCATGCCGCTCGAGCAGCGGGAGTATCAAGGCCGACTACGTCGATCCCGTCCGTACGTCCGCGAATTGTAAGTCGCCCCTGATCGCAAACCTTCACCGGCAGGGTGGACCGAAATTGCTCCATCGCCACGCAGGATGCGAGAAAGCCACCCTCAACACCACGACTGAGTTCCTCGAGCCGCGCAGCCGTATTCATGACATCGCCATTGAAGACGATGGCGCGCTTGATGTCGCCGATCTCGCCGACGATCACCGACCCGAAGTGCAGGCTCCCGCGAATTCGCGGCGCGACGCCGAATTCGCGCTCGAATTGGCCCGATGCGCGCGCCAATTCATCGCGCATTGCCACAAAGCAGCGCAGCGGACGGCAATCGATCGCCCCGCCGCGTTCCGGCCAGGTCACGATCACCTCGTCGCCGACATAATTGAGGACCTCGCCGCGATAATCCACGACCGGAAGGGTGAGGAGACGGAAGGTACGGTCGAGGAGGCGATGAATGCCGATCCCGCCGAGCCGCTCGGCCAATCCCGTCGAACCCGCGATATCGACGAAGAGCACGAAACGATTTTCCTCAACCGGCGTGTGATACCGCCCGGTGATAAAGTTAAGGAACGCGCGTTGCCCGACGATGTTGCCAATTCCGAGAACCAGATTCATCGCAACCGAAATCACTGCGGAATAGATCAAGCCAGACCAGAACGTCTTGCTGGACATTTCGAGGGGCAATCCGGCGACGAACTCACCCAGCTGAAACCACTGGATGGCGACGATAATCGCCCCATAGATCGTACTCCGTACGATAAGACTGACCGTAAACGAAAGACCGCTAAGCCACATCCGCAGCGGACCATCCAGGACGAACAGCTCGATACCCCCGAGCGTGATGCTCATCAAAAGCCCGTACGCCCCTCCCACCATTATGGCGGAAGGCAGTGTGCGGCCCTGCGCGATGTTGAAAACGAGCCCCGAGAGCACCCCGACAGCAACGACGCCGGCAAGCAATCGCAGTTTTCGTTCAAGCCTGGCGTTCATACGACCCTCATTTGGTGCTGGTTACGCTAGGAAAGGCAGCGCGTGTCCGTGCAAAAGGGTCCGGCAACAAACTAGGCCCGCTGCCGTCCTGGGGACGATGCGCCTTGTAGCTGGAAAAGCATAGCTGTTTGCGACCGCGCACGGTCGAGAACGGCTTGCAATCGGCTCAAGACTGGCGAGGCCGACTTCCGTTTTGGGTCAAAAACGGAAGCCTGAGCCCATCGGCTGGATGTCTGTCCTAGCCCCAAAAGCAGAAATCGCTGACGGCCGGCGCCATGTCCGCGAATGCCAGAAAGCGACATGAGCCGCCTCATTCAATCACCTCATCGGCGCCGGTGAGTAGCGAGGGCGGGACCGTGAGGCCGAGCGCCCTGGCTGTCTTCAGATTGATGACGAACTCGAATTTGGTCGGCTGCTGGACCGGCAAGTCCTCCGGCTTGGCGCCTTTTAGGATGCGGTCGATATACCCTGCCGCATCACGAGACAATTGTGCGCGATCATCACCATAAGAGACCAAGCCGCCCAAGTCTGCAAAGGCGCGAAGATAGTAGATCGCCGGTACGCCGTAGCGGGCCGCCAGTGCGGTGATCAGTTCACGATTTATCGTGTTGAATGGGTCCGGCATGACGATGAGGCCCCCACCCGGATCGCGCGCTTGCGCGGCGACAACACCTTCGATCTCACCTTTCGTGTGAACCGCGGCGACCGTCAGCTGGATACCAAAGGATGACGCCGCAGCTTGAACGGAGGACATATAGACTTTGAGCGGCGGGGCCGTTGCCGGGTTGAACAGGAGCGCCACGTGCACGGTGCGCGGGGCGATCTCCTTCAACAGCTCCACCCATTTGCCGCCCAATGCGGATTCAAAGAGCGCAAACCCGGTAACGTTGCCGCCCGGACGTGCCAGGCTCGCGGCGAAACCGCTGGAGATCGGATCGGCCACGGTCATGAACACGATCGGAATTGTCCGCAACTCGCGAGCAAGTGCATCGGTCGCGGGGGTGGTAACGCCGAGAATCACGTCGGGACGCAGGTCGACCAGCTCTCTTGCCATCGTCCTGATTTTGTCCGGATCACCGGCGCCCCAGCGGAGTTCGATCCGGAGATTGCTACCCTCGTTCCACCCCAGCCTGAAGAGCCCACTCCGCAAAGCCGCAACCTGAGACTGAGCGGCCGGATCATTCTCCGAATAGCCTTGCAGCACGCCGATCAGCCGAATACGGTTCTGCTGCTGCGCATGCAGGTATAACGGCCACGCTGCCGCACCGCCAATGAACCCGATCAGCTCGCGCCGTTTCATGCAGCCCCCGTTAGTCGGGTATCTACTGAAACTAGCACCATTGACGGTCTGGTGTCAGGGCTTTGCCACCGGACAGAATTGCGAGTAGCGCAATCATGCGGGGGATCGTCACCCGTTCGGTCAAGACTCGCAACGAAGCCGAGCCGAACTGGATCATCGCCGATGTTGAAGATGATCGGGATCGTATTGATTGCCGCCAGAGCCGCGGGAATTGATGTTGCAACCCCGGAAGTTGCGACGTGATGTCCGCTCAAAACGACATTCGGCGGGTGCACCGATGACTTCCGGTCGACCCCGTGAGAGCACAATCGAGTTCGCAGAAAGAACTTCCGGTCGTCGGAATGGAGGCATACGACGTCGGGCGGCAGCACATAGACGGTGAAATTCGGCTGAACCGCGGAACGACTTTGCTCGCGTGCCGCGCAGGGTTGGTTCCGCGCTTGCCCGTCATGATGTCAGCATGCGCGCCTGGCCCAAGACTCCGGCTCGCTGTTGCAGGCATATTCTCCGACCACAGGAATTCCCACGCGCGGGCAGCGCTGCAAACAAGACACGCATTGGCCGGGTCACTTTTGTCGAACCCGGCCGTAAGGACGTGTATTTGTCAACGCAATCGGGAAGGCGGTCTCTAGCACCAGCGGCAAGCGCCCCATGACGCGCAGCAGCCTCCGCAGGCAACTCCCCAGCCAACTCCCCAACCAACTCCGCAGCCAACTCCGCAGCCAACGGCAACGCAGCCTCGGCAGCCAACGGCAACGCAGCCTCGGCAGCCAACGCCAACGCCGCATCGGCAGCCGCCGCAGCCTCGGCAGCCACCGCAGCCTCTGCCGCAGCCGCCGCAGCCACGGGCTTCGTGTACCAAGCCCCGAGTTCCCGCGTTCTCCTTGTCGAAGACGTAGAACGTCGCCAGGCTGACATCGGAGATTTCCTCTTCACCGAGGGTGATTTCGTGACCCGGTGCATTCGGTGTCTGCGGAGTGTCCGTTGTCGGCACGGCCGATGCCGATGCGCTCCCCACTAGCGAAAAAGTCAACCCGACAGCCCCCAAGGCCGGTACCGCTTTCGTCACGCGCTTTCGCTTCGAAGCTTGCTTTACTCCCGGCATAGTCGCACCTCCATACCTGCAGAAAAACGTTTCGGGTCCAGCGAATTCTAAGCTTCGCAAATGTACCGTGCAAGGTTGGTTGGTGCGTCGACGTGCGTTGGTGCCGGAATTCATGTTCATGAACAATTCTGTCAAACAATTTATAAACTAACACGCCGAGCCCTTCGGCCGGGCTTGGCCCGAATGCGGCGCCGCGACCGTTCTTGGGCTCGAAAGGAGAAAACAGCATGGTCGAACGTCATGGCAGTTTTGTCTGGTACGAGCTTTTGACGACCGACATGGCGGCCGCCGCGACGTTTTACGCCAACGTCGTGGGCTGGAGCGCGCAGGACGCCTCGACGCCGGATCTGGCCTACACCCTGTTTACCGCTGGAAGCATTTCGGTAGGCGGGCTCATGGGTTTACCGGAGGACGCGCGGAAAATGGGCGCGACGCCACGGTGGATGGGCTATGTCGGGGTCAACGACGTGGACGCTGCTGCCGAGCGGATCGAGCGTCTTGGCGGGGCCGTGTACGTCCGGCCGACGAACAGCAACATCGGCCGCATTTCGGTCGTCGCCGACCCGCAAACGGCGACACTTGCGCTGGTCGAGGGGCTAAGACCCGGTCGACGGCAGTCGACCGATCTGGACGGACCGAAGCGCGTGGGCTGGCATGAGTTGCTCGCCGCCGACCGGGAGAAGGCGTTTGCTTTCTACGGCGAGCTTTTCGGCTGGCAGAAAGCCAACTCCGAACTCGGTCCGACGGACACGTATCAGTTGTTCTCCGCCGGCGCGCAGACGATCGGCGGCATGTTCACCAAACGTCCGGTAGAGCAGGTCCCATACTGGCTTTATTACTTCAATATCGGCGATATCGACGCGGCCGCGGAACGCGTGAAGACCGCCGGCGGGCGGATCTTCGAGGGGCCATTTGAAGTGCCGGACGGCTGGATCGTCCGATGCATAGACCCTCAAGGTGCCATCTTTGCGCTGCAGGGAAGGCGGAGCCAGGATAGTCTCGAACGAGCGCCTGCTTTGGAAGTCGGCTGGTCCACCGAGTGGAGCGGGATTTCATCGAGAGGCAGGTTGATCACCAAACCTCGCGGTTAGGCGACCAATTCGGATTCGGGACGGCGCGACCGAACGATCGCGACGGCTGCGAACGCCAACCGAAAATAATGCCCAAGCCGGTAAATTTCGCTGAACGCCTGCTGTGACGAGAACACGAATGCGAACAGCGAACCCTGCGCGCGACACCTGAATTTGTCGTGCGCGGGGCGTGCCCCAGTTACGTCCGTTCATCCCTCAACATCGGACATGCGGAATTGCACCACCGTTTGGTGCCAAAGGCGGACATGATACCTCACTCAATTACGTTCCAATCTTGAGAGCTAGACCCGCGCGTGCTCGTCGGCCGCGACCTTTAGTACGTATGGCTTCTCACACCTATGCTCCAGATCGAACTCTGAGCGGCCCGTGTAATTGATATGCCGGCCATACGTGTGCAGTGACATTGAAATGTTTTTTCCGACGTTCCAGACGCTATGAATGTGTTCGGGGTAGCAGCGCGTTATCTCACCGGCGGTTATTACTTGCTCGCCACCACGCTTAAGATCGGCAAAGCCGGGCGTAGCCCCGTCATCGAGACGATCGTAACTGATCTCTTTCTCCTCGCCCTCCATACCGACAACGACGGCCCAGGTCTTGTGGTTGTGCGGGGCTGTGCCCCGGTTCGGCAGCCATGAAACGAGAAAAACCGCCAAATCGTGGTTAGGCTCTTCGTGAAGCATGTGAACGCTGAACCCCTGTTCGGCGTCGCATTCACGATATTCGGGGCGAAACCATCCCGGGGATTGAGCGAATTTCTTGGCCAGTAACGCGACTAGATCGGTGATTTTGACCGGATCATTTTCCTTGGCAGTAATTGCCCGCAGGTCGCTCACATACTGATCGAGGGTGTACAAGACGGCCATTGCATCGACCTCCCATAGCCAGGAACCGCAATAGAGGACTTCTATGCAGCATTATCGACCACCTCTTTGGCGGCGTTGTCGATCACGATGGGTGCTTCGAAATACTGAAACTCAGGTTTGGAGCCAAAGATAGACTGGATTGCATCTTCAAAAGCGGGGCCGTGCGCTTTTTTCGCGGCCTCAATGTTCTTCCAGAGGTAAACGCCTCCACCTCGGCGGGACTTTTCATCGAACAAAAACGCCTTATGGATGAGGTCCGGGTTGGCCTGCCACATGGGCACGCGAGCCCGATATTTAGCCATTGCGTCTGCGCGGCTCATTCCTTCCGGCAGGCGAAACAACACGATCTCTGAAATCATGGTCGCGACCTCCGTTACCGTGAAAGCCGCAGTTTAGCACTTTTGAGCCAACGCCGGAACGTCATAAAAGCGGAGGGCACGATGCCCGGATTGGGTCATTCGCGACCGGGTTGAGCAGCAGCAAGTCCGACCATGTCCGCCATGCCCCAGTAGCGACCAAATTTAGCACCGCGGCGAAATGCAGCGATGTGCCAAATCCCGAAGTCGCTACCCTAATCGATAACCTTGTCCGCCAGCTGCTGGAGGCGCAAAGGCACGTCGAGGCCAAGAGCCTCAGCCGTCTTCATATTAATGATCAGCTCGAACTTCACTGGCGCTTGCACGGGAAGCTCGCCTGGCCTCTCGCCCTTGAGGATGCGATCAGCATAGGTCGCGGCAAGTCGAAATGAATCGCGCTGTTCATTTCCGTATGACAGCAAGCCACCGAGCTCAGTGAAATAACGCCACGGATAGACGGCGGGTACACGATACCGGGCAGCCAAAGAGACTACCTCCGCGCGATGAACGTTCATAAAGCCATCCGGCATTATGATTACGCCACTGTTGGGCCAGCCGGCCTGTGCCGCGAAGACGGCTTCGAGTTCAGACAGGTCGTGAACCGGTGCGGCGGTTGGCTCCACCCTGAGGGACAAGGCAGCGGCTTTGAATGGTTTCAGGTAAATATCGTTGTAGGGTGTCGTTGCCGGATTGAACAAAAAAGCGACGCGGTTGATGCGTGGCGCAATCTCCTTGAGCAGCTCCAGCCACTTGCTAGCAATTGTCGGCTCCATGATCATGAAACCGGTTGCGTTGCCGCCGGGCCGCGCAAGGTTGCTTACGAAGCCACTACCGACCGGGTCGGCAACGATAACAAAAATAACGGGAACGGTACGCGTTTGCTTCAGCATTGTCGCGGTGGGCGGTGTGTTTTGCGTGATAATGAGGTCAGGCTGAAGCGCGATTAGTTCGTTCGCCGATTGTTGCCTCACCTTCGCATCGTCGAGTGCGCCCCAGCGAGTGTCGATTTGAATATTGCGACCTTCCGTCCAACCAAGCTTATGGAGTTCCTCGCGGAATGCGGCCAAGTAATCCCGATATTCCGGGTCAGTCTCAGCATGCGCCATCAAGACGCCAATTCGCCGCACTCGCTGGGGCTGCTGTGCGCGTGCCGCAAGCGGCCAAGCGAATGCCGCGCCGCCGATGAGTGTGATGAACGCGCGCCGTTGCATGTGGGCCCTCGGAGAAGATGCCTTACAACGCCTGAACCTAGCACTTCGCGACCGGGCTGCGAGTGAGAAACGCCGGAGAAGTTGATCAAACCGGATGTCGCATTTGGGTCAGAAGCGCCGTTTTTACAGTCGCGCGGCAGCATGACTGTTTTCGTGCCATCAAGAGACATGCGTGCTTTTGTTCGCGCACAGACTTGCAATCAGCGTTAGACGACGTCGCGAAGGGGCTGTGCGAAATTTACGAAATGTGGGGCATCGCGGAATGCGAAGCCAGATCATCGATCGACGCCACTTCCCCGAGCGGTGCAACACAACCCTGTGGCTTAGTGACCCATCGCTTCGCTTCTTGCAGCCACGCGAGCTGCCGTGTCGTCGGGATGAGCGAGCTGCTTGACCACCAGCGCCGCCGCGGCAATCAGGCCCGGGATACCCACGATCGCAAAAATCTCGCTGAAGCTCAGTTGCCGGCGCGCGAGTTCGGCCACGAGAAAGGAGCCGGCAACGCCACCAAAGCGGCCCAGGCCCAGCATCCAAGCCACGCCGGTCGCGCGCCCCTGCGTAGGATAAAAGCCAGCGGCCAGTGCGGGTAGCGACGATTGGGACGTATTCATGAGCGTGCCCGCCACGAATACCACCACCACCAGCAGCGCGAGGTTGCCGGCCGTTTGGCCGATCGCATAGACGGCCACGGCGGTCAGCGCGAAACCGACAGCGATGATCACGTTGGCATTGAAGCGATCCATCAGCCAGCCGAAGAGGATCGCGCCGACGCCGCCGAGTGGGAACAGGGCCGAGATCAGCGAGGCAGTCTGCGGCGCCAGTCCCGCATCCTTGAACAGCAGTGGCATCCAGTTGATCAGCGCGTAGAAGATCACCAAGCCCATGAAGTAGGCCACCCACAAACTCACTGAGCCCACGAGATAGGAGCTCGAAACCACCATGCCGATGCCGCTTTTGGCTGTGGTCGCGGCGGCTTTTTCGTGCATGACGAACGAGGTCGCGTCTGGCACCGTTGCGGCGATGCGGTGGAGCACGCTGCGAATGCGCTCGACCGGACGGTTCTTGGCAACCATGAAACGCACAAACTCCGGCAGCCGCAGAGCCATCAGCACGGTCAAGATAAGCGGCGTGGTCCCGCCGAGCAGCAGGACGCTTCGCCAGCCCCAATGCGGTATCATCCAGGCAGCGAGAAAGCCGCCGAAAGCCGCACCTAACGGGAAGCCGCAGAACATGGTGTTGGTAAGCGTAGCGCGTCGCCCGTCGGGGCAATACTCGCTCATCAAGGTTACGGCATTGGGCATCGCGGCGCCAAGCCCAACGCCCGTAATGAAACGCCAGACCACAAGTTGGTCCAGGCTGCCTGCGAACGCGGACATGAGGCAGGCAGCACCCATGATTAGCACCGAGCCCAACAGCACTGCCTTGCGACCGAGGCGATCGGCCAACGGCCCCGACGAGAGGGCACCGGCCGCCAAGCCGAACAGAGCCGCACTCAGAACGGGTGCCAGAGCCGGCCGCTCCAGTCCCCATTCGGTAATTAACGATGGAGCGATATAGCCGATTGCGGCGGTGTCGAACCCGTCCAGTAGAACGACCCAAAAACAGAGCCCGAAGATCACCCACTGAAAGCGCGAGAACGGATGCTCGTTTAGAAAGGTCTGAACGTCGACGGTGCGGGCGGCGGGCATGTTGCTACCTTGATCATATGATGCTGAAGGCGATCACCTTGCGTGGGCCCGAAATCGGTCTCATCAATTTTTTTGTGGCAAGGCATCAAAGCATATCGACTGGCTGGCAGGCCAGAGCCAACTTCGGAAATGGTGCTCGCGCCTCGCATCGATCCGCAGCAGCACGACAAGGATGGCGTCCATCAGCGCGCAACCCGCGAGAAATAGAAGGCCCGCGGTAAAGCTGCCTGTCAAATCCTTCAACAGCCCATCGCGTAAGGACCGGCGAAACCAGAAAGAGTTCCAAGCGAGTTAATCGCGGCGATGCCGACGGCGGCCGCTCCATGGTCCGATCGCAATGTCGACCGAGCAGCACCATGCCCACGGCCCCGAAAAATTGAGCTTCCGACCATGCGGTGAACGTTCGTATATCGCAGCCGATAATGGGCAGCCGCTGCCCCAAGGAGTTTTCCGGTAACTGGTTTCGCGATGCTTGCCGCGCGGCCGGCATCAACAAGTCGGCCCACGGTCTTTCGCAAAGCTGGCGCAACGCGTGATGCGAACCGCGGATGGACGGAGTCCGAGCTAGAAGCAAAATACGGTTGGCGAGGTGGCCGGATGGCTCTGCACTACACGCGAACCATGAACCGCGAGCGCCTGGCCATTCAGGCCGCACAGAGGACCGCAACGAGAACATTTGTTCCCGCACCTGATGGAGAGGTGCGGGAATTTGAGCCGAAAGCTAAATAATTCCAACTATGTAATTTTGCGGTGGTGGGGGAGGAAGGACTCGAACCTTCGAAGCCATGAGGCGGCTGATTTACAGTCAGCTCCCTTTGCCACTCGGGACACTCCCCCGCTCATCAGCACCAAGTGCCATCCCGCCGAATGGCGGCGGAGACCAGGGCACCGATGGCGCTGAAAACCTTAGGCCTTTTGAAGGCTCCCGGTCGGGCGCGTTTATGGGCGAAGCGCGAGGGCAAAGTCAACCAATGCCGGCAGCCAATCTTGCGTCAAACAGGCAGCCCCGTGGCCCAAATTGCCATTATTCGGAACCCGTGACACAACACACCGGACCATCAGCCATGCGCGATCGCGATCGAAAGCCAAAATTCCACCGCACCGGCGGCAAGAGCCTCGACCGGGGCCGGGAAGGTAGCCGCAGGCCTGCCTGGCCCGGCCGGGATGGGCATGCCGAAGGTCCGGTCATTCTGTATGGTTGGCATACCGTCGTTACGGCCCTGGCCAATCCGCAGCGCCGGATCCGCAAGCTGTGGCTGACTGAAAATGCCGCCCGGCGCCTTGCGGAAGAACGTATCGATACCCCGGTGACACCCGAGATCGTGCGGCCAAGCCTGATCGACCAGCGGCTCGGACCCGATGCCGTGCATCAGGGCCTTCTGGCGGAAGCCGACCCCCTGCCCTCGCCCGATATCGATACGCTATCGCTGCAAGGCATGGTGCTCGTGCTCGACCAGATCACCGATCCGCACAATGTCGGCGCAATCTTGCGCTCGGCGGCGGCGTTTGCGGTCAAGGCCGTCGTCACGACTGCCCGGCACAGCCCCGAAGCAACCGGAGTGCTGGCGAAATCCGCTTCCGGCGCCCTCGAACTGGTGCCGCTTGTCACGGTGCAAAATCTCGCGCGGGCGCTCACCGCGATGAACGACCGCGGCTTTATGACGGTCGGGCTCGACAGCCAGGGCGGCGATACGCTTGGTGCGGTCACCCTGCGCCAGCCGCTTGCGCTTGTGCTCGGCGCCGAGGGCAAGGGCCTGCGGCAACTGACGCGCGAGACCTGCAGCGTCGTGGCGCGGCTCGACATGCCCGGCGAAATCAAAAGCCTCAACGTGTCGAACGCCGCGGTTCTGGCGCTCTATATCGGCGCGAGCAGGCTCGGCTTGATGGGATGAACTGGCGCGGCGATCAGTAGTAGCGACGCAGCACCGGTCCCTGAGGCGAGCGATGAACCCAGCGGTGGTACTTGGGGTGATAGTACACGCCGCCTTCCTCATAGACCCGATGCGGTGCGAAGTTGCCGGGGCCAGTATAGGTCGGGCCCTGTTCGACGTAGTAATATTGCGACCTTACCGGAAGAGAGTGGTACTGCACATTCGGATCGGGTAGCCGCTCAAAGCCCCACCATCCGCAGCCGGCAGAGCAGCCGGTGTAGCTGTAAGCCGGCACATAAGCCGCCGCGCAAGGGCTGCCGGCGTATCCGCACGGCAAGCATGCATCGAACAGTCCGCTACACGCCATCGCGGGCACAGCGCTTGCGGCGACGACGGCGACCGCCGCCACCATTCCCGAAATCGTCCTACGCATTACTCTGCTCCTATAGGTGGGTTTATTGTCGGTGTTTTCGGTCGCGGCTTGTGCGACCTTGGGTCTCTGAAATCGCGAGGCGGTGGTGCGAAGTTCTGGAACGCACCGCCATCGAGGTTTGGAGGTGCGGTGATCACCGGCGGCGGATATGGCGGCACCGGGGGTTCTGCCGGCTGCGGCGTCGATTGCGCAGACCAGGACTGATGAAAGCTCTCGGCCGGCTTCGGCCTGCCGGGCGGCACTATCTCCAGGCGTCCGTAGCCGGGCACCTTGCCCAGGCTCGGAAAATAATGACCGACATGCGGCTCGGGATCGACGAGGCGACCGCCATACACCGTGGGCTGAACATGGATGCCCTTGGCAAGGCCCCAGTCCCCTTCGACGACGGCATAGGAGGCATCGACGCCGTTGATGATGATGGGCACGCCGGGCCGGCCTGGAATCACAATGACCGGGCTGCTGCTGCCGGCGCAGGCAGTCCACGTCGTCCCCATCAAGATGGCCAGTGCAAAACCAGCGCGCATTACTCAAAAATCCAGATACTCGCGGCATCCTATTCGAAAGGGGCGAGCCAAAGGGTTAAGGGCATTGGCAAACCGCCAACAAGGCTAATGGCCAGGCCTTCACGCTTCGTCAATTGCAGGCGATGACGATGCAAGATGGTTAACGGGGGAATGCATGCGGCCGTCACGACAGCATGGTCTCGACAATCGTGTTGGTACCGATTGCGATGGTCACGATGCCGACGGCAACCTGGAGAGCGCCATTGGCCCAGGTCAGCCAGCGCGCGGAGAGCGCCAACGGCACAGCGATAATCATCGACAGCGCCCCCATCCCGATCATCGAGCCGAAACCGAACAAGGCGACATAGAGAAGACCGTTCGCGACGCTGGAGGCCTGTGACACCGTCAGCACCAGCAGCGCGGCTGAACCCGCCATGCCGTGCATCAGCCCGACCAGCAGGGTGCGCCAGCGGAAGCCATGGTGATGCGCGTGCGGCGCGCGGGCGTGCGCAATCTTCTCGCCGGCATGGCTGTGCGCGTGAATATGCACGGTGCCGTCGTCATGGCTGTGCTTGTGGAAGTGCACGCGGTCGTGCCACAGCCGCCACAGCACGTGGCCGCCAAGGCCGAGCAGCATGACGCCGACCGCGGCTTCGATGGGACGCGCAACATGTTCGGGAATGGCCTGGCCAAGCGCCAAGGCCGCACCCGCAAAAGCGAACAGGGTCAGCGTGTGGCCCAAGCCCCAGGTCAACCCGTGCCTGACGATATCGGCGACGTCGCTCCGCCGCGCGGCGATGCTCGAGACCGCAGCGACATGATCGGCCTCAAGCGCATGCTGCATGCCCAGGATAAATCCAAGCCCCAGAATTCCAAGCATGCCTCTGCCCGTCCGTGAAAATTGAACGCTTTGTCGAAGACCGCTCGGGCAGTCCGCGCCGAAATGGCCGTTTTGTTCATTTGAACCGGAAGGCACCGAAATGGAAATCGAAAAAATGCGTCTGCGTCCGTGCTGTAGGCCCCAAATGGTGAAGCCCGTGTAGGCGATCGCCCAAGACATCACCAAGGCGCGAGCAGATTTTCTCAAATCATCACAGCCATTTGACGCTATTTCGGGAATCAAGGTCGGAACGAGAATTCGGTTTTCGAATTGGACGTTTGCTCTTGGCACACTCGAATCCTTGACTCGAACCCTTGGCACACCCAATGGAGAAACAAATGTCAAAAATCGCGCTTTTAGGTGGTGCTGCTCTGTTAGCTTCCGTACTGGCAACGCCCGCTTTGGCGCAGCACAGGGTCGCCCATCCCGGTCAGTATTACGCGCGCGGCCTGGCCTATTGCACGCACGAGGCCGGAAATCCCTACGCCCCCGAGGAAGACTACATGGCCTGGAGTGGCTGGCGAGCGAGGGGCGGCTGGGATGACCGACCAGATCCGAATTGCCCACGCCGCTGGTATCCGCAAGGACCGGCTTTCCAGTAGAGGGCAAAGGCGACGACACGCCTGGTCCGAAGCGAAAGGGGCGACCGGAAGGCCGCCTCCTTTTTTGCCCTCCAACCACCGGTGTCCTGATTCCGAACTTCGCATCATCATGCATCCCCCCGTTTGCGAGCTTCGCCATCAGGACACTGGCATCTCATTGAGTTTGTATTCGCCGTTTGATCACCCGCTGGATAATGCAGATTTCTGTCGTCTTCGCCGGATTGCCGAACAAACTGCAGGCCGTCCTTGCCGCTGGAAGTGCCTGACAGTGCTGCGCGCGGTACAACTTATTTCAGTTTTCTAATTCCCCAACTCAGCGGAAGGTGGCATCTTTGTAGTGGGGGTAGGTCAAAGCGAGCTCCGCGATGACCCAGAAACTGATAACTTTCAGATTCGTTGTGCCGATGGTCTCAGCAATCGCGTTGGCAATCGCGATCTCAATTGGTGCCGGCTATCTGATCAACAAATACCCGCTGCCTCCAAACCAGGCGGATGGTCGCTCAACCGTCGGGGGCGCAAGCGCCGAATTGCCTAAAGCCGATTGGCGGCTATGGCGTGTTCACGTTCTGCTCCGCTAATCGCTGGCGTGGCGGATTTGGCATTCGCAATCGGTATCGCGCCGAGTCCTCGACGAGCGAATTTCAAATCAAAAACAATAATGGAATCATTTATTTGCTTGTTCCAGGCCGGAAGGCTAGCGTGACTGGCTTTGCTGGCTATCAATTTCCGGGATCACTCTGTGTCTCCGGTATAATCGGTTCCATCACGAGATAGTGAAAATGGAACGCTTCAGCCGCCCTGTAAACTTTTAGTGAAATGCAGTGCTTAGGACCAGATTTTGAGATGACAAAAGTAAAGACCTTCATAAACGCGTGAATAATTTCGGGTGATGAAGCTGCGACTGACTGATCTCTGAATATTGCGACTTACTTTGTAACAGGGGAGTACTAGTGATGGTTAAGCCAATAGCAGCGCAAGTCTCGGACCTTGCGGATTTGGAACGTGAAATCGAGGCACAGGTTCGAAGAAGTCCACCGCTACGCGACCAGCATCCCGTCAGTTTCGCGCCCGCAACAGTGCGCGCTCCTTCGCTTGCAATGCCCGATTATGTCGAGCATCGCGAAGGCGCCACCGAGATTGGCAAGCTGACTGCTGAAGCTATTGTGCGGGAATACGAAACCGCCGCCAAGGAAATCGAGGGAATGGGGGCGCAGTTAATCGACTGCGTCAAGCACTGCGAAGCGATGGCCCGCGATGCCCTCACCGCGATCGAGGAGATGAAGGATACAGCAGCGCGTTACCGCGAGGAGGCCAAACGTATTTTCCTTCAAATCGAGAACTGCACGCTGATGACGGCGGAGGTGCGCAAGACCTGCACCGAACTCAAGGAAAAAATCGCCGTTCCGCCAGTGGCAACGTCATGATCTACCAATCTCTTCCGTACCTCGTCGCGGCGGCACCGTTTGCCGTCGCCCTGATCGCGGTACTATTGATCTGATACCATCCTCGCACCTGTTTCGGAGCCACAAGGCCCTGAACCTCAGGTTGGCTGCGGACGTTGTCAGATTTCCAGTTCGACCGCGGTATTCGACCGCACCCATTCGGATTGGCCTGCTTTCAGTCTTTTTGTCTGCCATTCCATGGTTGCCGGATCGGTGAACATTGCCGCCATCGAGCGCCCGTAGGCCTCAAAACTGTCGAAGCGGACAGTGAAAGCCAGGTTGCCTACTTCGCCGCCGATGACGGACCAATAGCTGACCTCGCCACCATGCTTCCTCCAGAGGGCCGCCGCCTCTTTCGACATCTGGATGATCGCTGCAAGATCGCCTCCCGGTTTCGGCTTCGAAACGTATTGAATCAGAACCGCTGGCATTATCCCCTCCCGAAAAATATCTCCCTGAAAATGGGCTCGAAATTAAACGACCGGATGCTAGTTACTTCGCCCCGCAATGCCAAGTCGGGAGGTTCCCCCCGGGCGGTCATTTCTCCTTGCAGGCGACCCCCGGTCGGGTTTTTCGAAAATCTCAAGTCGGTGTGAACCGGTTCACATCGCTTTGCGACTGACTGGGATAATGGTTTGGGTCATCGCACATTTGGGAGGCATCAATGATTGCACTCTCCAAAGCATTGTCCCGGGCGACAGGAATTGATGCCGACTATTACTATGAGCAGCTTAAGACCATCGCCAAGTTCTGCGGCGTCGTTCTGTTCTTGTTCCTGCTTTTTGCAACCTATGGCCTGGATTTGAGCTGCGGGTTTTTCTAGCGTTCGCCCGTTTGAGCTCGCGCCAATGCGTCCAGTTGTTCAAACCCCGCGTCGATCGCGGCGAGATCCTCAGCCATGCTTCGGAGAGACAGGCTGGAATCGAAATTCAAATCGGATCGAAGCCCATTGAGATTGGCGATAAGTTTCTCGCGATGAGTCCTTAGCTTCTCAAGCGCGTATCGGTCCTTCAGACGAACGTAGACGTCAACGATCTGCTCCATTGCCAACGACATATTCAATACTCCCGCGCGCGCGCCCCAAGGTTTGAGCCGTCGCAACATTAAAGCGCAAGGCCGATCAAAGCCCCGCGCTTTTGTTCTCCTGCCGCGGTTGTGCACCGCTTGTCCACAGCCAGGCGAACTCCGAGCGCGCCGAGAACATGCCCGGCTGCGACCTGATCGGCTTGTCTCTCGCCCTTCTTCGCAGATCTGGCTGAAAGCGAAGTGAAAAACCCTTATGATGACGAAGTTGGCGTCAAGTAAAGGAGTTCCGGATGATCAGAAAAGCACTGATTGCTTTGGCCCTTGTGACTGCTGCGACTGCGTTCATGCCTGCCGAAGCTTCCGCGCGAGGAGGATTTGGCGGTGGGGGATTCCATGGTGGTATTGCTGGAGGCGGTTGGCGGGGTGGCGGCTGGGGTGGCTGGCGCGGCGCAGGTTGGGGCTGGCGCGGACGCGGTTGGGGCTGGGGTCCCGCCGTTGGCGTCGGCATCGGTTTGGGCGTTGCGAGCGCTGCCGCCTGGGGCGGCCCGTGGGGTTGGGGCGGCTGGGGCCCTGACTGGGGCGATCCAAGCTTTTCGGGCGGATGCACGGCGTGGCGTCAAGTCTGGACCGGTTGGGGCTGGCGGCTTGTCCCGGTGAATGTTTGCTGGTGACCTGTTCCATCGCTTGCGACTGTCGCGAACGGCCTGTTCCGGTCCATTTCGCTCGGCCAGGCTGGAATATAGGTCATCAATTATACGCAATCCGCCGCTACCAACTAAAACTGACGATTGCCCGCCGGATGTACGCGAGCGATCTCAAAAACCCCGGCAGTGCTCGGCGCGCCGGGGTTTTTTGTTGGCATTTCCTGCCCATGCCCCAAATCCTGGCGGCTTCAGCTCCAGCAATCGGCGAGATCATCAGGCGTGAACGTCCGAAAGGCGTGCCCAACCGTCCCAAGAAAATCACTCGTGGCGAAATGCGCTCGGCGGCGGCGTCAGACGTCACTTGTGTGACGTTGAACTTGTGTGACGTTGAGCGATCCAAGCGGGCAGCCGAGGCCGTGCGTTGCGAATACGAAAATGATGTTTGGTTTGCCGTTAGAGCGTTTGCCAAAATGCAACATGTGCCTGCGATCAGCTGCGCAAGGTTGAGATGTAATGATGGAACTCCGCGACTCAAATTATGCTGCGCAAACTCCTGAAACGTGGAGGCTACTGCAATGCCCTACTTCAGTTTTGATCTCGTCATAGACGAAGAGTTCAAAAATCAGGGCGTCATGATCCTCGAAGACACAGAAATCGCGATCGATAAGGCTGACAGCCTCGCGAACGAGCTTTGCCTGGCGCGTCCCCAATTGTGTTCCAGGGGATATGCTGTGCGCGTTACCGACCGAGACGGCACTGAGTTCTACCGCACTCCCGTCGACCATATTCCGCCGTGGCTGAGGCTATCTGCCCGCAGACATTCAGTTTGAGCAGCCCTGACGTCCCCAATCACGGACGTGACCGCCAGGTTGAGCACTTGCGGCGGATCGTCAGGCCGACGTCTAAAGCATGATCCGGAAAAGTATGCATCGGTTTTCCTCGCGACATACGCGAAACGCGTTTGCGCGGAGATCATGCTCAATGAGGGCGCTAAAGCGCTGTGACTACTCAACCAAATCTCATCGCGCTTTAGAGGAGTGTAGACAGCAGCCAAAGGCCAGTAAGGGCCACTACCGCAACGAAACCACACTGAACTAGTTCATGACGTGTCCACATGATCGAACTCCAGTGAGGTTCGATCAGTAACTCATCTTGCGGCAAACAGCTGTGAACCGGGTCACATTTGTCGTGCCGAATTGCCGCCAATTGGCAGGGCGTGGAGGAGTCATCACCCCCAGCGTTTTGCTCAAGGTCTGCGCCAAGAGAAGGCAGATTGGCGATGAGTCGGCGGCCGAAAAGATCGGCCAACTGACAAATTAGCCAACCGACAGAGGGACCATTTGAGCCAACTTAAGGCCAGCGTTGCCAAGATGTCCGATTTCGGTTAGCTGCAAGCCCTTGATCAAAATAGTTTGTGCCGGTTTAGCTCAGCGGTAGAGCAGCGGTT
>CAVRMY010000012.1:0-21100 GCA_963721935.1 uncultured Alphaproteobacteria bacterium
ATTCAGTGGACTCCGACGACGATACGTGCGACCGCAAGAAATCCGCTCGCGGCCTATCTGGATCAAAGGGTATAAGTGACCGTGCGCCTGTCGACAACTGCGGCCTCACCTGTTAGTCGCGTGTTCCCTCGGGGAATCCGTCTTGCGGCAATGATTTGCCTGCGACGCGGAAGGCCGCGGGCGCGCACCGGATCGCCCCGGACAACGATGTTACCTGGTCGCTGAGATGAGCGTGGGGAACGGCAAATCTCACCTGGTGCGAAACTCGGCGTGGAATGCCTGCGCGTTTGCGCTGAGTGTGGGCCTGAACCTGCTGATCCTGCCCTTCGTCCTGTTTCGGCTTGGCGCGACCGTGTTCGGTGTCGCAGGACTGGTGACCGCTTGCATCGCGCCGGCGCTGACCTTCAGCAATGCACTTGCGCTGTCGACGACGCGCGAACTCGCCCGTCGATTGTCTGCGGACCAGCGCGAGGATGCGCGCCGCGTCTTTGCTTCGGCATTGCTGCTGGCGGGGGCAGGGGGGCTGTCGATGGCGATGCTGCTTTTCCTGTTCGGGCCGCCGATTGCCCGCCTCGTCTTTCATCTTGACGGCAAACTGGCGGACGACCTGGAGCTCGCCTTTGCGTTCGGCGCCGCTGGCTGGCTCTGCCAATGTCTCTCCGCGGTGCTGATAGGCGTTTTGACCGCGCGCCAGGACTACGTTCGGCTGGCCTTTATCAGTATTGCAGGCGTTGTGGTGTCGACCTCATCGATGCTGGTCCTCATACCACCCTCGCCACATGCGTCGACCTTTCTTGGTTGCCAGGCGTTGGGCCTTGCGGCAGGGCTTGGTGTCTCGTTCTTGCTTACCCGCCAGTTCGCAGGCGAGTGGCTGGCGCCTCCGGCCTTCCACGGCAGGCCGCTTCGCGATCTGGCAAATCTCGGCGGCTGGCAGTTCGCGGCCCAGGGCAGTGGTCTGATCGCTGGCCAGGCCGATCGATACCTGCTCGGCGCGTTTCTCGCGCCGCAATTCGTCGGATACTACACCATCGCCCAGCGGCTGGAGGAGGCAGTCTATATCGGCATCCTGAAAATAGGTGAGATACTGTTTCCCTTTTTCAGTTCATTGCATGCGCAATCCAGCGAGCGAGTTGCCGACCTCCTGTTTCGTTCGTCCTGGATCCTGAACCTGCTGGCGGCTGCCGCGCTCGGCGCGCTGATCCCCGTTTCCGGTCCGCTGCTCGAAGTGTGGACAGGCAGGGAGGTTGCGACCGAGACGCAAGGTTTGCTTGTCGTGCTGGCGGTCGCCGGAATTCTTGGATGCGCTTCCAACGTGTTCGGTTATTACCTCCTGGCAAGCGGGCAGTCACGCTTGAACGCCTTGATCGCGGTGGTCACCGCTTTCGCAACGCTCGCCACCAGTGCTGTGGCGCTGTGGTATTTCGGATGGAAAGCGGCAGGCTTTAGCGCGTGTGCCGGCATGATTGCCCAGATCGCACTCACCAGCGTCCTGGTGCGGCGGAGCTTCAATCTGACCGGCATGTGGAGTCGGGTGGCTCACTTCGTCTTGCAGCCGCTCGCAACAGGCATCCTGACCGGGTTGGCACTGCGTTATCTGGCGGCCGACTTGCTTGACCGGTTTCCGCACTGGTGGTTAGTCGGCCTGTCTTACACTCTTGCAGCAGCCATCATCCTTGCTGCGGTGGTTGCGGTTTCCGCCCTCGGACCCTATGGCGCAATGTGCCTGAACGATTTGCGCATGATTGCGGGCCGCCTGAAGCCCGGGAAGGCCGTTTGATCGTGTGCGGAATTGCCGGCATCGTCAGTCTTCGCGGCAAATCGGTAGAGCCGGGCGACATAGAGGGTCTGACCGACCGGCTGGCCCATCGCGGCCCGGATGGCAACGGTTACTGGTTCGACGCCGAGCGCAGTGTTGCGCTCGGTCACCGCAGGCTGGCCATCATCGATCCAGGGCCGGGCGGCTACCAACCCATGCTCTCCGAAGACGCCCGCCATGTGATCGTTTTCAATGGCGAAATCTACAACTTCCTCGAGCTTCGGCGCGAACTGGAAGCGCTGGGGGTGCATTTTCGGACACAATCGGACACCGAGGTCATTCTCGCGGCGTGGCGAGTATGGCGAGAAGCAATGCTGCCGCGCTTCAACGGCATGTGGGCGCTGGCGATAGTCGATACCGCAACGAAGGATTTGTTTCTGGCGCGCGACCGGTTCGGCATCAAGCCGCTTTTGTACGCGGTGTCGACCGAGCGTCTGGTGTTTGCTTCGGAGCAGCGCGCGCTCGTGCAAGGCGGAATGGTCGCAACTTCCGTTGACGTTGAGGTGGCACGACGATTGATGTTCGACGCGTTCGGCGTCGAAGCCAGCCAGCGCACGCTTTACAGCGGCATACGGCGCCTGCAGGCCGGACATTTCCTCTGGCTGCGGAGCGGAAAGCTGGAGATCCAGCGCTGGTGGCGCACGGTCGATCATTTGCCGGCGCTGCCCAAAACCGGCGCCGAGCGCGTCGAACGGTTTCGCGAGCTGTTTGAGGATGCCGTGGCTTTGCGCATGCGCAGCGACGTGCCGATCGGAACCTGTTTGTCCGGAGGTTTCGATTCCTCCGCCGTATTGTGCACCATGGCTGCACACGAGAAAGCCGGGATGGGACCGCGGGACTCCGCCTCCTGGCGACACGCGTTCGTCGCGACCTTTCCTGGCGCATCCAATGACGAAAGGCCTTTTGCCGAGCAGGCGGCCGAATGGGCCGATGTCGATCCGGTATTCCTGGAAATCGGTTCAAACGACGCGTTGACCGACCTCGAGCGCATCCTTGCCGACAATGATGACGTTTATATCGGGCTGCCGAGCGCGGCGTGGTTGATCTATCGACAGCTTCGCCGTCACAATGTGGTGGTTTCGCTTGACGGCCATGGCGCCGATGAATTGATGGGGGCCTATCGCCAGGAGGGCCAGTCGGCCGATTTCCGGCTGAGAAATGCGCTGGCGGGCGTTTCCGCCAACTCCGAATGGGCCGGCCGCGGCGTGGATTTTCTGCGCGCGCTGGCGATCAAGCGGCGAGGTCATTATTTCCTGCGTGGCGGACTGCGCGATATTCCAGCGCCGCTTTCCTTGACCGGCGAGGGCGACGCCATGCCGCGCGATTGGGGTTCGCTGAACAAGCGACTTTACCGGATGTTTCACGGCACCGTCTTGCCGACGATCCTGCGAAACTTCGATCGTGTCTCGATGGCCCACGGCATCGAAGTGCGGATGCCGTTCATGGATTGGCGGCTGGTGACCTATACGATGGCGCTGCCGGATGCGACCAAGGCATCCGGCGAATACAGCAAGGTGATCGCGCGCAAGGCCATGGAGCAGCGGATGCCGGAGTTGATACGGATGGCGCGCCGCAAGGTGGGATTCAACTCGCCGATGCCGGAATGGCTCAATGGCCCGCTCGAGCCCTGGATTGGCGCGTTGCTCGATCGCAACATTCCTGCGTTCACCGAGCTGGTCGATGAGAACAGGCTGCGCGATGCCGTCAGACGCCTGACGGCATCAAAGGCATGGGATTGGCAATCCGCCGGCGGGATCTGGCCTTACCTGAACATGAAATGGATGCTGGCAAGGTACGGCTAGGACATGCGCTTGTTTCAAAATAGCGGGCTCTATCCGTCCTATCTGAAGCGTCTGAATCAGCTTGCAGGGCAGGCGCGCGGTTTCGATGCGCGGCGTCTGGTTATTCTGGCGGACCGGTTCAACGCTGTGCATTTTATGAAACCGGTGCTCGAAGGCGATCCCGACGCCTCCTTTACCTGTGGCGATGATGAAGTGCTGCAACGCTATTGGGCGCGCGAAAACGGCATGCCGGACAAGGCGATGCCCGAGGAGATTTTGCTGGCGCAGATCGAGCACCACCGAACGGAAATTTTCTACAATCTCGATCCCATGCGATATCCAAGCTCGTTTGTCCGCAAGCTTCCCGGGAGCGTGCGAAAAACGCTGTGCTGGCGTGCGGCCCCTTCCGGTAATGCCGATCTTTCGGCCTATGGCGCTGTGCTTGGAAATTTCCCTTCGATTCTGAATTCCTGGCGCAGCAAGGGTTGCCGGGCCGAATTGTTTTTTCCGGCCATCGACCCGAAAATGGAAGAGTATGGACGTGGCGACCGGCCGATCGACGTGCTTTTCGTCGGCGGCTATTCCCGGCACCATTCCGCTCGCGCGAAGATTCTCGAACAGGTTGCAAGTCTGGCCTCGCGGCGGAAGGTGGTATATTGCCTCGACTCCTCGCGCCTGACCATGCTCGCTGAAAGCCGCGTCGGGCGCTTGCTGCCGCTGCGAAAACATCGCCGCCCGAAAACGATTGCGGAAATCGCGAAGCCACCCGTGTTCGGGCTGCAATTGTACGATTTGATCGGAAAATCGAAAATCGTGCTCAACGGCGCCATCGATATGGCGGGTGAAGACAGGGGCAATATGCGCTGCTTCGAGGCCATGGGCTGCGGCGCGTTGCTGGTCTCGGACGCTGGCAATTATCCGCCCGGGATGGAAGACGGCCAGACCATGCAGACTTACCGTTCGCCCGAACATGCCTGCGAACTGATCTCGGCCTGCCTTGACAACTGGTCTCAATCGGCGGAGACGGCAAGGCGGGGTCGAGGCCGGATCTCATCGCTCTACAACAAGGCCTCGCAACTGCAACGATTCGTCGAACTCGTTTCGCAAATCTAGATGTGAGATGCCGGCCAGGCGCAGAGTGGTGAATTCAGGCTTGATGATGCAGGCGAACGGAATGATACAAGGCATGAAGTGGTTGGCCGATGGCGCCGCTTCGCCGCTTTTCAAGTTGTGGCCGCGGCCGTTTATTCCCGGCTACCAGACTGCCAGGCGTCGCACCATCGCGACGGCGATCGATCACGGCTTGCTTCGCGACGGCAATGAACTCCCAGCCGGCTATGGGGTGGCAATGGACGAGCGGGTCGTGGAATATCCCTGGCTGTTCGGACGACTTGCGAATATCGGCAAAATGCTCGATGCCGGTTCGACGTTGAACCATGGTTTTCTTCTGAAAAGGCCGCCGCTTAAGGGCGCCGATCTCACCATCATGACGCTGGCGCCGGAGAAGCGCTGCTATTGGTATGGGGGATTTTCCTACGTATTCGGCGACCTGAGGAATACAATATTTGCCGACCATGTGTTCGACACTGTTGTCAGCATCTCCACGATCGAGCATATCGGGCTGGACAACACCATGCTCTACTCGGCGAACCCGGCCGATCTGGAGTCCGATCAGGGCGGCTTTGCGAAGGCTGTGCGGGAATTCAGGCGAATTCTCAAGCGTGGCGGTACCTGTTTCATCTCGGTTCCGTTCGGCAAGCGGGATAATCTCGGCTGGTATCAGGTTTTTGACGCGGCGATGGTTGAGCAAGTCGTTGATACATTCTCGCCAAGCTCGCATCGGATCGATTATTTCGGTTACGCGAGCAGCGGATGGTCCAGAGGTTCCGCCGAATTGCTGGCTGACGCCACCGTGTATGACGTTCACTCCGGCAAGGGATGGGCCGATGATCTGGCGGCCTCGTCCCGGGCCGTGGCTTGCCTGCAGTTGACGGCATGAACCTCGATTACTGGATCCAGCGGCTGATCGGGCGCGCCACCTGCAGGCTGCGGCAAGGCGCCGTGCTCGGATTTCCCGCACACATCAGGAATATTCGGGGCGACAGCGACGAGATCGTCGTCGGAGCGCACAGACATATCTTCGGCGGGTTGCGGACCTTTGCCCATGGCGGCGAAATCAGGATCGGCGGGTGGTGTTACGTGGGCGAAGGGACGCGGATCTGGTCGGCTGCCTCGATCGAGATCGGCGATCGCGTGCTCATCTCGCACTCAGCCAACATCTTCGACAGCTTGACTCATCCTTTGCGGGTGGCGGCGCGTCATGAGGAGGTCAGGCAAATATTTCAGCAAGGCCACCCGCAGCAATTGTCGCTCGACGAAAACCCGGTCAAGATCGGCGATGATGCCTGGATCGGGGCGGGCGCCATGGTCATGCGCGGCGTGATCGTAGGCAATGGTGGCATTGTCGCCGCGGGCGCTGTGGTCACAAGGGACGTCCCGCCCTACACCATCATGGCCGGCAATCCAGCGGTCGTGATCAGGGAATTGCAGGTCGATGAGCGCTGAGCCCAAGATATCGAGCTGGGAAGACGCTGTGGTCTGGCTTCGCAGCCAGCCGGCGCGGCGGCAACTCGTGCTCGACGCCTTTTACGACGATCCACTTGCTTCGGCAGCCGAGCGCTATTTTCGCAGCAGCGAATGGCAGGAGATTGCAAGGCTGTTGCGGGGACGAACCGGGACGGCACTCGATGTGGGCGCCGGGCGCGGCATCGCCAGCTACGCGCTTGCGCGCGAGGGATTCAGTGTTACCGCGCTCGAGCCCGATCCGAGCGCGATCGTCGGCGCCGGTGCGATCCGGGCGCTTGCGATCGAAACAGGGCTGCGGATCCATGTCGTCCAGGAATTTTCCGAACGTCTGCCGTTTGCCGAAAATTCCTTTGATCTGGTGTTCGCGCGCGCGGTGCTGCACCATACAACAGACCTCGAAAAGGCGTGTCGCGAAATGTTTCGCGTTCTGCGCCCACAGGGTATTTTCATCGCCGCACGCGAGCACGTGATCAGCCGGGATGCCGATCTTGGAAGGTTCCTGGACCAGCATCCGCTGCACCATCTCTATGGCGGTGAGAACGCGTTCCTTCTCGGCCAATATACCGGCGCGCTCCGCAATGCGGGCTTCGAGAACGTCGAGGTGCTTCGACCTCTCAAAAGCCCGATCAATCTGTTCCCCTATACGGACGATAGTCTGCGCGAAGCAGTCGTTGCCAAACTCTCGCGGAAGATTCCGGTCGGGCCGCTTTGGAGGGCGGTGATCAGTCCGACACCCATTTTCGCGTCGCTGTTGTCGCTGGCGGAGTACTTCGACAACCGTCCGGGGCGGCTTTATTCGTTCGTCTGCCGCAAGGCTCGCCCATGACGATGTGGATCACCGGCGCCAATGGCTTTATCGGTCGGCACCTGGTTCGGGTACTGGCGGATCGGGGCCATGTCGTTCACGGCCTTGGCCATGGCGCGATCGAAGATGCCGAGCGCTCCCGTCTGGGCTTGAGCCAGTGGCTCAACGGCGAAATCGACGCGGCCAATCTGAATGCGCTTGCCGGCCAGTCGGGGCCGCCATCGACGATCTTCCATCTTGCAGGCGGATCCTCGGTCGGATTCTCGCTTGCGCAGCCTTTTGAGGATTTCTCGCGGACCGTCTCCAGCACGGGCCGATTGCTGGAATGGCTGCGGGGTTTTGCGCCGGACTGCCGCCTCGTCGCCGTATCGAGCGCGGCCGTCTATGGCGGAGGTTACCGCGGCGCCATCAAGGAAACTGACGCGACCCTTCCCGTGTCGCCTTATGGGCACCACAAGCTCATGATGGAAGAGTTGTGCAGAAGCTACGCCGTCACCTTCGGCCTGCACTGTACGATCGCGCGGCTGTTTTCCGTCTATGGTCCCGATCTGCGCAAGCAACTGCTTTGGGATATCTGTTCCCGTCTGCAACAGGGCGAGCAACCGCTGACACTCGGTGGAACCGGTGCGGAGGTGCGCGACTGGACCGACGTGCGCGACGTTGCGCGGCTGCTGGCGATGTTCAGCGAACTGCCGCAACGCGAACCATATCGCATCATCAATGGTGGGTCAGGTCGCGGCACGAGCGTCGCCGATATTGCCGGCCTGCTGGTGCAAGCATTGGGGCGACAGATATCGCCGTCCGCTTTTCGGGAGAGGCCAGGGCAGGGGACCCGTTCAGGCTGATTTGCGACGACGCGCGCCTGCGTGAACTTTCCTTCGATTGGAGAGTTCCGGTCGAACAGGGCATCGCAGACTATGTAAGATGGTTCAGGGATCGCCTCCGTTGACCGACAAGCGCCCGCTGCGTGTTGCATTCCCCACGGTCCCGAGCCGCCTTTGGGCTGGCGGATACAACTATCAGCGCAATCTGTTCGCGGCACTGAACACCCATTGTCCGGGCGAGATAACTCCGGTCGTGTTCGCGGGAAATCAAGGCGACCCCGCCGAGCTTGCGGCGCTGTCGGAAATTCCCGGCGTCGAGATTGTGGTTTCCGATGCCTTTGATTTTGACGATCGTCATTCGCGCGTTGTTGGCGCAATGGTCCTGGGGCTCGACGGGCGGGCGGCAGGAGAGTTCCGAGCCCAACGCATCGACGCCGTGTTCGAGAATGCGAGGTTTTTTGGCTGGCGCCTTCCGGTCCCGGCCATCGCCTGGTTTCCCGACTTCCAGCATCGCCGGTTGCCGCACCTGTTTTCACCGGCCTCCCGCTGGCGCCGCGATCTTGGCTTTCGCGCTCAGATCATGTCGGGCCGTCATATCATGCTGAGCAGCGAAAGCGCCCTTGGCGACCTTCACGGGTTTTATCCGCGCTTTGGCAACGGCGTTTCAGTCGTCCATTTCGCGACGCGGCCGGAAGCTGCCGTGCTTGGTGCCAATCCAGCCAACGTCCAGACGAAATACCAGTTGCCGGCGGCCTATTTCTATTTGCCGAACCAGTTTTGGCGGCACAAGAACCATCAAGTCGTCATCGATGCATTGAGCATTTTGAAAGAATGCGACCGCCGCGTTGTCGTCGCAGCTTCGGGCAGTCCGAGCGGTCCCCGCGAGGACGGCCATTTTGATAGCGTGATGCGGCAAGTCAGGGAGCGGGGTCTTGAGACGAATTTTCGCTATCTCGGAATCATTCCACTGCAGCACGTTTACGCGCTGCTGCGCACCTCGGTGGCATTGATCAATCCGTCGCGTTTCGAGGGCTGGAGCACGACGGTCGAAGAGGCCAAATCGTTTGGCGTGCCGCTGATTCTTTCCGACATCAACGTCCACCACGAACAGGCAGGTGAAGCGGCGCGCTATTTCGGGCTCGACGATCCCGCGGCTCTGGCTGATCACCTCTGGACAGCTCTGCAAACCACGCCGCCGCCGGTGGCGCGCGATCCGTCGCCGGATCTCGACCGGCGGGTCGCCGCCTTTGCGGCGGATTTCGTCGGCGCCGTTCGGAGCGCGGCCCAGACATCGCGGCTATGATCACGATTCGGTGGGATGTTGAAGAGCGTTTCGCAAGCCTTCATCAAGCTTGACCTGGGTAATCTTTTCTTGGCGGCCGGGTATTTTGGCGGCTTTAGCGTCATGCCCCAGGCATCCTTTTGCGAGGGGACATGCTCGGTTCGAATTCTGTCAGGTCATGAGCGCGTAGGATGCATCTTAATTCAGCTTTCATCGACTCTGGTTTTGACATAGCCTGTGAGAGCCCTGCAATGGGCACACTATCCCGGCTCCGATGCCGTCCCGGCATAATGAACCGGGATTTTTTTGTCCCATGAATATGCCCATTGGGGTCATTCCTGAAATTGGCATGATGTGCGTTGCGCCAGCGCGCTCTACAAGGCGCGCAAAGCCTGCTGCAGTGAAGGGCGAACCCCGCTCTGACGTGAACACGAAGGCAGATTTGGGCTCCTGCTCGCGCTGCAGCGGGCGAATTTGATCGTCGTCTCGCCATGCGGGGACGCCCAATCCAAGAGCGCCCTGGAGAGGTCCAACGGTCCCAGGAGGCGGTCTTGAGGCGACCGATCGAATGACGTTCGAGGGCGTTCAGAAGTGCCCTGTCTTACTCGATATGGCTTGCTTGCATCCGACTTGCTAGCAGCCCACGTCACCGTTTTCGTCGGGTTTTTCCGCAGCAGCCCTACTTGCGAGTAGCCACCGGTGTGCACCATAGGTGTTCAATGCCCTGAATGGTCAAATGCGCTGTGCAGAAGCTAACAGCGCCGGATTGCTGATCGACCGCCCAGAGCGGTATCCAACCAAATGTTTGCGGACCGGTCGGCAACGCGACATTCCCTGAGGGAAGTTTTCCTTCTATCGCCACGGCGAGGCATGCGCTCTCGCCCATAAATTTTAAAAGCTTAGCGTCGAACTGGGCCGAACAGTTGAAAGCGACACCGGTCCCTGTATCCAACAACAATGCGGTGTAGTCGAGCCTTGCTGCGCCCATGTGGGTGATCACCGGCAAAAGCTGATATTTCTCTGCCATCGCTGCCGATGACCACGCGACACAAGCTGCTATCGCTGTAAAAAACAGGGTTCTCATCAATCGTCTCCCAATGGTCGTTTTAAGCCGCAGCGGTCAGCGGAAGTCTATTTCGCTATCCCGTATCTTGCTCGCCCAGGGAACCTGCATCCCAAGAATATTTTCCGGCTGTAAAAAAGTCCGGAAGGGGAGTTGCCGTTGCAGAGCGGGTCCAAGGAGGCGCTTGGACCCAAGTATTTGGAATAAAAAGCAAAATTTGGTTCGTTTGGCGAAAACGCATAAATTCAACTGATCTTAAGTTGTGTTTTTTAAATTAATGATCTTTAGAGGGAAGTCTATTGCCACCGGTGCGCTTCTGCAAGCCGAGCAAATCCGGCGGCTCGCGGCATCCGGCCTGCGCGGTGCACGACGGCTGCTCGTCGGGCAGCGGCGGTAAAGGGGCGAACGGCCGATTGGCTCGTCGGCTGTGAGCACAGCAGCGCACGTCCGAATGGTGTCGCCCATGGTTCCGGTCCCAACCCGGATCTGCATATCGGCGCGGTGACTGGTTCGGCCCCTTCGTCCACTAAATTGTCTTGAGACGTTGCGGATGGGTCACAGTTAAACAGGGGGCCTGCGTGGTACATAAGACGCAAGGCGTTAGCGCGGCGGTCCAATGCACGCGCCGGTGGCACTTGTGAACGAGGGGCGAGGCGCATGAAAATTAAGACGTTGATCGCAAGCGCCGCCTTTATTGCGCTTGGCACGGCGGTCGCCGGAGCGGCGGATCTGCCGGAGAGGGCGGCGCCGCCACCGCCAGTGGCCGTGCTGAATTGGACCGGCTTCTACATCGGCGTCAATCTTGGCGGCGCCTGGTCCGACAATAATTGGACCGACGCAGTCCTCCTGACGAACTTCAACAACGGCAGCAACGGCGGATTCCTGGCCGGCGGGCAGATCGGCGGCAATTACCAGATCGGCAATTTCGTCATCGGCGGCGAATGGGACGCCGACTGGGTCAGCAGCCACACCGGCAATGGCGTCGTCGTTCCGGGCGTTGGGACCATTGCGGTCACCGACAATAATCGCTGGATCACGACGGTGGCCGCCCGCTTCGGCTATGCCGTCGATCGATTGCTGTTCTACGGCAAGGCCGGCGGCGGCTGGGTCGGCAACAACGGCGTGAGCGTCAGCAACTTTACGACGGGCGTGACGCTCGGCTGCACGACCTTGACCAACTTCACCAATTGCAACAACAACGCTGGCGGCTGGCTGGTCGGCGCTGGCGCCGAATGGGCGTTCGCGCCCCATTGGTCGCTGAAGTTCGAGTACGACTATCTCGGGCTGGGCAACCGGACTTTCACCGTTCCGGTCACGGCCCCGCTCTTGGCCGGCGATACGTTCACCTCCAACAATCGCAATGTCCAAATGGTGAAAATTGGGGTGAACTATTTGTGGAACTGGGGCTATAATCGCTACTGACTCCACGTTTGACTGCGGCGGATCATACGGGCTCCGGTGCTCGCACCGGAGCCCGTTCTAGTTTTTTAGCCAGTAGCGTAGGTCGTTGGGCGACTTGCTGTTCGCGAGATCGTACGATGACTGGCGAATGGAAAGGCACAATTTCGGGACATCAGCTTTTGTTATGTATCGACTAGAGACTGCTGGATTTCCGAGCGTTTTCTGGTCGGCATCAGTTCGCTTGGATTAGACATCATCCTGCCGAAAGAAATCCACTGTTGGCTTCAGGCCGTCAGCCAATTTGATCTTTGGCTGCCATCCGAGCTTTGCTTTCGCCAAGGAAATATCTGGCTGGCGCTGCTTGGGGTCATCCTGGGGTAGCGCCATGTTGACCAACTTCGACGAGGATCCGGTTTCCTTCAGAACGAGTTCGGCAAGCTCCCGCATGGTGAATTCAACCGGATTGCCCAGATTGACCGGGCCGGTGAAGGATGACGGACTTTCCATCAAGCGCATCAGTCCATCGATGAGGTCGCTGACGAAACAAAACGAGCGGGTTTGGTTGCCGTCGCCGTACAGCGTGATCGGCTCGCCGGCCAGCGCCTGAATGATAAAATTTGAGACCACCCGGCCGTCGGCGCGGTGCATGCGAGGTCCGTAGGTGTTGAAAATACGCGCGACCTTGATCTGAAGGCCGATTTGGCGATGGTAATCAAAGAACAGGGTTTCGGCGCAACGTTTGCCTTCGTCGTAACAGGAGCGGGGGCCGATGGGATTGACGTGACCCCAGTAGTCCTCGGTCTGCGGATGGACCGCGGGGTCACCATAGACCTCGCTCGTTGAGGCCTGGAGTATCCGGCACTTCAGGCGTTTGGCAAGGCCGAGCATGTTGATTGCGCCGTGCACCGACGTTTTGGTGGTCTGGATCGGATCGTGCTGATAGTGAATCGGCGATGCCGGACAGGCGAGGTTGTAAATTTCGTCGACCTCAACGAATAGTGGAAAGGTCACATCGTGGCGCATGAATTCGAAGCGAGGATTTGTATGAAGATGTTCGATGTTGCGCTTCGTTCCCGTGAAGAGGTTATCGACGCAAAGAACTTCGTGTCCATCCGACAGCAGCCGATCGATCAGGTGCGATCCCAAAAAACCGGCGCCGCCAGTCACCAGGATGCGCTTACGACTATTGTAGACTCGCGCCATTTTTACTCCTTCATATATGTGGGGTTCGATCGCTGTTTCAAATTTGTGGTCCGAACAGGTTCGGGCCCCGCATCGCTCATAGTCGGCCCTGGCTTAAAATCATCTTGGATATTGGTGGGCATGACCAGCCGTTTATAGTGACGGAAGTGCACACTCCGTTAGGTTTTCATTGCGGCTAGGCCAGGCAAATTGGTCTCCACTAAGCATTCCGATCGCCACCAAGCGACAATCAAATCAGGAAATTTTGACTGGCGATATCGGGGTCGAGGTCTAATTTTTGCTGCGGTTGCGCCCTCGGCATCGGTCTCTCGTCGGCGGATCTCACGACCGGCGCTGAGACGGGTGGACCTATTTGAGCTTGGTGAGCGCAGTGTTCGTCTCGCGGGCAAGAATGCGGTCGATGGCGTGCTCGGCTGCGAACATCGCATCCAGCCTACTTCTGTAGAAACCTGATCTGGAAGTCTTGGGATGCTCGATCCGCGCCATCCAGGTCCAGCTGCGCCGTTCTGTGTTCTCAACGACCTCGAGTTCGACGCCGCGATAGGTTCGCATGGATGCTCTCTCCGATCTTGGGCGTAGCTTCAATATCTCTTCTCTCGCGGCCAAAAAAGTCATTAAAAATCGTTGCCGCGGAAATATTGCACGGTCGGCTTGAGGCCCTCGCTCAGTTTGATCATGGGTTGCCAGCCGAGTTTGGCCACGTCGTGCACCAAATCGGTAGCGGGAAGCTTGCGTTGTGGATTATCATAGAGCTGCCGACTGGTGATGACATGCACGTCCACCCCGCTGGCTGAAAGGTGAAACATCAGGTCGCTTAGAAGCTGACTTGTCGCGGAAAGATCAGGGAAAAAATAGCGATTAAGAACAATGAGGTGCGTCATCAACTATCCTGCGGTTCGCTGCAAATATTTGGATATTTTCTTTTGCAGTTTCAAGCGGGAAGCTGGCTGAGCTCACTTAGCAAATGGCTTCTCCCGCCGCGCGCCACTATGCGGCATCGATCAAGTCATTTTCCAGCACCACGCGAACCTTGCGTCCAAGTAGATCGAGTAATATTGCGGAACGCTCCTTGCCACTGACCGTCTCGTAAAGACCGAGGCAATCGCAAAGGGCGCCGTGGCTTACCCGTACCTTGTCACCCGGCACAAAACGCGACTGGCGCTCGAGTTGGATGTAACCTTCGGCGTCCTCGCGGCGCTTGAAACCTTCGATGATCGCGTCAGGCACGCCCGGGGCGCTCGACCGCACGCGGACGCTTCAGTTGAGCTGCTGCATGCCTGGAAGCAGGGAACTCTCAGATTTTGGCGTGCTATCCGGCTTTGAAGTGAAGCCGACACGAGCGATGGAATCAGGCATTGTGGGGTCTTGGCAGTCGGCTTGGAACTGTCTCAGCTGAAACCTGGGCGCCGCCCAAACCAAATGGCGGCAGCTCCTTTTCGCGGATACGGGTTTTGCCGAGATGCTCCGTGGAGCGGGTCACCTTGACGAGGGGCCGGGCTCGATCGATCTTGGAGGCGCCGCCGAAGTTGGCCGCGACCTCCTGATCAGATTGCTTGCTTCGACGGAATAATACCTTCAGCGTTATTACTGCGATGCGAAGGTCAAACCGGGGAGAGGCATTGCGGATATAATATTCGTCATACTCGTCCTTTTCCTCCGGCGTTAGAAACTTGCCGCCATTGACCTGGGCCCATCCACTGATCCCGGGCCGGACCAGGAGACGCGTGGTAGGGTTGGCCGGCTGATCCGCCGGTAGGAGGGGACGAGGGCCGATCAAGGACATATCGCCAACCAGCACGTTCAATAGTTGTGGAAGTTCGTCGAGGCGTGATTGCCGCAACAGCCGTCCAACACGAGAGATCCTCCGCTCTTCCGGAATTGGCTGGCCCCGCCAATCGAACGGCGGTCGCAAGGTGCGGAACTTGAGCAGTAGAAACTTTCGGCCACCCTTGCCGAAACGCTGCTGCCAGAACAGAATGGGCGAGCCAACGTCCAATAGGACCACAAAGGCGGCGAAAATCAACAATGGAAAGAAAAGGATCAGCGATAGCGCCAAGAAGAAGTCGATCACTGGTTTAATCTCGAAATAGCGCGGCAATGCGAAGTTGGGATTTGGAATCGCTTCCAATTCGACAGTCGCGGAAACGGGTTTTCGTTGCCGTTCGTCAAGGCCAATTAGCCGCGGCACGAAATCGAGCTTGATCTCTCGCCGGTTGCATACCCGCTGGATTTCCTTCAATCCGACGTCTTTCAGAACATCGGGCTCGCCGCCGACGATGACGCGGTCGGTCTGCAGCCCGTGCACGGCAAATTCCTCGATGATGCAGTCAAGCTGTTCCGTCGTAGCCAGGATGCGGTTGCCGGCCATAGAGCGACCGGTCGACTGGGGTCGGTCATCGAGTATGGCCAGGACCCGGCGCTGACCGGGTGCACAGGCCCCCAACAGCTTGATGTAAAGCGACGTCAGCTGGGTTGCGCCGACCATGATGATATTCTCGCAGCCAGCGGCGGGTTTGCCGTTGGTCGGTATGCCGCTTTCGCCGAACACGCGCGCGATAACTCGGGCGGCGATCAGGCCGGTGGCCAAGATCAGGGCATGGATGAGCGGGGTGGAGCGAGGTATGCCTTCGAGGCGGGTCAACGTAAAAAACAATACCAAAGTCATTAACTCGGCGCAGATCACGGCCTTAGCGACATCCAGTGCGTCATGGGCGGAAAAATAACGCGCAATTCCGTCCTGCAGACGAAATAAAAGGAAGGCCACCAGTGCGAAGGCAGCCGAGATCAGACAATAGAGCAGGGCGGTAATAAGGCCCCCGTAGGACAGGATGTAAGCGTCGCAAAAATACAATGCCAATAGTGGTGAGCCAAACGCCCAGATTGTATCGAAAACAGAAACGCGTGCTCTCAGGCCGCCCCGGGACGCCGGCAAACGCGTACGCATCATGATGCAACCTGTCTGTAACCAGCTGAAAGCGACTTCAACTTTTAGATTCTATTAGCCCCTTCTGGCACGGGGTCAATCTCAATCCGGCATTTAACTGAAAAAGTAAGTGCTCGCCTGGGGGAACCTCGCTAATCCGTCGCGCAACTAGCGTAAACCTTCATTGACACAGATAAAATGCGCGTGAGTGTCCATTAAGTTGAGAAAACCACCACTTTAAATTGTGAACATATCGTCTCCTTGAATAGTCAGGAGGGTGAGGATGCCAGTGGCATAGGCGCCAGTGTCTATGTTGATCCTGTTAGGTCGAATGTCGGGTTTGGAGACCGGTGTATGTCCATGCACGATGAATTTGCCGAAGTCTTTGTCGCTTGAGAGAAATTCATCCCGAATCCAGAGTAGGTCTTCTTCTTTTTGCCGCGGTAAGGGTATGCCCGGTTTCACCCCGGCATGTACAAAGAAGAAATCGCCGCAGACGAATTTGGATCTGAGACTGCTGAAAAAATCGCGATGTCGACTTGGGATCCTTTGAGCCAATGCCCCTACCAGCGCTAGTTGCTCTTCCCGATCCGGATTAACGGAGGGGGCCACTCCATAGGACAAAAGAGTTTGTATCCCGCCATATTGTTTGAACGTTGGAAAAATCTCCGGGCCACCAAGCAGATCAAACAACATCACCTCGTGATTTCCCTTTAAGAAAATTGTTTCGTGACGTCGGCCCCGGTCGATCAACATGTCGATCACCTAACTCGAGGCTGGTCCGCGATCGATATAGTCGCCCAGGAACACGTGGATGGGCCGCTTTGGCTGAGCCCGGAACAGGTGATGGTCGATTGCAGCGAACACCTTTGCAAGCTGATCGGCGCACCCATGGATATCGCTGACGGCATAGATGCAAATTCCGTCTGGTAATTTGGGTTTGCAGGGGGCCGCACTCATCCTTCAACTCGCCGCAATTTTGGTCGGTCCACATTTACCATGAACCAGCCTTGATATTGAAGCGATCCGTGCTCGATAAGTGGACCGTGGCCTTCGAAATCGCCGTGCGCCGACATTTGAAAAACGCGCTGGTCACTCTTAAATTTTGCAATCCGCCGAATGCGACCAACCACGGATCAGAGCTTTATTTTGAGCTGCTGCCGGTTTGATGGACGCCGAGTGTTCTTCGCCCAGACCGAGTGCACGGCGCGCAAGACATATCGAAACAGGAACGATGCGAGAGCTGATGTCTTCGAATTACATCGAGCGGTTCTACAACCCCACCCGGCGGCACTCGACGATTGTATACCTGAGCTCTATTGAGTTCGAAAGCAACTTCGGGTTAGCAGGGAGGTACTCGAAAGCGATTTTGGTAGTGGCATTGCCCGGTAATCTCCGACGGCGTGTCATCAATAACGCCTGGGCAACTTTGCACTAAGCCGGAAATCGAGCAAGCAAGGCATACCGCGAAGCGGCCTCTCCTCCGATGACATCAATGTTGCCGTCGCGAACCCAGACATGGGCTTTGAGATCCCCCTCGCGCAGGGCAGCGCCATAGTACAGCACGGACGGTATGCCTCGTCGCCGAAGCATAAATTGCGCCGCAAGACCCTGTTGAATGCACAATGCACGCCAGGGCACCCGCCGCGCAGCCGTGACAATCGCCCACCGGATCTGCCTTCGCATGAGATTGCGAGCTTCATCGGCGGGCGGCAGCTTCCGGACTGGAAGAGCGGCCAAAAAACCAAAGTGACGAAAGGGCACAACGGCTATCATCAATCTTGCGATTGCCAGCCAAACTATCGCCTCGCCTTGGGTCAGACGATCCTGCCAGGTCATTCTCCAGAGTGTGCGCACAGGATCAATGGACATCACTCCGATGTGCTAACGATTACTTCCCGTTGCGCGACGCAGGAAATGTCCGACGGCAATGGCACGAAGCAGCGCGTAGCGGTACGGAAGCATGACTTCATCTCGCTCCCACCCCCCGGCCGGCCAATTCTCTGCGAGCCGGCGTAGCCGCGGTAAATCAAGAGCCCGACCCGCAGCCGCACAATGTTCATCGCCGAAAATACCGCTCGGGTCACGTGCTTCAAACAACATGTTCTTCCCGGCCACAGCCGGACTAGGTGTTAGTCCCAAGGTCAAGTGGATCGGATCGCGTCGGAATCGGTGCGACGCCCAGGATTTGCAGGCGGCCACGAAGGGTGAGGCCGGAAAGGGTGTTGAGGCGCTTGGCGAAGTTGGAGGCGGTCAACCGGCAAGATCATTGGTCACGCGTGGGTGCTCGTTGACGACGTGAGCATAGTTGAACCCAAGTCAGACCTGGTTAGTTTTTCGCCAGTTCTTCGCTTCGGTGCCCGGGGATGCCGTTCCAAGAGTTAAGCTTCAGTCATACCGGTGCTTTATGCCATCGATCGCATCACTTCAACAGTCGGAATTCTCGCGTCAGATCGTCGGAGCATCGGAAGGCAAGCATGATAGCCATCATCGTCGGGTTCGCGCCGCCTCCCGTTGGTAGGACCGAAGTCGAGGCAACTCTTGTATTGCGGAGCCCGAACACTCTGAGGTCCGGATCCACAACGCCATCCGCCGGAGAACGCGCCATGCGCGTCGAACCGCCGGGATGGTAGACCCCACCGCCGTTGGCAAGCTCTGTTTCTGCTTCGCCAGGAGGGCGGTTTTCGAACTGGGCAACGGCTGCGAGATTAGATCTGTTCCAGGAATCCTCGAACAGATCCACAGCGGCGCGCAGATTTTTCTGGTCTTTCTTATCAACCGACCAGTCGATCTGAGCCAATGGGCGCCCGAAGAGGTCTACCCTTTCCGACGACAAAGAGATGCGGTTTTCGGGTCGCGGCGTTTGCTCGATGACCATATGAACATTGATATCGGCATCGTCAGGATAAAGCAGCCGCATTTCAACGAGTCGCCACCAAATTGCGCGAACGAGCCAAGGCGAGCTGAGGACAAGACGCGCAATTGTCTTCGCTGGCGGGATACGGCGCATTTGGAAGTGCCGCAAAGTATCTCGCAGGAAGGCGAAACCGCTGTCATGCTTCTCATCGAAGGCGATATGAGCGAAACACGGCGGGCACATGGCACGAATATCGTTCTCTTCTGCTAGTTCAAAGCGAAGGTTGCGCATAGCGCCACCCTTCGTGAAGCGAAAGCCCGCCAGCCTATTTAGGGCAACCTTATCTAAGGGTTTCAGATGCGCGACGCGGACCGAGAGGTGATCGTAGAAATTACGGCCGAGTTGATTGCCTTGGCGAGACAGCACGTTCTGGTTTTGCTCGTCAAGAAGCAGAAGCAAACGCGTGGTCTCGATCGCACCCGCGGCTAAGACGAAATGACGTGCCTCAATGCGCAGGGCTCCGCCATCGGGCGAGCGGGCTACGACAGCACGGAGGCGTTCGTCGACAACTTCAAAATCCGTGACCGTGGCGTTGAGGACAATTCTCAAATTCGAACGAGAGCGCACTTCGGTTTCGAGCAAACTGAAAACATTTCGCTTTCGGAAGGACGGCCATTTTGCAAGCCTTGGAAGGTGGGTCCTCGCTCGACCCAGTGGCTGCATCAATTCGGGCGCATCGTAATCGTCGGACGGCAAATCAAACAGTCTTTCGACCGGTTCGCGATAGGCCGTCAGAGACGTCGGGTTTGATTGGCCAGGCTGTACTGATCAAGTCGCTGGGGAGAAAGGGTATCAGCGCGCCGCCCCATCGGGTTGATGTCCCCCCAATGCATCGGAATCGTCCATACTGGGCACCGGCGTAAATCGAGCGCGTCTGCACCACCTCGTTTAGCGGATGCGTTTCCTCTTTTTGTGTCCAGCCGCCGGATTCAAGGCAAATCACAGAGAAGCCGCGGGCTGACAATCTCGCGGCGGTCGGCAAGCCGAGCGTACCGCCTCCGATGACGGCAATATCGCAACGACTGTAGTCCACGGCGGCGGCCCCCAACAAATTCTCAATCATGTATTTGCTTCATCATGCATCCGCTTCCAGGATGGCCCGATATTGGGGGAGGCGCTCGATGTGCCGCGTGCTGACGATCAGCGCACCTTCCGGGTTTCGTTTCAGCGCCGCCTGAAGAATTTCTGAAACAGATCGCGAATCGCCACGTTCACGTGCAGCGGATACATAACCATAAGTGATTTGAAAAGGTCGCCCGGAGACGGTGAGCACGTCGGCTTCTCTTCTGTCGAGGCTGTCAATCGTTTGCACCACCGGCGCGAGTTCCGGCGCCTTTTCGAGAAATCCCTGGACACGGTCGGCCGTAGCGGCGATGCCAAAATCCCCGATGACCCCAGAGATCTTCAGGCTTTGAAACCAGCGGCGCCATTCGTCCGTCGCCACGAGCTCAACCTGCGGTTCATGAAGCATATAGAGATCAATATGGTCGCGGCCTAAACGGTGGAGGCTACCTTCCAATGCTTTACGAGCGCGAGCAAGTTCGAAGTTAATTGTCGGACGAGATAGGTTAGGCAAGAACCGTCCGCCGGCCTTCCGCAGAAATATTTCGCCATAAGACTGATTCTCTCCACCTGGGGAATATATGCCAACTTTAGTGGTCACCGTGACATGATGATGCCGCTTGAGAACATCAGCGAGATCTCGCTCCGCCATTCCAAATCCGTAGTAGGGTGCGGTATCGAAATGTGAAAAGCCGCTATCCACGGCGGTTTCGAGCATGGCTAGGCGTCGCTTTTGTGTTCCGACGTTGAACAAGCTTGCGCAGCCGAATATAAAGCGCGAACAGAACAAGCTTGCGCCGGGCAAGAGTATTTTTCTCATGAGTAATCTCTGAACAGCGGCGCCTGGAGGGCTTGCAACAGAAATCTGAACAGCACGAGCCCAGACCCATGTTTTTGCGGCGTCGTCCGACGATTGCGAGCGGCGAGCGCGGGATTGAGACTGTAGGGCACTGTCTGAAACCTGACCGGCGACTCTGGTGAGCCCGCACCTCTAGAACTTATCCTGTCGAAAAAATCGACCGTTGGTTTGAGGCCGTCGGCCAACTTTATCTTTGGCTGCCATCCGAGCTTTGCTTTCGCCAAGGTAATATCTGGCTGGCGCTGTTTGGGGTCGTTCTGCGGCAGCGCCATGTTGACCAACTTTGAGACGAGGATCCGGTCTCCTTCAGAACGAATTCGGCGAGCTTCCGTATCGTGAATTCAACCGGATTGCCAGGTTGACTGGGACCGAAACGGGAAAACCGGCGCCCTCAGTCACCTGCTATTATGCGCTTTTTTGCTCTTCCTCTTTAGCTAATGATGGATTTTGAATGCGTGATCGCCTGAAATGTTGAAACGGAATCAACCGATCTTGCATCGAGCGTAATACCGACCTCGTCGAGAACGTCGCACCATCGGCGATACGCTGCGCGGCGGGTAAATTGCAAATCGAGCATG
>CAVRMY010000013.1:0-194222 GCA_963721935.1 uncultured Alphaproteobacteria bacterium
CGGCTCGTTCCGACAGGATTGTTGCCTCGGAGGCGAAACACAGAAATGGTTTTGCGTGGACTCTATCAGAAGGTTCGGGGCAAAAGCCTTGAGACGGAGTTCGGCGAGTTTGGCATCGGAACCGCTGAGACCAGCCATATTCTTCGATGAGATTGACGAGAAGTTCGGCGCGGCCCTTCTCTGCGGCGATCATGAGAGAATGGATGCCGCCGCGCCTTTATGCTGATGGCGTCACGGGCACTGGAATTGAAGCGCCAGACGTAAACGCGCGTTAGGACTCGACCCGCACAAAAGTCCGCCCATGCGCGCGATCTCGCTGGGCTGGGTGGTGCAAGTGGCAAACTCCAACCGTTACTGTACGGCACAACGGTGCGGTCGGTGCAGCCTGCTTCCTCGCTATGGGCGTATGACCTCGGCCGGTTTCTCTTTGCAGGAGACTGAGAGTTCCTTGCCAAAGCGGATCGTCGTTGAGTGACTGTCGAACCGCTTCACATCGCAGACCTGATCCAGATTGATGAATAACTTCTCGCCGTCAGATCCCGTCACTTCCTTGAACTTGGGCATTCAGCTTCTCCTTGTTGTGAAGGGAAAGCTTAAGCGGGACGCAACCAAGACTTAACTGCGACACGCTCACGCATACGTGATGCTGCAATCCCCGTCGCGTTCCCGTGCTTCTTACTTTTATCTTAACCGCAAGCGTTTACCCTTCCCGACAAAGTCTTGCTGCAGGTCGCCGGGGACGGTGGCCACGCAATGACAAAGCTCAAGACCGGGACAACCCGGCCGAGCAGTTGCCACCGGGACGGGCGCACACTTCTCACAGCCACAGACTATCACCGCTCCTCGACCTAGGACGAAGCTCCCCGTTTGAGCATGGTTTCGGCCCGGAGACTTGGGCGATTACGCAAGCGCGATCTTTTCGCGCAAGGGGCGATCGCCACATCCGACCCCGCGCGACGAGCGCGATTCCGGCGGGAGGCTGATCCCGCAAGGGGCCACAACGCTTAGCCTGGGGCGCACGCGCCCCGGCTCAATCCAGCGCTGTCGATCGCGACGGCGCCGGCCTGAGCCTATTGCGAATAACCAGCAACACCAGTTCGACCAACCACACTTGAAAGGACCAGCACATGGCCCGTTTTAACGACGACAACGCCACCGAAATGAACGCGCGTGGCAGAGCGCGCATGGTGCAACTCGCCAACGAAATGCGATCGGAAGTCGCTGGCGTCGCCGGCATCATGATCGCCAGTCTTGGCAGGCCCGCAACAGCGCTTGAAACGCTTCAGGCCGAGGCGATTTCTGCCCTGTTTCTGAAGGCGCGCCGACTGCGCGACCAGGGCAAGGACGATATCGAGTACTTGAGAGAGGCCTGCCACCTGACGAGCAACTCGGTCTTTCGGCATCCGCTTGATACCTCGCCGCGGCATCACGCGCTCGATGCCGAGCCCGGCCATTTCCGGGTGAGCGGCGGGGCCGTGGACTTTAGAACCAATGGCACCGAATAATCGCACCGTCATCGTCGACCGTGGTCCCATTGCGCGGCCGCTGCCCGGCCGCACCGTGCGTGCCGCTGCCGCTGCCGCTACCAGCCGGCCCCTTGTTGTTGCCGCAAGCCTGCCGCCGACCTGGAGGGCTTTACCCAAGGCCTGCCTTCACTCGCTGAACCGCGGCGGAACCAACTAAGGAACCACTGATGAACCGAAGTGAAAATCCGCCGCTCTCGCGCGGCGGAAAACGCATGCGCGAGCTTGCGGTCGGCTACGAGTCCACCCGGCTAGCGCTTGAGGCCAACATCCTTTCTGAGATGGGCAGGGCGCCGTTGACGCTCGATCGCGTCGCCGCTGAGGCGCTCTCGTCGGCTGTGATCGGCGCCCGCCGGAAGCGAGCGGCCGGCCAGCACGACTTCGAGCAGCTGAAATTGGTCGCCCAGCTCATGCGAGCTTCCGGACTGCGACCCGGTCCTGCATCCGCGGCACCACCACTGACGATCGCCCAGCAACTGGCCTTGCGCGGCTACGCGCCGCCGACGACCGACACCAATGATGATGGGGGCGACGAATGAGACGAATAAGCATCCTCGATGCGTGCACCGACCCGGCGATATTCGGGCCCTGGTTCAAGGATCGGGAATCCTGGGCGGCCTGGTTCGCGTTCCTCAAGACCGTATTCGGCATTCGACTCGACGACACCGAGCTTGCCACTTTTCAGAAGTTCACCGGCCGCACCACACCGTTGGCCGAGGGATATCTAGAGGCAACACTGATAATTGGCCGGCGCGGAGGCGAAGAGTTTGACCCTTGCCTGCATCGCGGCTTTTCTCGCCGCATTTTACGATTGGTCGCCTTATCTGACTGGCGGCGAGCGCGGTACCATCATGATCGTTGCGGCCGATCGCAAACAGGCACGGGCAATTTTCCGCTATCTGAAGGAGATGTTGTCGATCCCGCTGCTGGCCGGATTGATCGAGCGTGAGACGGCCGAGTCGATCGATTTGAATAACAACATCACCGTGGAAATTCTCAGCGCCAATTTCAAAACGGTGAGATCGTATACCCTCGTCGCTGGGCTCGCCGACGAGCTTGCCTACTGGCCCACTGACGAAAATATGGCAAATCCAGACTCGGAAATTATAGGTGCAATCCGGCCCGCGATGGCGACAGTTCCCAAGGCCATGTTGCTGAAGGCCTCAGTCCGTACAGCCGGAAGGGCGAGCTTTGGGAAGACTATCGGAGGTACTACGCCAAGGACGACGCCGCGACGCTGGTCTGGAAAGCCGACACGCTCAGCATGAATCCGAGCGTGCCGCAATCATTCATCGATAAGGAATACGAGCGCGACCCTGCGAAAGCTGCCGCAGAATACGGCGGCGACTTCAGGTCCGACATCGAGGCCTTCGTTAGCCGCGAAGCCGTCGAGGCCTGCGTGGTGCCCGGCAGGTTCGAGCTACCGCCGATCGCAGGGGTGATTTACTCCGCATTTTTCGATGCGGCGGGTGGCAGCGGCACAGATTCCCAAACGGTATGCTTAAGTCACAACGACGGCGAGCGTGTTGTCGTCGATGCTATTCGCGAAGTGCGGCCGCCGTTTTCGCCGGAAGCAGTCGTGCAGGACTTCGCTCAACTTCTTAAGAGTTATCGCGTCTCGACCGTCACCGCCGATAAATTTGCCGGCGCCTGGGTGGCGGAACGATTCCGCGCGTTCGGCATAGAGGTGCAGCAGAGCGCGAAGCCTAAAAGCGATTTGTATAAAGACCTGTTGCCGATCATCAACTCTGGCCAGGTCGAATTTTTGGATCACCCCAGGGCCACGGCGCAAATCTGCGCGCTTGAAAGGCGCACAGCGAGAGGCGGCCGGGATTCAATCGATCACCCGCCAGGCCAACACGATGACGTCGCCAACGTCATTGCTGGCAGCGTTGTCGGTACGGCCATCCCGCAAGGTGGTGCTGACGGATGGATCGAGTACCTGAGAAGAGAGAACCTCAGGTACGGCACGGACTACAACTCTGTGAGACCGTCGCAGCGTCCCGACTTCGGCTGGACCTTCGGCGATGGCCAGTGAGGCAGACATGAGTGATGAGGAAAAAATCGTGGTGCTATTCAAAAAATACGAAGATTTAAAAAGCGACGAGGCCCGCATCGTCGAGCGGTTCGAGGAAGAGTGGGGCAAGGCCCACACCGCTTTCGATCTCGCTGAGGTTGGCATTGCCAATATCGAGGCCGAATTGCCGGCTCTGGAAAAGGCCGCGCAAGCGGCTGGCGCCGCTCTGGCCAAGTCCGGAAACACCACCGACACGCTGAAGCAGATCAAGGCAGACATGGCGCTGTTGAGCAAGCGCCTGGAAATCCAGCAGGCCAAGCAAGCTGCGATGCGCGGCCTACTGAATGCGAAGCGAGAAGCGCTCGACGAGCGCAACGGCAAAATGTTCGGCCTGGGTGATCTTGCCAAGCGTTCGCTTCGGTTCGCGAAGGCGCAACAGCGGCACTATTACGGCCCAGCCGCCACCGTCGCCAAGATCGAAGTCAAGCAATATGAGTGACGACATCACCAAGGTCGCGACGCCGCGCGGCGAAGGGCGAAGCATCACGGCGTTAAATCCCGAAAACATCAGCTCGACGCCGACGGCATCACCCGGCGAAAACAGTGATTGGTTCGGACCGCGCCAACCGATGCGACCTGTTGCGCCGCCCGAAGTTGCAGGCAGGCAATTTGATTATCCCGTCGGCTTCAACTTGGCGACCGAGCCTCGCGCATGGCAACCGGTCAGCTTCCATACGCTGCGCAATCTGGCCGATGCCTACGATCCTCTGCGTCTCGTTATCGAAAAGCGCAAGGAGCAAATTTGCCGGATACCTTGGCAAATTCGGGCACGGTCTGAAGATGGTGCAACGAGGTCGACGGCGTCGGCGCAAACGCGCGGCCTGATCAAAGACGCAACTCAGTTTTTCAAACAACCCAGCGACGGCCTTAACTTCCGCGCTTGGCTCAAGATGCTTTTAGAAGATCTCCTGGTGCTCGATGCACCGACGCTCTACTGCGAGCGAGATCAAGTTGGCAACCTCACCGCTTTGTCGCCAGTGGATGGGGCAACCATTCGCCCCGTGATAGACGACATGGGCAGGCGGCCGCGCGCGATCAGATGGGATGGCCAACCGTTTTTCTGGAACGGTGGCGAGGTCAACACCGAAAACTATCTCGACATTGGCTGCCGCATTGTCGACGGACTTTTGTATGTCCCGGCCTACAGCCAAACTTTGAAGGGTCTTCCTGCCGTCCACTACACCATCTTCGACCTTCTTCAAAAACCGATGAACGTCCGCACGAATTCTGTGTTCGGCAGAAGCCCTGTCGAATTGGTGATGATGACGGTGAACATTGCATTCCGCCGCGCAAATTCGCAATTGCAATATTTTGCCGAAGGCAATCAGCCTCAAGCCTTTTTCGGATTACCCGAGACGTGGGGACCGGACAAAGTTCAACAATTTCAAGATTATTTTGACTCACTGTACTCCGGCAATTTAGCCAACCGCCGAAAACTTAAATTCATCCCGTCTGGAACGAACTCGAAATACACACCCGTTCACGAACCGCCGCTAAAATCAGAAATCGACGAGTGGTTGACACGGATCGTCTGCTTCGCGTTCTCCTATCCGCCCGCCGCCCTCGTCTCGCTGTCCAACCGCTCGATCGCCGAACAGCACGAGAAGCAATCTGAAGAAGAGGGCCTCGAACCGCTGAAGGCTTGGGTCGCCGACCTGATCAATGAGGTAATCGAGCGCGAATTCTCCGACAAGATCGAGTTCGTGTTCTCCGAAGAGCAGGAGATCGATCCGGAGAAGCAATCGACGGTTCTCACGAGGTATGCCGAGGCCGGTATTCTCACCGTGAATCAGGTCCGCGAAAAGCTCGGCGAGGAGCTGAGTGACGATCCCGCCGCGGACGCGCTGATGGTGCGGACGGCAGCCGGTTATGTCGCGATCGGAAAGGTCGACGACGACGAGCCCGAGAAGGCGATCCCGGACGACGACGACGACGACACCGCCGCCACGAAGGTGTTGCGCAAGGCGGCGATCACCATGATTGCGCCACCGGGCTGGAAACCACGCGCCAGGTTCTCGCTGGGTGGAACGACACTCATCCCGAACACCAAGACGCGCCAACTGCTGGTCTTCACCGAAGGTGATTGCCTCGCGCTCGAAAGCCGCGGCTGGACCCGCCAAACCCCGAAAGGACATTGACTATGGAAAAGGAAATCGCGCTTACGCGAGACGAGCTGCTCGCACTCCTCGACGATCTCGGGGGCTATGGTGTCGACTTACAGGCTGTCGACGACGACACGCTTGTCGCCGTCGTTAACAACAAGATTAATCTCGCCGTCGACATGGCCAAGATCGATGTGGTGCTGGCAAAGCCGCTACCAATGTCGTGGCGGGGGCGCCTCACGTCCCGCAAAATCGAGCTGGAAAACGCCGCCCGCGCCGTTCGCGACGCTGCCGCTGGTCGACAGCCGCCGCGCGGCAATATGGTTATCACCGTGCCAGACGGCATCGGTACCACGCATTACTACGGCAAGGACCGCGTGGTCTGCTCACGGATCGAGGGCGGTCGCACCGTGCTTGACTTGCATCCGCAAGAGTTCCGGTCGCTGCTCAATGATCGGCATCACGGGCTGCGGTGGCAGGAAAGCAACCCTGAAGCGGTTCGTCAGCTCGCGGAGACTTCGCGATGAGCAAGACGGCATCAGACCCGTTTTTCGGAACGAACGTCGAGCCGATTTCGGCTGGTCGACGCGCGCAGTCCTTCGCTGCAGGCAACTACAGCACTGACCTGCCCACAGTCAGTAGCTCGCTGATCATATCGGCGACCGCCGCCGGGAATTTGTCGATCATCATGGCGAACGATCCGGACAGCGCGGTGACGACGTTCCCGATCCCCGCGGGCATCAGTCAGATTTCTATACAGGTCCGCCGGATCGTCACGGTGCCAGCCAGTTGCACGGTTCTTGCGCTGTGGAGCTGATCCACAATCGAAGTTAGTTAAAAGAAGGAAATTGACATATGACCACCACCCCCATCGATCTCGGCGACGGAAAGACCGTGCCGCGCCATCATATTCCTGTTGACAAGCTAAACGCGTTCGACGCCGCAGAGGGCGCATTCAACAAAGCGCGCGACGCCATCCGCACCTGGGTTACCCAGCTTTGCGCAATGCAGGCGCCGCCCGATTACACTGGTACGATCACGTGCAACGCGCCAAATCAAACGGGCCGGACCTACTCCCCCAACGAAGCCGGGGGCGCCATCCTCGTCGATCCCAGAGACTTGGTCGCGTTCCAGCGCCTCGGCTTCTCCAGCGTACCGTCCGGCACCCCGCCGAGGCGAGCGGTTCGGAAGGGTTTGGTTGTGCTCGATCCGGCCTCGGGCGAGTACGTCAGATGGGACGGCGAGAGTTGGGCGCCGTTCACGCTCACATAAATTTCGAATCGCGCGGTCAATCTCCGCCGCGCGTGTAGCCGTGCGCGTGTGTAACTCCCTTGCACACAGCGCCATTGCGGCCGCAGGGGGGACTTGTGTTTGCCATGACGCGAGTCCCCCCATCAATTCGAATTCGGGCGCGCGGGGGCGCGCCTGGATACACCCCGGCCTGCGACTGCAGATGTACCAGCGCGGCGCCGGGGTAATTCTTTGATCGAGGCACAACGATGTCGATAATTCCATTGGCTGAATTTATCACCATGCTCCCCAGGATCGCCCATGACGTGAAAATGGCCGAGCGAAAGATAATCGAACGCGGCGCGATTATGATTGAAAAACGGGCGAAGGCCAACATCGGTCGCGAGCATGACGACTGGGCACCCTTGGCCGCCTCGACGATCGCCGACAAGGCCAAGCACGGCTTCCCAACTCCGAAACCATTGCTTCGCACAGGCGCACTTCGCGACTCCATCTCTCACGTCATCGTCAGCGATCGCGAAGCTCTAATTGGGAGCGATTCACCGATCGCCCCGATTCAAGAATTCGGCTCTTCAAGAATTCCGCCGCGCTCATTCCTACTGAGTGCCGCTCTTTCATCAGCACCAAAAATCCAAAAGCTGGCCGCAGCGGCGACAATTGGCGCATTAGCGGGACACGGAAAAGGCGTGCGAGAACTTCACGAATTGATGCGTATGTTGCACCATCTTGGCCACGAGCTTCGCGAACTCGCAGATGATTTGTTGAATGACGATGACGCAGAGGAAAGCAAGCGACGATGACAGTATTAGCAGATGCGCCAGGTGGCGCCGCATTCATCGCAAGTATCGCCGATGCCGCAAAAAGTCTGGCCCTGGTTTACGCGGGCACGAGCGACGTTCCGGCCCGCGCACATCTCGACGGCTACTTGAGTATCATCGAACCGACGCTCACCGACGCTGTCGGCGCCCGATCTGCGGCAAAGATCATCGATGCGATGCGCGCCGCCGTGATCGGCCACAAGCACGAACTCGAGTCCCGTGGATCGTCGAGAGCGTAAATAGCACAAGGGGAAAAGATGCCGATTGACACCGACCGCGAACTGCAACTCGCGAAAGCCATGAGCGACGCGCTACTTGCCAACCACGCCGCCGCAGAGGAAGATCCACAAGGCGTTCTGATTCAGCTGCTCGATCTCGCGTGTCAGAAATTCGGCTTCACCACGGATGAAGGTTCATCGCGGAGAATCCTGCATCTCGTCTCCGGTGAGATGACGGAGCGCCGCCGTGTGGCCGATATCCTCAACAAGCTCCTCTTGATGAATAGCGAGGAGATCGGCATGGCACACCGCGCAGCTAAGCGCTCCGTCCGCCCCGACCGTGCGAGGCAAAATGCACCGGCGTAGTGCAAGACACGCGCCCTCCGACGTGGTAGGGTCCAATTGCCCGGCGAGTCTCGCCCGGCGGGGTCTACCGGTGATCGAAGCACCGATAAACCCCTGACCCCAACCAAGGATGTGAGCCATGATTGAGGCTGTGCGAAAGCATACACCTGCCATTTCCAAGCCGAAACCGAAACCGACCAACTTCCGCCAGACGCAGGCGGAGGAATACGTCGCGATGCCCAGCAGCGGCGAAGGCTGGCACGCCTGCCAGCGGACAACAATGCTTGCCTACTGGGTGCTCGACAACGAATACGAGAGCTGGAGTCTCGCGGTTTTGCCATCTGCCGAAGATTTTCAGGAAGTTGCCCTTGCGCTGAAGAAAATGTCGGAGCTTTGCGCTGGCGCGGCTGGCCGTCTCATTGCCGCGGAGATCAGAACAGCACAGCGGGGCGCGAGGCGGACTGCGGCGAAAGCGAACTGATCGCCCGACACCGACGACCTTCCCCAGAGGGGTGACCCCTCTGCCAGAGGGGCGAATGATAGAGGCCCCGCTTCACCAGAGCGGGGCCTTTTCCTTTGTTAAACCCACTTGTTAAACCTACGGGCTCGCACTATGTGGGGGTTTAACACAAGGTTTAACGCTAAGGGGTTTCACAGATGCCGATCAAGGATGAAGACGCGCGCCGCGCATACTTTCGCGACTACATGCGGCAACGGCGAGCGGGCGGCGCGAAGCCAAAGCCAAAACGGGCAGCGTCCGCCCAGCCCGCTGCGTCCGAGGAGCTGATCGCAGCCCGCCAGGAAATCCAGCGGCTGCGCAACCACGTCAGCGCACTGGAGGGCGAGAAGGAGATGCTGACCAAGCGCGTCTACAATCTAAGCAAGCAAGAGAATGTAGAGGCGTACAAGCGCCTGCAAACCGCCAACAAGAACCTGCGGGAGAGGCTTTCTTACATGGAGCTTCGGGGCCTGCGGAACCAAATGCCGGCGACGACGTTTCGTGCGATCGCCAATTGCCTGCACTCGGACAAGCAGCCGCCAAGTGTGCAAGCTCGCACTGAGGCCATGCAGCTTTTCAATGCTTGGAGAAGTAGCGGAAAGGCGAAGCCGTAAAGCCCGCAATCCCCGACGCTCCTTCCCCACAGGGACAGACCTTTGGGGAAGGGGTGACGAATACGCAGAGGCCGCCCGGTGGCGGCCTTTTTGCTTGCGGCCCCTTGCGCCGAAAACGAATCCCGATCATTGGTGCGGCGCGTCTTCACCGTCTCCCGATACGGCGAACTAACCGTTCCCCAGAAATGGTCGAAGACGCATGCCTTCCAAAGAAAACCCCTACACCAAGCGCGCGATCCAGCGCCGCATCAAGGCCGCGCTTGATGCCGGGCTGAAGGTCGTGGGTGTTGCGCCGGATTTCACGGTCATCACGGAAGATAGGGGAAAGCCCTCCCCCACAGCCTTGACAGGACAACGCCCACTACGTGACGCTCGGGATCTGTTAGGGTGACCGCGCCAACCCTCACCCTGGTATCTTGCAGGGATGCTCCCGTGGGCAGGGACAAGGTCCGCTATTTCATCTTCATCAATGGTCGCTGGCGATGGCGGCCGACCAGATCCATGAAGCAGTACGGTTTCGGGCTCGTCACCATGGGCCGCGGCGGTCCCGGCACCGATGCCGAAGGCGATCCGGAGCCCAGCGTAGAAGACCAGCAACGCGCCATCGAACTCAACCGGGCATGGGACCATGTCCGCGCCGGGCACGTCTCAGCGCCCGCCAGGACCACGCTGGTGCAGTATCCGGATGGCAGCGTCGGTCACGCCTATCAACGGGCCATGGAGCTACGCAAGGCCGCCCGGCTGGCCCGTGGCATTGTCTGGTCGTCAGAGCAGGAGAAGCGGGATTCCTGGCCACGTGCCTGGAGGTGGTTGGTGCGGTTTGCCGACTGCGATCCGCGTACCATCGTCCCCGAACACTTCCTTCGCATAGATCCCGTCACCGGGGAAACGAAGGGCCTCGTTGTCGAGGTCGAACAGGCGGTATCGATCACCGAGCGGCATATGGTGATCAGGGTATGGCGGGCGCTGTGGAGCAAGATGCAGGCCCTGCACGGCTACTGCGATGGCTTTGCAGATCCGGCGCTATCCTTCGCCAACTCCGCGCCGGAACCACGACAACAGATCTGGCTTCGCCGTGAAGCGCTGAAGCTGGTGCAGGTCGCTTGGCGCAACCAGTATTACGGCCTGGCCGCGCTAATGGCGCTGGCCTGGGATAGCCAGCTTTCACCGATCGACTGCCGTCGATTGACGTTGGCCCAGATCCGCGGCGATGCCACGGGGCCGTTCTTTACGATCGACCGCGCCAAGACTGGTAGATCTGCCGTGGCAACCCTTACGCCGTGGTCGCAGGCCGTGCTGGTCGCCTATCTGGATCTGTTCGGTGCCGAGCTGCTCGACAGCGCGCCGCTGTTCTGGACGCGCGGCGGCCGTCCAGTGAGCCGCACATCGCAAGGCACATGGGGAGGCAACCACGGTGGTGGCCGGCATGTCCCTGCCCGCCCCTACACCAAGAGTTCGCTGAACCAGGACTTCCGCAAGATCCGAGAGCTGGCATTCGGCAAGGATGAGAAGCGCCAGCTCCAGGACATGCGCAGATCTGGCGCGGTCGAAGGCGATGCCGGTGGCGGCACCATCGAGGATCAGGCCAACAAGATGGCGAACACGGTCGACCGCAACAAGCAACTGCGCAAGACCTATAACCCGGTGAATGTCACCAGTGCCCGCAGGTACGACGAAGCCAGGGCGATCGGCGCCAAGAAGCTGGAACAAAAAACGCACGAAAGTGTCACAGCGCCGCCCCTTGTGACACTTCTCAAGCAGAGGAGAAACGCTAAGTCATTGAAAAGTGGCGCGAGAGACGGGGCTCGAACCCGCGACCTCCGGCGTGACAGGCCGGCGCTCTAACCAACTGAGCTACTCCCGCGTGCCCTGAAAGCTCGCGAAGGCTGGGACTTAATGGGACGACCTGGCCAAGTCAAGGACGTTGCAAATCCCCCTGCAACTCAGGGATTTTTTGCAAGCCGACGCCAAAAATGGGCTGTTTATAGGCAAAACAGCGCATTCATCCGTTTCCCGAATCGTTTGAGGCCTGCTACGTCTAGGTTTCTTCGAACCATTAACAACGAGGAGGGCCAACATGGCGAAGAAAGCGACCCCGACAACCATCACGTTGAAGCATCTTGCAGCCGCAATCGCCGAAGAGCAGGAATTATCCAAGAAGCAGGCGGAGGCAATCCTGAGCGATCTGGTGACGCGGATCACCAGGCATCTGAAGAAGGGCGAGCGCATTCGCATCGTCGGTCTCGGCATTCTCCAGGTACGCAAACGCGCCGCCCGGATGGGCCGCAACCCCGCGACCGGCGAAGCGATCCACATCAAGGCCAGCAAGAAAGTGGCCTTCCGCGCTGCCAAGGAACTCAAAGAAGCCGTCTGATACGCGCGCGTTCAAATCTGATCGACGGCATTCCGGCGCGTCAAGGCGCGCCGGAATGACGCTATCCTGCGAATATGTTTTCTGCTACTCGCGGCTATGACCGCGAGTTCGCCCCCGAGGTTCACCCATACTGTGACCGAGCGCTTCTTGCGCTACGTGGCGATCGATACGCAATCCAACCCGGCCTCCTCCAGCTGCCCTTCGACCGAAAAGCAGAAGGATTTGGGCCGTCTGCTTGCGCGCGAACTGCAGGCGATGGGGTTGTCGGATGCACATCTTGACGAACACGGCTACGTCTACGCGACAATCCCGGCCAATAGCGACAAGCAAGTGCCCGTCATTTGCTTCTGTTCGCACATGGACACCTCGCCGGACTGCACCGGGACCAACGTCAAGCCTCAGCTCGTGAGGAATTACCGCGGCGGCGACATTGTGCTGCCGGCGGATCCAACGCAGATCATCCGGGCAGCCGATCACCCGGCGCTGGCCGATCAGCTGGGCAACGACATCATCACCACCGACGGCACGACGCTGCTTGGCGCCGACAACAAGGCCGGCATCGCGGAGATCATGGACGCCGCGCAATTCCTGATGCAGAACCCGCAGATCAGGCACGGCGCGATCAGAATATTGTTCACCCCCGACGAGGAAATCGGCCGAGGCGTGGACAAGGTAGATTTGAAGAAGCTCGGCGCCGACGCAGCCTATACGATCGATGGCGAAACGGTGGGCAATCTCGAGGACGAGACCTTCTCCGCCGATGGCGTCACGATCACCGTCGAAGGCGTCAGCACCCATCCCGGCTTTGCCAAGGGCAAGATGGAACACGCGATCAAGATCGCCGCCGCCATCGTCGATCGCCTGCCCAGGGACACATGCTCGCCTGAAACCACCGAGGGAAGAGAGGGCTTCCTGCATCCGATCAGCATCTCGGGCACGCTGGAAACCAGCACCCTCGGCCTCATCGTGCGCGATTTCACGGATGCGGGACTGCAGGAGAAGGAACTGCTGCTTGAAAGTATCGTCAGGGAGGTGATGCGGGATTATCCCCACTCGACCTATCGGCTCGATATCAAGCAGCAATACCGCAACATGAAACAGGTGATCGACGCCCACCCCGAGATCGTCGACAACGCGATCGAGGCAATCCGTCGCGCAGGCGTGACGCCCGTGAGGACCTCGATCCGCGGCGGCACCGACGGTTCCCGCCTGTCGTTCATGGGGGTGCCCTGCCCCAACATCTTCGCCGGTGAACACGCGTTCCATTCGCGGCTCGAATGGGTGAGCGTGCAGGACATGGAGAAGGCCGTGCAGACCATCGTGCACCTGGCGATGATCTGGGAGGAGCGCGCTCCATAACTTTTTCGAGCTTTTCGCGCGAAGAAAACGCGCTAAACCAATTAAACGCCTCGATTCCGGTTTAATCGGAATCGAAGGGATCAAACCCTGGCCGTCACGATCCAGATCGAGGCGCCAAGCGGCACCGTCCGCCCCTTGACGTATGGCGTCAGGGCTTCACGGACCGACCGTGCGGCGGCGCTGGCCACCTCTGGCGGCTGCTCCGTCAGCGCGCGTGCCGCCGGACCGATTTCCAGCGCACTCTGCACCGCAAAATCCAGACCGCGCCCGACGGCCGGATCGAGCGCCAGGTTGCACGGCTCCATCGCTATTCCTGAAAAACCGGCCTCGCCCAGAATTCGAGTAACGCGCTGTTGGGAAGCAAACGAGAATGGGCCCGGATCCTCTGGGCCAAGCTGCGGCAGCTTTGCAACGTGTTTGTAAACCGCCTGCAGCGGCGCCATGAAAAACGGATTCTCGCGTGGCTCCCGCCAGCAGGCGAAGGCCAGCCGACCCACCGGCTTCAGCGCCTTTCGCAAGTTGGCGAAGGAACGTGCAGGCTCGGCAAAAAACATGACGCCGAAGCGGGAAATCAAGAGATCAAAACTTGCAGCCTCGAACGGATAGACGGTCGCGTCCGCCAAAGCGAAATCAACTGGCAGGCCGCGAGGCACGATTTCGCGGGCCCGCGCCAGCATCGGCCCCGAAACGTCGATACCCAGCACATGTCCGGTCGACCCCGCCTTCTCCGCAGCGGCGATCGAGAGGGCGCCGCTGCCGCACCCGACATCGATGACGTGTTCGCCGCCTCTGATCCCGGCGCGCTCGATCAGAAGGTCGGCAACCGGCTTGAGCAAGACATCCTGCGTCTGCTGGCGGTTGGCCCAGCGCTGACCGCCCGGTCCATTCCAGTAGGCAATCTGGTCCGCGTTCTTATCGTGAGCTGCGGGGACGTCCATTGTTGAGCAGGGCCCGGTTTACCGTTGCGGGCTCCGAAGCGCCGCAACGAAGCACAATGAGGGAAAGACGAGCGGCCACGTTTCGAACCGCAGACCCTCTGGGTATTATTGAATGATAGGTAAAAAGTTGAGCCTGTGCAATTTACTTAAGCCGGCCCCGAAATACCGGGCTCGCCGCCATGGCAACCAATAGGCCGTCAGCGGCCCCGGCGTCCATCACCTTCATCGTCGGCTCCCGCTAAAATGCAGGACGGCGATCCTGAATGGGCGCGGCCTGGTCAGGCGATCCCACAGTCGTTTGAACCATGCGACATGGCCCGACACTCTCGCAGTGCCAGCACGATGCATGGCGCCCACATAGCGTGGGTGCGATGTGGCAGTCTTTGCATCGGAGGGAGCGAGATCTTCCTTGATCTCGTTGCTCGCATGCCCGGCGGAACGATCCTCGACATCCTTCGGGGGGATGAAGCCATGAACAGTTGGTTCGTTGTCATGATTTTGCTGCTCGGGATCGGCACGCTGACCTTGCACAGGTACGACGTTTGGCGCGTCCTGACCTGGATCGCGTTCGGCTGGTTCGTGCTGGGCGCGCTCCTGCTCGGTTACAGGCGCGAGCACCTGTGACTTCGCAGCCAAGCTTGCAGTCTGCACAGTGGCGCTATGCAGACAGCGCCGCGCCGTTTCGATTTCAGCATCGCCGGCGCCGTGACCACGTGCCCACTTCTCAGCGGCCGCTTCCGAGTATCTCGCGACATAGAAACGAACAACGGCGCAAGACACGTGGCCAAACAACGGCACGCCTGCCGTGGCCGTTTGGCCAAGTGCAATCAATGTTGCAAAGGCCAGGATTGCTCGTCCCATCATCACGATCCACCGTGAAAGAACCAACGCAGCAATATCGAATGCCTCTGATTTGGCTCCGCTCGCCATCGGTCTTTCGATGAAGGTGCGCGGAATCCAGTGGCCAGCATATCTGGCACCCATCCAGCTCTGCCGTCCAGTCATTGGTGGGGAGTGCAGCGACCAATCCTGTCCGAACGTTTACAAGTTATCTATGGAATCGCATCAATGATGCATTGATTTGCGCGAGTTGTTGCCGCGAAAGTTCTTTCAAACAAACGAAGAACTTTAACAAACATTCTCCGGAAGCATCTCGCAATGCATGCAGGTTTCGGCCTTGACTGTCTGGTCTCGAAACGCCGAGACAGGTCTTGTGAGGCTGGCCGGTCGTAGCGTGCGGACCGATTGCCAATCAGGCTTCACATCGGCGCCACGCGCGCCGCATGCCTTACAAACAAATCGCGGCTCAGGATCGAGAGATGAAACAAATCGTCCCGCGCGTCAGGCTGGAAACGTCCAGAAATAAAACAAACGCACTGCAGCTAAAAGTCTAAGCAGCTTGGTGACTCGTCTTTTAGATGACAAGCCGTAGTTTTACCGCGCCCGTTCGCATCACCAGTGGAGGTTAACTTGAAATCTGTTATTGCAAAATTCTTGTCAGACGAGTCAGGCGCCACCGCAATCGAATACGGCCTGATCGCAGCTGGTATTTCGATTGCAATTCTTGCTGCCGTCAATGGTCTCGGCAGCAATCTGAACACGATGTTCAACTCAGTCAACAGCTCGCTGAAGTAGGTTACTGAGGCCCACCGCGGCTAGCCCCAGGGCCTAGCCTGGGGCTTTTTTGTTTACGAAAGATAAGTTCACCAGATCCAGCCATCGATGGCCGCAACTTGCAATCCTACTCGGACAATCTCCAAGCCGCGCGACAGAGGAACCACGACAGGCAGCCAACCGCTGCAAGAAACACCACGGTCTTCCAAGCCTCAGGATCGGTGAACTTGCCGGTCACGATCGCCGCCAAGACAGTGACCGCTGCCAACCCGCACATCAAGGCTATCGCCAGGCTGATCAGGCAAACGACGATCCAGAGAAGACGAACCATTTGGGGTCTTCGCGGTGTTTACAAGGCATTAACGATTATGACGGATAGCCGTTGCTGTGACCATACAGCGACGGCTTTTTGCCGCGTAATCGCCGCTAGATCGACTGAAGAATCACGTTCCTTCCATCGTTCTTTTTGGTCTGAGGGAGATATCGAAGTGGCTATGGGGACGGTGAAGTGGTTCAACGGGACGAAGGGTTATGGCTTCATCAAGCCAGACGGAGGCGGGCCGGACGTCTTCGTCCACATCTCGGCCGTCGAAAAAGCGGGATATACCGGTCTCGCTGACGGCGCCAAAATCAGCTACGAGCTTGTGACGACGCGGGCTGGTAAGACAGCGGCCGAAAATCTGCGCATCGGCTGACTACTTATCGATGACCCTTCAAAATACCGCGTTTGAGGCGGACATAACTCGCTGCGTCCGATGCGATAGGAAGGCTGAGCTCATGCTCAGCATCACCAGCCCGAAGGACGGTCGAACGCTTCGCATATTTCGCTGCGAATGTGGGAAGCTGACTTCAGCTGTGAACCGTCACTCCAGGCAGTGATCGCGCCAACGGCTGACTATCGATGCGTCGCCGGACAGGGCCGGCCTTTGACAGTGTTGCATTCGCGCCTATGCTCAAAAGACCGCCGCGAGGGGGAACCAAAACAGGCGAGACCGATTTGATCCACGTGGGTCCTTGGCGCGACACCTAGGCTACCCCTGGCCTCGAACCATCCACCCGCACGTGCCCCTGCCGTGATCGGCTACGGCAGGGGTTTTGCCTCGATACCAGTCGAATTTCAAATCAGGGACGTCGACGGCCTGGCTGCTGGCGAAGCCCTGGGTTCTGCATTTCAGGCTCGAAACTAAACCGCCGCCAATGAGTTACCCACTATGCCCAAAAGCAGACCGACCACCGGCCCTATGAGAAATCAGCCCAACGAGCATGCTTCGATAGTGCCGATCCAGGTGCAGCCAGCGAGACCAACGCAGGCAGAGAGGGCACCCCAACCAAAGCAAAAAGCAACGAGGACGGAAGCCGTCCACGCAGCGAAGGCGACAATGACGAGGCGCGCTTCCCTGCGAAAGCAGCGGGAGGCTCTGAGGGATAAATCCCGTTCGGGGTGACTAATTTTGTGAGTCGAGCTTGCGATCCAGATTGTGAAGGTAAACCAGCCCTTCCACCGTCAGGCGGTGTTCGTCTCTTTCGCCCGCGATGTACTTTTTCATCAGATGCTCGGAAAGCCGTTTGCGAGCCCCCTTCGTCTCGGAACGGTCTGCGAGAGCGCCGTATATGCTCAGCGCGCGGTCAACGGGCAACACAATCATTGGGATCGATCTGTCTCTGGGCTGAAGATAAATAGGTAAGGCTCAGAGCCCTAAGATCGTTCCGCAGAAATCTTCCGAGCGACAATTTTAGGCGAGGACGCAGTGGGGCCTTCGTGAAGGTTGGACCGTTCTGAGAACGTTTGCCCATTGTCCCCGGCCGAGGGTGATGGTGGGCGGTGAGAGGATCGAACTCCCGACACCCGGTGTGTAAAACCGATGCTCTACCGCTGAGCTAACCGCCCGACCATTCGTCCACGAAACCCGAAGTTTCATGGGCCCTTTCATGGGCGTAACTGTGCCGGAAATGAAGAAGTGCCTGCGACTGCCGCACTTCTGCTTTCATCGCGCTCCCGGCGTAAACGAGACGCTCTAACCGGCTGAGCCAGCCGCCCTTGCCCGTGTTTAGCCCTGCAAACCCCTTCGCGCAAGGTCGGGGCCTGCCACGTCATCAGGATGTCGTCCAGCGAACAGATCGCCGTTACCCTGTAGGGCGAGCCGGGGTGGCAGATCGACGCGCGCTGTGGATCGATATCGGCCTGACAGGTCACGTGGCCGCAATGGCACCGTCCATCTATCTGCATTCTTCGCTCCCGCCGCGTGTGAGCTCCGCACAAAAGAAAACGGCGCCCGAAAGGCGCCGTTTTATCATCCTGACGAAAGAACGCTCGTCCTGAAGCAGGCTCAGTGCGCCGTCAGGCCGCCGGCCGCCTCGTCACCCGCATCAGGCGAGACCGGCACCTTGGCCGTGTCCTCCTCCCAGACAATCGGTACGGGCGGCCGCACCAGCGCCCTGGAGACGACATCGTCTAGCCTGGCAACCGGAATGATGTTCATCCCGCCCTTGATCGCATCGGAAATCTCGGTGAGATCCTTGGCGTTGTCTTCGGGGATAAGCACCGTCTTGATGCCGCCGCGCGCGGCGGCAAGCAACTTCTCCTTCAGGCCGCCGATCGGAAGCACCCGGCCGCGCAACGTGATCTCGCCGGTCATGGCGACATCGTGCCGAACCGGAATTCCCGTCATGACCGAGACGATCGCGGTCGCCATGGCGACGCCAGCCGAAGGCCCATCCTTCGGGGTTGCCCCCTCAGGCACGTGGACGTGGATGTCCCGCTTGTCGAACAATGGTGGCTCGATGCCGAAGCCGACGGCGCGCGAGCGGACGTAAGATGCCGCCGCGGAAATCAACTCCTTCATCACGTCGCGCAGATTGCCCGTGACCGTCATCTTGCCCTTGCCCGGCATCATGACGCCTTCGATCGTGAGCAGCTCGCCGCCGACATCGGTCCAGGCAAGCCCCGTGACGATGCCGACCTGGTCGTCGCTCTCGATCTCGCCGTAGCGATACTTCGGCACGCCCAGGAACTCCTCGAGCGACTTCTCGGCGATCCTGACCGATTTCTTCTTCGAGATCATCAGCTCCTTCACCGCCTTGCGGGCAAGTGTCGAGAGCTCGCGCTCGAGGTTTCGCACCCCCGCCTCGCGGGTGTAGCGGCGGATCATCAGCAGCAACGCCTCGTCGTCGATCGACCATTCCTTCGGATCAAGGCCGTGCTTGGCGAGCGCGTTCGGTATCAGGTGCTTGCGCGCGATTTCGACCTTCTCGTTCTCCGTGTAACCGGCGATCCGGATGATCTCCATGCGGTCCATCAACGGCCCCGGAATATTCAGCGTATTCGCGGTCGTGATGAACATCACGTTGGAGAGATCGTAATCGACCTCGAGATAGTGGTCGTTGAACGTCGAATTCTGCTCGGGGTCGAGCACCTCCAGCAGTGCCGACGACGGATCGCCGCGGAAGTCGGAACCCATCTTGTCGATCTCGTCCAGAAGAAACAGCGGATTTGACGTTTTCGCCTTCCGCATCGACTGAATGATCTTGCCGGGCATCGAGCCGATATAGGTGCGGCGGTGACCACGGATTTCAGCCTCATCGCGAACGCCGCCCAGCGAAACGCGAACGAATTCGCGACCCGTCGCCCTCGCGATCGACTTGCCAAGGGACGTCTTGCCGACGCCCGGAGGACCGACCAGGCACAGGATCGGCCCGGTCAGCTTGTTGGCGCGCGACTGCACCGCCAGGTACTCGACGATACGGTCCTTGACCTTTTCCAGGCCGTAGTGATCGTTGTCGAGCACGGTTTGTGCCGCGACCAGATCCTTCTTGACCTTGGATTTCTTGTTCCAGGGGATCGAGAGCAGCCAGTCCAGATAGTTGCGCACCACGGTTGCTTCCGCGGACATCGGCGACATCTGGCGCAGCTTCTTCAGCTCATGCTGAGCCTTCTCCCGCGCTTCCTTGGAAAGCTTGGTCTTGGAAATCTTCTCCTCGAGATCGGCAAGCTCGTCACGGCCCTCGTCGTCGCCGAGTTCCTTCTGGATCGCCTTCATCTGCTCGTTGAGATAATATTCGCGCTGGGTCTTCTCCATCTGGCGCTTGACGCGCGAGCGGATGCGCTTCTCGACCTGCAGCACCGAAATTTCGCTCTCCATGAGCCCAAGCACCTTTTCAAGGCGCGCGGTCACTGACAGCGTTTCCAGGATCGCCTGACGATCCGCAATCTTGACGGCAAGATGCGAGGCCACGGTGTCGCCGAGCTTGGCGAAGTCCGTGATCGCCTGCACCACGCCGACGACTTCGGCGGAAATCTTCTTGTTCAGCTTCACGTAGCTTTCGAAATCCGAAACGACCGAACGCGCGAGAGCCTCGGCTTCGACGGAGTTCGCATCCGTGTCGGCGAGCGCGACCGCGGTGGCTTCGTAATAGTCGGTGCGGCCGGTGTATTTCTGCACGCGTGCGCGCTCGAGCCCCTCCACGAGCACCTTCACGGTGCCGTCGGGCAATTTGAGCAGCTGCAGAACGCTGGCGAGGGTGCCGGTCTCATAGATCGAATCGGGTGACGGATCGTCGTCGGACGCATTCTTCTGCGTCGCCAGCATGATCAGGGCGTCGTTCTTCATCACCTCTTCGAGCGCGCGAATCGATTTCTCGCGGCCAACGAACAGCGGCACGATCATGTGCGGGAAGACGACGATGTCGCGCAGCGGCAGTACCGGGTAGGAATGGCTCTCGCCGTGAACGATAGATGGCCGGGGTTTTGGGGTGGTCATGGCCTTTTCCTTTTGTTGTGCCCCCTTGCTCGCAGTCCGCATCATGCGCAACCGCCACAAGGTGCCGAATGCTCCGGGATCGAACGGCCGCTTACGCCTTGCTATCCCGGATCGTCCTGGAAGCGAATCTCAAGCTGGATTTTCGCCCCCGGCAGTAATAGGTGGCTATCGGGCGCGGAGGAGTCAAGTCATTGAAAAATGCCCGTCAAACGGGGCTAAACACGACGGAAACCTGCGCCAAAATGGCCGCCGAAAAACCCCCGGCAGCCGAATTCAAGCAGAGCCAATTCGCCAAAGCCAATTTCGCCAGCGGCTGAAGCGATCAGGCGCTGGCGCTGCTCTCAACGGCGCGATCGGAACGGTCGGCGTAAATGTAAAGCGGGCGAGCCGTGCCCTCGACCACTTCACGGGAGATCACGACCTCTTCCACGCCCTCCAGGCCCGGAAGATCAAACATGGTCTCCAGCAGGATGCTTTCGAGGATCGAGCGCAGGCCCCGCGCGCCGGTCTTGCGCTCGATAGCCTTGCGGGCAACCGCGCCCAACGCCTCGTCGGCAAAGGTCAGTTCGATATTCTCCATCTCGAACAGCCGCTGATACTGCTTGACCAACGCGTTCTTCGGATCGGTGAGAATTTTCTTCAGCGAAGCTTCGTCCAGATCTTCCAGCGTCGCGACCACCGGCAAGCGGCCGACGAACTCGGGGATCAGGCCGTACTTCAAAAGATCCTCCGGCTCGACATGGCGGAAGATTTCCCCGGTGCGGCGATCTTCCGGCGCCAGCACCTGGGCGGCAAAGCCGATCGATGTCGAGCGGCCGCGGGCGGAGATGATCTTCTCCAGGCCCGAGAACGCTCCGCCGCAGATGAACAGGATGTTGGTGGTGTCGACTTGCAGGAACTCCTGTTGCGGATGCTTGCGGCCGCCCTGCGGGGGAACCGAGGCGACGGTGCCTTCCATGATCTTCAGCAGCGCCTGTTGCACACCCTCACCCGAGACGTCACGGGTGATGGAGGGATTGTCCGACTTGCGGCTGATCTTGTCGATTTCGTCGATATAGACGATGCCGCGCTGCGCACGCTCGACGTTGTAATCGGCCGATTGCAGCAGTTTCAGGATGATATTCTCGACGTCTTCGCCGACATAGCCTGCCTCGGTCAGAGTCGTCGCATCTGCCATCGTGAACGGCACGTCGAGAATTCGCGCCAGCGTTTGCGCCAGCAGCGTCTTGCCGGAGCCGGTCGGCCCGATCAGAAGAATGTTTGACTTCGCAAGCTCGACATCGTTGTGCTTGGTCTGATGATTGAGCCGCTTGTAGTGGTTGTGAACGGCGACAGAGAGCACCTTCTTGGCGTGGCTTTGACCGATAACGTAATCGTCGAGGACCTTGCAGATTTCCTTGGGCGTGGGAATCCCGTCGCGCGACTTCACCAGCGAGGATTTGTTCTCCTCGCGAATGATGTCCATGCAGAGTTCGACGCATTCGTCGCAAATGAAGACGGTCGGACCCGCAATCAGCTTGCGGACTTCGTGCTGGCTCTTGCCGCAGAACGAGCAGTACAGCGTGTTCTTGGAGTCGCTGGTGCCAACCTTACTCATTCATATCTCCGTCCGCCGTTCGACCCCGTACGCTCGCTCACCCCATTTCCGGGAATTACCGGCACAGAGTTCTAAGTAGAGCAAAATTCGTACCAAAAAAGACCCTAAAGCTCTGGGTGACACGCCAATCGCGGCCAACTTCGAATCCTTCGATCGTAACCCAATCAACCTAGCCAACCATGGTCGCACCCGACTATCAAGAATTCGCTAATCGGCCGGGCGCTGGATATCCGTGACAATACCGTGATTTGCGCTATTCCAAGGGGAAAACCTGTCGAAAACGCCCCGGCGTTGCGTCTTTGCCACGTTGCCAAACCGTTATGAAGGTGGAACTTTCTGCCCAGCCGGGTCGAAAAAGCGCCTTTGGGGCTAAAATCACCCGCAAAACGCGATCGTTAACGCAGGCTCGACGCCCCAACGACGGCGGCGTCCTGAAATTTACGATGCCTTGGCCGCCGCCGGGTCCTCCGACCGTTTGTCGATCACCTTGTCGACAATGCCGAAGTCCCGCGCCATCTCCGCGGTAAGGAACTTGTCGCGCTCCAAAGCGTCCTCGATCGCTTTATAGGTCTGGCCGGTGTGCTTGACGTAGATCTCGTTGAGCCGCTTTTTCAGATTCAGGATTTCCTGCGCGTGCAGCATGATGTCGGTGGCCTGCCCCTGAAATCCACCCGATGGCTGATGCACCATGATGCGGGAGTTCGGCAGCGAGAAGCGCATGTCCTTGTGGCCGGCAGCCAAAAGCAGAGAACCCATCGAGGCCGCCTGGCCCGTGCACAACGTCGACACCGGCGGGCGGATGAACTGCATGGTGTCGTAGATCGCAAGACCCGATGTCACCACGCCACCCGGCGAGTTGATGTACATCGAGATTTCCTTCTTCGGGTTCTCCGCTTCGAGAAACAGCAGCTGCGCGACGATGAGGGTCGACATGCCGTCCTCGACCGCACCGGTGACGAAAATGATGCGCTCCTTGAGCAGGCGCGAGAAAATGTCGTAGGCCCGTTCACCGCGATTGGTCTGTTCGACCACCATCGGCACGAGTTGCATGTAGGTTTCGACCGGATCGCGCATTAGTCACCCAAGAGTTTAGCCGTGGCGGCAGAAGGATTGGCGGGGCGAACGTCCGTCGGTAAAGCCGACGAGCCGGTTTACCCAGAGATCCGGACGCACTCCCCGTGGCGGAGTTGTAGGGACACTCGCACAGATATGAACCGGTTTCCCGGCGACAAGACCGCATCCGACCCGGCCGGAATACTGGGTCAGAAGCGCTCGGACGCTCACAGTTGAAGCTGATTCTGCTGAGGGGGCATAGCGGCGGATGGCGCCCGCCGCGCTCTTTCGCGTCACAAGCTTAATGTCATGCGACGGCCCTCAGGCAGCGCTCCTCTCTGCATCGTCGTCCTTGTATAACTCCTCGCGCGATACCTTCTTCTCGGTAACGGTGGCGAGTTCGAGAATGAAATCGACGACCTTGTCTTCGTAGATCGGAGCACGAAGCTGGGCTAGCGCGTTGGGATTGTTGCGATAGAAATCCCAAACCTCCTTCTCGCGCCCGGGCATCTGGCGGGCCCGCTCGATCAAGGCGCGGCTGACCTCGTCATCGGTAACCGTGATCTTGTTCTTTTCTCCGATCTCCGACAGTACCAGACCGAGGCGGACGCGCCGATCGGCAATCTTGCGGTACTCTTCCCTGGACGCCTCCTCGGTGGTCCCCTCATCGGCGAAGGTTTTGCCGCCCGCCTCCATTTCGGCCTTGATGGAATCCCACATCAGCTTGAATTCCTCGTCGACCAGCGACGGCGGCGCCTCGAAGCGATGCGTCTCGTCAAGACGGTCCAGCAGCGTGCGCTTGACCCGTTGGCGCGTGGCGCCTGCGAATTCGGCGGCAAGCCGGGCGCGCGCGGCTTCCTTCAGCTTGTCGAGCGATTCAAGCCCGAGCGTCTTGGCGAACTCATCGTTGAGGACGGTTTCCTGCGGCGCTTCGATCAGTACAGCGGTGGTCTCGAACTCGGCAGGCTGGCCCGCCAGCTTCGGGTTGCCGTAGTTCTCCGGAAAGGTGACCTTTAAGGAACGGGTTTCGCCTGCGCCGATGCCGATCAGCTGGTCCTCGAAGCCCGGGATGAAGGTGTTGGAACCGATCGTCACCGGAACATTGTCCGCAGCGCCACCCTCGAAGGGCGTCCCGTGGATGGTGCCCTTGAAGGAGACGGTGACCCGGTCGCCGCTTTCAGCTTTGGCGCCCTCGCCCTTCGCGGCGAAGCTGCGGTTCTGCTCGGCGATGCGCTTGATAGCGTCGTCGACTTCGGCCTCGGTCACCTCGGCGACCGGTTTCTCAACCTTGAAGCTCTTGAAATCAGCCAGCTGGATCGCGGGCACGACCTCGATTGAAACCGTGTAGGTAAGATCCGACTTGCCGGCCAGGATGTCGTCGACCTGCGTTTTCTCGGTCGGCATCGTGACCTTGGGCTGGGTTGCAAGGCGAAAACCGCGTTCCGTGAAAATCTGCGCATTGGCGTCGCGAATTGTCTGGTCGATGGTCTCGGCCATCACCGTACGACCATAGACCTTCTTGAGGTGGCTTACCGGCACCTTGCCTGGACGGAAGCCGTTGAGACGGACTTTGTCCTTGAGGTCTATGAGGCGCGCGTCCGCTTTGGCATCGAGATCGGCAGCCGAAACGCTGATCTGGAATTCATGTTTCAATCCGTCGGCGACGGTTTCCTTCACCTGCATGGCGTCAATCTTCTTCCGCTTGGTCCGGCAAGAGGACCGGACTTTTACAAATGTTGGCGCTCGGCTTTCTCGCCAGCGCCGGTGGTTCGGCGGACCCGGGCCGAGGGGAAAAACCCGTTCGGATGGCAGATCCGTCAGTAATCGTCATGCGCAAACCCGGTTGGGCTTGGTGCGGGCGGAGGGACTCGAACCCCCACAACTTTCGTCACTGGAACCTAAATCCAGCGCGTCTACCAGTTCCGCCACGCCCGCTGGAATTGCATCATATCCGGCCGCGATGCCGCGGGCGCGGGCTTATAGCATGCGCGCATCGGTTCGCAGCAAAAAAATGGCCTGTTCGAGCCATCTCGTCGCATCAGCGGCCGCTGGACATATCTAGCGGAAAATGGTCCGCATCAACGGTATGGCACAGGATATTTTTTGGCCGAGCCGCCGCGCCGTGCTGGCCGGATTGGGCGCCTCGACAATGGTGGCTGCGGCACCGGCGGCCGAGGAACGCTCCTCCCGGGCGCTTCGGGCCAGACCCGGTTTGCTGGCCGTGCGCACCGGGGCGGCCGATACACCGGTATGGTCGCTCGGCGGGGCCGACCTTCTCTTCAAGCAGGGTGAGCGCGCCGAAATTGCCTTTGCCAACGAACTCCCCGCACCGATGGTCCTCAATTGGCGGGGACTGGACGGAGCCGTCGCAGCCGAACCGCTGATCTCGCGCGTCCCGGTGGCGCAAGGCGCCAGCGAGACCCTCCATTTGCCGTTGCGCCATGCCGGCACGTTTTGGTGTGACCTGGCTCTGCTGGGTGACGGCGCGGCCCGGCCGACCCGTGGGCTGCCTCTCATTGTCGCAGAACGTGAACCGGTCTCCGTGGACCGCGAAGAAATTCTCCTGATCGAGGAATGGCGGCTTCGCGCCGATGGAACGGCGACTGTGCCGGGTATGAATCCCACCGATGCAAGGCCAACCTACACTTTGAATGGCAACGCAGGTCTGGAATTAAAACTACGTACCAATGAGCGCCTCAGGATTCGGTTCATAAGTGCCGTCGAGCGCAATATTATTGCTCTAAAAATGGAAGGCTATGACTGCACGGTCATGGCCCTCGATGGTCAACCGGCCGAGCCGTTCCTGGCGCGCGGCGGCCTGATACTCGCGCCGGGCGCCCGGGCCGACGTATTTATCGACGCAAAGGACAAGCCGCCTTCGACAAGTTCCTCGATATTCCTGCATGACGGGCAGGAGGGGCGGCCCGTCGGCCGCCTGATCGTTTCGGATGACCCACCGATCCGGACCATGGTGCTGCCGTCGGCCCGCCCGCTGCCCTCGAACGGCTTGCCGGACCGCCTCGACCTCAAAAGCGCATTGCGAGCGGAGCTGTCTGTCGGCGGAGAGCAACCCGATTGGGTCCTACCTGCGAAGTTCGACGCCAGTGCGGCACCGGCCTTTCACGCCAGGGTCGGCCGTACCGTTGTTCTGGCGCTGGCCAACCGTTCCGGGATCGCGACGTCGTTTCACCTGCACGGTCATCACTTCCGGTTGCTGGACCGGCTTGACGACGGCTGGAAGCCGTTCTGGCTTGACACGGTGGCAATCGACGCGGGACAGACCCACCGCATTGCATTTCTCGCGCAATACGCCGGGCGCTGGCTGATCGAGTCGGTCGCCTCGGATTGGACGGCGCCGCGGCTTCTGCGGTGGTACGGTGTTGAATGAGGAAACGACCATGAACAGCAATCCCCTGGCCATCAAGCGCGTGACCGCCCGCGCCGTCGATGCGCCAATATCGCGGCCGGTAAAGAATGCGTTCGGCGTTATCGCCTCGGCGCCCCTCGTCCTGATTGACGTCGCTACCGATCAAGGTGTGACCGGGCGCTCTTACATCTTTGCCTACACCAAGCTGACGCTGAAGCCATTGGTCCAGTTGATCGAGGATGTCGGCAGGGAACTCGTCGGCAAGACGATCATCCCTCACGAGCTGATGGCTCTGATGGACGCCAAATTCAGACTGCTCGGCTGGCAAGGCCTGGTCGGAATGGCGGTGTCGGGGCTGGACATGGCGTTTTGGGATGCGCTGGGTCAATCGGCAGGTCAGCCGTTAGTCACGCTGTTGGGCGGTTCTCCGCGGCCGATCCGGGCTTACGACAGTTATGGGGTGGTCGATCCGGATGCCGACAAGGCGGCGCTGCGCCGAACGCTGGACCAGGGTTTTCGCGGCATCAAGATCAAGGGCGGCGACGGCGATCTTACCAATGATGCACGTGTGGTGAGAGCCGTGCGCGACCTGATCGGGCCCGACATCGCGCTGATGGTCGATTTCAACCAATCGCTCGATCCGTCAGAGGCCAAGCGCCGCATCGAGCGGCTCGCGCCTTACGATCTGCATTGGATCGAGGAGCCGGTCCCGGCCGAAAACCTGCAGGGTCACGCCGAGGTACGAGCCTCCTCGCCCATTTCGATCCAGTCTGGCGAGAACTGGTGGTTTCCGCGCGGCTTTGCCGAGGCAATCGCTGCCCGCGCAAGCGACTTCATCATGCCCGACCTGATGAAGGTCGGCGGCGTCACCGGCTGGCTGCGCGTGGCCGGCCAGGCCGAAGCCGCGTCGATACCGATGTCCAGCCATCTGTTCGCGGAAGCAAGCTCGCATATGCTGGCGGTCACACCGACCGCGCATTGGCTCGAATATCTCGATCTGGCCCGCGCCATCCTTGCCGAGCCCGTGCAGATCGTTGCCGGCACGGTGACCGCCCGCGGGCCGGGCCTGGGGCTATCCTGGGACGAAGCGGCCGTCGCCAAATATCGGTTGTGAGGCAATCGGCGCTGAGGCAATCGGCGCTGAGGCAACCGGCGCGCAGGCTTGCGTCAATAGTCGATGTCGAATTCGTCGTAGAGATGGCGCATCACGGCTGGCATGGTCTCCGGCAGGTCCTCCGCGATCAGGCCGGGACCGGCCTCGCTTGCCGCTTGCCCGTGCATCCACACCCCCATTGAAGCCGCCTCAAAGGCTGGCACACCCTGCGCCAGCAATCCCGATATGATCCCAGAGAGCACGTCGCCCGCGCCCGCGGTTGCCAGCCAGGGCGGCGCATTGGAAGCGATCGTCGCGCGGCCGTCGGTCGAAGCCACGACCGTGTCGGGCCCTTTCAGAAGCACGACCGCGCCGGAGCGTTCGGCCGCAGCTCTCACCCGTTCCAGCTTCGAGCGCAGCGGATGCTTGTTGCTGATGTCGCTAAACAGCCTTGGAAATTCTCCCTCATGCGGCGTCAGCACGACCTGAGGATCGAGAGAATTCTTGATTGCTTCAAACAACCGATCAGGGGCTTCCGCAAAGCTCGTCAAGGCGTCTGCGTCCAGCACGAGATTTCGCCTCGCCGACACCGCCGTCAGCACGAGATCGCTTGTATGGCCGCCAACGCCGGCGCCCGGACCGATCACGCACGTATTGAGACGCCTGTCGCTTAGCATTTCGCCGAACTCGACCGGCGTATCGACAGCTCGAACCATCACCGCCGTCAGCGCCGAAGCGTTGACGGCGAGCGCATTTCGCGGTGAAGCCACCGTGACCAGGCCAGCGCCGGAACGCAATGCGCCGCGTGCCGCAAGCCGCGCGGCACCGGTCGTAGCCAACCCTCCCGAAACGACGACAGCGTGGCCTCGGTCGTATTTGTGCGCGGCAATCTGCGGCACCGGGAACGACTGGCGCCAAAATGCGGGAATATTTTCAAAAGTCCTGGGCTGAATTTCCGCAAGCACCCTCGCATCGATCCCGATATCGGCGACGCGAACACGGCCGCAACAAGTGCGCCCTGGCAGCAGCAGATGCGCAGGCTTGCGCCGGAAAAAAGTAACGGTTTCGGTAGCACGAACCGCGACACCCATCACTGAACCGCTGGTACCGCCGATGCCGCTGGGCAGGTCGACCGCCAGCACAGGCGCCCCATTCGCATTGATCGCCTCGATCATGTCGAAGGGTTCGCCCTTCACCGGCCGGTCGAGACCTGCCCCGAACAGCGCATCGATGATCAGCGCGGGCTTGCCGATCGCCTGCGGATTGAAAGGCAGCACCGGGTATTTCCATCCCCGCGCCGCCGACGCCGCATCGCCCTGCAGGCTGTCGCGCTCGCACAGCAGGATGACCGAAACCTCGCGACCTCGCGCGGCAAGCTCAGCCGCCGCCACGAAACCATCGCCGCCATTATTGCCAGGCCCGGCAACCACAACTATTGGGCCGTCCTCCACGAGAGCCATGGCCGCCTCGGCGACGGCCTGACCTGCGCTCAACATCAGCGCAAAGCCGGGTGTGCCTGCGGCGATGGTGAGCCGATCGGCGCGCTCCATTTCGGCGGTGGTCAGGACTTCCATGTCAAATAACCTAACAGAATCGCCTCTTCTGGAGGCATTTCGTGTTCCTCGCGACGCCAGGACACTCCTGGTTGCATACCATTTGATCTATTTGCCTATTCCGTGGGCTGCGATAAGGTGCCCAGCTTCCAGTCACCCCCTCTGGATGCCCGTTAAAAGACTGATAACATTTTGAAATCGGCCATCCTGACAAACTGGCATAGACCCTGCTTTTGGGGAAGCCGGCTCCCGATCGTTAAAGCTCTGCCGGTAAAACCTTTGAATGCGCCCGGGCGCCGGGCCAAGCAACCCGATCCTGCGCGGCCTCGCGCAACGTCAAACCAACCCGAAGTCCCTCTGATGTGTAAGTGCCCGGGAGGCGATCTGTGAAGAAAATCGAAGCCATCATCAAGCCATTCAAGCTCGACGAGGTAAAGGAAGCGCTTCAGGAAGTAGGCCTGCAGGGCATCACCGTTACCGAAGCCAAGGGGTTTGGACGGCAAAAGGGGCATGCCGAGCTCTACCGGGGCGCTGAATACATCGTCGATTTCCTGCCAAAGGTAAAAATCGAGATCGTGATTTCCGATGAATTGGTCGAGCGGGCCATCGACGCGATCCGGCGCGCGGCCCAGACCGGGCGCATCGGCGACGGAAAGATCTTCGTCTCCTCCATCGAAGAGGCAATCCGCATCAGGACCGGGGAATCCGGGCTGGACGCCATCTGACTGGTGCCCCTCAATACTCCGATATTGTATTGAGCATCCCCCAATTGTATTGACCATTGGCCACCGGCCGCTACCTGCGGCCAAACCAAGACAACTGTAAAAAGGGGGATTCATGAAGACCGCCAAGGACGTCCTGAAATCGATCAAGGACAACAACGTCAAATACGTCGATCTGCGCTTTACCGATCCGCGCGGCAAGTGGCAGCACGTAACCTTCGACGTCGGCATGATCGACGATGACGTTTTCGCCGAGGGATTGATGTTCGACGGTTCCTCGATCGCCGGCTGGAAGGCGATTCACGAGTCGGATATGTGCCTGATGCCCGATCCGGTGACGGCCACGATCGATCCGTTTTTCGCAGAAACCACCCTGATGATTACCTGCGACGTTCTCGAGCCGACCACAGGCGAGCCCTATAACCGCGACCCCCGCGGTATGGCCAAGAAGGCCGAGGCCATGGTCAAGTCGATGGGCGTCGGCGACACCGTGTTTTTCGGGCCGGAAGCCGAGTTCTTCGTCTTCGACAACGTCCGCTATCAGTCCACGCCTTACAACACCGGCTTCAAGCTGGATTCATCGGAGCTGCCGATCAACTCGGATACCGAATACGAGGGCGGCAACCTGGGGCACCGCATTCGCACCAAGGCCGGTTACTTCCCGGTTCCCCCGCAGGACTCGGCACAGGACATGCGCTCCGAAATGCTGGGCGCCATGGCCAAGATGGGCGTCAAGGTCGAAAAGCATCACCACGAAGTGGCGTCGGCCCAGCACGAACTCGGCATGAAGTTCGACACGCTGACGCTGATGGCCGACCAGATGCAGATCTACAAATACTGCATCCAGCAGGTCGCCCACATCTACGGCAAGACGGCCACCTTCATGCCGAAGCCGGTGTTTGGCGACAACGGCTCGGGCATGCACTGCCACCAGTCGATCTGGAAGGGCGGCAAGCCGGTCTTCGCCGGCAACAAATACGCCGACCTCTCGGAGACCTGCCTCCATTACATCGCCGGCGTCATCAAGCATGCCAAGGCGATCAACGCCTTCACAAACCCCTCGACGAACTCCTACAAGCGCCTGGTTCCCGGCTATGAAGCCCCGGTGTTGCTCGCCTACTCCGCGCGCAACCGTTCGGCTGCGTGCCGAATTCCCTACACCTCGAATCCGAAGGCCAAGCGCGTCGAGGTGCGTTTCCCCGATCCGTTGGCCAATCCGTATCTCGGTTTCGCCGCGATGCTGATGGCGGGGCTCGATGGCATCAAGAACAAGCTTGATCCGGGTTCGGCCATGGACAAGGACCTTTACGACCTGCCGAAGGAAGAGCTGAAGGCGATCCCGACGGTGTGCGGTAGCTTGCGCGAGGCGCTGGAGAATCTCGACAAGGACCGCGCCTTCCTCAAGAACGGCGGCGTGTTCGACGACGATTTCATCGACAGCTACATCGAGCTGAAAATGACCGAAGTCGAGCGCTTCGAGATGACGCCGCACCCGGTCGAATTCGACATGTACTATTCGGGCTGACGGGTTTTTCCGTCTGCATGCCGGGATCAGAGGGGCGCTCCAAGGGGCGCCCCTTCTGCGTCATAGCCGGCCTGATCCCCTCATCCTGAGGAGCATCGCAAAGCGATGCGTCTCGAAGGATGCAGGCCCGGAAAATGGGGCCTCATGGTTCGAGACGGCGCTGACGCGCCTCCTCACCATGAGGATTGCATTGGCCTCACTGCGTCATAGCCGGCTTGATCCCCTCATCCTCTTCCCGTCTTAGACCCTGAACAACTTCGCATATCGCGCCTTGATCTCTTCGCTTGCCGCCTGCACTGCGGCGGGATCGGCCTTGAGCATTTTCAGGCTGGACATCGGCGTTTGTCCCGCCCGCGCCTTGACCTGCGCATGGAACGAGCGATGGGCAAATTCGTCGACAAGCATCTGCTGGGCTTGCGGACTGAAAAAGAAGCTTTGAAACAATCGTGCCGCGTTTGGATTTGGTGCATTCTGGAATATGCCGCTTCCGACGATGATGAGTGGCGAACCTTCGGCCGGGTACACCACTTCGACCGGCTTGCCCTGATCCTTGAACAGCACGAGATTATAATCGTTGCCGTCAGCCATGACCGCGCGCTCGCCGAGCATGATCTTTTTCGGTGGATCGCCCGCCGACTGCACCTGCATCACCTTCTGCTGGGCCAGTTTCTCCAGATACGGCCAGCCCAGTTCCCGCGCGAGCACGAACGTCGTGGTCAAAATCGCGCCGCTATAACCAGGATGGCCCTTGACGATTTTGCCTTGCCATTTCGGATCGAGCAGATCGGCGTAGCTTTTTGGCGCATCCTCGCGTTTGACCAGGTTGGTGTTGTAACCGATGGTTTCCAGCCACGCGCACGAGGTAGCGTACAAACCATCCGGATCGAACTGATCGGCTGGAAAATGTTGGGCGACATCCTCGGGAAGATAAGGCGCCAGCCAGCCGTTCTTCTTCCAGTCGAGATAGTGTGCGGCATCGGTAGAGTTGGCGACATCGACGGCGTGGATGCCGCTGCCCTGTTCTTGCGCGATCCGCTGGAAAATCCTCTCCGCTCCGGAACGCTCCACCCGCACCGCGATGCCGGGATATTTGGCCTCGAACAGTTTGCCCAGGCGTTCGGCTACGTTGAGCTCAATCGCCGCGTAATAGGAGACCTTGCCTTCCTTGCGGGCGGCCTCGATCAGTTCCGCGGTGACGGTTGTTGGCGGCGGCGCTACCGCTCTCGATGGCTCGGCGAAAAGCAGACCCGCGACTGATCCTGCCGATGCCCCGAGCAGCTGACGCCTCGACCAGTTTCGACCCTGCATGAGTCCCTCCCGCGGACCGTTTTTTGTTCTGTTGCGGCGCCATGCTTCCGTCATTGCTAGAAGCGAAGCGACGAAGCAATCCATTCCATTCTTTCCGCGTTGGCAATGGATTGCTTCGCTGGCGCTCGCAATGACGGCACAAAAGCAGGTAGCCCGCACGAGCGCAAGCGACATGCGGGAGCCACGGCCAGTGCGCAGCCCCCCGGATATCGCTTCCGGGCCAACTCGTTTCCGTCATTGCGAGAAGCGAAGCGACGAAGCAATCCATTCTTTCTTTCCGCGACGGCGATGGATTGCTTCGCTGGCGCTCGCAATGACGGCACAAAAAACGGCGCCCGCAATGACGGCAAAAAAACGTTCGTTTCCGTCATTGCGAGAAGCGAAGCGACGAAGCAATCCATTCTTTCTTTCCGCGACGGCGATGGATTGCTTCGCTGGCGCTCGCAATGACGGCACAAAAAACGGCGCTCGCAATGGCGGCAAAAAAACGTTCGTTTCCGTCATTGCGAGAAGCGAAGCGACGAAGCAATCCATTCTTTCTTTCCACGACGGCGATGGATTGCTTCGCTGGCGCTCGCAATGACGGCACAAAAAACGGCGCCCGCAATGACGGCACAAAAACGTTCGTTTCCGTCATTGCGAGAAGCGAAGCGACGAAGCAATCCATTCTTTCTTTCCGCGACGGCGATGGATTGCTTCGCTGGCGCTCGCAATGACGGCACAAAAGCAGCGCTCGCAATGACGGCAAAAAAGCAGGTCGCCAACCTCTGCTGCCAAAAATTTCACTTGCGCCGTCGGGCAAATCACCTGCACTAGTTCGCGCCGTCCCGCGCTCCTCAAGAGGGGCGCTTCGCGGTCGTCACGAACGTTGGGTGCGGGATGCGATGGACGCTTTTCGGTGCGCAGGACGGGCGCGCCGCGAAGCGGACGGAGAAGTCGTGTGGTTCTGATGCCCCGACGCTGGTATCAAGTCGGCGGGATGGCGATGTCGGCCCTAACGGGCCCGACACGCCGCGCCGATGACGGGGGCAAGAAAGCCCGGTCCCCGGGAAGAGCACGAAGGAACCCGTAAAACCATCGCGCGGGGAATGCCGGGCGTTTCCGGTGTGACCGTGGTGACTACGCTTGTGTGCTTTTTCCAACTCGCACACAAGGCTGCGGGCGCATGGCGCGTCCGGCATTCCCTGCTCCCTCTTCCTTGGGGCGGACCAGTCAGAGCTCGGGCAGTCAGAGGCCGCGAGATCGATGACGCATGTCTTGGATCAAATGTTGGTGCGCTCGTGAGGCAATGATGCAGTGCATGATTGCGAGTATCGCGATCGAGCTTACAATACGACAAATGGTGGTGCGTTCGAACGACACCGCCCTTTGCGATACCGGGAGGCAGCAGATGACAAGATGGATTCGTTTCGAGCAGGACGGAAAGCCCGGCATTGGCACGCTGGAAGGCGACACCATTGCGGTACACGCGGGCGATATGTTCGCTGGTGCAACGCCGACCGGCCAGACGCTGAAACTCTCCGACGTTCGGCTTCTGACGCCCTGCGATCCATCGAAGATGATCTGCCTGTGGAACAATTTCCACCAGCTCGCCGCCAAAAACGATTTCAAGGAGCCGAAAGAGCCGCTCTGGTTCCTCAAGGCGCCGAATTCGTACTGGCCGGCCAACAAGCCGATTCAACGTCCCGCCACTTACACCGGAAAAATCATCTACGAAGGCGAGCTCGGTGTCGTCATCGGCAAGAAGTGCTTCAACATTTCAGAAGCCGAGGCCGCCGATTACATATTCGGCTACACCTGCGTGAACGACGTCACCGCCGTCGATTTGCTGCGCAAGGACAAGTCGTTCGAGCAATGGGCACGCTCGAAGAGTTTTGACACTTTCGGTGTGTTCGGTCCGGTCATCGCGACCGGCCTTGATCCCATGAAGCTGTCGGTCAGAACCATCCTTAACGGCAAGGAGAGGCAGAACTATCCTGTGGCCGACATGTTCTTCCCGCCGCACAGGCTCGTGGCCGCCATTTCGAAGGACGTCACGCTGATGCCGGGCGATATCATCGCCTGCGGCACGTCGCTCGGCGCGGGCACCATGGGCGATGCCCACAACGTCGTCGATATCGCCATCGACGGCGTCGGAAGCCTCAGCAACGTGTTCGACCAGGTACTGCCAAGTCCCTATCTTTTGGGCGCCCCGCCCAGGCAGAAGAAAATTTGCGTCGTCGGCGCAGGCGCCATCGGCGGCCTGCTGGCAGCCAAGTTTGCGCTTGCAGGCGAAGACGTGACGGTCATCGACCAGGGCGCCCACCTCGCCGCGATCCAGAAGAACGGCCTCAAGCTCGAGTGGCATGACGGCAAGGTGCATACCGCGAAGATGAAAGCCGTGAACAAGGCGACCGAGGCGGGCAAGCAGGATATCGTCGTGCTGGCGGTGAAGGCGCATTTCCTGGATCAGGTCGTGCGCGACATCGATTCCCTGCTCGGTCCCGACACCATCGTATTGACCGTGCAGAACGGACTGCCGTGGTGGTACTTCCAGAAGCTCGGCGGCCAATACGACAATCAACGGCTGCAGAGCCTCGATCCCTCCGGCGTGCTCACCAGGTACATCGATCCCAGCCGCATCATCGGCTGTGTGGTCTACCCTGCGGCGGCTGCGACTGCACCGGGCGTCATTCACCATGTCGAGGGCGACCGCTTCCCGATCGGTGAACTCGACGGCAAGGAGACGGAGCGCGTCAAGGAATTGCACAACGTCTTCGTCAAGGCCGGGCTGAAATCGATGGTGCTGGGCGATATCCGTTCGGAAATCTGGCTGAAGGCCTGGGGCAATCTTTCGTTCAACCCGATCTCCGCGCTGACCCATGCGACGCTGGTGGATATTTGCCAGTTTGCCGAGACCCGCGAACTGGCGGCCAACATGATGAAGGAAGCCCAGGACATCGCCCAGAAGCTCGGCGTCACCTTCCGCGTCAGCATCGACAAGCGCATCGCGGGCGCAGAGGCCGTCGGTGCCCACAAGACGTCGATGCTCCAGGACGTCGAGGCCGGCCGCTCGCTCGAGACTGAGGCGCTGATCGGCTCGATCCTGGAGATGGCGAAACTGACCAATACCCCGGCGCCCGCGATCCAATCGGTTTATGCCCTTGTAAAGCTCCTCAACAAGGTCATGCTGTTGGAAGGCGGCGGAGTAAAGGTCGAAAAGATCGGCAAGGCGGCCTGACCCGAGCCCCCGCAGAAATCCAGTGCGTCGCATCGGCGCGCTGGATCGACGTTCAGGACTGCTGCCAACCGCAAGCCAGTCTATGCGGCGCGCTGCGCAGTGCGAAGCGCCTCGCCGAACGCCTCAAACAGTGTTCGATTGATCGGGTTACGCTGCGGATCGTATTCGGCGTGCCATTGCACGCCGAGAGCAAATCCCACCGCATCGGCGATCCTGATCGCCTCGATCGTGCCGTCCTCGGCCACGCCCTCGACGACGACCCTTTCGCCCGGCTCGAGGATCCCCTGTCCGTGCAACGAATTGACCCGGATCATTTCGCAACCAAGCAATTTTGCGAAGGCCCCGTCCGGAATCAAACGCACATCGTGCCGGTCGGCGAAGATCACCGTGGGATCTGGATGAATTTCGCCGTTCTCCAGCCGCGGCATCCGGTGATTCATACGCCCCGGCAATTCGCGGATCTCGGGGTGCAGCGAGCCGCCAAAGGCGACGTTCATTTCCTGCAAGCCGCGGCAGATTCCAAACAGCGGGACACCGCGGGCAACGCAGACCTCCGACAGCGTCAGCGCCAGCTCGTCGCGGCGCAGATCGTAAGGTTCGTGCCTGGAATTGGGCTGGGCGCGGAAGTGCTTCGGATGCACATTGGCGCGCGCGCCCGTCAGCAGGATGCCATCGACCGTGTCCAGCAGGGCACCGACATCCGTAATGTCCGGTGAGGCTGCAAACATCAGTGGTAGCGCGCCGGTCACCTCGGCCAGCGCTCGAAGATTGCGCTCACCGACCATCTGCGTGGCGAATCTGTTCTCAATGCGATAGGCATTTCCTATCACACCGACGACAGGCCTCCTCATTCGACGATTTCCAATCTCATCCCTTGATTTCCGGCCGATCATGCATCGCGCCCGGCGCCGGATCAATATCTTAAGGCGCGTTCATCCACCGGGCAGGTCTGCAATAACAACAACCGGCCCGTGGAGCGGATTGACATTTTCCAATCTTTTCGCTGCAAACGGGATATGGGACCACCGGCCTTCTTGATCCGGCGAAACGGTGCCATGGCATTCATTTGAGGGGACTACGCGTGGATGGTTCGGCTGACAGTCCTGTTTCGACCCGCAAAGACCTGGCCTGGGCTATCTCGGTCGGCGGCATCGGTGTCGTGGCCTTCGCATGCCTGCTGGCATTCGCCTGGTACTATGCCGCGACCCTCTTTCTGATCTTCGCCGGCATCCTGCTCGGCGTCGCGCTGCAGGCCTTGGCCAATATTCTGGGTCGCGTAGTCAAGCTGCCTCATTCGTTGCGGCTGGCCATGGTCTGCGTGGCGCTTGCCGCGATGTTGTCGGGCGTCCTGTTCGCAGGCGGAGCCACCATCGCCGAGCAAGCCGCCGCATTGAGCGAAACGATCAAATCGCAGCTCGTGAACGTGAAGGCATTCCTTGACCGGAACGGAATCGACACCAGCTATTTCGAGCTTGGAAGTCCAGCAACCACAAGTCCAGGCGCCTCCGAGACGCCTGGCGTCCCCACGCATACGCTGCCGAGCCCTGGCGCGCTCGCTTCCGGCGGCGAAGCAATTGTCAGCCGAACGTTCAAGCTGGTTGTGGGTACTGTAAGCGCCGTCGGAAATTTCTTCATCGTGCTGTTTCTGGGGCTTGCCTTCGCGGCGCAACCGGGTGTCTACCGCAGAGGGCTGCTCTACATGGCCCCGGCTCGTCATCGCGGCCCGGCAACCATCATCGTCGACCGGATCGGTGAGACGCTGGAGCGCTGGCTGATCGCGCAGATCATCACCATGGCCGCGGTATTCATCGTGACGTGGATCGGACTTGCGATCATTGGAATCCCCGGCGCGTTCATTCTGGGTATCCAGGCGGGCCTGCTGGCGTTCATCCCGACCGTGGGCGCGATCATCGCCGGGTTGATCGTCGTGCTGGCAAGCCTCGCATCGGGATGGATCGCTGCCGCCAGTGCGTTGGTGCTTTTTCTCGGCATCCACGTTCTTGAAAGCTACATTCTCACGCCGATGCTTCAGCGCCAGGCGCTGGAAATTCCGCCGGCAACGCTGTTTGCCTTCCAGATCTTGCTCGGTGTCGCGTTCGGCATCTGGGGTCTGGCACTTGCCCTGCCCCTGATCGCGATCGTGAAAGTCCTGATCGATCACTTCAAGGCCGGCGAGACCGCTGCGGAGGCGCCCGCGGCCTGAGACCGACCAGCCCTTCCGGCATCTCTCAGTCTGTCGTCAACACCGTTTGGGTGTGCTCGACTTCCGGTGGTGCCGCAAAATATTGCCCGACCAGCCCGCGCCATGCCTGGAAGTCCTCAGAGCCTCTGAAATCGACCGTGTGGTTTTCCAGCGTGTCCCATTTCGCCAAAAGCCGGTAACGCGACGGCTTTTCGATCGACTTGTGCAACTCGATCCCCCTGCCGCCCCTGGCGCGCAGGAATAGCGGACGAGCTTTGGCGACTGCAGCCTCGAAGTCCTTTTCGGTACCGGGTTTGAACGTCAATTTGGGCGATTTCGGTGATCATGTGATTGCGGCCTCTGGTTCCTAATTCATGAACCCGGAAAAGCGCGATGACGGTTCGATCCAAACCCATCGCGCTTTGGACGAGTTCAGGTCTTTAGCCCAGCCGGCAAAAAAGAAAAAGGCGCCTCCCGGCGCCGATACTCGAATTCACCTGTCCCACCGGCCCTATTTGAGCAACAGCGCCGCACCGGCAACCATCATCGCACAGCCCAGGAACATGATTGCGGGCCAAAGGTTTCGTGGCTGGCTGTAACGACCCTGCGCACGACGCTGTGTGATCAGTGCGGTCTCGTACTCTTCCGAAGTCGAGAACATGCAGGCGAAGCCGCCTCGCGCCAATGCGGCGGCTGCCTCAAGCAGCAGGAGATCGGCTTGATGATTGCCTTTTCGAAACGACATCATGGTACGGATGATATAGATCGAATGGTAAACGGCGCGTTACTCCACCGGCTGCATATCCTACGCGAGCCGGGTCATGCCACCCAGGGACTGGGCCGGCCGCGCGGTGCCGGCGGTCTTTCTCCGCCAGTGTTCCAGCGACAGCGGCAATTCTTCTGCGGCCTCTACGCGATTGCGGCCGCTGCGCTTGGCCTGATAAAGGGCGGTGTCAGCGGCCGCCAGCAGCACCTCCAGTTCCGTGCCGGCCGGGCCGCCAGCCACGCCGATGCTGACGGTGGTATCTACCGGACCTTCGTCGCAGGCGATGCCAGACGCCTCGAAAGCCTCCCGCACGCGCTCGGCGACGACCACCCCCTCCTCCAGCGGGCAGGGCAGTAGCGCGGCAAATTCTTCGCCGCCGATGCGTCCCGAAAGATCGCTGATCCGCAAATTGTTGATCACCACGGCCGCGAACAGCTTGAGAATCTCATCGCCAGCCGGGTGCCCGAAACGATCATTGATCGACTTGAAGTGGTCGATATCGAAGATCAGAACCGTCACGGGGCGGCCGGCATGGGCTTCGCGCTCGATGACCCGTGCGCAAGCTTCGGCAAAGCCGCGCCGATTGAACATGCCGGTCAGCGGATCGACCGAAGCGGCCGTTTTGTGCACGGTCACGGCCCGTTCCGATACAAGCATGAAAATCAGAAAAACGGTGCCGACGGCGTAAAGAACGAGCTCGACGGTAAATACCGTGACCCAGACACTGCCACCGAACGGCTTGTCATGGGGATGCAAGAGATCGCCGAGCAGGATCGGCAGCATCAGCACAAATCCGTGCAGCACCGGAACCGTAACCGCAGGCCAGCGCTTCTGCAGCGTCCTGCGCCGCTCGGTCCACAACTCGGTCGCCGTAAGGGCGGCGTAGACGGCAACGATGCCGGCCCCGATCGTCATGCGGAGCGCGGTTGCCTCCGGGGCAAGTGTCGTGACGGTCGCTATCCAGGCAACAGCCCCCAGAAGCAGACCCGGGAAGCTGAGCTTGCGGCCATGAAACAGGCGGGATGCGTTCCAGACCATGCCGCAGGTGAGGAAGCCGAGTGCATTGAGCACCAACGAGTAAACCTCGCCGAGCCAGGGGCTTTCCAGGGTCCAAAGTGCAACGGAAGCCGCGCCAAGCAGGTAGGCCGAGCCCCACCATTTCAATGCCGGGATATTCTCCTGATAGCCGAAGAACACCAGCATGAATCCCAGCAGAGCCGCGATCATGGTGGCAACGAGATAGATCGTGGAGGTATCGAGCGACATGTGTCACCGGATGTTTGTGATTCCAATTCCAGGCTCGGCAGAATTCGAGGAAAGCGGCCGTCGCCATGCCGAACGCTATGCCTCCCGCGTTGGCAATCCGTTTGCGTACTCGCGCAAGTTTTCTGTAAAAAACTGCGTCAACTCAGCGGCAAATGCGAAAAAGAAAAAGCGCCCGCGAGCGGGGCGCTTTCGTGGTTCCGAAAAACAGCCGCGTTCGCGGCAAATTCTAACGATCTGGTTAGCGCTTCGAGAACTGGAACGACCTGCGCGCCTTGGCGCGGCCGTACTTCTTGCGCTCGACCACGCGCGAATCGCGCGTGAGGAAACCGCCCTTCTTGAGAATGCTGCGCAGATCGGGTTCGAAATTGGTCAGAGCCTTGGAAATGCCATGCCGCACCGCGCCGGCCTGCCCCGACAGACCGCCACCGGTGACGGTGCAGATCACGTCATACTGGCCGGCCCGGGCCGCAGCGATCAGCGGCTGCTGGATCATCATCCGCAGCACGGGACGCGCGAAATAGACTTCGACTTCCCGGGTATTGACGGTCACCTTGCCGCCGCCGGGCTTGAGCCAGACGCGGGCAACCGCATCCTTGCGCTTGCCGGTGGCGTAGGCGCGACCGTATTTGTCGACTTTCTTGACATATTTCGGCGCTTCGGGCGCAACCGGCTTGAGCTGCGACAATTGATCGAGAGACTGCATGGTATCGGACATCTTATGCGGCCCTCATGTTCTTGCGATTCAACCTGGCAACATCCAATTTTTCGGGCTGCTGGGCTTCGTGTGGATGCTCAGGCCCGGGGTAGACGCGCAAATTACCAAGCTGGACGCGGCCCAGCGGTCCGCGCGGGATCATCCGCTCGATGGCCTTCTCGACCACTTGCTCGGGAAAACGGCCCTCGAGGATCGATTTTGCCGAACGCTCCTTGATGCCGCCGATGAAACCAGTGTGATTGTAGTAGATCTTGTTGTCGCGCTTGCGTCCGGTCAGCACCGCATGCGCCGCGTTGACGATGATGACGTTGTCGCCGCAATCGACATGGGGCGTATAGGTCGGAAGGTGCTTGCCGCGAAGGCGCATCGCGACCAGTGAAGCGAGGCGGCCGACCACCAAACCTTTGGCGTCGATGAGCACCCACTTCTTCGTCACCTCGGCTGGTTTGGCCGAAAACGTTTTCATGAGACAATCCGTAAAAAAAGGAAAGCGCGTTGGCGCCGGACTGGGCAGGTTTCTAAAGCGGTCCTCGACCATCGTCAATGCCAATTTCAAGTAAATTTACCAATCAAAACAATTAGTTAGGATAATGGTTTTATAATACCTGTAAAAACCCTAAGCATTCGGAATGGAATAAGTCGCGGTAACGTGGGCGATGGGATCGGGCGAGCTACCCGAGAGGAGGTTGACCTCACCCACGGCAAGCCGCCGGCCCAACTTCAAAAGCTTCGCTTCCGCAAGCACATCCTTCCCCGGCGCGCCCTTGCGCAGGAAGTTGATGTTCAGGTTGGTGGTCACTGCAAGCCCTACCGGGCCAATCGCGGACAGCAGCACCACATACATGGCGAAATCGGCCAGGGCCATCAACGTGGGTCCCGATATGGTCCCGCCGGGACGCAGCATCCGCTCGGTGTATGGCTGCCGCAAAAGGCAAGTGGCGCCATCGGCGCTCTCGATTCTGATCTCGCCATCACTGAACGCCTGGGGGAATTCGGCACGAAGGAACCGTTCCAGGTCCGCCACGCTCATTTTTGCAATTGCCATGTTCCTTGCCTTACCTGCCCTCGCCTCATGGTGCCTGTTACATTAAGCTGACCCGCCAGCCCAAATGGATATCAGGTGGATACCAACTGGATAAGCCGATGACGAGCCAAACCGCGCGCGCCAGCGCGCCACCATCGCCTGTCCTTCTGCGCGAAATGAATGGCAGCGTCGCCGTGCTCACACTCAATCGGGTCGAAGCCCGCAACAGCCTTTCCGAAGCCCTGATCGCGGAACTCGACACTGCGCTCCGGGAATTCCAGGATGACGCCGCCGTGCGTGCAGTCGTGATTGCAGCCAATGGATCGGCCTTCTCCGCCGGCCACGACATGAAGGAGCTTACGGCCCGGCGCGCCGACGCCGATCGCGGCCGCGCCTATTTTGCCGAGATCATGACGGCCTGCAGTACCATGATGCAGGCGATCGTGCATTTGCCGAAACCGGTGGTCGCCGCGGTCCAGGGGGTTGCCACCGCGGCCGGCTGCCAGCTCGTTGCGAGCTGCGATCTGGCGATAGCCTCCGAGGCCGCCACGTTTGCAACGCCCGGCGTCGACATCGGACTGTTTTGCTCGACGCCGATGGTCGCTCTTTCACGCAACATTCCACGCAAGCTGGCTATGGAAATGCTGCTTACGGGTGAGCCGATTTCGGCGGCGAAGGCGCGCGAAATTGGCCTTGTCAACCACGTCGTTGCTGCCGGCACCGAGCGGGACGAGGCGATCGAGCTCGCCCAAAAGGTTGCGCGCAAATCCGCCTATACGATCAAGATTGGCAAGACAGCGTTCTACCGTCAGGCAGAAATGAGCCTTGCAGGCGCCTATCGTTATGCGGCGGAGGTGATGACCGAAAACATGATGGCGCGCGACGCCGAGGAAGGAATTGGTGCCTTCATCGAAAAGCGCGAACCGAAATGGCGCGACAAGTAGCGGGCGTCCCTCCCGGGCGAGGCCAGACATCAGGCGTCGCGAGACTTGAATTCTGCACCAACTCGCAAAAAATCGAGTATCAATGCCAGGCAGAACTTGCTGGATGTGAACCGCCGCCGATGAATCATGACGCCTACGACGACAATTATATCCGCTCAATTCTCAATGGCGTGAAATGCATCGCCATGGTCGGCGCCTCACCGGTGAATATTCGGCCGAGTTACTTTGCCTTCAAATACCTCGCCCAGCGCGGCTACGACATGATCCCCGTCAATCCCGGCCACGTTGGCAAAAGCCTGCTCGGCAAGCCATTCGTGGCCTCGCTGCTCGATATCCGCCGCACGGTGGACATGGTCGATATCTTCCGCAATTCAAGCCACATCATGCCGGCGGTCGAGGAAGCGCTGAGGATGGTACCGTTGCCAAAAGTGATCTGGATGCAGCTTGGCGCGCGCGACGATGCAGCGGCCGAAAAAGCCGAGGCTGCTGGCCTCAAGGTCGTGATGAACCGCTGTCCGAAGATCGAATATGGAAGGCTGTCCTCGGAAATTTCCTGGATGGGAGTGAATTCGCGCACGCTGAGCTCCAAGCGCGCGCCGCTGCCGACACAAGGCGTGCAGCAGCTTTCTCTCGGCCGTACGAGTGTCGGCGGAGGCCAGACCGCGGCGTCCGATCGCGCCACCAAGAACAGGAACGACCGCGCCTGACGTGAGCAATTTCACACCAGCCGAGTTGGATGGAGCGTTTCAAGGAGGCAAGGCCGCCTTGACCGAGAACGACGCGGACACCAGCATGGCCCGCGAACTGGTTCGCAAAGCAAAAAGTTAACGGAGTTGATATGAACGATCGTCCACCCGGCTTCTCTACCCTCGCCGTGCACGCAGGCGCCCAACCCGATCCCACTACGGGTGCCCGGGCGACGCCGATCTATCAAACCACGTCGTTCGTCTTCAACGACGCGGACCATGCGGCATCCCTGTTCGGCCTGCAGGCATTCGGCAATATCTACACGCGAATTGGAAACCCGACCCAGGCGGTGCTGGAGGAGCGCGTGGCAGCCCTTGAAGGTGGCACAGCCGCACTAGCCACCGCTTCCGGGCATGCCGCGCAGGTCGTGGTCTTTCAGATGCTGCTCAACCCCGGTGACGAATTCATCGCAGCGCGCAAACTTTACGGCGGATCGATCAACCAGTTCACTCATGCCTTCAAGAGTTTTGGATGGAACGCGGTGTGGGCCGACCCCGACGATATCGAAAGCTTCGAGCGCGCGGTAACGCCACATACCAAGGCAATCTTCATCGAATCAATTGCCAACCCCGCAGGCAGCATCACCGACATCGAGGCGGTCGCCGCGGTTGCCCGCAAGGCCGGCGTTCCCCTGATCGTCGACAACACGCTGGCAACGCCGTATCTGATCCGTCCGATCGACCATGGTGCCGATATCGTCGTTCACTCGCTGACGAAATTTCTGGGCGGCCACGGCAACTCGATTGGCGGTATCGTCGTCGACGCTGGAACCTTCGACTGGTCGAGGGATAACAAATACCCGATGCTCAGCGAGCCTCGGCCGGAATATCACGGCATCAAGATTCAGGAGACGTTCGGAAACTTTGCCTTCGCGATCGCCTGCCGTGTGCTTGGTTTGCGCGATCTTGGTCCGGCGATTTCGCCCTTCAACGCGTTTCTCATTCTTACCGGCATCGAAACGCTGCCTTTGCGCATGCAGAAACATTGCGAGAATGCCAAAGCGATTGCCGAATGGCTCTCGAGCCATCCCGCCGTCGCGTCAGTGAATTACGCCGGATTGCTCGGCGACAAGTATAACAACCTGGCGCGCAAATACGCGCCCAAGGGCGCAGGCGCGGTGTTCACCTTCACCCTCAAGGGCGGCTACGACGCTGGAGTAAGCCTGGTCTCGAACCTGAAACTGTTTTCGCATCTGGCCAATGTCGGCGACACCCGCTCGCTGGTGATTCATCCGGCTTCCACCACCCACAGCCAGCTCGATGATGCCGCCAAGATCAAATCCGGCGCCGCGCCCGATGTCGTGCGGCTGTCAATCGGAATCGAAGACAAGGAAGATCTGATTGCCGACCTCGATCAGGCGTTGAACGCTTGAACGACGCTCGTTATTGGCGCCGTTGCGACGGGCTGTAACGGCCGGCCCCTCCTGATAATCGGCGATACGCTTTGACGACAACAGCTCCCGATCTTTTGTCGAGACCACCACTTTCGAGGTTCTCGTTAACACTCCTTCGGCCATAACGTGGCAGTGAATCATGAGAGATGATTCGGAGCAGAACCATGTTGCGCTGGATGATGCCGTTTGCGGCCGTAGCATTCGTCGTCGGCTCGGCTTTTGCCGCCGATTTGCCCAGGGGAGCGGGCGTTTACGGCAAGGCCCCGCCGACTTACGGCCGGCCAGCCTATGTCGAAACCGAATCCGACCTCCTGTTTACGCCGGACGAAAGATTTCCCTATATCCGGATTCCACCCTCCACCCCGCTTCTTCCCGGTTCATCGACCCTCCCCGGCTATTACGGATCGCAACATTCCTACGAATATCATCCCTACTACGGCGGTCCCAATCTCAGCTATTGGTATCGCCTGCCCTATGCCTGTGGCGTCTACGGTTATTGTTAGAGCTTGTTGATCTCGCTCAACTGCCTTGTGTGACCGGCCGGACGATCCCACGCGGTGCCGGTTCGACCCGGTGAACCAAACGCTCCGCCTGCAAGACCGCCAGCGTCAGCACCGCTATGGCTGTGGCCTGATGGGCAAGTGCGAGGTCGATCGAAACCTGGTTGAGCAGCGTTAGTATGCCGAGTGTCGCTTGCAGGATAACCGCTCCCAATAGCCAAAGCGCGCCGTTGACGGTCGATCGGCCCGCCCTTGCGCGAACCACTTCCACCACATGCAATGCCGCCACAATCAACAACGCGTAGGCGACCATGCGATGTTCAAATTGAACCGTCAGCGTGTTTTCGAACAGGTTGCGCCACCATGGTGTCTCGAAGAAAAGCCGCGCCGCGGACGGAATGAACGCCCCATCGATGTCAGGCCACGTGTTGTAAATCTTTCCGGCACGAAGGCCGGCAACCAGCGCGCCCAGGTAAATCTGCACGAAGGTCAGCGCCAGCAAGCTGATGGCCGACAATCTCAGCCGGGGTGATGCATCGGACGGCGGCCGCACCGCGATGCGACGCAGCGTCCAGACGATGGATGCGAAAATAACGAGCGCCAGCAGCAGATGCGTGGCAAGCCGATACTGGGAAACCTCAACCCGCTGCGAAAGCCCCGACGCCACCATCCACCAACCGACCGCGCCCTGCAGCGCGCCGAGACCGAAGATCAGCCACAGCCGCCGCCGAACCTCCGTGGCCAAAACTCCGCGCCACAGAAACCAGAGGAACGGGAGGAGATAAGCCACGCCGATCGCGCGACCCAGCAGTCGGTGGCTCCACTCCCACCAGAAGATCGTCTTGAACTCGTCAAGGCTCATTCCGGCATTGAGCTGCCGGTATTGCGGAATGGTCCTGTAGCCCTCGAAAGCTGTCGTCCATTGCTCCCGATTTAGCGGCGGCAGCACCCCCGTGACGGGCTTCCATTCGACAATCGAAAGTCCCGACTCGGTCAGACGCGTGGCGCCGCCGACCAGCACCATGATCGCGATCAACGCGGCGACAAGACCGAGCCACGCGCGAACAAGGCGATCCTGCCGGATCTGATTGGTTGTCATTGCGGCCATGGTGCTGCGCTTGATTGAATTTGCGCGCACTTTATAGTCCGCCCCTTCACGCGCGCAAGGCACGCATCGGCTGCAAGCTGCATATTTCCGCCATGAAGATACGCACCCGCAAATTTTTTGGGACCATTGCCTTATTGCTTCTGGTCGTCGTGTGGTCGCTGTTGGGAATGACCGCCGCGCAGACACCGTGGCTTGCCAACTCCGGGTTGCTGCAAGCCGTTTTCTATGTCGTTGCTGGCATCGGCTGGGTGCTTCCGGCCATGCCGATTGTGAGCTGGATGTCGCGGCCCGACCGCGAGTGAAGCGGGCATCGGCCGCAACGGGATGCGAATGACTAGCTATCTTTGAACGTTGCGGACCTTGCGAGAGGAAAACTGGCACCCGACAGGATCACCCGCATCGCGCGAAGCGAGCGCCGGCGGCCATCCCAGGTAACCCGCGGAAGTGCGTAGAGGCCGGTCCGGCCTTCCGCTTCGACCACACCCGGGATCGCAGATACGGCACTGACGAAGCCGGCCTCCTTCGCCATCACGGCGTGTTTGTGATGCCATGATGCGCTATCGCCGAATGGATAGGCGAAATGCAGGACCTCGCGTCGAAACGCGGCCTCGGCGACCGCTCTGCCCATCGTCATTTCCCGCAACGCCGCCGCGTCCTTCAGGTTCGACAAAACCGGATAATTGACGGTTGCGCACCCAAGCGTCACCAAAGGGTCGGCCGCAAGCTTCGTCAAATCCTTCCAGTCGAGCGAGGCCGCGCGTGACAGCGCCGCGAGGTCGACGGTGTAACGCGTGCAGAGGTCCCTGATCGCGGCTGAAAGGTCCGATGGCGAGAGCGTACGCATCCATCGAAACAGAAATTCATACAGCTGATGCTTTTCTGCTGCGCCCGGGATATTGAACCGCCGCTCTTGCCGGTCCATGACGAGGCTAAGCCGGCTCTCGCGCGCGATCACCTGTTCAAGCGCCAGCCACCAGGCTTCGCCGATCCCGTCCGGAAATGCGGTTGGCAGATAGACCGTGAAGGGAACGCCGTGCCGCGACAACACTGGGTAAGCCGACGAGATCAAATCCTTGTAACCACCGTCGAACGTCAGACAGACAAAGCGTCCACGCCCCGCCAACGTCACCGCCCGCCTGCGGACTTCATTCATGGAAACGATGTCGTATCGCCACCGTTTCAGCGCGCGAACAGTTCGATCGAGAAATTCGGGTGTGATTTCATGCGATTTCAGTGGCTGGAAGCGCGCCCCACGTCGCGGTCGAACGCGCTCGAACCGAAGGATGACACCGGCGCCGCGCCGGTTCAACCAGGCGCGACCGCTGAAATAGGCGAGTTCCAGCTTCAGGTTCGACAAAAATCGGGGATTGGAAGACAATGTCTCGCCTTTCAGCACGAATTTGAACGCCCAATGCCGGTTTGGCGGGTGCTGGGCCCTAACTCCAAACAGCAGCTCTTCTTGAGGCCCGCGAGAACCCAATTGCGGCCGGTTTCCACCTTCCTTCGGCCAGCTTGTCATTACCCTTTGTTGACATTTCTTTGCAAAGGTCGCCTCAAGTGAGAAGTGTAAATAATTTCCTGTAGACAGGTTTTCGATGACCCTGGCTGCCGCGATTGAAGGCCGCACGGCGGACGAACCGGTCTGGTCGAAGACAAGCCGTATCGCCGAAGTCGAATTTTTTGACGACTTCGGCCAGGCCGAACCGACCTGGCGCAGTCTCGAGACCCTGCATCGCTTCGCCACTCCCTTTCAGCGTTTCGATTTCCTTTCCCTCTGGCAACAGCAGGTCGGAAGCCGCGAAGGATTCCGCCCGTTCGTCGTCATCGCCTATGATCGTGAACGCAGGCCGCTGCTGCTGCTTCCTCTTGGGCTCAATGAGGCGCGCGGAATTCGCATCGCAAGTTTCATGGGCGGCAAGCATGCAACTTTCAACATGGCGCTATGGGATCGCGATTTCGTCACGGAAGCAAAGCGCGCCGATCTCGAGGTTTTGGTTTCAGCCATTCGGCAGCGTGGCGAAGCTGATGTTCTGGCCCTTTATCGCCAGCCGCTGAAGTGGCAAAACCAGCGCAACCCGATGGCCCTGTTGCCGCATCAGACTTCCGTGAACGGCTGTCCTGTGATGAGGCTGGTCGCAGGCGCCTCGCCAACCGCGCGCGTCGGCCTATCGTTGCCTGGGCGCCTGAAAAGCAAAGAACGCAGGCTAAAAAAGCTGCCGGGCTATCGATACTTCGTCGCTTCCGACGATACCGACGTGACGCGGCTGCTCGACGCATTTTTCCGGATCAAGCCGCAGCGGATGGCGGCGCAGAGGCTTCCCAATGTATTCGAAGAGCCGGGCGTCGAAAATTTCGTCCGCGACGCCTGCATGAAGCATTTGGCAAATGGCGAGCGCGTGCTTCAGATCCATGCGCTTGAATGCGACGACGAGGTCATCGCGATTTTCGCCGGCGTCGCCGATGGCGATCGCTTCTCGTTGATGTTCAACACCTATACGGTGTCGGCAAATTCGCGTCACAGTCCCGGCCTGATCCTGATCAGCCACATCATCGACCATTGCGCCGAGCACGGATATCGTGCATTCGATCTCGGTGTCGGATCCGACGATTACAAGAGGCTCTTCTGCAAGGCCGATGAGTCCATTTTCGATTGTTTTGTTCCGCTCAGCCCGCGCGGCGCGGTCGGCGCGGCTGTGATGTCGGGCGTCAATCGCGCCAAATATTTCGTCAAGCACAGCCCCGCGCTTCTGCAGGCGGCGCGGGGACTGCGACGCGCAGTGTCTTAGCCCTCAGGCCGCCACGACACGCAGCGCCGGAGCGACGGCTTCGGAAGGCATCGCGGGCCTGGTCAGCATCGTCACTGCACTGAAACCGACTGCCTTGAGCTGATCGCGCATGACAGCTCTCGCCCCTGCGGCCATTGAAGCGTCCGGTACCACCACTGCATGGGCCTGCGCGAACAACAGTTCCGCGGGCAGATCGGACGCGGCGCCTGCGTCGAGCACCACATGTTCGTAGACCCTCAGCAGGGCGTCGATCGCAAGACCAAGCCTTGGTGACTGCAACAAGCTGCGATCGGCGCCAGGCCGTCCGGCGCCAACGAGGTTAACCCGCGACAGGCGATCCCTGGTGATTATCTGGCCAAACGAGGCTTCACCCGACATCAATTCAGCCAGTCCCGGCGCGTGCGAATCGACAGACATCGCCGCGATGGCTGGCGATGACGCAAGTCCAACCAGGACGACCCTGGCCCGGTCGGACATGATGCGTGCGATCGACAAAGCCGTGAGCGTGGTACTCTCGCTCGGGGCCGTGCCCAGCACGGTAATCTTTCGCGCGCTCACAGAGGCGTCTTGCAGACCTGCGACAAGCCGTTCGATTTCGGTAGGCCGGTCGGGAACATCCGGAGCCGGCGCATCGCGGAGAGGTTCGACAACGGGCTCTGGCCGGCTGGCGTCGTCGGCTACCGCCACCTCGGCCACGCGCGCGGGCGCCAAAGGGGCAAGCGCAGCCATCGCCATCGGCGCGGTCATGCGGAGCAATTCACCGGTCACGATTGAGCCGGCGGAGAGCAACAGCGTCGCCAGCGTCGCGATCAGCACGATGGGCAGTTTCTTTGGATAGGCCGGACTGTTGGAAACGCTGGCGCGGGAAATGATCCGGCCGTCCGCCGGCGCCGTCTCGATGTTCTCGCGAGTATTGGCCTCGCGATATTTTGCCAGATAGGATTCCAGCAGGTCGCGCTGCGCCTTGGCCTCGCGCTCCATCGCACGGAGTTGAACGTCCTGACCGTTGGTCGAACTCGCCTGTTGCTTCAGCAGTTCGAGATTTGCGCTCAACGAATTTAACCTGCCGCTGGCGATACGCGCATCGTTGTCGAGCGAGCGAGATATCTTGCTCGCCTCCTCCCGAAGTTGCCGATCGAGATCCGCAAGCTGCGCCTTCAGCTCCTTGATGCGCGGATGGCCGTCGAGCAAGGTCGACGATTGCTCGGCCAGTTGCGCGCGCAGCGTGACACGCTGTTCGCTCAGCCGGCGGATCAATTCGGAATTGAGCACTTCGGATGCTTCGATCGGCCTGCCGCTCTGCAACATCTCGCGGATCAAGCGCGCCTTCGATTCAGCGTCGGATTTCAATGCCCGAGCGTTGTTCAGTTGCGTGTTGAGCTCGCCCATCTGCTGGTTTGACAGCGTGGTGTTATTGGTGCCGACAAACAGGCTCGATTTCGAACGAAACTCCTCGACACGGGATTCCGCATCGGCAACCCGTTTGCGCAGATCGTCGATCTCGCCCGACAGCCACTGGCTCGCGGACTTGGCCTGATCCCGCCGCGCAGCCTGCTGCAGCACCAGATAGCCGTCCGCGATCGAATTGGCGACGCGGGCTGCGAGTTCCGGGTCGCGCGACTGGAATTCGATCACAACGACGCGTGATTTGTCGACCGCATAGGCGGTGAAGCGGTCGTAATAGGCGTCCAGCACCCGCTCTTCCGGAGTCAGTGACATCGGATCGCGACCGATCCCGACCAGCGCCAGCAGCGACTTGAGCGGCAACGGGCCCTGCAAAACCGGATCAAATTCGCCCAGTTCGGAAAGCTTGTTCTTCTTGATGATCTCCCGCGCCAGATCGCGCGACAGCAAGAGTTGCACTTGACTGGTAACGGCCTCGGCATCTAGCGCGCTGCGGTCTTCGTTGCGTTCTCCGCTGGGACGCAGGAACACGTTTTCCCGCCCATCGATCAGGATGCGTACTTCCGATTTATACCGCGGCGTGATCAAGTTGACGGCGGCAACCGAGAGCACGGCGGCCAGCACCGTCGGAATGATGATCCAGCCCCGCTTGCGACCAAGCTGCTCGGCGATCAACCTCAAGTCCAACTCACCAGGCTGCGAGGCGGCGACAGGCTCGTAGGCGGCCCGCGAGGGCCTGGCAACAGCCTTTTCGGCTACCGCTCCATTCTTGCCCGATCGCCAGAACGGCAGACCCATCGCATACTCCCGCAATCAACTGGACTCCAAAAGCCCGGCGACGATCACACTCCATTAAGGTTGCGGCCGCGTTAATTTTGGACGGTTTGATGCCCTGCCAGCTTGCCCCCGGCGGCTTCGGTTATGCTTTGTTAACCATGAAAGCCCTTAATCGGAGTCAATAATTGCCGATTGGTTGTTCGATGCAAGGCGCGCGCGCCCAGATTGTTTCGCTGCTCACCGCGCTCGTCCTGTCGGGCTGCATGCAGACGGCTGCACCCGTCGCCTCGGGACAGCCGCGGAACGACCTCGACGCCATGGCCTATGGCCAGCCCTATTCAACACCCGATGCCGCCATCCCTGCACGATCGGCCCTGGCCGATTCCGGCGGCGCCATCGGTGCGCTTCGCGCCAGCCTTGCGGCTTCGCCGCGAAGCGCTTATGCCGCCGCACCTGCCGCCTATCCCGCCCCGCCCAAGCCGGTCTACGACGCACCTTACCGGTTGGATGCCGGCGACAGACTGCGCGTCGTGGTCTTTGGCCAGGAAGGCCTCACCAACACCTACGCCATCGATGCCGGCGGCTCGATTACGATGCCGCTGATCGGCGCGGTCGGCGCGCGCGGGCGAACGCCGGCAGGGCTTGCCGCCGAGATCTCGGCCAAACTGCGTAACGGCTTCATCCGCGAACCCTCGGTGGCGGTGGAAGTGGAAACCTATCGACCGTTCTTCATCCTCGGCGAAGTCGCAGCCCCCGGCCAATATCCATACGTGCCCAATATGACCGTCGAAAGCGCGGTGGCGATCGCCGGCGGCTTCTCGCCCCGCGCCAGGCGCGATTCCGTCACGCTGACCCACACCGACAACTCCGGCTCGAGCCGCACATCGGTCCCGCTCGGCACGCCGATCAATCCCGGCGATACCGTCCTCATCGGCGAGCGTTGGTTCTGAAAAGCATGTCCGCGATACCAGGCGAACCGATACGTATTCTGCACGCCGTGCGCGCCCCGGTCGGCGGCATCATGCGCCATATCCTTGATCTCGCCAACGGGCAGGCCGACCGCGGGCACCACGTCGGCATCGTCACCGACAGTCTTACCGGCGGTGCGCGCGCGGAGGCGGCGCTTTCCGAGATGGCGCCGCGGCTCAAGCTCGGCATTCGACGCCTCGCCATTCACCGCGAACCTCACCCATCCGATCCTCTGGTATGGGCGCGGCTGATGTATCTGATCTGGCGGCTGAAGCCGCATGTCATTCACGGACATGGCGCCAAGGCCGGTGCCTTCATCCGCATGAAAGGCCGCTCCAGGCGCTCCATCCGTATCTACACGCCTCACGGCGGCTCGCTGCACTATCCGGTAGAGACATGGAAAGGAGCTTTCTACAGCCGCCTCGAACGCGCGCTGATGAACAACACCGATTTGTTCCTGTTCGAGAGCGCTTTCGCGCGCGACACCTATCAGCGCACGATCGGCACCCCCACCAAAGGACTGGTGCGCTGCGTGTTCAACGGCGTGAGCGCGGAAGAGTTCGAGCCTATCGCCACCGCCTCCGACGCCACCGATGTTGTCTACGTCGGAGAGTTCAGGCACATCAAGGGTGCCGACCTTTTGATCGACGCGGTGGCGCGGTTGCGTGCCAGCGGCAAACCGGTAACCGTGACGCTTGCAGGCGACGGCGAAGAGGTCGGCGCCCTCAAGGCGCTGGTGGAAACGCATGGCCTTGGCGGTGCGGTGCACTTCATCGGTCACGTCAAGGCCCGCTTCGGCTTCTCCAAAGGCAAATTGCTGGTCGTTCCATCACGCGGAGATTCGATGCCATACGTCGTGATTGAAGCGGCGGCGGCCGGAATTCCGATGATCGCGGCAAATGTCGGCGGCATCCCGGAGATTTTCGGACCTCATACCGACGCATTGTTTGCGTCCAATTCGGTCGGCGCCATGGCAGATGCGATCCTGGCCGCGCTCGACAACCCCGCAGCCACCCTCGCGCGCGCCAAATTGCTTCGCGAAAGGACTTTCACGCATTTCTCGCAAAACGCCATGGTCGAAGGCGTGCTCTCCGAGTACGGCGAGGCGTTTGCGGACCGTTAACCGTCAATTACCGGCAGCCTGCTTGCCGCATTCGCCGCCCGATCGAACGGGCATGTTGAAATCACCGCGATAACTGTTTCTTCCGAATTGTCCCCTAAGCCGTGAGGCGGGGATATTACCCCGGCGCGCGCCCCTCGACGCCGCGCGAGAAACGGGCATGACGACAGTGGAACCGGTCAACGCACGCTCGATGCTGGACGCCGCGGCTACGGACGCGGAAGCTGGGACCCCTCAGATTGAACGCCGCCGCCGGCTGTCGCCGGCAGCGCTTGCTGTCGCCAACAGAAAAGTTCGTCAGGCCTACTCGCCGGTCGTTATCACCGGTATCGTTCGCCTCGCCGATTTCCTGGTTCTGAGTGGAACAGGAATCGGGCTGTACCTCGCACAGGTGGCTCCGTTCGCGGGCTTTCGCTGGGTATATGTCGCGGCCATCCTTGGCATGAGCCTGACCGCCGTCATCTGCTTCCAGGCCGCCGAGATTTACGACGTCCAGATCTTCCGCAGCCACCTTCGCCAGGCGACACGCATGATTTCATCATGGGCTTTCGTGTTCCTGCTGTTCACGGGCGCATCCTTCTTTGCAAAACTCGGCAACGCGGTGTCTCGGCTCTGGCTCGCGGAATTCTTCTTTTTTGGGCTTTCGGCTCTGCTTGGCGGACGTCTGTTCCTGCGCGCACTGATCCGGCACTGGGCACGCCAGGGCCGCCTCGATCGCCGCACCGTCGTGGTCGGCTCGGACCAGAGCGGCGAAAGGTTAATCGAAGCGCTCAGGGTTCAGGAAGATTCCGATATCGAAATTCTCGGCGTATTCGACGACCGCAATGACGATCGCGCCCTCGATTGCTGTGCCGGCAGTCCGAAGCTTGGCAGGGTAGACGACATTGTCGAATTCGCCAGGCGTACCCGCGTCGATCTCGTGCTGTTTGCCCTTCCGATTTCCGCGGAAACGCGCATTCTCGAAATGTTGAAGAAGTTGTGGGTACTGCCGGTGGACATCCGCCTTTCCGCGCACTCCAACAAACTGCGTTTCCGTCCTCGCTCCTATTCCTATCTCGGCAGGGTCCCGACCCTCGACATGTTCGAGGCTCCTATCACGGATTGGGACCTGGTGATGAAGTGGATGTTCGACCGCCTCGTCGGCGGCATTGCGCTGTTGCTGGCCGCGCCGGTCATGGCGCTGGTTGCGCTTGCAGTCAAGCTCGACAGCCCGGGACCCGTGCTGTTTCGCCAGAAGCGGTTCGGATTCAACAACGAGCGCATCGATGTCTTCAAGTTTCGTTCGTTGTATCATGATCAAGCCGACCCGCTGGCGGCGAAGGTCGTGACCAGGAATGACAGCCGCGTCACGCGCGTCGGCCGTTTCATCCGCAAGACCAGCCTCGACGAACTGCCGCAGCTCCTCAATGTCGTGTTCAAGAGCAACCTTTCGCTGGTCGGGCCCCGTCCGCATGCAGTGCAGGGAAAACTGCAGAGCCGGCTGTTCGATGAAGCAGTGGACGGCTATTTCGCGCGCCACCGCGTCAAGCCCGGTATTACCGGGTGGGCGCAAATAAATGGCTGGCGCGGCGAGATCGACAATGAAGAAAAAATCCACAAGCGCGTGGAATTCGACCTCGACTACATCGAGAACTGGTCTGTCCTTTTCGACCTCTATATCCTCCTCAAGACGCCACTGGCGTTGATGAGCAAGAGCGAGAATGCGTATTGAACCTGAGCCCTGCTCAGGCGTGGCGTTGCGAGTTGCGTGAGTTGACGATCGATGACATATGCGGCGACTGCCGGAGACATTCCCTCGAAGGACATTTCGGCACCGCGCCTGCTCGCGCTGCAGCGCATGCTCATCTGGCTGACCGCAGCCAGTTCGTCGATCGTCTTCATCGAGCCGAGCCCCTATGAGCTGACGACGCTTTGCGCGGCCGTTATCTTCTTTGCGACGGGCCTCAGGCTGAGGCTCGTCTTCATGCCACTGCTGCTGCTGCTCATCCTGGTGAACATCGGCTATGGCATCGGTGCCATTCCCTTCATGGACCGGGGCGAAATCGTCAACTGGATCGCTACGTCGTGGTACATGGCCTTTACGGTCATTTTCTTCGCCATGGTCGTCTCTGAGGACACGGCGGCCCGGCTGGACATGCTGCGCCGCGGGCTGATCGCCGGCGCATTGATTGCCGCGGCCTCGGCGATTGCCGGTTACTTCAATCTCGTCCCCGGTGGCCATGACCTCTTGACGCTGTATGAGCGCGCGCGCGGCACCTTCAAGGATCCGAACGTGCTTGGCGCGTTCCTGATCCTTCCTGCCCTGTTTGCTCTGCAAACCGTTGTCTTCGGGGGATTTCGAAAATCGTTCCGCAGCGCGATCACGCTCTGCATCATCGCGTTCGCGATCTTTCTCTCGTTTTCGCGCGCGGCCTGGGGTGGGCTCGTCATCACCGCAGCCTTCATGCTGGCACTCATGATCCTGACCAGCCGGACGCCGGCGCAACGCTCGCGAATTTTGGTGATATCGGTTCTTGCTGTCCTGGTCGCGGTCGCGCTTGTCGCCGTGCTGTTGTCATTCGATTCGATCGACGAATTGTTTCGCCAGCGTGCGAGCTTCGACCAAAGCTATGATGAAGGCCGCTTTGGCCGCTTCGGCCGACATATTCTCGGTGCGGCGATGGCGCTCGACATGCCGTTCGGCATCGGTCCCCTGCAGTTTCGCAACTATTTTCCCGAGGATACGCACAACTCCTTCCTGAACGCCTTCATGTCCGGTGGCTGGATTTCCGGCGTCTGCTATCCTGCACTTGTCTTCTCGACGGTCATCCTTGGGTTTCGGCACGTCCTCACGCCGGTGCCGTGGCAGCGCGTCTATCTCGCGATTTTTGCGGCTTTTCTGGGTAGCGCGGCCGAAAGCTTCATCATCGATACCGACCACTGGCGTCATTTCTGGATGATGCTGGGCGCGATGTGGGGCATGTTCGCGGCCGCGCATCGTTACGAGGCAAATGCGAGTTTAGCAAAAACGGTCTCCACCAAGGCCCGAGCGTTTTAATTGCCGTCCTGTTTTTCAACCTCGAAGGTGATGCCGGCGTGATCGACGAGCCGCTTGATCAGCCGATTGCCCATCGCGGCGCCAGGAGTCCAGATGCCCGCCTTGACCTCCGGCATTTCGCGCAGGCAGATCGCGCATTCGGCGATCATCTTTGATGTCGATCCATAGCCGGGGTCACGGTCGCCCTTCACGGACGCCCGGACCTGCCGACCATCGTGGGCGATCGCAACATACAAGAGATCGTAGCCGCCGTTCTCGCGCTCTTCCTTCGACGGCCCCTCACCCGGCTTTGGCGCGTTCGGACCGGTCTTCTCGGAATTTGCAGCCATGACGCGCTTTGCATTGGCCTCGCCCTTCTCGCCGGGACCGGTCAACACCATCTCGTCGTAGACGAACTCCCGTCCATAGGGAAAGCCCATCAGCATATTGGAACGATGGACGTTGCGCGTATTGATTAGCGCCATCATGAACGGCGCGGTCCAGGACTGCAGGTCTTCCTCATAGACCGGCCTGTTGCCCTTCGGTTGCTTCGCGCCACTAAAACCGGGCGTCAGCGCAAACGGATCGTTCAGGATTGTCACAAGGCCGAGATCCTTCGCGACTGCCTCGAACGTTGCCCGCCCGCTCGCCGCCGTGCCGCCTGATAACGTGCCGCGCATGTCGCGCACGCGGCCCTTGACGCGGGAAACCGGCGCGCCAAACACGCGCTCGGCTTCCTCCTGCACGAAGAATGTACCCAGTTCGAACGGCACCGAATCGAAGCCGCAGGAAAAGACGACGCGCGCGCCGCTCGCCTTCGCAGCCGTCTCGTGTGCGTTGATCATTTGATGCATCCACACCGGCTCGCCGCAAAGATCCAAATAGTCGGTACCGCCGGCCGCACAAAGCGCGACCAGCTCGGAGCCGTAGAGCTGATAGGGACCGACGGTTGAGATCACCGAGCTCGTTTGATCGATCATGGCCTTCAGCGAAGCGGGATCGCCGGCGTCGGCTTTGATCAAGGCAATATCAGCCGGTGCGCCTATGGTCTCGCGCACGGAAGCAAGCTTGTCGAGGCTGCGCCCGGCCATCGCCCATTTCGGCGCTCTCGCGCCGGCGTAATGCTTCGCAAGATATTCAGCGACGAGCTGACCGGTGAAGCCGGTTGCACCATAGACGACGATGTCGAATTTCGGCGAAGTTTCCATTTTTCACTTTTCCTGAAGGCAATCGCCACTGCGAACCAATGGGACGCCTGCTCCTGGCGCTGACGTTAGATCATTTCATTTCTTGCCATATGACACGCCCATGCCGGCCCGCACATCGCTCTGGATTCCATAAGGCGGGATCGGATAACGCAGGCCATTCTTCGCGAGCTGCTTCATGCCCGCTATCGCCTTGGCGAGATGCGAAGGCTTCAGCGCGATCAGCATCTCCTCATCGGGCACGCCGCCATAACGCCGTTCCGCATAACAGGGCAGCGACAGGCTGGGCTCGCCGGTCTTGAGCGCTCGTCCCCATGAATCGGCGCACGCGGTTTCCCCCACCACACCCCATTCGAACTTCTTGTAACCGGTATATTGCAGGCCGTTGATCAGAATGATCATCTGACCAGGCGTCGCATAGACCAGGCAAATGTCCGGCGGATCGAGGCGCCCGGAAGCAAGCGGGGACACCGCCATGGCCTGGTACTGGCCGAAGGGAACAACGTCGAGCGCTTCCTGACGTTTACGCGCGTCTTCGGCGGTGCCGTGCCAAACCCCGACATAATTCTCACCGGCGAGCCACTTCTCGTCCTGCGGAGCAAGCCCGATCACAGCGCGACACTGCGCACCGACAAGGTCTTGTGCAGTGATGCCGACGGTCCAGCCCAGCCGCGCCGCCATACTGACGATCTGGTCGGTGGTGTGAACCGCCGTGGGACGCCTGATCTTCGGTATTGCCGTCATCTCCTCCACAGTTGCGAACATCTTCAGTCCGATCACGGTGGTCTTGAGACGCAAGAGGCCGTTCAAATCGCCTACCATGCCGGTCAAGTCGAGTTGTTCCGGCAGGATTTGCTGTTGCATGGCGTCTAACTCCGGAAAACGGCTCCTATCGGAGCCTGTGACGATCGATCCTAACCCGATTGGAGGATCGTTGCGACTGGCCACCCGCGAGGTCTGACCCGTTAATTGGAATCCTCTAGTTCTGGCTTGGCCCCGGCAACAGCGTGTCAATCTTGCCTGCGGCCCAATAGGCGGCAAGACCCATCCACTCGCGTACGGCAATATCGGTGCGATCCATTCCCTCAACCGAGATCTGCGAAAACGTCATCAGCCTGGCTGCCCGCCAGTCCACCGGATAGGGCTCGACGGCAAATCCAGCCTTGCGGAACAGACCGATCGCGCGCGGCATGTGAAAGGCCGAGGTCACCAACAGCCACCGCTCGCCGTCTTTCGGATTGGCGATCGCCTTGGAGAATTCAGCATTTTCCAAAGTGTTGCGAGATCCCCGCTCCAGCGTCAATCGCGCCTTGGCGACGCCAAGGCTTTCGAAGACAGAAAGCGCGTAGTCAGCTTCCTTGGCAGAGCTATCCGATACCAGATTGGCGTTTCCCCCGGAAAACACAATTCGGGCGTTCGGATACTGGCGCGCCAGCGCCGCAGCGGCGACAATGCGGTCCGCCGCCCGCGAAAACACGGCCGCGCCCTTTGCGGCCGATAGGTCGAGGTCGATCGCTCCCCCGAGAACCACGATACCGTCGGGAGCGCCGCGCGACGCATCCCATGGCGGAAACCGCTGTTCGAGGGGATAAAGCAACAGCTTCCCGAGTGGCGAAAATCCCACAATCGCCAGAAGAGCAATGGAAATGACCAACAGCCGTCGGCCAAAAGGTGCCCATCGCGTGCACTGGAGGACCGCGCCGACCACACCGACGCCAATCAGAAAATTCACCGGCAATAAAATTGTGCCAAGCGTTTTGGAGAGGAAAAAAAACACGAGAGGCCCCTTCGAATGTCTGGTACAGCCTCATACGCGACCCCCGCCCCGACCAGAAGCCCCGTCATGACACATCACCATTTGCGCTCCAGCCCCGAAACCTGCCATTGGGGCTTCTTCGATGCGAAGCTCAAGCCCGTGCTCACCATCGCCAGCGGCGATGAGGTCACCATCGAAACGATCAGTGGCGGTCCCGAAGTCGTGCCGGACCGCAGCCGGTTTCATATCCCGCCTGAACTCGCCGACGTCCATGCCAGGAACGAACGGATGGTTCCGGGTCATATCCTGACCGGTCCGGTGGCGGTCGCAGGCGCCGAGCCCGGCGACGTGCTCGAGGTCGATATCATCAACGTCAAACTGCGCCAGGATTGGGGTTACAATCTGATCCGGCCACTTGCGGGTACGCTGCCGGACGATTTCCACGAACCTCGGCTGATCAACATCCCGCTGGACCAGCAGCGGATGGTTGGAAAACTACCTTGGGGGCTCGAGCTGCCGCTGGCACCGTTCTTCGGAGTGATGGGCGTTGCTCCGCCGCCGGCCTGGGGGCGCATCACGTCACTGATTCCGCGCGCCATGGGTGGCAATCTCGACAACAAGGAACTGACGGCCGGCGCCAAGCTCTATCTGCCGCTGTTTGTGCCAGGCGCGTTGTTTTCCTGTGGGGACGGCCACGGTGTCCAGGGCGACGGTGAGGTTTGCGTCACTGCGATCGAGACAGCGCTCCAGGGAAGCTTCCGCTTGACGGTGCGCAAGGATTTGCGGTTCGATTATCCCCGCGCCGAAACGGCGACGCATTACATGACCATGGCGATGGATCCCGACCTCGACCAGTGCGTGGTGCGCGCGCTACGTGACATGATCGTACTGTTGGGCGAAAAGCGAAACTTGTCCCGCGAAGACGCCTATACCCTCTGCAGTCTGGCTGCCGACCTGCGGGTGACGCAGACCGTCAATGGTTCCAAGGGCATCCATTGCATGATCTCAAAGGCGGTCGTTCACGGCTGAAACTTGCTAACGGTGACGAAGATTCGTCCAAGGACGAGGGTTTGCCGGGGAAACTACGTTTAAAGGCGGCTCGCTTCATTCAACCGAGCAACAACTGTGCTTGAGCGCTATCGTTTGAGATGGAATTGCAATCGCGCTTTAGTCTATTGTTTAAACATGATTTTTCGGAAAACCGGTATCCCCTTTTCCGGATCGTGCTCTAGTATGCCGGCTGGCGAATGAAGAGGATGCGTAGGAGATGGACAGACGTCTGGCCGCCATAGTCTGCGCTGACGTCGCCGGCTACGCGCGCATGATGGGTGTCGACGAGGCGGGAACGCATGCCACGTTCAAGGCGCACCGAAGCGCGATATACCCGATCATTCTCAATCACGGCGGCCGGATCGTGAAGAACACCGGGGACGGCTTCCTGCTCGAATATCCCAGCATCGTAGGAGCCGTCGAATCGGCCATTACGCTGCAAACGCTGATGGCCGAGCGCAACAACCATCTCCCTGCAGATCGGGTAATGCAGTTCCGTCTCGGCGTCCACATGGGAGACGTGATGGCCGACGAGGACGAGGTATTCGGCGATGACGTCAATATTGCCGTTCGTCTGGAAACGGTCGCGGTGCCCGGCGGCATTGCCGTTTCGGCGAAGGCATACAACGAAGTCAGCAAGCATCTGAGCGTACCGCTGATTGCCGCCGGCAGTCATCGATTCAAGAACATCGAACAGCCAATCAACGTCTGGGCCTGGGAACCCGGTGGTTCCGAATCTCGAAGCCAGTCTGCGAAAGATACATCGGGTCTGCCCGCCCAATATCGAACGGCCATTGTGGGCGTACTCCCGTTTGTCAATCTCAGCGACAGGGCCGACGAATATTTTTCCGACGGACTTACTGAGGATTTGATTCACGCGCTGTCATTGCAAACTTTTTTTCGGGTTCTGAGCAGAAACGCGACGTTCTCGTTCAAGGGAAAAAACCTGAGCCCCCGTCTCATCGCGCGGGAAATTGACGCAACCTATCTGATCCAGGGTTCGGTCCGGCGCGCCGGCTCCAAGGTTCGCGTCACCGCCGAGTTGATAGCCCCCGAAAAGGGTGAGCAATTGTGGACCGGACGATACGACCGGGACATCGACGACCTGTTCGCGATGCAGGATGAAATCACCACCAGCCTGTGCGCGGCATTGGCTCCGGAAATATATCGAGCCGAGGCTTCCGCACCTTCGCGGTCGTCCGCCGATTTGACCGCCTGGGATCGATTCCTGAGGGGACTTTCGCATTACTATCGGCATACGAAGACGGATTTCGAAGCCTCAATCGCGCTGTTCCGGGAAGCGATTGCGCTTGATTCGGAGCTTTCGATCGCGCGCGCCTATCTCTCCACGATTCTGGTACAGGGTGTTCAGTACGGCTGGATCCGCAGCACCCGCGAATTGTGGACCGAGGCGATGAACCTCGCGGAAAACAGCGTCAGGCTCGATCCCCGGTCTTCATTCGCATTTTCAATATTGTCCTATTTGCTTGCCATGCAGGGGCGCCATGAAGAAGCACTCGAGGCCAGCAAACGGGCAGTCAGGCTCAATCCGTATGACATGGGCGCCCGTGGCGTCCTGGGCATTTGCCACCTCGTCATCGGCGAGCACCGGCAGGCGGTCGAGTTGTTTTCGACGGCCGTGCAACGCGGCAACAGCGATCCCAGATACAAATGGACTGCTTTGCTTGCGTTCAGCCACTACCTTTTGCGGCAGTATGATGCGTCGCTGTCATGGGCGCGGGAAGCGCTCTATTTAAATCCCACCCACCTGCAAATGCTGGCGGTGCGCTCAGCCGCTTTGGCGCAGCTCGATCGGATCGATGAAGCCGCGCAGGCTGTCGGGGTCTTGCTGAATGCCTTTCCGGATCTGACCGTCGAGCAGCATCTGAGGAATTTCCGTTGGAAAAATCCGACCGACATTGCCCATTACCGAGAAGGACTTTTGAAGGCTGGCATTCCCGTGGGGAAACTGGCGCTCGTGGAGCCCGCGTCAAAACGCTCGGCCTGACACATCGGCATCCTGTGGATGCTGCACCATTCATTGCAGGCCGTCCTGTTGACACCGATTGGAATTCCGCCAAAGCTTCGCTACATCCTGAAGTGGAGCTTGCGTGACATTTCGCGCCTATGTAGGTTTTCACCAACACGCAAGGGAAATGTCTGCTTTCATAATTCGATTATTTTGGGATTAAAGTCGAATGCAAGACGAACGGATCGGTTCACCTGCAGGCACAGACGCTACCCAGCAGATCCCCGTATCGCCCAATAACCCCTGCCCCTTTTTGCGTGCGCTGGTCGCCGGAAGCTATGTTAGCGGACATATCGTTCCGCTTCCGACACTGACGAGGACCATCGAGGCCGCGACCGGCGAAAGAGGTTTGAAGAAACGGCTGGCGGGGCTCGAGATCTCTCTTGTAGCCCTCATTGCCAATGGTCTTGGCCCGCTGCGCCTGTTGCGAAGCTGGTGGTCGGGCGCCCAGCTCGACGCCCTGCGCGACGGCCCGCTGGACAAGCATGGTGTCGGCTCGCGCATTCTCGACGCAAAGGCGCAGGTTGATGACGCGGAAATCGTCCGCCTTGCAGGGTTTGGCAACGACCGAGTATCGCCGGCCGGCGAGATCGAGCGCGGACTGACCAGTGAGGAAATCACAACCTTCATGAACGCCAATTTCGAGCGCGCCAAGGGTTCGAGGCGGCCGATCGATCGGCGGTTGATGAATGGCGAATGGCCCGTCCTGTTGAACGTCATGGGCAAGGGCGAAGGCGAGGAACGCTATCTCAGCGTGGCCGAAGTGAGTGCGCTGTTCGCCGAGCGGCGGCTGCCCGACAGGATCGTCGCGCGCCTTGCAGCGCTGCCAGCGCCCGCGCCACGAAGTCTTATCCGCATGGCCGGCAAATTCGCGCTGTGGACAATCGCACTCGCTGCTCTCCTGTTCGTGGCGATTGTCGAATTTCCCGACAGGGCCGGGAGCATCCTGCCGCAATTCATCTCCCAGATTTTGCCGCCGCCCTTGCCCACTGTCCCTCCCGTCAACGAGGCGCACTGGCTCGACCAGAACTGGTCGACTGAGGATCGGCACTGGTTCCACCATGCCAGTCAGGGGACTGCGACCTTCCCGGTGCCCTACGACTGGTTTATCGCGCTGGAACAACCGGGCCTTCGCTTGTTCAGCCGACCGGGCCTGCTCAGGGATAGCGGCTATCTTGAGCGGTTCGGATTCATTCCAAGTCCGAAATCCGTCAATACCGACGAAGCGAGCCTGCGACCCTTTGGCTATTCGCCCTCGCCGGATGCCAAGACCGAGCCCGCACCCGCCTCGGTTGCGGGCCTGGAACCGACGCCGGCGGAGAATTTCGACGGCCTGCCAGTCGGTTTTGCGCGACTGACCGGCGCGATCGATCCCGGAACCGGCGAGCGCGAAGCAGACCAGATCGGCTTGAGCTGCGCGGCCTGTCACGCCGGCAGCATTCGCTACAAGGGCGTCAGCCTGCGCTTCGACGGCGGCCCGGCGATGGTGAATCTCAAAAAGCTGGAAATCGCGACCGGCCTGTCCATTGCCTATACGCTGAAAGTACCGGGCCGTTTCCAACGGTTTGCGGCACGAGTGCTCGGCGCGGACGCGAGCAAGCAAGATCGCGACAAGCTCGAACAGAGGCTGGCGACGGTCGGCCAGTTCCTGCTCGATCAAAAAAACCTCTATGACAAGACGATCGCCGGCAAAAAGACCTACGACGGCAAGCAGCAGCAGGCGGATACCGAGGAGGGGTTCGGGCGACTTGATGCGCTCAACCGCATCGGCAACCAGGTTTTTTATACCGACCTGGTAACGGCTGGCCTCTCCGGATTTGAAAAGAATCTGCATGCGCAGGACGCGCCGGTCAGTTTCCCCCCGATCTGGACGGTACCCTGGTTTCTATGGGCGCAATATGACGCCTCGATCGAGCAGCCATTAATCCGCAACGCCGGCGAAGCGCTCGGGGTTTCCGCGCTCGTCAATTTTTCACCCGATACTGCCCCGGAGACGGTTTTCCGGTCCACCGTCGCGATCGAAAATCTCGTTCGCATCGAAGCAATGCTGCGCGGTCCCGATCCAGCCGGCGATAATCCGGCTTTCGGCGGATTGCAGCCGCCGAAATGGCCGTCGCAAATTTTCCAGAGCGATCCTGCCTGGAAAATCAATGAGGCGCGGGTCGAAAAAGGCCGCGCCCTCTACGCCGAAATCTGCGTTGAGTGCCATCTCGGACCGGTCAACGACCCTACGTTCGACAAGCTATATCCCCGCCAGAGCTTCTGGTCCTCGGAACGCTGGGACGCCAAGAACAAGTGGCTGGATCCGGTCCAGAAAGGTGTAGCAGGCATGGGAACGGACAAGGGTCAGGCTGACGTTCTGTTCATGCGAAAGGTGGAAGTTCCGGGCTTCCTGAACCTGCAGCCCAGGCAGGTCCTGTCGCAATGCCCAGATATGCCGCCGTTCTCGACGGAAATGCCGTACCCGATCGCCTTGATGATGGTGGTCGACGTCGTCAGCCGAAAATGGATGAAAGAGCGCCCGATGACAGAGGAGAACCAGAAGCTTCTCTGGGGGACAAGAAAAAATTGTCCCAATGATGAAACGGAATATCAGCAGAAGAAGCAGCAGGATAACGCCAGCGCGCCGGTCAAGGACGAAAAACCGCGCTACCGTGCGCGTCCATTGAACGGAGTTTGGGCGACCGCTCCCTATCTCCACAACGGTTCAGTGCCTTCGCTCTATTGGATGCTCAAGCCTGCGGCCGAGCGCCCAAAGCAATTCTGCATGGGCTTACGCGATTTTGATCCGGAGCAGGTCGGCTATCGCGTTGCCGCCGGGGAGAAGCCAGCCTGCCAGCCGGGCGAAACCCTGTTCTCAGCGATGACGACCGACGGATTACCCATTCCGGGCAACAGCACTCTGGGCCACTCGCTGGAAGGAACACCAGGACCGGGCAAGGCCGGCGTGATCGGTCGCATGCTGACCGAGGAGGAACGCTACGATCTGATCGAATATTTGAAGACCTTGTGAGATCGCTGCGCCTGCCCTCGCACCGCACCCATCTGTCGCGGCCGACTACGTCCGCAAGCTTTTTCTAGAGAGCCATTTCGGTTTTGATTGAACCAAAACCGGGCTCTACTCTTTTGTTTTGACGCGTTTTCTTCACGCGAACCGGTTTCCACTTCGCTCGAAAACGCTCTAGTTTGCCGAGCTGCTGGCCTTGGCGCGTTTCGCCGGGGGATCTTTCACGGCGGGTTTTGCCGGTTCCACGGCGCGCGCCCCACCCCAGGGGTCAGCGGGGGGCTGATCGGGAATATTGCCGAGCGATCTCTTGTAGGCGTTCTCGCTTGCCTTCTCCTGCTCGATCTGGGTCGGTGACTTCGGTGGTTCCTGCGGTGCCGCGGGGGCTCTTTGCGCGTTAGCGGGCGCAGCCAACAACACCATAAAGATGGCAGCGGCTCGAAGAAGTCTCATGCCAAGCTCCCCTCACTTTTCGTCTTTCATACCACCGCGGTCCCAGCCGCGCCAACCAATCGCTTGGCTGAACTCTCAGGCTTTTTTTTGCTTTATCACCAGAGATTTCGTGTACAGAAATCCGCCGCGAACGCTATGGACGATTCTTGCCGACAAAAGAATTGGATCGATGCTTGCGATGCAATCGCCGAACACATGCACTCGGTATTCCGGTAGGGGAAAATCGCCTCCTCCGTCATGCAACGACCGATCAGCAAAATATTATTTTAAACATAACGCGATAACGTCTCCCCCATATTGAGGGGGAATTTGAATGACGTTCCGATTGGGGGGGAGCCGTTTCCCTTTTTCGCGGCTGAACCTTGGACCGAAAGCAGTCATGAGCGCGGCGCTCCTGATCGCGCTCAACACCGCGCTTTTGGTCGGAGCGGGCTATTGGTCATTGACACGCGATTTCGATATCCGTGAAGAGCGGGATATCGACCTCAGCCTCCGAACCCTTACCCTTGCCTTTGGCGAAGCCTTCCCGGACGCAAAGATCGTAATTCGCGACGGCGTCGTTGCGCGCGTCGAAATTGCAAAGATGCCGGAATTGAGCGACCACCGGATCGTCGACCGTGCCGTCTCCTATGTCGGCGGTAATGCTACGCTCTTCGTCTACGATGATGCGACACAGCAGTTTGTCCGCCGAACCACTAACGTGAAAAAGGAAAATGGCGACCGCGCGGTCGGAACGCTGCTCGCGGCGGATCATCCGGGTCAGGCCATGCTTCGCCGCGGCGAGGCCTATAAGGGCCCGGCAATCCTGTTCGGACGTCGTTTTTACACGGCGTATCAGCCGGTTTTCAATCCGGCCGGCAAAATCATCGGCATCATCTATGTTGGCATTGCGACAGCCGAACTCGACGGCATGTTGCGGCAGGCCATCACCGCAATGGCCATCGCCGCCACCATCGCTGGCTTGCTCGCACTCGTGGCGACGATGTTGCTCGTTCGGCGCATCACCAGGCCGCTTCGCAGCGTTGCAGAAGCCCTCACGGTCATCGCCGCGGGGAACACGGACGTCGAGGTCCAGCACGCCGACCGCCACGACGAAATCGGCGCGATCGCGCGGACCGTCGATGTCTTCCGGAACTACCGCATCGAACGTCGTCAGCTCGAAGCTGAGCGAATGAGTGCCGAAAAGCACGCGGCCGAACGGCGCAAGGCGGAGCTCAATCAGTTCGTCGAGGGTTTCCGTGCCAAGATAAGCGGAATCATCGAGCAGGTGATGGGTTCCTCCGGACAATTCGAAAGGGATGCCCGGCAGCTTTCGGTGACGGCGCATTCGACGGCGCAGATGTCGGGACAGTCCGCCAGTGCATCGCGACAGGCTTCTGAACACGTTCGCAGTGCAGCAACGGCCTCGAACGAACTCTCTCAGTCGATTGTCGAAATCAGCAGAAGGGTTCTGGATTCCAACAATGTCGCCGCCGATGCGGTCAAGCAGGCCAATGCAACCGACGAACGAATGGCAGAATTGTCCGCGGCGGGTGACCGGATCGGCGACGTGGTCAAGCTGATCACATCGATTGCGGCGCAGACCAATCTGCTTGCGCTTAATGCCACCATCGAGGCGGCGCGCGCAGGCGAAGCCGGCCGCGGATTTGCGGTGGTAGCTCAGGAGGTCAAGAACCTGGCCGGCCAGACCGCAAAAGCCACTGACGAAATCAGCTCCCATATCGTCAACATGCAGCGCGCTACCGGCGAGTCCGTCGATGCGATCAAGGCGATTGGACAGACCATAGAGCGCATCAGTGAAATTACGACCTCAATTTCGTCCGCTGTCGAACAGCAGGGCACCGCGACCCAAAGCATCGCGGCAGGCGTCCGGGCCGCTGCCGGAGGCACCCTCGAGGTTGCCGAAAACATCGAGCGCGTCGCCCGCGGCGCTGGAGAAACGGAAACGACCTCAGGCCAGATGCTGAAATCGGCAAAGGCCTTGTCCGAAGTCAGCATCCACCTCCGCGATGAGGTCGAGAAATTCCTCGATAGCGTTCGGGCGGCCTGACGCAGGCTCGCTACATCCGCCGCGAAGGATTGAAACTCCGCAGGCTCAATGGTCGCGCGCGAAGGGAGCTGTGAAGCCGGCCCAAGCCAAATAGAGCCCAAGCACAAATGCGGGCGCGAGGTAGAGAGAATAGTGCTCGCCGTAGCGCATCCGGTGCATCATCCCGGAAAAGACCTCAGGTGAGACAACCAGCAGAAAAATTCCTTTGGCGAGGATCAACCACCCTGCCAGGGTGACGATTACGGGCAGCGCACCGCCGGACCAGACGTTATGGCCGACCACCATGGCAACGCCCATTGCCAGGCTGATGATGGCATAGCTGATCATTACCGCCGTATCCGCGGCCGTGGTTTCGATTGCCGCACTGCCGCGGATGAGGAAGCCGACCACAACGAGGAGCGTGAAAAGTCCAATCGATCGCGCCAGAAATACAGTCGTTCGGGACATGTGAGCCTCCGGATCCAAATGAGTCGCAATTCCTCCAGAAATTCCACACGCTACAATACTGGCGCCCGACCGGATCGATAATGCGCATGCGAGACTGCCGCCGCCTGGCCGAAACATGCTAGGCTAGCCGGCAAGACGGAGCGCACGGCCAGATGCGTAAAATCGGCTTGAAAGCCCTGACCGCCATTTTGATGGCTGGACGACGCTCGAAGAGGCATGTCGATTGGACGCTGGCGGTTGCGATATTCTCGACGATTGTCACCCTCGGCCTCGTAGCGCTCTATGTCTGGCAGGGCAGCACCGAGGTCCACTAATCCTGATTCCGCGCATTTCCAGTCAATCATCCACTACGGCGGCCACATTTGAATGGGCGGCAGCGGCCTCTGACCTGCGCCTTGATCTCCTGATGACCGGCTTTGCTTCATCCTTCTTCGCCTCGGCGATATTCATGGCCACTGACATCTCATCGAGAATGATCTTGTAGTCGCCCGTGGCCTCCTCCGCCGGAATATCCTTGTTCTGTTGCAAGGCCGCCGGCAAAAACGCCGGCTCGAGCGCTTGCGGATCGAACCGCACGCGCTCAAGTCTCTCTCCCACGAACCAGGCGCAAAGTACGCCAGTGATCCGGTTGTCGTCGAAAATATCGGTGTTGACCGTATCCACCGTCATGACCGGGCCGCCAGACTTCAGCACGACGAGGTCGCCCGACTTGATAACGGTCATAGGTAAAATCCACAGTCGGAGCGGCGAATCGCTCTTTATCGCAGCGCAACGATAGCAAATCGCTATTTCGCCATCCACCTGGAGCTGATGTCGCAGCGCACGGTCAACCTACATTGCCTGTCTTAAGACAAGCTCAGCGCGCACAAATCGAAAAGCCGGCGCGTTCAATCATCTGACATCATCGATCTGTGAATCGATGCTCAAATAAATTGCGCCGCCATCGTGTCGTAAAAGATTAACTTACAATATCACGATGAACTGATTCGCGGCACGAACATTGCTTTAAACGAACTGGCTGGAAAACTGAGGGGGTGCGGAATGAAACGCCTCGTCCTTTGTACAGCGTTCGGTTGCTTGATGAGCGTAGCAAGTGCCCGGGACTTCGGGCAATGGGAAGCGACAGACCCGCATATACGTCAATGGTACCAGGCACTGATGCAGCCGGATAATCCTGCGGTGTCATGTTGCGGCGAAGCGGACGCCTATTGGGCGGATTCGTTTGAAGTCGACGGCGACCAATATGTCGCCATTATCACGGACTCCCGACCGGACGAGCCGTTACGGCGCAAACACATCGACGTCGGGACCAAGATTGTCGTACCGAACCACAAGCTGAAGTATGACCAATCCAATCCAACAGGACACGGGATCATCTTTCTGAGCAGAGGTGATTACGTGTACTGCTACGTCGCCCCGGGCGGCGTCTGAATTTTTTGCGCCGCGAATGCCGACGTTTTCGGCAGCGACTGTTTTCGCGCGCTTCCAAGAAACCCAATCAGGCGGGCAAATTCGAACGGAAATCGCCGCCCGTGCCCACATCGTCGACCGGACGCGGAACCCAAATCCCGCTCGCTAGTTGAACCCTTGGCAATTCGGAAAACTCGCGCGCCCGGTAACGGCGGCGGGATGGTCGATGAATTGACGCGCGCAGCATTGGAGACGAATTGTGAATGACGAAATCCAGTCAGCGCCACCGCTTGTCTATGAAGACCTGGATCCTGTCCCGGATCCGAAATCCGCGACGGCGGAAGTGTCCGACGCCGTCAAGGAAGCGATCCGGGCAATCAAAAATGCGATGGAGACAGCAAGAAGGCCTGGAATGCCGCTGAGCATTTTGAGTAACGTCGCGCGCGAGGCGCCTCTGGGGTCGCTGTTGGTCGCTTTTTTGCTCGGAATTGCTGTTGCCCGCCGGTCGCGCCGCTAGAGGACGATCCGGAAAAGTAGAAACCGGTTTTCCCTCGCGACAAACGCGAAACGCGTTTGCGCGGAGATCATGCTCAAACAAAGTGATGAGATCATGATGCGATTCCACTTAATCGCATCATGATCCAGGGTTTTACATTGGGCGTTCAGGCGGCAGACTTGGCCTGGCCGAAATGCGACTGCCCCCAATCCAGCAATCATCGAATGAAGGCGCCAGCCAGGCCATGGTTTTGGCATCCCGCACGCCGCCCCGATGGTAAACCAACCGTTAACTGGCAGCTGGTATCGTTTGCCAAGTCCTGGTGGTGACCGTCCGGAAAAACGGGAGCAAATGACCATGCCCGTCGAGATGCTGACTTATGCTGAACTGGGCGAGAGGCTCAAAATCTCGCCCGAAGCGGCAAGGGCGCTGGTGAAGCGACATCGGCTGCCGCGTTCCCGCTCCAATGACGGCAAGACGCTGGTGCAGGTCGACCTCACCGAAATCAGCCATTCCCCGGCCCCTCGTGGCACGAAACCACCGGCCGGTGACCAGCTGGTCGCCACGCTGAGGCAGGAAATCGAGGCTTTGCAGGCTGAATTGATGGACGTGGAAGCCGTTGCCAGTGGCCATCGGGCAGACTTCGAGAGAGAGTGTGAGCGAACGAACAAGCTGCTGGCTGAACTGCTCAAGAACACCACGGCAACCATGGAGGCCCGCGAGAAGGCGGCCCTGCTGGAAGGGAAGCTGTCGGTGCTGACGCAGTCCTGGCGGCGTCGGTTTGCGGACGCTTTCGGCTTTGCCCTGTCACAGACTACTTCCGGCGTGTCACAGACTGCTTCCGGCGTGCGCGAGAGCGTGGGCCGAATCGTTCAATCACACAATTGAACGCCTGGACCGCCGGTTCCATTCGTTGGAACCGGGTTTGTTCCTTTGCTTTGAAGCGTTTGCCCGGCCGCCGCCGGCGTAGCCGCCCTGCTTCACACGGCCGCCATCGAATGCAGGGCATTTCTGTGAAGCGCTGCCGCAATGAGCCCGGTCAATACCAAGAGACCACCGGCAGCGATCAGTAAATATGCCAACGCGAACGTCATTTCGGCAATCACAATAATCCGGCGTGAACACCGCGCCTGTTGCGCGACGTTGCCGCCGACAAATCCCCGTCAACCCGATAAATGAGACCGGGCGTGCGGCCGCCCGCACTTCAGTCTGAAAATGATCCAACCCGGAGCCGATCTGGTCCAAGCCAGCCGATCAATGAATTTCGGCGAGGCGGCGCGGAGATTCCGCGGTTCTCCGCCGCCTCTGATCGAGCGGTTCGACTTGCCGCTCAACTATGAGCCAGACTAATCGATAAAAATTTATCAACAATCGAAACGGATAATTAAGGTTACTGGACCGCGCCACGTCCTGTCCACCCATCCGCCCGCCTCCGGTCCCCTCGTCCGATCGAGGTTCGGCAAATCTGAGCGAAATCGCACGCGTGTCGCTCAACGGGTGCTGACGGAGCGGCGGCGCCCTGGTTTTTTCAGAGAGCTTGCCTGCCGTCTGAGCAGTGTCCGGATTTCAACACGTGATTCGACTTATCCGCCGCTCATTGCGACGCTCGACTAACGCTGCATCAAACGCACCAGCACGGTTTGCTCTCGCGGCGGGTCGATATATTTGATGCCTGGCGTTGCCAGGGAAAACGCGGTTACGAGCAGCAGGATGCCCGAACAGATGATGCTGAGAAGGATGCGATCCATGTGATTCACCGTCAATGACGATGGTGGGCGACTTTGAAGTGTGCCAACTTCAATTCGCCACGCATTTTGTTCGACCCGTTTTTTGTTGGAACAAAACGCCGGTAAATGATGAAGGCAGCTACCGCAAGGTTCAAAAGCGAGCCACGTGCCCAACGTCTCCAGCAACAAAGCCACGCGAGCTCTCCTGCCCGGTTCAACTCTGGAAACAAACGTCGGTTTCGCTGCACGCCACCCAACTTTGCGCACCTGCCCTGTCAAAATCACGCCTGTACGCCGCCGGAACGTCTGCGGTCGCGTCGAGTTTGTTTGAAGGGCGGGCTTCGGCCCGGCCGGCAACCTACCCCTCAACCAACCCGTCCGATGCCGTTAGCTCGTCCCACCGAAGCGTTATATTTTACCGGCGATAACGGCGGCTCAGTTTCCTAAACGTTTTGTAATAAACGATTTGAAATCGAACGTGCTAACATGACATGCGCATTACCCCCAGCGCACCACCTGAAAGCTCCGCCTCAGATTATTTCCTCCTCCATGAGGCGGGGCTTTCTTGTTCTACAAGCCAAGCGTCCGGCTTGCCTCCAGGACCCATCAATCGACGCTTTAATGCGGCGGTTGGCAATTTGGATTGAAAAAGCGAAGCTGACGCGGGATCACTGGGCGTCAGAGGCGATACCAGGCGCTTATTGACACCAGGCGCTTATTGACATCGACTCCATTTGTTCACGCGGCGAAACGCCGAGGCGCGCCCGTGTCAAACGTCTTTTCATTTGAATGCGCTTTGGCACCAGGCTTCAGCCGCCCGGTTTGCAGCGTCCCACTCGCGGACATGAAGCGATCGACTGCCGTCAAGGCTCAGCGCAAGCAATCGTATCGAGCTCACTGTCTGTGCGCTGGCACAATTCAACCTTTGCAGGGAACTCAAATCGCGGAGCAGTTCCCTGACCAATTTGGATGCTACGTCCTGTTCCGCCAGGCGCGCCTCATCCAATATCAACTTTGCGTATCGGGCCTCAACATATTCGCTCATAGAAAACCTCAAAGCCGTCGCAGCACAACGAAGAGAACGCAAATTGGTTGCCTTGTTGGTTGCCTTGGAACTCAATCGTTCCGCGTGTGACGCCTGTGAGGTTCCCGACAATTCGACCACCGCTACCGGGTTTTCTGTGGGCGAGCGGGCGGTGAAGTGAGAGCCGTTGCTGGCGTGGGAATGGCCGGCATCATCGTCGCGCCCTTTGATTGTTGCCCGTCAGGCTGCTCTCCGCGGGCACCGGATGGCGCGCCGAGGTCGAATGCGGGATTATCCGATCCTGGAGCATGATCCGGAAAAGTGGAAACCGCGCGTGACCGCGCGCCATCCACGCACAGGAAACCGGTCCCATCTATCGCCTCGGCATAATGACCTCTCGCTGAAAATCGCGGCATCGGCTAGTTTGGCTTTTTTCGACGAGCTTCGCCTGTTCGGTTTCGTCGAAGGACAGAATTTGAAGGTTGATGGTGGCGGCTATGGGGTCCGCGCGACGGGCACCTTTCCCGTGCATCCACCGGGCGCTGACCGAAGGCGTCATCTGCAGGAGGGCCTAAAATGAAGAAGACATTTGCTGCCTTCATCGCGGTCGCGACGATCGCCGGTTCGCTCGCCGCGACGCCGGCAAGCGCGAAGCGTGGCGTTGCTGCAGACATCTCGGCTACGGGCTACTATCCAGGTCCCGGGCCTTACGATTTTGGCAGTTGCGAATGGGTGACGAAGCGTTTCTGGGACGGACATGGCTGGCGGGTCCGCCGGGTGCGAGCTTGCTTCTGATCTGCGATTACGCGAGATTGAACGGCTCATAGCAACCATCGAGGCCGAGCGGAGGCCGTCGAAATGACCGGTGCCGCTGACGCTAATGACCCGAACGCGACATTTCAGGCGGCGTCCATAGCCTGCGAAGCTGGCGCGAACCGGGTCCATATGGTTTGATTACGGCGGTTAACTAGCGGGTGCTTCGTGACCGACGAAGGCGTGGAGCGGCGATTGGCGGCTGTGCTGGCGGCGGACGTTGCCGGCTACTCGCTGCTAATGGGTGCTGACGAGGTTGGCACGCTCGCAGCCCTGAAAGCGCACCGTCGCGAGATTGCCGACCCCACCATCGCCGCCCATCGCGGCCGCATCTTCAAGACCACGGGCGATGGCATGCTTGTCGAGTTCCCGAGCGTCGTCGAAGCAGTGAAATGCGCCGTCGAAGTTCAGCGCGGCATGGCCGCACGCAATGCGGCAATCGCCTCCGACAGGCGTGTTGAGTTTCGAATGGGCATCAACATTGGCGACCTTATTGAAGACGCCGGCGATGTGTTTGGTGACGGCGTCAATGTCGCCGCCCGGCTCGAAGGGATCGCTCCTCGCGGCGGTATCTGTGTCTCACGTCAGGTGCTGGACCTTGTCGAGGGTAAGATTGACCTCGATTGTCGCGAACTTGGTCGACAAAACCTGAAAAATATCGCCCGGCCGGTCGAAGTTTTCAGCATCGACGTTCACGGTAAGGGGTCGTTGGCCGATCGTGTCCTTGCCGAATCCGATCTCAGGCAGGAGGTGCAGTATTGTATTGCTCCTGATGGCGTTCGGCTCGCCTATGCCAAAGTCGGTTCAGGGCCGGTGCTGGTGCGCTCGGCTCATTGGATGGGTCATTTAGAATACGACTGGGAATTGCCGATTTACCGCCATTTGCTGCTTGATCTCGCGAAGTCATTTACCCTGCTTCGTTTCGACGCGCGAGGCAATGGTCTCTCTGACTGGGACGTCGGCGATATCTCACTTGATGCGTGGGTCAGCGACATGGAAACCGTTGTCGACGCCGCCGGTCTCGATCGATTTCCGTTACTCGCGCTCTCGCAAGGCTGCGCTGTCTCGATCGCTTACGCCGTTAGACATCCTGATCGCGTCTCGCACCTGATATTAGTTGGCGGATTTGCGCTCGGCTTCAACAAGAGATCCAATACCACCGCAGCCGACCGCGAACGCTGGGCGGCTATGAAAACGTTGATGAAGCTTGGATGGGGCTCGGACGATGCGACGTTCCGACAGCTATTCACGTCGTCGATGATGCCGACCGCCACACGGGAGCAGGCGGACGCTTTCAATGAATTGCAGCGTTTGAGCGCTTCGGCGGATTGTGCGGTACGCTACCTTGAAACGGTTGCTGAGTTCGACGTGCGGCACCTGTTGCCGAAGGTGCGCACGCCAACTCTGGTCATGCATGTCCGCGATGATCTTCGGGTACCGATTGGGCTTGGTCGGGAGCTCGCAGCAGGTATCCCAAACGCTCGCTTCGTAGCGCTCCCGGGAAAGAACCACGTCGTCCTTGCGCAGGACCCGGGGGCCGCACAATTTCTGACGGAGCTGAAAAGCTTCATAGGGGCGTCCCGTTTTCACAAGGCGAACTAGACTTTCAACGAGCAATCAATCACCGTTATTGCGAGCTCAGGCGTCGGCTTGTGGCGCGTTCGAGAGGCGCTTGGCCTCGAAATACCTTCCGCAGTGCTCGCCCGCGCCGACGAGGTGATCGAATGAAGCGGCGCGAGTTCATTACACTCTTCGACGGCGCAGCAGCAGTTTGGCCGGTTGCGGCGCGGGCGCAGCAACCCGACCGGATGCGGCAGATCGGTGCGCTTCTAAACTTGGCCGCTGGCGATCCGGAAGGTCCGGTCGCCATCGCGGCGTTCCAGCAAGGCTTGCAACAATTGGGCTGGGCTGAAGGCCGGAATGTGCGGATCGACGTCCGCTGGGGCGAGGACGATGTCGAGCGCGAGCGCAGATATGCGGTCGAATTGGTCGCACTCGCACCGGACGTGTTGCTGGCCGCAGGCAGCGTAAGTGTGGCGGCGTTGCAACACGCCACCCACGCCATACCGATCGTATTCGTGGGCGTCGTCGATCCCGTTGGCGCCGGCTTCGTCGATGCACTGGCTCGGCCGGGCGGTAACACTACCGGCTTTATGCTGTTCGAGTATAGTTTCAGCGGGAAATGGCTGGAACTGCTCAAGCAGCTTGCGCCGAGCGTGACGCGAGTGGCCGTAATTCGGGATGTCTCCAATCCTTCCAGCAGCGGCGAGTTCGTTGCGATTCAGTCTGTGGGGCATCTGCTCGGGGTGGAGGTGAGACCCATCAACGTAGGCGACAGCGGCGAGATAGAGCGCGCGGTCGCAGCCTTCGCCCGCTCTGCCAATGGCGCCCTGATCGTGACCGGGAGCGCGGCCGTGTCTATTCATCGCGATCTGATCATCGCGCTGGCGGCTCGGCATAGACTGCCCACGGTCTACGCCCGTCGGTCCAACGTCGCCAGTGGCGGGTTGATGTCTTACGGTCCTGATCGGGTCGAGCAGTTCCGGCGCGGGGCCAGCTACGTCGATCGCGTCCTCAAAGGCGAAAAGCCCGCCGATCTTCCGGTTCAGGCACCCACCAAGTTTGAACTGGTGATCAATTTGAAGACAGCCAGGGCGCTCGGCCTCGACATACCCCTATCTCTCCAGCAACGCGCCGACGAGGTGATCGAATAGCAGATCTCTGTTCACGACACTATTCACGTCTGTCGGAGGTCGAGCCCGGGCCATTGAGCAGCTGAAGGACTTCGACCCTGGCGGCACGCGCGGTCTGAAGATGGAAAAGGGCGAAGCTGCCGACCTTCTCCAACTCTGGAGCGTCACTCGTGCCGTTGCTCTACGAAATGCCGACCGCTCGAAATCTAGACCAAGCGGGAAACGATCAGTGATTTCCACTTGCCGAGGTCCCGATTTTTTGTATCGGCGGCACCGCCGGAATTTTCGACGCGAGTCAGAACGAACCCAGCGCGGACCCCAGCCCGATCACCGCGACAAGCGCGATGATCGGACCGACAATCGCCGCCATGACAATATCGAAATAGCTTTCACGGTGCGTCGATCCGCAAACGGCAAGCAAAGTGACCACCGCGCCGTTGTGCGGCAAGCTATCGAGTGTGCCCGCACCGATGACGGCCACACGATGCATCAGACCAGGATCGAGACCGGTCTGCATATAAGTGGGTCCAAGTGCATCAAGGGCAATGGTCAAGCCACCCGATGCCGAGCCGGTTAGTGCGGCAAGAATATTGGTCGCCACAGCAAGCGAGACCAGCGGCCCGCCTTCGATGCCGAGGACCCAGACCTTCACTGCTTCGAAGGCGGGCAACGATGCCACCACGGCGCCGAACCCGACCAGGCTTGCCACACTGATAATCGGCAGCACCGCGGCGTTTGCCCCCGCGTCCATCGTCGCCCGTAAGGTTGGCAAGCGGTTGAGATTGGTTGCCATCAACACCACGATCGCCACCGCCAGCGCAACAATGACCGACCAGACGCCGCCGACAGCGGCGAGCGAGGTCGCGCCCCACCCCTCTTCTTTTAGGAAGGAGGCGTCGATATTTGGAAGAATCCCGAAGGACATGATTAGATTGACCGATACGACGGTGATAAGCGGAAGTGCGGCCAGCACGAACGGCGGCAGCGTGGCGGCGCGAGCACCCCTTGCAATTTCCTCGGGATCGAATTCGCGCGCTGTGGTGGCGCGCTCGCGCACGATCCCGTCGGCCGCTGCCGAGGCGGGATCCGTCGGAGCGGCGTAGTTGTAGGCCTCTCCGGCGCGTCGCGCCCTCGCTTCCGCCCGCGCCAGCCACCACAGACCGAATCCGAGCATGATCGCCGATGCTGTTAGGCCCAGGCCTGGGGCGGCGAACGGGTTGGTGCCGAAAAACGGCATCGGTATCGCGTTCTGGATCGCCGGTGTGCCAGGCATCGCCGACATTGTGAAGGTCGACGTGCCGAGTGCGATGGCGGCGGGCATCAGGCGATGCGGTATATTGGCGGCCTTAAACAGAGCGTGGCCCATGGGCGCCAGTACGAAGAATGCAACAAACAGGCTGACGCCGCCATAAGTAACGAATGCTCCCGCCAGAACGATGGCAAGCATGGCTCGGCTTGTTCCCAAGCGCTCGGTCAGGTATTTGGCGATGGCCTCGACCGAGCCGCTGGCTTCCATCAGCTTGCCGAACAGCGCGCCAAGGAGAAAGATCGGGAAAAACTGCGCGACGAAACCGGCTGCGTTGCCCATGAAGGTCTGCGTCCAGTTTGCCAGCAGTGGCTGGCCTGCCATAAGCGCAGCAACCAGGGCGCACAACGGCGCGAGGAGGAGGATGCTCCAGCCCCGATAGGCGAGCCAGACGAGCAGACCTAGAGCGATCAATATTCCGACAATGCTCATCGTGCCTCATCACGGTAGCAGCCAAGCTTCGCAAAAACACTCTTGCTCTTCTTCTGAGTCGTTGCCCAGTCTCATCGCCAGAAATCCTTGATGCGATCCGCTGACGATTCAGTATAGCGCACCGTGCGCTGGACGTTCTTGCGCCCGAGGTATGCCTGCAACGCCCTCGTGTCATGGCCGCTTTCGCCGGGGCAAAGCCGCAGGCGCATGCCGCCGCCGGTTTGAGCCTTCGGTGGGCCCACGATTCGATTGCGCGAAGACGGTGAGCGTTGACGTAGGTCAAGGGTCAATTTGGTTTCAGTGCGATGCTTTCGTCTTGGTTGATCCTTTTGGCAACTTCGGGAGAGCGTATCATGGCAACGCAGATTGTGATGGACCACACGGGCCACACTCGCCATTGTTTCAATCCAAACGACGCACAGGCGCTGGCGAGCGCCGAAAAGCGTTTCATGGAGTTGACCGGACTTGGCTTTACCGCGGCCGTCCGGAAGGGACCGAACGAAATCGTCAAGGTGCGTTCGTTCGATCTTACGGCGGAAGAGACTTTATTTTTCCCCCGTCTAGTCGGTGGCTAAATTGGCTTGGTGACCGATGTTTTGGGTTCGGCGATTTCTGATGGCGGGAGCGTCTTCGCGTATCATCGCCGTAGGCGAGATGTATCGGAAATTTGCCAACGAAAATACGAGGGAGGCTCGCGGCTTACGGCTTTTGCTTGACTGGCTTTCACCTGACCAACGAGAACAACTCGACAACTTTGGCTATTTCGAGGTCCTCGGTTGCGCCAGCCGAAAAAGATACCGCATCTACCATGTGAAATTTGCCCCGAACGTCTATGAAATCGACAGTGTGGGGCGTCTCAAGGAGGGAGTTTGCTTCCTCCCTGCTGGCTCTTTGGTGACGGGGGATGTCATGCTTGCGCAGAAGATTGCCCTGGAAACCGACGAGCACCGCGCGATAGCGGTGGCCAACAGATTTTCGCCAGCCCGAGACTGGCCGCGTATGCTGGCTCGTGAAGCCATTTCGGGCCGCTCACGAATGGACGCTATGAACCGTTGCCACTAGTGTTACTGCGTCAGAAATCTGTGTGCGACAATCAGAGCCACCATGCTCGCGAAAATCAGCAGTGCCGGGATGGATTTTCGGATCATTGGCATCGTCGAATGGCGTGCAGCCGATCGGACCGGACTGCGGTTTAGGCCCTCCCTGGAGCCGCCTGACTTTGCCTTTTGTCGTTGGTGTGCGAGCCTTTGGTTCCGGTGCCGCGCCCACGCCTCCCATCTCGCTGTAATAAGCGCTGTAGACCTCGCGAATAGCCGCAGCCGTGGACTCGGCCTCGCTCATCGTCTCGAGTTGGGTTCGATAGTCAGTCAGAAAGCTCTGTGCGTTTGACGGAAGGTCGTCGAAACCACCGAGCTTGGCCATCATGAGCCAAGTGGCAAAATCCGCCTCGGCTTTCGCGCGAGCTTTCTTGGCGATACTGGTGGAGCTGGAGGACATGATGGTCCGATTGGTTCGCCCACTTAAACTGGCTGGCGTTCATGGCTATCGTTGGACATTTCGCTCAAGTGTCTCGGTTGACGTCAAGTGTACCGCCGATGAGATTAGCGGTCAGCCCCGTGAGTGCCGCGCCGGCATCGATGCTCCCAGCAATCCGGTCGTCGACTAGCTTGTAGTTGGCAGTCGGTGTATAGCATCTCACATGGGTTGGGATACGGAAGACGTAGCACTGCTCAAGAAACTCTGGGCCGCAGGACGCAGCGCCGCGCAGATCGCACGTCGTCTCGGGTACAGCCGTAACGCGGTCTGCGCCAAGCTAACTCGTTTGGACCTGAAACGTGGCCATAAGCCGCCAACAGCAAAGCCCAAGATAAGGCCGGTGCCGAAACGAAGACCAGCATTGTTGGCTGCCTGCTCCCACCCGGTGGCAAAGGTTGTATCGCGGAAGGCTGTAATGCTGCAGCCTAAGGAATTCACAAAGCGCCAGCTTTACGCCATGCTGGCAGAAGCGGTCAGGAATACAGGCTAACGGGATTACCGGGAGTCCCTCCGCACCCGTTCAGCTCGAACGCTTCGCCAATTGCCGGCAATGCCCAAAGCCGAACGCGCCATGGCGGTGATCCGAGACTTCATCCAGCACCGACCGAACGAAATCGTTCAGCGCCTTGGAAGTAATTGCGTCTGCTTCCGTTCAGCTTGTGGGGTACTTTTCGGACGTAGCTTGTCGAACTGACGATGTCAAAATCCCCTAAGGCCCAATCCCGAGGAGCAACAACTTGACCCCGCAGATCCCGGAGGAATTTTCCACCAGGTCGATCGACCAGATTCCCTTCGTGACCATGGACAATACGGTGCCGCCCCGAGATCCTGATGAAGACGAACAGGACGAGGACGAGGACGAGGAGGAAGAGGACCGCGCCGACGAAACGCCGGTCGTGCGCGACCCGGACGAAGACTAGATGCGAGCTTGCAGGAGGCTGTCCATTCAGTCCTGAGCGAGGAAGCTGAAGTTGTCGAAGCTTTAGCGATTCGCGGGATGACCGAATCGACACGCACAAGAATGCTCCTTTGACGCCCAAAGGTCGAGAGGCCATGGTGCGGAGTGTTGTTGCGATCAGATCGACGCTGAAATTGCCATGATCGAGGTCGGGCTCGATAGGGTAAGGCACGATACTCACGTCGCATGAGTGGCACTTTATCCAATTTTGCTGGAGGGCAGGACCATCTCGCCTGGACTCAAGCCCAAAAATGGCCACGAAGTTGAAGGACGGAGTAGACGGTCGCGCATCACACAAGACGACTGAGGGCAGGAAACATGAAATTCGTGACGGGGTTGCTCGCGGCGGTCCTCTTGCTGGCGGGCGTGGGGTGGAGCCATGCAGCGGTTAGGATCGCATACGACCGCGGCGGCCAGATCGGTAGCTATGTCGACAAATATCAGGGTCTGCGCAGTTCCGGACAGCAGGTGATCATCGACGGTCTTTGCGCCTCAGCCTGCACGATTGTGCTCGGCTCCGTCCCCGACGACAAGATCTGCGTGACCTCCCAAGCTGCCCTCGGCTTCCACGCGGCCTTCGATTTCGGGCCACATGGCGGGGCGATTATCAATCACGGAGCTACCAAGATGCTGTACTCGATGTATCCGCCGCGGGTGCAGCGCTGGATCAATCAGCGTGGCGGGTTGAAATCGCGCATGATCTACCTGCGCGGCAAGGAACTGATGAGTATGTACCATCCCTGCTATCTCGACGCCCAGGCGGGCCACCAAGCAATGTGATGAAATCGCGGCGTCTCACCGGGTCTCACTCGTAGCTGGAATCATCATTTCGAGAAGGGCTCGCTGCTCGCTCTCGCCCACTCATCGAACTTGGCGGCCTTTCGCAGATATTCAGCACGATACGCATGGCCCTTGTGTCCAACTGGCCCCACCGAGGCGGAGCCGTCTCAGTCTGAATTTTCAGGCGCTCCTAACGCGAGCCTTTTAGCGCGCTCTGCCGCAAGCTTGCGGAAAGCCACCGCCTGTTTTTCAAAGTCGTCTTTGAGTGTTGGATCTATCTCAACAGCCGCCAATTGCTCAAATGCGAGCGCGTTCTCCAGATATTCCTCGAACACTTTCATGGCCCAGCCGCCGTCAGAGCTCGAGTGTTTTCGGTCGGGATCGTCATCAAAGGCAGGAGGCGACGTCCGACACCCGAGGCTCCGGTCGATGCCTGGGCAGGCCGCCGCTGCCTGACTCGAAGGCCTGGTACCGAGCCACCCCCGACCGACGGACCGGGATCGCCGAAATCAGGATCCCAATGTTTTTTTGGCTTGCTGCTGTTCGTCGTGACCTTGGCCGGTGTGACCGCGGGAACTATCACCAGCGCCGCCGCGTATGTGGCTGGTGTCAAGAGCCGGATCGCAAATTTGCTCATGTGTCCCTCCTGAGCCAGCAATTTTCTGCCATGACCCGACCGTCCCTTTCGGCTGGCGTCGGCATTTTGGTGCAGCAGTCTGTTCGTTGCCACCTCGGAAATGGGTCGACATTTGATCGCGATCAAATCCTGCTGAAATCGAAGGGATATTCATTCCCTTCAGAGGCGAGGATCATGGCGGAATGCCTGACGAGACACACACAGCTGGACCAGCAATCTACGCGGTCGACCCGTGGGTGCGCGGCAAGCCACGGGGCCGCCATCAGCTACTGAGCGATGACGAGCGAGCTCTGCTCGCAAAGATTACGTCGATCGTGCGTTTTAACAAGGGAGAACATATTTACCACGAAGGCGACGCCGCGGATGCGGTATTCAACATCATAAGCGGGGTCGTCATTGCATACCGCGCACTTGCGGAGGGAGACCACGTTACGTCGTTTCTTTACCAGGGGGACCTGTTCGGCCTCTCAGAGGAGGGATATTATTCGAATGCGGCAAAAGCCGCAACGTCGGTCGTCGCCTACAAAATTCCCCTACCCGCACTGCGCCGTCACTTAGATAAGAATGCCGATCTGGACGTTGATTTTATCGTCAAACTCTGTGAGGACCTTCGCGGAGCACAATGCCATGCGCTTCTCCTTGCCCAAAAGAGAGCAGCGACAAAGCTTGCAATGTTTTTGGAACTGCAGGAACATTTGCAACTCGCAAGAGGTGAGCCGACTTTAGAAATCTACCTGCCGATGGATCGTTCCAGCATCGCAGCCTATCTCGGACTGACTCTCGCCGCCCTCAGCCGTGCGTTTCGAACCTTGGTCTCGAAGCGGATCATCTTCTCTCGCGACCGGCATCATATCAAGATTCTTGACAGGAATGCTTTTAATCGGCTCGCTGATGCGCGATCCAGCGAGACTTACTGACCGTCGGCAGATCGCTTCCGGTCTTGCCCGGAAGCGGACGTTTTCCGTGTCGGTCGGCATGTTCTCAAACGTGCCAAAAGGAGAAGTGAGTGACGGCGAGCACAAGCGCGTACAACGGCGAATTGGCTTTTAGTCCACCATCACCACGATCTTGCCAACGGCGCTTCTGGCGGCCAGGACCTCGATGGCATTTGCGCCTTTATCGAGTGGGAACCGTCTCGAGATTACCGGCTTGATCGCGTTTCGTGAGTACAAGTCCAGCAGTTCACATGCGCCAACGTGGAACTCTGCCGGACACTTCTCGACCCAGTCCGCCCAGAATACGCCCACAATTTGACAGGACTTCAACAGCACGAGATTAAGGGGGAGTTTCGGGATGCCCGCTGGAAATCCGACCACAAGGAAGCGACCCTCCCTGGCTATGCTGCGAAGCGCGGCTTCCGAGTAGTCCCCGCCCACTGCGTCATAGATGACGTCGGCACCATCGGGGCACGCCTGTTTGAAAAGCGTCGATAAACTCCGTAGGTCGTCCTTGGCAAATGGCCCCCGAGGATAGGTGATGCCCACGTCAGCGCCGTGCTTCTTCGCGAGGGCCACTTTCTCATCCGACGATGCCGCCGCAATAACGCGGGCATTCGCAGCTTTCCCCAACTCGACGGCAGCAAGGCCAACTCCACCGGCCGCACCCAAGACGATGATGGTTTCGCCCGGCCGCAGATTGGCGCGATTCTTGAGAGCATAGTACGACGTCCCATACGTTACGATCAGGGCGGACGCTTCATCGAATGGCATCTGATCGGGGATCGTAACGCAGTTCACCGCCTTGGCGGCGACCTTTTCTGCCATCCCTCCCCAGATGCACCATCCAATCACCCGATCACCGGGGTGAATTCGCGTTACGTCTTTTCCGATTTTTTCAACGACCCCCGCCACTTCGCCACCTGGAGAAAACGGGCGCTCCGGTCGAAACTGGTATTTATCTTCGATAATGAGAGTGTCGGGAAAGTTGACACCGCATGCCTTCACTCTGATCAGAACTTCGTCGCCCCTTATCACCGGATCTGGTACCTCGGCCAAGATAAGTGTCTCTGGCCCACCAACTTTCATGCTCAACAGAGCTCGCATCGAAATCTCCGTTTGGCCGTTCTTATCGGCAATGGCGCTGCTTTCGCAATCACCGCCGGGATGTCTTTGGAAGCCTGCAAAAATCCAAGTTCATCATCGTATTGGGAGGGTTAGGCAAAACAAAATAGGGAATCTATGGAACTGCCAGAACAAATCCCAATAGGCTGATGTCGATTGCGAACCGGTGGTCCTGGTCGGCAATGAATGGTTCAGACTTCGGAGGTCAGCGCTCGTAATTGCGAGGCATCGTCGAGCGAAAAGGCGAGGCAGCCGAGATCGGAAGCGAGGTCATCGTCCAATGGGGCGACCACGGCGGCCCTATCAAGAGCATTCGGACTGTTGTCGAGCGCTTTCCATATCTAACCGAGGGCCGGAACAGCGACATCGATGCCACTATCCTTCCCGTGCGATGAATGTCACAACCAACTAGTAAACCGATTTGCGATAAATGTCCGGGTCGGGAAACGCGCAATCCTGACCACGAATCAAGCAGCAAACGCCCCTCATTTCCGCTATCATCAGACCATGACGATCGGGATCGCCGGACCCGGACGGAGGACACCAGGGCAAAACGCTCTGGTCAGGCTGATCGCTGTGGCCCTTGTCGGCGGGATTTCCCTGATCCTGCTCGGGCTTGCGAGCGACTTCCTGGTCGATTGGCTGTGGTTTTCCTCGATCGGTTATCTACCAGTATTCTTGACCAGCATCGGCACCAAAACCTTGGTGTTTTTCGCCGTCTTGACGTTAACAGCCCTCATACTTTGGCTCAACGGAATGCTTGCTGTGCGTTTTGCCCAGCAGCACCGGGCGCAACCGGTCGCCGCCCCCGCGTGGAACCCAACGGCCAGTACGTTGCCGCCTGATCTATTCGCGCTCATGCGCGATCGGCTGCCGTGGTCCCGGGTTGTCGCGGGCGGTGCAGTTTTGCTTGCTCTGCTGGTCGCCGCGGCGGAGGCCGGCAACTGGGGTATCTTCCTGCAGTTTTTTTATCACGTGCCATTCGGTGCAGACGATCCGCTCTATAACAAGGACCTGGGCTTCTATATCTTCTCACTTCCTGCCTATATCCTCATCAAGAACTGGATGCTGCTCACCCTCGTCCTGAGCGCGCTTTTCGCCGGAACCATTTACTGGGCGCGCGGTGACATCGAATACAACGCACATCACCGGTCGATGTCGCCGACAGTGATTGCTCACGGCTCAGCGCTGGTTGGTCTTCTGTTCGCGGTGAAGGCTTGGTCCTATGGTCTCGATCGCTATCTGCTGCTCTACGGCGACAACGGCGTAGTCGTCGGCGCAAGCTATACCGACATACATGTGGGGCTACCTGGCCTGTGGCTATTGATCGGGCTTTCGATCGTCGCGGCGTTCGCCGCGTGGGCAAATCTCCAGGTGCGCACATACAAGCTTCCTGCCGTCGCATTCATACTCGTCGGCCTCGGCTCTTTCGTGCTCTCCGGCGTAGTCCCTGAGTTGTTTCGCTACTTTTTCGTCAAGCCAACCGAGTTGCAGCTGGAGAAGCCCTACATTGAACGCAACATTGCGCTCACCAGGCAGGCCTACAATCTCGATCAGATAGCAGCCAAGCCGTTTGCTGCCGAACAGAAGCTTGCCCCCAAGACACTAGAGGCCAACAAGGCGACAATCGAAAACATCCGGTTGTGGGATTGGTTGCCTTTATCGGATACCTACGCGCAGCTGCAGGAGATCCGCACCTACTACAAATTCCATGATCTCGACGTTGATCGCTACTGGCTCAATGGTTCCTACCAAAGCGTGATGCTCTCGGCGCGCGAACTGCGGTCATCCCTCCTGCCGCCTAACGCCCAGACATGGGTTAACCGCCATGTACTGTTCACTCACGGTAATGGCGCGGTGATGAGCCCGGTGACCCGCAAGAGCACTGAAGGACTGCCGTTCTTCTATCTGCGGGACATTCCGCCTGTTGCAGATGGAGGTCCCAAGATCGACGAGCCACGCATCTACTTCGGTGAGGAGAGCGACGACTACGTCATCGTGAAGGCCAGCACACCGGAGTTCGACTATCCGAAGGGCAAAGACAACGTGTACGCGGCCTATGACGGCACTGGCGGCGTTCCAATCGGAACGATGGTGCGGAGAACGCTCTTCGCTTACTACTTCAACGACCCGAACCTGCTTCTTTCAAGCTACCTCACGAGCGACAGCCGGATTTTAATCCGGCGCAATATCAAGGAACGGGTGCGCGCGATCGCTCCATTTCTAGCGCTCGATCATGATCCCTATCTTGTTATCAGTAATGGGCGGATGTTTTGGATGCAGGACGCCTACACGACGAGTTCCTATTTTCCCTCTGCGCAACCTGCACAAAATCTCGACCTCAACTACATTCGCAATTCTGTGAAGATTACTGTTGATGCCTTCGACGGGGCCGTCGATTTCTATCTGATCGACCCCGCCGATCCGATTGCCGCAACTTACCAGCGCATCTTTCCGAGCTTGTTCAAGCCATTCACGGCAATGCCTGCAGACTTGCAGAAACATATTCGCTATCCGGAGGATATGTTCCTGATTCAGGCGCGGCTCTATCAAACCTACCACATGGAGGCGGCCGAAGTTTTCTATAACCGCGAGGACCTTTGGCAGTTCCCGCGACAGCCAGGCGGCGACGGCACCTCAGTGATGACCCCTTACTATATCATCATGCGGCTGCCCGGCGAGCCGCAGGCCGAGTTCTTCCTCATGCTTCCCATGGTGCCGAGTCGCCGCGATAACATGATAGCGTGGCTGGCCGCGCGATGTGACGCGCCCGACTACGGCAAACTGATCGTGTACGAGTTCCCCAAAGACAAGCTCGTCTACGGGCCGTTTCAGATCGAGGCGCGAATCAATCAGAATACGGAGATCTCGCAACAACTCACGCTGTGGAATCAGATGGGCTCGCGAGTAATACGCGGCGCGAACTTGCTTGTGATCCCGATCGAGAACTCAATTCTCTACGTATCGCCGCTATATTTGCGAGCGGAGCATGGACATTTGCCGGAGCTGAAACGTGTGATCGCAGCCTACGGTGAACATGTCGTGATGAAAGAGACGCTCGCCGAGGCCTTGGCAGCGCTGTTCATAGAACCCGATGCGGCGCCGGCAACCTCAAGAACGACAGAGGAGATACCCCTCACGAGCCCGGCGGCGGATCGGGCACGGGAGCTGCTCGACCACTACAATCAAGCAGTCGGGCGATTGAGGTCCGGAGATTGGAAAGGCTTCGGCACGGAGTTCGACGCAATGCACGAGCTTTTGGAAAGAATGAACCGGCAATCCACCGGCCATTAGTACCCCAAATCACTGCATTCGCGCCTACCCACTGGGCCCCAAGATCTGACGGGGGATCAATCGCGTCACTTTGAGCGCGCGCGCTTCACTTCCGATCTACCGCGATTAACGGACATTCTCAGGATCAATCAGCATGTCCGAAACGTGCCGATTGTGTTGCAAAAGTCTTTTGGGGGTGACGAACGAAATTCTCCAGACCCGCTGATGCCGTTCGCGCGTAGAGACGTGAGGGACCACATCGCTTACCGGAAAAACGACCATCGAGCTTCGTATCCGCCCTGCGGGGCTTTGCAGCGGTAGCGAGGTCGAGAAATCATCTTTCGCGAGATTTTCGAGGCCGTTCGATTTTCGAGTTTTGCAACATGGGGTAATTCCGGGATCGAGCCAGACAAAGGCGAGGGAATCAGCTCTCCAGGAAAGTATGAGGCCAGCCTCATGTGGCCTTGCAACGATGGAGAGCGATAATGGAATACTATGTCGGACTGGACGTATCATTGAAGCAGACATCAATCTGCGTGGTGGACCAGGCGGGGTTGGTCGTGCGCGAGGGCGTGGTCGATTCCGACCCTGAGACGATATCGATTTACGTGACGTCGAAGGCACCGAATGCAGTACGCATTGGCCTCGAGACGGGGCCGACGTCTACGTGGCTGTGGACCGAGCTCAAGCGACTTGGCCTGCCGGTGATCTGTATTGACGCGCGCCATGCCAAGGCAGTGCTCAAGATGCAAATCAACAAGAGCGACCGCAACGATGCGATCGGGATCGCTCGTATCATGCAGACGGGTTGGTTCAAGGAGGTGCACGTCAAGGATATCGACAGCCACTCGGTCAGGGCGCTACTGGCCAGCCGGGCGCTGCTGGTCAAGATCAAGCGCGATCTCGAGAACCATGTTCGTGGCCTTCTGAAGAACCTCGGTCTCGTTATCGGCCGTGCCAAGTTCAATGTCTTCGCCGTGCGAGCCGAGGAGTTGATCGAGGGCCGCCCTGAGCTGATAGCTGCGATCAGACCGCTGCTCGAAGCGCGCAATGCCGTCGAGCAGCAGGTCAGTGAACTCGACCGCAAGGTTATGAAACTGGCTCGCCACGATGCGCAGGTTCGCCGGTTTATGACCGCGCCCGGGGTCGGTCCGATCACCGCGCTTGCCTTCAAGGCAACGATTGACGATCCGGCGCGGTTTACGCGGTCGAGAAGCGTAGGTGCTTACGTCGGGCTAACCAGTAGACGCCATGCGTCCGGAGAGGTCGATTGGACCGGTCGCATCTCGAAGTGCGGCGACGCGATGCTACGAAGTTATCTGTTTGAAGCAGCCGGGGTTCTGCTGACGCGCGTCCCGAAATGGTCCGCCGTGAAGGCTTGGGGGGTAAGGCTCGCCAAGCGCAACGGGCTTCGCAAGGCCAAGGTTGCGGTCGCTCGTAAGCTCGCGGTCATTCTGCATCGCATGTGGATCGAGGGAACCGAGTTCAATTGGTCGAAAATGGAGATTGCTGCCTAGCGGGCGTTACCGAGTCCCTGCCAAACGGCGGGAAAAGACGTCCCAGCCGGGACGATGGCGATGGCGAGTTCGACAGATTTTTTGCGCGCGTCCGGGAGGACGACCGCGGTTGCAACATTGAACCGCCAGCGTCACCTTACGCCATCATGCGGAGGGATTACCCCTACCGCGGAGAGAACAGTGGGCCCGGCAAAGGATGATCGTCGGAGAGCTTGACACCCAGACCCGGAATTAGAGAACACAATCTGCCACAAGCGGTCATTTCTCAGCAGGTCACTTAACTAAGCGGTGGCGTTCGATGACGGTGAAGGGGGCGATCGCGGCGACCGCCTGACGCATTGCTGACGTAAAAAAACCGGCCGCAGGGGCCGGGCTGAAGCCAAAGTCTGTTGCGCGAGAGGAGAAAGCTACCTTTCGCGTGGCGGCGGCTAGACCACCTCGGCGGGCGGTTCTCAATCGTAGAAGAAATAGGGCCGCCGCAGGATCGCGGACGGGGGCGACGGCACCGCGGTTCGTCTGTCATCCCCCGGGGCCGTCCTTCATGATGTAGCCTATCAGGTCGTCCACGTTGTGCTCCAAATCCCGGATGACGTCCTTGACAACGTCTCCGATCGAGATCACGCCCACGACCTTGCCCGCGTCCAGCACTGGCAGATGGCGAAAACCGCGCGCAGCCATCATTGCCATGCAGCCTTCCAGCCGATCGTCCGGCTTGACCGTCACCGGGTTGCCCGTCATCACTTGGCCCACCGGCGTCTGCTTCGCATCGAGCCCGGGTAGCAGCACTTTGATGGCGCAGTCACCCTGGGTCACGATACCGACCAGCACGTTGTCGTCGATGACCAGCACCGACCGGACCCGGTTGTCGCGCATCTGGCGCAAGGCTTCGACGACCATGTCGCCGGAACGAACATGGATCAGGGCGCCACTCTTCTGGGCCAGAGCGTTTTTTACTGTGCTCATCGATCTCCTGTCGTGGGGCCCTGTCCTGCCCCGCCTTGATGGTCCGCATTGAAGGTTAGTCGAAATATCTTGCCTTGTCAGCACCGCGCCGATGTCGCCGGCGAAGCCTGCCACCGATCCCGACAGCGGGATTTTCACCGCCTCGATGGCGTGGCCCTGCAGCACCTTCACCACTTCCAGCTCGAAGCCGCTGCCCTTACGTTTCGATTGATGTGCCACGTCTATTTCCCTCACCGAGGCAGCAGGTCTTGTTTCGGGATCGGGCTGTAACACCAACCCGTAAACCCAGTCAGGCGCCTCGGCGAAATGGAAGTAATCAAGCGGTTCGGCGACAAGGTATTCGCCGCGACGTTTCTGCCTCCGTCGCCGGTGCTGACAGAAGGCGCCATGATCATATATGCCCCAAAATGGATTGGCCTCCATGAGAGGTCTGCTCGGGGCCAATTGTGTTGCAAAACTCGAAAATCGAACGGCCTCGAAAATCTCGCGAAAGATGATTTCTCGACCTCGCTACCGCTGCAAAGCCCCGCAGGGCGGATACGAAGCTCGATGGTCGTTTTTCCGGTAAGCGATGTGGTCCCTCACGTCTCTACGCGCGAACCGCATCAGCGGGTCTGGAGAATTTCGTTCGTCACCCCCAAAGGACTTTTGCAACACAATCGGCCAAAAGCAGAAGTCGCCCGTAATCAGATAGCAAAAACTATTCCAGAGTACTCATAACCGAGCGGACGATCGTTTTGCGAGAATGGGCGATCGAGTATCGACAGCCTCGGCATCGAGCCTTGGCTATTCGAGCAACTCGTGTGCGCTGATCAGGATCGACGTCGGCAGCGTGATGTCGAGCGATTTTGCCACCCGAGCGTTGACGATAAGCTCAAGCGCGGTCGGCTCTTCAATCGGAATGTCTCCGGGCTTGGCGCCTTTCAATATCTTGTCGATGAAATAGCCGAAGCGGCCAAATTGACGCTTGAGGTCCGAGCCGTAGCACAGCAATCCGCCGGCGTCACAGAACTCTCTGAACCCGAACGTCGACGGCAGACGCTGTTCCGCGGCGAACGTGGCGATCTCCTTGATGTGCTGGAATGTCAGAGGCTCGGCCAAGGCAATGAGCGCCTGGGGGTTGCGGCTCTTTATCGCGGCAAACGCGGCGGCGAACCCTGACGCATCCCGCACGTCTGCGGGCTGCACTTCGATTTCCAATGTTTTTGCCGCAGCCATGATATCCTGCAATTCGTCCACCTTGGCTTGCACGCCGCCGTTGAACAGCACCGCTACACGCGACAGCCGCGGTACGATCTCTTGCAGCAGTTGCAGTCGCTTGGCCGCAAGATCCGACGAGATGCAAGCCATTCCTGTTATGTTGCCGCCGGGCCTGGCGATCGTGGCGACCAGCCTGTCGACGCGATCGCAATCCAGGATGACGATCGGAATGGTATCGGTCGCGCGCTTGGCGGCTTCAGTCAGCTGTGGCCCCACGGTGATGATGACATCGACCTTGCGTTCGACCAGGTCGCGAGCCATTGCGGCAGCTTCTTCCGGTTTTGTCGCGAAGCGGAGATCGAAATGAATGCTCTGTCCCTCGACATAGCCAAGCTGCTTCAATCCTTCCAGCATGGCTTCCGAAAATGGGTTGTTCGCCGGATCGTAACCGGCGGGTGGCGGCGGAAGAAGCAATCCTACCTGAGGCAGGCGCTTTGGCTGCTCCGCCTGGACGGCGGCCGGCATTGCGACGGCCCAGAGCGCGATCGCCACGATGAAAATGGGAGATGCCTGCATGCCATGCCTCCCGGCTGTTTAATTGCCGCGCCTGTGAGGCATCATACCATCAAGCTTTCGTGCCGCCAAACCTGACCAAGGGGCACAACCTGCATCGAGCATTACGAATTGGCAGGTCCGAAATGGGTCAAAAGCGACGGACTGGCGATCTCGGCTGTGAGTCCGCTTTGCCCCCAAGAGCCGACATCGTCAGTTAGATCAGCCAAGTCGGGAAGGTGCCACTCTCATGAACTGCAGCAAATAGCAACAAGTTCGAAGCAGCTAACTATTCACGGTACCAATCGCCGAATGCTCTCTCGTCAGTTTACGTGGCTCGATGAATCTTTCCAATGTACAGAGTGGATGTACCTATCTGTTCGAACGTCGCCAGGTCGCCGGTGCAGTCCCGAACGCCTTCTTGAAGGCGCGGGAAAAAGCCGCCTCGGAACCGTAACCGACCAAATTGGCAACTTGCGCAAGCGACGCGCTGGTATTGCGAAGCTTCTGAGTCGCAACCTGCATACGCCAATTGGTGATGTAGTGCATCGGCGGCACGCCGATCAAACTCGTGAAACGGTCGGCCAGCGCCGAACGCGACAGACCGACCTCGCGGCTAAGATCATCCACGTTCCAAGGCCGGGTGATGTCGCGATGTAGCAACGCGAGCGCGCGCGCAACGTGGGGGTCGCGCAAACCGGCGAGCCAACCGGTTTGCCCCAGCGGCAGTGCTTGAGCGTAGCGCCGCACCGCTTCAACGAACAAGAGCTCCGACAGCTTCGCTAGCACGGTCTCCGAACCTGGGCGGCCAGCGGCAACCTCCTCGGCAGCATATTGGAAGGTCGAGCGGATCCATTCTGCTGCCCCACCTTGCTCGGCATCGAGTTTTAGCAGCGCCGGCAATGTTGAGATCACAGGATTGTCATCGGCGCAATCGCAGCCGAGGTACCCGCAGACCATCCGCGTGCGTCTTCCACTGCCGCCGTGATGGATCGAGAACAGCCCGCCGCTCCTGGGCGGTTGGATAATATCGCTACCAGCTACTGGCGGCAGGGTCAGGTCGCTACCCACCAGGTGCAGGTCGTTGCGCGGTAACAGAACGACGTCGCCGGCTCCAAGCAAAAGGCCCTCTCCGCCGTCAACACTGATACGGAGTTCACCCTCGACGACGTAGTGATAAAGAATCAGGTGCGATGCTGGCCCGAGAGCCGGCGCGCAATGTTCTGGCCCGACGCGGGCGGCCATACACCATGGCGCGAAGAAATCGGCGTGCAAAAAAACGCCGCCAGTCAAATGCGCGACTCTCAAAACGTCGGACAATGCATCCATACCGACCTTTTTAACAGAAGCCGGTGTTTTGGTCATGTCTCAAGGTGCGCCGGTCATAGACGCTCGATCGACTGGCAACCTACAGATGACCGCATGAGCCGACCGGTTCGGCCATTCTATTGTGTTGAGAACGGACTTTATAGGACTCATGGTTAGATGGAGTGGTGGCCTCGTTCTGGTTCTCTTCATTTCGGCCTTGGTCCGATATGTCGGCTAGGACAAGTCATGATCGTCTGCTCTTGCAATGTGCTCAGTGACCATCAGCTTCGGTCCACGCTTGCGAACGCGACGCATCGGCTGCGGATGAGTCAGATCTATGACTACCTCGGCAGCGGCGCCCAGTGCGGCCGCTGCGCCCACACCATCAAGCGGATCATGGACGAAATGACAAGCGACGCGTTAGTTCCTGTTGAAGCAATGCGAGCCTGCACCTTGCCGAAGCAACGGGACTGCTGGAAGACATTTCCATAGGAAACAGTGCACCGGGGCTATCGCAAGAACTCTGATTATCCAGAAATTTGGTGCGATACTGATAGGTCCGGCGGGTGTCTACAAAATCCGCTTTGCACCGCTTTTGAACGCCCGAGTTCTTCGCGCCGCGGTGCATTGCGGCGCGCCTCGCCCGACCGCCGCCAGCCACTCCCAATGCGTTCACCCTGATACGGCGTCTCGGTCATGTCTCCCGGTGGGCCGGTCATAGACCCTCTCCCGTCTAGCGACCTAATGATGGCTGTATCAGCCGATCGGTTTGTTTTGTGTCATCGGCGCACCACTCCGCGAAAGGAGACTGAAATGAACGTGATCAGCAATATCTCTGACAGCAGCGAGCGGTACGCACGCTGCATTCAAACGTCCAAACGGGTTCGTTGGGACATCGACAAGGACGTGATCCGGGGGCGCAACTTCGATACCGCCCACAAGTTTCTTCCAGATGGGCTTTTTCTCGCGGATGTGTTCACAACCCTGTCGGCCAATGAAAAGCGGTACGTCAGCCAGATTCAGGGCCGCACCTACGCCAACATCTTTGGTCTGGTCGAGCGTTTCATCAACGCCAAGGTCCTGGAGCTGAGCGAGGACCATTGGTTCGGCGATCAGGTCGCACTTGAGGCGCTGGTACGGTTCAGCGACGAGGAGTTAAAACATCAGGCGTTGTTCCGCCTTGTCGACGCGATGATCGGCAAGGTCTTGCCCGCCGGTTATCGCTTCGACGTCGATCACAATGCCGTCGCCCATGCGGTTCTCGGCAAAAGTACCTGGGCGGTGTTGGCGCTGACGCTGGATATCGAGCTGTTCACCCAGCTCCACTATCGCCAGAGCATCAACTCCGATCCCCAGCTCTCCGAACTGTTCAAGGACGTGTTCCTTTTTCACTGGAAGGAGGAAAGCCAGCACGCGATCCTCGACGAACTCGAATGGGTGCGCCACGATGCCGGGCTAACGGCGGGGCAACGTGATTCAGCGGTCGACGAATTCATTGAGTTGGTTGCCGCGGTGGACGGCATCCTGCAGGCCCAGGCCAAAGCCGATCGAGGTTACTTCACGACAACCTGCGGCCGCTCGGTTCAGGAGCCGGAAGGGCTCGCAATCGAGGCCGCATTCCTCAGAGCCTATCGTTGGCAATACATCCATTCAGGCGCCCAGCACCCGCACTTCGGCAAGGTGCTATCCAGCCTGATCACCGAAAAGCAGGGCCAGCGCATCCAGCAGGCGCTCGCGACGCTGCAATGATCCGAATGTGAAGTCCAAACCCAACCCCAAGCAAAGGAGACCCATCATGGGTGCACAAAGTAAGACTGTCGAACCCACCGTCGTCAACGGCATCAATGTCGACGACCTGTTTGCGCTGATCGGCGACGTCAGGCGCGAACCCGAAAAAGGCAAGACGAACTGGCGCGTCACTACGACCTGGCAAGGCCAGGCGCGGAGCCGCGCAGAAATCGAGAGTTATGAGATCGGCGGCGAAAGGGTGGCGCGCCGGTTCTCGATCGACATCGATGAGCCGCGCGAACTCGGCGGATCGAACAGTTTCGCCAATCCGCAGGACCATCTGATCGCGGCGCTCAACGCCTGCATGACGGTCGGATATGTGGCACAGTGCGCGGTGCGCGGGATCACCCTCGAAAGCCTGGCGATCGAGACCGACGGTGAGATCGATCTCCGCGGCTTCCTCGGGATCGATCCCGCCGTGCCGCAGGGCTATGAGAACCTCAGCTACACCGTTCGCATCAAGGGTAGCGGAACAAAAGAGCAGTTCGCCGAGGTCCACCAGGCGGTGATGGCGACTTCGCCCAATTTCTACAATTTGTCCCGGCCTGTAGTCCTCATGCCCGCCTTGGTCATCGAATGATCGCCAGATTGGAGGGCGAGGCGGCGGCCGCAGACAATCAGCAGCTGCCTCGCCCGTGCAGGTACACCACCCAACCCAACGCAAAGGAGCAGCATCATGAAATATCCTATCGAAACTGACGACAAGGCCGAAGGCAGCTTACCGGAACGAGAGCTCACCGAGGAACAGTTTTTTGAACAGTTCGCCGCGCTCGAGGACGGCCTTGCCCTCCTTCAAATTCACATGCGCGGCATGTCCGAAAATGCCAGACTTTTCGGCAACCTCGCAACGCACATGCGACGATCAATCTGCCCTACGACTTTATCAGCGAGACAAGTCGGGTGACCGGTTCCGACATGCGTACCCCGCAACTTGCTCAGAAATGCAGAAGCTCCAAGCGGGGTAACGCGTGTCCGGGAGTTCTCCCGCTCAATGGGGCATGAACGAAAGCCGGGGCGAAGCCTTCGGCCGGAGTGATCGACGCGAATCATCTCGGGTCGCTCGCTACGGCAGGCAGGCTCATTCAAAAATGGGCATGAAATCGGCCTTTAGAATCGATATCTCATATATCAGTTGTTGACACTTTAACATCAGTACTTACCATGGACGAATGATGTTTGATACTCGTTCGGGTCACCGGGGAGATCGATCATCGCAGCGGCTCAATTGCGGGCTGCCAGGGCGCTTGTGGGCATCGATCAGCGCCGGCTCGCGGAATTGTCGGGGCTTTCCGTGCCGACTATTCAGCGCATGGAGGCGAGCGAAACGATGGTTCGGGGCAATGTCGATTCTCTGGTCAAGCTGATCGCCGCATTCGAAGCGGCGGGGATCGAGATGATCGACGAAGGCGCCGTTAGCAATTCGCTGGGACGCGGGGTTCGACTGAAAGTAAATTCGCATTCGGCAAACGCCCTTCCGGGCGCTCGACCGGAAAACAAAGCGCCAAGCAGAACAAGGGCGCGCACGTAATGTCGGCCGTCAATTTGCAAATGGCGTGTGTTGCCGGATTGCTCGGATTGGCAGTTCTGGCAATCGTTCTGAGCCGCTCAAAGGCCGCCACGGCCGTGATCTACGGCGCTACATTGGCCGTGTCGGCGGTTGCATTGATCGGGTCCATGCGGTCGTTGCTTGGCGATCCGGTAAACGTCACCGCTCTGACGCTGCCGGTCGGATTGCCGTGGCTTGGCGCCCATTTCCGCCTCGACGCGCTGGCCTCGTTTTTCCTCATCGTCGTCAATCTCGGAGGGGCCGCGGCGAGCCTTTATGGTCTCGGCTACGGCCAGCACGAAGCGACGCCGCACCGCGTGCTTCCGTTTTTTCCCGCCTTTCTGGCGGGCATGAATCTCGTGGTGCTGGCGGACGACGCGTTCTCTTATTTGCTGTGCTGGGAATTCATGTCGCTCGCGTCCTGGGCGCTGGTCATGGCGCACCACCGTGAAGCCGGCAACGCCAAGGCAGGCTATATCTATCTGGTGATGGCAAGCTTCGGCACGCTGGCGCTGCTGCTGGCCTTCGGCCTGTTGGCAGGAGCGGCGGGAGATTACGGATTTGCAGCCATTCGCGCGGCTCCGCATACGCCATACGCGGCGGCGCTGGTATTGATCCTGATGTTGCTCGGTGCCGGATCAAAGGCCGGCCTGGTGCCGTTGCACGTCTGGCTGCCGCTCGCGCATCCCGCGGCGCCGAGCCACGTTTCCGCGCTGATGAGCGGCGTCATGACCAAGGTCGCGATCTACGGTTTCATTCGCATCGTGTTCGATCTGTTGGGGCAACCGGCGTGGTGGGCCGGCGTCGTCGTCCTCTTCGTCGGTGGCATCACCGCCGTGATGGGCATCCTGTATGCGATGATGGAAAACGACCTCAAGCGCCTGCTCGCCTACTCCACGATCGAAAATGTCGGCGTCATCTTCGCGAGCCTCGGTCTTGCGCTGGCGTTTCAGGCCAACGGCCTGAAGCTATTGGCAGCGCTCGCCTTCACCGCCGCGCTGTTTCATGTGCTCAACCATTCGTTCTTCAAGAGCCTGCTGTTCTTCGGAGCCGGCGCCGTTCTGACGGCGACGGGCGAGCGGGACATGGACAAATTGGGCGGCCTCATCCATCGAATGCCGCTCACCAGCTTCGTCTTTCTCGTTGGCTGCGTCGCCATCTCGGCTCTCCCGCCGTTCAACGGCTTCGTCTCGGAGTGGCTGATCTTCCAGGCGGTGTTGCAAAGTCCGGAGCTGCCGCAGTGGGCCCTGAAGATCATGGTGCCCGCGGTCGGAGCGCTGCTGGCACTCGCTGCCGCAGTGGCGGCTGCCTGCTTCGTCAAGGCATATGGCGTCGCCTTTCTCGGGCGGCCGCGCAGCGTCGCGGCGGAAGCTGCGCATGACGTCGACCGATACTCGCTTGCGGCCATGTTCATCCTCGCCACTCTTTGCCTGTTCGCCGGAATCCTGCCGGGACCGGTGATCGATGCGCTGGCGCCGATCACGACCGAGATTCTCGGCGGCAACATGCCGATCCAGGCCAACGAGGCCTGGCTCTCGATCGTGCCGATCGCGGAGAGCAAGAGCTCGTACAACGGACTGCTGGTGATGGTATTCATCACGATATCCGCTTCGCTTGCGGTCTATTTCATCCACCGCTTCGCATCGCAAGCCTTGCGTCGAGGGCCGGCTTGGGGCTGCGGCTTCTCCGATCCGACGCCCGCGGCGCAGTATTCCGGAACGAGCTTCGCGCAGCCGATCCGTCGCGTGTTCGGAACGATGCTGTTCCACGCCCGCGATCATGTCGAGATGCCGCCCCCCGGAGACATCAGGCCGGCGCGACTGCGAATCGAACTGCATGACCTGATCTGGGAAGGGATGTACGCGCCGATCGCGGGAGCGGTCGGCCTCTCCTCCGATCGGCTCAACCGCCTGCAGTTCCTGACCATCCGGCAATATCTCAGTCTGGTGTTTGCCACCCTCGTCACGCTGCTCTTGGCGCTCGCGATATGGTCGTGATCTCCGACATCGTTGTTCAGGGCATACAGATGCTGCTGGTGCTGTTGCTCGCTCCGCTGCTGACCGGCTTCGTGCGCAAGGTCAAGGCCCGCCTGGTGCGCCGCCAGGGCGCCTCGGTGTTTCAGCCCTATCGCGATCTGCTGCGTCTGCTCCGCAAGGAAGTCGTGCTGGCCGATAACGCATCATGGCTGTTCCGAGTGACACCTTACATCACCTTTGCCGCAATCTGGGTCGCGGCGGCGCTGGTGCCGACATTCGCGACCGGCCTGTTGTTCAACTGGACGGCCGATCTGATCGCCATCGTCGCGCTGCTTGGCAGCGCACGCTTCTTTCTCGCGCTCGCGGGGATGGACGTCGGCACCAGTTTCGGCGGCATCGGCTCCAGCCGCGAAGTCATGATCGCGGCGCTGGCGGAACCGGCGATGCTGTTGATCGTGTTTTGCATGGCGCTGGTTGCCGGTTCGACCCAGCTCTCGACGGTCGCGAATTTCATGGCTTCGTCCCACGTCGGCCTGCGGGTGTCGCTGGGCATGGCCGTGATCGCGCTGATCATGGTGGCGCTCGCCGAGAACGCGCGTATTCCGGTCGACAATCCTGCGACGCATCTGGAGCTCACCATGGTGCATGAAGCGATGGTGCTTGAATATTCCGGCCGCCATCTTGCAATGATCGAATTCGGCGCGTTTCTCAAGCTATTGCTCTACGTCTCGCTGATCGCCTGCGTGTTCCTGCCCTGGAAGATCGCTGTGTTCGGAACGGGCCCGTTGGCCTATGCGATCGGGACCGCCGCCTACCTCGTCAAGCTTGTAGTCGCTGGCTTTTTCCTGGCGCTGTTCGAGACGGCGACTGCGAAGATGCGCGTATTTCGCGTTCCGCAATTTCTTGGCGCCGCGCTGATGCTGGGCTTGCTCGGCACGCTCTTGCTGTTCGTGTCGAGGAGTTTCTGATGCAGATGCACAGCCTCTCCTTCGACATCTCGCACACGCTGGCCGGCGGGCTCGTCCTGATCTCCTTCATGATGCTGTACCAGGACCGGCTTTATTCGCTGCTCAACGTTTTTGCAATCCATGCCCTGGTGCTCGCGCTCTCCGTCGCCTGGCAGGCTTTTGTCCAGGACGCACCTCATCTCTACATCACCGCTGCCATCGCTCTCGTCTTCAAGGCGGTCGTCATTCCGGTGGCGCTGCATCGCATCGTCAAGCAGCTTGGCATTCACCGCGACATCGAATCGGTCGTGGGTGTCGGCCCGACCATGCTCGCCGGGATGGCGCTGGTCGCCCTCTCGATGGTGCTGATGCTGCGGGTGACCGCCGAAGCCGACCCCCTGGCGCGCGAGGATCTTGCCTTCGCGCTGTCGGTCGTGCTGCTGGGACTTCTGGTCATGGTGACGCGCCGCAACGCCGTCAGCCAGGTGGTGGGATTCATGTCGCTCGAGAACGGACTGGTGCTTGCGGCGACCGGTGCCAAGGGGATGCCACTGGTCGTCGAGATCAGCGTCGCCTTCTCGATTCTGATCGCTTTCATCGTGATCGGCATCTTCCTGTTCCGAATCCGCGAACGCTTCGATTCCGTCGATGTATCCGCGCTTGACGACTTCCGGGGTGAACAGCGATGAGCGCAGCTTCATTCGAACCGGTAGCCGCGGTCCTCTTGATTCCGATCGTCTCGGCCGCGCTATTGGCCGCGCTGCCAGGATACCGGCTGACCGCGCGTCTAAACGTGGTCGCGAGTTTGGCGACATTTCTCGCCGCGCTCTCGCTGTTTGTGGTGGAACGTCCGCAGCCGGGGCCCTATGTGCTGGTCGACGACCTCAACATCGTCTTCATCGTGTTGAATACGTTCGTCGGTTTCACCACCAGTATCTTCAGCGCAAGCTACATCGCGCATGAAATGGAAACCGGCCGCTTGACGCCGAGATATCTGCGTTTCTACCACGCGATATACCAAATCATGATGTTCGGCATGAACCTCGCCTTCGTGTCGAACAATATCGGCTTGATGTGGGTTGCGGTCGAAATCGCCACCCTGACCACCGTGCTGATGGTCGGCATCTATCGTACCCACGCCGCGCTGGAAGCGGCCTGGAAATACTTCATCCTCGGTAGCGTCGGCATCGCACTTGCGTTGTTCGGCACCATCCTGGTCTACATGGCCGCGCGGCCAGTCGTTGGCGAAGGCCGGGACGCGATGGTTTGGACCCTCCTGATCCAACACGCCGAAAACTTCGAAGCGCCTCTTCTCAACGTCGCTTTCATCTTTCTGCTGCTCGGCTACGGCACCAAGGTCGGGTTGGCGCCACTGCATGCCTGGTTGCCCGACGCGCACGCCGAAGGCCCGACGCCGATATCGGCCGTGCTGTCGGGCCTGCTGCTCAACGTCGCGCTCTATGCGCTGTTGCGCTTCAAGATGTTGCTCGCCGCAAATCCCGCGGCGATCGCGCCCGGCCCGCTGATGGTGACGATCGGCCTGGTTTCGGTGGTGTTCGCAGCCTTCATGCTGTATCGCCGGCGCGACATCAAGCGCCTGTTCGCCTATTCCTCGATCGAGCACATGGGCATCATCGTGTTTGCGTTCGGCATGGGCGGCCCGCTCGCCAATTTTGCCGGGCTATTGCACATGGTGATGCACAGCCTGACCAAGTCGGCGATCTTCTACGCCGTCGGGCATATTTCACAGATCAAGGACACGCAGCGGATTTCCAGGATCCGCGGCCTGACAGTGACGCATCCGGCGCTCGGCTGGGGCCTGGTGACCGGCGTGGTCGCGATCACCGGCTTGCCGCCGCTCGGCATTTTCATGAGCGAATTTCTCATCGTCAGCTCGACATTTGCCCGGGCTCCCTTGCTCGCGATCGTGCTGGTGCTTGGGCTCTTGCTGGCCTTTGGCGCGCTGACGTTGCGGCTGACCAGCGTCGCGTTCGGAAAACCTCGCGGCAGCACGGCGCCCGCGGATGCTTCCTATGTCCCGATGTTTGCGCATCTCTCGCTGGTGCTGATCGCAGGAATTTATCTTCCGGCGCCGTTGGTCGCCTGGTTCCAGCACGTGGCTCGCCTTCTCGGATAGGATCAACAGGTTATGACCTCGCTGATCGATCGCATACTGGAAGGCCGCGAAATCCTGCAACGCAGGCCGTGGCCACGCGCCGTGGTGGGTGCTCACCTCTGGAGATTTGTGGCAAACGAACTGGCGCAGGGACACCTGAGCTTGCTCGGCCTTTGGGGCGAACCCTCAATGGTGCACATGGCGATCATGGATGAAGATACCGCAGAAATCGCCATCGTCAGCCTGGATTGCCCCGATGGCAGCTACGCCTCGATCGGCAGGCTTCACCCGCCGGCGCTTCGACTGGAGCGAACAGTGCACGATCTGTTCGGGCTATCGGCGCAAGGCTTGCCCGATACCCGTCCCTGGCTTGATCACGATAATTGGGGCGTGCGCTTCCCGTTGGGCGATCGCATCGACGCGCTGTCAAAGTCCGCACCTTATCGTTTCCTTCCGGTCGAGGGCGAAGGCCTGAACCAGATTGCGGTCGGCCCGGTGCATGCGGGCATCATCGAACCCGGACATTTCCGTTTTACGGCAAGCGGCGAAACCGTGGTCCGACTCGAGCAGCGGCTCGGCTACACGCACAAGGGCATAGAAGGGCTGATGTCAGGCGCCGATCTCGAGCGGGCAGTACAGCTCGCCGGACGGGTGTCAGGCGACAGCACGGTGGCTTACGCTTTTGCGTTTTCGCGGGCGGCGGAGGCCGCTTTGGAGCTTGTCGTGCCCGATCGCGCGGTGTTTCTGCGGGCGCTGCTCGCCGAACTCGAGCGGCTCGCCAACCATCTCGGCGACATCGGGGCGATCTGCAACGATGCCTCCTTCACCCTGATCCACGCGCATTGCAGCGTGTTGCGCGAGAGCGTGCTGCGCGCAGCCCTCAATGCATTCGGCCATCGGTTGATGCGGGACGTCATCACGCCCGGCGGCGTGACCCGTGACCTGAACGATGACGGAAAAGCAATCATCCGGGCGACGCTAGATAACATCCGCCTGCGCTTTCCTGTCTTGGTCGAGCTCTACGACAACACCGCATCGCTCCAGGATCGCACGGTCGATACCGGCGTGCTCAAGCCCGCATTAGCCAGGCAGTATGCTGCCGGAGGCTATGTCGGCCGGGCGTCCGGGCGATCGTTCGATGCGCGCCGGGCGCTGGCCTATCCGCCGTATGACAGCCTGCGCTTCGAGGTACCCGTCCTGAAGGAGGGCGATGTCAATGCGCGCGTCTGGATCAGGGTGCGCGAAATCGAGCAGAGCCTTTCGCTGATCGACCAGATCCTGGATCGGCTTCCCGAAGGCCCGTCAAGCACGCCCGTGGGGCGCTGGCGCGAGCCGAGCGAAGGCATGGCCATCGTCGAGGGATTTCGCGGCGACGTTCTGGTCTGGCTGCGCCTGCTCGATGGCCTGATCGAACGATGCCACCTCCGCGACCCCTCGTGGTTTCAGTGGCCGCTGCTGGAGGCAGCCATCGAGGGCAACATCGTTGCGGATTTTCCGCTCTGCAACAAGTCGTTCAACTGCTCGTATTCGGGCCACGACCTCTAAGGACAGTAAAAATGCGCAAGCTGCTTTTTGAAACCCTGTTTCGCCGGCCGTTCACCGAGCGGGCCCCGTCGTCGGACGATGCTGCAGTGACGGAACTCGCAACAGCCGTTGGCCACGCTGCGCGGCGGCGGCTCGGTCGGAGTCTCTCGATAAGAGAGGTCGACGCCGGCTCTTGCAATGGATGCGAACTCGAAATCCACGCGCTTAATAACGGCTACTACGACGTCGAACGCTTTGGCCTCCGGTTCGTTGCCTCGCCGCGCCATGCCGATGTGCTAATGGTGACCGGTCCCGTGACCAAGAACATGCGCGAAGCGCTCGCGCGCACCTATCATGCGGTCCCCAATCCCAAATGGGTCGTCGCGATCGGAGATTGCGCTCGGGATGGAGGGTGTTTCGCCGGCAGCTACGCAGTCGTTGGCGGGGTCTCCGAAGTCGTCCCTGTCGACCTCCACATCCATGGCTGTCCCCCTACTCCAACTGCTATGCTGAAAGGTCTTCTTGCGTTGCTCGAGCAGGCAGACACGGCCGCCGTTGCGCCTTGAAAATTGCTTCGATGTTGCGGTTGTTCCAGGCGGGAATAATCGCGGCGCCGATGCAGGGCATCGCAATATTGTTGGCAACATATGGTGGTCAGGAACGATGAGCATCGGAGTGGCCAGCTTCGGGGCGCTCAAGCAGATGCGCTCAAGCAGCAGGAGCGCAAGTCGCCGCGGATCGGCCGAGCCGACCATTGCAGCGATAATCATGCATTCATCGCGCCCGCTCCAACAGCTTTTGCTGCCGGACAATCTTCGGCTTTGGCTTCGTGACATGCTCCCGGAGTCGTACGCCTCGACCTCCGGTGGAACTCGGAACCCCCGGATTGATCAGCTCGATCCCGGCATTCTCGAGAGCAGAAACCAGCTTCATGAGAGAATCGACGTTGCCGCGGACGACGCCGTCACTGGCTTCCATACGCTGGATCGTCGGCACCGAAAGGTGTGCCAGCTCAGCCATTTGCCGCTGATCGATGTTCAGGAGCGCCCGAGCAGCCCTGAGCTGATTGGCGGTAATCATGAACTCGCTTCTCCAATTCCAGGTCAAATATATATTTATAACCAATAGATTGCTGTTTCAAGCATCAATTCATGGGCACTGTATATCAAAGAGCGCGTGGTTACCGAGTGACGCAAATCGTTGCGACGAGGATATCACTTTGGCGAAGCGTATCGCCAGCAAGCCCGTTCGAGCTTGAGACCGAAGCGCTGCTCGGTGCGCTCGATCATGGTCCGCCGCGCATTCCGGTCATCTCTCTTGGTAACGAAGCGCATCGACAAGTAAGGCAAAAGCCTGCGCTGGCTGCCTGCGGCTTGGATAGTACAGGTGATATCCCGAAAAGGGTGCACACCAGTCCTCGAGGACACGGATCAGCCGACCCTGTGCGACGTCGGCGTTGACCTCGTCCTCCGGCAGGTACGCAAGACCAAGCCCGGCACGCGCCGCTTTAAGCCTCAACGCGATGTTGTTGAAGACCACCGGACCCTCGACGCGGACTTTGAGCGCACGGCCCCGTTTCTCGAATTCCCAGGGATAAAGCCCGCCGTAGGTCGGCAGGCGGATATTGATGCACTGGTGAGCAGTCAGATCCTGCGGCCTCTTGGGTTTAGGTCGTTTAGCGAAATAGGACGGTGAGCCCACCACCGCCATGCGGAAGTCGGGTCCAATCCGGACCGCGATCATGTCCTTTGCGACCTGCTCGCCGAGGCGAACTCCGGCGTCGTAACGTTCGGCGACGATGTCGGTGAGCCCATGGTCGACGATGAGCTCGACTTTGATCTCGGGATAGGCAGGCAGCAGCCTCTCAAGCGCCGGCCACATGATGGATTCCGCCGCATGCTCGCCCGCTGTGATTCGGATATTGCCTGCGGGCTTGTCCCGCAACTCGCTCAGCGCCGCCAAGTCCGTTTCGATCTGGTCCAAGCGCGGTCCGATGGATCGCAACAGGCGTTCGCCGGCTTCCGTCGGAGAAACGCTGCGCGTGGTCCGCGCGAGCAAGCGGACTCCGAGGCGCATCTCCAGGACTCTGATCGCATGGCTCAATGCTGATTGCGACACGCCGAGCTTCGCCGCCGCCCGGGTGAAGCTCCGTTCCCTGGCAACCTCCAGAAAGCCCAGGAGGTCATTGAGATTTTCCCGAAGCATTCATGAGTCCAATTCATAGACACATGCATATTCTAGCACCTAATCGCATGGAGGGCGCGGAATTAAGTTTAGGCGACTTGATCGGCGTCAAGCACCGAGGTGCCTCGATGCGGTCGCATCGTTGCTCATAAAGGATCGGGAGAGGCTGATGGATATCAAACGGAACGGCTCGCGCCCGTCCGGAAAAGGACCGGCCGAATATTTCACCGGTGCGGTCCGCGTCGACCCGCTGTTCGAGGCGCCGGAGCCAGCCCGCGTGCGGAGCGCCCACGTCACCTTCGAGCCGGGCGCGCGCACCGCCTGGCACACCCATCCGCTCGGGCAAACACTGATCGTCACCTCCGGGCTTGGCTGGGTACAGCGGGAGGGCGGTCCGATCGAGGAGATCAGGCCAGGCGACGTTATCTGGTTTCCACCCGGCGAGAAGCACTGGCACGGCGCGACCGCCACGACCGGCATGAGTCACTTCGCCATCCAGGAAGCGCTGAACGGCAGCACCGTGGAGTGGATGGAGAAGGTCAGCGACGCCCAGTATCGGCTCGGATCGCGAACAGGAGAATGAGATGAAGAAGAGAACACTGGGAAAGCGTGGACTTGAAGTATCAGCCATCGGCTTCGGCTGCATGGGCCTGAATTTCGGGTACGGCCATGCACTGGAGAAGCAGGACGCGGTGAATCTCATCCGTGCGGCCTATGACCGTGGCGTGACGTTCTTCGATACCGCCGAGGTCTACGGACCATTCACCAACGAGGAGCTGGTCGGCGAAGCGCTCGCACCCGTTCGCGACCAAGTCGTCATCGCCACGAAATTCGGCTTTAACATCGATCAGGCGACAGGCAGGCAGTCCGGAATGAACAGCCGCCCGGCGCATATTCGCGAGGTCGCCGAAGCCTCCCTCAAGCGGTTGAAGATCGATCACATCGACCTGTTCTACCAGCACCGTGTCGATCCGGACGTGCCGATTGAGGACGTTGCCGGCGCCGTCAAAGAGCTGATCAAGGAGGGAAAGGTCAAGCACTTCGGCCTGTCCGAGCCGGGCGCGCAAACCGTCCGACGCGCCCATGCCGTGCAGCCGATCACTGCGCTCCAGAACGAATACTCGCTCTGGACCCGCGGCCCCGAGACTAACGGCATCCTGCAAGCCTGTGAGGAACTCGGGATCGGCTTCGTGCCCTATAGCCCTCTCGGCAAGGGCTTCCTGACCGGAGCGATGAGCGAGAACACCAAGCTCGCGGAGAACGACTTCCGCAGCAGCCTGCCGCGCTTCACGCCCGAAGCGATGAAGGCGAACCTGGCGCTCGTGGATCTCCTCAAGCGGATCGGCGAGCGCAAGAAGTCCACACCGGCGCAGATCGCGCTGGCCTGGCTGCTGGCGCAGAAGTCCTGGGTCGTTCCGATCCCGGGTACCACGAAGCTCAGCCGCCTGGAGGAGAACTTGAAGGCTGCCGACGTTGAACTTACGGCCGATGATCTCGCAGAGATCAAGAAGGCGGCCGCCTCGATCAAGGTCGAGGGCGAACGCTATCCGCCGCAGCTGATGGCGACTACCGGGCGCTGACAGACATCAAGTGTGCCGCTCGGCAATGAAGCTGCCGTGAAGACCAACGTCACGAAGCACGAACAGGTCCGGAACCTTGTCGAAACCGCCGTGAGGTCCCTACTGACGCATCGAGGTCATCATAAACAACGCCGGCCTGATGCCGCACTCGTCCCTCGCTGGGGTCCGAAAGCATCAAAACGCCCCCGTAATACCTGGGCTTCTGTTGGTCGGAGCGGCGAGATTTGAACTCGCGACCCCTAGTCTCCCAGACTAGTGCGCTAACCGGGCTGCGCCACGCTCCGATGCCGTTCCCTTAGCTTCGATCAGGCTGTCGCGCAAGGCGCGCGATTCGCCCTTCTGAACTGCGCTCGCTCGGTGATGACGCTAGCCGTCCTTGAGTGCAGCAGCGAGCAGTTGTCGGCAGGCGATCAGCTCATCCAGAGCCCCCCTGAGGCGAGCCAGATCCACCCCCGGGGCAAGGTCGGCAACGCCAGGAATCGGGTCTTCATCGTCGAATACCTCGGCAACCCTTCCCCGGCCCCGCTCTGCCCGGCGCGGAATGCCGCTTTCCTCCGAGCTTTCGTAGTCGTCATCATCCAGATCGACTGGTGGAGTTGCATCGTCGTCGCGCTCGAGAATGCTTTGACCGATCACCTCTTCGATCGCCCCGAATGAAGCGACGGCCGAGGCGTCGGCCAGCCGCTGGACCGACGCGATGCCGTGCTCCTTCAGAATGCGCTGCACCCCCCGGATCGTGTAGCCCTCGCCGTACAGCAAGCGGCGGATGCCGCGGAGCAGATCAACGTCGTCGGGGCGGTAGTAGCGGCGACCCCCACTCCGCTTCATCGGCCTGATCTGAGAAAAACGCGTCTCCCAGAACCGCAGGACGTGTTGCGGGATGTCGAGGTCTTCAGCGACCTCGCTGATGGTTCGGAACGCATCCGGCGCCTTGTCCAAATGCCCGCTCCCTTGTGCCCGCTCCGCGGAGCGATTGCTCTAATCGACCTTACCCTCGCCATTGCCAGGGTTGTGGCCGTTTATGCGCTGTTTCAGAATAGCCGACGGCTTGAATACCATAACGCGGCGCGGCGAGATCGGCACCTCGGTGCCGGTCTTCGGATTGCGTCCGATCCGCTGACCTTTCTTGCGCACCATGAATGAGCCGAACGAAGAAAGCTTCACCGTCTCGCCCTTCTCCAGGCAATCGGTAATCTCCTTCAACACCAGCTCTACGAATGCGGATGATTCGGTGCGCGAAAGGCCGACCTTCTGGTAGACGGCCTCGCACAGATCAACGCGTGTGACGGTTTTTCCGGTTCCGGTCATCGCCTGCCCCAAACTCTCGGCGAACAAAATTTTCGCGTCTGAAATTAAGTGCTTAAGCACTGACGGTCAACACCGCTCATCAATGCATTAGCATGAAAGAAGAGTGCAGAGCACACCAATCATTTTAGGTACCGCTCACCACCGGACCAGGGCCGAACCCCACGTAAAGCCGCCCCCCATGGCTTCGAGCAGGACCAGGTCGCCCCTCTTCACGCGTCCGTCCGCGATTGCGACCGACAGCGCGAGCGGGATCGAGGCAGCCGAAGTATTGCCATGAAGATCGACCGTAAGCACGACTTTCTGCGGCGCAATATGCAGCTTATGGGCCGAAGCATCGATGATTCGCTTGTTGGCCTGGTGAGGAACGAACCAGTCGATTTGCTCGGCGGACGTGCCGGTTGCCTCAAACGCGTCAACGATCACGTCTGTGATCATGCCGACGGCGTGCTTGAATACTTCGCGTCCCTCCATCCGGAGGTGACCGACCGTGCCTGTCGATGACGGCCCGCCATCGACATAAAGCTTCGACTTGTGCCGGCCATCGGAGCGCAGGTGGGTCGTCAGCACGCCGCGATCGGAAGGAAGGCCCGGCTGCGGCTGGGCGTCCAGCACCAGAGCGCCAGCCCCGTCGCCGAACAGCACGCAGGTGCCACGATCGTTCCAGTCGAGAATCCGGGAAAATGTTTCGGCGCCGATGACAAGCGCGCGTTTGAACGCGCCAGTGCGCAGGAAGTTATCGGCCGCAGAAAGCGCAAAGACGAATCCCGAACACACCGCCTGCAGGTCGAAGGCCGCGCCGTGATGGATGCAAAGCGCTTCTTGGACCGCGACAGCCGTCGCCGGGAACGTGTTGTCCGGCGTGGAAGTCGCCAGCACGATCAGGTCGATCGACCGCGCATCAACGCCGGCATTGGCAAGCGCCGATCGAGCCGCATGGATGGCCAAATGCGAGGTGAACTCGCCTTCAGCAGCAATATGGCGCTGCCGGATGCCGGTGCGCTGCACGATCCACTCGTCGGAAGTGTCGATTTGCGTCGCCAGTTCGGCATTGGTCAGTATTCGCCGTGGCAGGTACGAGCCGCAGCCGAGCACGACCGAACGTATAGCAGTCACGAGACAGCCTCCTGCGCGGTCGGTGCGTGGGCAAGCGCGCTGCCGTCACGATTGAGCATTTGATTGATCTTGTTGAGGAGATCGTAGTGGACCATCTCATAACCAACATCGACGGCGTAAGCAAAGCCTTCGGCGTCGGTTCCACCGTGACTCTTGACGACCACACCTTTCAGTCCGAGCAACACGCCGCCATTTGATTTGTTGGGATCGAGCTTGTCGCGAAGCGCCTTGAACGCGTTCTTTGCAAACAGATAGCCGATCCTTGAACGCCAACTGCTCGACAGTGCGGCGCGGAGGAATTCATTGATCTGGCGCGCCGTGCCCTCGGCCGCCTTCAGCGCGATATTGCCGCTGAAGCCTTCGGCGACGATCACGTCGGCTGCCCCCCTGCCGATGCCGTCGCCTTCGACGAAGCCGATATACTCAAGCTGGGGGAAATTCATCCCGCGCAGCAATTCCGCCGCTTCCCGAACTTCCTCCCGACCCTTGATTTCCTCGACCCCGATGTTGAGCAGGCCCACGGTCGGCCGTTCGAGATCGAACAGAACGCTTGCCATGGCGCTGCCGAGCACCGCAAGCGTCACCAGATGACGCGCGTCGCCGCCAATGGTTGCACCGAGGTCGAGCACGACGGAATCGCCTCGCACCGTCGGCCAAACGGCCGCAATCGCCGGGCTGTCGACGCCCGGCAGCGTACGCAGGCAGAACCGTGCCATCGCCATCAAAGCGCCGGTGTTGCCGGCGGAAACCGCTACGTCAGCCTCACCCTTCTTGACGGCATCGATCGCCAGCCACATCGATGAGGTCTTGCGCCCGCGGCGGAGCGCCTGGCTCGGCTTGTCGTGCATGCTGACGGCAACGCTGGTGTGGACAACGCGAGAAGCCGCCTTCAATGCGGAATGTTGCGCCAACTGCGGGTCGATCACCGCTTGATCTCCGAACAGAATGAATTCCGTGTCGGGGTGGCGGGTCAAAGAAATCGCTGCGCCGGGAATGACGACCGACGCGCCAACGTCGCCCCCCATGGCGTCAAGCGCGATTCGAACCTTTTGAGGCATGAACGTCCCGGAAACCTGATCTCTTACGGACTTTATTGCTGGGCCGTGGAAATCGCAGGGTGAACTGCGATCGGCGAGCGCCACCCTGCGCCCTGACCGGGCCGCGACAATAGCGTTTCCTCGACGCGACACAACCTCTTGACCAGTTCCCTTTGATGGCCAAGCGACGCCGCCGAAGAATCAAAATATGTGAATAATTCCAGTCAATTCAACGGCATAATTTGAATACCGAGCTCCCGGTAGGCGTCAATCTGCTGCTGCGGAGCCGTTGGGCGCCCCCATCATTCACGGTTGCCGCCTTTGGGGGTCTCGGGCCGCTTGATTGAGCCCTCAGACTTGGCCCCTGGCCGCAGCGCTCCGAGCGCCGCAAACGGATGGTCCCTGGGGTCCCTGGCTTCCACGTGCGGTTCAAAAACAGCGTCCGGCTTGCGTGGATAGGGATCCACCGCAAGGAACAAGGCATCGGTCGCAATCCGACCGAGATCAATGACGCCGTTGATGATCGGTTCCGGTGGATCGGCAATTTCAATTTCGCTCTCCGCACCCTCTTCGACCAGGTTCGACAGGTCCCGAATTTGTTCGGGCGGTGCAAAGATCAGATCGACGAGCTCGTCGATTTCGTTCTCGATCGGATCGAGCGTTACCACGCAGGTCTGACCGATCCGCGCTACCACCTGACCGGTGACATGGACACGTCCGCCGCTTTTCAGCGTCATGTCGAACGAGGCGCGGGCCGACGCGATTTCGCGCAAGCCGGCGATCTCGGCCATCGCGCGGCGTTCCATCAGGTCCGCCTCAAATTCGCGATGCAATCCGCTCTCCGGTATTTGCAACACGGCGACGGGAACTCTCCAGGGATCTGCGGTATTCATCGTTCCAGATCTTTTCCGTGATTGGCCTTGATGCCTGGTTGAACGGGCAAGGGGAAGCTCCAGGCGGCGGCCAGCAGCGAAGCCTTGTCGTGAAGGGCAAGATTTGCGACGGCCGCCTCGACATAAGTGGCAAGACGCCGCGCGTTTTCCATGCCCTCCCCATTCAGGACGTTGCGGCTCAGAGCCTGCGCGAGCGGCTCTCCACCCTGTTCCAGCACGAGGTCATAGGCCGCCGCCCTGCCATAGAACGCTTCGCCGAAGGCCTGCATGCGCTTGGGCACCGCAAGGTCACCAACGCCCATTTCCCTCAAATTGGCATCCATATCGTCGCAGAAATGATCGAAAAGCGCCTGTGAAACTTTTGCCAGGTCTTCGGCGGACCGAAATCGCCGCAATACCATCCACAGATGCAGCACCAATAGGTCAAATCGACCGCTGACCGTGTCCGGTACACCCAGGTCAAGGTAGAAAGACGGTTCTCGCGCTTGCGCCACGATCGTGCCATAGATGGCCTCGATGGTACCGCTTGGGGGCGCGTGGGGTTTCCTGAAGTGATTGAATGGCCAGAGCATTGTGGGTTCCGCGTGCGAGCCCTCCCGGCTCGCCCCTGTTGCAATCCTCGGTGCTGCCCGGTACGTCAACGCTTCAGGCGACGCAAGGGGATGGAGCCGATTCCGGCATGATCGAATCCAGTCAGACAAGCTCGCTGCGTACAATGGCGCGACGCTGGCGAGGTGTGCGCCTCGCCACGGCGATCGCCTTGGCAAGCGCGGCCCTCAGTGGTTGCGGCGAGCAGTTCCAGAGGGGTTACATCCTCCCGCCCGGCGCGCTCGAACAAATTCCTATCGGCGCGAGCCAGGATCAAGTTTTGATCGTGATGGGAACGCCATCCACGGTCGCAACCCTGAACGGCGAGGTGTTCTACTACATCTCGCAGCGCGCGGAGCGCTCGATCGCGTTCATGAACGATAAGATTATCGATCAGCGCGTGATCGCGGTCTATTTCGACAAGAACCGGCAGGTTCGGCGGCTGGCGAATTACGGACTGAAGGACGGCAGGATTTTCGACTTCATCAGCCGCACCACGCCGACTTCGGGCCAGGAGATCAACTATGTCGCGCCGCTGTTCAAGGCACTGAACGTCGGCCAGGGTCAATGAAACCCGCTCTCCTTTCGCGCCAACCTGACTTCGCATCTCCGTCCATCGCCAAAGTCAGAAACCCCGCGGCGATACAAGCGGGGTTTCTTTGGTGCCCGCGATCGCCTTAGTGCGCAAGAACAGCCAACAGCAGCAACGCCACGATGTTGGTGATCTTGATCATCGGGTTCACGGCCGGACCGGCCGTATCCTTATAGGGATCGCCGACGGTGTCGCCCGTTACGGCAGCCTTGTGAGCGTCCGAGCCCTTGCCGCCATAGTGACCGTCTTCAATGTACTTCTTGGCATTGTCCCAGGCGCCGCCCCCTGAGGTCATGGAGATCGCGACGAACAGTCCGGTCACGATCACACCGAGCAGCATGGCGCCGACTGCGGAGAATGCGGCCGACTTGCCGGCCGCTCCGCCGCCCGCGATCCAGTAGATCAGGAAATAGACAAGGATCGGCGACAGCACCGGCAGAAGCGATGGAACGATCATTTCCTTGATCGCTGCCTTGGTCAGAAGGTCGACGGCCTTGCCGTAATCCGGCTTGTCGGTACCCTGCATGATGCCGGGCTTCTCGCGGAACTGCCGCCGCACTTCCTCGACGATCGCACCGGCGGCACGGCCGACCGCAGTCATGCCCAGCGCACCAAACAGGTAGGGCAGCAGGCCGCCGAACAACAGACCCACGACGACATAGGGATTATTCAGCGAGAAGTCGGGCAGCACGCCCTGGAAGTACGGAAATTTAGCGGCATTGGCGATGAAGTATTTCAGGTCTTCATTGTAGGCCGCGAACAGCACCAGCGCGCCGAGGCCGGCGGAACCGATCGCATAACCCTTGGTCACAGCCTTGGTGGTGTTGCCGACCGCGTCGAGCGCGTCGGTGGCTTTACGGACTTCCTTGGGCAGACCAGCCATTTCGGCAATGCCGCCGGCATTGTCGGTGACCGGACCGAACGCGTCGAGCGCCACGATCATGCCGGCCAGAGCCAGCATCGTGGTGGTCGCAACCGCGATGCCGAACAGGCCCGCAAGGCTGTAAGTGACGAGAATGCCAGCAATGATCACCAGTGCTGGACCTGCGGTCGCTTCCATCGAGATCGCCAGGCCCTGGATCACGTTGGTGCCGTGACCTGTGACCGACGCTGCGGCGATCGACTTGACCGGGCGATACTCGGTACCGGTGTAGTATTCGGTGATCCAGATGATCAATCCGGTGACGACGAGGCCGACGACGCCGCACTCGAACAGCGCCATGCCGGTGAATTTCACACCCGCCAGCGGTCCAAAGCCGACCAACCAGTAGATCACGCCGGCAACGCCTGCCAGCGACAGGATGCCAGTTGCGAACAAGCCCTTGTACAGCGCGCCCATGATTGACTGGTTGGCGCCGAGCTTGACGAAGAAGGTGCCGACGATCGAGGTGATGATGCAGGCGCCCCCGATGGCCAGCGGCAGCGTCATCATGTTCATCAGAAGCGGCGAGGTCGCAAAGAAGATCGCAGCCAGCACCATGGTGGCAACCGCAGTGACCGCGTAGGTCTCGAACAGGTCGGCGGCCATGCCGGCGCAATCGCCGACATTGTCGCCGACGTTGTCGGCGATGGTGGCTGGATTGCGCGGATCGTCCTCGGGAATGCCGGCTTCGACTTTGCCGACGAGATCGCCGCCGACATCAGCGCCTTTGGTGAAGATGCCGCCGCCCAGACGCGCGAAGATCGAAATCAGCGAAGCGCCAAATCCGAGCGCCACCAGCGCATCGACTACGGTGCGGCTGTTCGCGGCCAGATGTAGCGAGAAAGTGAGGAAGCCGAAATAAAGGGTGACGCCCAGCAACGCGAGACCGGCGACCAGAAGGCCGGTGATGGCGCCTGCCTTGAAGGCCAACTCAAGTCCACCTGCGAGCGACACGGTCGCGGCCTGTGCCGTGCGCACGTTGGCACGCACCGAAACGTTCATGCCGATGAAGCCGGCCGCGCCCGACAGTACCGCGCCGATTGCGAAACCGACGGCGACCAGCGTTCCGAGGAAGTAAGCCAGCAACGCGAAGATCACAATGCCGACCATACCGATCGTCAGGTACTGTCGCTTCAAATAGGCCTGCGCACCCTCGCGCACCGCGGCAGCAATCTCCTGCATGCGCGGATTGCCGGCATCCGATTTTAAAACCGATGCCGTCGCCCAGATGGCGTAAACGATGGAAAGCGCTCCGCAGAGCACAATCACCCATAATGCTGTCATTGAATTTGCCTCGGACTTATCTCGATGATCACCCCACGCCTTTCGCCGCGAATGCGGCAGGCGCACAAAAAGGCCCGCCCTGGCCAAAAGGGCGGCCTCAAATCGGCCGGGACCATGCCAAAATCACACCCCCGGCGCAACGCCGGCAAGTGGGAAAACCGGCGATTTCGAAAGGTATTTGCACCCGAACGGGCGGTTTTCGCAAGAATCCTAGAAATGGCTGAAGGACAGGCGACCAAGCGGCAAGTTCCTCCCCTGTGCGTCGAGAAATTGCGGTGGCGAGGTGGCCGCGATCATGGCCCCGATGCAACTGACCGTCACGCCCGCGGCAGCGGCGGCTTGGGCAAAGGCTTCGAATCCCTCCTCGGGGATCGCGCACAGGATCTCGTAGTCATCTCCTCCTGTCATCAGCGCCTCCAAGCTGACTGCGCCCGCCGAAAGCGCCCTCGCTGCCGGTTGTGACAACGGAACGGCTGGCACATCGATTACGGCCGACACACCCGATGCCGCGCAGAGCTTGACGAGATCGCCGGCAAGACCGTCGGAGACATCCATGGCCCCATGCGCGTGATCGCGGAGCACCTTGGCAAGCGCGCTCCGTGGCTCCGGAACGCGGTAACGCCGAACGAGCGTCAGCCTGGCCGCCGCATCACCCTCGAATATTGCCGCCACCCTGCCCCCCCTCAGGATATCGAGGCCCAGCGCAGCATCGCCAATCGTACCCGTAACCACCACGCGATCGCCCGCATGGGCTCCGCTCCGATGGATCATCTTGCCAGGCGCGATCCGCCCGAAGGCGGTGATCGAGGCCATCAGCGGGCCGGGGGTCGAAACGGTATCGCCACCTAAAAGCGGACAAGCGAACCTGCCGGCATCGGCCCCAAGCCCGCGCGCGAAGGCAGCCAACCAGGCGTCATCAACCGCACGCAGCGCAAGGGTCAACAGGAACCCTGCAGGCGTCGCGCCCTTTGCTGCGAGATCGGAAAGGTTCACGCGCAGCGCTTTCTGCGCAACCGTATCCGGAGGATCGTCCGGCAGAAAGTGTACGCCTTCGACGAGGGCGTCCGTCGTCACGACGATGTCGTCGCCCATTGACTTCAGGATCGCGGCATCGTCGGTGAGGCCGAAGGCACCCGGATCGGTCGCAATCGGGCGAAAATAGCGCGCGATCAGCAAATCCTCACCAGAGGCGGTTGTTGTCGGAGGCTTCATCTCAACTACCGGGTCCGCGCAAACTCGTCGACGCGGAATTGGCGGGCGATCTGGTCGAGTACCGCATTCACCATGCCTGTCTCCTCAGCCTCGACGAAGGCGTGTGCGACATCGACATATTCCGATACGACGACGCGGCCCGGCACGTCCTTTCGATGCTCCAGTTCGTAGGCGCCCGCGCGCAACACCGCGCGCAGGATGGCATCGATCCGCTTCAGCGGCCAGCCCTTCGACAACGCCTCGTCGATCAGGGGATCGAGCTTGCCCTGATCGCGCACCACCCCGGAAACCACGTCGCGAAAGAAGGCCGCTTCCGCGGGCAAATACTTTTCGCCTTCGACCTCGCCGCCGAGCCAATGGCTTTCGAACTCGGCGAAGATGTCGTTGATTCCGGCGCCCGCAATATCCATCTGATAAAGCGCCTGCACCGCGGCAAGGCGTGCGGCGCCGCGGCGGTTGGCTTTCTTGTCCGGTCCCTTGGCGGGTTTCCTGGCGTGCCTTTTCCTGCTCTCGGCCATGATCAAGCCCGGGTCAGTCGACGTTTGATCCGCAGCATGGCGAGCGCCGCGCGCGCAGCATCCCCGCCCTTGTCGAGTTCGCCGGCGCGCGCCCGAGCCCACGCCTGGGCTTCGGTGTCGACGGTGATGATGCCGTTGCCGAGTGGAATTTGCCTGGCCACGGCCAGATCCATCAATGCGCGCGAAGATTCCATTGCGACGATTTCGAAGTGGATGGTGTCGCCCCTGATCACACATCCGAGCGCGATTACCGCATCATAGGGCCGGCCCTTGTTCTCGGCTGCATCGAGCGCGATCGCAATCGCGGCCGCAATCTCCAGCGCCCCGGGCACGGTAATTACCTCGTGCGCGACGGAGGCCGCTTTCAGTTCGGCAAGGGCGCCTTCCATGAGCGCGTCCTGGATATCATCATAGAAGCGCGCCTCGACGATCAGCGCGCGCGCCCCCGACAGGTCGGTCCGATCGTTTGATTGTGCGCGTCGCGCCTCTGCCATTGATCAGCCTCTCCACTATTTCATTTCGGCAAGCCGCGCGGCGTAACGGGCCATCAGATCGACTTCTATATTGACCTCTTTGCCGGCACGCCAGCTCCCGAGTGTCGTCACATTGAGCGTGTGCGGGATGATCAAAACCGAAAAATCAACCTCATCGACGGTATTCACCGTCAGCGACACGCCATCGAGCGTCACTGAGCCCTTGGGTGCGATGAAACGCGCCAGCTCGCGCCTTGTGCGCAGGTGGAACCGCGCCATGCCGGGTAAATCGTCGCGGCTCACGATGGTGGCGGTCCCGTCGGCGTGTCCCGCGACGATGTGACCGCCGAGCTCATCGCCGATCTTCAGCGGCCGTTCAAGGTTGAGCCTGGTGCCGGCCACCCAGTCTTTCGCCGTCGTCATGCCGAGCGTTTCGGCGGCGGCATCGACATCGAACCAGGTCTTGCCGCGCTCGAGGCCCGATGCGAGCACCGTCAGGCAGACACCATTGCAAGCGATCGAAGCACCATCGGCGATGGTGGAGCGGTCGTAGCCACACGCGATCCGCAGCCGATGCAGCTGGCCTTTCGCGGTCGGCGTCAGGCTGACGACTTCGCCGATGTCGGTGACAATGCCGGTGAACATTAGACGCGCTCGTATATCGTAAGAGTGTCTTTATCCAGATTTTCGCTACCACGAACGTGAAAGCCGGGCGACTTGGTGATGGATGCGAGCGGCAGGCGGTCCAGAGCGGCCACCCCGTCGGCGCCGATCGAGCTCTCGCCGCGCAACAGCCAGAATTCATCGATCAGGCCTGCGGCGACGAACGAGGAGGCAACGCGCGCGCCACCCTCCACCAGAAGCCGCGTGATGCCGCGTTCTGCCAGAGTGCGCAGCACAGCCGACAAATTCGGGGCCCGCCGCGGCGTGGAGGTCGTGGCGAGGCGGATCACCTGGGCACCCGCGGCGCCCAGCATTGTGGCGGCGGCAGCTTCACCGAGACCGGTCGTCATCACCCATAGCGGCGTTGCGCGAGCGGACTGAACCAGCCGGCTGGTGGGGGGAATTCGAAGTGCGGAATCCAGAACCACCCGTACCGGTGACCAGGCCTCCATGCCGGGAAGGCGGCATGTCAACAGCGGATCGTCGGCGAGCACGGTGCCTATTCCTACCAGGACGGCGTCGCATTGTGCCCGGAGCAAGTGCGTGCGGGCGTTTGCGGCCTCGCCCGAGATTGCCACGGGCTTGCGGCCGGCAGCGGCGATCTTGTCGTCGGTCGAGACGGCGAGCTTGAGGATCACATGGGGGCGGTTGTCGCGGATACGCCTGAAATGTCCGGCGTGGTCGCGCGCAGCGTCCGCGGCGCCAACTCCAATGTCGACCGCAATCCCCGCGGCGCGGAGCCGGGCATGCCCCTGCCCCGCCACCTCCGGATTAGGATCCTCGATGGCCGACACCACGCGTTTGATGCCCGCAGCGATCACGGCATCCGTGCAGGGCGGCGACTTGCCGAAATGCGAACACGGCTCCAGCGTCACATAAAGCGTGGCGCCGCGGGCGGCATCGCCTGACTGCGCGAGCGCCACAGGCTCGGCGTGGGGGCGGCCGCCAGGCCGGGTCCAGCCTCGCCCCACGATCACGCCATCCTTGACCACCACCGCACCAACGGCCGGATTCGGCCAGGTGCGGCCCAGTCCGCGCCGGCCCAGCGTCAGCGCGAGCTGCATGAAGCGCTGGTCAGCCGCCCTCAATTCCCCCGATTTTTTTGCAAGCTGTTCTTCCAGAATGCGGAAGATCATTTGCGTAACAGCGTAATCCGCGCGTCGTCGTCGCCGGAGAGTTCGCCAAGCACTGCCTCGAAATCCTTGGCCTCGCGGAAGTTGCGGTAAACCGAGGCAAAGCGCACATAGGCGACATCATCGAGCTGGCGCAGATGTTCCATCACGATTTCGCCGATCGCCTCCGACGAGATCTCCGCTTCCCCGCCGCTCTCCAGCTCGCGCACGATGGCCGAGACCATCTTTTCGACCCGCTCCGGATCGACCGGCCGCTTGCGCAGGGATATCTGCAGCGAGCGCACCAGTTTGTCGCGGTCGAACGGCACCCTTCGGCCGTTGCGCTTGATCACCGTGAGTTCGCGCAGTTGTACCCGTTCGAAGGTGGTAAAGCGAAAATTGCATGCCACGCATACACGCCGCCGCCGGATCACGGCGGAATCCTCGGTCGGACGCGAATCCTTCACCTGCGTATCGAGGCTGTTGCAGCTGGGGCAACGCATCCGAAATGACTCCCTTGATCAAGACCTCATTGATAGATCGGGAAACGATCGGTGAGAGCTCGCGCCCGTTCCTTGATGGCGGCTTCGACCACAGGCGCCGCCCCATCCTTTGACTGGGCAACCGCGTTCAAGACTTCGGCGATCATGCCGCCGACCTGCCTGAATTCGGCGACGCCGAAGCCGCGCGTCGTCGCCGCCGGCGTGCCAAGACGCAGCCCCGAGGTGACAAACGGCTTTTCCGGATCGAACGGGATGCCGTTCTTGTTGCAGGTGATGGCCGCGCGCACCAGCGCCTTTTCCGAGACGTTGCCCCTCAAGCCCTTTGGCCTGAGGTCGACCAGCATCAGGTGGTTGTCGGTGCCGCCCGAAACGATGTCGAGGCCTTCCGCGCGCAGGCTTTCGGCCAGCGCCTTGGCATTCTCGACGACGTTTTTCGCGTAGATCTTGAAATCCGGCCGCAGCGCCTCGGCAAAGGCCACCGCTTTTGCCGCGATCACATGCATCAGCGGGCCGCCCTGCAGGCCGGGGAAAATCGCCGAGTTCAATTTCTTCGCAAGCGCCTCGTCGTTGCACAGGATCAGGCCGCCGCGCGGACCGCGCAGCGATTTGTGCGTGGTCGTGGTCGTGACATGCGCATGCGGCACCGGCGAAGCATGGACGCCGCCGGCCACGAGGCCTGCGAAATGCGCCATGTCGACCAGGAGATAGGCGCCGACGTGGTCTGCGATCTCGCGGAAGCGCTTGAAATCCCACGGCCGCGAATAGGCCGATCCGCCGGCGATGATCAGCTTGGGCCGCACCTGCTCGGCTTGCCGTGCGACCGCGTCCATGTCGATGATCTGGTCCTCACGACGCACGGTGTAATGCGACGCCTTGAACCATTTGCCGGACATGTTGACCGGCGAACCATGGGTGAGATGCCCACCGGCGGCGAGATCAAGGCCCATGAAAGAATCGCCCGGCTGCAGCAGCGCCAGAAACACCGCCTGGTTCATCTGGCTGCCGGAATTTGCCTGCACGTTGGCGAAGTTCGAACCGAACAGCTTCTTGGCACGCTCGATCGCCAGCGTCTCCACCACATCGACCCATTCGCAGCCGCCGTAGTAACGGTTGCCCGGATAGCCTTCGGCGTATTTGTTGGTGAGGACGGAACCCTGCGCTTCAAGCACCGCCCGGCTGACGATGTTTTCCGAGGCGATCAGCTCGATCTCGTGACGTTGGCGCCCGAGTTCGCCGGATATGGCGGCGGCGATATCGGGATCCGCCTCGCTCAGCCTTGCGGTGAAAAACGAGTCGGGGGCGGAGGCCGCTTTGGCACTCGAGGAATAAGAGCTCATGGACGAAATATCTCCACCGCCGCAACCAGTTACAGGCATCGCGGTCGGTCAGTTATGGGCGGTCGAAAGGGTGCTCGCGAAATAGCATATCGGGCCGGTAATGGCCAAGCAATTGCGGTACAAGCCCCAAATTTATGCAAGATATGGTGGCATACCAGCCCGCCGGCCCTAGCTTACCCCGTCCCGGTTGTAGATATCCTCCCGGAACTGGACCACGCCGTCGGGGGTCGCCCAGGCGGTCACGTAGACCCAGTATAGCGGCAAGGGCTTGGCCACCTTGGCGTCCTTGCGCTCGCCGGACTTGATCACCTCGTCGATTTCGGCTTTTGACCAACCCGGGGTCTCGGCCAGAATCCAGTACACCAGTTCCCGCACGTTCTGCACGCGCATGCAGCCCGAGGAGGCGAAGCGGAAATCTTCGCCGAACAGGTTTTTCGACGGCGTGTCGTGCATGTACACGCCATGGGGGCTCGGGAAGTTGATCCGTATCGAGCCGAGCGAATTGAAATCGCCGGCGTCCTGCTTGAACTTGTAGTTGACCGCTTCCGCCGAATACCAATCGATCTGCGCCGGCGACAGCTCACTGTTTTTGGCATCGAAGATGCGGATATGGTTCTTGGTGAGATAGTCGGGCTCAGCCTGCATCTTTGGAATCAGGTCCTTGCGGATGATCGATACCGGCACGGTCCAGAACGGGTTGAAGTTGATCTGCACGATCTTGCTCTGGATGTCCGGCGAAGGCCGGTCCGGCTTGCCGGCAACCGCGGTATGACGCGTGACCGCGACGCCGTTCTCGATCGCCTCGATCTGGGCTGCGGGGATGTTGGCGACCACGATGCGGCTGCCAAGATTGCCGGTGAGGCTCTTCAGCCTGACGGCATTGGTGCGAAGCTGCGCAAGACGAGCCTGCGCCGGAACATTCAGTGCCCGAAGCGTCGGCTCGTGCACGATACCATCGGCGTGCAGCCCATGACGCACCTGGAAGCGGCGCACGGCTGCGTCGACATAGGAATCGAAAACCAGCGGATCGCCGGAATTGAGCTCCAGATCTCCCGCTATCGCCAGCCGCTCGCGCAGAGGCGGCACCGCCGGGCTCCTGCCGCCAACGCGCAAACTCTCCGCGGGAGGCACTTCCGGCCAGCCGCCTTTGGCGACGATGGCCTCGTACTGCGCAATGGAGGTTTGCGTCGTTTCCGCAGTCGATGGCGACAAGGTCGGAAGCGATTTCTTCGGCAGTTTGACATTGCGCGACGCGTTGTCGAAGCCGCTGCCGATGCCGTTTTCCTGATTTTCCCTGATGAGATCATCCAAAAGCTGATCCGGCGACGGCCCCTCGGCCGCGCGCAGAGCGCGCACCATCGCGCTGGCGGCAAGCGCGCTCCCTGCGGCCACAAGAAGCGATCTGCGGGTCCAGGAGCTCATTTCTGCTGCGCTCGGTGCCATGTTGGTTTTCGAAGTCTGGTTTTAGCAAACGGACAAGTCGCGGATAACCCGGCAAATCCCACCATCGCAAACACGTGAAGAGACAATGGCGCAGCGAATCTCAAATCCACCCCACCGGTGTCCTCGCGTCATTGTGCTCTAGGCGCCGCAATTGCGAACATCGTTGGCGAGGCTCCAACTCTCCCCGGTTCGAAGGTTCGTCGTCTTGTAGACGCGGCCGCGAATATCGCCTGCCGGGCAATCCCTGGGAATTGCGACAAGGCACATGTTGACCTTGTCGAAAATCTGCGATCGAGCGACGGCTCGCTCTTTGTCGAGTGAAACCTGGACGCCGGAGTTGCTGAACCTGACGATGGTACCCTTATCGGCCCCTTTGCGGGAATTGGCTGGCGTGAGGTCGGCGCCGTATCGATCGGTAATCGAGGTGATGGTGGTGTCGGCGCATTCACCAACCTTGCCCGGCAGTAGCGAGATACGTTCGGTGTTGGGCAGATCATCGTTAAACACCGGATCGGGGGGCGGCTGCCAACGATCGGGTGAGGCACTGCCAATCGATCGATCGGACGAGGCTGCATACGATTTGCTGGCAGCAGGGTCACCGGGGGCGGGGCCCGCGGATACGTGATCGCTGGAGGCAGGACGGTCGCCGGACGAGGTGAAAATAGCCGACGGCGAGCAGGCCGTGGCCAACAGCAGGGGCAGCAAACTCAATCGGAACCAGCGTCTCATCTTTTCCTGCGAGCTAAGCCTGTGTTGCGAAACGATAGGCACCGCCGATTTCAATTCCGCGCTTGAACGCAGGACGGGCGTGCATCCGCGCAAGCCAGGCGCCAAGATTCGGATATGCGGCAAGCCTGTCGAATATTTTGGCCATTTCGCCGACAAAGCTCATCTGGATGTCGGCTCCCGTGAGCGCCTCGCCAATGAAGAACTCCCTGCCCTTCAGCGCCCCATCGACATAGCCCAGGTGATTGGCGATCTCGCCATCGATCCGCGGATGCAATGGGCTGCCCGCCTCCTTCAATCTGGAAACATACAGGTGCAGCATCAGGGGCAACATAGCGGACCCCTCGGCATAGTGCAGCCATTCATTATAGGCCTCGTACTCCGGCGTGCCCGGCGCCGGCATCATCGCTCCCTTGCCATAGGTTCGGATGATGTAATCGACAATCGCGCCGGATTCCGCGATCCGAAGCCGACCATCGGTAATGACGGGCGACTTGCCGAGTGGATGAACCGCGGCCAGCTCTGGCGGCGCGAGCCGCGTTTTGATGTCGCGTTGATAGCGCTTCATCTCATAGGGAAGCCCAAGCTCTTCCATTAGCCACAGGATGCGCTGGGAACGCGAGTCGTTGAGATGATGCAGCGTAAGCATGGGGCCGTCCTGGTCTCGTGTCTTCTTGAGCTTTAACAGAGGTCAGGAAAAAAGGCAGCAAAGTGGGCAGCAGTAAGGTGGGCAGGCCTGATTGCTCCCGCGACGCGGCGCGCCCGGGTCGTACCTTATGGCGCCCCGTTGAGGGCGTGGGGAATGCCGGGCGCGCCAGGCGCACCCGCAGCCTCGCGTGGGAAAAATAAAACCACACGAGCGTAGTCACCACGGTCGCGCCGGATCACCCGGCATTCCCGCACGCGAATGGTTTTAACGACTTATAGCGCGCTCTCCCCGGTGAGCCGGGCTTTCTTGCCACCGTCGTTTGCGCAAGTCACCCTTGCGAAAACTTGATATCAGCGTCGGGATATCAGGACCACACGACTTCGCCGTCGCAGCAACATCGCTCGTCAGGCAATGTGCGGCGTCCATCGCATCCCGCGCCCGCGTCTCGTGACGATCGCGATACGCCCCTCAACAGGCCGGGACAACCGGAGGTATATGACTGATTTGGGTGGGTGAAAAGCTTTATTTCGGATTATCCGAAACATCTTTTCAGCACCTTGCCGCGGACCCTCGCTTTCAGAGCCCGGTAAAGCCGGCCTTGACCGGATTGCTGGAGCCGTCGAGTTCGCGCAAATAGGTGAGCCCGCAAACCGTCAGGCGGTGCATGTCCTTTTCGCCGGCCTCAAACAGCGTGGTGACATATGCCGTCACCTTGGCACGCGCTTCGGCGCTTGCAGCCGCCGAGCGGTTCAACAGGAGATCGTAGGTCATCATGATACGGTCGATGGCGGCTTCCATGAAATCCTCTCGGTCAGGCCAGTTCGCCGGCTTCGAACCTGGCGATGGCCTTGTTGGCAAGTCTGATCTTGTTGAATTCGCCGCGCTCGAACATCTGCACGATGATCTCGATGAGGCGGTCGTCGGTTGCAAGGCTGTCTGCGATGGCCCCGGTTCGGCGCAGGTAATTCGAGGCGATGGCGTAGGCTTCGCCCACTACCTCGACATTCATGACCCGCAATCCGCGCTCGACCAGCATGGGCTTTACTCCGCTGCGCAAAGACAAGCCCGTTCGCGTGCAAAAGTTCCATGCGGGGAAACTCTTTTGCGCAAAAAAAACAAAACGCACCGGTCCGGAAAAGCCGGGCCGATGCGCATGGGGAAGTCTGTGTGTTCCTCGACCCGCCGGTCTTGATGCCGGCTTGGCCGATGAAAAATCTCAGAGCCGATAAAGGATCTGGTCGGTCCAGAACCGCTCGAGCCGGTGCAGCGACTTGTTGAGGGTCGCGAACTCCTCGTTCGAAATGCCGCCGACCTGTTCGACCGTCTTGACATGCTTCTGATAGAGCGCATCGACGATGCGGCGGATTTCCTGGCCCTGCGCGGTCAGACGAATGCGGACCGAGCGACGGTCAACGCGCGAACGCTGATGGTCGAGGAAACCGAGTTCGACGAGCTTCTTCAGGTTGTAGGAAACGTTGGAGCCGAGGTAATAGCCGCGCGTGCGCAGCTCACCCGCGGTCAGCTCCTTGTCGCCAATGTTGTAGAGCAAGAGTGCCTGCACCGAATTGATGTCGGCGCGGCCGCGACGATCGAATTCGTCCTTGATGACGTCGAGCAGGCGGCGATGCAGCCGCTCCACCAACGTCAGCGCTTCCAGATACAGCGGCTGCACCGGAGCCTGACCGGCAGCGCGCTCAGCAGTTTCCACCGCCGTTGCAACGGCTTTCATCATGACACTTCCCCTGTTGTCGTTTTATCGACTTATTCGACGAAACTTTTGTCCCGCCTGATAGCCGCAACTTAAGGGGGGCGTTTGAAGATCAGCTTAAATAAGAGACTAAAGAGATCATGAATTTACAACAGTAAATCGCTGATTAAGCCCGTAAAACAAGGGCTTTTCGCAACCTTTCATTGACGGTGAGAAGTCGCTGTTCACGCTTCGTCTGCAACCTCTGTCACATTTGGGCACAGCATCGTTCAAATTGGAAACGCCTGCGTAACAGGTGTGACGGTTCATGAAAAGTTACCTCGAAGAGGCCCGAAGAATTTACACAAGCTTGCCTCGTTCGCGCAAACCGCCGTGAAAATTGATTTTCGCTACGGCGGCCGCTCGCGCGCCGCCATCCACGCCAGCGCAAGATAGGACGAAAGCATCACGGCTTCGAACGCCACTACCAGCAGGCTGCCGCCGTAGATTGCCGGAAACATCAATTCGATCACCGCCATCGACACGACAGTCGTCAGCCACACCACCGCGCCCCACGGCGTCGCCAGCCAAAGCCCGACGGCGGCGACGAGTTCGATGACGGCGAAATAGATTGTCGCGCTTTGCCACGCCAATGGCTGGTTTTCGAAGGCTTCCTCCTCTCCGCCGACAAAGCCCGTAACCTGCGCCCAGTGATAAAGACCTTCAGCGACGGAGATCACGGCCATGACGCGCAGGAAGAGCACAAGCCTGCGCGTCCACACGTTTTCGTCGGTTTCGATACGTTCCGACGACATCGACTTCACCGAAATGGCGCGCTCTCGCGCCGAATCGAGTGGTTTGGTTTCAGGCATCGGAGCGACAGCCATGACGGCCTTGAGGGTGAGTCTCGAGGGAGCGATCTTGCAATCTTCTCATGGCCTCTCCGGGCGACAAAATCAATCGCCCTTGCGGCAAGTCAAGGCTGTCGGTGACGGAAGCCGTGCAGGGTGCTAAACTGAACCTCGTGGCCTACCTCGGCAGGAGCGAGAAACGATGGCAATCAAATTCGGGCGTCCGATCGAAATGCGCGACACGCCGCCGCGCGCGGAGACCGCCCTATCCGCCGCAAGCCTCAATCTGACGGTTCGGCCCCGCCGCAACCGCAAGGCGGAATGGGCGCGCCGCATGGTGCGGGAAAACGTGCTCACCACGGACGACCTGATCTGGCCCCTGTTCGTCGCCGATGGCCATAACAGGCGCACGGCAGTGTCCTCGATGCCGGGCGTCGACCGGCTCAGTGTCGACCAGGCGGTTCGCGAAGCCGAGCGCGCGGTAAAACTCGACATCCCCTGCGTCGCGCTTTTTCCGTACACCGAACCGGCTCTGCGCGACGAACTCGGCTCCGAGGCGACAAACCCCAACAATCTCGTGTGCCAATCGGTGCGGGCCATCAAGAAGGAATTCCCCGACCTCGGAGTGCTCTGCGACGTGGCGCTCGATCCATTCACCAGCCACGGCCACGACGGGCTGCTCGAGGATGGCAATATCCTCAATGATGCGACGGTTGCGGTATTGGTGCGGCAGGCGCTGGTGCAGGCGGAAGCCGGGTGCGACATCATTGCACCATCGGACATGATGGATGGCCGGGTCGGCGCGATCCGACAGGGGCTGGACGCCGCCGGTTTCACCGACGTGCAGATCATGTCCTATGCCGCGAAATATGCCTCCGCCTTCTATGGCCCGTTTCGAGATGCCGTGGGTTCTGCGAAAACGCTGACGGGCGACAAGCGCACCTACCAGATGGACAGCGCAAACTCCGATGAGGCGTTGCGCGAGGTCGAACTCGACATCGCCGAGGGTGCGGACATGGTGATGGTGAAACCGGGGATGCCGTATCTCGACATCGTGCGGCGGGTCAAGGACACCTTCGCAATGCCGACGTTCGCCTATCAGGTGTCCGGCGAGTACGCGATGATCATGGCTGCCAGCCTCAACGGCTGGATCGACGGGGAGCGAGCCATGATGGAAAGCCTCCTGGCCTTCAAGCGCGCCGGAGCGGACGGCGTTCTTACCTATTTTGCACCGCTGGCCGCCGAGAAGCTGAAAACGCGAGTTTAGCCGTTCGATCGCGAAATCGCCGAATTATTGCGGTTCGCTCGGCTCGAGGGGGTCTTGCAAGCGCCTTTTTGGTTCCCATGTCTCGTTTTCGTCGAATGCGTGCCCCGGGAGAGCTGAGCATGTCGGGCGGATACGGAAATACCGGCGGCGGAAATGACAGCAGCGCGTGGCGAGGAGAAAGTTTGCGCACCGATAGCGGCGTCCCTCCGCACGCTTTCGATCCGATGCTGGAGCCTGAATTGTTTCGCGGCGTGCTGACGCGGCGGGTGTTGGCATTCCTCATCGATATCGTCGTGCTGTCGGTCCCGATCATCCTTGGCTACGTGTTTATTGCCCTGTTCGGCCTGATCACGCTGGGCCTCGGATGGGCGCTATTCTGGCTGGCATGGCCGGCCTCGGTCATCTGGGCCATTATTTATTACGGCGCTTCCCTTGGTGGACCACATTCGGCGACGCTCGGCATGCGTGTGATGGATCTGGAACTGCGCACGTGGTACGGCGCGCCCGGCTATTTCGTGCTGGGCGCCATGCATGCCGTGCTGTTCTGGTTATCGATATCGTTGCTGTCGCCGCTGGTCCTCCTGGTCGGGATTTTCAACAGCCGGCGGCGCCTGCTGCACGATTTCGTGCTGGGAACGGTGATTGTTAACAATTTTGCTCGCAACCCGGTGGGCCAGCCGGCGCGAACTTTCTGACTACGTGTCGGCGCTGGCAAACGGTTTGCAAACCAATTGACCGTTAAGCTCGCCGGCGCGATGCTGGCGTGCCTCGCTTTTCGGAGATCGCAGACTTCCCGTGACCCAGCACTCGCGTGATACCCCGCAATTCTACCTGACGGCGCCCTCGCCCTGCCCCTATTTGCCGGGCCGCCACGAGCGCAAGGTGTTCACGCATCTGGTCGGCGAAAAGGCCGGCGATCTCAATGATCTGTTGACCCATGGCGGCTTCCGGCGGAGCCAGTCGATCGCCTATCGGCCGGCCTGCGACCAGTGTCGCGCCTGTGTTTCCGTCCGCGTGATTGCCAACGAGTTCCGGCCATCGCGCAATTTTCGGAAGATCCTTTCGCGCAACGTTGACGTCGTCGGCGAGCAGCGCAGCGCCGTGCCAACCTCGGAGCAATATTCGGTATTCCGCGCCTATCTCGATCAGCGCCATCGCCATGGCGGCATGGCCGACATGACGGTGCTCGACTACGCCATGATGGTAGAGGACAGCCACGTCGAAACGCGCATCATCGAATACCGCCAGCGCAGCAGCGACGTCGCCGGGCGCGGCAAGGAGCTGCTCGCGGTCGCGCTGACCGACGTTCTCAGTGACGGATTGTCGATGGTCTATTCGTTCTTCGAGCCGTCGGAGGAAAGCCGTTCGCTGGGCACTTTCATGATCCTCGACCATATCAATCGCGCCCGCAGGCTCGGCCTGCCTTACGTCTATCTCGGCTACTGGATCGAGGGCTCCAAGAAGATGGACTACAAGGGCCGTTTCCTGCCGCAACAACGACTTGCACCCTCGGGCTGGATGCGGGTCGACGGGTCCGGCGAGATGCTGAACGAGCCGCAGGATTGATGTGCGGCCTCAGCGCTATCACCCGCTCAAATAATTCCAAACCAGCTTCGCGTTCAGCACGATGATCGCGGCCGCGATCAGCGTCGCTACTGCCGTCAGCCAGCGTGGCGCCACGAACGGCCCCATCTTGCGGCGGCTTGCCGTGAACATCACGAGCGGGACGACCGCAAAGGGCAACTGCAGGCTGAGCACCACCTGACTGAGGATCAGCAGTTGACCCGTGCCTTTCTCGCCGGCCCATATCGTCACGATCACCGCAGGCACGATCGCGATTGCCCGCGTCACGAAACGGCGCAGCCAGGGCGCAATACGCAGGCGCAAAAATCCTTCCATCACGATCTGGCCCGACAGGGTCGCGGTGATGGTTGAGTTCAAGCCGCAGCACAAGAGCGCTATCGCAAACAGCGTCGGCGCCAGTGTCGAGCCGAGCAGGGGCGAAAGAAACGCGTAAGCCTGATCGAGCTCAGCGACGTCGGTTCGGCCGGCGCGATGAAAGGTCGCCGCCGCCAGGATCAGGATCGACGCGTTGATCGTGAGCGCAAAGCACAGCGCGATGGAGGAATCGATGGTCGCAAGCTTGATCGCCTCGCGCCGCTCTTCCGTGCCCTCCCCGTAGCCGCGGGTCTGGACCAGCCCCGAATGCAGGTAGAGGTTGTGCGGCATCACGGTAGCGCCGAGGATGCCGAGGGCGAGGTACAGCATCTGGCGATTGGCGATAATCTCCGACGTCGGCGCAAAACCGCGCAGCACCGCGCCCCAGTCCGGGTCGGCGAGCGCGATCTGCACCGCAAAACACGCCGCGATGACCCCCAGCATCGCCACCACAAAGGCTTCGATCCAGCGAAAGCCGAATGCCTGCAGCGCCAGGATCAGGAACACGTCGGCTGCGGTGATGATCACACCGATTTCAAGCGGAATGCGGAACAGCAGATTGAGGCCGATCGCCGTGCCGATGACCTCGGCAAGATCGGTGGCGGTGATGGCGACTTCCGCCGACAGCCACAACGGCAGCGAAATCCAGCGCGGAAATGAATCGCGACAGGCTTGGGCCAGGTCACGTCCTGCGCCGACGCCAAGCCGCGTGCACAGCGACTGCAGGACGATCGCCATGAGATTGGACAGCAGCGCAACCGTCAGCAGCGCGTAGCCGAATTTTGAGCCTCCCGCGAGGGAAGTCGCCCAGTTCCCGGGATCCATATAGCCGACGGCAACCAGATACCCGGGCCCGAGAAATGCGAGCAACTTGCGCCAGAACGGTCCCCCTTGGGCCGTCGGAACTGACGCGAACATGCCCATCAGGGATGGCGCGCCGCGTTGCTCGCGCCAGCCCGAAATCTCCGGAGACCCATGGTCCGGGCTGCGTGAAGGGGAAGCGCCAGATAATTCAGGAGATTTTGCGTCCATCATCCGAAGAATGCATGAAATCGTTTTTATTGCAACTCATTTGCAAGTGCATCTAGTCGGCTGAATACAGATCGGGAAGCGGGTGGTTTGCAGGTCCTCGAAACGAGACCTTGGGTCAAATCGATTTCCGGGAGCCAGACCATGTCCACCGACCCCTCGCCGAACCTGCCTGCCACCTTCAACCGGCTCGCCTGGTCCAATCTTGCGGCGCAATCGGCTGAGCAGATCGCACTTGCCGCCGCCCCCATCGTCGCGGTGCTGCTATTGGGCGTCGGCGAAGGCCAAACCGGCCTGCTGCAAACGGCGCTGACGCTTCCCTTCGTGCTGTTCGCCATTCCCGCGGGCCTGCTCGCCGACCGGCTTTCACGGCGCTGGCTGATGGCGGGCGCGGAAGCGTTGCGCGCGGCTGCGCTGCTCGCGATCCTCATCCTGATCGCGCTCGATCTGCTGACGCTGCCGCTACTCGCACTAGCGGGCTTCGTCGCCGTATGCGGCACGGTCACCTATAGCGTTGCGGCGCCCGCACTGGTGCCGTCGCTGGTGGCGGCGAAAGACCTTCCCGCAGCCAACGCGCGGATCGAACTCGCCCGCACCGTCGCCTTTGCCGGCGGGCCGGCGATCGGCGGATTTCTCGTGGGGTGGTTCGGTGCCGCGCCGGCGTTCGGATTTGCCGCGGCATTGTCCGTGATCGCGGTGGTCCTTCTCGCAGGCGTCTGCGAGCCGAAGCGCATGCCGGCGCCACTACGCCATCCCCTGACCGAGATCAGGGAAGGCGCGGTCTTCGTGCTTTATCATCCCCTGCTGCGGCCGATCTTCGTCACGCAATTCGTCTTCAACACCGCGTGGTTCCTGCTGCTTGCCGTATACGTGCCCTACGCCGTGCATCGGCTTGGCCTCTCGGCATCGGGGGTCGGCACGACGCTGGCGATGTTCGGCGTCGGCATGGTGATTGGCGCGCTTCTGGCGACGCGTGTGTTGCAGCGCTTCGCCTTTGGAACCGTGATCGCACTCGGCCCGGTCTTTGGCTTCCTCGCCGCTTGCGTGATGGCGCTGACCGTCTTCATTCCCTCGCCGTGGCTCGCAGGCTCAAGCTTCTTCCTGCTGGGCGCCGGGCCGATCCTCTGGGTCATCAGCACCACGACATTGCGGCAGACGGTGACGCCGCCGCGGCTCCTGGGCCGGGTTTCCGCCATCAACATCATGAGCTACGGCGCGCGTCCCCTGGGCGCCGGGCTTGGCGCGGTGTTCGGTGGAGTTTACGGCGCGGAGACCTGTCTTTATCTCGCACTCGCCATCTTCGCCGTCCAGGCATTGGTGATCCTGATCTCGCCCGCGGTCTCCCTGACGCACCAGCCTGCGATGGTGAGCGAGGCCGCGAAGGCTTAAGGCCGTCAGTTCGCCAGATACCGCTCGTAGGCGCTCGTCATCGCCTCGTCCACTCTCACCTCGGGATCGAGGGTGAAAAGGTCCTGCGCGCGGCCGATGCCGCGAAGTGCATACCGCCCGGTGGAAACGAAATAGCCCTTCCCCACCGCATCGAGACCGTTGCGAAACGCCGACGACATCAGCAACTCGCGATCGACCGAACGGCACATCGACACAATTCGGCTGGCCTCGTTGACAGCCGGTCCCACCACCGTGAAATCGAGCCGGTCTTCGCTGCCGATATTGCCGTAAAATACCTCGCCGACATGCAGGCCCACATAGGCCGACGTTGTCGGCCTATTGTCCTCGGCGCGACTGACGTTGAGCAAGTTCAGGTTCTTCCGAAAACCGTGTTCGGCCCGCAGCGCGATTCGCCGGGCGACCGCGAGGTCCTCGTTGGTGAACATCGCCAGCACGCCATCGCCGATCAGCTTGAGTACCTCGCCACCCGCCTCGTGGATGGCATCGATTGCGGCCTGGGCGTAATCGTTGAGAAACGGGATGATGTCGTCAGGCGTGATTGTCTCGCTGATCGTGGTCGAGCCGCGCAGATCGGAAAACCACAACACGGAATTGATCCGCTCGGTCACGCCGCGGGATATCCGCCCGCGCAACACCTGTTCGGACGCATCGCGACCGAGATAAACACGGCCGAGCGTTCGTGCGATATCCACTTGCGCGCCAGACTTGATCGCAAGTCCGAGCAGAGGCACGAGATCGCGCAGCGCAGACAATTCCTGCTCGGTGAACCCGCCGGTCCGCCGGGTCAACCAATAGGAATAGACGCAATCCATCTGGCCAATGCTTCCGGCCTCGCCAAACCGGTGCACGAAAGCGACGAAATGCCGGTGACCCTTTTCGGCAAGCTCCGGGATCATCGAGAAGTCGAGCGTTGCGGCCTCGGCAAGATCGATACGCAGCTCTTCCTGGCCATGTTCGAGCATGTGATAAAAGGTGGTGCGGCGCCAGTTCTGCGCGGCATCGCCCGCGCTCGTCGAGCCATATTCAAAGCTGTCGCTTTCGTCGGTCTCGGTATCGTTCCAGCGAAATCCCCGCCCCTCGAAGATCGGATGCAGCGTATCGATGAACACGAGACCGCGAGACAGCGTGAGGCCTGCTTCCCGGCAGCGCTCGCAGAAGCCGCGGATCAGGTCGTTCTCGGGCAAGCCGGTCAAGCCCTGGCTCACCAGCCAATTCATGAGGCGCAGGCGCGGGGTGAGTTCCATACTTCATTATGCCGCGCAATCGTGAAGGATGAAAGCTTGGCCCACGCCGCCGCCCCATTGCCCCGCAAGCCAAATCCCCCTATTCCAACATGCCGCAAACGAGAGGGAAAAGCCTGATGCGCATTGGCGCCGGCTAAGGAATTTTAATGGCGCCCGAAAAGACCCTCCCCCAGATTCCGATCATTGCGGCGCTCGGCACCACGCAAACGCTGGCGTGGGCCTCGAGCTATTATCTGCCCGCGATCCTGGCCGACCCAATCGCACACGACCTCGGCGTCTCCTCGAACTGGATATTTGCCGCCTTCTCGGCATCGCTGGTGATATCGGCGATGCTTGGCCCGCGCATCGGCCGGCAGATCGATCTTCTTGGCGGTAGACCCGTGTTGTGTGCATCCAATCTCAGCTTGGCCGCCGGGCTGGTGTTATTGGGCCTCACCACCTCGATCCCGGTGCTGGCGCTTGCCTGGCTGCTGCTCGGCATCGGCATGGGCTGCGGCCTCTACGACGCCGCCTTCGCAGCGTTGGGGCGTATCTATGGCGAAAGCGCGCGGCGGCCGATCACCGGAATTACCCTGTTCGCGGGATTTGCCAGCACGGTCGGCTGGCCGTTGACGGCGTTGGGGCTGGAGAGCATCGGCTGGCGCAACACCTGCTTCGCCTGGGCGCTCGCGCATATCCTGATCGGCCTTCCGCTCAACTTCTTCATGTTGCCCGCGGTCAAAGCCGCGAAAGCTCTCGCTGCCACGCCGGTCAAGCCGCATATCCCGATCGACCGCACCATGATGCTGCTCGCCTTCACCTTCGCTGCTGCGTGGAGCGTCACTGGCGCGATGGCGGCGCATATGCCGCGGATACTGGAGAGCGGGGGAGCAACGGCCGTCGAGGCCGTGGCCGCCGGCGCGCTGTTCGGGCCAGCCCAGGTTGTTGCGCGGATCATCGAGGCGAGTTTTTTCAGCCGCTATCATCCGCTGCTGTCGACCCGGCTCGCCTGCTTGACCCACCCCATTGGCGCGGCGATCTTTGCCATGGCAGGTGGCGCGGCATCGAGCGTGTTTGCGATCTCGTTCGGTCTCGGCAACGGCATCCTGACGATCGCGCGTGGCACGCTGCCGCTCGCAATCTTCGGTCCGAAGGATTACGGCTATCGGCTCGGCCTGATCGGCGCGCCGGCGCGAATGGCACAGGCGGCGGCCCCGCTGGTGTTCGGCTTCCTTATCGACATGATGGGAATCCGCGTCCTGATCGTGTCCTCTGCGCTCAGCCTTTCTGCGCTGCTGGCGCTTTGCATGTTGCGGCAGGACCCGGCGCCGCGGTGAAGTCGACGCCGATCGCATCAACGGCTTTCGATTTTCATGGCGGGAGCCTGCCGATCCACTTGAGGATCGCTCCGATTACGGCTGCCGGCTGCTCAGGTATCAAGGCGTGGCTGGCATTGGCAATCACTACGATCGTGGCGCGCGCGCCGAATTCGTCGACCGTCTCATTCATCGTGGCACGGGGCTTGAAGGGATCAAGCCCCCCTTGCAGATCAAGTAGCGGCACCATGCCGCCCGGCCACCAATCAGACTGCTTGGTCGCGCGACCGGCAGCGGACTGCGCTTCGTCCACTGCCGGGTACCAGCCCTTCAGCCACACGCGCGCATCGTTGCCGGGCGCGAAGAAAGCCAGTTGCAGATATTTCAGCCGCTCGCTGTCGGCCAAGGCCGGGTCGCCCGACTTGTTCACCGCTTCCGACAGCTCTTTCGCTCCGGCAAATCCGGACGGGTAGGCCTTGGCCGCAGCGGCGGCAATCACCACGCCCCGTACCAGGTTTGGATAATCGACGGCCGTCATCCGCGCGACCCAACTGCCGAAGGCGTGCCCGACGATGATCGCAGGGACCACCACCCTCATGCTGGATCACGGCTGCGGTGTCGCGGGCAAAATCGTGCAGCGACAGACCTGCCATCGGCCCGCGGCTGCGCCCGGCGCCGCGCGGTTGCGGCCGCAGGACACGAAAACCGGCTTTTGCCAATCCGTCGGCGATTACGTCAAAATCCTCCGCTCCACGGCCACGCGACGGAAGCATGACGACCAGGGGACCGCTACCCTGGGCGATGACTTCGATCTGAACGTCGTCGTGGGCGACGATTTCCCGGACGGGCTCAGCCCGTGCAAGAGCCACGTTCCATGCGATCAATGCTGAAACGATGGCCCAAGCGAAGCGGCCGGATCCGGACAAATTCCCTCACTCGTAGAATTCCGGAGACATCTTTAATGTGTCGCGCTGCGCCTTGTCGTGGTTGATCCAGAGCTGCGCCTTGTCCTTTTCCAGCGTATCGGCGATCCGTTGCATCGAGGCCAGGGTCTGTTCCTTGCTGACATTGTTGACGGGCACGCCGCGGTTTTCCCAATTGCTCTTGAAGTGGACAGCATCGCCCGAAAGTATGACCTCACCTGTCTTCGGCAATTTCACCAGGAGCGACTGGTGCCCCGGCGTATGACCGGGCGTGGAAATGGCCACGATGCTGCCATCGCCGAAGATGTCGCGATCCCCCTCGAGCTTGGTGACGGGATGCTCGGGCTTGAAGCGGGGCGTGTTGTTGGCGCCCGGCCATTCATATTCAGCCTTCTGCACATAGAGCATCGCATTCGGAAACATCTCGACATTGCCGATGTGGTCGGGGTGGGTATGCGAGACCGCCATCGCCTTGATGTCGGAGGGTTTGACCCCAAGCTGCTCGAGCTGGGCGGCGAGGGTTTTGGGCCGGCGCCAGGTCGTGGCTCTCGGGTCGGCCGGCGCAAGGCCATTCGGCATGGCCGCGACCGCGTCCGATATTCCGGTGTCCCACAGGAACCATCCTTGCGCGTGCTTGATGAGATAGCAATTGTCGACGAAGTCCATCGACTTGCCTTCGTTGACACCCGGCGACCATCGCGAGATATCGCCGGCAACGCCCTCCCCGCAATTGAGAATGTAGAGTTTCTCGACCCCGGTTTTGCCGGACTGTGCATTTGCGAATCCGACCGGCACAATCGACAGAATCGCTGCCACTAGCCCAATTGTTCTGTTCACTTGCTTCCCCCTGGATTTTCCCGAGTTTTTGTCTGAAGGAGGCCGGAATAGCACTTTTTTATAGTTCCGGTCTCGCAAACAATGGTGAAGACCAGGGCGGATCGAGCCGGAGGCGTAATCCGCCATCTCACCAAGCTCGACGGCGGATCATGCTGCGCTGATCCGCCTACGGTCCGTTCGCGTCCTCGAAGTCGTTCCAGACAACAAGTAGCCTATTCGACCGCGAGCCCGAACTTATTCGACTTCGGCAGGCCATGCGCGAGGCGGCCGGCATCGGCGCGGTTGCCGCGCCAATCGGACAGCTCCTTCATTGTCATGCTCTGCTCGCGGCCGGCTGAATCCTTCCAGGTCAGGCCCGCCTTGGAATCGAAGGTCGCGACATCCGACAGCGATGCGCTGGTGTATTTCTGCAACCGCACGCCGCGTCCGCGCGCCATCTCCGGCACCTGCTCGATCGGGAAGATCACCATCTTGTGGTTGGTGCCGATCACGGCGACCATGTCGCCGGCGACGGTCGCGATCGCCCGCGCCTCGTTCGGCATCTCGACATTCAAAACCTGCTTGCCCTTTCGCGTGTTGCCGACGCAATCATCCTCGTTGACGATGAAGCCCTGCCCCTCGTGGCTCGCGATCAGGAATTTGCGCCCGCCCTTGTTGACGAACAGCGACACGATTGCCGCATCCTGGTCCAGATCGATGAACATCCGGATCGGTTCGCCATGGCCGCGCCCGCCCGGCAGCTTTGCCACGTCGAGCGAATAGAACTTGCCGTTGGTGCCAAATAGCAACAGCTTGGACGTGGTCTCGGCAAAGAACGCATGATCGAGCTTGTCGTCGGTCTTGAAGGCAAGACCAGAGAGGTCCTCGACATGACCCTTCAGCGTGCGCACCCAGCCCTTCTCGGAAACCACCACGGTGACCGGCTCACGCTCGACAAAGGCCTCCTCGATCGCGGCAAGATCGTGCTCGGGCGCGTCGGCAAACTGGGTGCGGCGCTTGCCGAGCGGCGTCTTGGGTCCGAACATGTCGCGAACTTTCCGCACCTGCTCGCTGACCTTCGACCATTGCTCGGCTTCGGAGGCCAGAATCGCCTTGATGCCTTTCAACTCGGAGCGAAGATTCTTGTCCTCGGTGCGGATTTCCATTTCCTCAAGCTTGCGCAAGGAGCGCAGCCGCATGTTGAGAACGGCATCGGCCTGGATTTCGGTGAGCTTGAACGCCTTGATCAGGGCCGGCTTCGGTTCGTCCTCGGTGCGGATGATCTTGATCACCTTGTCGATGTTGAGATAGGCGATCAGGTAGCCGCCCAGCACCTCAAGGCGATTCTCGATCTGCGCCTTGCGGTAGTTGGAGCGGCGGATCAACACATCGCGCAGGTGATCGAGCCATTCCTTCAGGCACTCGGCAAGGCCGACCACCTTCGGGATACGGCCCTTCACCAGCACGTTGAGGTTCAACGGAATCCGGCTTTCGAGCTCGGTCAGGCGGAACAGCGATTCCATCAACAGTTCAGGATCGACGCTGCGCGATTTCGGCTCGATGACAAGGCGGATGTCTTCGGCGGATTCGTCCCGCACGTCGCCGACCAGCGGCAGTTTCTTCTCGTTGAGCAGTTCGGCGATCTTCTCGACCAGCCGCGACTTCTGCACCAGCCACGGAATTTCGGTAATGACGACCACCCATGTGCCGCGCGCACCTTCTTCCTGTTTCCATTTGGCGCGGACGCGGAACGAGCCGCGGCCGGTGACGTAGGCTTCGGCAATGCTCTCCTTGGTATCGACGACAATGCCGCCGGTTGGAAAATCCGGACCCTTGACCCATTTCAGGAGCGTCCTGGAACGCGCCTCCGGCTTATCGATCAGGTGCAGCGCCGCGTCGCAGAGTTCGGCGGCGTTATGCGGAGGGATCGAGGTCGCCATGCCGACCGCGATGCCCTGCGCGCCGTTCGCAAGCAGGTTGGGGAATCCGCCGGGAAGCACCACCGGCTCTTTCGACTGGCCGTCGTAGTTGGCGCGAAACTCGACCCCGTCCTCGTCGATGCCCTCGAGAAGCAGCCGCGCGACGTCGGTCATGCGCGCTTCGGTGTAACGATAGGCGGCTGGGTTATCGCCGTCGATGTTGCCGAAATTACCCTGGCCGTCGACCAGCGGATAGCGCGAGGAAAAATCCTGCGCCAGACGCACCATGGCATCGTAAATCGCCTGGTCACCGTGCGGATGGAAGGAACCCATCACGTCGCCGACGATCTTTGCGGACTTTTTGAACGGCGTGCCGGGATCAAGCCGCAACAGCCGCATGCCGTAGAGAATGCGCCGATGCACCGGCTTCAGCCCGTCGCGGGCATCAGGAAGCGCACGATGCATGATGGTGGAGAGGGCATAGGCGAGATAGCGCTCTTCCAGCGCGTCCCGCAACATGACCTCGTGGACTTCGGCCGGATCGGGTGGGGTTAGTCTTTTGCCCATGACAGGGGGTATCCGGTGCAGACGTGTAGGACAAGGAGCGAATCAGCGTCTCAATTTAGGCCGTCCTGTGACGTTACGGAACTACGGCCTTGGCGCGGTGCCTGATCACCGCATTGATAAAACCGTCACGCGCGTCGGAATGGCCCTGCCCGCGAGGCTCGAGCACATGGCGCAGCAGGAACAGGCCCGTAAGCGCGAATCCGTCGCTCAAGTCGTTGTCCGACCAGCCGCCCGTCTCTCCCTCGCCTGGACGCAGGAACGCCGGCAACCGCAACAACCGGTCGCTGAAGGGCGCGCCGGCGGTGCGCGACACCGCGCTGCCGGATTTCGGCGAGACATAGATCAGGTCGGCCGTTGCTCCAGTGGCCGCGCAAGCTTTGAGATCGAGGCCGAAGCCGAGTTCTGCCAGCATCGCAAGCTCGAACCTGATCAGATGCACGGCCGCCTCGCCAGCATCCTCGAAATCGTCGAGCGTGCGATCGAGCATTTCGTAGATGTCTTCATGCGGATCCCGCTCAGGCAGGAGCCGCGCCACCGCCGCGAGATGGGTGACGCCATAAACCGCGTGCGGTGATGCCAGCAGGCTCGCGGCGCGCAGACTCGTGCCTTCGATCATGTAGTAGCCGAGATGTTCGTCCAGCCGCGCCCGCCACACCGCGGTGACGCCATTGCCGGGCTGCAGCACGGGCCGCATCCGCTTGCCGGCGCCGCCGCGCACGAGCCCAAGGTGGCGACCATGACTGCGCGTCAGGAGTTCGACGATGACGGAAGATTCGCCGTGCCGCCGCACCCCCAGCACAATGCCTTCATCGGTCCATTCCATGGCGGGAGTTTACAGGATTACGTTGAGGAGCGCAGCCTCGGCGACTGCGTTCCCCGGATACTGCGCAGCGCGGAAGCGGTGCGCTGCTGATCCGGGGTCCACTCACTTCTCACCACGGTTTTGGGTTCCGGCTCTGCGGTGCACCGCAAGAGCGCTGCACCGCGTCCGGACACGAAGGCCAGATCACGCGTTGAACCAGCCCCGCGCGTCGCCGGTGACGGAAAAACAGAGCCCCGCGGCCGTGAGCGCGCACGACACGACCTCGATGGCGCTGTCCAGCTGCAGGCCGCTTTCCCCGACGATCTGGAACAGGGAGATCATTGAGAGCACCAGCGAGGCAAACAGCACCCAGCGAGGCCAGCTCTTTCGCCGCTGGGCGGCAAGCCAGACGAAGTAGAACAGCATCAGGATCAGGCAGGCGGCCAGCAGGGTCGCGATCATGATCGTCGATTCCGTCGTATCGGGGCTCGGCGTTCGATCCTGAAACGCGACCGACAGCGCGTCGAGCACGAGCGAGGCGTAGAGCAACACTTCAAACCACAACACGTTCCTGGGTATGTTCATCGCGCCGCCGGATATTCCCTGACTTTGTCTATTCTCTTGGGAATTCAAGTCCCATTTCCCTGTAGCGGTCGGGGTCCTCGCCCCAGTTTTCCCGCACCTTCACGAACAGAAACAGATGCACGGGTACGCCCAGAATCCCGGCGATCTCCTTTCGAGATTCAGCGCCAATCGACTTGATGGCGGCACCGCCCTTGCCCAGCACGATTTTGCGCTGGCTTTCGCGCTCGACAAAGATCGTCTGCTCGATGCGGACCGATTTGTCCTTGCGTTCGGTCCAGCTGTCGGTCTCGACGGTGGACTGATAGGGCAGTTCCTGGTGAAGCTGCTGAAAGATCTTTTCCCGGGTGATTTCGGCCGCAAGATGCCGCATGGGTGCATCCGACATCTGGTCTTCCGGGTAGTGAAACGGACCTGGCGGAACCATCCTGGCCAGCGCGCGGCGAAGGTCTCCGACGCCGTCGCCGGAAAGTGCCGAGATCATGAAGGTCTGTGCGAACTTCAGGCGGTCATTGGCGGCGCTTGCAAGCGCCAGCAGCTTTTCGCGCGGCACGAGGTCGATCTTGTTGAGCACGAGGATCTTTTGGTGCGCAAGGCCGGCGAGCCGGTCAAGGATCGCGGCTGCCTCCTCGTCGAGCCCCGTGCGCGCGTCGATAAGCACGCAGACGAGATCGGCGTCGTGGGCCCCGCTCCAGGCGGTCGACACCATGGCGCGGTCAAGCCGGCGTTTTGGAGAAAAGATCCCGGGCGTATCGACCAGGATGATCTGCGCGCCATCCTCGATCACGATACCGCGGATCAGCGCCCGCGTGGTCTGTACCTTGCGCGAGACGATCGTGACCTTGGAACCGACCAGCGCATTGACCAGCGTTGACTTGCCGACATTGGGAGCACCTATCAGCGCGACAAAGCCGCAGCGCGTCGTGGCCGGCACGCTCTGTCCCGGCGTTTGATCAGTCATTGCCGCCGCCGCCGACACCTTCGCGCTCGATCATGACGGAGGCGGCGACCTTTTCGGCGGCGCGTTTGCTGCCGCCGACGCCTTCGGCGGGGGCAAGGCCCGGCAATTCCACCGCTACGCGGAACTGCGGGTCGTGATGCGGTCCGGTACGCTCGACCTCGCGATAGACCGGCGTCGGCAGTCCCTTGCCCTGCGCCCATTCCTGCAGCACCGTCTTGGGATCGCGCAGCGGCCGCCGCGGCTTGTGCATCCGCTCCGTCCAGTTGCGTTCGACGAATTGCGCCGCCGCCTGATAGCCGCCGTCGAGGAACACCGCGCCGATCACCGCCTCGCAGATGTCGCCGAGCACCGACTTCCGCAAGCGAGCCCCGGCGCCGGCGCCGACGGCGCCGAGCTTGATGTCATCGACCAGACCAAGCGATTTCGCGACATCGGCGCAGCTCTCCTTGCGTACGAGATCGGCCAGCCGTTTCGACAATTCACCCTCATCGGCGCCCGGAAACGAGCGATACAGCATGTCGGAGACGATCAATCCCAGAACGTGGTCGCCGAGAAATTCCAGGCGCTGGTAACTGTCGCCACGCTTGCGCGCCGATTTCAGGGCGGAGACGTGCGTAAACGCCGTGGTGAGCAGTGCCGGGTCAGCGAATTTATGCCCGATGCGTTCTTCGAGCGCGGCGGCCGCGGCGGCCGCCTTTGCTTTTACCTTGGTGCGTTTTTTCTTGCCGGGTGCGGCTTCGTGCCCACCGTCAGGCTGAAGGCTTGCTTCGCCAGTTGAAGATGCGGCGTGAATATCCGGTGCGTCGTCGTTCATCGCACGATTGAGAATATGCAATTCCAGCGTACCGCGGTCGGCCAGCGCCAGAACATCCAGGCGTGCTCGCCCTCGGCAATCGAGAAGAAAATCATCTGGGCGCGGCCGACGATATTCTCGAACGGCACGTAACCGACCGCTGAAAGCACCCGGCTGTCGGTCGAATTGTCGCGATTATCGCCCATCATGAAGAAGTGGCCGGGCGGCACGGTGTAGACAATGGTATTGTCGTAAAAGCCGTTGTCGACGCAATCGAGCGTTTCGTAGCTGACACTGTTCGGCAACGTCTCTTTCCAGCGCTTCACCCTTGCCGTGGCTTCCGAACCGCAGGGGTCCTCGCCGATGTAATCGCTCAGCCGCTCGCGCTTGACCGGCGTGTCGTTGATGTAGAGCAGCCCTTCCTTCATCTGGATGCGATCCCCGGGCAAACCGATCACACGCTTGATGTAGTCGGTGGAGTCTTCCTTGGGCAGGCGGAAAACCACGATATCGCCGCGCGAAGGTTCGGAACCGAGGATGCGCCCCGAAAACAGGGGCGGCGAAAGCGGAAAGGAATAATGGCTGTAGCCATAAGAATATTTGGAGACGAAGAGATAGTCGCCGACCAGAAGCGTTGCCTTCATCGATCCAGAGGGGATGTTGAAGGGCTGGAACAGGAAGGTGCGGATCACCAGCGCGATCAAGAGTGCATGAATGACGACGCGGACGGTTTCACCAAAGCCGCTTTCGGATTTCGTACCGGATGTCACGCTCATAGCTTTCCTGCTTCCCCCACATAGCGCCATTCGCAAACTGCCCGCCGAAACGGGATGCGAATGTTAGAATTGGACTGCCAGTCCCCGCGCGATGGCAGGGCATTGTTCCTTGCGCGAATCGAGGTTCGCCCCGCGTCGAGGAAATGGTCTGGCCTCTGAATTGCGAGCGATCTCCGGCGCATGGCCCGAATTCGCCTGCTTCGAAATCCTTTGCGGCCTTTTAGACGGTTGTTTGCAACCACGCAATCAACGGCCTCATCAAAACTTTATAAAGCCCTGAAAAATCGCACATTTTCGCTTTGCTGCGGCGTTACGGAGCGATCCGCCCCGATCACTCAAGTCTTGCGGGCTTCGGCCGCCGAAATTATGACGAAGGCCTGCGCCAAGGGCCAATCATCGGTAATGCTGAGGTCGATGCTTGCTACAAACCCCTCCGGCGTCAGCGCCTCGAGACGCGCCAGCGCACCGCCCGTCAGGCGCATGGTCGGACGGCCACCCGGCAGGTTGACAACCCCCATGTCGCGCCACCAGACCCCGCGCCGGATACCGGTGCCGAGCGCCTTGGAGCAGGCCTCCTTCGCAGCAAAACGCTTTGCGTAGGTGGCGACCACCATCTTCTCGTTCTTTGCGCGGCCTTCGGCCTTGGCGCGCTCGGCATCGGTAAAGATGCGATCGAGGAAGCGGTCGCCATGACGTTCGATGACCTTTGCGACGCGGCGAATATCGATCAGGTCCGACCCGATGCCGATGATCATGCCTTGCCCGCCCGTAGATCCGCGGCCGGGCCGGAACTTGAAGAGCTTCCACGGCCACGGTCCATTGCAGCCCGCATCCGGCGGACGGTGTCTCCAAGGCCTACAAACAAGGCTTCTCCGATCATAAAGTAACCTATGTTGAGTTCGACGATTTCGCTCAGGGAAGCAATCTTCTCCGCGGTCGTGTAATCGAGGCCGTGCCCGGCGTGCACCTCCAGGCCGGCGGAACGGGCCAGCGCCGCGCCCCTGACGATGCGCCGCCACTCTGATTGCGCCTTCGCCTCATCGCCGTCGGCGACGGCGTCGCACCAGGCGCCGGTGTGAATTTCGATGACGGGCGCGCGAAGTTTTGCTGCCATTTCAATCTGCGCAGGATCGGCGGAGATGAACAGCGACACACGGATGCCTGCATCGTTGAGCCTCGCAATGAACGGCGCCAGCCCTTTTTGCTGCCCGACTGCGTCAAGACCGCCTTCAGTCGTGAGTTCCTCCCGCCGCTCGGGAACGAGACACACCGCGTGCGGCTGCGTTTCCAAGGCAATGCGCTGCATTTCCTGTGTCGCGGCCATCTCGAAATTCAGCGGCTTGGAGATTTCGGCCTTCAATCGCGCCATGTCGGCATCGCGAATATGACGGCGATCCTCGCGCAAATGTGCGGTTATGCCGTCTGCGCCCGCCTCGATTGCGACCAGCGCGGCGCGCACGGGGTCGGGACGCCCGCCCGCCCGTGCGTTGCGCAGGGTAGCGACGTGATCGATATTAACTCCGAGACGCAGAGGTGAATGGGACATACAGGCTCGCGATTCGAATGACAGTAGGCCAGTTGCATAACCGGCGGCTCATGCGCGGGCTCGACCCGCGCATCCATCCACTTCGCCAAGGATGGATTGCCGGGTCAAGCCCGGCAATGACGATCCGGCTACCCGTTGACGCGCTCCACCCGAGCGACGACGGCTTTGGCGCGCAACTGGGCTATGATAGCGCTGAGATGCTTCAGGTCATAGACCTCAAGATCGATGGTCAGCTCGGTGAAATCAGGCGAGCGGCGCGACATGCTGATATTGTCGATATTGCCGTCGTGCTCGGCAATCACGGTGGCGACCTGGGCGAGGCTTCCGGGCTCATTGACGTTGTCGACCCGGATCCGGGCCGGGAAACGCTGCGGCGTCGATTCGTCAACGTCCCATCGCACGTCGAGCCAGCGCTCGGGCTCCTCTTCGAAATCCTTCAAGGCCGGCGATTGTATCGGATAGATCGTGATCCCCTCGCCCGGTGATACGATGCCGACGATGCGGTCACCCGGCACGGCGCCGCCGTTCGGCGCGAATTTGACCGGCAAGTCCGAATTGATGCCGCGGATGGGAATGGAAGGACCGCGTCCGGGCTCGGCCGGCGATTTCAGCCTGAGTTTGGATGCAAGGCTTTTTTTGGCGCCATACCGCGCGACCCGTTCCTCCTTGTAGTCGGGATACATCGCCCGTGCGACATCGGAGGCCTTCATCTCCCCGCGACCGACCGCTGCCATGACGTCGTCGATCGAGGCGCGCGCCAGCCGCGGCAGCGCGCCCTTCAACTTGTCGTCGGCATATTCGACCTTGGCGCGGGCGAACAAACGTTCCACGATGCGGCGGCCCAGCCCGGCATATTGGTCGCGCACCGCCGTGCGAGTGGCGCGCCGGATTGCCGCGCGCGCCTTGCCGGTAACCGCGAGCGACTCCCAAGCGGAAGGCGGCGACGACTGGGCTTCGGAGGTCAGCACCTCGACTTCGTCACCGTTCTGAAGTTCTGAGGACAGCGGCGCGAACTTGCCGTTGATCTTGCAGCCGACCGCGCTGTTGCCGACGTCGGTATGCACGGCATAAGCGAAGTCGATGACATTGGCCTGGCGCGGCAGCGCGATCAACTTTCCCTTGGGCGTAAAGCAGAATACCTGGTCGTGGAACAGCTCGAGCTTGGTATGCTCGAGGAATTCCTCCGGATTGGCGCTGTCGGAGAGAATCGCAATGGTGTGGCGAAGCCACGCGAAGGCATTGGATTCGCGTTTCAGGAGCTCGGTCGGGGAGCCCACGCCATCCTTGTAGAAGGCGTGCGCGGCGATGCCGAACTCGGCGATCTGGTCCATTTCCTCGGTGCGGATCTGCAGTTCGACGCGCTGCTTGCCGGGACCGATCACGGTGGTGTGGATCGAACGGTAGTCGTTTTGCTTGGGCGTGGAAATGTAGTCCTTGAACCTGCCGGGCACCACCGGCCAGGTAGTGTGCACGACGCCGAGGGCGCGATAGCAGGCTTCGACGTCGTCGAGCACGACACGAAATCCGAAAATATCGGACAATTGTTCGAAGCCGACCGACTTGCGCTGCATTTTGGTCCAGATCGAAAACGGCTGCTTGCGCCGGCCATACACATGCGCCTTGACGCCGTTCTTCTGGAGGTTCTTGGAAAGCTGGCTTTCGATTTCGCCTATCAGGTTGCGGTTGCGCTCTGCCAGGGAGTCCAGGCGCTGCCGCACCACGGAATGGGCTTCAGGATCGAGCGTCTTGAACGAAAGGTCTTCAAGCTCTTCCCGCATCTCCTGCATACCCATGCGACCGGCAAGCGGTGCATAGATGTCGAGCGTCTCCTCGGCGATGCGCTGGCGCGCCGCCGGCTGCACGAACTCGAGCGTCCTCATGTTGTGGAGCCGGTCGGCAAGTTTGATCAGGAGAACGCGAACATCGTCCGATATCGCCAATAGCAGCTTGCGCAGGTTTTCAGCCTGCTTTGCTTCGCGCGAAACCAGCTCCAGCCGTTTCAGCTTGGTAAGGCCCTCCACCAGTGCCCCGATTTCCTGCCCGAACACCTGGTCGATCCCGGCGCGGGTCGCCTCGGTATCCTCGATGGTGTCGTGCAGCAACGCGGCGACAATGGTCGCGTCATCCAGCTTCAGGTCGGTCAGGATCGCTGCGACTTCGAGCGGATGGGAGAAATAGGGATCACCCGAGGCGCGCGTTTGCGAGCCATGCGCCTTCATGGCGTAGACATAAGCGCGGTTCAGCAGGTCTTCGTTGGTGTCAGGATTGTAGGATCGGACGCGCTCGACCAGATCGTACTGGCGCATCATACGTGCGCGCGGCGACTTGGCGGACCTGGCCTCGGCCGGCACTGACGCAGCCGATTGCGGCGCCATGGCAACCGAATCGGTCGTGGCCTGCATCTGCTCCAAACTGCGGCGCCCAAACGCCATCTCACCTCACCCGAGAGGGGCCCCGAGGCTGCCACCTCCCAATATGATCGGAATAATGTAGTGCGTTCTCGGGCCGAGCGTCACCCTTTTCGGGCCATGCGCTCGATTTTGGGATTCGGCGCAGTCTAGCGCGAAACGGCCGGCACTCGGATCAAATCGCAGACAGTGGTTGAAGAAATAGATTCGGCGGTAACCATGAGACCGCCTTGAAAAGGCAAAAGGCCCGAACCAACGTTCGGGCCTTCTCCAAGCAAGATCATGAGCCCAACTAAACCACAGGGTGTGGTCTTGCCTTATTACTCGTCTTCTTCCGGCTGTTCCTCAGGAGGTGCAAGGCCTTCGAGACCCTTCAGGAGTTCTTCTTCGGTCATGCGCTCGACGGCAACCTCGGTATCGTCGGCATCGACGCTGGCACCGTCTGACCCGATCAGGGGAACCGTGTCGGGTTCGGGCTCGTCGACCTCGACGAATTTCTGCAAGGAATGAACCAGCTCCTCGCGCAAATCCTCCGGCGAGATCGTCGAATCCGCGATTTCTCGCAGCGATACAACCGGATTCTTGTCATTGTCACGGTCGACCGTGAGCTGAGACCCTGATGAGATCATGCGGGCACGGTGGGCCGCCAACAGAACCAGGTCGAAACGGTTATCGACCTTGTCAATACAATCTTCTACGGTAACGCGCGCCATGGACTGTCGCTCCGTTCAAATGGGACGTAACATTCTGATTGTTCGCGCGTAGTTATAGGCGTGGGGGTCTTTTCGCAAGACATAATTGTGATTTGGCGGCCATAAATTGCTCTGATAACCCATTGAGAGGGACAGGGGGAGGGACAGGCAGCGGAGCGTCATTGGCCGGCACAGTTGGCTGTGCGGACAAGAAAACGCTTCATTGCGTTGACAAATTCACCTTCGATTGCCCCGACCTTCCTCGTTTCCAGCGGTTTCGGTTCAACGATCCGCAGGGATTTCGGCAGTTCTTCGATCTGGCAGTTCTTCGAACTTCAGATGTTCTTCGACTTGGCAGTTCTCGAAATGTGCGGATGGCTGCCGCCGCGCCAAAAAGCTACCGGAAACAACCTCGCGAGATTCTGAATGTCCCCCGCTTCCAACAAGATCGCGCTCTTCATCGACGGCGCCAACCTCTACGCAACCGCGAAGACTCTGGGCTTCGACATCGATTACAAGCGCCTTCTCAAGGAATTCCAGAGCCGAGGAACCCTGGTTCGCGCATTCTATTACACCGCGATCATCGAAGATCAGGAATATTCGTCGATCCGGCCTCTGATCGACTGGCTCGACTACAACGGCTACACCGTCGTCACCAAAGCGACCAAGGAGTTCATCGACGCCAGCGGCCGCCGCAAGGTGAAGGGCAACATGGATATCGAGCTCGCCGTCGATGCCATGGAACTCGCAGAACATATCGATCAGATGGTGCTGTTTTCCGGCGACGGGGACTTTCGGTCCCTGGTCGAGGCAGTCCAGCGAAGAGGGGTGCGCGTCACGGTAATTTCGACGATTTCGAGCCAGCCTCCGATGATCGCGGACGAATTACGTCGCCAGGCGGATGTTTTTACCGACCTGGTTGAACTACAGTCCAAGCTCGGCCGCGACCCATCCGAGCGTCCGGCTCCCCGCGAGCCGCGCCATCACGCTCCGCAATTCCTGCAGCGCGCGACCACCATGGCGCCGAGGGGCGATGACGAAGATTTCGAGGACTGAAAGCGCCTCTGCATCCCGCTCACCGTCTGTCACCGGCCTCCGGCCCGATAACGCGCCTGACCGAAATTGCCAGCTCTGTCAAAGGCTCGCCGCTTTTCGCGAGGCCACGCGTGCACGCGAAGCTGGCTGGTTCAATTCCCCCGTTCCCTCGTTTGGCGATCCCAACGGACGGGTGCTCATCGTCGGCCTCGCACCGGGATTGCAGGGAGCCAACCGCACAGGGAGGCCGTTCACCGGAGACTTCGCCGGCGACCTGCTCTACGCGACGCTGATCGAATACGGCTTTGCCAAAGGCACCTATCAAGCGCGGCCCGACGATGGATTGATGCTGGTCGATTGCCTGATCTCCAACGCGGTGCGCTGCGTTCCTCCACAGAACAAGCCGCTGCCCGCGGAAATCAACACTTGCCGGCCTTTCCTTTCAGCGACCATCAAGGCCATGCCACGATTGCGCTCGATCGTAACACTGGGCCGGATCGCCCATGAGTCGACGGTGAAAGCCCTCCATCTGCGCGCCTCAGCCGCACCCTTCGCTCATGGCGCCATCCACCATGTGGATGCCATCAAGCTCTATGACAGCTATCATTGCTCGCGTTACAACACCAATACGGGCGTGCTGACGCCGAGAATGTTCCGCAGCGTTTTCGCGAGGGTGCGCGCCGATTTGGCCTAAATCCGATTTTCCCTGAGCCACGCCAATACATCGCCGGCATTCCGGTCTGGCGGAAACACGGGATAAAACACCTGGGTGATGCGCGCATCATCGATGATCAGCGCCAGTCGCTTGATGAGCGTCAAGCCCGCCACCTCCATCGTCGGCAAGTCAAGCGCGCGCGTCAGCGCGAGCTTTTCATCCGACAAAACCGGAAACGGCAGATGGAGGCGCGACGCCATCTCGGTCTGGTATGCGTTGCTCTGCGTCGACAGGCCGAAGACGTGCGCTGCGCCCGCGGCCTTCAACTCCTTGAACAGATCGCGGAAGGCACAGGTTTGCGGCGTGCAGCCCCGCGCGCCGGGGATCATGTCCCAATCGTCGACCAGGGAAATTTTGCCGGGTTCGCCGGTTCTCGGATAGGCAAAAACCACGCTGCGTCCCGAAAGCGCGGACAGCGTCACCGACGTATCGTCGGTTGCAACGAGACCGATCGGCGGGATCGTCATGCCGACCAGATGCGCGGCCGCGCCATCGTCGACCGGTGCCGGGATCTTGCTCCAGTCAACCTCGAGGAGATTTTTCTGGTTCATGACACAATTCCCCGTTCGTCGTCACTGCGAGCCAACCGGTCCACGCAAAGACGCATAGACATGGCCTCTTCCTACCCCCTCGCCCGCAGCAGGCGGCCCTTTTCCCTGCTCCAGTCGCGTTTTTTCTCGCTCTCGCGTTTGTCGTGGAGCTTCTTGCCCTTCGCCACCGCGAGCAGGAGCTTCGCGCGGCCGCGCTCGTTGAAGTAGAGCTTCAACGGAATGAGCGTCATTCCCTCGCGGTCGACAGCGCCCATCAACCGGTTGATCTGCTTCTTGTGCAAAAGAAGTTTGCGAGGACGCTTCGGTTCATGGTTGAAGCGATTGGCCTGCAGGTATTCCGGAATATTGGCGTTGATCAGCCATATCTCGCCGTTCTTGGAATCGGCGTAGGATTCCGCGATTGTGCTCTTGCCACCACGCAGCGATTTGACCTCGGTGCCGGTCAGTGCGATGCCTGCTTCAACCGTGTCTTCTACCGCATAGTTGAACCGGGCCTTGCGGTTCTCGGCGATAACCTTGATCGGGCGCTCTTTCTTTTCGGCCACTTTAACCCTTCTTCAGGAGATCGCGAATCTCGGTAAGAAGCTCTTCCTGTCGGGTCGGCTTGGCGGGTGCCGGAGCCGCTTCATCCTTGCGCTTGAACTGGTTGATCGCCCGAATGACAATAAACAGCACGAACGCGATGATGATAAAGTTCAGGGTGAGTGTCAGAAAATTGCCCCACGCCAGCACGGCTCCTTGTTTTTTCGCGTCCGCGAGATTGCCTGCGGTGACCGACTTCGACAGCGCCGTGAAATAGTTGGAGAAGTCGAGGCCGCCTGTGATCGCGCCGATCAGCGGCATGATGATATCGGCGACCAGGGAACTCACGATGGCGCCGAAGGCTGCGCCGATGATGACGCCGACGGCAAGGTCGACCACATTGCCCTTCATGGCAAATTCGCGGAATTCCTTGAACATCTGCAGCCCCTTCTCTTCAACGCCATGAAGCGGAGCACTCATGGCGGCAACGTCGAGAGCTAGTTGATCAGGCCGGCGTGCACCATCGCGCTGCGCACCGCCGCGCGCGTGGGCTCCGAGACAGGGACCATCGGCAGGCGCAGCGTCTCGTCGATCTTGCCGAGCAGCGACAGGGCATACTTCACCGGCGACGGGTTGGACTCAATGAAAAGATTGGTGTGCAGAGGCATGAGCTTGTCGTGCAATTTCAGCGCGGTCGCCACATCGCCCTTTCGCCATGCAAGATGGAACTCCGCACAGAGCCGCGGTGCGACGTTGGAGGTAACGGAAATACAGCCGTGGCCGCCATGGGCCATGTAGCCGAGCACGGTGGCATCCTCGCCCGACAGCTGGTTGAAGTCCTCGCCGAGCGTCGCACGCTGCTGCGAAACCCTTATCATGCTTGCGGTGGCATCCTTCACCCCGGCGATGTTCTTGAGCTCGAACAGCCGCGCCATGGTGTCGACGCTCATGTCGATCACCGACCGCGGCGGGATGTTGTAGATGATGATGGGGATGCCGATCGAATCGTTGATCGCCTTGAAATGCTGATACATGCCCTCCTGGGTCGGCTTGTTGTAATAGGGCGTTACCACCAGAACCGCGTCGGCACCGGCCTTCTCGGCGTGCTGAGCAAGTTCTATCGCCTCCCTGGTCGAGTTAGAGCCGGCGCCGGCGATCACGGGAACCCGGCCGGCCGCTTCGTCGATGCACCATTCGACAACGCGCTTGTGTTCATCATGGCTCACGGTGGGGCTTTCGCCGGTGGTCCCGACCGGAACCAGGCCGTGGGTGCCCTCAGCGATTTGCCAGCTCACAAGCCCGCGGAATGCAGCCTCATCAAGCGATCCGTTCTTGAACGGCGTAACCAGGGCGGTGAACGATCCCCGGAAATTCGTTTTGGCTGCCATGGATTTCCTCCGAACGCGAAGCGGCCAAACCGCCGCCCAAGTAACCATTTCGCCAATTCATACCGGGTATGGTGTCCTTACGAAAGGCCTGAACCGGCCTGGAAGGTGTCGTCCCCGCCGAACTTCGCCGCCTCCGTGCGCCCCGAATACGCCACAGGAGCCGCGATTTTGCCGTGGTGATGGCGCAGACATCGCAAGCGCCCAGCGTGATTGGTATTTTTTCCACATATTCAATGAAATAAATAGAGCTAGGACCACCGCCGTCTCGTGATTCGTCGCAAAGGAGCGCCGTGACCCAGTTCGCCCGTGAAGTCGCAATGCGTTCGACCGCAATCGCGACCACGCTTGCGCTTGCCGTGCAACTATCGGCTGGGGCCGTAGACGCTTCCGAAAAATCCAAGATTCCGTTGCCCAAACCGCGGCCGATCGCCCGCAACGTGGTGCCCAAAGCCGCAGAAGGGAGTTCAAGACAGAACATTGACAAGAACGAGAACAAGAACGCGGGCAATATTGCAGCCAAGACCACGCCCGCAACGACTACCGCGGCTCCTGCCGCGATTGCTCCAGCCACCCGCCATCACGCGGCATTGCCCCCGCCGGCGGCCCGCAAACAGCCGACGCCGGCTGCAGTCGCCTCAACGTCATCAACATCGCAGGCCGATAAGGATACGCTCGAGAACGTCATAGAACTGGTTCGCAAGCATAAGCCGCTGGACGCCACTCAGCTTCAGGCGGCCATTTCCGATCCCGTAGCCAAAAAGCTCGCGGAATGGATCATCCTGCGCAGCGACGACAACGGCGCATCGGCCGAACGCTATCGCGCCTTCATATCCAGCAATCCGAGTTGGCCTTCCCAGACCTTCCTGCGACGGCGTCTCGAGGCGGCGCTGTGGGACGATCACCGCGAAGACGCGGCGGTCTGGGCGTGGTTCGAGAATGAATCGCCGTTGTCGGCGAAGGGAAAGTTGTCGCTGGCGCGAGTCATGATAGCGCGCGGCGACCGCGCTAACGCCGAGCGTCTGGTGCGGGATGCATGGCGCAACGATTCGATGTCGGAGGAAACCGAGAACAACGCGCTCGACCTGTTCGGGGCGCTCCTCACGCCCGGCGATCACAAGGCGAGGATGGATCTCCTGCTCTATGGCAGCGAACACGAGGCTGCATTGCGCGCTGCCAGACGACTTGGAAGCGCGGAGGTCGCCCTGGCAAAAGCCCGCATCGCGGCCTACCGCAAGGCCTCCAATACCCGCGCCCTGCTGGAGTCCGTTCCGCATGAGCTGCACGGCGACACGGGCTATATCTTCAGCAAGATCCAGCTCCTGCGCCGGGAGGAGAAATTTGCCGAGGCGGCCCACCTGATGATGAGCGCGCCGAAGGATCCGGGCCGTCTCTACAATCTCGACGAATGGTGGATCGAACGGCGATTGATGTCGCGCAAGATGATTGATGACGGCGAATACCGGACCGCCTATCTCATTGCTCGCGATGCCGCGCTGCCGACCCGCGATATCTACAAGACGGAGCAGGAATTCACCGCCGGCTGGATTGCGCTGCGTTTCCTCAATGACCCTTCGACGGCGGCGCAGCACTTTTCGCGCATCGGCGTCGGAAGCGTCAATCCGACCACGCTGGCGCGCGCCGGCTATTGGCAAGGTCGCGCCGCCGAAGCCGCGGGCCGCTCCCAGGAAGCGCGCTCCGCCTATACGGCGGCAGCCGAGCATTCGACCAGCTATTACGGCCAATTGGCGCGGGCCAAACTCGGCCTGCCGCAGATCGAGCTGAACGGGGCTCCCACCGCACGCGGGCGCGCGGTGGAGCGGCTTGAAATCGTGCGGGCGGTACAACTGCTCTACGAACTCGATGAGGGGGAAATCGCGATTCCGATTTTTGCCGACATGGGTGAAAACGGCGATCCCGATGCGCTGGTGGGACTTGGCGAACTGGCGTCGCGCTACGGCGACGCGCGCAGCATGCTGCTGTTGGGCAAGGCTGCGCTAAATCGCGGACTTCCGTTCGACTTCTACGCCTATCCGGTGAACGGAATTCCGCCGTTCAAGTCGATCGGCCCCAACGTCGAGCAGAGCATCATCTATGCCATTGCGCGGCAGGAGAGCGCCTTCAATCCGTCGGTCGTGTCGCCGGCGCAGGCCTACGGCTTGATGCAGGTGACGCCGGATGCCGGCAAGTACGTCTGCAAGAAATATGGCGCCAACTTCGACCTCGGACGGCTGAAGAATGATCCGGTGTATAATGCGGCGCTGGGCGCGGCCGAGCTTGGCGGACTGATCGAAGATTACCGCGGCTCCTACGTCATGACATTCGCCGCCTACAATGCGGGCCGCGGCAGCGTCAAGAAATGGATCGACCGTTACGGCGACCCGCGCGATCCCAAGGTGGATGCCGTCGATTGGGTCGAGCTGATTCCGTTCTCCGAGACGCGGAACTATGTGCAGCGGATCATGGAGAATCTGCAGGTCTATCGCACCCGCTTCGGCGGCGGGACGCGGCTGCAGATCGAGGCCGACCTTCATCGCGGCAGCGTAGAATAGTCGGGTGACTTCCGGGCCAACCTGGTGGGAACCGTCCGCCTCTACTGAAAAATTGGGTTCGTTTTGGCAAAAAAAGGAACCGTCACACTCTACCCTTTGGATTGTAGTTGTTTTGATGCCCTCCGACGTTTTGTGAGCGCATAACGCTCGTATCGGTCTATCGCAGCCAGTCGTTTCAACCCCTTTAGGTTGTTAGTATTAAATAAATCAACCTTTGCGTATTGGTCGCTGCGGATCGCTCGGATCCGAAACAGCTCCATCTGGGCGCTAGCAAAATGAGCTGCTGAGATTAGTCGATCCTCCGTCGCGTATTCGCCAGCAAGCTCAAGCGCCATGAAGTTGACCTCCGCAGCGCTGGCCAACGGCATCGAACTGGAGAGGCCGTGCCGATAGGCATTGCGGCTGGACTTGAGTTTGCCCGCCGCTGTCCTGGGCCCGGTGCTGCGCTTTGCGTTGGCGCGGTTAGCCGCTATCTGCTTCTCGGTTGCCAAGGTCTTGCCCTCGTAAGGCCTGATCACCGGTCTGCTCGGGCGGAATTTTGTCGGTTTCGGCCCGCCGGTCGATTGCCTTCCGTAGGTGGCGACTGGCATTGGCACGATTACTGTCCATTCGGTCGAGAATCAGCATCTCGTCGCCGCGCCTCACCACCGCCTCGGCCACAATTTGCTCCTCGGTGATACCGCGTTTTCTAACGGTTTCGCGAGCGGCCTTTTGCTTCTTCGCGTCGCTGCCGAAATAGTCTTCGACAACCGGAACTGAAATAATACTGCCAGAGATCGGATCCAACAACGATCCGAGGACTGAAATGCACGCGTGCTTCACTAGTGCGGGACGGTATCGCCTCAGACGCCTCTGCTCCCACTCTTTGTGCGCCAGCTCATCGACCTCTAGCCAGGCCCTAAAGCTTTTTGGTTTGCCAGGCTCTACGACTGCCATCCACCATTTCCAATATTCTTCTTCGCTTTCGCCTAGCATCAACGGCGGTGGGCCTAACAGAGCCCTCACCTGATCCACGGTTAGTACTTGATCAGTGTTACTCAACATAATTTACCTCATTAGCTTTTTGACTAGGCCAGTGGCCGAGTCCTTTCTGGGCCTCTTCTAATCGATTGAGGCGAAGATGGAGTTGAGCGGAGACGCAGCGGAAAATTGCGTTGTGCAACAACAAAAGTAGGCTGATTGCACGTGATTGGTATTAACCCCAAATTTGCTTTGAGGGCTGTAACTAATCTTATTTTCGGACTGATTAGGCACAGGAATCGCAGTTTCGGCATGCTGGACTAAGCGTCGACAAGCCTCGATTACTCTGTCCCAGGTTTGGATTTACGCGGCTTTCGCAAGTGGACACCGGCTCCTCCACCATTCTCATCAATGAATTCGACGCCAGCCGTTTCTAGCGCGCGACGAGCGGCAAGTTGTTTGGTGCCACCCGGAAGGTCTCGTCGATCTGGCAGAGCTTGGCCGGCTATCATGTCCTCAAATGCGTTGACTCCCCCAATGGCATTGACTCCATAACTTCATACAAAGGGGCAATTCCTCCTAATGTCTTGACTCAAAAAGTACCGCAATTTCAATGTGTTATCGGCTGTTCGCCATGGTTGGCGCGGAGGTCACGGGCCCTCGAAGCCTCAGCGTCGAATGCGGCGAACTGGAACGGGAAACAGATCAAGGACGCGCGCGTACAGGCGGCACCACATCGACAATGGCAATTCGGCCGATCAGGCCGCGGACGGCATCGCCGTGGGAGTTTTGCAGCCAACGCGCATTGATCCGGTTCCAGACTTCGCATTCGAGCAGCCTGCCTGAAATAACAGACTGCACTTGAACCGTTGTTAGAGTTGGGACCATCACCGTTCTTGTCTCGTCGGTTTCCGAAGTCGAACGCCCGGGCCGCCCCCATTCTCGTCGATGAAGTCGATGCCTGCGGCCACCAAGGCCTGCTGTATTTTCTCGACGGCATCTTCGGAAACGCTTCGACGTTCTCGCTCGAAATCAACGACCGTTGATAAGCCGACCTGGGCCGCTTTCGCCAACTGCGGCTGGGTCAGGTCAAGCAGTGCTCTCGCTCCTCGGCATTGAGAAGGCGACATGAATTTCAACATTTTGTGTTGACACCTCAAAATTCAGGGAGTATCAACATTTTCTGTTGATTCAGCTTGGAGAAAAGCCGTGATTCTTAGAGAATTACCCCAAAATTCCGCCGTCTCAAACCGCCGCTCGTTTATCGGCGGTTCGGACGCTCGGATCATCATGGGCGATGACGAAGCGGCGTTGCTCCGGCTGTGGCGGGAGAAGCGTGGCGAGGCCGAGCCGGAGGACTTATCGGGCGACCTCCTGGTCCAGCTCGGAACCGTAACGGAGCATTTGAACCGGTGCTGGTATGAGAAGAATACCGGCCACCTCGTCACCGAGGTGCAGCGACAGGTATTTCACAAGGTCCACCGCTGGATGGCCGCCACCCTTGACGGAAGGGTCGAAGCAACTGGCGCCGTGTTCGAGGCCAAGTTCATGCTGCCCTGGAATTTCTCGGAAGAAGGAGCTGCGGCAAAGCATATGGCGCAGCTTCAGCACAACATGTGGGTGACCGCATCCCGGACCGCGGTGCTTTCCATCATCACTGGCGGCGGCAAATGGGTGGAAATGACCATTCCGGCCGATCCGCTCTACCAGCACCTGCTCTTGACAGCGGAACGAAAATTCTGGCGCTGCGTGGAGACCGGCGAGCCCCCTCGCCTCTTCGGCATCGAGCCACCCCGGCCAAGGGTCGAAGCAATCAGAACCGTCGACATGAGTGGCTCCAATGCCTGGGCGGAGTTTGCAAGCCTCTATCGGCTGACCCGCCCCGCGGCACTCGACCACGATCGGGCAAAGACCGAGCTGAAGGCCCTAGTGCCGGAGGATGCCAGGGAAGCCTCGGGACATGGGGTGCGGGCGAAGCGGTCCAAATCAGGAGCGATCAGCTTTGAAGCGCTGGCCGAGGAGACTGGTCATGCAGCACTCCAGCACTAGCGTCGGCGCCTTGGCTGCAGCACTCGCCAAGGCCCAGGCGGCGATCGCGAACCCTGAAAAATCCTTAACCGCGACCATCGTCTCGCCCTTCCCGCGGGAAGGAAGGCGGACGTTTCGCTATGCACCGCTATCCTCGGGGCTCGATCTTGTCCGCAAGTGCCTGGGTCAGCACGAGATCGCAACCGTTCAGACAACGGCAATCGACCACAACAGCGGCCTGATCAAGCTCACGACAACACTCGTGCATGCCTCCGGCGAATGGATGTCCTCGGACTGGCCGGTCTGCCCGGTCAGCGAAACGGCCGCGCCGCATCGGCTGGGCGCTGCCCTGACCTATGCCCGCCGCTATGCCCTATTCACGCTGGTTGGGATTGCCGGCGAGGATGACCTCGATGCGCCGGACCTCTTGCCGGCGGAGGCCCCCTCCACTTCAAGAAATGGTCGTTTGACGGCCGACGAGCATGCAGGCGGATTGCGTAGCAACCCCGTTTCGAAATCAAAAGGCCGTGCCTTGGCCTCGGGAAACCGAGCCCGCGCTGAGAAGTCTCAATCACCAACTTTGTCGCCAGACGCCTCAGAGGATCGTCGGCGTCAGCTGATATCTGAGCTAGAGAAACTCAAAAGTCCCGAGGCCCTTGTAGACTGGGCGCAACGGTCCCTACCCCTCAAAGACCAGCTTGCAAGGGCGGATGCCCAGGCGGTCGAGGCTGCCTTCACCATCAAGCGGGGCCAGCTCAGCGAATCAAACTCAGATGCGTCGGAGCATCAGAAAACGATTGGCGGACACAATCAGCGACTTCAAGCTGATCTTGGTGAGAAATCGGTTACTGTTATCAGCAAGCCGGTGCGAGATCGTGACCGCGAACACCTGAAGTTTGTGGCCTCGCAGCCCTGCCTTGTTTGCGGCCGGGTCCCTTCGGATGCGCACCACGTCAAGTTTGCAGAACAGCGGACGATGGGAAGGAAAGTCAGCGACCGCTTTACCGTACCCCTCTGCAGGCTGCACCATCGCGAGCTCCACCGGCGGGGCAACGAGCGCGCCTGGTGGGATAGTAGAGAGATCGATCCCTTAAGGTTTGCCGCAACGCTTTGGGGTAAGACCCGTGCCCTGGCGTCACCCAACGCAATCATTACTGGGGGCCCGGCCCAGAACGGCGAACCCCGGGGGAACGGACGGGGTTCAGAATAACGAAACGAAGCCAACTCTTCGACCGATGCTGGGCTCGCCTAGCTAGCCTTCAGTCAATAAAAATCCCCCTTCCGAGTGATCCCTTCGGAAGGAGGATTTTTTTAGCTCAGAACTTCGTTACTTGTGGAACATTGGGGGCGCTGGGGGCGCCGGAGGGTTCCAAAGTGCATAGCTCAGCGTCCCGAAAACCGTCAATCCCCTGGGGATTAGAGACCCGTCGGGCAGCCCGGCCGCCACCGCAGCGGAGTTCGAAGCCTTTGAATACACATCCTGCGTGATCCAAACCGAGGCGCTCGCCGGCCCGAAGTTGTACTCAAGAAGACCACCGATGGCGGCGACCGAGAACCTCTGGGTGTGGGTGGCAAGGGCGTCCAGCCCGTAAAAGGCCGTGCAGACGCCAACCGGACATTTGTCGTCAGACAACTGCGCGTACCAGTAGCCTACGGGCCCGAACGTCCACTTGCCGATGGTGTAGGTTGCGGTCCAGTCCACATGGAAGACGGGCGCACTGGTGTAATTGGTACGGGTATTGGCCGTATTGACTTCTACGTACGAGAAGGCGGTCAGGTTCCAGCCACCTCCAAGATAGGAGAGAGCCAATTCAGGCTGGAACGTCCAAGCAGGGTTGCCAACATTGCCAATACCAAGAGGGCCCTGTATGGTCCCGTCCGGCACGTACATGCCAAGACCTGTTTTCACCGCAAAGTTGCTACCCCCTATCTTCGTCCAGCTCAATTCGATCGGAACGATGTAGGTGTCGAACACTCCGTTGATATTGAGCGGCGCGGGATCAGAGATGGCGACGGCAACAAATGGCTGCACGATCAGGGCATTGTAGGTCGCTCCCAGGAAGGTCCAACCTGGAACGAAGATGAAGCCCTGTACGTCTACATATACGTTTCTGCCAAAGTGATTCGGCGCATTTGGCCCGACAAAGTTCGCCGCATAACTGAATACCTGGTTGAACATATAGATGCCGGGCGGTGGCATGCCGGCACTGGCGCCGATGAAAGAGCCCGATTTCGTTGATGAAGGGCCCGCCTCAAATGCTTGCGCAGGCGAGAACGCGAAGGCGGCCACACCCGCTGCTGCCAGTAGCGCTTTGAAGTTAAATTTCATGTGTCCCCCTAATTAGTCCTGTGAAAACGCGATGGCTGCTCGTCCTTCAGACACATCGAGTTTCGCCTGCAAAAAATCCCCAGCTCGACGAACTCAACATGCCTAATTCTTGTACGAAGGTCGCTGGTCACAGGCCAAAAGGCAATTTAAACTTGCCTTGTGGCTCTCAATCGAAGTCCTTTTTCTAAAAGGTGTTGCAAATCTGCACGGGGTAACAGACGGCCCTAAATCGAGTTAAGTAAATGTTTTATATGATGTTTTTGTAATTAAATCGGCTTCGCGAAAGGCGTTCAAAGTCCTTTGGCATTGAACCTGTCAATGTAATGTCTGGGCAAGCAGCGTGGTTTCTGGGCCCTTCATGATGCTTCAATTCGAAGCGCGCCGGTCCGGCCGATGACCTTCTTTGACGCCGCCTCTTTCCGGCTAAAGCCAATCCCGCAAAAGCAAAGGCAGCGCATTTTCCGAACCTGCCAGCTCTCGAAGAACCGCCATGGGATTGGGACAATGGCCGTCGCGGCGGCTTGGCAGAGAGCTTCAGCGCGCTGCTCAAAGCGCGGCTTGCGTTCAGAAGTCGGCGGACGAACGCGCGGTAGTATCGATACGGAGGCCCGCAGCGCGCACCAAGTAGGGCGCGTGGCCGACGACTTTCGACAAACGATGTGGCGGCCACGCAAGAGCGCGGGGGTCTGAGACTTTGACTCGCCGGCCTAGAGAAACGCGCCGCTCAAACCAAATACTTTCCCGGACACAGGCCGCCGTTCCACATGCGGCAAAAAGAAATTCCCCTTCCGGCGTTCACCGAAAGGGGGAATTTCGCCGCAGGGGCTTGGCGGCGGGCTACTTGTGGAAGGCTGGCGCCTTCGAAGGGGCCGGTTCGTCAAACCCGATGAGGCGGTAGGATAACGTCGCGAATACTGTGCTTCCCTTCGGGATCAGGGAGAAATCCTCTCCGACCAAAGCGGCTGCGCTGCGGTTGGAGAGACTTCCTGCGTGGCCCATACCGACAAGGTCGCCGGCCCGAAATTGTACGCAACCAGACCGCCGAGCGCCCAAACGTTGAACCTCTGCGGATTCAACGACCTATGCCCGGTATGACCGCGGTGAAGGGCAGACAGTTGGCGTTGCAGGTATCGTTGGTAACCTGACCGTAGTAGTAGGTAACCGGACCGACCGGCCGTTTGCCAATCGTCTTGGTGCGGCGAAGTCAGCGTGGAAAATGTTGGAAAGACCCGTTGGCCCGTGATAGTGCCATCCGGGGTTCAGATGCCGAGCCCCGTCTTCACCACAAATCCGCTCTTCCCGAGAATCCAGCTCAATTCCACCGGTGCGATGTAGCTATTGTGCACGCCGGAAAACTGCTGGGCCGAAGCCGCCAGAGAATTGCCTACGCTGGTCTGTATGAAGGGTTGCACGAACACGGCATCATAGGTCGCCCCCAGAAACGTCCAGCCGGAACGAACAGGAAGCCCTGGTCATCGTTTGCCACCTGGACTCCGAATTTCTTATTGCCACCCAGCAACGTATTGACACCAGGTCCATTCAAGTTTGCCTGGTAGGTGAATATCTGGTTGAACATGTAGATGCCCGGCGGCGGCACGCCGGCACTGGCTCCGATGAGCCCCCCGCCTTGAAGGCCTGGCCCCCATAGCCGGATCCGAACGCGTCTGCCGGCGAAATGGCTAACGCCACGAGTCCTGCTGCCGCAAGTAATGCTGCACTGCTAATTTTCATTTCTCCCCCCTCGATGCTCGGCGCTTTTAGGCCTAACTTGCCTGCTTACTGGACCGAGGGTTGCTTTCCGCTGCCGCAACCGCAATACAATTCCCGCTGTGGGGCATGCAATCTTGACGTTTTCTTTTGGTATGCTGCAATCTTGACCCCCGACATACAATCTCGAAGCAGTTTGAAGGGACTCTGCAACCCGAAGTGTTATGGGGGCGAGGGGTGCGGTTAGCTGCTTTTTTTGCGAATTCGGCCGAAGGAAGAAACTCCTCCACGGGGCGATTCTCGTATCCCGACCGGAACGCAACCGCACTGCCGCAGCGCGACAAGCCCTCATCACTTACGTGAAGCAAACCGCAAATTTGTGCCGATCGCTGCGACGCCAGAAAGGGACTAAAATGCACCGTTCATTGCTTCTTGCCGCTTCGGCTGCATCGTTGATCCTTGTAACTGCAGCGCTCGCCGACAATCAAAGCGATCTGGACCGTTGCAAATTCGCCGGCGACCTCAAGCGGGCCGATGAAGGCATCGCGGCGTGCGACCGAGTGATCGACGATTCCAAAGTGACGGCACAAGGCCGCGCAGCCGCGCTCAGCAACCGGTGTGGCTGGTGGTGGGCCAAGAAAGATCCCGATCGCGCCTTGTCGGATTGCAACGAGGCAATCCGCTTGGACGGCTCGAACGCCGCCGCCCTTCTCAACCGCGGCAACGTCTTTTTGAGCAAATCCGACCCGGAGCGCGCCCTCGCCGACTTCAACTCGGCGATCCGTCTCGACCCCAACAGCGCCTGGGCCTTTGCATCACGAGGCAATCTGCACAAAAACAACGGTGATCTCGAGCGCGCCCTAGCCGACTTGAACGAGTCGATCCGGCTCGACCCTTCCTATGCCCCGGCTTTCTTCTCGCGAGGTGATGTATACAAAAGCAAAGGCGACTTCGCGCGTGCCATAACCGACATGGACGAGGCGATCCGGCTCGACCCCAATTTCGCGCCGGCTTATTTCAGCCGCGGACACCTCTTCTACATCCTTGGCAATAACCCCGCCGCCCTCGAAGATTTCAGCAAAGCGATCAAACTCGATCCGAACGATGACAGCGCCTATTTCAACCGGGGCGTTGCATATTACGTCGTCGGTGGCCGCTATGCGGACGCGGTGGCCGATTTCACGAAAATCGCCGAATCCAATCCCAAGGACGCCTATGCCGCGCTGTGGCGCGATCTCGCCGAGCGGCGCAACGGCGCTCCTAGCCATCTGGCAGAGGCCGCGAAGCAATTGGACATGACGGCGTGGCCAGCGCCAGTGATCCGCCACTTCCTCGGCGAACTCAACGTCGAACAAACTCTCAAGGCGGCCTTCGATACCGACCAGAAGACAAAGCAGGCGCAGACCTGCGAGGCCAATTTCTATGGTGGCGAACTTGCGCTGCTGAAAAAGAACAGGAAGGAGGCGCAGCGGCTTCTCAAGGCTGCGGCCGACGATTGTCCGCCGAGCTTCGTCGAATCGGCGGCTGCTGTCGCGGATATGATCGTTCTCAAATAAACCCTGACGTCAGGCGTGTTTTTGTCCCGGCAAAAGCCTCGGTCCAGGCGGAAGGCGTGGACGACGATTTGCCAGGCGGATAACCCGGCGGTTGCCCGCGCGCTCCCACTGGAAATCCTTCGGAGAAATGCGAGCATCCGGCGTTCGCGGCCTTCTGATCTATTGCTCCGATTATCATTGCTCGCCCTTTCGATTTCCTTTGAACCAAAAAAAGCCCCGGACAATGCCGGGGCTTTGATTGCGCAGGAAGTTTAAGCGGAAATTAATAGGCCGGGCCGCCATAGCCGCCAAAACGGTAATTGAAGCGCACCGTGATCATATCCACATTCTGGCTGCTATGAAGGAGCGTACCGTTGAAAGTGGAAGCGGGAGATACGACCGCGATGTCTTGTGAGTCCATCATGAGGTGGTCGTATTCGAGGGCAACCGACCAGTTCGGCCCAAAGCCGTACTCAATTCCGGTACCCACCACACCACCCCAGCGGGTCGAGTTCGCCTGGGCAATGCCAACTCCCAACAGTGTGTCACTTACGGTGAAGTTATTGCTCGTTACCGCAGCGCCGCCCTTGGCGTACCACAGCCACGTGTCCCAACCGAAACCGATCTGGGCCGTGAAAAGTCCGATGGCATCGGTCTTGGTACTAAAGGTCAAACCCGGATCTACAAAACTAGCGTGCGAGGCGCTGAGGTTCGCCCAATCACCCTGAGCTTCCAGACCGAACACGAAATGATTGCCGGGTTGCTGCCAGCGGTAGCCGATCTGGCCACCGACGACGCCTCCGGAGCGGTTGCGGCATCCATCTGCCAGGAGTCCGAATACCGGGTCAACGATACCTAGACAATTATCGGCGTCTCCCCAGCCGCCGTTGGCGCCAATGTAGAAGCCCGACCAGTTGTACAACGGGGGCAAATAAACCGGCGGCGGCGCCTTCATCGGAAGGTCGGCCGCGAGCGCGGGAGCGGCCATTGCAACAAGACCAAGAGTCCCCAGCAAAAATCTCTTCATCGTATTTTCTCCGAATTGAACGCTTTCATCGCGATCGCATCACCGAATGAATCACGGCACCCTAACCCACCAAGCGCTGAAACTGTGTACCGCAAATGCCACACCGTCTTTTAAAAAGTGGGCATTTCCCCTTGGATTCAGGATGTAGACAGGTCGAAAGGCGCCCTGCGCCGGTGCTGGCCCCCCGGCCACGCTTGGCATTGCCGGGGGCGGATGGCCCCTTCAACATGCGGTGTGGCACGTCATTACGATCATGCTTGGTGGCCGAGAGTATTTGGCCACCTCCTATATCCTGGGTAATAGCCTGGTCGCCATCGGCGAAGCCCGTGCCGACCCGATGGCTGGGCCTTTCGGTGCTAAATGGTCTGGTGACCAGCGTATGTTGCGAAGGTGGGTTGAGGCAAGGAAAGGGCCCCGCCAGAGTGTGGCGGGGCAAGTTGATTCGGAGCGCGACGTAAGTCGCGCAGTCGGAGCTTATGCCGATCGAGCTGCGGCGTCTATGTCGCCTCAAACAAAAGCCCAGCCGAAGCGGTGGCGGGGCAGTCTCAGGAACACGACGGGCTTCGTCGGGATATATGCCCATCATAATCGACTTCTCTGGATTGGTAGCGGCGCGTTGTTAGGCCGATCTGCGTCGTCAGCGCACTCGAGATCAGCTCCTGACTCGATCTGTCCGGCCCTGTTTTAATAAGCGCGTTAAGCGCCAATTTCCCCAGCCCCAACACGCGACTCCAGTACGTTGGAATCTTTGCGCTCGATTGTGAAGCAAAAACATCGCCGAGAACAAACTGGCGCCAATTCGGCCTTGCAGGTTCTCCGGCGATCCTCTTGGCGGCAACGAAAAGCCCCACTTCCGAGATGTCAGTTTGCGAAGGGCGCGCGATTTATCGCCGCGAAAAGGATGCGTGCTGGGCATGCCCCTCTTGGCCCTGCGGACAGCCATGGTGGTGGTATCGAAATCAATTGCAGCGTAGGTCCACCGGGCTTGCGTCGCGGTGCAACTGTTCGACTTACGGTGAGGTGACACCAGCTTGAGATTCGATTTCGCCTTGATAATCCGCCTGTTGTCCATCCTACATTTACGAACAGCGAGCAAGAGCCTTGCCACTAACTGGCGACGGAAGGTGCACGGCGCCGCGAATACGTTGAGGCGTGTCCGACGCTGCGCATGGCCGGCGCCGAGTGACCGAGGCCTGGCCGGATGGGATTATAGCGCATTCGGCGATGGGCCAGGAGCCCGGCCACGAGGGGGCGGCAATGGCACGCGCAGCGCCAGCGGGCGGCTGTTCCGGCGGGCATGATTCGTGCTTCGCCTCGGGTGGGACGGGCCAGCGCTATCGGACAGCTAGGGACCAAACATGTGCGCCCGAAGCGCCGTGCACCTGAAGCGCGGCTGGTGCTCTCGGATCGAAAGCGTGACAACAAATGGTATCGACTGCCTAACACGACGGTTGTCGGGGTATTCCACTATCAAAAAAAGCGGCCGATCCGCTGAAGGCCGACGAGGATAGATACCGAAGGGGAGATCGGCATCAAGGTCATCCTGGAGAAATGGATTGTTGCCGAATACACCGCAGCCACCTTTAATTCTGACGAGAAGCAATAAGCGCGCATTGTTGATAAATTACACTGAATGGGAGACCATACGATCATGAGTTGCATCTGTTCCAGAATTTGCCACGGTCGCGATACGGTCGAATCGACCGGGGCTTGGAAGAACCTCGAAATGGAAATTGGAGCCACGATCCCGCCGTCACCTGTTTGAAAACTCATTTGACATGCGCCCCGGCCGGCACCTTACGGTGCGCAGCCGCGTCGCTGCGGCCAGACGCACATGCCAACAAAGCTTCGAGCGAGTGCTGCGCGGAGTTCACTCCTCCATCCAGAGAACGCCCTTCCTGAGCATTAATCAATGCTGTAGCAATCTGCATGCGTCGGATGGCTGGCCATTTGTCCCGCGCCACTGACCTACTACGCTAAATTGCCGTTACCGAAGCTCAAACAATCAACTGGCGGAGGAAGTCAAGCGGCTTATGAGATGACTCCGCGCGATGAGCCGGCTCGGCTCCGACCTCCGTGATGAAAGCAATCACTACCTTCAAACAGTATTCATCCGCGTTTCGCGCTTGCAAGTGCACCGGGTTTGAAATGGTCAGCAGCGCGCTCGAGAAATACGGCGACCAGATCAGCGTCGACGACTCCATTCTAGTTGCTATCGTCAATGCCATGCAACTGCGTGCCGGCCAGACCTATAACAGCGCCATGCTAATCCCCGACGTGACGAGCCTTATGAACTAGGCGAGCACTAGACGACGCCTTCACGATAAATCAAAAAGTAGAATGCGACAGATGGAGTGATTTCCTGATCGACCGCGGACTGATTAATAGGAAGTAGATCACGCCTTTAGGTGCCATGTCGGCCCACCGTCCGTGTCCAGCCAGTGCTAAACTTGCATTTCGTCGAAAGCCCGCAGCGTGGTTACAAAAAAGCCCCGGACGAGGCCGGGGCTTCAAGTTCTCCGGAGAAAAAACCATATCAGTAGTTGGCAATAGAGGCCGGCCCCCGGCGCCAACCCCCACTCGAAGCCAGCCCTGACGATCGAACCGGTGCGATCAGTACTGGACTTGTTCGTGTCAAACAAGGTCCCTCACAAAAATCCCACGCCGGACGAACTAGTTTGGCTAGCTCAGCCTGGAATGACTGGTGAGGCATCATCCCGCAAATACTGAGCAGGTCCCCCATGTCCCCGGATATGCCCCCAGGACCCTGCTCAGCATTTTCACGCCCTCGCCTTCCCGCACGCTGCGGATAATTTCGGCGAACCACCTCAAAACGGGACGACCTTGGGTGCCCCCCTCCGTCGCAATTCGAAACTACCGAAGCATCCTGCACACGCAACACAAAGACGCCGATCGCACCGCTTTCCAAAGAATGTTTTTGCAGAGATGTTGCACAAAAGGCACGTAATCGGTCCTTCGGAACTGAAAATCCCGGAGGCCGAGGCGGCGACTACCGATGACGTGAGGGCCGCGAAGCCGCTCGGGATAGATCATCGCCGCCGCCCTGCGCGGCAGTCACCCGTAAAAAAGATCAACGCGCCGCAAACCAAGGCGACGCCGATTATTTATCAGTGCGAGGCCTAGCGTAGCCCTGCGAAGCAGCAATTACCGACGGGGGCAGCGCCTCGGCGAGGTTCAGTTCGTTCATCATCTGCTGGCGCATCATGAATTTCTGCGGCTTGCCAGTAACCGTCATTGGAAATTCGGCAACAAACCGAACGTGACGCGGGATCTTGAAATATGAGATTTCACCCTGACAGAAGCTTCGGATCTCCTCCGCCGTCGCCGTCTGACCCCGCTTCAGAACGACGAAAGCACATACCTCCTCGCCAAGCCGCTGATCAGGCACCCCAAAGACCTGCACCGCCTGAACCTTGGGATGCCGCATCAGAAATTCCTCGATCTCGCGCGGATAGACATTCTCGCCGCCGCGGATGAGCATGTCCTTGATGCGACCGACAATTTTGCAGAAGCCCTCGTGGTCGATCACGGCCAGATCGCCGGAATGCATCCACCCGGCCCGATCGATCGCTTCCGCGGTCATCGCTTGCTCGCCCCAGTACCCGCGCATTACAGAATAGCCTCGCGTGCATAGCTCACCTACACTGCCTACGGGCACGAGGTGACCAAAATTGTCGATGATTTTAACTTCGACGTGTGGATGGATACGGCCAACTGTCCTCACCCTGCTTTCGATGGGGTCGTCAATCCGCGACTGGAAAGAGACGGGACTCGTCTCGGTCATTCCATAGGCAATCGTCACCTCCCGCATGTGCATGCGCTCGATGACACGTCGCATGGTCTCGATGGGGCACGGCGCACCAGCCATGATGCCGGTACGCAGGCTCGACAGATCGTAACTGGAGAAGTCCGGCCCATCGAGCATCGCGTTGAACATAGTCGGTACACCGTGCAACGCGGTGCATTTGTGCCTGTCGACGGCAGCCAGCGTTGCCATGGCATCGAACGACTCGCCGGGAAAGACCATGGTCGCCGCAGCGGCCGTACACGCCAAGACCCCCAGCACCATGCCGAAGCAATGGTACAGCGGCACAGGAATGCAAAGCCTGTCGCCCGCACCGAGCGCCATTGCCTTGGCGCAATAGCGGGCATTGTTGACGATGTTGAAATGGGTCAGCGTCGCGCCCTTGGGCAGGCCGGTCGTTCCGCTGGTGAACTGGATATTGATCGCATCATCCGGATCGAGCTCGGCCGATAGCGTCTCGAGCCGGTTGCGATGGCCCTGGCCGGCAAGCCGAACCAGGGCGGGAAATTGCTTGCAGCCTTCCGGCACCGGGCCATCGCCAAGCACCACCACATGTTCAAGCCGAGGCAGTCTAGCCGGCCGCAAAGGTCCATCATGAGGTACATCGATTTCCGGCACCAGGGCTCGTAGCACCGCCAGATAATCGCTCGACTTGTGGTCACGGGCCGTGACCAGCAACTTGCATTCGACTTTACCGAGCGCGTGTTCGAGCTCCGAGGTTTGGTAGGCCGGATTGATGTTGACCAGGATCGCGCCGATGCGGGCTGTTCCGAACTGGACATAGAGCCATTCCACGCGATTGGGCGACCAGAGTCCCACGCGATCTCCGCGCTTGATGCCCAGCGCAAGAAGACCGGCGGCCACATCGTCGGCGCGATTCCTGAGATCGTACCAGGATAGCGAAAGTTTCTGCTCGACAAAAATCGCGGCTTCGGCTGCGCCATTTCGTGCGCAAGCCCGATCCAGCAACTGCGGAATGGTCATGAATTTCGGCGGGTCGTGGCTCGAGCCCGAAACGTAGGACAGGCGTCCCGGCGGCCGCAGCCCGTTGTCGGCGCCGGCACGCAGGAATGCGGACATAAACGGGTTTTCTGCGGGCGGCATCGTTCGGGCCCCCTCCTCGTCAGAAATTCCGCCAGTCGCCAAGCTGCTCGAATGCGTGAGCGGCCCGATATATCGTGGCCTCGTTGTACCGCTTCGCAATAAGCATGAGACCGATGGGCAGACCGCCACTCATGCCGCACGGAATACTCATGGCGGGATGGCCGGTGACATCAAACGGGCACGTGTTGGGCAGCATCTCGAAGCCGCGCTGGCAGTACAACGCCAGCGGTGCGTTGGCTGGCGGAAGCGGTGTCGCCTTCATCGGCAGGGTGGGCATCAAGAGCAAGTCATATCGCACCAGCACGTCATCATAGCTCTTGCGCAACAGGCGGGCGAGGTTCTGCGCCTTGGCGTAGAAATGCCCGCGGTAGTGCTTGATGAAATATTGTCCCGCAATCATGGAATATTTGAGGGTGCGCGAGAGCTCGTTGGCACGCGCACGCCAGTTGGCATGTGCGTCAAGCAAGCTCGTGGTGTACAGTCCCTCCCAATTGAATCCCATGCCGTTTCCGTGCATCATCTGCACCATCAGGCCTTCGAGCGCGATCGGCGTCCAGATCGCGCCGCCGTCGAGGTGCATCGGGATCGAAACATCTTCGACTACGGCACCAAGCGACCGCATGCGCTCTGCGCCCTGCCGAACTTTGTCATCCACATCCGCCTCGCTGGATGGCCAACCAAAGCTTTCAGTGACGACGCCGATGCGCATGCCAGCGACGCCGCGCCCGAGCGCCGTGGTGTATTTGTCGACTCGCACGTTGTATTGTCGGGGGTCCAGGCCGTCCGGTCCCGCAATGACCTCGAGTAGCAGAGCATTGTCGGCAACGGTTGTCGTCATCGGGCCGGCATGATCAATCGTGGCCTCGATCGGCATGACGCCGGTATACGGTACCAGACCATGGGTCGCCTTCATGCCGTAGCAGCCCGACCAGCATGCAGGCATCCGGATCGATCCACCCTGATCGCCGCCGATCGCCATTTCAACCTCGCCGGCGCCAACCAGTGCACCGCAACCAGAAGACGAGCCGCCGGCAGCGTAGCCGTGTTTGTAGGGATTTTGCACGGGTCCGAGCGCGGAGGTGTGGCTACCGCCCGAAAGACAGAAGTATTCGCAATGCGCCTTGCCGACGATGGTACCTCCCGCATCCAGGATGCGAGTTGCGAGGGTCGCATCGACGTCTGGCACGTAACCTTCGAGGGTCGATGCACCATTCATCATCGGCACGCCGGCCAGGCAGATGTTGTCCTTCAGTACAATGCGCTTGCCGGATAGCGGCCCGTATGCAGCGCCTTTGACCTCGGATTTCACTGCCCAGGCATTCATCGGATTCTCGGAGGCACCCGGCCGATAGCCTGGCGTGCGCGGATAGCGCACCGCCGGCAGGTAATCCGGCAACTGGTTCACGCGGTCGTAGGATGCGAAGGTACCCTCGAGCACCTCAAGATACTCCGCAACTTCACCGGCCGACATATTCATGTGCAATGAAGCAACGATCTCTTGCAACTGATCGAGCGTTGGCCGTTTGACGGTCGACATGGCTCCTCCCGAAGATACGTAGCTTGGCGCGGGCGTTGGCACTGAACTCGGCGATGTCTTGTTCGCAACTGCAGATGGACCGGCCGCAGGCGATGCCGTCGCGGTCCGCGTCAGAGCGCTCGCCGCACCGGCGCGGCCAGCCCTTGCAATCCTCGTCGCGCCAAGCCCGATCAGTTCGGTGATCGCGCCTCCTCGGACTGCGGCGGCATCGAGTTCGCGCGTGATCTGACCGCGCTCGACCAGAACGACGCGGTTGGCGACATCAAGCACGAGCTCAAGATTTTGCTCGACGATGAGCATCGAGAGCCGGTTTTCACGACGGAGCGTCGAGAGCACCGACCCGATTTCCTGCACGATCGAGGGCTGGATGCCCTCCGACGGCTCGTCCAGGACCAGCAACCAGGGGGCTGGGATCAGCGCACGCGCCAGCGCCAGGATTTGCTGTTCGCCTCCCGACAGCGTCCCCCCACGTCGATCGAGCAATCGACTCAACTTTGGAAACAAACCCATCACGCGTTCGATCGCGCTTTCCTCTGTCTCCCCGGAGTCAGCTGTCCATGCCAGGCGCAAATTTTCATGCGTGCTCAAGCTTGCCAGGATACCGCGGCCTTGGGGTACGTAGCCAATTCCGAGTTTGCTGCGTTCGTGCGCGGGCCAGTTCGTCACCTCGACGCCATCGATTGTGATCCGGCCTCCAGTCGCCGGCATCAGGCCCATGATCGTGCGCAGCAACGTAGTCTTTCCCATGCCGTTGTGGCCGACGATACCGATCGCCTCTCCCTCATGGAGCTGCAATGAGACCCCGCGCAGCACCGGTACATCCCGGTATCCCGAGCGCAGATCGGATATATCGAGCACGACATCGCTCGGCGTCGTTTCGTCGGCCGTAGCGGCGTCAAGCACATCGGTGTTGCTCTGGCTCATCATCGAGCACGATACCCCAGATAGACTTCGCGGACGCGTTTATCGTTGAGCACCTGGTCGGCATCCCCTTCCACCAGGATCGAGCCCTGGTTGAACACGGTGATTTGCGCCTCGAGCATGCGAACGAAATGCATGTCGTGATCGACCACGATCAGGGCCGCGTTGCGGTTGATCTTGCGAATGATAGCGACGAGCCGTTCCATTTCGTGACCGGTCACGCCCGCGGCGGGCTCATCCAGCAGAACCAACCTCGGCCGGTTGGCGAGGACCATACCGATCTCTACAAGCTGCCGCTGCCCGTGCGCCAACTCACTTACCTGTCGGCGCGCAAAAGGCTGCATGGCAAATTCGGCAACGATCTCCTCGACGACCGCATCCGCTCCCTGGGGATTCGTTCTCGACGCGGAGAGCCAGAGGTTCTCCTCGATGGTCAAACCGTTCATGACCGACGGCACCTGGGTCTTCACCCCGACGCCCAGCCGCATGATCCGGTAGGTCGGCCAGCTCGTGACCTCCTCGCCGGCAATCAACACGCGGCCGCTCGAGTCAGCGCCGCGCAATTGTCCGGTCATTGACTTGAAGAATGTGCTCTTGCCGGCGCCATTTGGGCCGATCAGGCAGCGCAGCTCGCGCTCACGCAACGCGAAATTCACATTATTGACCGCCGACACGCCACCAAAATGCACGGAAAGATCACGGGTCTCGACGACGATCTCGCTCATCGTTCCGCCTCCTTGACGTGGAGGCGTCGGCGGGTCGTTCCCCGGGCGTGACGACGGTAAGCCTGCAGTTGGGCCAGGCGCCGGCGCCAGGCGACGAAAGCTGGGGCAAAACCACGGGGGATCAGAAGCACGACGAGGATCAGGATTGCACCGAGGATGAGCGAATTGTCGATCGAGGTCTGCATGCCGAGCAGGATCTTGAGCGAGCCCAGCAGCACGGCTCCAATCATGGGGCCGATAAGTGTTCCGACGCCGCCGACGATTACCCAGATGATGACTTCCGCTGACTGCCCCAAACTGAAAACGCTGGGCGTGACGATCTCTGCCCAGTTCGCAAACAGGGCTCCAGCGAGGCCGGCGAGCCCACCACAAACGGCAAAGATTGCCGTCTTCAGCCCTTGGACATTGTAGCCCAGCAGTTCCATGCGCAACTCGTTCTCACGAATGCCGATCAGCGCCCGGCCAAAGGCACTACTGAGGATAAGCCGGGCCAGCAGATAGCTGCCGAGCAAGCAGGCAATCACCACATAGTAGTAGGGGGTACCATAGATCTGTGCATTCGGGTCACCCGGGACATTGAGGATCGGAAACGCCGGAATGCCGTTGAAGCCCCCAAGCCGGGCGTTTCCGATCCGGTAGGCGTCACCGGCGGTCGCGTTCATGAAGCGGTTCAGGATCAGGGTCACGACCAGCGTCATCACTCCGAGATAGACATCGCTGATCCGACCGTAAAACATCATGGCGCCGACGATTGCCCCGACAATCATCGGGATCAGGATCGCAAGCAGCATCGGAACCGTGCTCTCGCCGATATTGAACGATGCGATCGCGTAGGTATAGGCACCAAGTCCGAAGTAGGCCGCGTGCCCGAAGCTGAGGATGCCCGCATAGCCCCACATCAGACCAAGCGAGAGCGCGAAAAGCGCCCAGATCGCAAGCAGCGTTGGTGTATTGGTCTCGTTAACCAGGGGTAACAGCACGAAAATCACGGCAAAGGCCGTAAACCAGTTCCATCGGATACGGCCGACACCGAAGCCGGAGCTGGTCATGTCGAGTTACGGAAGAAGCGGCCTGTTACGCCCTGCGGCATCAGGCGCAATAGCACGATTGCCAGCAGCAGCATCGCGATTTCGCCAATGACCGGCGTTGAAGCAAACGAGACGATTTGATTGACGGTCCCGAACAAGCCAGCCGTTGACAGCGTGCCGGCTACGATTCCGGCGCCACCGGTGATCACAGTTATGAACGCCTTGGCGATATAGGCGCCACCCACTGAGGGTAGCAGACCTGTCAACGGCGCGAGCACGCCTCCGGCGAGGCCCGATAGGGCGGCGCCAATCGTAAACGTGAGCATATATATAATGCGTGGATTGTGGCCGAGGGCGGAGACGATGTCTGCTCCCAGCATCGCGCCGCGTGCGATCAGGCCTACGCGCGTGTAGCGCAACACCACCCACATACCAAGGAAGAGCAGGATGGTGACGGCGACAATGAACAGGTTGTAACCGCCCATCTGATAACGACCGATCTGATATCCGGGTATCGGCGCAGGCACGCTGACCGCAGTATTGCCGAAGATCAGCGTGACCAGCCCGGTCAAAAGCAAGCTCAGGCCCCAGGTAGCGAGCATGGTGTCAATCATCCGGCCGTACAGGAAGCGCACGATCAAGCGTTCGACCAGCAACCCAACTGCCCCCACCACGATAGGAGCGATCAACAGCATTGCGACATAGATGTTGATGCCAGCCTTATACGAAGCGATCGTCGTATAGCCGCCAAGCATCACGAATTCTCCATGCGCGAGATTGATGACTCGCATCATGCCGAACACAACCGCAAGCCCCGCGCTGATCAGCGCAAGGAAAGCGATCATGTAAAGAATCTCGAGAAGAACAACGGCCAGGTAGTCCATGCATTCACCGGCATTCCGAGGCAACGAATCTTCCCATCAACTTGGCCGAGGCCGCATAACTCTTTGCGGTCAGATCTTCACCTCAAACTGCTTGTTCTCATTCGGATTCTTCAGGAGATCACAATATTGCGCGGTATCAGAGGGCGGTCGCTGCTTGGCCGTCTCGATGATGCTGAGCTTCTGGTCCTTGACCAGCATGAGGCGGATGTCGAGCGAGGCGTGATGGGTTTTCGGCTCAATCACAACCAGGCCGGCGGGCCCGTCCACCTTCGCGGCACCGCTTTCGATCACCTTGAGGATCGCCTCACGCTCGATCGAGCCGGCCTGCTTGACGCACTCCGCCCACAACTTGATGCCGTGATACTGCGACACCGCAATTTCATGAACGATTTTGGTATCACCGAACTTCTTTTGCCAGCGCGCCAAAAACTCCTTATTCGCCGCATCGGGAATTTCCTGGCTGTAGTTTCCAGCAATTAGTATGCCGTCGCCTTCCGCTGCCGAAAGGGCAAGGTGCTCGTTACCTACTCCGAAGGTGGTCGAGGTAAGCGGAATCTTCTTGTTCATGCCGGACGCGGCCCACTGCCGGTAGAACGCCATATGCGATCCTCCGACCAGCGCCGAAACGACAAAGTTCGGCGCGGCGTCCTGGATCTTGGCAATGGTCGATCCAAAATCCGCAACGTCAAGCGGAAAGAAGTCCGTTTTGACCACCGTCCCCTTGCGCTCTTCGGCGTAGTGGGCGACCCATTTTGCGGTGATCTGCCCGTAATTGTAGTCCGCTGCAATCGTATAGATCTTATTGCCCCACTTTTTCATGGCGTAGTCGATTATCGGTTCGACGGCTTGAGCGGGCGTCGTACCGGTGATGACACAATTTCGATCGCAGACGCCGCCTTCGTAGAGCACGTTATAGAAGTACAGCGTATTGGCGCGGCGGAATGTCTGCCGGATCGCCTCACGCGAGGCCGAAGTGATGCCTGCATGAACCACATCGACCTTGTCATCGCGGACTAGCTGCTGAGCGTACTTGGTGTAAAGCGCTATATCGGACTGGCTGTCATATTGCTTGAGTTCAACCTTGCGCCCGAGCAAGCCGCCGGCATCATTGATCTCCTCGACTGCCATTGCTGTCGCCATCACCATCGGCTTGCCGTAGATGTCGAGCAGGCCCGAATTGTCGAGGATGGAACCGAGCTTTATCGAAGAGCCCTGCGCTGGAGCAGGGAAAGAAAATCCGGCCGTCAACGCTGTCGAACCTGCGGCGGCGGTCAATAATTGCCTGCGAGATATTGCCACGACATGCTCCTTTATTCGCCTAAATAGAGTGAAATTTGCTATTTGGGACTTCGTTTGGGTGGGCTCGGCTCGGCTTCGACGCGAGTGCCGGACGAGGGTGATACCGCCGACGAGAAATCTAGCCCGATCGAGTCGCCGATGCTCCGCAGCGCTGGAAGCTGCAAGGCCATCGAGAGAATAGAATCCATCACCTGATTGACCGGGGGCTTGCCGAGATCAGCATTGGTGGTCGTGCCCGGCGCTCCGCCGAGACCGCTGATCTGATGAATGCGGATCGAGTCGATCTTCTCCGCCGGCTTCATCATTTCGGCGACGATAACGGGCAGCTTGTCCAGCCGGTACTGCTCGAGCTTGAGGCGGTTGAGTGACTCGCTGCGGGTATTTTCCGCATCGATCAAGGCACGCTCGCCTTCCGACTGGGCGAGCATGCGCAGCCGATCTGCTTCCGCCTTGCTGTTCATCGCCTCGGACTCGGCGCGGATCCGTCGCAGCAGCGTGGACGCCGCAGTCTCAGCCTTCGCGGACTCCACATTCCCCTCCTCCTCAACCCGCTTGAGCGCGAGTTGATGGGAGCGTGCCGCCATCGCGAGTTCCCGATCGGTCTGCACCCGTTCCTGGGCCTGGATCACCTCGCTGCGGGCAAGTTCGGCCTGCGCCTGCGCCCTGGCTTCCTCGACATGTTTGGCGGCAAGCTGGATCGCGCTGTCCACCTTCTTCAGCTCGAGATTAAGCTGCGAGTTCGATCTCGATCTTGCGAAGTTCACTCCGCTTCGAAACCTCCATGACGCTGGTCTGGCGCTCGCGGCCGATGCGCGCTTCCTCGGACGCCGTAAGACCATCTTCCCTGGCCCTGGCTGCCTCCGCATCGCTGGTTGCCTTGATTTTCTCTATCTCGAGGCGCTGGCTGATCTGCGCCTGCTCCTCCTCCATGCTCAAGAGCAGCCGACGTTTGGTCGCGTCAAGTTGCGTCTGTCGTACTGAGGTGTCGGCATCCGCCTCGATTTCGGCCCGCTTCTTCTTGTTGACGGCAATGATTTCGGCCAGCTTGCGCATACCAACCGCGTTGAAAGCATTGTTCTCGTCGAAAGCGGAGAAAGCGGACTGATCTAGTCGGGTCAGCGACACTGAATCGAGCAGGATGCCGTTGTGGCCCAGATTGTCGCGCAGCAGTTCGCCGATCTGGTGAGCGAACCCGGCGCGGTCCTCGTGCAGCGCGTCCATTGTCTGCCGTCCCGCGACGGCCTGGATGGCATCGATGAACCGACCCTCGAGGAGATTGCGGAGCCCGTCCGGATTGAGCGATTTCGCTCCCAACGCCTGTGCCGCCGTGGCAATCCCCTCGGCTGTGGGCAGCACCCGCACGTAGAACTCAAATTCCACATCGACCCGCATGCGGTCTTCGGTGATCAGCGATCTCTCGGCGGCGCGGCGGACCTCGATGCGCAACGTACGCATGTTGACTTCCTCGATCCGATGCAGAAACGGTAGTGCAACGCAGCCGCCCGAGATGATGATGCGCTGGCCACCGAAGCCCGTTCGGACCAGCGCGAAGTCACGTGTCGATTTTCTATAGAAACGGTTGAGGAAGGCGACTATGATTGCGATCACTATGACCGCGACGACAATGGCGATCAGCACGCTCAGAACGATCATGCTTTCCCCCTGGGCCGGCCTCTTGAACCCTTTCCAGCCGACAACATTTTGAAGCAAAGCAGACTAGCTTGAAAAGTCAAGCAATTAGCCCTCGCGCCTAGCCCGCATGTTTCCAGCTCTTGCCGAGGAAATCGGTGAGCGCTTCGAGCTGTTTTGGTCGATGAATACCAGGACACGAACCGGCTGCAATCACCCATCCTTTTTGGTCTCAAAGCTACCGGCCACGGCCATACGGTGGTCCGCGACGATACGCCGTCGATCTATTCCTTGCACGAGGTGCATTATGCCATGGTCGCGGTTCTGGCGATTGGCATCAGTGTCTTCGAGCCACCGTTCGGTGAAGCTACTTTGCCATCGCCAATCAGCCCGCGAAAGAATGAGACCGATTGTCAGCTAAATGATCGCGCTTTGCTTGGCACCCTTGGCCGCTGCGGTATCGTGGATATCAATCGGATTCTTGAAGAAGCGCTTCGGACGACGGAGTTGCCGACGCCGGCCTGTTCGACGATCCGACCGCGGAGTTGCCAAAAAGGCCAGCACCATTCTGATAGTGATGGCGGACGTTTCCGATCCAGTTGGCGCAGGTCTTGCCGCGCGCCACACCTAGACGGCCTTTGTGAGGGCACCGTCGATAATAAGATTGGTGCCCGAAATGCGGCTCGCAACCGGGCTCGCAAGAAAAACGACGCCCGCGGCAACTTCCTGCGGAGTGCCCATGCGGCCCGTCGGATTTAGCGACATCGCGGTCTTGTACAGATCGGGCATGCCGCGCTCGATATTCTGCCATATGCCGCCGTCGAAATAAGTGTTACCCGGCGACACCGCATTCACGCGGATCCCCTTTCCGATGAGCTGGTTGCTCAATCCCTTGGCATAATGGATCAGCGACGCTTTGAATGCACCGTAGGAACCGGCTGCGAAATCTACTTCGAAGCCCGACACGCTCGAGATAATCACGATCGAGGCGAATTTGGACTTCTCCAAAAAGGGAAGAGCCGCCGCGACGGAATTCACGGTGTGCATCATGTCCGTGCGAAATGACTTCTCCCAGGTCTCTGCCGTATCGCCGACGGCAAGCGCGCTGACGTTGCAAACAATGACATCGATCCCGCCCAGTTCGCGGGCCGAGTCCGCGACCCACTGCTTTAACGCGGGCGCGTCGGCGACATCGAGCGCCCTGCCCAATGACTTGCCGCCCTTCGCCGCCAGAGATTTCACGACCTTGCCAACTTCGTCGGCATTTCGCGCGCATATCGCGACGTTGGCGCCTTCCGTCGCAAACAATTCGGAGATCGCTAGCCCTATGCCTTTGCTTCCCCCGGTCACCAGCACGTTCTTGCCTTTTAATCCAAGGTCCATTGTCGCCTCCGTTGATAATCCCGTCCGATGGCGCGGCCTGCCGTCGGGTGCGGCAGGACGACGTTGAATTATATCTTGGTCCAATTGCCGGCGGCTTCGAACGCCGCGGCCGCCGCGGTAGATGACCGATCCGTCATGATACTTGCCGATCGGCGGCCCGTCGCTCATCCCGCATCAGGTACTTTTTCAGGATCGACGCACCCATCGTATATTTCGGGTCGACCATATTCCCGAGCCGGATGCGTCCGGCCTGGCTGAGGAGCATATAGGCATCGATTTCATCGAAGCCGTAGTCTGCACTCATCCAGCGCACGAGCTCGCGATAAGCGATGCGGGCCGCATCTTCCAGCGGCCGTGCACTGCCGATCGTCATCAAGAAGTTTTGCGTCTCGAGCCGTGGCCAAGCAAAGCTCCAGGCCTTGATGACATCGATCTGCAGCGTAACGGTGGCGCGTTGTTCGATCGCAACCCCCGACAACTCGCCATCGCCCTGCGTGGCATGGCAATCACCGACGTAGAGAAGCCCACCTTTGGTATGAACCGGAAAGTAAAGAATCGCGCCTGGTGCGACATCCGGCAGATCCATGTTTCCGCCGTGATAATCCGGCTGCAGCGACGAGATCGCCTCGATCTCTGGCGAAACCCCAATGGTGCCAATGAATGGCTCGTAGGGCAACACGATGTTGTCACTCCAGCGCACGCCGTCCTTGTCGACATGCATCACCCTCACCCGCTCCGGCAACGGCGCATTGAGCAACGCGGTCGATGCCGTTCCGACCAAGCCGCCAAATTCCGGGATGATGCAGGTCTTCCCCGCAGGCTGCGCGCCCCGCGTCTCCACGGCATGAATATGGACGGCCAGGCAATCACCCTTTTCCACGCCGCTGACGGCAACCGGACCGCATTGCGGATTGAGAAAAGGAAATTTCAGTTTTGCCGTCGGGCTGTCCTTTTCGCTGGTAATGACGCCGCCAAAGGCGTCCTCGGTCTCCACCACAACGACATCGCCGGGATTGATCGTGAGGACCGGCTTGGCATACGGTCCGTAGACGTAGTGGAAGTCGCCTTGCGCTGCGATCGAGAGTTCGTGGCGTTTTCCGGCTTGCCCTTTTGCCAGGCCGCGCTTTGCCATGATCGAGGTCTTGAGCCAGGGATCGTTGGTCATTTTGATGTCCTTCGGTCTTCTGAGCATGAATAAAAGGGAAAGCTGATCGCGCGTTGGCATCGGACCGTCATCTCGTTCCGCTCCAGTGCAATTTCCAGTCGCCGCCGGCTTCGACCGCAGCAGGCGGCACTACGGCATCCACATTTCGTAACTTGAGTAGCGGATGGTCTCCGAAACATTAGCGCAAATAGACCAGTGGCGGTGCGGAATTAATAACCGACTGAGCACTCGCGCTTTTCAGGAGTTTCGTTAGAATAACAGCCGGATCGTTTCTGAGACGTCCATCTGGCACTGTGTCCAATTCTCTGCTTCACCCGGTATGACCGGGATCGTTGCCGAGCTAAATCTGGGAAAAACCATCAAGCTTGATTGGCGCAAATTCGTACTGGCTTACAAGCTGGCGTGCATATCGTTCCACGGTCTGCGGCATAGTTACGTTTCGGCCTTGATTGCCAGCGGCGTCGACGCCTTGACAGTCTGTAGGCGGATCGGCCATGCATCGCCTGCTGTGACGAAAGGTCTATGCCCACCTATTCTCAGAAACCGACAAGACCGCCGCCAAGGCGATTGAGGCGGCGCTCAGAACAGGTAAGGAACAGTAGTTCCGAATCCCGGCGGCAATTCGGGATCTCAGCCGTCGGCGAGCTAAGTGCTTGATATACAACGACGGAGCTGTGGCCGAATGGCTGAAGGCGGCGCTTTGCTAAACCGTTTGTGGCCGTGCCTATCCGTTTCGTTCTGTACCGAGAGGTGCTGATTCATCATGGCTTTTCTCTGATGTCAATCTCGGCCGTACCCGCCTATGTCCGCCCGTGCTACCGAATTGGGCAGCAGACGGTAGCAAGCTGTTCGCTGCCCGTTCCCAGGGTCGGCTTGTTGAGCTGGGGCTGACGGTGAAGAAATGATCAGCTTGCGACTTGCCTTTCCGGGCATTCTTGTGGCGGCCGCCGTGGCAGGGTGTTTCACCTATCTTGTCATTCCGCCACCGCCAGTCGAATTCGATCAGCGGTTGCCGCCGACCGCGCCCGGTATGATGGGTCCCCACACGGGGACACCGACGAACATTGATCAGCGTCCAAGCGCGGAAGCGAAAGCAGCAGCAGCTTTCCAGAAAGCTGCCGCGGCGATCCTAAGGCCGTTACCGAATGCCCTAGCGTCTGCCGATGAGCCACCAATCACTGGGCCTATCCCGTTGCCGAAAAAGCGCCCGATCCCACGCCCATGACTGTGGGTACGCCGCGCGGCTGCATGACCTTGTTGCTGTAAATCATCAGTTCATCCCTATATTCGGTAATCGCATAGAATTCTTTTGACTGTGCGGCGTGGCATCGCGCTATGCTCGGCACGGGACGCTAAGGACATTTGCAATGATTGAAACGGTTACAGCATTTTTCGGCCTGATTAGCGTCGGCATTTTCCTCGCCCACTCATTTGAGGGCTTTCGATCGTTGCGGGCCTGATCTCAGCGAACACCGCGCAGTACCCTTCAGCAAAAAGCCGATTCCGAAACCTTTAATAAATTCGCACCAGTATCCGGAGCGGAAGGTGCACCATGCGTAATAAGGACTTCGTTTCCGACGGATTCCTCGCAGTGACTGTGGCCGGCCTCCTGCTTTTATCCTCGAGCTTGCTCACTCTCGCATTTATCTGAAAACCCAATTTGCCTCCGAACGGCGGCTGCGCTTCAATGGCGCATGTCCGCGCCCAATCGGCAACAGAGAATAACCTTGGGAGAAATGGCGCGCCTCCGTTCGCGGCCTTCTGATCTATTGCGCGGACTATCGTTGCAGCCATTGGACTGCGATCAGCGGCGACCAATGGCCGGATGACGTGCGCCTGTCTGATCTTGAACCGCGATTTACCTGCCCGGCTTGCGGCCGCCGTGGCGCAGATGTGCGGCCCGATTGGCGATCGGTCGAGGCATATGCCTGAAAGGGTTGGCGCCGCCAGTTCGACCCTAGTCGAAGGCTACGCCGATCTGCTCCCCTTGACGCCAGACGACATGACAGGGAATGTGCGTGCCGTCCGCTTTAAAGACTAGGTCGAAACGTTCCGGAATATCCAGCGGGTCAGTAACATCGAGCGCCGCCCCCGAAATGGAAATGTTGCGAACCAAACAGTTCATTGTGCTGCCAGCGAACTCAATCGCTCCAGACATTAATACCGTTTTGCGTGGCGCGCGTCTTTCCATGAAGCCTTGATAAGCCGAAATTCTTAGAGATCGATAAAAGCGGGCCCATGAAGTTCGTCGAGCCAAGCCAGTTCGCCGACCCTGACGTCGCCGCCCGCAAGCTGGTCGAGATCGCCAACGGTATCGAGGCGGTTCAGGAAGGTCGCATCTATATCGGGCGGTCAACGGCCCGTTCCTCAAAGCTGGCGGCACGCCAGACCAGTACCGCGCCGCTCTGGCCCGCGATCTCCAAGGGCTGGCTGTGGCTGTACGAGTCCGGGACTTATGTAAAATTCACGCTTGCCGGTGCCGACATGATCGCCCGGATGGTCTCAGCGCCGATGGGCTTCGATGAACGTCAGAAGTGACTCAGCCACATCGTCGTCTTCGACGTAGCGACGCCGCAGCTCGTCAGCGATATCCACGGTCACGTCCCGGGACCATCCTTCGCCGATGTTGAAGGCGATGATGCGGACCGGGTTTTCGTATTGCCCGTCCAGCAAATTTCGAACCGGCGTAGAGCGGCTGGCTCCCGCTTCATCGGTCTCACGCCATGCTCTGCCGAGGCGGCCGAAGTCATCGAGGACGAGGTAAGTATCTTGATCGCGGCCGGGTGCAATTGATGGGGAGCTACGCATTAAGCGTGTGCAGTTCCTACACGATGCAATGCCTGAGGCGCGCAGGATCGGCCTGCTCATAGACAGTCGCCTTAGAAAGCCGCGGGCTATCCAGCGGCCACAGTCACCAATATGGGTGATTGCGTTCGGCCGAAACCGACCCCCGTAAAGGCCGCCCTGCCGGCTGACACCTGTTGGCGAAGTTCGATACGTTGCCGCGAAGACACGCCCAGCAAGTCAGCCGCTCGCCAAATGATATTTGCATCGAATTCGTCGGCGTTGCCGTCGGCGTAAGCGATTTCCCACATCATTTGAATGATCTGACGACAGCCCTCACCGTCAAACATTTTATTGAGTTCGCGAGTGAAGTGATAAAGATCAATGGCGTTGCGATTGACGGCGGCAGATTCTTCAATAACCCGCGACGTGGTGTGGTCGTCCAGACCAAAATAGGACTGCAATACCGAGCGAAGCGCTTCTTGTCTGGCTTCCGACATCTCACGGTTGATGGTGGCCGCGCGCGTGAGCAAGGCTGCGGTTACGAGCCATTGGTTCTCGAGGTCAGATTTTGCACCCGGCCTCGCATTTCCGGCCAGATGCGCGAGCAGCTTCTTCATCGATCCGAGCATAGTTGGGCAGCCCTCCCGTTAAAGGGAAGAGCGCCACAACTCTTGTGAGGGGTCTAATCGCTGGGCTGGGCTTCCCTGACGCTGCCATTTGTAAGGGGGCGCCCTGAAACTCAAGCCGCTTACAAAACTTTAATCTGGGCTACCAAACCGAACCCGAATCAGAACCGATGCAGATGGGCACCAGCCGATGGTGTCGACCACACTGAACGCGCCCGGTCCGTTTCAATTTTCAGTAATTACAGCTTCTTACCCATCGCCGTCCCATCGGACACGGCTTCAGCCTCTGGCAGGACTCTTCCGGTCTTCGACCGAAGCAACGCACATTAATTGCTTCGTCAACCCGTGGGCCAGGTCGCAGAATCCACCGCCGACATTACGAAATCTAAATTGCTGAGAAATGTTGCTGTAATGCAAAGGCAACTATCCGCTGCGCGATCATTCAAACCTTCAACGGTTTGAGCACAAATGGAGAGCGCAGCATGAATGATACAATTCCTTCTAGGCAGCGTCCTTTGACGCATCGCCTGACATTGCTGGCAACCGCCGCCAGCATTGCCGCCGCAGCGGTTGTCACGGCGCCATCGGGCAAGGGAGTACTGAACGCGCTGATCACGCCGGCTCGGGCGGCCGGCGAAACGCACGCGCCGGCCGGATTCGCCGACGTCGTTGCAAAGGTAAAGCCCGCCGTGATCTCGGTAAAGGTCAAGGTCGAGCAGAGAGCTCAAATGATGGGCATGCAGGAGGACGAAGAGGGTGAGGCGATTCCGCTTCCGCCGGGAAACCCGCTCGAGAAATATTTCAAGCAGTTCGGGTTTCGAGGCATGCCCAACGGAATGCCCCATGGCAAGCAGACGGTGACAGGTGAAGGCTCTGGCTTCTTCATCTCGGCGGACGGTTATGCGGTAACCAACAATCATGTTGTCGACCACGCCAAGACGGTGCAGGTGACAACCGATGACGGAGCCGTTTACGATGCCAAGGTAATCGGGACCGATGCGAAAACTGACCTTGCATTGATCAAGGTCGACGCCGACAAGAACTTTGCCTGGGTTAAGTTCGCACAGGACGATCCCCGGATTGGCGATTGGGTTGTCGCTGTCGGCAATCCCTTCGGTCTTGGTGGCACAGTCACCGCCGGTATTATCTCAGCTCGTGGGCGAGATATCGGATCTGGATCCTACGACGATTACATCCAGATCGACGCGCCGATCAACAAAGGCAACTCCGGTGGCCCAGCGTTCAACGTGAACGGTGAAGTGATCGGCGTCAACACGGCGATCTTCTCGCCGTCTGGGGGGTCGGTCGGGATCGGTTTCGACATCCCGGCCAATACTGCGAAGATGGTCGTAGCCCAGCTCAAGGAGCACGGCTCCGTCGAGCGGGGCTGGTTGGGCGTTCAGATCCAACCAGTTACGGCCGACATCGCCGACAGCATTGGCCTGAAGAAGGCCGAAGGTGCACTCGTCGACGAAACAAAGGCAACCGGTCCGGCCGCCAAGGCCGGCATCGCTGCCGGTGATGTGATCACCGCGATCAATGATGTTGCGGTGAAGGACGCGCGCGATCTCGCACGAAAGATTGGGACGACCGTACCGGGCACCAGCATCAAACTCACAGTGCTGCACAAGGGTGAGCAGAAGGCCGTGGAGCTGACACTCGGTAATATGCCAAATGACGAGCAGGCAAAAGCCGATGCCGCAAGCGATGCACCGGCCAAGGGTTTGCCGCGCCTCGGACTGACCATCGCGCCAGCGAAAGAAGTTGCTGGCTCCGGTGATCAGGGTGTCGCGGTGATTGAAGTGGATCCCAGCGGCCCTGCTGCCGAACGCGGTTTCAAAACCGGTGACGTGATCCTCAACGTCGGCGGTAAGACTGTTGCAAACGCCGCCGATGTCCGAAAGGCGCTCAATGAGGCGCAGACGGCCGGCAAAAAGACCGTCCTGATGCGGGTGAAGAGGGCAGACGCGACCCGCTTCATAGCGCTCCCACTCGCAAATGCGTAGCCAAAGTATCCTCACCTAAGCATGGAGGAGAGCGAACTCCAGGGATGGGATTTACCCGTCCCTGGGCTTCAGAGCTACCAACCCTTTGCGAAGCGATGAACTTCGACAGGGTTTGGTTCGGCTTGCCGCTTCTGTCACGCCTCACAGTGATTGCCCGGATTCTCTTGTTGGTCGGTGTTGTCTGAAACAAAACCTGCCGCCAAATTTGGAGTTGCGTCGTGGCCCGTTCGCGCTCAGTCGTTTCGAAAATCAGGGAAGAAGAGGACCGCGATGTCTATCTTGTGCTGGATAGCTTCGGAGATATGGGCCTGGCCTGGCGCGAGACCGTCGCAGCGGACACCGCGCGCGCGACACTAGTTCGGGATCTGCTAGACGGGCAATACGAGGATCCTGTTCGCATCGTGGCATTTAACACCACCGAAGGCTGGTCGCGTGATGTCACCGAAGAGATTGCCAACGAGCTCGAGGAGTACTGCGCCGACCTCGACGAAATTCCAGCCTACCTGCATGATTTCCTGGAACGGCACCCGAATGGAAGCAAACCCGGACTGCGATAACGGCATCACCCGGGTGCGTTTAATCTAGCGGCCGGTACAAACACCCCAGCTCCCGGCGATGGACGCACACGATGTCCGTCGGCAGCGCGTTCGCACAAGGCGGCGCACTTGCCTTGATCAGCTTCACAAGGTCCACCAGCACTCCCCGCAGATTCCCCGGCGTCTGCTGCTGCACGTTCACCAATACGACCTTCAGGATCGAGGCGGCTACGTCGCAGGATCAGTCATCCGGGACGCGAGCGATGGTCTCAGGACCACCGATGGCCAATCCGCCGCGATATCCTGGATCACCGACTCTGAAAGCTTGTTACGGCTTCCAAGGGGTCTTCCGGCGGGGTTTCCGCGCTCTCCGGGTTTCCAGAAATGCGCGGGCGGTTCGTCATAACGCAGCCAGCAGGGTTCGGACTCGAAGCCCCCTTCAGCCAGCGTCCGCGACCTTTGAGGTCATGGACCAGCCCCCTTGGAAAACCCTGCGATAACGATGCGTGAATTTCCGTACCAAAATGGGACTGCCTCACATCTGCCCGCACTTAATCCGCCTTTAACTAAAAGTCGCCTCAATGCGGGCTTGTGCCTCTGCGAGATGGACCGCTGGAATTCAGCGGATAACCGCGCAAGGGCCGCCGTTCGCTGTGCTTTGGGAGTGCACGACATCGAACGGAGGCCATGAGGGGATCGGGGCGAGACCAGTCTGGATTTGGTGGGGATGAGTACCGGTAGAACACCAGCCCGAACAGGATGCTCTCAGATCTTCATCGGAGGCACGGCGGCGGCCGTGCTTGTGCTCGGTTGTGCCTGGACCGTCTATGCCAACGTTTTCGCAGCGAGCCCTTATCCGCAACTCGACAGCGCCAGTTTCGATGCGCATGTCGCGGCGTCGGCGGCAAGCTTCGCAGCCCGCATCGCCCCCCTTGCATTGCAAACCGCGCGCGTTGGATCGCCGCCCCTGATCGCAGCCGTTCCGGCGGAGCCTTCGCTTTCCTTCAGCGACCGCTTTGCCGCGGCGTCCGCGCAAGGCGTCGCGCCGGCACCGCTGCCCGAAACGCCAAAGCTTGCGGAAGCGCGGACAGCGCAAGTTGAAACCGCAAGGCAGGCGGAAGCATCGAAAGCGAAAGGATCCTCTCGCGTTCGCCTCGCCGCGGTCGGAGGTTCATCCGCGGAATACGAAATAAACGCGAAGACCACATATCATGATGCCTCCGCCGCGAATGACGACCAATCCGATCAGCTTTTTGGCCTGGAGACCGAGCCAGTCACCGACGGTCCGCTGCTGGAAAAATGGCGTCGCGTGGAAGCCATTATCACAAAAGACCTCGAACTCATCCTGCAATGTCAGGCGGCCAAGCCCTGCCCCGCCCCCGCACAAAAGCTGATCGACCTGAGCCGGCAAGGCACCGGTCGAAGCGGACGCGCACGCATTGGCGTGATCAACAGGGCAGTCAACCTTGCCATAAGACCGGTGAGCGACGAAACACAATGGGGCATTCCGGATCGTTGGAGTGAACCGCTCGAAACCCTCCACTCGAACTCGGGCGACTGCGAGGACTATGCGATTGTCAAATATGCGGCGCTGCTAGCAGCAGGACTCCCAAAGGATGCAGTGAAGATCGTCGTATTGAGGAACCGTCTGCCAAACGAAGATCATGCTGTCGTGGCAATCCAGGTCGATCATCAGTGGCTCATCCTCGATAATCGCACATTGACCCTTGTCCGCGACACAGATGTCATGCGGGCGACACCGGAGTTCGTCCTCGACGATCAGGGTGTCAGGCGATTTGTTGGGGGCAGTCTGAATCGGAGGTTAGCCACAACCCGACAGTACATTTAGGTCGTAGGCGCATGGGCGAAAAAGCCTCACTCAACAACCCCGCGGTTCGGATTCCCGCATCACGAACGGCAACCACTTTGTATTCATCTTTGAATAGTTGCTTAGCGGCTTTTCAAATTGGTGTGGCTTGCTTGCTCTACTTGGGAACCAGACCGGCGTGCAATAATTGATAACTCAGGTCAATTAGGGTGTCTGAATGTTAATTCCACCTGCAAGGAGACCGTCATTCTCTATGTCGGCGACAGAAAGGATCCGCAAGACCACAATGTAAAAACTGACTGCTCGACATCTTCGCTGCGTTGCTCGCTCTGAGTGCAACGGTGGTCTGGCTATCCACTCGTGACGAGCTTTCGCCCAATGGCGATCATCGCCATGGCAAAGTTACGAAGGCTTGACGACCGCGCCAGCGTGTACGATGGCCGCCGCGCCGCTCGCTACTCGAGTAAAAGCACGGCTCCGCCCTTACTCCTCACGCGCAGGGATTGGGGGTAGAGACATACGTACACGGGCTGTGTGTCGCGCGACCCAACGGAACGCTGCTAAGTACCGGTCCTAGTGGAATGACTCCGCTAACCGCGCCATCGCGGGATGCTTCCGGTTCTTTACTTTAATCCAATGCCTTGAGCGTCCGCCGCGATATGGCCGATCTCGCTGCTTCAACCAATCCCTCTAGCCCATCCGGCAGGCGGCCCAAAACAGATCGGGGCCAAGCTCGCCCTGTTCGAAATCGCTTAGGAAGATGCCCTCCGGTCGCCGCGCAAGAAGGCGAGCAAGATTGGCCTTGCGCATTGACAGCGGCAGATCCCTCCAATCATCGCCGTCCATTGCCAGCTGTCGAACGCAAGGAGTTGCACTTCGTCATTGTGCTTGCCCGAGTGCAGCGCGTTGAAATCCGAATAAGCATTAACGCCCAGGATCACGGCCTCGCCGTCAATGACGAAATGCTTCTGCCGGTTTCGGCGGGGCGCTTCCATGATCCACGGCAAACGCTTGCTCCAGTCGTAACCGCCCTTGGTGATCAGCCGGACCCGGTCACCAATTCTGTCAATTGACCTTTACCGATCCCAACAGCCAAAATGCTCGGTTTGGGGGGTTGACTTGGAGACCCTTTTTTCCGGCGGAAGGGGTGTTAGTCAACCCCTGTTGAAATCTCGCTATTTTCCTCCCGGCCCGCCTAAAAGCTACGGTCCCAGTTACGGTGTCAGCCGGGACCAAACTCCGCGCTCCCTACCCGATGTGGGGCAGTTCACAACTCTGTGCTGCCGCGTGGGGTACACTGGCGAAACCAATTTCCGCGCACAACGTAATTATACTGAAACCGCGGGTGTTTATTGGGGTTGGTCCAGCGGCGAGCATAATGGAAATCTCGATGTTAGAATTGACGATAGCCTTTATCGCCGCGTTCAGCGCCAGCATTTTCCTGGCTCATGCGGTCGAAGCCTACCTGGCTCGGTAATCCGAAAATTGCTGAACTGCGGGCCGGCCAAGGCATGCCAATACCCTGCTTCACCTATGCGTATTGGACCTGCCTCAATAGCAATTGATCGGTCATGGTTGCGTGGCGACGGCTTCTACAAAGGAGCGGCGGCATGTCATGGCAAGCACTGGCGGGTTTGCTCTTAGCAATCGCCATGGTGATAGGTGGTGCGGTAAGTATCGGCCTCCCCTTGGCGTTGGTGATCATTTGGCTTTGCTCATGATGCGACCGGTCAGAAATGATTGGGCGCGGGACCGAACCCCCGCGCGAGGATGGCCCTGCATGACTCTGGGAAGGTCGCCGGTGAGTCCGTGATTTGCGGGCTTCATGGTGCCGACCGATCGGCGCCAGCGCATGGCGAGTCCGCGCTGCTTGCCCGGGACGGCTCCGGCCCTGTTTCGACCCCGGCCGGCTAATTTGAACCTTCAGTGCGCCACGATGACCTACGCTCAGGGCAGATGTACCCTGTAGCTGTAGGGGGTCTCAAATGAGTACTCTTCAGCGGCGCCTTTCAGGCGTCATCGACGCGATAGCTGTCCTCAATGCTCAGATGCGCGAACTGGACCAGGCTCGCGACCTGGTCAGGAAAGCACGACTATCGGCCCGAAGAGCGCGGCGGAAGTCCCGTAGAAAAAGGCGCGGGTTTTAGAATGACATACGCCTCAGTTGGCGGCCTCTTTAATTTCTGCGGGACCTCGCGCGGCGGATTATAATTTAATCAGCCAAGTCCCAGTCTCAATGAGCATGGCGCCGAATTGGATCAGCCAACGGCCGATCCGCATGCGTGCCAGAGCTATCAGTATGCATATAAGGCGCATGCGCTAATTCATTTGAAGACGCGGAAGGTTAAGTCTTCGAACGGTGCTGTCCAGTCTGAAATCCGCAATTCTCTCTTTCTGTCTCGGGAAGATCTATCACACCGGCTTCATAGGCGGCAGCTAGCACCCGGGCCGGGGTCGTCTCTTTTGCCGACCATTCGCCGGCCCAACGAAACCATTTTACCGGTCCGACGAAACGGGCTTGCAACAAAGGCCGGCTATCAGGCGCCCGTTCCCAACAATGAGAGTAGTTCATCAAATGATTGAAGCGGTCGTGATTATCATGGTTCTGTTTTGCTTTGGCATCTTTGTAACTCGTTCAATCGAAGGTTATCCAAGGGCTGGCGAATGGCTAGCGCGCATTCAGGCAGTGAACTCGATGTACCGACCGGATTCCCGAAAGGCGAAATAGGGTCGGCCCGATTGTGAGTCAGGGGCGACGGTCCGACGAAAGCATTTTCCGACCGCTGCGAAGCCGTAACCACCCGTCTGGGTGAAAAGCGCGTTCAGTCTGAAGTGTAGTGAGTGTATTTATGTCGAATTCCTTTCACAACGCAGACAGGCGTACCTATCGGAAAGTTATGCTGCTAGGCCTGCTGTTTTGCGCAGCCTTCGTGGTTGTCAGCTTCTTCGCTAGAGAACAGCCGGCAAATACCTACGTTCTGAAAAAGGCGGATAGGTTGGTTCGCAGTGCAGGCTCTGCGGTGCCTGCTAATTAATTGCCCAAGAGAAAAGAACCGTGAGGGGCGGCCCAGAAGCTTGGCCTGGATTCGTTGGAGGGGATTAGCCCACAGTGGGTGCCCGACCGAACCCGCACCAGCGGCCTTGCCGGGAAGAATGAGAAAAAGCGCGGGACCGAAGCCCCGCGCTCCGAAGATCATAATTTGGTGGCTGCCTCGATGCGCGTCGGCGCGATTCCGATCAGACGGGCGTCGCGAGCGGCTTGGATTTGTCTACGATGTAGGTCACAAGTATCCTGCATTTCGTTTCCGGTGGCTTGCCGCCAGCGTGTGGCGTTTCGGGAGGGATCTGGAACGCATCACCCGCTTTGAGTATACGCAGCGGCTGTCCCTCTACCGGAAGCTCAAACGATCCTTCCACGACGTAACTCAACTCAACTCCCGGATGCGTGTGGCGCGGAACTTTCGCTCCCGGTTCTAACGTCACGTCCGCACTTATCGTCGTATAGCCGGGTATCGGGCCATCAATTTGCGATAAGATCTTGCGCGTAACGCCGCCCGACGGTTGCGCACCCTGCGCGGAAGCATCAGTCGCCATGAATTCGGCCAGTCCACAGATCGCACACGCAACGCCCGCAAAACCTCGACGTGTCAGCATGATGTCCTCCCATCAGCATCCGGATCATTAGCGCCCGGACGAGTGATGCCGATGATACGGTGTCCGTCTTTGGCCGTCAGCTACCGAAGCGGTTTGCACGGCAAAAAAACGGCGCCTAGCAGATTGAGGTGGCAAACAAAAAGCGCGGGACCGATCACAGCCCCGCGCCGTGCGCGTGGCGCCGACGTGAGGCAGGATTTTGATTGGGCGGTGCAGCAATTGTCAGCCAAACGGAGGCGTGGCAAGCTGGAATGAGCGGACGACGGGGGACGTTGTGGGGGCAGACGGACTGTGCCTGGCTTTCCTTTTGGGAGCATCGGTCGGTTACGCTTTTCGTGCAGCGATCTCCAACATTCGACGCGCCAAGGTTCGGCGACAACGCCGCGAGGAGTATTACCGCGCGCTTGAGCACTCGGCTAAGGTCGAGCGGCTAATGGCCGAGCAGCAATCAAGGTCTGCCTGCTGAGGCCGCACGCCTCCTTGGTCGAGATCGGGCTAAGGGCGCCAAAGCGCTGATTTGCGAAATCGCGAAACCCTTTCGGACGGCTCTTAAGCGGCCGCTATTGTTAACTCGATATTAACCATGGGCGGCCAGCGTCAGGACAGTCGAGTCGGGGAAAATGCGCCCCTGGCTCGATCGCCTGCTTTTTGATCGTTCATTCTTGGGGCGACGAGCAATGCTCGTGGGGGCTCTTTGGAGTGTGCGTCATGTCTGGGCGTGAGTTTGAGTTAGGTTTGCTTACAGTATTTGCGTTGATAATCGGAAGTGCCCTCGCTGTCGCTTTCCGCTGGGTTCCCTTTCTTTCAAAACCACCGCTGCCCTCCGACGACGAGCTTAGGCAAGCACTGGAGGAATTTTGGACGCTACGCGTCGCGGTGGATGCGGCTGAACGGGCCACTGCGGCCAGATCCTCGGATTCGCAATCCGCGCCTCCCGCGCCGTTTTCACCCAATGGTGAAAATATTCGAGTTCTGTATCCCGATGGCGAGAACACAGGTTCTCGCCGGCGCGCACGAATTAGCCGTCGATGACGAGCACTAGCGCGCCCGGGCTTTGCGGCATCACCAGCCCTAGCGGCTTCACGCCGACAGCAATTGGCATGATCATGCGGCATGCTCAAGCGACCGCAGAAAATCAATTTTGCCGAGATGCGCGCCTCAGGCGTGCGTGGAACCTTCGGACATATTCAACTTGTATCCCGAACCGGCGTGATCATTTGTATATTTGGCTTGATGGCGCGGAGTTCCATTCTGAAATGGACACACGAATACCAATTGTACTGGCGTTAACAACGTCAATTGCCGTGCCGGCCGTTGCGCAGACGCAGCCCACGCGACCGTCTGCCTATCCGACAATTCCAACTTTACCCTCTGCTTTTGCGACCCCTGCCTTGAGTCCCTGTTTCCGTTCGTACAGGGATTTCGAAGTCGCTCGGTCGCGACGCTTCAGTTTTGGACGATCGCTGGAGTATCTTAACCCCGAGAGTCCCTGTTATTCCGGCACTATTTACCCGTCTTATTCCGCGGTAACTCCGTCCGAATTGCCAAGTAGTCCAAGAGCCAAGTCCGAGGGCTCTGAAAGCCTCAATGAGCATCAGGCGTTACTACGAATTGGGGCCAAGGGTTATCTGGACATCTCTGGATTGGAAAAGGACAAACGCGGAATTTGGCGGGCCAAGGCCATCTTGGATGATGGCCGACCCGTGGACGTCACTCTGGATTTAGAGGGCAATATTTATTCAGTACCGAGTAGTCGGCTCCGCATTCGAATTGAGCCCCCGCCTTCGAACAGATGACCCACCGACGTGCGGCAGGCGCGGCGCCGGTGTCAGGCCGGATTTCGGCAATTAGAGGCAACGGCTAAGCTGCAATAGCTTCCGCTATCTTTCGCTTCCTCCACAAACCAAGTAGCGCGAGCGCACCGGTCGCAAGCAGCGGCAGAGTGGTCGGGATCGGCGTTGCGGAAACCGAAATGCTGCCAATAGTGACGCTTCCATTGTCATTAAAGGAATAGCCACCCACGCCGCCTAGGCTGACGGGGTACCGATTTGCCCGCTATAGCCTATGCTCGCCAAAACCAAATTCGAGCCTTGATAGTAGTACGCAACTTCGGACGTACTATTCAAGTTGTAATCCACCGTCGATTTTCAAGTCCATGGCGGTGAGGCCGCCATTCGTTTCCGTCAAAAGACCGCCGGCGCGTTGATGGTCAGCGAACCTGTTCCACCTTCCGTCCTGACAATAGGAGTTAGTGTCAGGTCATAGGTAAGGCTGATGCTTTCATGGCTCCAGGAATTTGTGCAGCGAGTAGCCGCGATCAGCGCAACGTAAGATTTTTCGAATCCCTCAGCCTGGAGCCCAGTTAAATCTGCTTGAGATCGTGAATAGCCGAACTTGGGGCTGGATTACTTTTTCTAAAACAGGGCTGTTCCTATCAACCAAATCGCGGCCCAGACGAGTCCAGCTAGCCAGACGACCGTCGCGACTCCAAGCAGCACGAGCCATAGCCTGCCGGTCCATTTGCGGACTGATTTCGTGCCCGCCGCGTTTTCTCGATCCGGGGTTTGGTCGCTCATGGCGTACCGCAAGCCTTTCTCGCAGTACGTTTAATAAGCTTCAAATTTTAAATGATGGTGCCGCGATGTAGCCACTTTTCGTTTGCGGCGCTACCAAGGATTCACCATCACCAATTATGGTGCGCGTTGCTCATTGCGTGGTGGTCGTTGCAATGACATCGCAATAAAATGCGCGGTTGCGGTGGTTACGGCGCAATCAATGGCCGGATGACCTCCGCCTGTCCGATCTTGAGCCGGCGGTCTGTTTGCCAGGCATGCGATTTGCGTGGCGCCGATATCAGGCCGGACTTTCCTCAAGCCAGGATGGGCACGGGCTGAAGGATGGTGGGACCGCCCCGCGCTCTTAAAGTTAGAACGGCTCTGGCGAGTATTAGCCTCCACCAGTTTCCTCTGGCGACACGATGGAAGGTACGTCTTGTTGCTGCGTCCGGCTTTCGGAGCGAGATCTAGAATGCATAGCCTCCATCACGCGACGGCTCTCCGTAAACTCCAATTGGCGGACGTCCTGCCCCAACTTGTCCAGTTGTTTCTGCAGGAGAGCCGATCTCCTGCGTAAACGGACGACGCCAACTGCTAGTCCACACCGAAGAACAAAAAGAACCGTCGCGTAGTTCTGCTGCGACAAACGATCAGCGATCGAATCCGCAAAGTCTACTACGTCATTGATCTTTTCAATCGCGGCAAGCAACCTTTACCGCCTCCGACAACCGACTAGTCACCGCCGTCTCCTTCGGTGTGCTCCTCGGACCAAGCCGCACCCATTTCGATCCGCTTCCAATCGCGGCGCCTGAGCGATCGGCAGACCATTCAGGGGCGTGACATCGATAGCTTGTAAGGCGAGCGGGCCGCTCTAAATCCTGACCCATCCCCGGCCAATTTTCTGACACAATTCAAGGCCCAATCTGGCCAATCCATAACAAAGCTAGGGTAGCGCATGTGGCTTGATTTGTTGGTTGCGTCCGGGCTGGGCCTTCCTGCCTTGGCTTACGGCTCGCTTCTCTTTGTAAATTACATGCAGTAGCGCCGGGGCCAAAGCTCTGCCAATACCAGCAATTTCAATATTTTGCGGCGATTATTTTTCCGCGGTAACAGCGCGGGTAACAATTTCGGGCGGTTAGCTCAGCGGTTGCGGGTGTCAGGAGTTCGATCTCTCACCGCCAGTCATTTTTCACGTGTTGATTTTGAGTTGCGTATTATGCCTTCACGCCGATACCGCAAGAATGCCGAGGAATGTCTGGATCGGGCTGCTGGTGCCCGGAAGTCAGAAGATGTGGATGCGTGGCTCCTGATCGCCGAGGAGTGGCTCAGGCTTGCCGTTGAACAGGACGCGGCAAAGCAGCAATCCGGAAGATCACCGCAACGATGAAACGCGGGACCGAAGCCCCCGTCGTATGTCCTAGTCAGGGGACGCAAACGCGGCAGCCGCCACTGTCTTGCCCGAGCGGGTGGTGAGCAGTTCGTAGCTAATCTTGGCGCCTTCTGGGAGGCCGGTGTGGCCC
>CAVRMY010000014.1:0-188480 GCA_963721935.1 uncultured Alphaproteobacteria bacterium
CGAATATGCGGTCTGGGAGGCCGAGCATGCCAAGGGCAATGACCCGCCCGGCACGGTTTTCCGCGACAACTGCCTGCCTGTCGTGGAAGCCGGGCAGGCGCTCCTCGTCGACGACGACTACGCGCTCGACGATACCATTACGCTGACGCCGACGCCCGGACATTCGCCCTGTCACTGCTGCGTCAACATCCTCTCGAAGGGCAAGCGCGCGGTGGTCGCCGGCGACCTCATGCACCACGCGATCCAGTGCCGCGAGGTCGAATGGTCGTCGAAGCCGGACTGGGATCCGAAGCAGTCGGCGGCGTCACGCCGAAAGTTCTTCGCCTCTGTCGCGGGTACCGACACGCTGATCCTGCCGGTGCATTTTCCTTCGCCCACCGTCGGCCTGATCTCGGCGGACGGCGATCGGTTCAATTATCGGTTCAGGCGCGAATAGATCTGCGCCTCGGCTCAATTGCCGCCATGCTATTGCTGCTGCTTCGGCTGCACCTGGCTTGTGGTCGTGGCCCTTTTCGCCGTCTTCCTCGGCTTGGCCGGAGCAGGCTCGCGCGGCGGCGGCACCATGATCACGGGGTCCGGCACCGCCGCGATCGGAGGCGGCTGCGCGATCCTTCCGTTTCGCTGGGCTTGCCACCAATCCTGGAGCTCGTAACCGGAGTGAACCACCGATCCGGGAACGGTGGCGGCGAATTCACCGGTCTGTGCCTGGGCGCCTGCTGATGGCGCAAGCAGCGCAAATGCGAGGAGGGCCGAAACCTTGAGCTGACGCATGGCAGAACCTTTTTATTTGCCGTTTGGCTTATTTGTCGTTTGGCTTGTTTGTCATTTCGCTTGCTTGTCATTTTCGCTTGTTTGGCGCGCAACTTTTCCGGCGTAACCTTGTCGGCGCCCACCGGGTGTCAGGTTACCCCGATTGAATCTCTCCCGGCGTTTGACTCTTAGCGCGGCGGCGGCCACTCGTACAGGCCGGTATTGGCAGCATCAGCGAAGCCAAAGGCAACCGCGCATGGCCGTCTGCGCCGGAACGCTCTTCCACTGTCGCCTCACATCCAATAATAGCGGCGCGAATATTTCTTGCCGGGCTTCGTCACACATGATTCGAACTCGACACCATCAGTAAGCAGATCGGACATCAGATCCTCTTCATCGAGGCCTCCGCGGCCTTGCAAAAGGGCGAGAAAGTCGGCCTCGTCGGTCCCAATGGCGCCGGCAAGACGACGCTGTTCCGGTTGATCACCGGCCAGGAACAGCCCGACGAGGGCCAACTGGCTGTCGATCGTGGCGTCACCATCGGCTATTTCAGCCAGGACGTCGGCGAGATGTCTGGCCGCAGCGCGGTGTCCGAGGCGATCGACGGCGCGGGTCCCATCAGCGCGGTCGCAGGCGAGCTGAAGCTGCTCGAGGCGGCGATGGCGGATCCGGCGCGCGCCGACGACATGGATGAGATCATCGCCCGCTATGGCGAGGTGCAGGCGCGCTTCGAGGAGCTCGATGGTTACGCGCTGGAGGGGCGGGCGCGCGAAGTGCTCGCCGGTCTTGGCTTCAACCAGGAGATGATGGATGGCGATGTCGGCACGCTGTCGGGCGGCTGGAAGATGCGCGTGGCGCTCGCACGAATTCTGTTGATGCGTCCCGACGCCATGCTGCTGGACGAACCGAGCAACCACCTCGATCTGGAGAGCCTGATCTGGCTCGAGCAGTTCCTCAAGGCTTATGAAGGCGCGCTGCTCATGACCTCGCACGACCGCGAGTTCATGAATCGCATCATCGGAAAGGTGATCGAAATCGACGGCGGGCAGTTGACGACCTATTCCGGCAATTACGAATTCTATGAGGCCCAGCGCGAACTGAACCAGAAGCAGCAACAGGCCCAGTTCGAGCGCCAGCAGGCGATGCTGGCCAAGGAGATCAAGTTCATCGAGCGCTTCAAGGCGCGCGCCTCGCATGCCGCCCAGGTGCAGAGCCGGGTGAAGAAGCTCGAGAAGATCGAGCGGGTCGAACCGCCAAGGCGCCGCCAGACCGTCGCGTTTGATTTTCTCCCCGCCCCGCGTTCGGGCGAGGACGTTGTGAGCCTGAAGCGGGTGCAAAAGGCCTACGGCAGCCGCGTCATCTATGACGGGCTGGATTTCATGGTGCGCCGGAAGGAGCGTTGGTGCGTGATGGGTGTCAACGGCGCCGGCAAATCCACGCTGCTCAAACTCGTGGCCGGCTCGACCACGCCCGACGATGGCACGGTGGCGCTGGGAGGCAGCGTGAAGATGGGATACTTCGCCCAGCATGCGATGGACCTGCTCGACGGCGAGCGCACGGTGTTCCAGTCACTGGAGGATGCGTTTCCGCAAGCAGGCCAGGGCTCGCTGCGCGCACTTGCCGGCTGTTTCGGATTCTCCGGCGATGACGTTGAGAAAAAATGCCGGGTGCTGTCGGGCGGCGAGAAGGCGCGCCTGGTCATGGCAATCATGCTTTACGACCCGCCAAACTTCCTGGTGCTGGACGAGCCCACCAACCATCTCGACATGGCGACCAAGGAGATGCTGATCAAGGCGCTGTCGGATTTCGAAGGCACCATGCTGTTCGTCTCGCATGACCGGCATTTCCTCGGCGCGCTTTCCAACCGTGTTCTGGAGCTGACCCCCGAGGGCATCCACCAATATGGCGGCGGCTACACCGAATATGTCGCGCGCACCGGCCATGAGGCGCCCGGCCTTCATGGGTAAAGCAACATCTGCCTTCGCCATCGGGCAAGGCAAACCGCGCGATCGCCACTTTCGGCCCGCTTTGAGCGTGCTATTCTCGACAAAAAGCGACAAGGACGGCGAGGGGCTCGCCTTTGAGGGCAGCGGAGACAGCCGATCTTGCCGCAGCAGAGCAACCGGGTGAGTGAGCTGAGCCAATTGAGCGACGAAAGCCGGAAAGCCCACTGGGAAAACGTCTACACGACCCGGGCCGAGAACGAGGTGAGCTGGTTTGAGGACAACCCGGCGCTTTCCATCGAACTGATCGACCTCGCAAGACCGGCACCGCAATCGGCGATCGTCGATATCGGAGGCGGGGCGTCGCGTCTTGTCGATCGCCTCGTCGCGCGCGGCTTCTTGCGTGTCAGCGTGCTCGACATTTCCCGGGCCTCGCTCGAGGTCGCCCAAAAGCGACTTGGCGATCGGGCAGGCCTTGTGCGATGGATCGCGGCTGATGTCACCAAATGGAGCCCGACGCAGACCTTCGACATCTGGCATGACCGCGCGGCGTTTCATTTTCTGGTCGACCCAGCCGATCGCGCCGCCTACATCGCCTGCATGAAGAAGGCGGTTGCTTGTGGCGGTCACATCATCATCGGGACGTTTGCAAAGGACGGCCCGGAAAAATGCAGCGGTTTGCCGGTCAGCCGATACGATGCCGAGGGCCTTGCCGACGAACTTGGAGAAGGCTTCGAATTGGTCGCCACCCGACGCCACGATCACACTACGCCCTGGCATTCGAAACAGCGTTTCCAGTTCTGCGTTTTCCGGCGGATCTGATGATTGAAGTTTCGGCGTCCTTCGTGAAAACTCACATTGCGATGTAACCCAACTCTGGAAGACCGATGCGCAAGCCAGCCGTGACAATTCTGGCAGCGCGGCCATTGCGCTCGCGATGACGTGCCGATACCTTGACTCATTCTCCGGCAGGGATTTCCAACGCGACTGAATCAAGGGCGTCGGGTGAGCGGTTCGAATGAAATCGACGTCGCGATTATCGGAGCGGGGGCAGGCGGCGTCATCGCTCTATACTATGCCAATCAGGCCGGGCTTGAGACGCTCGTGCTGGAAAGGCAGGAGACGGTAGGCGGCCTGTGGGCCTCCCTTCCGTCATGGCAGGACATTCAGAACCGGGAAGAGGATTGGACGCTGGGCGATCTTCCCATCGGTGGGGTCGATCAGGCCAGCATACTCGCCAATATCAGGCAGTGGGTCGAGAGGTTTGATCTGGCAAGGCACATACGGCTCGGCTGCCCGGTTGTTTCTGCGACGCCTTCCGATTCAGGTTGGGAAATCGAGACGCCCGCCGGCAGGATTCGGGCCAAGGCGCTGATCTCTGCATCCGGCGTCCACAATCGCCCCGTCATTCCACCGGTTCGTCGAAGCCAGCCCGCGATGGCCGAGTTTCATTCCTCGGCGCTTCGCGACCCGGCGATTGTTTCGGGGAAAAAGGTCGTCGTCGTCGGCGGTGGCGCATCCGCGTTCGACCTGATCGATCTCTCGCTGGAATACGGCGCGGCACGCATCGTCTGGGTCTACCGGGCGCTGAAATGGATGGTGCCGACGGCAAAGCCAAAGAAGTTTGCCAGCAATTTGCGGGAGCTGGGCAGGCGGCACATGCTCGGCCAAGGCTTCGACACCATCGATGCGGAGCTACGGGCGCGATATCGCAAGTTCGGTATCGAGGAATTGCTCCCCGATGCGCCATTCGACGTGGGACGCGATCAGCTCATTCCAGGCCGCTGGCGCCTGATAACCGATGTCGGCCGGATCGAGCGGCATCGCGATGAGATCGAGTTGATCGAGGCCAGTTCGCTCGCGCTGCGCTCGGGCGCAAACGTCGAGGCGGACATTGTCCTGTGGGCCACCGGCTATGAGACCGATCTTTCCTATCTTCACCCCATCGGATTGCACGAGACGCGGCGTCCCGACCAGTTGGCGCGGCGATGCGGTTCGATGGTGATGAGCCTGGATGCGCCAAACCTCTACTTCATCTCGGTCGGGCTGGAATCGACCAGCGCAACCCCGTGGCATTACGCGCATCTGGCGCGGACGATCGTTTCGCAAATTCGCGGCACCGCGACGCTGAGCCGTGAGCCGGTGCTGAGGCATCTCAATTTTTTCGGAGTACCGACGTTTCTGGCCGCCTTTGATCCCGCAAGTTATCCGGCCGACCGATGGCGCAATGAATATCTTTCGCTGGTCACGGAATATCCCGGCGACCGGCCGCTTCCAATGCCCCTATAGCGTTTTCGAGCGAGGCGTGTAGCGGTTCGCGGGAAGAAAACGCGTCAAAACAAAGTTTGCGTCCGCGCATCACTGAAATGTCGCCGACGGGTATGGTTCGAACCTCGACTGGGAATAGGAAGCCGCGACAGGTCGCGGCGGTTGCGGCAGCGGTCTTGGCTTGGGCTTCGCCGAAGCCGAGGCCAGCGCCTGCTCGAGGTGCAGTTTGCGCGGCGGGCCGGGTGAGGGTCTCAAGCTGCGTCCCTTTTCGATCTGTTTCGCCCGCGCGAGGTCGGCGAAGGCGCGGTCGTATTTGCGCATCCGATAAAACACGATGCCGCGATCGATGTAGGAGGCGGAAGATTTCGGATTGAGCTGGATCGCCTGATCGAGATCGACGATGGCGGCTTCTAGGTCGCCGTTACGATAGGCCGAGATCCCCCGGGAGCGGAAATACCCGGCCTCGTTCGGAGCACGGTCGGCAGGCGCGCCGATGCCGATATTGACCGGCGGAAGGCTCTCCACCTGTATCGCCGCCACAGTGCGTGGAACGATCATCTCGTCGGCAGCATCGGGCGCGGCGATGGAGGGGGGCACATCCGCACTGGCTGACGGGGCGATCGGGCTCAAGGAGGCGACCTGCGTCCGTTCGCGCGTCGAAACGTCGGCCTTGTGTTCCGGCGCGACCAGCGCCATCGACATGTGCATGAATACGAGATAACCGCCGACCGTCACGATCGAGGCGATGGCAATCGCCATCACGCCTGAAGCAAGGCGGTGAATCCTCGCCGCAATCGGATGGGCGGAAGCCGGATCCTTTTCGATGCGCGCCAGCATCAGCAGGTGATCATAGGCGGCGCGTTGTTCGGAATCGGCGAGGATCTGGTTGGCGCGAACGATCTGCCTGAACTTCAGCCCTGCATCGGGATCGCCAGGTCTGAGGTCGGGATGTGCGCCTTTGGCGGCCTTGCGGAATGCGACCCTGAGACTTTCGGCGTCGTCGTGTGGAAGCGCCCCAAGCAAATCGTAAAGCGTGTCCATCGCCGCTCTCGCTGCAGGATTTCCACGTCTCCGTCCGAAATTCGCTGGGAATTTACCGCGGAGTACGCCATTAACCAAATTTCACCGCGGGCTGAGAATGTTGACCCAGTGGGGCAAAAAAATGGCTGTGATGCCGTAGCGGTCGGCTTCGGATTGTGGCATCGCCGACCGATCGGTCCGCATCTAACGCGTCGGCGATGCTTCGCATCTGGCGGCGGCCTGCAGCAGGCGTAGGCGCGCGCGAGCGACCTTTTCCGCTTCCCTGTAGCATTTGAGCTCGTATTCGAGCTTCAGGCGCGACCATTGATCGGGGTCCACGGTCTTGAGATTTGCCCGCCCAAAGCCACAATCCGGCGCGGGTTGTGGCACGAGCAAGGCGTGATCCGGACGGCAAGTTTGCGGATCGGGATTGGCCGACGCTGCCGCGGAAGCGCTGGCGGGATCCGGCCTCGGTTCGAGTGCCGAGCCCTGCGAACAGGCACATACCGCCAATGCACATGCGATCATGCCGAGGCGCGCGATCCATCGCCGGGAATTTCCGAAATCGTCGCCCATCATGTCCGATCGAACCGCAATACGTGATCGCAAAATCGAAAGGAGCGACTGATCCGACCGCGCGCCGCGCCCATCGCACGAAAAAACCGTGTCGCAATGGCGCCTGGGCCGCCGACCAAGCGGCGCGATGGTAAATGCAAAGGGTGAATGGCGATCTAGCGAGGATGGTAAACAGATTCCAAATCGCCCGCCGAGGAGGCGCCGGCAAAAGTCAAAGGAGACTTCGCCGCCCGCTACCGGTCGCGCATTGAGACTTTCCCGTCGCGACGGCGCCGCCTTCCGGTAAAAAGCGTGGCGATTGTGCCCGCATTTACAGCATGATCCGGAAAAGCGGAAACCGGTTTTCCCTCGCGACAACGCGGAACGCGTTTGCGCGGAGATCATGCTCAAACAAAGGGATGAGATCGTGATGCGATTCCACTTAATCGCATCATGATCTGAGCTTACTGCGTCATAAACCGACTTATCCCCTCATCCTGAGGAGCTTGCGCGAGCAAGCGTCTGAAAAGGACGAGGCCCGGAAACAGGCAACGTGGCCTTCATGGTTCGAGACGGCGCAAGGGCGCCTCCTCACCATGAGGGTCTTATGACGCAGTAAGACCAAGGCGGGTGAGCGAAACCGCGGCTGCAATAAACATTTCTTTAGTTTGGCGTGTCGAAACCGGGAGTAGAATCCCACCATCGACCGGCTCACGCCCACTGAGATCGCCGGTAGGTTGACGATCAGAAATGGGAGTGATGTCGAGTTGAGTCATGTTGAAAGGAGAGAAGCATGACAAAGCTCGCACTTCTTTGCGCCGTTGCCGCCGTCGCTTCCGTCACGCTGGCAGGGCCTGCATTTGCCGCCCCCAGGGTCATCCCTTCAGTCAACCCTTACACTGAAGGCGATTGGTGCCCGGGCAGGGAGCCGGGAAATCCATATACGAAAGAAGAGGATTACATGGCCTGGAGCGCCTGGCGCGCTCGTGGCGGATGGGATGACCGCAATGATTTCAACTGTGCGCCCGTCGGCATCCATCATTACCGTGCAGGGTTCTAGACTTTGTCTGGAGGCTCGGTTGCGTCCGTGCCTTCAGGCGGCATGAGCTTGGATTCGTCCGACATATCCGCCACGTCCATTACCACTGGTCGATATGTGTGAGCGGAGGTTCAACACGGCTCGGGAACGCGGAAAGTCCCGAAAGTTCCCGGCGGAAAAGGCGTCAGCGGTTCCCGACCTTTTCCCACAGCCAGCGCGCTACCGCATCCGGTGACGACGCACTGCCGCCGGCGGCGGCGCGCAGGTTCGCCTCGCGCATGTCGGAAATGTCGATGCGGCCGAGCAGGGGCAGCAAGGCCGCCCGCAAGGCCTGATCGCCGGCGCGCTTCGGCGCGACCAGCATGATCGCGTCGTAAGGCGGGATCGCGTGTCTGTTGTCGTCAAGCGCCACCAGGTCGTATTTTTTGATCAGCCCGTCGCTGGTGTAGCCCGCGATCACGTCGACCTCGCCGGAGGCGACCGCCGCATACATGAAATCCGGCTGCATCTGCCGCTGCGTGCGGAAAGCAAGCCCGTAAGCCTGTCGAATGCCCGCCCATTCCGGCCGCGAGAAGAACTCGTAATCGGCCGCGATCGACATCGTCTGCGCGTGCGAGGCAAGATCGGCAATGGTGCGAATACCGAGCGCCTCGGCACGCTGCCTGGGCATCACCAGCGCATAGGCGTTCTCGAACCCGAGTTCGCCCAGCAGCGTGACGTTCTGGCGAGCCAGCGTCGTCTTCAGCTCTGCGAGCAGTTTCTCGCGCGGCTCGATCTCGCTGTGATGAAACTGGTTGGCCCACAAGGTGCCGGAATAATCGACATAGAGGTCGATATCGCCGCTCACGAGCGCGTCAAAGATCACATTCGAGCCGAGCCCCTCGCGCGTGGTGGCCGACAGCCCCGCGGCCTGCAATCGCTGCGCGATCAGCGCGGAAAGCACATATTGTTCGGCAAAGGTCTTGGCGCCGACGATATAGGTGGAAGGCGCGCGCGCCAGCGATGGCACCAGCGTAGCGGCGAGCAAGGCCGCGATCCCGGTGCCGCCCAGTATCGCGCGCACGCGGCTTCGCAGGCGCAGGCCGGTTTCGATCACGGCCAGCAATTGATCCACGATGAGCGCAAGCAGGGCCGCGGCAATGCAGCCGAACAGCACGAACACCCAATTCTGGGTTTGCAGGCCGGCAAAGATGTAGTTGCCGAGGCTGGTCTGGCCGATCGGGGTGGACAGCGTCGCCGTGCCGATCACCCAGACCGCCGCGGTGCGGATTCCTGCCATCATGACGGGCAGCGCCAGCGGCAATTCCACCGAGAGCAGCGACTGCAATCCGGTCATGCCGACGCCCTGCGCGGCCTCCAGGATCGTCGGATCGACGCCGTTCAGCCCGGTGATGGTGTTTCGCAGCACCGGCAACATCGAGTAGAGCGCGAGCGCGAGAACGGCGGGGAGGAATCCGAACGCCGAGAAGCCTAAGCCGAACCAGGAAAGCGACAATGATGCGAGCGCCAGCAGCAGCGGATAGAACAAGGCCAGCAGTGCCAGTCCCGGCACCGTCTGTACGATGCTGGCAAGCCCGAGCAGTAATGCGCGCATCAAGGGACGGTTGCGGGCGACGATCGCAAGCGGCAGGCTCACCGCCAGCCCGAGCGCGAGCGCGGCGACACTTACCCGCACATGGTTGCCGAGGTAGTCGGGCAAATGCGCCAGCGCCTCGCTCCAGCGCGGATCGGAAAACAGGCTCATGCGGTTGAGCCCTGAGGCAGCAGCATCTTGAGCCGTTCGCCCTGCCGCCGCGGCGTGCGCAGCAGTTCGCCGACATAGGCATCGTCGCTTTGCGACAGCTCGCCCGCCGTGCCCTGCGCCAAAAGCCGCCCGGCGCGCATGACCGCAATGCGGTCGGCAAGCAGGATGGCCTCGGTCATGTCATGGGTGATCATCACCGTGGTCAGCCCCAGCCTGGTGTGCAGGGCGCGGTAGTCGTCGCCGAGCGCGTCGCGGGTGAGAGGATCGAGCGCGCCGAACGGCTCGTCCATCAGGACGATTTTTGGGCGGGCCGCAAGCGCGCGTGCGACGCCGACGCGCTGGCGCTGGCCGCCGGACAATTCGTGCGGAAAGCGATCGCGGTATTGCGCGCGGTCGAGCCGCACCAGGTCAAGCAACTCGTCGACGCGTGAGGCGATCTCGGCCGCCGCCTCGTCCAGAAGCTTCGGCGTGACGCCGATATTGGCCGCAACGCTCATATGCGGAAACAGCGCTCCGCTCTGGAACACGTAGCCGATGCGGCGGCGCAGTGCGACGGGGTCGGCCGCGCGCACGTCCTCGCCCTCGATGCGGATATCGCCGCTGTCGGCATCGATCAGCCGGTTCGCCATCCGCAAAAGCGTGGTCTTGCCCGATCCCGAGCCGCCGACGATGGCCAGAAATTCGCCCGCACCGACGTTGAGCGAGACGTCATCCACGGCCCTCACGCGACCGCCATCGAAGGACTTGCCGACATGCGAAAAGGCTATTCGAGGCGGTGCTGTTTCAGTTCGACCCAAGGCGCTTTCCCTCAACCCGTCCCTCCGGGGAGGGTAAGGGATCAACTACCACGTCGCGGACCTACGTTGAACTTGTCATTCGTATTCGCTAAGCCATCGCTCAAACGGCCGGGGGAGGACAGGTGGACAGGGCAATGCCGACGGCGGTCGCGCTCGACGATGCGACCGTGGCGTTTCGTGTGGCCGAGAACCGCGTCTATACGGCGGTCGAGGACGCGCGACTCGCGGTGGCGCAGGGCGAATTCGTCGCCATCGTCGGGCCGACCGGATGCGGGAAATCCACGCTGCTCAACGTGGCGGCCGGCTTGATCAGGCCGGCATCGGGAAGCGTGCGGATTTTCGATTCTCCGCTCGTCGGGCTGAACCGGGACGCCGGCTATCTGTTCCAGGCCGATGCGCTGTTTCCCTGGAAGACCGCCGTCGACAACGTCGCCATCGCCCTCGAGATCGAGGGCGTGGCGCGATCAGAGGCGCTGCAGCGCGCGCAAGGCTGGCTCGCCTCGGTCGGGCTTTCGGCGTTTTCCAACCGCTATCCGCACATGCTCTCCGGCGGCCAGCGCAAGCGCGTGGGCCTTGCGCAGGTCCTGATCCGCGATCCCAAGATCCTGCTGATGGACGAACCGTTCGGGCCGCTGGACGCCCAGACGCGCCAGATCATGGGCAACCTCCTGCTTGAATTGTGGAGCGCCGACCGCAAGGCCGTCCTGTTCGTGACCCATGATCTCGAGGAGGCGATCGCGCTTGCCGATCGCGTGGTGATCATGTCGGCGGGACCCGCCGCGCGCATCATCGGCCACTGGCGTGTGGCGCTTGAGCGCCCGCGCGACATCATGGAAGTGCGCCTGGACAAGGAGTTCCACGCGCTTCACCGCGAGATCTGGCATGTACTGAAGGACGAGGTGCTCAAGGGCTATGCCCAGTCCTCGCAGGGCGGGCCGTAATGCCGCCGCGCCGCCTTGATCCCGCAGCCTTGATCTCGCAGCCTTGATCTCGCGGCCTTGCCGGGTACACTCCGCCCCGCCAATGGCGGCCCCAGGTCCAAAAACCCCAGGGCCAAGAATTTGATGAATTTTTGCGACACGCCATCAAAGGCAAACAAAAGGGAAGGTGTCATGCTGTTACGCGGTTCAATCCAGAGTTCAATCCTTGCGGCTTCCGTCGCGCTCGCGGCGCTGTACGGCACCTGTCCGGCCAGTGCGCAAGGCGTGTTCACGCTGACCTCGCCGAGCTTCAAGGACGGCGAGCGGCTGGCGGTCAAGAACGCCGGCAACAACAAGTCCAATCCGAATTGCGTCGGTGAGAACGTCTCGCCCGCGCTGTCGTGGTCGAACCCGCCGGAAGGCACCAAGAGCTTCGCGATCCTGATGTTCGACCCCGAGGGCCGTCCGCCCGGCGGCGTCAGCCATTGGGTGGCCTATGGCATCCCCACCTCCGTCACCGGCTTCGCCGAAGGTGAAGTATCAAAGCCGGGCGACAAATATGTCGGCGGATCGAGCCTGATGAAGCTGCCGAACTATTTCGGACCGTGCACGCCGCCCGGCCCGCCGCACCACTACACGTTCACGCTGATGGCAACCGACCTGGAGCCGACCGCGCTTGCGCCCGGCATGACCCGTGACGAGCTGATCAAGGCGCTCGAGGGTCACGTCAAGCAGGCAACCGGCCTGATCGGCACCTTCTCCAAGCCGTGATGTTTGTGGTCGCATCGGAATAGATCGGTGTCGCTTTCGACATTTCCGAATCCGGTCGCGCCAGCAATGCGGACTTCTTCTCCCTCCCCCCTTGCGGGGGAGGGTCGGGGAGGGGGGTACGGCGGTTTCGGAATGCTGGATGCCCCCACCCCCGACCCCTCCCCGCAAGGGGGAGAGGAGTCCTGAGGATCCGGCAATGCCGCGCCTGACGCTTCTCGCTTTTCAAGTGCTGGTCGCGGTCGTTGGCCTCGTGCTGTGGCAGTTGTTTGCCACGGTGCCCGTCTTCGGCCACATCCTGCTGCCGCCGTTCTTCTTCTCGAATCCGGTCGATGTCGGCAGCCAGATCGTCGAATGGTTCAGAAGCGGCGTGATCTGGAAGCACCTTGCGATCACGCTGTGGGAATCGATCCTTGCTTTCGTGATCGGTTCGATCAGTGGCGCGGCGACAGGCTTCTGGTTCGCGCGCCAGCCGCGCGTGGCCGCGGTGTTCGACCCCTACGTAAAAATGGCCAATGCGCTGCCGCGCGTGGTGCTGGCCCCGATCTTCGCGCTGTGGCTCGGGCTTGGCATCTGGTCCAAGGTCGCGCTTGGCGTCACGCTGGTGTTCTTCATCGTTTTCTTCAACGTCTATCAGGGCGTCAAGGAAGTCTCGACGACCGTGCGTGACAACGCCCGGATGCTCGGCATGAACGAGCGGCAGCTCATGCGTCACGTCTACTGGCCGTCGGCGCTGTCATGGATGTTCTCTTCGCTGCACACTTCCGTCGGCTTTGCGGTGGTCGGCGCCGTGGTCGGGGAATATCTCGGCTCCGCCGCAGGCCTCGGCTACCTGATCCAGCAGGCCGAGGGCGTGTTCGACGTCGCCGGCGTATTCGCCGGAATGTTCGTGCTGTCGGCATTCGTGATCCTGATCGACCTCGTCGTCACGCTGGTCGAACGGCGCCTTCTGGTGTGGCGGCCGAACGCGGGCGAGGTGCGGGGGTAGCAGATAATCCACTCATCGGACTACAGGAGCTTGCTTGATCTCTCCCGCAAGGAGAGGTCGAATTGCGAAGCAATTCGGGTGAGGGGTTACGGCCTATCGATGGACCTGACCCCCTCACCCCAACCCTCTCCCCGCTGGGGAGAGGGAGTAGACCTTTGTCACCTTCTCATCCCGCGCGCGCTGCTCTATCCTCTGCACAAATAGCTTCGCACGGAGGAAATTATGAGAACGTTGGGAAAACGCGCCGCGGCAATTTTGGCGCTGGCCGTGATTTCCACTTCCGCGGTCGCCCAAAGCAAGGTCACCATCGCGGTGGGGGGCGGTGCCTGCCTGTGCTATCTGCCGACAGTGCTGGCCAGGCAGCTCGGCGAATATGACAAGGCGGGGCTTGCGGTCGACCTGGTCGATCTGAAAGGCGGCTCGGATGCGCTCAAGGCCGTGCTCGGCGGCAGCGCCGACGTGGTGTCGGGCTATTTCGACCACTGCGTCAACCTTGCCGCCAGAAAGCAGGAATTACTGTCCTTCGTCGTTTACGACCGCTATCCGGGCGAGGTGCTGGTGGTGTCGCCGGCGCATACGAGCGAAATCAAATCGATCAAGGACCTGTCCGGCAAAAAGGTCGGCGTCAGCGCGCCCGGCTCCTCGACCGACTTCTTTCTCAAATTTCTCCTGAAGAAGAACGGCATCGACCCCGCAAGCGTTGCCGTCATCGGCGTAGGCCTCGGCGCCACGGCTGTGGCGGCGATGGAGCAGGGACAGATCGATGCCGCCGTCATGCTCGACCCCTCGGTCACGGTGCTGCAAGGTAGCCATCCCGACCTGCGTATCCTCTCCGACACGCGGACGGAAAAGGACACGCTCGACGTGTTCGGCGGCGAATACCCGGGCGGCGCGCTCTATTCTACCGCCTCATGGGTCGCTTCGCACGAGAAGGAGGCGCAGGCGCTGACCAACGCGATCCTGCGCACGCTCGATTGGGTTCACGCGCATTCGGCCGAGGAGATCATGGAGAAAATGCCCCCTGAGATGGTCGGCAAGAACAAGGATCTGTATCTTGCCGCGCTAAAGAACACAATCCCGATGTATTCGCAGACCGGCAAGATGGATCCCAGGGGGGCGGATGCCGTGCTCGCGGTGTTCAGCGTCGGCTCGAGCGAAGTTGCCAGGGCCAATATCGATGTCAGCAAGACCTGGACCAACAGATTTGTCGATTCGGCGAGGAAGACGACGGGGACGAATGCGAATTAGCGTTGCTCGATCGCCAATCGCGGCATGACGCCTCCAACCGTCCACCGCGTCACCACCCTCGATCTGCCGGTCCGGCCGTCGATCTGGCCGTTCGCGCAAGCGCGGCGTGCCGAGATCGACGCGCATTTCGCCGAACGAAAGCGCGAATGGCCGATCTGGAACGGTCGCGTCCTGATCGCGCGTAATCCGGTGTTTGCCGAAGCGCGCTTTTCAGCCGAATATTTCGAGACCGATTTTGCCAGCTTCCTGGCCTGGCGCGACTGGGGCTTTCCCGACCGCGAGGTCTTCAACTGCTTTGGCATGGGAGCGTTGCGCGCATCCGACGGCGCATTCCTGCTGGGCCAGATGGCGCCGCACACCGCCAATGCCGGGCGAATCTATTTTCCTTCCGGCACGCCCGATCTTGACGACGTCAGCGACGGCAGGGTTGACATCGCCGGCAGCGTCGTCCGCGAGGTTTTCGAGGAAACCGGCCTTGTCGAGGCGGACTATGTGGCGGCTGCGCACTGGGATTGCGTGGTCAGCGGCGGGTTGATCGGAATGTTCCGCCTTTTGAGCGTTGACATGCCGGGCGAGGCGCTGGCTGCTCGGATCAAGAGCAATCTTGCACGGCAGCATCAGGCGGAACTGTGTGCGATCCATCTGGTGCGCGAGCTGCGCGACTTGTCACCGGCGATGCCGTGCTTTGTCACGGCCTATCTGGAAGCGGAGCTTTCGGCGTAGTTTCCTGCGGCGGGGCGTGGGCGCTGCCTTGCCAATGCGCTTGACATCGCTGCGCACTATCAATGTGATAGGCGCCAACAAAACCAAAAAAGGCCAGTCACACCATCTTCCAGGGAGGGTTTCATGTCGGAGCGCAAAGCCGCCCGACTGTTCGGTAGGCCGTTGGCCGCGATCATGCTTGCCGCGATGTCGGCGCTGGGCATGGCCGGTTCCGCCGCCGCGCAGGAAAAGAAAATCAAGATCGGCGTGATCTTCGACCTGACCGGGCCGCTGGCCGGCGGCGGTTCGGAGCTGCAATATACCGGCGTCAAGATCATGCTCGACCACTACGCCAGGACCGGGGTCGAGGGTTACAAGGTCGAGGCGGTCTATGCCGACGCCCAAAGCAAACCGGACATCGCCATCAACGAAGCGGTGCGCCTCCTGGAGCAGGAAAAAGTCGACATGCTGATGGGCTTTTTCTCGTCGGCGCAATGCGTGCCGGTTTCCGCGCGCGCCGATCAGATGAAGAAGTTCATGTGGATCACCACCTGCATTTCCTCGGGCGTGTTCGACGGCAAGAACTACAAATACATCTTCCGTCCGCAGGCCGCCGGCGATCAGTACGGCATGATGACGACCGACTTCATCGCCCAGAACTCGGTCTCCAGGTTCGGCAAGGAGCCCAGGGATCTGCGCGTCGCCATCATCCACGAAGACGGTGCCTACGGCGTCGACGTTGCCAAGGGCAACGAGGCAGGCGTCAAGAAGGCCGGTTTCAATCTCGTGCTGAACGAGGGCTATTCGGCGACGGCGCCCGATCTTTCCGCCCTTGTCACCAAGCTCAAGCGCGCCCGGCCCAACGTCATCTTCCACACCGGCTACAATCCCGACATCACGCTGCTGTTCCGTCAGGCTCGCGAGCAGGGATTGAAGTTCGGCGCCATCGTCGGCCATGGCGCGGGCTATGGCGTCTATGAGAAGCTGAAAGAGGGCCTTGGCACCGATGCCAACTATCTCTTCAACACCGATCCGATCTCGATCTGGCTCGCCAACCAGAAGACCATGGATCCGAGACTGCCGCCGGTCATCAAGATGGTGGGTGAGGAGTTCGACAAGCTGAAGCCAGGGGTTGCCATTCGCTCCGCCCATGTCGGCATCGGCGCTTCGAACGCTTTCGTCTTCCTCGACGATGTGCTGCCGCGCGCCATCAAGAAATACGGCGGCGTCGATTCCGAGGCGCTTCGCAAGGCCGCGCTCGATACCGACATACCCGAAGGCGGCACCATGCTTGGCTACGGCGTCAAGTTCTACGGCGAGGGCGAACGGTTCGCCGGCCAGAACGCGCGCTCCTTCCCGGTGGTGCTGCAGTATATCGACGACAAATCGTATGTGGTGTGGCCGAAGAGCCAGATGCAGCGCGAGACCGTGCTGCCGCTGCCGAAGGGAACCACGTTCAGTAATCAGTAAAATTCGGCCTCCGCTTTCGGGAGATGATGGTTGGTTGAATTGTTTTGTCCGCGAACGGGGTTCACCTCTCCCCACTGGGGAGAGGTCGATTTGTCTCTGGCGATGCGAAAGCATCGTCCAGTGCAAATCGGGTGAGGGGCCTTTGCGCTTACGAGATAGCGTAACCCCTCACCCCGACCCTCTCCCAAAGGGAGAGGGAGCCCGCCTTCGTCGCGGATATGGCTATGTTGCGGAGCAGCTGCGGTGCTGAAGGTGAGCGGGTTGGTGAAGCGTTTCGGCGGCTTCACCGCAGTCAACAACGTGTCGTTCCAGGTCGAGCGGGGCGAGATCGTCGGCCTGATCGGCCCGAATGGCTCCGGCAAGAGCACGATCTTCAACATGCTCTCCGGCACGCTGGCCCCCTCGGCCGGATCGATCGTGTTCGACGGGGTCGAGATCGCTGGACTTGCGCCACACCGCATCATCAATCGTGGGGTAGGGCGCACCTTCCAGATTCCGCGGCCCTTCCACCGGCTGAGCATCTTCGAGAACGTCGTGCTGGCGGGCTTCTACGGACAAGGCCGCCACAGCCGCAGCCATGCGGAGGAGGCCGCCGAGCGGGCACTGGCCCTGGTCGGGTTGCCGACCGACCGTAACACGGGCGTCGATGGCCTGGGCGCTGCAGGGTTGAAGAAGCTCGAACTCGCCAAAGCGCTCGCAACCGGTCCAAAACTCCTGCTCGCCGATGAAAGCCTCGGCGGGCTGGATGAATCCGAGATGGATCAGGCCGCCGAGATGCTGCGCAGCATTCGTAACGAACTCAAGATCACGATCATCTGGGTCGAGCACATCATGGGCGTCCTGATGCGCGTGGTCGACCGCGTGATGGTGCTCGATCACGGCGAGAAAATCTCGGAAGGTTTGCCCGGCGCGGTGGCCAGCGATCCGCGGGTGATCGAGGTCTATCTCGGCACCGACGCGGATTTGAGCCAGGTCGCAGCGGCGCAGGCGCGGCAGCGAGTGGAGGTCTGAGCATCATGCTCCAGCTCAGATCGATCGATGCGGGCTACGGCAGCTTTCAGGCGCTGTTTGGCGTCAATCTCGAGGTAAGGAGCGGCGAGGCGGTCGGCGTGATCGGCCCCAACGGCGCCGGCAAGACCACCTTGATGCGGACGATTTCCGGCCTGATCCGCCCGACCAGCGGATCGATCACCATGGAAGGCACCGACGCGCTGGCCACCCCCGCGCATCGGATCATCAGTCTCGGCATCGCCCATGTCCCGGAGCACCGGCGGCTGTTTCCGCGGCTCACCGTGGAGGACAATCTGAAGATGGGCGCTTACATGCCGGCGGCGCGTGCGAGATTCGCCGAGCGGCTGGAGTTCGTATTCGACCTGTTTCCGCGCATGAAGGAACGGCGGCACCAGATGGCCGGCACCATGTCGGGCGGCGAGCAGCAGATGTGCGCGATCGGCCGCGCCCTGATGTCGAACCCGAAATTGCTGCTGCTCGACGAGCCGTCGGCGGGGCTTGCGCCTGTCGTCGTGCAGCAGGTGTTCGAGCTCGTGAAACGCATTCGCGCAAGCGGACTTACGGTCCTGATCGTCGAGCAGAATGTGCAGCAGGTGCTTCGCATCGTTGACCGCGCCTATCTCCTGGAGGCAGGCGCCATCCGTTCCTCGGGAACGACGGCCGAGATGAAGCGCACCGACACGATCAGGCAGGCCTATCTTGGGGTGTAACGCGCGATGCAGGCCTTTCTCGATATCTTCGACATTTACCTGCTGGAGGCCGTGATCAACGGCATCCTGCTTGGCGGATTGCTTGCGCTGCTCGCGCTCGGGCTCAACCTGATCTTCGGCGTCATCGACGTGACCTGGATCTGCTACGCGGAACTCGTCATGATCGGCATGTACGGCATGTATTATCTGATCCAGTACTATCATCTGCCGTACTGGGCCGCGGCGCCGCTCGTCATTCTTCTGGTCGCCCTGCTCGGGGCGGCACTGCATTATCTCGTGATCGCGCCGCTGTTGACGGCGCCCCCGATCAACCAGTTGCTTGCCACCGGCGGCGTGCTTTTCGTCCTGCAGAGCTTTGCCACCGTCGCCTTCGGCATCGATTTCCGCAACGTCGGCATTCGCCTTCCGGTGCTGGCGTTCGGCGAAATGCATTTCAGTTATGCGCGGCTGCTTTCGTTTGCTGCAGCGCTGATCGGCATGGTCGGCGTCTATCTGTTCATGACCCGGACCTTCACCGGCACGGCGATCCGCGCCATTGCGCAGGATCGGCAGATCATGCCGCTGATGGGGGTCGATGCCAGACGCATCTATCTGATCACGTCCGCGCTGGGTGGCGCGCTTGCGGGCCTGGCGGCCTGCCTGCTCGTATTGCAGTACGACGTGCATCCGTTTGTCGGCCTGTCGTTCGGGCCGATCACCTTCCTGATTTGCGTGCTCGGCGGGCTCGGCAACTTCATCGGAGGTTTCGTTGCGGCGTTCGTCTTTGCCGAGATCATTTCGCTCGGCGGCCTGTTCTCCGACCTCGAATGGGGCTATGTGCTCGCCTTCGCCTTCTTCATCGTCATGATGTTCATCCGCCCCGCGGGCCTGCTGGCGAGGCGGCGATGAAGGCGCGCCATGCCATCTTGACCACCGCGATCGCCGCATCGATTGCGCTGCCCTTCGTGCATCGCGAGCCCTATCACCTGCACATCCTCACGCTGATCCTGATCTGGTCGTTTGCCTATACATCCTGGTCGATCATGGGACGCTTCGGGCTGGTCTCGCTCGGCCATGGCGGCTTCATGGGTGTCGGCGCTTATGTGACGGCGCTGTTGTGGAACCATCTCGGAGTGTCGCCGTGGATCGGCATTCCCGCAAGCATGGCGGCGGCAGGCGTGCTGGCTCTCATCGTCGGCTATCCCTGTTTTCGCTTTCGTATCACCGGCCATTATTTCGTGCTGGTGACGCTGGCCCTTTCCGGGATCGTTCTCCAGGTGATCACGGCGACGCGCGACTATACCGGCGGTTCGCTCGGCTTGACGCCGAACCGCGCCACCGGGAACCATTTGCTCGCGCTGCAGTTTGACGACAAGACGACGTGGTATCTGATCGCGCTCGCGGTCTGGCTGCTCGGTCTGTTGGTGTGGCGCATGATCGATCGCAGTATGAGCCGCTATGCGATGGAGGCGATCTCGGAGGACGAGGACGCCGCGGCTGCGGCCGGCGTCAACGTCACTGCCGAGAAGCTCAAGGTCACCATGATCAGCGCGTTGATGACCGCATTCGCCGGCGCGCTTTACTGCCAGTACCAGATGTTCATATCTCCCGACACGGTGAGCGGGATTTCGGTATCGCTGCAGATGGTTTTTGCCGCCATTGTCGGCGGCCTCTACGTTTCGCTCGGCCCCACGGTCGGCGCCGTCATCACCATCCTGCTGGCCGAGGGCTTGCGCATCTCCTTCGGCGCCAATGCGGTTGGCTGGGACAACCTCGTCTATGGCGTGTTGCTGGTATTGTTCATCATCTTCCTGCCCAGGGGTGTCCTTGGTAGCGTGATGGAGAAGTTCAAGGCGCAGCAAGCAGCCTTCGTTCGGGGTCGCGAACTCATGAGCAAGCAGAGGTCATGAACAAGAAGTCCTCGCAATCTCTCGCCGATCGACTGAAGCCGTTCGTGGCGCCGTTCTGCCATGACGGATCGGGCAAGTTCCATCTCAGGTCATACAAGACCAATGAGAAGGGTGGCCTCGACAAGGACGAGGCGGAAGAGATCCTGGATTCCAACCGCAAGCACCTGAACGATTTCCAGGAAAAGCTCTATGCGCAGGACCGCTGGTCGGTGCTTGTGGTTTTGCAGGGCATGGATGCGGCAGGCAAGGACAGCGCGATCAAGAGCATTTTCGAAGGCGTCAATCCACAGGGCTGCGAGGTGACTTCGTTCAAGCAGCCGACCAGCCATGAGCTCGACCATGATTTCATGTGGCGCGCCATGATCGCGTTGCCGGAACGTGGCCGCATCGGAATCTTCAATCGATCGTATTACGAGGAATGCCTGGTGACGCGGGTGCATCCGCACCTGCTCGCGCAGGAGAAGCTTCCCGCAAGGCTCGTTGGCCGGAACATCTGGCGCGAGCGTTTCGCGGATATTTCCGCCATCGAGCGCTACCTTGCGCGCAACGGCATTGTGATCCTGAAGTTCTTCCTCAACCTCTCGAAGCAGGAGCAGCGCAAGCGGTTTCTGGACCGGCTGGAACAGCCGTCGAAGAACTGGAAATTCTCGATGAACGACATCAGCGAGCGTGCGCTGTGGCCGCGATACATGGCCGTCTATCAGGACATCGTCAGGCACACATCGACGCCGTTCGCGCCGTGGCATGTGGTGCCTGCCGATCACAAATGGTTCGCGCGCGTCGTGATCGGATCGACGATCGTGAGCGCGCTGGAGGGCCTCAACCTCCGCTTCCCGAGCGCCGACAAGGCATCCTTGCGGGAATTCGGACATGTGCGCGAGGCGCTGGAGAACGAGGGCAAGCGGAAGGCCGGGAAGGGCAGGACGAAAAACAAACCAGCGCCGCTCAAAAAGGTGTCCGGGAAGACGCAGGCAAAATAATTTAGCCCGTCGGTATGCTTTTACTTCGCATCACCACCTGACGTTTTGCACGTTCGAATCAGCCCTTGGCGTGATTCGCGCCTGCCACAGAGCAGAAGACCAGGTGGCATGAACTCTGCATGGGAGGGACCAACCGGGTATTCCTAAACAAGAAGGTCGCCATGCTCGTTACACTCGTCGCCGTGCTCTGCAACGGCCAACTGTGCCTCGAAAAGGTGGTTACAAATAGTGAGCTGTCAGGCATCACCATGAGTTCTTGTTCGGTAAATGCTCAGATCGGCATTGCCGATTGGCTCACCAAGGGTCCCTATCACGAGTGGAGATTGCAAAGTTACAAGTGCGTCATGGGCAAGTACGTGCCCAAGAACGACATTTGATTGAACGACATTTGATTCAAAGCGCCGGTCTCGTGTGAGGCTGGCGTTCGCTGGTCTGGGCCGTGGACTGCAAAATCGGGGTGCTTGGGTCAGGCAAGCCTGATGTTCGCTTGCCCGCCGCCAATGGCGGGCAACAGCGGAGGTCGTCGGAGGTCGCGAAGGGCCAGCCGACGATCTCATTCGATTATCTCGTTGGCGCCCACCAGGAGAGAGGGCGGGATCGTGAGGCCAAGCGATTTGGCAGTCTTCATGTTGATGGCGAAGTCGAGACGCGTGGGGCCTTGGAACGGTATCTCGCCTGCTTGCGCGCCGTTGAGAATACGCTCTACGGAGCCTGCTGCCTGTTGGCCAAATTCCTTGAGGCTGGGGCCATACCCGATTAGCAAGCCTCGTTGGGCGTTCTCTGGGTGGCCTCCAATCGTCGGCAATCCGGCTTTCGCCGCAAGCGCGCCGAGTTGCTCGGTGTCGTGATTTAATTCAGGCGTCGGCACGATCACGAGTGCTTCCACGCCAGCCCGGCGCATGGCATCAAAAGCGGCCGCATACTCGTAGGGGCTCTCAACCCAGATTTCCATCACCTCAAGTCCGACCCCAGCAGCAGCCTTGCGCAATGGCACCAAGCCCCCTTCCACCACCTTGCGATGATTGGACAGGACAGCAATTCGGTGCACGGAGGGTAAAGCTTCACGAAGCAGGGACAGGCGCTTGATCTCGAGTTCCGGCGCGATCAGGGAAACGCCCGTGACATTGCCGCCCGGGTGCGCCCAACTCTCGGCGACCCCGGCGCGGACCGGGTCTCTACCTATTGGCGCGGCGACAATCGGGATCGTGTTGGTTGCTGTGCGCGCGGCATCAAGCGCCCAATCAGATACGGCAATGATTGCATCGGGTTTGTAGCCAACCAACGCCTTTGCCAGTTCCGGTAGCTGCTCCTCCGTTCCGATGCGGACATCAACAGCCAGATTACGGCCTTCGACAAAGCCGCGCATCGCCAAGTAGGGCAGTATGACGGACCTCACGAGGCTATCGTCCGCGAGCTCCAGCACAGCCACGCGCCAGATCTGTTCGGCAGCCTCTGCGTAGCTCGGCGAAAGCCCCGCCAGTATCGCGCAGATGAGCCCAGCCCGCCTCATTTCGAACTCCGTGGCTCCGTGCTGTTGTGATCTCACCTTATCACTCCCCGAGATACGAGGAACGTCCGCCGAGGGGTCATGAACGACAAAACGGGCCAGTTGTGCCTGCCAGGCGATGTCCGCTTCGCCTGCAAGGATACCTGACGATCCAGCATTTGCAGAATGTCGCGAATGACCACAAGCGGAAGTAGCCGGATATCCAAACGCTTGGTATATCTTTATCTCGTTGGAGCTGATCATGGTAGACAGGCAGCCGTCAACGAGTGCCCCGCACCTCCGATTGATCCAAATGGGCCAGGCATTTGTGGTTTCGAGAACCGTGTATGCGGCAGCGAAGCTGGGTCTGGTCGATCAACTAGCCTCCGGACCGAAAAGCGCTGCGGAGCTTGCCGGGCCGATGCAAGTCCATGCACCTTCCTTGCACAGGCTGATGCGTACGCTTGCGAGCCTGGGCCTTCTGACCGAGGGGACGGAGCAGCGTTTTGCCCTGACTGATCTGGGCGCGGCGCTGAAAACCGGCGCACCTGGTTCGGCGAGACCAACCGTTTTGGCTTTCGGTAGCTCCTGGTCTCAGAGCGCCTGGGATAATCTCGTTTACTCCGTTCAGACCGGCAAAGCCGGTTTTGAGAGGGCGCAAGGCGTGCCATTGTTTGACTACCTCGCGCAACATCCCGATGACGCGTCGCTGTTCAGCGAGACGATGGTTGGCTTCCACAGTGAGGAGCCGCGAGCCGTCGCCGCCGCTTACGATTTCTCCACCTTCAAGATCGTTGTTGACGTTGGCGGGGCGACTGGGAACATGTTAGCGGCGGTCCTTGCCAGCCATTCCGGGCCTCGTGGCATATTGTTCGACCGGCCGCATGTAGTGAAGGACGCGCCGGCGTTGCTCGACGTAAGCGGCGTGAGCAATCGGGTGACAATTGAGCCAGGCAACTTTTTCGAGAGCGTTCCCGCCGGGGCGGACGCATATATCCTTTCGCACATCCTCCACGACTGGAGTGATAATCAATGCCTCACGATCCTCGGCAATATACGCAAGGCTATGAACCCGGCCGGATGCCTGTTGGTCGTTGAAATGGTGATACCGCCCGGCGACACACCTCATCCGGGAAAAATGCTCGATATGACGATGCTTTTGATCGGAGGCCAGGAACGGACGGCCGCCGAATACGGATTCCTTCTCAGTAAAGCCGGCTTTCGCTTGACCCGAGTGATCGCCACCAATTCAGCTGCAAGCATCGTCGAGGCCCTTGTGGCCTGAGCTAGTGTGGTGGTTCGGAAATTCCCTTCATTAGTCGCTGCGGGTTCTTGCCCGCGATTGAACACAATGAGCATCTCGAATGCATATAGGCCCGGCATCATGATGACGATTGGCGCACCGGCGAATTCAGATCTCGCATTTTTCGGATACCCCCGCGCCGGCAGCGGCGATATTATGCGCCCGCACGCCATACGTCAGCGAGGCGGGATGTCATGACAAGTTTTGCTCCTGTGGCCGGCCTGATCGGCGGCATTCTGATTGGTCTTTCTGCGGTTCTCCTGATGCTCACGATCGGGCGCACCGCCGGAATTTCCGGCATCGTCGTCAACGCCCTGACCGCGGGCAGCGCGATAGACCGGTCATGGCGTCTGGCATTCATCCTGGGCTTGCCGCTGGGCGCGCTCCTGGTCACGGTGCTTGGATGGAAGGACTGGAGCAGCGTCACTTTCCCGGCGACCATGCCGATGACGGTCGTCGCCGGGCTGCTGGTGGGGGCGGGCACGACGCTCGGCTCCGGATGCACAAGCGGTCACGGGATTTGCGGCCTGGCGCGCTTCTCGACGCGTTCCATCGTCGCCACGGCGACGTTCATGGCGAGTGGCATCGCAAGTGTTTTCATCGTCCGTCACATCATTTAGAGCATGATCCGGAAAAGTGGAAACCGGTTTTCCCTCGCGACAAACGCGAAACGCGTTTGCGCGGAGATCATGCTCAAACAGAGGGATGAGATCACGATGCGATTCCACTTGATCGCATCATGATCTAGGTCACGCAGCGATGTCCCTGCTCTTCTCGCTACTCGCAGGCGTCATCTTCGGAGCCGGGCTTGCCGTTTCCGACATGGTCAACCCCGCGCGCGTCCTCAATTTCCTGGATTTGGCAGGGCACTGGGACCCGACCCTGATTTTCGTCATGGCGGGAGGGCTTGGCATCACGGCGCTCGGCTACAGGCTGGTTTTCCGCCATGGCTCGCCGATTTGCAGCGATAAATTCCACCTGCCGGCGCAGCAACGGATCGATGCTCGGCTCGTTGGCGGTTCGGCGCTGTTTGGCGTCGGATGGGGTCTTGCCGGTATTTGCCCGGGCCCTGCGCTTGCCGATCTCATGACGCTCGAGCCCAAGGTTCTGGTGTTCGTCGCAGCCATGCTGATCGGGATGGTTGTGACCATCGTCTGGCGAGACAAAATGAGGCGGACGAACGCCGTCCGACAATCCTCAAGGGGCTGATCCCCCTTGCCGAGACGAAAGGTCTGGGATCAAATTGGACCACTTCAGCCATTTCAAGGGAGAGAGACATGGTCAAAAAATTGATGTTAGCCGCGCTTGTTGCGACGTTTGCCGGCGGGGCCGCCTTCGCGCAGGAGAGTTGCGAGACCAAGGCGATGGGCAAGGACGGCAAGCCGCTTGCGGGTGCGGCTAAAAATTCGTTCATGAAGAAATGCATGGCAAATTCCTGCGCCGCCAAGGCGATGAGCGCGGATGGCAAACCGCTTTCGGGCGCGGCGAAGACGAGCTTCATGAAGAAGTGTGAAAAGGGCGCCTGAAGCGCGTTACCTCAGGTCCGCCTGATTTGAGATCTGCGGGCCTGAAATGAAGGCCACCTCGAGCCTCGGTTGCGATCCAATCAGAACCGAGGCTCGAGTTTTATCTTCGTCGGGAAAAATGCGCGCCAGACACTTCTCAGTTTGGCCTTTTTCGACCATCGAAGCGGCGTGGAAGCGCCCAATTAAGTCCTCAAACGGACCCGCAAATGAAGGCGAGCCAGCGCTCCCATCATGCGAGTTCAACAGATGATAGGTCATGATCTGAATTCAGCCCCCAGGGACGATTTATTGTCCTTTGAGGAGCCCATCGCCCTCGATCCAGCGGATTTTGCGCCGCTTGAAGATAGATTTCGTGCGCAAATGGCAAGCTCGCAGCGGTTGCACGAGTATTACATGGAGGTTGTAGCCGAACTCCGCGCCTCTCTGGAGAAGATCGAGGCCGAGGAGGGCTAAAGCCTTTTCGGTTCTGATTGAATCAGAACCGAGGCTCTAATCTTTGGTTTTGACGCGTTTTCTTCACGCGAACCGGTATCCACTTCGCTCGAAAACGCTATAGGGCTTTTTCGCATTTTGTTGCAGCGGGCATCACCACAATAACGCTTTGGTGCGGTTGGCCTCCCGAGTCTTGCCCGGGAGGCCGTTTTTTTGAGCTTGCGGGTGTGCCCTCCAAATCACCACATCAACGCCACGCAACAACCAAGCCGCGACCGCGATTCCAACGCAAACATGGCGAAGTCCTGACGTTTGTTACGAGTTTGCAACAGCCAAAGGATTCAACGGAGCCAGATGATGACCACGACGCGGCAGGACAAACCGGGCGGCAAGCCCCGTCAACGCAACCGCAAGGGGGAGCAGCGGAAGCAGAAGGGCGAGCAACGGAACAGCCCTGCACGGAATCCTCAAGGCCAGGATCAGGTCCGACCGATGATCGCGTCAACCGACGATGCCGCGGCTGAGACCGCAGCACCGGTCGTCGAGACGCCGGTAGCCGCAGCCGAGGTGGTCGAGACGGCAGCAGCCTTGGAGATGGTCGAAGCCGCAGCGCCGGCCGAGGTGGTCGAGACGGAAGCGCCAGCAGCGCTGGTCGAGACGTTGCCGGCGGAGGTTGCTCTGGTCGGCGAGGTTCTTCTGCCGGTGCCGACCGCAACTGGCGCAGCCGAGCCTGTGGAATCCGTCAGCCTGCAGACGATCGCGAATGCCTATGCCGAATATGCCAGAACCTCGATGCAGGAGAGCAGGTCCCTGGTCGAGAAACTCATGGCGGTGCGGTCGCTCGACAGGGCGATCGAACTTCAGAGCGAATTCGCAAGAGGGGCCTATACGAACTTCGTCGCGGAATCGCAGAAGATTTGCGGTCTCTACGGCCGATGGGTCCGCCAGATCCTCAGGCCCTGGGAAGTCGCCGCCGCCAAACTGACCCAGGGTGCGCGCCAACCCTGGTAGCCACGTCGAGGGAGGGGGGCCCCGGTTGGTCCGGGGCCCTTGTTTTGCCTCCCCGAAGGGTTTCGCCTTTGGCAAGACAGAAGCAGGCGGGCGGAAAGCACGTCAATCCAGGACGCGTCCCTCGTTCAGCAGCCGGGCATGGATGATTTGCCACTTGTCGCGCCGCCCCGGCCGGAAATCCAACAGAGGCGATTGCCTGTCCTGAAGCTCGCAGAAGAACTTGAGCGTGTCTCTGGCAGTTGGCGCTGATGGATCAATGGGCTGGGTTTTCAGCCAGCGATCCCATTCCAGAAGAAGAAGCGATTTCCACTCGTCTTGTCTCATTGACTGCGCGTCCTCGACATAAAGAGGGCGAGGCCTTGAGAGCCCCCACTCGTCGCGCTGGTCTTTTTTGGCTACCGGATGTGCTATCCGCAAATGCCCTCGGCCCCGCCGTGCCGATCAGCACCTTCGAACCCCAATATGCTGAAGAGGGTTTAATCGTTTCTAAATGTGAACACCGCGTTGTCAAGCTTCACGGAGACGGCGTTTGCTGCCAAGCTTCGGATTGCAGCCAGGGGTCGCCGGGGATTAAAGTCGAGAAGTCAATCCTGCGGCGAACCGCAGGCAAGACAGTGAAATCGGCGGCGAGACCGCAATTGAATGCGGGCTTTTTTGCGGGCATGTGGGGACTGCGGATGTCGAGGCGTTCCGGCTCTTCTTTCAGAAAATTGATCGTCGGCACGATATGCGCCTTGACGGTGTCGGGCCTTGCCCGGGCGCCTGCCTTCAGTCAGCAGGCGGCACAAGCCGGGCTATTGCATGGGGCGGCGCTGAAGTTCGGCATGAACGCTGGCGAGGTCTCGCAAGTTTTGGGCGTGCCCCTGGCTTACGTGCGCGGCCGTCCCGGCAACGAACTGCTGCTTGCCATTCCCAACGTCAAGGGCAGCGCTTTGTCGATCCGCAGCGACGCCTTGTATCTGCAGTTTCGACGGGGGAGGCTTTCGGGATGGAAGGGCGATTGGGGCACGATCACGCCATGAGCAAGAAGCCGCTTTTGCAAAAAGCGCCGAAAGGGCATTTTTGGTTTGTTGCGCTGATGGCCCTTGCGGCAGGCACGCCGGTCTCTGCGTCGGCCCAGATTTTCAATGATGGTCCCGTCCGTTACGGCGTCACCAGCAGTTTTTATTACGACGGACGCGGCGACAATCGCGACTTCCCGACCAATGGCGTTTTTCCGGGTAACTTCGCCGCAGATCCGATTGATGCTTCCATCGGCGGTGCCGCCGGCTTTCTCGAGAGCAATCCTCGTCGCTCGCCCGCTCCGTATCCGTCGCGGACCTATGTCGCCCCGATGCGGGATTGGGCCTGGTGCCAGCGCCATCCCGTCTACGACCTCTTGACCCACGCTCGTATTCGCTGTTGAGGCGGCATTCAATCGATGGCTGTGTCGGAAGCTGGATTGCCATCAGGCGAAAGCCGTCGAGCAGGCGCCGGTGATACTGCCTGCCTGATCGGCAAGGTGCCGGTCGAAGTGACGGTACGGCCGATGCTGGGCTATCTCGGGCTTCTGCTCGTGTGCCTTCTGGCGATCGCCTTCGTGCCCGAGATCAGCATGATTTTGCCGAGACTATTTGGTTATTGAACGACAGGGCTGTTCGACAATGAAGATCCTCCTTACCCACACCGCGCACATGCGCGACAACTATTACGGCGCTCGCGCATTGGCCGGCCTGCAATCGCTCGGCGAGGTGGTGCTGCACCAGGGCAGCGATACGCTGGAGGGCGAGGGGCTGATCGCCGCCGCGAGAGGATGCGACCTCATCGTTGCCGATCGCGCGACCGCGCTGCCGGCGGCGATTTTCGATGCCTTGCCCTCACTTCGCGCGGCGCTGCGCTGCGCGGTCGATATCCGCAACATCGACATCGCAGCTGCTTCGCGGCACGGCATTCTTGTCACGCGCGCCAAACCCGGCTTCGTCGAGTCGGTCACGGAGCTCGTGCTCGGCTTCCTCGTCGATCTGAACCGAGGCATATCGCGCGCCAGCGCCGCATTTCAGGCCGGGCAGATACCGACTGCGCAGATGGGAAGGCAGCTTGCCGGCACCGCCATCGGCATCATCGGCTATGGCGCGATCGGCCGCGCGGTAGCACCGCTGGCGGCGAGCCTCGGCATGCGGGTGCTGATTTCGGACCCGCATGTCACCGTACAGGAGTTGAATTTCTGCCAGGTCGATTTGCCGACCTTGCTGAGGGATTCCGATCACGTGGTCTGTCTTGCGATCGCCAATGAGTTGACCGAAAATCTGATCGATGCGAGGGCCTTCGCAACGATGAAGCGCGATGCGGTGTTCATCAACGTGTCGCGCGGCAATCTGGTCGACGAGAGCGCGCTTGCGGCCGCCATCACCGAGGGCCGGATTGCCGGTGCCGCAATCGACGTAGGCCGCGCGCCGGACCAGATGCCGACGCCGGCGATCGCAGCCCTGCCGCGGGTCATCGCCACGCCTCATATCGGTGGATTGACCAAGCCTGCGATCGAAGCGCAGTCGCTGCACACGGTCGAACAGGTGCGCGCGCTGGTGTCGGGTGCGGTGCCCGAAGGCGCTGTGAACACGGCGTCCTGGACGCGCCGGATCTGACCGCGCTTCGTCACCCGCGCGGAGCCATCGCGGCCTCATGGTTCGAGACGGTGCTTCGCACCTCCTCACCATGAGGGTTGCCGCCTGCCGTGACCTCATCCTGAGGAGGCCGCCACGCGGCCGTCTCGAAGGATGAGCAGCCATGAAACCAGGTCAGCCAAACTGACCCTCTTTTGGCGTTGCGGTGGCCGGTGTTTCTCGTCTAGAAGACCTCACAAGGCCAGTCCTTGAGGCAACCAAGCGTCAACGGTTTTAGCCCAGGATGAGGCTTTAAAAGGGTCTGGCAATGCTGATTCGCAGCGAAATCCGCGGGTTTGACCGGAAGGCGGCCGATGCGGCCATCATTCCGGCGATTCCGGCTGCGTGCATGCCCACCCTGCTTCTCGGCGGGCTTCTGCTTCTTATCGGCCCCTGAGGGCCGTCTGGGCGGTTTGCGCCTGGGCTCTCAGGGGTTCGCGCGAGATCAAAGACCCCCTTCAGCGCTCATAGAGCAGGACTCAGAGGAATTTCGAAATGGCCCCCGTGAACAAGTCCGACAAGGACCGCGTCATCATATTCGACACCACTTTGCGCGACGGCGAACAATGCCCCGGCGCCACCATGACGTTTGAGGAAAAGCTCGAGGTCGCCGAGATGCTCGACGAGCTGGGCGTCGACGTCATCGAGGCCGGCTTTCCCATCACTAGCGAAGGCGATTTCCAGGCCGTGAGCGAGATCGCCCGGCGCGCGAAGAATGCGGTTGTTGCCGGTCTCTCGCGGGTGCATCCGAAAGACATCGACCGCTGCGCCGAGGCGGTGAAATTTGCACGACGCGGCCGGGTCCATACCGTGATCGCGACCTCGCCGCTGCACATGCGGGTGAAATTGAACATGACGCCGGAGCAGGTGATCGAAACCTCGATCGCCAACGTCACCCGCGCCCGCAATCACATCGACGACGTCGAATGGTCGGCCGAGGACGGCACGCGCAGCGAAATGGATTTTCTCTGCCGCATCGTCGAAGCCGTGATCAAGGCCGGCGCGACCACGGTGAACATACCCGATACTGTCGGCTACACGGTGCCGGAGGAATATACCAACTTCATGCGTACCCTGATCGAACGCGTGCCGAATTCCGACAAGGCGGTGTTCTCGGTCCACTGCCACAACGATCTCGGCATGGCGGTGGCGAATTCGCTGGCAGGCCTTGCCGGCGGCGCGCGGCAGATCGAGTGCACCGTCAACGGCATCGGCGAGCGGGCAGGCAATGCCGCGCTCGAGGAGGTTGTGATGGCGATCAATGTGCGCAACGACAAGTTTCCGTACTGGAACAAGATCGACACCACGATGCTGACGCGGGCCTCCAAGCTGGTCTCGGCGGCGACCTCGTTCCCGGTGCAGTACAACAAGGCGATCGTCGGCCGCAATGCGTTTGCCCACGAAAGCGGCATCCATCAGGACGGCGTGCTGAAGGACGCGTCCACCTACGAGATTATGCGCCCCGAGATGATCGGCCTGAAGCAGTCGTCGCTGGTGCTCGGCAAGCATTCCGGGCGGCACGCCTTCGTGCACAAGCTCGAGGAGATGGGCTACAAGCTCGGCGCCAACCAGGTCGAGGACGCCTTCGTGCGGATGAAGGCGCTCGCCGACCGCAAGAAGGATATCTACGACGAGGACATCGAGGCGCTGCTCGACGAGGAGATCGCGGCGGCCCATGACCGCATCAAGCTGACCTCGCTGACAGTGATCGCCGGCACCCATGGGCCGCAGCGCGCCACCATGAAGCTCGATATCGATGGCCAGACCAAAATCGAGGAAGCCGAAGGCAACGGGCCGATCGATGCGGTATTCAACTGCATCAAGGCGCTGGTGCCGCACGAGGCCAAGCTCGAGCTTTTCCAGGTCCATGCCGTGACGGAAGGAACCGACGCGCAGGCCGAGGTTTCGGTGCGGCTTTCCCATGAGGGCCGCTCGATGACGTCGCGCGCGGCCGATCCCGATACGCTGGTCGCTTCCGCCAAGGCGTATCTCGGGGCGCTCAACAAGATCGTGATGAAGCGCCAGCGCGACGTGCCGGCGCAGGCGGCGAGCTAGGCGTCATTGCGAGCCAACGGGTCCGCGCAAGCGAGGGATGAAGCGCGGCCCGATGACAGGCTCCGCGAAGCAATCCACGGTTACCACGCAAAGAATGAATGGATTGCTTCGTCGCTTGCGCTCCTCGCAATGACGGCCGGTTGATGGCGAGGGAACGCGCCGCACACAACTCCGTCCTTCCTGCGCAACGGCGAGCGGCAAAAGCGCCGACGCGTTCGCGATGTTCACCAAGGCGGCCCCCTCCGCGAAAATCTACGAGCCGCGCTGGAACGTGTGGGCTTCCGCCTTCGGCGGATCACAATCGACATCAGGCAATGCGGTGGCGGGATCGAATGACACCACGAGCCGCATCGCAGGCACGGCTGTCGGAGCCGACTATCTGCTCTCGCCGACGACCATTGCGGGATTCGCGCTCGCCGGCGGTGGCACGAATTTTTCGGTGGCGAATGGCGGCACCGGCCGTTCCGACCTGTTCCAGGCGGGGGCCTATCTGTTTCACACTTCAGGCGCGGCTTACGTCTCCGCCGCGCTCGCCTATGGCTGGCAGGACCACCCATAACCACAGTCCTTGGCGCTCGACAAGAATCCGCGCGCAAGTCAACGCCAATGCGTGGTCGGGAAGGGTCGAGGGCGGCTATCGCTTCGTCGTGCCGACATGGGGTGGGGGCTTTGGCATCACGCCTTATGCGGCGGCACAATTCGTCACCTTCGATCTACCGGCTTACGCCGAGCAGGCGGTCCTCGGGCTCAATACGTTTGCGCTTTCCTATGGCGCGCACGCCGCAACCGATCCGCGCAGCGAACTCGGTTTTCGTGCGGACAAATCCTGGGCTATGAGCGACGGCATTCTGACGCTGCGCGGGCGTCTAGCCTGGGCGCATGATTACAATCCCGACCGCGCGATATCGGCGACCTTCCAGACGCTGCCGGGTGCTTCGTTCGTGGTGAACGGCGCGGGGATGGCCGCCGATTCCGTGCTCACTACGGCGTCGGTCGAAAAGCGATGGGCCAACGGCTGGTCGGCGGCGGCGACGTACGAGGGCGAATTCTCCAACGTGACGAGCTCTTACGCCGGCAAGGGTGTGGTACGCTACGTGTGGTGAGGGCTTCCACCTCGCTCCGCCTGCGGAGCCGTTGGGCGTCATCCTGAGGAGCCGCGGGGCGGGGTCTCGAAGCCTCATCGCGGCCCCTCAAAGGCGTCATCCTGAGGTGCGCGCTCTTTGCGCGCCTCGAAGGATGCCGCGGCACGAGCTATGGCTCGTCGTCCTTCGAGGCTCGGTTCGCTCGCGCCTAAGGTTGATTCGTAGGGTGGCCGGCCTTGCCCGCCGCTATGGCTCTGCGGCACTGATTTGCCCGTCGCGTCCAGCCCTCTTTCGAAAAAAATTTTGCTTTTCGATTTGGTAGAAACAGCAATAGAGCCATCCCATTCCGCGCTCACAGGAGGGGCGTATCGCGATCGTCACGGACGTTGGGTGCGGGATGCGGTGGACGCGGCAGCGCATGAGACGAATGCGCCGGCCGCGGACGGCGAAGTCGTGGCGTCCTGATACCCCGACGCTGGTATCAAGTCGGCGGGATGGCGATGTCGGCCCTAACGGGCCCGACACGCCGCGCTGGCGATGGTGGCAAGAAAGCCCGGTCACCAGGGAGACCACGAAGGAAACCGTTAAAACCATTCGCGCAGGGAAGGCCGGCTTGAACGGCGCTACCTGTGGTGACTAATGCTCGTGTACTTTCCTTTCGTACACGGGGCCATGGGTGCGGGCCGCGCACCCGGCTTTCCCTGCGCCCTCCGATGGAGAGGGTGATGTACACGTCAAGCCTCGGGCATCCTGTGCCGCGAGAATGCGGATGCTCATCTGCAATGACCAACGTCGTCATTCCGGGATGGTCCGAAGAATTGGACCCGGAATCTCGTATGACGAGATATGAAGAGTGCATTCCGAGGTCACCTCGCCCCGCTTGCGGGGAGAGGTCGCCGCGCAATTGCGCGGCGGGTGAGGGGGACTATCCGATAGCTCGAATGAGCGTTGATTACCCCTCAACCCTCTCCCCGCAAGCGGGGAAAGGGAGAATCCTCAGCGTTTTTGCATCGCAATATCGGTTTGGCGCCACCCCTGCTAACGAGCAATGGCCTTTCGCCCACCTTCTCTGTATTGGTGCGCTCCAGCATACGAAATCTTTGGAACCGTGCCGCTCGCGCGTTCCGCAAAAAGAGTTAAGCCGGAGGACACATGCGCAAACTGGTATTGGTCGCCGTTTCGATTGCGGCGTTGGCTTTGGCCGGAGCAGCCTCGGCGCAGTCGCCGATCGTCATCAAGTTCAGCCATGTCGTGGCTTCCGATACGCCCAAGGGCAAGGCGGCCGAAAAGTTCAAGGAGCTTGCCGAGAAATATACCGATGGCAAGGTCAAGGTCGAAATCTATCCCAACTCCACGCTTTACAAGGACAAGGAAGAGCTGGAAGCGCTGCAGCTCGGCGCGGTGCAGATGCTGGCGCCGTCGAACTCGAAATTCGGCCCGATCGGCGTGCGCGAATTCGAGGTGTTCGATCTTCCCTATATCCTCCCGGACCTCGCCACCCTGCGCAAGGTGACCGACGGCCCGCTTGGCGCAAAGCTGCTCAAGCTGCTCGAGCCGAAGGGCATGACGGGACTTGCCTACTGGGACAACGGCTTCAAGCAGATGTCGGCCAACAAGAGGTTGATCGCGCCTTCAGATTACAAGGGGCTGAAATTCCGCATCCAGTCGTCCAAGGTGATCGAGGCGCAGTTCCGCACGCTCGGCGCCATCCCGCAGGTGATGGCCTTCTCCGAAGTCTATCAGGCGCTGCAGACCGGCGTTGTCGATGGCCAGGAAAACACGTGGTCGAACATCTATACCCAGAAAATGCATGAGGTGCAGAAATACGCCACCGTCACCAATCACGGCTACATCGGCTATATCGTGGTCGCCAACAAGAAGTTCTGGGAGGGCTTGCCGGCGGACATCCGCGGCCAGCTTGAAAAGGCGCTGAAGGAAGCCACCGAATTCGGCAACGGCCAGTCGGCCAGGGAAAACGACGACGCGCTGGCGGAGATCAAAAAAGCCGGCAAGACCGAGATCATCAAGCTGACGCCGGAGCAGGATGAGGCGATGCGCAAGGCGATGATGCCGGTCTACAAGGAGGTTGCTTCGCGGGTTAGCCAGTCCCTGATCGACGAATTCATGAAAGAAACCGGCCGCAGCCCGGTGAACTGAGCGATCGGACGCTCAATCAAGGACACGGGCTGCGATGATGTGCCACTTTCTTCCGTCATGCCCGGGCTTGTCCTGGGCATCCACGTCTTGGCGCGCGTCGACGAGAAAGTCGTGGATGGCCGGGACGAGCCCGGCCATGACGAGCCACAGAACGACGTTCGAGCGGCCACATTTTCAGGCCAGGCTCCAAGGGGGATCAGGTGCTGCTGCGAATCCTTGACCGGCTTGAGGAAATCATCATCGCCGGCCTGATGGGGGCCGCCACGGTGATCACCTTCATCGCCGTGGTTCACCGTTTCCTTGTCGACGTTCCCGTCCTCTATCCATACCTGTTCGGCATCAACCTCGCATGGTCGCAGGAACTCTGCATCTACATGTTCATCTGGATGGCGAAATTCGGCGCGGCCTATGGCGTCCGCCAGGGCATCCATGTCGGCGTCGACGTGCTGATCAACCAGCTGCACGATCGCTGGCGCAAGGCGACGATCCTGTTCGGCCTTGCGGGCGGGGCGCTGTTCACCGCGATCGTCGGCACCATGGGCGCCAAGTTCGTGATCGAACTGATGCACACCGATCAGGTCTCGCCCGATCTCGAACTGCCGAGCTGGCTGGTCTACGCCTGCATCCCGCTCGGTTCCTATTTGATGTGCTTCCGCTTTCTGCAGGTGATGTGGGTCTATTACCGCACCGACGAGCTGCCGCACCACGACGCCACCCATGTCGATGACATCGAGGTCAGCCCCAACGCGCCGATCTCGCTTGGAGAAGCATGATGAGCGCGGCGCTGATCTTCGGACTTCTGTTTGCCCTGATGCTGACGGGCATGCCGATCTCGATTTCGCTGGGCTTAACCGTGCTGACCTTCCTGTTCACGATGACGGAGGTGCCGATCGAAAGCGTGGGCTTAAAATTGTTTTCCGGCCTCGACAATTTCGGCATCATGGCGATCCCGTTCTTCATCCTGGCCGGCACTTTCCTGACCCGCGGCGGCGTCGCGCGCCGCATGATCGCCTTCACCACCTCGCTGGTCGGCCATCTGCCGGGCGGACTGGGCCTTGCGGGCGTTGCCGCCTGCGCGATGTTTGCGGCGATCTCGGGCTCGAGCGTGGCAACAGTAGTTGCGATCGGCTCGATCATGCTGCCGGCGATGGTGCAATACGGCTATCCGCGCCGCTTCGGCGTCGGCGTGATCTCGACTTCGGGCGCGCTCGGCATCCTGGTGCCGCCCTCGATCATTCTGGTGCTGTACGGCGTCTCCACCAACACCTCGATCGGTGCGCTGTTCATGGCGGGCATCGTGCCCGGTATCGTTCTGGCGCTGATGCTTGCCGCCGTAACCTTCGTCGTGGCCAGGCGCAACGACTATCCGCGGATGAAGCAGGCATCGTTGAGCCAGCAGTTCAGGGCGTTCCGCGAAAGCGTCTGGGGGCTGCTTCTGATCGTCATCGTGCTGGGCGGCATCTATGGCGGCATCTTCACGCCGACGGAGGCGGCGGCTGTCGCGGCGACCTACGCCTTCATCATCACCGTGTTCGTCTACCGGGAGTTGAAGCTGACAGACGTGCCGAAGGTGTTGCTGCAGGCCGCGAGCATGAGCTCGATGCTGCTCTACATCATCACCAACGCGGTGCTGTTCTCGTTCCTGATGACCCATGAGCAGATTCCGCAGGCGATGGCGGCGTGGATCATCGACAAGCATTTCGGCGTCTGGACCTTCCTGCTTGTGGTCAACATCATCCTGCTGGCGGCGGGCAATGTCATGGACCCGTCGTCGATCCTTTTGATCATGGCGCCGATCCTCTATCCGCTGGCCACCAAGCTTGGCGTTCACCCGGTCCATCTCGGCGTGCTCATGATCGTGAACACCGAAGTAGGACTGTGTCATCCGCCGGTCGGCCTGAACCTCTACATCGCCTCGAGCATCGCGAAGATGGGCATCAGCGAGATCACGGTCGCGGTTCTGCCGTGGCTCACCGCCATGCTGGTTTTCCTCGGCCTGATCACCTACATCCCCGAAATCTCGCTCTGGCTGCCGCGGCTTCTGGGCATGATCTGATTTGGCATCTGACTGTCAGGTTGATGAACGAGATTAAATCTTGGTAAGGGTGAGGACTGTTGCTGAACTGTAAGTTGATTGCCGGGCAAGGCGCGCTCATCCTTGCATGACCTTCAAGGGAGGTTAGACATGAGGAAGTTTGCAATCGCAGGCGTCGCGGCGCTCGCTCTGGCTGGTTCGACGGCGGTTTATGCCCAGCATCGCTGGTTTCACGATCACATGGGCCAAATGCGGCTGAGCCCGGAGGACCGGGCCGCGTTTGCCGATGCGCGGATTGCTGCAGTGCATGCCGGACTGAAGCTCAACGCCGACCAGGAAAAGCTTTGGCCGCCGGTCGAGAGTGCGGTGCGCGAACTGGTGAAGCTCAGGATCGATCGCGCCAATGCGCGGGCCAATGCCAAGCCAGATGATTCAAAGCCGGATGATCCGGTGGCCCGGCTGCGTGAACGCGCCGACACCATGGCAACCACGGCAGCTGCGTTGAAGAAGATCGCCGATGCGGCCGACCCGCTTTACAAGACGCTGGACGATGGCCAGAAGCGCCGCCTCGCCATTCTCACCCACCGGGCGGGCCGGTTCGGCGGCGAGGGTTGGCGCGGTCGCTTCGAGCGTGGCGGGTTCGGCGGCGAGCGGGATCGCAATGGCGGCGGCGACCGGCGGGGAGGCGAACGGCTCTAGCGGCTCACCCTGCTTGAGCGTCGCCTGAGTTCGAAAGGCCGCCGGATTCCGGCGGCTTTTCCGATATTTAGAGGTATAGTTGCGCCCCGCGGAAAAGCTTGCGCCCCGCTGGACATCGCGGGGTCGCTTTGCTAAACGACGCCGTCTTGCGAAGGCTTTCCGGACCAAGTCGCGGGCGCATAGCTCAGTTGGTAGAGCAGCTGACTCTTAATCAGCGGGTCCCAGGTTCGAGCCCTGGTGCGCCCACCAAGCCCAAAAATTCCGTTTCCTCTCAAAATGGCTGAAATTCGCTTGACCACAGTTTCAAACTAAAAGCTATAAAGAAGGTTCGTCGCCCGCGTTTTCGCTGTCACGGACTGCATCAAAGCTGCAGCGTTGCACACGTTCGTAGTTAAACGATCTAACGGGGATACCCGATGTCACATGTTTACCGGTTGAACGATGCCGTCCTTCATCGCGGCCAAGGGCCGCAAGGACGGGTGCAGGTTGAGGAGCCGAAGATCTACACCATCATTCAATGTATGCCCATCGAAGCAGATGGGCGTCTTAGATATCGCATCAAATCAGACAAGATAGAGCGTGTAGTCACGGAAGACGAGCTTTCGTACCGCCAGTAAAGCTGGAAGCGTTCCCCGCCGACGAACAACAGGAACGACCGGGCGGGCACCTTGTAAAGGCGGTCGAATTCAAACAAAGCGTCAAACTCACCTTCGATACTCGTGTCCAGCAGCAGGGACCATCTTGGGCCGGCCGCAGTATGCGGCAAAACCGACGCGCATGGTCGCCAAACGAGCGCAAGCGGTCCTTCAAAAAATCCGCTAAGTCGGCATCAGGGTGGCCGAAACAGGGGGAGATACGAATGCTTGGAGTTGTCGCAACGATCAAGATCAAGGAGGGCAAGGGCGCGGAATTCGAGAAGGTCGCGACTGAGCTCGTCAACAAGGTCAACGAAAACGAGAAGGGCTGCCTGCTGTATCTGCTCTACCACGGTGAAGTGCCGAATACCTATGTGTTCATGGAGCGCTACGCCGATCAGGCAGCGGTCGAAGCCCATCGCAGCACGGAATATTTCAAGACACTCGGTCGGGCGATGGCCGAATTCATGGACGGCAAGCCGACCATCCAGCGCTTCAAGCAGGTCGGAGCATAAGACGAACTACGCCGGTGCGAAGGCGATCAGGGGGCATGATCGTCAGTCGATGGTACTTCGCGGAAGGACATTTCGACGCGTACCCTGACTGTCGCCAATATTGGAAAGGAGGCCAACATGTCGAACTACGATCAAAACACAGCCGCTTCCGGCGCTGCCAGGACCGACGTCACCACGATCGACGCCGGCCTGCGCGCCTACATGCTGAATATCTACAACCACATGGCGGCTGGGGTTGGCCTGACCGCTCTTGTCGCGTGGCTGACCTATCAGTTTACAAGTCCCGAGCTGCTGCAGAGCCCGCTGATGTGGGTGTTCATTCTCGCGCCCCTGGTCCTGGTGTTTTTTATCAGCGCGCGGATCAACACGCTGTCAGTCAGTGCGGCGAGATCGTTGTTTTTCGTCTATGCAGCGCTGGTAGGAGTGTCGCTCTCGACTTTGTTCCACATCTACACCAACTCCTCGATCACGAGGGTGTTCTTTATCACAGCCGCGATGTTCGGAGCGCTTAGCCTGTTCGGATACACCACCCGGCGCGATCTGTCGGGATTCGGCACATTCCTGTTCATGGGTCTGATTGGAATCATCATCGCAAGCCTGATCAACCTGTTCTTGCGCTCGACCCAACTTGACTGGTTGATCTCGATCGTCGGCGTCGGTGTCTTTGCAGGCCTCACTGCACATGATACCCAGCGAATAAAGGCGATGTACGATTGGAACGACGATGCAACCTCGGCCGGCCGCAAGGCCGTGCTCGGCGCATTGTCACTTTATCTCAACTTTATCAACCTGTTCATGATGCTGCTGCGCCTCGCCGGTAACCGGCGCTAGGCAGGCGCGAGCGATGGTCTGCGGCTTCGAAACGCCGGGTGGATCGGCATTGCCAGCGCGAGGATCACTGCATTGAGGTAGTCAGAGTTCTGCGGCGAAGTGTTCGGGTGTGACCGAAGTCGAAGCGCGAAGTATCTCGCCAACGCCAACGCGGTGGCTGCGATCAACCCTGCAAGACTGCAAATAGAATGCTGCCGCAATGGGATAAGTTCGAAAGACTGGATGTCAGGCTGGTGGTTGGCTCTATATTTGCAGGTCCCAGGATAAGCATGCGATGTTGGACTTTCACAGGATGGCGATGTTTTTGTTGATGCTTTGCATTTTGGCGGCAACAACAATGACGCTTGCGAACGCTCAGGAACCGGCAATTTCGGAAGGGGAGCGACGCGCGCTCGGGGCGTGCCTGGCCAATTGCCCCGATGGTGACATGAAATGTAACAACCGGTGCATCTCGCAATTTCAAACCAGGGGCGCCTGGAGCGATCGTGCGCGGGCTTGCATCAGGGCTTGTCGGAATGGATATCGAGGAGGCACCCAACAGGCGGCCGATGGGATATTTGGTTGCTCGGTGAGCTGCGTGCCTTGATCGAATGGTCCGGTTGTTCTGTTTCTGGAGCCTGGCGAGGCGGCTAGCCTTGTGCGACCTCCGGAATGGCTCTCGGGCTTATTGCGACGAACCGAGCGACGAACCGAGCGAGATTACTGTGAATCCAGCTGCACAGCCTGGCGCCCATCGTTTAGCGCTTTGAGCTCGTTTACGTACTCTTCAGGCGTCAACAAATGGAATGGGGTCTTCAGGCCCATAAAACTTGCTATTTGACCGATGAAATTAGTGCAATTGGTTGTTTCCGCATTCCAAAGCGGCGAAGTCGCCTGAAGATGCTTTATATAACTGAAGACTTTTTGCGCGTCAGCCTCATTCAAGTAGACGCGATAGCTGGCCGTTAAATATTGCTCATCAAGATCGCCGTAGCTCGCCCCTGTCTCGGAGGGCACCCACGTGAGGTGCCCCAATATGTAAGGCAGCGTATCCCCTGCGGGGTGCAGGCCGGCAACGTCGACCAACTTCTCACCTGTCTTACCATACCAGATGAAGGCATGCCCGTAGGTCGCTGCGGTGCGGGCACGAAAATCTACATAATACGGTCCTTTGGACCTACCCCTCCGAACCGGCTTTACGTCGGACGGGGAGTAAGCAACGGTCGGTGCAGCAGTGGCCATTTTCCCAGCAGGCTTCAGCGAGCGTTTGGCGGGTGTGTCCTGCTGCTGCTGAAAATCAGTACGCGCCGCGAGTTGTTGTGCGCTACTGCTTTCGAGGCCAACGCCCGCAGTGGCTGCAAAGACGGCCGCTACGGCAAAAGATCGCAAACCGGGGATTTTCCGAATCACTGGTCCCACCCTAACGTTCGTGCCCCAAAACCCCGAACGACAGCCGCGTCAGAATCAGTACGCACCCTCAGACCAATGCCCTCCGCCGAACAAAGGCGGAAAGCGCAGATCAGGCCTGCTCAACCCGGGGGCTAACCCTTGGTCACCACAGGAGACGGAGCGACAGGGTATTTGCCGACCGGGTATTTGCCAATGGGGCTTTTACCAATCGGATATTTTCCGACCGGTGCGGGCTGGGCGACCGGTTGCGGACGAGGAAGGTCCGCAGCAACCGCTGCCCCCACGAAAGCCAAAGTCACAGCGCTAGTGATCACGAATTTCAGCATTGAAGTCCCCCTCGAGCAACTAAAGGTGAGTCTGGAATTAACCTGATGATCATTAAGAGCGCAATAAATACACGCCCGAGTCACAGGGTGCATGAGCTTTTTCCCGACGGATGTTGCAGAAAGGGCACGATTTGGCGCATCCCGGGGATGCTTTTTTCGGTTTCACCTTTGGAAACGCTCATTTCAAAAGATACATGGAAAAACCCGGCCGGTCCGCGCCATGTACGCGCGATAGCTGTCGCCAAAGGTTTCCAACATCATTTGCTCTTCCCTGGCAACGCGGCCAAAGAACAAAATCCCGAAGCCGACCAGGCCCGCGAAACCGGCAATCCAATTAGGCAGCAGCAGTGCCTGGGCAATAGCCCACAGCCAAAATGCCGAATACATCGGGTGTCGAACTCTCCGGTAAATCCCTTCCGTCACCAGTTCATGATTCTCCCGTACATCGAGACTGATCGACCAATTCCGTCCGAGTGCACGATGCGTCAGGTGAAACACACCCAAAGCCGCAATCGCAAGGAAAAGTCCCAGCCACGCAAACAGAGGTTGGAAACTGTAAGCGGCGAAACGAGGAATTCCCGTGCAAATGTAGACGAGCGGCACAAGTCCGAGTCCTGCGAGAGATGTAAGCAGCAGCGCAGCTTCCAGCTGGCCGCGAGCGCTCCATACAATCCTTACACGCCGTGAACGCCGCGCGTACTTGTAACGTATGAGGTACCAACCGATCACCAGGACAACGAAAATGACTTTTGAAATGTTCGCCGTCATTTGGATTCAGGCTGCAGCGCCCGGACTATTTGGCAGTTCGCTTTCTGACAGCGGCGCGCTCGCAACAAGTCCTCCGTCGTCAGCGATCATCGCCATGGCGCCATCCGGGGCGAGCGTCTGGGATTTGGCTGAAACGGGTCCGCATGTGAGCATGAAGTAATCGTACGATGTTCGCTTGTCATTTCCACTGACGAACTGGCAGTGCAAGCGGAAGAAATCGAGCCGGATGCGTTGATAGATGTCGTGGTCAAGCATTCGACTAAGTCTCACGACCCTGACGGTCGCTTCGTTTTCCGTCGACAAGCCCATTTCGGCCATTGGTCGGCTTTTGTAAAAATTCAACGGATCGACAAGGGCCTGATAGTCGCCCCAGAAGATCGCGCGCGACCTGGCGACGCGTTCCACCGTCGTGCGAAAGCGTACTGCCTTCGGGTGCAGGCCGATCTTGAGTATGGATGATCCAACGCTCAGAAATGTAACGGGAATTTTGTTCCGACCGAGCGCAGGGTCCAGCTTCAAGGCGCGATCAAGCAGATCAACTGCAAGTACGGCGCCAAGACTGTGGCCTATGACCAAAATTTCGTCTGCGGCAGAGTTGCTCGCCGCAGCCACGAGCTCGGCAGCCAACCTGTCCAGCCTTTGCTCGATTTCCGGATTGCCGCATCGAATATACTCCCGGGAAAAGATCCAGTCGTCGAACAAGTTGCCCAGTTGCAGCCAGCGCCACGGACCCGCCAAAACGGCTGCGAACCCGAAGAGACCGCCACCGATAGCAATGGGAATTGATCCGGTGATTTTGAATGCAAACACGCCAATCAAGAAGGCGACCGCGACGAGCAGTCCGAACATGACGAATGGATAGAGAAAAAAAACCGCGTAGCGCCAGTTGGTCACCAGGTAGCGCCAAAGAGTGCCGGCCAAAACGAAATCCAGAAACGCAAGAATGCCGACGGAAATGCGTGAGCCAATGCTTCGACGCCCAAAAGCTTCAATTACGTCGTGCCACCGAACCAGGTGGTAATCGGTTTCGACTTGCCAATCGGGACCGGTTGTCGTCACATTCCATTGTATCTGATCGGCGCTATCGCGCAGACCGTCAACGATCGCCTTCACTGACCAAGTGCGTTGGAATCTCGCAATTTCGCGCACAAAGCGACGTTGCGCGCTGGCGTGCGTCGTGATTGGATCATAGCCGCCAATATGGAATACTACCCGCTTCGCCACGGGCGTTCGGGGCGTGGTCTTGCCCGCGATTGTCCGCGGAGTCGTCATGTTAAACACCGCCCACGAATAGATCGATCTTTAGTTCAAGGATCTAGCGAAACGTCTGACGCCAGGGATTGTCAAGAGAAAATCGACCAGTCATGGGGGAACATTTGTCGACCTATTTTGCCCTCCGCACCCTAACCGCTCGAATCGTGGCGTCGATCGGCGCGGCCATGCTTGTCGGATTGTCTGGCAGTGCGCCCTGTCAAGCACAGGACGAGATATCATCTGCAGAAAGATGCCTTGCGGCAAATTTGAATGTCTCGCTGGGTGCAAAATTGCCGCGCACGGCGGCACGTTTCAAATCCCGTGAGCCGCTAAAGATTGTAGCGATCGGATCATCGTCGACAGTAGGACTCTGGGTGCTCAGGTCCGCGGCCACATATCCGGAGGTGATGGCCCGAGAGCTCTCGAGACTTAGATCGGCCGACACGATCAAGGTCATCAACAGCGGTCGAATCGGCGATACGATTCCGAACAACATCTCACGGTTCGAGCGCGACGTTTTCGCCCACACGCCCGATCTCGTTATCTGGCAATTGGGAACCAATGACGTTGCCTGGGGTGGCCGGCCGGACGATGGGCTAAAAAAAAGCGTTCTTCAAGGTGTAAGGGCACTTAAGGCAGCATCTGCCGACGTCGTGCTGATGGACCTGCAATATGCACCCCAGGTGCTCGCCTCGGCGAGCTATTCGACGATGGAAGGCATCATCGCCGATGTCGCAAGGCAGGAACGGGTCGGGCTATTCTCTCGTTTTGCGCTAATGCGAAACTCGATCGATGCCGGAGTAGCGCAAAGCGCGCTTGTAACGTGGGACGGATTGCACAACACCGCCGATGGTTATGATTGCATTGGACGAGCCCTTGCCCGAGCCATCGCGACGAGTGCGTACTAAGAGGTCTACCTCCGGCCACTCGAAGCGTGCGGCTTGGCACGATTTTGGGGGCACTGGCCGGGATAGTGGCGCGCATAGATGGCCGCGAACGGCAACACGACCGGTCCTCTTGGAAGATGTCCGCCGACATATCGCTCCCGGGGTTAACTAGCAATGCGCGCTGAAGCTGTCAGGCAGTGGCCTCATGAACCAATATGCCAGCCAACTTATTGACTTGTTGCTAGTACTTGTCGCCGCGTGGCTGGTGCTAGCTATCATCTTTGCAATTTACGCATATTTCGCACGTCTTCAGTACCCGGTTAGCCAGTCGGTCTTTGGACGTGTGCTCGTCATTTGCTTCTTCATCATAACCACTTCGATTTGGCTCCCGATTGTTGCAGGCGCCATAATTCTGTCGCTGATCGGTCATTTATGGTCCCGCTTCAGCGAAAAGTCACGCAACTAGCTGGACGAAACGGACCTGAGCGATTGGGAAGGAACTTTTCGTCATTCCCGCACGCGTTTTTCATCCACGGGTGACTGCAGTCTGTCGGTTCCTGGCTTGGCGCGGCATCAGCGCCGCGGGGGCCAAAAATGGGACGCGACCAGAAATTTGGAGCAGAGCGGGTTTCAGTCACTTTCGGCTTCAGCGTCGCCGTCTTGAAATAGAGGTGGGAAAATTGAATAACGCCGAACTGGCATTAGGGGAACAACAATGCGGGTCTATATTATCGTTGGGAGCCTGGCATTTTCCGTCATCGGAAGTGCCAGTGGCACCGTTGTCGATAAAGGAGCGGATGCACAGAAATATTGCCACCTCCTCGTTGAGGGCTCGTTTCGCGATAGTGGCGAGGCGCGGTTCGCCGGGTCATGCGAGGGAATGATCGAGACTGCGATGCTCTTTTCGCCAAACTTGCCGGCTGACGTGCGCGCGTGCCCTCCTGCGCAAGGTAGTATTATGGAAAGCGCCAAGGTAATGCTGAGGTACCTCGACAAGAATCCAGATCGAGTAAGCGAGCCAGGGATTACAGTTGCGATCGAAGCATTTAGAGATGCGTGGCCATGCCTCGGCGACGATGTTGCATCCGGGGCTAAACAAAAAAAGCGCGTGCCGAAGAGATCAAATTGATTGGCAATTGGAGACTGACCGAGGTGTTGCTCGCGGATTTAGCCGAAGTCTGGGCCGAGTCCGATGATTTTGCCGAGCGCGTCAGTCTGGCCCAGATCATTGGTCTTACTGCGTCATAACCGACTTATCCCCAATCCTGAGGAGCTTGCGCGAGCAAGCGTCTCGAAGGACGAGGCCCGCAAATAGGCAGCGTGGCCTTCATGGTTCGAGACGGCGCAAGGGCGCCTCCTCACCATGAAGGTCTTATGACGCAGTAAGATTAGAGCATGATCCGGAAAAGTGGAAACCGGTTTTCCCTCGCGACAAACGCGAAGTGCGTTTGCGCGAAGATCATGCTCAAACAAAGGGATGAGATCATGATGCGATTCCACCCGATCGCATCATGATCTAGTGCGCCTTACCACCAGCGCTGTTGCATCGGTTGATAGGATTGGCCGGCGCGCGGACGTGTATTGCCGGGTTGGGAGTTCCAATTGGGCTGAAAAAAGAAGCCGAAGCCTCCGTTGCCCCAGTCGTTGCCGCTCGCAACAGGGACATCGACCGTAGGCCGGCGCGTCACGAAGCCGCCTTGGGGCTGGTTGTTCAGCACAGCGACGAACTCGGTGCGATAGTTGGTTTCGCGGCTCAGCGGCTCGTCCGAGACGATGATTGAAGACCGCGGCAACGCAGTCGGCGCGATGCGAACGAGCACATCCTGCGGGATGGCGATACGGTCGAGTGCGTCCTTGGCGTCGTCCCCATCGTCGATCGTGACCGCCGTCCAGCGCAGCCCCGCGTCGTTGCGCGCCATCGCCGTGAACACATGCGTGCCGATCCGCTTTTCGGGGTTGCGGATCGTGACCGGAACCTCAATGGTCGCATCGAACACCTCGCCCCCGTCGGGCCACTGCTTATGAGTGTTGCGCCGCACGTACAGCTTCTGCGTCGCCCGGCTGATGTAGACCGAGACCGGCTCGAGCGCGAGCTTCGCCTCACTCGCCGCCTTGGCGGTGTCGGCCTTTTTGGTCTGGGCCGCTTTGGCGGCGTCCTTTGCAGCGGCGGCGGCGTCAAGCTGCGACTTCGCGGCGGCCTTGGCGGCGTCGAGCTGTGTCGCAGCTTCCGCGGCCTTAAGGGCGGCCTTCTGCTTCTGCTCCTCGGCCCGCGCCCTGGCTTGGTCCGTCCTTGAGGCGGCGAGCGTCTTGTCGGCAAAGGCGAGCTCGGCGTCGGCGCGGGCCTTGAGCCACTCCAGCTTGCGCAGTGACCCTGCGAGCGATGCCGTCTCGCGCGCCGCTATCGCGGCGGCTTTCTTCAATTCGTCGGCCATCCTGGCGGCCTCCTCGGCCTCGCGGGCGAGCGCCTCGGCTCGCGCCGGAGCAGCCGCGACGGCCTCGGCTTTCGGCACGAAAAGCGCCGGGTGGGAAAACTCGACCGGCGCCGTATCGTTCGGCGAGATGATCACCCGCATCCCGATCCAGGTTTTGTCGAACAGCTCTTCCGCAAAGCCGTAGGGCATCCTCACGCAGCCATGCGAGGCCGCATACCCCGGCAGCGGCCCGCCGTGCAGCGCGATGCCGTTCCAGGTGATGCGCTGCATGTTTGGCATCCAGGCATCGTCATACAGGGTGGAGTGGTGGTCCTTTTCCTTCTCGATGACGGCGAAAACGCCGGCAGGCGTCTCGCGTCCCGTCGTGCCGGTCGACACCGGCGCGCGCAGAATCCAGCCCTCGGCGTCGTAGAAAGTGACCTGCTGGCTCTTGATCGACACGATCGCCATGATCGGCTCGCCTGCCGCGCGCGGCGCCGTCGCCTCGGTGGGTGGCGCGGGACGCGGCTGTCTCGCCGATGTGCCGGCGGTCAGCGCCGTCAGTGCGGCCATCGCGGCGAGCGTCACAATAGCGGGAGGCCCGCAACGTCGCATCGCCACCGTTGATTGCGCCGTCATGTATCGGTTTGCCATGCCATGTCCCGCTTGAAATGCCTGTCCACGTGCTTGCGTCGAACAACGTCGGGGACCAGCTTATTTGACTCACCCCGACACGGCTAGACCGGTCATTTCGCGTGCGCGCGGCGCGAACACAACAGGCCAAAGTCGCGCGGATTGGGTTTTTGGGTGTGGGTCCCGCTACAGCCCGAGCCGATCAAGCGGAAGCCCTCAGGGCGGGATTACGCGACCTCGGTTACGTCGAAGGCAGAACGTCGTCATTGAGGAGAACGCACTTTCGGGCCGCGCGAGAGGGTCCGACCCTGAAAAACATCCCTGTCTCGTTGACGCGCGCGCATAAATGAAATCGTCTCGCCCGGCCGGTGACTGGGCGTCCGTCCGGATCGCCGATAATGGCAGCCCGAATCCGGGTTAGCCTGCGGCTCTGTTTTTGATCGCGCCGACGATCGCCGTGAGAATGGCTCCGCCGGCCCCGCCTGCGACCAATTGAGAAATGATGCCACCAATGCTCAGATTGCCTGACTGTGCCGCTGCCATGACCGTGGGCAGCGCCAGAGTTACGATCTGGCCGAGCACCCCGCCACCAACGAGGCCGGAGACAATGTTACCGACCGTACCCAAATCGAAATTTGGCGATGCTTTGCCGACACCCACGCCTCCGATTGCGCCCGCGATGAGGTTGATCAGAATCTGCTCCATCGTCGACCTCCGGTTTGGTTGACCAAGCGCAAGCTATCACCACGCCAATCGAGGACCAGAGGGCCAAATGGAATTTCGATGGGTCTCCGCAGATTTTTTTCACAGTGTCGGCCGAATTCCAGCCATGCAAGGGCACGCCGCTCGCATCTTACTCGCTCGTGCTCCGGAAGATGCCATTGGCCTGGAAACGAAGCGGGGCTGAGCGCTGTTCTTCGTTGGAGCGGCCATCATATTATTCATCCGACCGCGACAAGAGGCCTTGAGGCAGAGGATCGATAACGTCCCGGTCGATTGGTCGGTCAGTTTGAGTGATGACATAAGCAGGTGGGATCTCTGGACGGTCAGTGGTTACGAAGCCTGAGGAGCCTTGGTGAACCTAATTCCAGCAAGGGTTTTGCGGGGCCCGCTGCGAACGCAGCAGAACGGAGCGCTTCACATGCGCCTGTGACAGAAGCGTCACGAGCCTGCTCACTATTTAGATACCACTTTTCGCCGCTAAAACGCTTCGACACCGATAGCGATGCAGCGAGAAGTCCCCGCCGCTGCGGGCGCCTGAGAGCTACAATCTCAGCGGCGTCCTTGCAGGGGTCAAGAAGGCGAACTCTCACGCGAGCGACCAGACTCTGTGGTGAAATTGATACGACTTGACCGGGCGCCCCGATCACGGGCGCCCGATTGCCGACGCCAACATAAGCAGCTACCTTCCAGGCGTGCCGGATTACTATGCGAAAAGTGCCTTCAATTTTATTCGACCGAATTCGATCTCCAACTCGAAACAGGCGGATCATGAAAAACAAAAGCTGGTCATTTGCATTTGTCTTTTTATTCTTCGCAGCATTCCTGTTGCCGGCGCCGACAGTCAGGGCGCAGGACGCGGACAACAAACCACTTACTTTAGCCGCCACTCATAGCGATAAGCAGAAACGTGCAAAGGTCTGTCGCGCGCGCTATCGCGACTGTCTTTCAAAGAACCAGATCCCAGCCTTTGAATGCCAGTACATCTACCAGGACTGCCTCAACCATATGATCTAGGGCGAGTGCGGAAGGAGGAGCCGTTCATATCGATGGCGTCGGAAAATACACGGCGTCATCGAACAATCGCTTTTCGGCAAAAGCTCCATAAAAAGCTCCCAATACTTGCAGCAGAGGCGGACGGTGAACGGCCCGACCTCGTCGCAGCCGAGCGGTATGTGTCGCTGGCAAGTTGGCCGATAGATCCGAATTGCGGCCGCGTCGCTGGTTTTCATCGCGCCGATGCTTAGATCGAGGTGGACTTGCTGTTCTGCGCTTTGGGGTTCCCGTGCGATGTGCCTAAACACGCATGACGTAGCGAACACGCGCATGAAGAAGCGGAGGCGTCGTTTCGCTTTGGCGGCGATGGCGCTTACACTTGCAATCACTGTCGCGTCCGAGCTGGTACCTGCGGCGCAGGCAGCTTCGCCCGAGAACCAGGTCATTGTCGGCGAACTTGTCGTGGGTACCAAAGAAGCGCCTCCCTTCGCGATGAAGGACAACGAGGGCAACTGGAGCGGCATCAGCATCGATCTATGGCGGCAAGTCGCGGACAGACTGAAATTGCGATATCACTTCGTCGATGTAGTATCGGTCACCTCCCTGCTCGAAAACCTTAAATCCGGCCATTTCGATGTCGCCGTCGCCGCTATCACCGTGACACCGGCACGCCAACAACTGGTCGATTTCAGCACACCCTATTTCCACACTGGTACAGGGGTCGCGGTGCAGGCCGACCGGATTACGAGCTGGGGGCCGGTGATCCGCTCGATCGGGTCCTTCAGTTTTTTGCAAGCCGCAATGGCATTGCTCGGTCTGGCCTTTTTGGCGGGCGCGCTGATCTGGTTTTTCGAACGCCGCGCCAACGAGGGTTTCGGCGGCGGAATGGCGCGCGGCATCAGTTCGGGCGTCTGGTGGTCGACAAACACAATGACCCAGCGCTCAAGCGGCGGCACCGCGCCGGCAACTCTGCCCGGCCGGATTGTAGCGATCGTCTGGATGGTGGTATCAGTTATCGCAATTGCTGTCTTCACCGCAGGCATCACCTCGGCATTGACCACGAAGCGATTGCATGGTGCGGTGAACACGCTCGCCGATCTGTCGGCGGTGCGGGTTGGCGTTGTGCGGGGAACCTCGACAGAAGACGCCCTGTCGCGGATGCGCATCAAATACAGGACGGTGGTATCCCCAAAGGACGGTTTCGAAGCATTGCATGAAGGAACGATCGACGCTTTGGCGTACGACCGACCGATCCTGGCGTGGATGATTCGTCAGGATGGCTCTTCGTCGGTCGAATTAACCGACGTGACGTTCGAGCCGCAAAGCTATGCCATTGCGTTACGCAACGACAGCGTCCTGAGAAAGCAGATCAACGTTGCGCTGCTGGAAGTTGAGGAGTTTGATTGGTGGAAAGACACCCTTTTTCGATATCTGGGCCAATCCGCAAACGACCGAAGTTGACGTCCTTCCATCCGACGCCTCCTGGCTCTTCGAGCCTACTACAGGTGTCCATCGGTTCGGAGGAGGTTCACCGGCTTGCCCGGAGCAAAAGGCGCCAGCGTTGTGCCCAGCACAATGCCCGTATGCCTCGGGGTGAGCAGCCCTGCGACAGCCAATCCAACAGGGATTTGCAGACTTGCCATGCGCAATTCCTGGGGCAATGATAAACTGCGTCTTCCTGATAGCCTGTCACATCAACTTGAGGAGAACGTCATGGCTAGAGGTGAGCAAAAAAGCAATCGAGAGAAGAAGAAACCAAAAAAAGAGAAGATCAAGGGCGTCGCGGCGGCACCGAGTCAAAAGAGTGCAGCGGCAAGTTGGCAGCCCAATTTGGCTTCTGACAAACGGAAGTAGAGAATAACGGCTCGTTTTCGTCGCCTCGTGCCTGTGCGAGTTGAAGACGTCCGCCACCTTGATGGCGGAAATAGCGGACCACTCGCCTGTGCCGCGCGCAGTTGGGTCGCCAGCTTCGCTGTCACATCAACGTTGGCCGCGAAGTGCCGGAAGTCGCGACGGAATGTACCCGACGTCGATGCTGATGCCGTCCCCGCCCAAGGGGCTTGCCGTGCAGACCGCGGAGACGGCCAGCTCTAAGCGGATCACATCGACAAGATGGTGAGTGCCGAGCGCCGAGGCATCTCGACCTCCACTAAAGGGCAGTGGGATGTGGGTATTTGCCTTTTCGGCTACCCACGCCTTAGAGTGGGCAGCCTTGGCCTGTTGACTTGGAAGATTCTGAAGGCATCAGTTTCCGGACGGGTTCAGCGCGGGGTCTTCGCTGCGCGGAGTCGCCGGATCAAAGCGATCAAGCGCTCGCGGAGCGACACTGATCGCCCCGTTCGCCTGATTGTAGGCTCCTCGAAATTCGGAAATATCACGGCCGAAGTAGGCTTTGCTCCGGTGGTGCGGGGAAGCCGCTGCCATTTGGACTGCCGATCCCAAGATCAGCAGCGCGCCGATGATGGTAAGGGCTGCTCTTTGCATGGTCGTCTCCGTTGGTTAGACCTGGAGGAGGCAAGCGCCTCGCCCTGTGGCTATGGAATCTTGATGCGAGCAAACCGCCCACATCAATTGGCTCCAACGTAAGCCGCGCGTTCACGAGCGATGTGTTGCCCGTCTCACATTTCACGAAGACTTGACGACGACCATGCGGTGGAGCACGACCCATCCGCAGCAAGCTCTGTCAGGCGACAAGCAAACTTGTCATGGATCTTTCGCCGATTTGGCGGTCGCGCAAGCCACACTTAAAACTACTTTTGCGCAATCATTCCAGGGGATTTTTCCCGCAGCCGGTCCCGTCATCCAACCAGGCTACCATGAGGCACATCCGCAAGACACATTCGCGACAGGGCGACGCGCAACGAGGGACGCCGAGCTCGGTATGGAAGAAGTCGGGATGATCCGACCGGGGCTGGTCACGAAGGAGAAAACAGCGATGCGGTTGCCAATCATTTTGCCCGATAAGCTCAGCGACGAGCAAAAGTCGCTGGCGACAGACATGAAAGAGGGAATAAGCAAGAGCTTTCAGGGCTTCGTGAACATCCGCGATGACGGTGCCCTGTTGGGCCCGTGGAACCCCTGGTTGCAGGAGCCAAAATTCGGCAAGCCGGTTTGGGAACTGACCAAGGCGATGGCATTCAATCCTTCATTGCCGCCTGCCGTTCGCGAAATCGCTATCCTCGTGACGGGAGCGCACTTCAAAGCGGCATACGAACTCTACGCTCACGTGATCGTGGCCGAAAGGAAAGGATTGTCCGATGAAAAACTCGCAACTATCGTGGCAGGTCAACGCCCGGTGGACCTCACGAAGCAGGAGGCCGTTGCGTACGACCTCGCGTCCGCACTGGTGTCTGGCGGTGTATTGCCCGAACTGACCTACAGGGCAGCGCTCGAGCAGTTTGGACAGCATGGGACAGCAGAGTTGTCCTACCTCATCGGCCTCTATTGCATGGTATCGGTCACTCTCAACACCTTCGATGTACCCGTTCCGGAGATTTGAGAAACGTGATACGGCGCTATCGCAAAAGCTCTTCGGCGTCGCGGGTCATAAGGTGATTTAGCCGGGAGAAGGAAAATGCTGACCGCGATGCGGACGTGGAACGCCTGGTTTGCTCTGTCGTCGGAAGCTGCGCTGCTGGGGTTGGAAGCCCAGCACGTGATCGCGCTCAGGCTCATGCGACTGGCGGCGGGCGGTGCCTTGGCTGAATCCGAGGCGGGTCGAATGATTGCCGAAAAGGTCGAGGCAGTTGGTGAAGCTCAAGTTGCTGCCGCGATTGCCGCGATGAAAGGCGGCAACAGCAACCAGGTCGCAAAGAAAGCTTTGGGCGTTTACAAGAAAAGAATTCGTGGAAACCGGCGAAGACTTTCCAAATGAGCGTGTGAGGAGTGTAGCGGGGTGCTCTATTTCGGAATATTTCTCCCATGCTCCATCAGAAGCTCGGGTATCGGATCAACCATATTCATTGACGGTTCCTTCAGAATTTCCTGATCTGTTTATCTTCGGGGGCGCTTCTCGTTTGTAGAGATTCGCCATGCTCAAAGAACGCGCCAGTGGTACGCAGCTCGCCGACATGATCACCCGAAAGATCGGTGTGGTTGGCTTGGAAGTTGTTGTTCGCGAGGACCATGCCTTTGGCTGGCAACCTTCTGTCACCGCCGCGCCGGGCGACTTGATCGGTTATCAGCGACGAGCCGAGGAGATCGCCCGTCGACTTCGCATTCAGTTCGATTTGAGCGAGTGAATACAGCGCTCGCCATTTGGTGAGGTGGACGACCTTCGAGAAACCTCAGGCCTTGTGATGGACTGCTTGCAGGCCATAGACCGGGGTCGCAATGCCCTCGTAGCGTGCTTTCAACTGCAGGGAGAGGAACTGCGAGTAATGGCGCGACTGATGCAAATTGCCGCCGTGGAACCACAGGCCTTGCTGCTGCGTCGGCTTCCACATGTTGCGTTGTTCGCCTTCCCATGGGCCGGGGTCCTTGGTCGTGTTCGAGCCGAGCCCCCAGACTTTGCCGACCTTGTCGGCCATTTCCCGGCTGATGAGGTCGGCAACAAAGCCGTTCATCGAACTGTAGCCGGTGGCGTAAACGATCACATCGGCAGGTAGTACCTTGCCGTCGTCGAGCCTGACGCCGTCGGGCGTGATTTCCTCGACCTGGCCAGCGGCCAGCTTGACCTTGCCGTCGATGATGAGCTGCGAGGCGCCGACGTCGATGTAATAGCCCGAGCCGCGACGCAAATATTTCATGAACAGCCCGGAATCGTCGTCGCCGAAGTCGAGCTGGAATCCGGCTTTCGCCAACCCCGCATAGAAATCGGCGTCGTCCTGGCGGATCTTGTCGTAGACCGGCTTCTGAAACCCGGCCAGGATCTTGTAGGGCAGCGAGGCGAAGACCAGATCGGCCTTTGCCGTCGTCATGCCGCCGCGGACGGCACGCTCGGAGTAAAGGTCGGCGATCGATTCCATCAACGAATCCGAGCGCACGATATGGGTGGTAGAGCGCTGCACCATGGTCACGTCGATGCCGGCCTCGTACAGCGCGGCGCAGATGTCATGCGCGGAATTGTTCGAGCCGATCACCACTACCTTCTTGCCCTTGTAGCGATCCGGTCCTGGGTGGCGCGAGGAATGGTGCTGCTCCCCCTTGAAGCTGTCCATGCCCCTGAATCGCGGCATGTTCGGCTTGGCCGACATGCCGGTCGCAAACACCAGCTGCTTCGGCTTGAGCGTGATCTCTTTGCCATCGCGCTCGACGACGACGTTCCATTCCTTGTTGGCGTCGTCCCAGTCGGCGTGTTTGGCCGTGGTGCCGGTCCAGTAGTTCAGCTCCATGACCTTGGTGTACATCTCCAGCCAGTCGCCGATCTTGTCTTTTGGCGAGAACACCGGCCAGTTCTTCGGGAAGTCGATGTAGGGCAGGTGATCGTACCAGACGGGGTCGTGCAGACAGAGCGACTTATAGCGAGTGCGCCAGGAATTGCCTGCACGTCCGTTTTTCTCGACAATGATGGTGGGCACGCCGAGCTGGCGCAATCGCGCGCCGAGCGCGATGCCGCCCTGGCCGCCGCCGATAATGAGCACGTAGGGCTGGGACTTGAGGCCGAGCTGCTCGGTTTCCTCGTCGCGCAATTCCTTCCAGGTTTTGGCGCCGGGATTGACGCCGTGCCGGGCGCCGAGCGGCCGGGTGAAACCCGCCTTCTCCTCGTGGCCTTTCAGCTCGACCATCGTGGTCAAAAGCGTCCAGATCTGGCCGTTCTGGATGCGGATCAGGCCGTAGCCGCGCGCGACCTCGGTCTCAAACGAGATCCAGCATTCGGTTACGCCGTTGGCTTCGGTCGCGCTCTCCCCCTCGGCGATTTTCCAATTGCGCGGCTTTGTGTGCGCAAGGCAAGAGCTGAGCATCTCACGGACTTGATCGCGGCCTTCCATGGTCTTGATGTTCCACGTGAAGGCAACGAGGTCGCGCCAGTAGCATTCCGGTGCGAACATCGCCACGGCGGCGTCGAGATCGCCTGCCGCAAGCGCCGCTTCGAATTTTTCAAGAAAGACCTGGACGCGCCCATTAAGCGTGGTGTCGAGCATTATTTCCTCCCGGCGGGCGTTTTCAACTTTTTTGCAAGTATCGCAACCTTATCCCAACTATCGAGCGAATCCAGACTAGCGCGGTCCGATTTTTCCCGCCGCCGTCGTCTCCTGGCATGCCCTCAATTACCGTTCCCGGAGGTATGTCTGCCTCAGGCCTCGTGCACCAACCTTGATCAGGACGGGCATGCATGTCTGCAAACGGCCCCTCGCGACATTCAGCACCAGCCAAACCGTCAGCCTCATGCGACCCGGATGCCCGTCAGTTCGGCTATTTTCTTGATGTGCGCGACGGCGGCCCGGGCGCCGGTCGTCTTTGTGAGAAGGTCGAGCGTCTCGTCGTCGTCTTCGCCGACCGGTGTGAGCGCCTGGTCCATGTAATTGTGCGCACCTGGGCTGGAAGCGATAACTGTTTTCCAAATCAGCAGCCGTACGATCGCACCCGTCAGGATCACGTGTTTGACAAAGGTCTCCCAACCCAAGCGCGGCCAGAAGAGCCAGGCGTTCTCGCGCGGCATGCCCGGTCGACGCTCCGACGGGTGTTTGAGACGGAGAATTCCACCCTGCAGCGGGTGTACGTTTTCGAGCCGATCCGTCGTCGAAAAGGTAAGCAGGTATTTGGCCAAATTGCCGACGGGAACACCAGTAGCGACGGCGCGGCGCAGGAGGGTCTTCATGTGCTCCGGCGTATAGTAGACCGACCAGGCCTCGTGATAGATGTCTTGCCACTCACTCATACTCATCGTCGGGTGGGCAGTGCAGACGTGTTCCACATCGTATCGGTTAAGGTCTGAGTCCATGGCGACGCCGTTTTTCCAGAGCGTCTGGTGATCCTCCGAACCGGGAAGCGGTGTCAGGCAAAAGAATTCGAGAAGGTCAATCGGCAATTCTTCCTTGATGATTGCAATATCACGCCTGATCGTCTCCGGTGTGTCCGCTGGAAAGCCCAGGATATAACCCGCGATGGTCAGGATGCCCTGCCTTTTCCAGGCGAGGAGCATCTTGCGATACTCGGTGATCTTGTTCTGCCGTTTTTTCGCCGCCGCCAGATTGTCGGGGTTGATGTTCTCGAGCCCGATGAAGACTTTGTTGACGCCGGCTCGCCTTGCCTTTTCCATGAAGTTCGGAATCTTGTGACAAAGCGTGTCGACCTGGATCATGAGGCCGAGCGGGATACCATCCCTTTCACGGAGCTCAATCAGTCGATCGAAGGTCGATTCCCATTCTTTATTGCGTGCAAAATTATCGTCGGTGATGAAAAATTTTCGAATGCCCTGCGTCCAATTCAGACGTACGAGGTGTTCGATATCGTCCGCAGAACGGTAGCGCGATTTGCGACCCTGCACATTGATGATGGTGCAAAAAGAGCATTGATAAGGGCAACCGCGGCCAGCGTCAAAACTGGCGCTCGAGCCGAGCGTACGCTCGATGTATCGCTTCGGGAGGAACGGCACGGGGGTGCCCTGCATTCCCGGCAAGTCCTTCATGTAGTTGTATACCGGCGCCAGGCGTCCGGCGGCCGCATCAGCAATTACCGCTTCGAACCGCCCCTCGGCTTCGCCAGCGAATATGGCGACACCGATATCCCGGCAAGCGTCGAGATCTACCGCGCGGCCATCCAGCATTGACAGGCATCCCGAGACATGGAAGCCCCCCATGGCAACTGCAATCCCGGCCGCGCGGAATGGGCGTGCTATATCGAGGGCGCGGGGATATTGATTTGATTGAACGCCAACCAGCGCGACGCATCCGAAATTGTCGTGACACCTGAAGCGGGACAGCAGTGCCGGGACGTCGACACGCGTGTTGGTCTCGTCGATTACTTCGATGTCTATGGCTACGTCCGCACCAAGCACCCGCCGCTCAGCGCAATCGGCGGCGATGCCGTACACGGCGGCAAGCGAATTCGACGGGGTCATTGCGCGCCACCACCGGATCACGTATCCGTCGTCGTCGTAGTGAGACGGTTTGATCAGGACGAGTTGAAAATGTCGTTTCGCCACCGCATCGGGCTGTAGCACTGACGTTCTCCAATTTGTCCCGTTCGATCCTTAACACGGGAGGCAGAAAATGGCCCGACGTTTGTGCCCCTTGCGTGACCGCCAGTATTTTGCAGCCGCCTGTCTGGCATGCGGACTTCCGAGCCAAAGCCACTCTGGAATCAACAAGATGCCCGCACCAACCACAATGTAGCCATATTGCTAACGAGCGCTGTCGCTTTCCCGGCTTGTAGCGCGCGCCCAGCAGGCAGCCAACGCGTCCTTGAGATGATAAGGAACGAGTATTTGCGGTGGTCCGGATCGTTGCGATCTCGGGCAGGCCGAACGAGATAAGGACGGGGAATCATGAGCCACATCGTGCGTGACGTCGGAGTCGCCAAACAAATCGGCTTGTATAGCGACGCAATTGAGGCGGGACCGAACCTTCGTTGGCTGATGACGTCCGGAACGCCGGGTTTTGTCGATGCAAGCAAGATCCCGACCGATATCGTCGGTCAGAGCGAACAGGCATGGGAGAACGTGCTTCACGTCTTGTCGACGGCGGCAATGACGGTCGATGACATCGTCAAGGTGACGCAGTATTTGACGCGTGCCGAGGATTTGAAGGCGTATGCACAGGTGCGTAACCGCTTTTTGGGTGCAGCAAGGCCGGCCTCCATGTTGCTTGTCGTTCCTCAACTCGTATGGCCGAGTTTGCTCGTGGAAGTGGAGGTGGTCGCGGCCAAGGCGTGATCGAAGCCGGAAGTCGCAACGACAACAAATGCCCTCCGCGGGTGCTTTTGACAAAGCCGCCAGCTCAGGTGCGAACGTGCGTGAATTGCCGCCCAAGGCAGTTCGCTTTGGAGTACAGATTGGAATCTAGTCCGGACTTGGCGCGGCGCGCGGCAAAACAAGCTGGACGGTAGTTCCTCGACCGGGCTCGCTGTCGAGGACAAGCCGCCCGCCCAGTCGTTCCGCGACGATGTTGTACACGACGTGCAAGCCAAGGCCCGTTGCGCCGTACTGCCGGCGGGTGGTGAAAAACGGATCGAACGCGAGCCGCTTGACTTCCGGCGCCATACCGCAGCCGTCATCTGCCACCAGCACCTCGATATGATCCGCCTCCGCCCGCCTTACCCTGACATCGATCGTTCCGTTGCGTCCTTGCGGGAATGCATGGGAGATGGCATTGACGACGAGATGTGTCAGGGCCTGCCCGAACGGTCCGGGATAACTGTCTATCACGAGATCGGGCTCGCAGCAAAGGCTGAGCGTGACGGCGCGCCCGCGCATTTCCCGCGTAAAATGCGACAGAACCTGCTCGGTCAACTCGCTCGCGTCGAAAATACGCCGATGCGACTGACTCTGATCAAGCGCCACCTGCTTGAAGGATTGAATCCGTTCGGCGGAGCGTTTCAAGTTGCTCACGAGCTGGGCAGTAGCATCCTGTACCAGGTCCAGGAACACGTTAAGGCTCGAACGCCTGAGATCCCCGCGCGCGGCCTCCGCCGCGAATTGCGCCGCCTTTTGCTGCAGCGTGGAGGCAACCGTCAGACTGATGCCGACGGGGCTGTTCACTTCGTGCGCGATGCCCGCCACCATCCGGCCAAGTGCGGCGAGCTTTTCGGCCTCGATCAGGGAATCCTGGGTCTCCCGAAGGCGCCGAAGAGCGGTTTCTGCCGCGTCCCTGGCGCCGCGAATCTGCTGATCGGCCCGTTTGCGCTCGGTGATCTCTTCGGCCGCGACATTGACTGCGACGATCTCGCCGCTCGGCGCGCGCAGCGGATGCCAATAGGTCACCCAGTAGCGCTCCTCGACCCGGTCGGCGCGTTGCCCTGCGACCTCAACTCCAATCACCGGTTCGCCGGTTTCGATGATCGAGCGTACGATCGCCTCGACGGAGTCCGCGAGCGCCGGGACGCAATCCCGAACAAAGCGACCAAGGTGTTCTTCCACGGAAATACCGCAGATCTCGGTGAGGCGCTGATTGATCTGCAGGTATCGGCAGTCTGGCGACAGGCAAGCGAGGCCGATCGGAGCTGTGTCATAAATCAGTTGCAGGGCGGGTTGCTGAGGGAAGAGCACCAGGTCTGAAGCACTCGATGGTCTCGGCACTTTCACCTCCCTCTAGTCCATAACACCTAGCTATGAAATGACCGTGGGCGGAGGAAAGCCTGCGCTTTGCCCCAACAGGTTCCGATATGCCCCGCGATGAACCTATCCTTGATCGCGAGGACCTGGCAGCAATTTTTAGCGCTGCGGTCTGCCTTTCTCATGTACCTCCTATGTTATTTGGCGCCAGCAGACCGGTCGAGCTGGGTTTGGCCTCAAACAATCGATTCCAGCGTATTCCCTGTCACCTGCGAAATCGACCCTGTCGCTAGTGAATTCCGTTCAACTTCGTTCGCGCTCTGAACTGCCATTATCACCTGCAGCACAACGAGGCGCTGGCGCCGACGGACGCAGTTACCTGATCTTGGCCAGGCACTCCTTCAGGCGCTCAAGCTCCAAACGAACTTGAGACTCCATGGCGTCTTGTAGTGCGGCTATGCCCTTGCTTGAGAATTCTGCGGAGGCCTTTCTGTCGAGATTCTGTTTCCAATCTCGGATAGCCTGCTTGGTGGCCTTTTGGACTTCCGATGTTGCCTTGAGATATGTCTTTGTGCAGGCGTCGGCCATTGAGCACGTCTGGCACTCTTGGGCGGCGGCAGGAGCTGAAGCCAGCAAGGCAAGTGTCGCGGCAAGGACCTTCATTGCTTTTCTCCCGGTATTGGCTCCCGCGGATGTTCTGCTTTGACCGGCCGGTTTGCAATGGTAGCCGCGGAATTCGCGCAAATGAATCCGCCATCCCCCTCGCCACGAGGTCTCTCATTGACTGCGAGAGACAGCAGACGCGAAACGCCTGCCCTTGGGATCAGGCTGCGGCTTTTCGAGCACGTTTCAAACGGCACCGGCAAGCCGGGCAGATTCCTGATAGTATGCACTGTCCTTGTTTTTGGAGCGCAATAGTAATGATAATCGACATACACGGCCACTACACCACGGCGCCCAAGGCGCTGGAGAATTGGCGCAATCAACAGATTGCAGGGATCAAGAATGCATCCGTAAAGCCAAAAGCAGTGGATTTGAAAATCAGCGACGACGAGCTGCGCGAGTCCATTATTGACAACCAGCTCCGGCTGATGAAGGAACGGGGCATCGATCTTACCATATTCAGTCCGCGTGCCAGCTTCATGGCCCATCACATCGGCGATTTCGAGGTATCGTCGATCTGGGCTGCGATCTGCAACGAGCTTTGTTGGCGGGTCGGCAAGCTTTTTCCCGACAGCTTTGTCGGTGCTGCGATGCTCCCTCAATCGCCAGGCGTCGATCCGAAGACGTGTGTTGGGGAACTCGAGAGGTGCGTACGGGAATATGGCTTCGTGGCGATCAATCTCAACCCTGATCCTTCGGGAGGTCATTGGAAAAGCCCGCCGTTGACCGACCGGCACTGGTATCCGATCTACGAGAAAATGGTCGAACACGACATTCCGGCGATGATACACGTCTCGACCAGTTGCAACGCCTGCTTTCATACGACGGGCGCACATTACATCAACGCCGACACGACGGCCGTGATGCAGCTGATCGAGGGCGATCTGTTCAAGGATTTCCCGACACTGCGGTTCGTGATCCCCCATGGAGGCGGTGCCGCGCCCTATCATTGGGGCCGCTATCGCGGATTAGCCCAGGCGCTCAACAAGCCGTTGTTGCGCGAGCATCTTCTCAAGAACGTATTTTTCGACACCTGCGTTTATCATCAACCCGGCATAGATCTGCTCACCAGGGTAATTCCGGTCGACAACATTATGTTCGCGAGCGAAATGGTCGGCGCGGTACGCGGAATCGATCCCGAGACAGGGTTCAATTACGATGATACGAAGCGCTACATAGAGGCAACGGCAAATCTTAACGCCGAAGCCCGTCAGAAGATATACGAGGGTAATGCGCGGCGCGTTTATCCGCGCCTCGATGCGGCGCTGAAGGCTGGAGGACGATAGATCATGACCGAGCTCGGCATTGTTAAGCGTAACATCAAGAGGGCCGACCGCACGGCGGTGGATCGGCTCGCGCAATTCGGTTCCGCCACCGTGCACGAGGCAATGGGGCGCGTCGGCCTGATGAAGCCTTATATGCGACCGATCTATCCGGGCGCGCAGGTGTCAGGAACCGCGGTGACTGTGCTGCTGCATCCGGGGGACAACTGGATGCTGCATGTCGTCGCCGAGCAAATCCAGCCGGGCGATATCGTCGTTGCGGCAATCACCGCCGAATGCACCGACGGCTATTTCGGCGACCTGATCGCGACCAGCTTCAAGGCGCGTGGCGCGCGAGCACTGATCATCGACGCTGGCGTGCGCGACGTGAAAGTATTGACTGAAATGAGCTTCCCTGTCTGGAGCAAATGCGTGAGTGCGAAGGGCACGGTCAAGGCGACGATCGGTTCGGTGAACATTCCGATCGTCTGCGCTGGCGTCGCAGTCAATCCGGGCGATGCGATCGTCGCCGACGATGACGGGGTCGTCGTCGTTCCCGCCGACTGGGCTCAAAAGACCCATGACGCGGCGGCGGCGCGGGAAGCGAACGAAGCCGGCAAGCGGGAAAAGCTCGCCTCCGGCGTCCTGGGTCTCGATTTGTACGGCATGCGAGAGCCGCTGGCTAAAGCCGGGCTCAGATATATCGATTGAACGACTGACCGTATGGGGAACTGCAGGGCTGAGCGATGGCGAAAGATATTGTCGGCATTTCTTCAATGGCAACCCGTCGAGTTCTGGCGGATCTGAAGGAACAATACCAGCGCAAAACAGGTCAGTCGGTGGCGATCGAATCTGTTGGCGGGGTAGATGCGACGCGCCGAGTTCGAACCGGGGAGCAGTTCGATATCGTCATACTTGCAGATGATGTCATGAGGAGCCTGGAAGCAGAGGGGCATGTCAAATCGGGAAGTCGCGCAGGCTTCGCTGAGTCGGCGATTGCCGTAGCGGTACGATCCGGAGCAGCGCTTCCCATTCTGACCGACGAAGCGACCACGAAGGCCGCAATCATGCAAGCGCGGTCCATTTGTTATTCGACAGGGCCAAGCGGCACCCATTTGCTCAAATTGTTCGAGAAGTGGGACATAGATCGAGTGATGTCAGAGCGGCTTGTTCAAGCACCTGCCGGCATCCCGGTCGGAGCTTTGCTGGCGCGTGGCGAAGCCGAACTCGGATTCCAGCAGGAGAGCGAACTTCTGGATGTGCCGGGCATAGTGATCGCCGGACCATTGCCTCGCGAAATCCAATCCTTGACCCTGTTCTCGTGCGGCGTGGGTTCGAAGGCTCTCAACGAACGTGGGGCGATGGATCTTGTCAGCTATCTGACGTCCAAGGACTCGAATGCATCCAAGAGACGACATGGCATGGAGCCTCCGTGACCCCGTCGGCGGATCACAAGGTCGCCGCGAATTACGGCGGCAACGCCGCGGCCGGAACACATCTTGAGACCAAAGGAGTACGTCATGCACGAAGAACCGGTCATGGATTTGGCCCACTTGGCGCATTTGGAAGTGTTCACTCCAAGACCCGAAGCGAGCCTCAAATTCTTTGTCGATATTCTCGGGATGACGGAGAGTGGGCGACAAGGCAATTCGGTTTACCTGCGGGCGTGGGATGACTATGAACGTTACTCGCTGAAGCTGACCGGATCGCACACCTCCGGTCTTGGACATGCGGCCTTTCGAGCTCGCAGTCCACAAGCTCTGGAGCGGCGCGTGAAGGCGCTGCAAGGTTCAGGTTTTGAAGTGGGCTGGCATGAGGGAGAGCTGGGTCATGGACCGGCCTATCAATTCCACGATCCCGACGGGCATCTCATCGAGATCTACTATGAGACGGAATGGTACGATGCCCCTCCGCATCTGCGCCCAGCCCTTAAAAATCAGGCCCAACGCTATCCGGCGCGCGGTGTCGGTGTGCGGCGGCTTGACCACTTCAATTGTCTTGCCGTTGATGTCAAAGCAAATCGGGAGTTCTTCGAGAAATATCTGGGTTTTCGGCTAACCGAACGCATCGTTCTGAACGACGGCACGGAAGCCGGAATGTGGCTCACCTGTACCAACAAGAGCTACGATTTTGCCTACACGAAGGAAGCGCATGGAGTGAAAGGCAGGTTTCATCATCTCACCTATGCGCTGGATAGTCGGGAGGACATTCTGAAGGCCGCCGACATTTTCCTGGAGAACGGTGTCTTTATCGAAACCGGTCCTCACAAGCACGCTGTCCAGCAGACTTTTTTTCTTTACGTCTATGAACCAGGCGGCAATCGCGTGGAAGTTGCTAACGCCGGCGCACGGCTGGTCCTGGCCCCGGATTGGAAGCCCATCACCTGGACTGAGGAAGAGCGAAAGAAAGGTCAAGCATGGGGACTAAAGACCATCGAGAGCTTCCACACTCACGGTACGCCGCCGTTACCCGGTGAGCGTGCGAGCAGCGAAGGGGACGATTTGTCAGAGAAGGGGACCGCTTCCTGAGAAAACCACGCGGGTGAGTGCCGGTTCAAGGCCTCAGCGCCGCAAGCAACTCGTCGGGGCGCTCGGTCATCAATATGTGGCCAGCGCTCGGCAGGACGATCGTTCGGGAATGCGCAATCGCGGCCGCCAGCGTTTTTCCGGCTCGCGCCGGCGTCATCATGTCGCGCTCGCCGAGGATCAGGGTGGTCGGAACCGAAATCATCGCCGCTGCCGCCAGCGCATTCTGATAGCAATTGCAGGCAGAGAGATCGTTGAAGAGCACGCCGGGTTGGCAACGCCGCAGGATGTTTTGTGCACCGCCATGCATCCAGAGGCCCGGAGCCAGGCTCCCGCCCAGTTCGGCGTTGAAACCCAGGCCCCAGATCGACACCATGTCGACTGCCGCCTGGTCGTTAGTTTCCGCGGCCTTGAGAAGATCGGGGCCGACGGTCATCGTTGCCGCCGTTCCGATCAGGCTCAGCGCCGTGACCCGCTCCGGATGTCGCGCGGCTGCTTCAAGCGCTATCAGCGATCCCATGGAGTGGCCGACAAGCTGTGCCCGGTCCGCGTCCGCCGCATCGAGCAGTGCGATAGCCCAATCGGCCATCTCGCCGATGCTTGGCAGCGGCGGTCCAGGCGAGCGCCCGTGGCCGGGCAGGTCTGGCGCCAGCACCGCAAAACCATGGTGAGCAAACCATCGGTCGTGCAGGGCCCAGGCGGTGTGGTCGAAGCCTGCGCCGTGCAGAAAGACGACCGTCGGCAACGAAGGGTCGAACGGCCTGCCGCCGGTTGCAACGAAGGCCTCCAGGCCGTTGACTGAAAGTTTCATGGATCAAGCCTTCTGAGAGGCGCGCAGCGCCTGAGCGAGGTCATCGATGATATCCTGAGCGCCCTCGATGCCGACCGACAACCGCACCAGTTCCTCGCCGATACCGGCCGCCGCGAGCTGTTTGGCGTCCATCTGCTGGTGCGTGGTGCTTGCGGGATGAATGACCAGCGTCTTGGCGTCACCGACATTGGCAAGATGACTGATCAAGCGCAGCGATTCGATGAATCTGCGGCCCGCTACTCGTCCGCCTTTGATGCCGAAGCTGACGATGGAGCCTGCACCATTCGGCAACAACCGCCTGGCAAGCTGATGATCCGGGTGAGCGTCGAGCGAGGGATGCAGCACCCATTCGACCGCCTTGCTGGCGTTCAGGAAATCGAGCACCGCATGGGTGTTTTGCATGTGGCGCTCCATCCGGACAGGCAGAGTTTCGACCCCCTGAAGCAGTTGGAACGCGTTTGTCGGCGACATGCAGGCGCCGAAATCCCGCAAGCCTTCGGTACGGGCGCGCATGATGAATGCCGATGGACCGAACTGTTCGTCAAAAACGATGCCGTGGTATCCCGCATAGGGCTCGGTCAGTGTCGGAAACTTGCCTGACGAGCGCCAATCGAAACGCCCGCTATCGACGATCACGCCGCCGATCGCGATGCCATGGCCGCCGAGCCATTTGGTAGTCGAATGCATGACGAGATCGGCACCATGCTCGATGGGACGGCTGAGATAGGGCGTAGCGAAGGTATTGTCGATCAGGAGCGGCAGACCAGCGTCATGCGCGATCTGCGAGACCCTGGGCACGTCGAGCACCTCGAGACCGGGATTGCCAATGGTCTCGGCTATTACCAGCCGTGTCCTCGGCGTGATCGCCAAACGGAAAGCCTCGAGATCACGGGGCTTGACAAAGGTTGTTGTGATGCCGAAGCGAGGCAAGGTGTGCGCGAGCAGGTTGATAGTCCCCCCGTATAACGAGGCGGACGCGACGATGTGATCGCCGGCGCCAAGCAGTGTCGCGATCGCCAGGTGCATCGCAGCCATTCCGCTTGCGGTACAGACTGCACCGACCCCACCTTCCAGCGCTGCAAGCCGCTCCTCCAGCACCGCGATGGTCGGATTGGATATGCGTGTGTAGATATGGCCGACGCGTTCAAGGTTGAACAGTGCAGCGGCGTGCTCGGAATCCTGAAAGACATAGGACGTCGTCTGATAGATCGGGACAGCGCGAGCCCCGGTGACCGGGTCCGGGTGCTGCCCCGCGTGCAAGCTCAGGGTTTCAAAAGAGGGCGGTTTCGGCGCGGGCATACGGGACTCGCAAGGTCGGTGCATGAACGGAAGGCGAGACTTTTCTTCTTTTGCCACAAAACTTGGCGCGGCATCAGCCTAATTGACATGAGTAGACCGGTACGGCGGGCTTTTGTGCCGCTGTTTAACCGGCTTCGGCAACGGCAGGTGCGGCCGGTGTCGTGAGCGCGATGGTTGCCGCCACACACCAGATGGCCGGAATCTAGTCCCCACGGTGGGGATTCAGAATACAAACGGTCTAGGCATTCACTGCCGACAGGCAAATGGCTGGTTCCTGCCCCGGAGCATTTCGCCGCACGTGTGAACCCATCCGCTGCAGACGGCGTCGAACATCCTGAAGGCCTATCGGAGCGATTGGAATGCCGGAGACCCAAGCAGTGAAGTTCCGCCGCAAGGCCGCTGAATGTGACCGAAAGGCGCAAGAGGCCGCCGGCTCAGCGGATAGGCAGGCCTGGCGCAAACTTGCCGAAGACTGGGCCAGGCTTGCGCGAGGAGAAGACCTGAACCAGGAGTGGCAAAGAACTCAAACTGCCCGATCCAGGGTGGTTTGACCTCGGCGCGACGATCTACGCGCCTGGTACGAGTGGAAGCATCGGAGCGAGCGCTTGGCGGATCATATTTATGAGGATGGGAAGCATGTTGGGTATGTCGAGGACGGCTTTGCTTTCGATCATGACGGCAAGAAACGCTATAGGGTCGAACATCCGAAGCTGCTCGACCTCGAAACCGGCGAAGTCGTCGGATACCTGAGTGCAAGCGGGATGCCTGGTACGGTGAGCAAAAGAGGCTTGTTCGACTAGCGTGAAATCTACCTTTGGGATTTAGGCCCCCGGGGTCAGGTCTGGTAGTTGATCAAAAGCGCTGAGAATGAGGCGCTACTGTTGTTGCCGGCGTCAGATGCACCCGTCGCGCTGTAAGGCGTCGTTGACGAGCCAGACAGGGAATTCTGCAGCGATTGGAGAAACTGCTGCAGAAGGTCGTTGCTGGAACTTGTGCTGTTTGTGCTGTCGGCTGTGGACGAACCATCGCTGGGCGGCGGGCCGTCGCTGCCGCCGTGATGGTGGTGGTGTGCGCCGCCGGCGCCGTTGGCAAACGCTGCCTTGAAGACGCCTTGCAGCTCGGTGGCTTGACTGCTGGTCAGCTGGCCGCTGGAAACTTGTGCCGCGATCAGGCTGTCGATCTTCGACTTCAGATCGCCAGGGGAGGAACCAGGCGAAGAACTTGTGTCGCCGGCCGAGGAACTCGCCGGGCCGCCTTGCAGCGAGGAGTTGATGGTGTTCAACGCAGCGGATAACGCGCTCTGGTCGGCCGAGCTGATGGCGCCCGAGTTCACTTCCGCCTGGAGCTCCTGCTGCAGCTTCTGCAGGGGCGAGGTGTAGCTGTTGCTGTAGGTCGCGGAAATCGAGGTCATGATGGCTCCGAAGATTCGTAAGCGACTCGACCGTATGATTGATTGTCTTAACGAGCCCTTTTCGTCGCACCCACGTCTTGTTGCGCCGTGTTGCCGGCGAGGCGTCAGAAACATTCTGTACAAAGTTCGACCACGCCGGACTCCGGTCAGCGACTTCAAAGAGCACCAGTTCAGTGCCCGCCGCCGCCCGCAGCAGTCCCCTTCGGCTTGCCGGTGAGCAGGATGGCGATACCGGCCAGGACCAGCACGAGGCCGACTACCGCAAAGGCGTCGCTGAAGCCCATCACCAGCGCCTGCTGCTTGACGATATTGCCCAGCGCGACAATCGCCTTCTGATGCGCCGCGGCCTGATCGGTCACGCCATGCGCCATGAAGTAGTTCGTCATCTGCTCGATCCGGGCGCGGACTTCGTCGCGGCCGAGATGGACGGCCTGGCCGATGATGTTGGAGTGGAACTGCTCGCGCTTGGTTACGATCGTGGCGAGTAGGGCAGTGCCGATGGCGCCGCCGAGATTGCGCATCATGTTGGAGATGCCGGAGGCTGCGGCCGCATCCTGAGGCGCCACGCTGCCAAGCGAAATCGCGCTTAAGGGTGCGAGCGTCAACGCCTGGCCGATCGCGCGGATTATGTTGGGCAGGAACAACTGGTCGCCGGAATAGTCGACCGACATTGTCGTGTTCATAAAGGCGCTGAGCGCAAACAGGCTCATGCCGGCAAACGCGATGTAACGGATGTCGACGCGCTGCATCAGCTTGGGCACCAGCGGGATCAGGAGGAGTTGTGGCAGTCCGGTCCAGGCCAGCACGCTGCCGATCTGCTCGGCATTGTAGTGTTGGACCTGGCCGAGATAGGCAGGCAGCAGATAGACCGTACCGAACAGCGCGAAGCCGAGGAAGACGGCGGAGATGGTGCCGAATCCAAAGCTGCGCCGGGTCAGCAGGCGCAGTCGCACCAGGGGCTTCTCCACGACAAGCTCATTGGCGATGAATAGTGAGAGGCTGATCGCTGCGACAATCGCAAGCTTGACGATGAAGGGCGAACCGAACCAGTCATCCTTGTTGCCTTCCTCCAGCACAGCCTGGAGTGAAGCCAGCCCGACTGCCATCGTGAGGATGCCGAACCAGTCGCCTTCGGCCAGAAGCCCCAGCTGCATCGGCTGGCGTTCGAGCGAAAAATAGAGAGTCGTCACCATCACGGCGGTCGGTATCACGTTGACGAAGAATATGGTCTGCCAGCCGTAATTTTCGGTGAGATAGCCGCCGATTGTCGGACCGATCGCGGGAGCAAAGGTGACTGCGAGGGAGAACATCGCCAAGCCGATCGGCTGCTGGGGCTTCGGCAGCCTGGTGAAGACCAGCGTGAACGCCATCGGAATCAGCACGCCGCCGAAAAAACCCTGGAGGCCGCGCATCGCGATCATCGAGGGCAGATCGTGGGTGAAGGCGCAGGCGACGGAAAAGACCGCAAACAGCGTCGCAAAGCAAAGGATGACGTTGCGGTAGGAGAACACCCGGCTGAAATAGTCGGTCAGCGGAATCACGACGATCTCGCCGATCAGATAGGACGTCGAAATCCAGGACCCGTTGTCGACACCGGTGCCGATGCCGCCTTCGATATTGAGCAGCGATGCATTGGTGATCTGTATATTGAGGATCGCCATGAACGCACCGATCATGGCGGCCATCACCGAAATCCAGACCGTAACGCTGGCCCGATCCGGAACGACCGAAGTTACAGCACCGGCATGGCGAGGGGCGGTTGCGGGAGAGGGCGAGAGTGCAAGGTCCGGCATGACATCACCTTGGGGCTCTTCCTGGACATCATCTTCTTCATGGCCATCACTTCTGTAACGCAAGCAGCGCCACGCCGGGGTGCGTGCCGACATGCGGCGCGCTCTCGGGGACCGGCTGATGCTTCTGCGTTTGGATGGTCGGGATTACCGACATTCCGGGGCGAAGCTCGACGCTCGATGCATCCAGCGCGATCTTGACGGGGATGCGCTGCACCACCTTGGTGAAATTGCCGGTGGCGTTGTCCGGCGGCAGCAGGGCGAATTCCTGGCCGCTGGCCGGCGCCAGGCTGTCGACATGGCCATGCACGCGCTGGCCCGGGAACATGTCCACATCGATATCGACCGCCTGGCCGGACCGCACGCCAGCGAGCTGGGTCTCCTTGAAGTTCGCAATCACATAGGCGCCGCTGGCGGGCACCAGCGACATCAATTGCGTACCGGCCTGCACATATTGGCCGGCACGCAGGGTGCGGTTTCCGACTATGCCGTCGATCGGTGCGATGATCGTCGTGTAGGAGAGATTGAGCTCGGCCTGCTGCTGCAACGCGTGGGCGCGCGAGGCGGCCGCGACAGCTTGCGAAATTTCGGCCTTGAGCAGTTCGACCTGTTTCTGCGCCGAGGCGAGGTTTGCCTTGTCGCGCTCGATGGCCGCGAGTGCGCTCGCGTCGCGCGATTGCGCAGACTGCGCATTCTGCACGCTGCCGTAGCCGGTCGCGGCGAGGTCCGTGTAGCGCTTGTTCTCCTGCTTGGCGAAAGTCGCCGAGGCCGTGTCGACGTCCAGCGTCGCCCTGGCCGCGTCGATCACGGCCTGCTGCACGTCGAGCTGGGCGTGCTTGCTTGCAATCGCGGCTTCCGCCGCGGCGACGTCGGCTCTGGCCTGCTCGAGCGCGACCTTGAAGTCGCGGTCATCGATCCGCGCCAGCAACTGGCCGGCCCTCACGCGCTCGTTATCGCCGACCAGGACTTCATGCAGATAGCCCGAGACCTTCGGCGCGACAGTGGTGTTGTCGGCCTTCACATAGGCGTCGTCGGTGGAGACCAGGAAACGCCCCACCGTCCAGTAGTCCCAGCCATACCAGGATGCGCTGACCAGCACCGCAACGGCGGCCCCCGCTATCAGTAGCCGGCGAAACTTGCCGTTTTTTGTGGATGTTGTTGCGGGATCGGCGGTTTCGGATGCCGAAGACGGCGACGGAACCAGTTTTTGAACAGCCTCGGGCGGCACCACCTGCTCGGCTTCGAAGGCAATCGCATGACGGGTCATGGCAATCCTCGTTTTGGTTCAACCCATTGCTGCAAAAGCGGAATTCGTCACTTTCAGCAGAAAGGATAATTAGGAAACTTGACATTTTCCAAAATAGCGCGCATATTTGGACTGTCAATAGAATGACAGGTATCATCTAAAAGCATGGCTCGCCATGACGACGACGAAGATCCAAGCAGACCTTGAAGACCCCTGCGCAGAAGTGCGGCGCGGCCGCGGGCGACCACAGACGCGATGCGACGAGGACACGCGCGCCATCATCTTCGATGCGGCGAGGCATGAATTTGCCGCGAGCGGTTATGCTGCGACCAGTATGGAGAGCGTGGCGCGCCGTGCCGGCATTTCCACCAAAACGCTATATCGGCTGATCCCGAACAAGGCGGCGCTGTTTGAGGCAATGATCACCGACCGTATCGATCTGTTCGCGTCTGCGGTCCGCCTGCGGGCGTGCGCCGGCAGGGACATCGAGGCCGCACTGGGCGAGGCGTTGACTGTTTGCGGCGAACTTATCCTGGACAGCGATGTGATCTCGCTTCAACGCATGATACTTGGCGATAGCGAGAAATTCCCGGAGATCGCGGACACCTTTTACCACAAGGCGATCCGGCGGACCGAACGCACCCTTGCCAACTGGTTGAAGGCGCAGAACGAGCGTGGCCTGGTGAAGCTTGACGATGCGGAAGCCGCGGCTGGCATGTTGCTCGGCATGCTGGTCTTCCAGCCGCAGCGTGCGGTGATGTTCGGCCATGCGCCGGCGCCCGGCCGCGAGGAGCTGGTGCGACGTGCGCAGGCTGTTGCGAAGCTATTCCTGCGCGGCTGCGCACGCCAAACCTGAGCAACGCGTCGAGGGGCAGAGCCGATGTTTGCTCGTTACTCGGGAATGTCGCCTTTCTGACCCTTTGCGACACGAATGATCCAAAGCTAGTGTCGAAATCGAGGCGAGAATTCTTCGCGCCACTGGCCAACGAAATCCGCACATTGTTGCCGGCTCTTCACCGGAGTATTCTTCCGACCCGCAGAAAGCGCAGGTTGGAGACAGAGATGGATGATCGAACCGTGCGGACGGCGCTGCAGCGCCATTGGGATGCCTCCGACGCGAGCGATTTCAAGGTCGAACATGAAATCTATCGCGAGAATGCCGTGCTTTTTTATCCGCAATCTGGCGAGAGGATCCGCGGCCGGAAAAGATTGCGCAAGCGAGTATTGTGGGCGCGACTTCCGCGCACAGCAACATGAAAGGGTCGACGTGATGCCTGAAGATTTAGGCCGGGATAGTTTCAATCGCCGCCATTTCATGGCCACCGCCATTGGCGCATCGGCTGCACTGGCGGCCAACGCAGAAGCTGCGAGTGCGGAGCCAGCGACTGCGTCAAGAGGAACGGCCTATACTGGAGACATGATTGACGGAAAGAAGGTCATCAGCGCCCTTGACATCGATGACCTGGAATACGGCAAAAAGCACCTGTTATATTTTCAGGGAGTGCAGACGGCCACGGGTCAACACTGGCATGTCTCGACAATGGTCGCAAAGGGCGCGAGACGGGGCAAGCGCATCGCGCTTGTCAGCGGTGTGCACGGCGACGAGATCAGTCCGGTTCGGACGATACAGACTGTGATGGACCAGCTTGATCCGGCCGAAATGTCCGGCACGGTGCTGGCTGTTTTCGACGTGTCGCGGCCCGCGATGGAAGGCATGGCGAGGAGATGGCCAAACTCGGGGCGAGGCATCGGCCTGATAGACATGAATCGCGAGTGGCCGGGGAATGAGAACGGCCCGACGGCGTCGTCCCGGCACGCCGGAATGCTGTTCAACAGGCTGCTCAGGCCGAATGCCGACTACGCGATCGACTTCCATACCTCGACAAGCGGAGTTGACTTGACGGCGTGCCATATTGCGCGAATGGACCTGCCGGAAGTCCGCGCCATGGCGGAGCTGTTTCCCATCGATCAGATCTTCGACAATCCCGCTTATCCTGGCATTCTGGCAAATGCGTTCATCGATGCAGGCATCCCGGCGTTCACCCCCGAGATCGGCCCACCGCGTATTTTGGACCACCGCATGATCCCTCTATTCGTGGAAGGGACGATGAATGTGCTCAAGCATCATGGGATCATCGCCGGGCCGATAGGGCGCACCGGCAAGGACAAGGGCATCTTTGTGGGCAACAGCGTTCACGGCGTCCTGGCGACCCGCGGCGGTTTTGTCGAGCTTCTGGTCAAGGTGAAAGACAAGGTCGAAGCAGGACAAAGGGTCGCCCTTCAGCGCAATGCGTTCGGGGAGGTCGTCGCCGAATATGCCAGCGGGGTCAGCGGGGAGGTCGCGGCCTGTCGCACTGATGCAACGTCTGAGCCGGGCAACATGCTGGTGTCGGTACTGTACAACCACAGCCCATCTGATGGCATCGACCCGCTGGCTGAGTGACATCCAGCTCCAGAACTCATCCTTTGTGTAACACGAATCTCATAACGAGGGCCGCCCCGGTCGTGAAGGTGCTCCAGGCTCCGCATGTATTTGCTGGAGATTGGAGAGCTTATCCACTAGCATCAGCAAATCCCTGGCTCGGCCTGCTTGCATGGGTCGCTTTTTGACGTGCCGGTTTGCTCAGCCACTCAGCATTGTAGATCGCGGCAGTCCGGTCAATGACGCCCGAGCAGGTCGACCTGATAAGGAAATCGTTCGATGCGATGTGGTCGATGAATCGCGACATCGGGGACCTGTGTTACAGCCGCTTCTTCGAACTCTCCCCGGATGCAAGAGAACTTTTCCCGAGCGACATGGAACGGCAACGAGTCAAACTGATGAATATGATCGCGGCGCTGGTCGGCTCCCTCGAACAGCCTGCGCTGTTTCAATCGCTCGTCATGCATTCAGGTCGCCAGCACGCCAGGTTTGGGGTTCAGCCATCGCAATATGCCGCATTGGGCGAGGCGTTGATTTGGAGCCTCGAGTGCAAGTTCGGCGCATCGTTTACTCCGGAGCTCCGGGAGTCCTGGAGGGCGCTCTACGCCACGGTGCAGTCCGAGATGCTGCGCGCGGCCGGGCAGATCTAGACACTCACCGGGATTTTTGTTGCGATACCCGAAGAGCAGAATTGGAGTCGGCTCTGCAGGGAGTCCGGACATTGGCCGACGACCGGCTCGAGCGTCTCGCGCAACAGGATGATCGGTGATCGAGGAAGTGCGTATGGGACGTGGCGGAGCACCGATCGTCGATCCGCGTCGAGGTGATGTTGAAGACGACGCCGCGAGCCCGCATCAACGATCGCTTCTTGCGATCGCGGGCAATCTGCTGGTCGAAATAAGTCTGCCGAAACTGCTGTTGGCGTGGACCGTCTCGCTGTTGCTGCCCGCTGTGCTGCTTGGTATTTCGCCACTGGTGGCAACGGCCTGGCTGGCCACGGTTTCAAGAAATGTTTTGCGGTTGACAGAGATCGGCTCCGCGGTGGTCCTCGCCTCCTTTGTCGTTCTGGGGTGGATCGGCTGGCGACCGCTGTTTCGAATTGCCGAGAACAACTTCTGGTCGCTAAACGCACTGGCCGTCCAACCGGCGTACACGTTTTTCCGCGAAGCGCTGCACCATCTGGCGGAGCGGATATTCAGCCGCAATTCCACGACCGCCAATCAGCGCGCGAGGCTGCGCGCGGCAAGCTCGGCCGGCGCGAGTATCATCCTGTGTGGATGCGCGGTCCTTCTCGCCCTTCTCGTCTGGCCGGCCTCGCGCTGGACGGGCTCTGTGACGGATCTCGTGTCGCCGCACCACCTCATTGTTCCGGCGCTGGCCAACGCCGCCGTGCTGGTCTCGGTCTATCTGGCGAGCGCCGCCTTGATCTGGGGTTTTGCGGATACCGGCATGGACCAGCCGCTCGACCTTGCCGAATTCGATGCCGTGCCGTCAGGAGGCCGCACCTGGCGCGTTGCCCATCTGTCGGATATTCATGTTGTCGGCGAGCGCTACGGTTATCGTATCGAAAGCGGTCGTGGCGGCCCGCAGGGCAACGATCGCCTGATGCGAGTTATGGCACGCGTCGCGGCCATCCATTCGACCCAGCCGCTTGATCTCGTGCTCGTCAGCGGCGACCTGACCGATGCCGGTCGCGCTACGGAATGGGCGGAATTCCTCGACGCGGTGGCGCAATATCCGGCTCTCGCCGCCCGCATGATCGTGCTTCCCGGCAATCATGACCTGAACATCGTCGATCGCGCCAATCCAGCCCGGCTTGATCTTCCGTTCAGCACCGGCAAGCGGCTGAGGCAAATGCGGACGCTTTCGGCGATAGCGGCTGTGCAGGGCGACCGTGTGCGCGTCTTCGCCCACGGATCCACGCAACTCGCGGAGACGCTCAACGAGGCGCTGGCGCCGCATCTGCCAGGGATCGTGGCTTTCGCGGAGAATGGAGGTTTGCGGCGTTCCCTCGGACTCGGAAACGTATTCGATGATCAGTTTCCGATGATTCTGCCGCCGGAAACCGAAGACGGGCTTGGCGTCGCCATCCTCAATTCGAACGCGCAAACCCATTTCTCCTTCACCAACGCGCTGGGATTGATTTCGGCCGAGCAGGGCCGCCGTCTGGCGGCGGCCATCGGCCGATATCAAAAGGCGCACTGGATCATCGCGCTGCACCACCACCTCATCGAATACCCCATGCCGGTCGTGGCGTTCTCGGAACGGGTTGGTACGGCGCTCGTCAACGGGAGCTGGTTTGTCCGCAAGCTCGGCGCGTTCGCTGGCCGCGTCGTTGTCATGCACGGCCATCGGCATATCGATTGGATTGGCGCGTGCGGCGCCCTAAGGATCGTTTCTGCCCCGTCACCCGTGATGGGAGCTACCGACGAAGCGCCCACGCATTTCCATATCCATGCGTTGGCCACCACCTCCGATGGGCAACTCCATCTGCTCGTTCCCGAACGCGTGGAGATCGCTGGCACGGCGACCCGATCTGTCGGCTAAGGTTTGCCGGTCTTCGTTTGCGCCGGTCCGCCGAGGAGATCGGCGAGCCAGCGGCTCGATGGATGCTGGCCGCAAAACGTCAGGATGGCGAGGGCGATCGGCACACCGATAAAGGTACCGAACAGACCCCAGAGAAACGTCCAAAAGAAGATCGCAAACAGCACGACAGAAGGGGAGATGGCAAGCAAATTGCCGGATACACGGGGCTCGACATAGCTGCCCACCACGAACTGGATGATGTTGAGGCAGACGAAGATCCCCACGACCGCCTGCCAACTGTCAAACTGCGTCATCGCCAGCAACGTCGGAAACAAGGTAGCGATGAAGGGACCGACGAAGGGGACGTAATTCAGCGCGAAGGCGATCACGCCCCATTCGAGCGCGAATTGCAGCCCGGTGATCCAGGCAAAGCCGCCGACAAGCAGACCCGTTATGATACTCATCTGCGTTCGCACCAGCATGTATTTCCGGAATTTGGCGGCGGTCGCGGCACTACCCTCCAGCAATACGCGCGCGGCTTCGCGATTGTCGAGCGCCGCCACCTTTCGTCGCATGTCGTCGACTTCCAGTAACCCGAGGACGACATAGACGAGTGCGATCAGCCAGAAACTCAATGTCGTGTTGACGCGTCCAGTAACCAGCTGGGTAACGCGCAGGAGCCATGTGACGTTGAAATGCTCGGCCCAGAGGCCGGCTACCGAAATGCCATGATTATCCAGCCAGGTTATCAAATTGCCGTAGAGCGCTTGGTAGCGCGCCGTGTCGGTTACGATCGACCGTCCCACCCGGCTGAAACCCCAAACGGCAAACGAGGCGAAGGCGAGGCATGTCGCGACCGTGACGATGATTGTGATTGCCAGGGCGAGCAGTTTTGGCATGCGGGACTGCAGGCGTTGCTGTAGCGGCCAGACGATTGCGATGATGAAAAGTGCGAGCGCGAGCGGAGCAAACACCGTGCTCGCCTGAGCGACGGCTGCCGCAATTACCACCAACGCCGCAAGGCCGCCGATAGATTTGAAGCCGAAGTCGACCGCCATCTCTCATGACCTCGGGGGAGTTACTCGATCACCTCGTCGGCGCGGTCGAGTACCGTCCGCGGAACGGTAACACCAATCGCCCTGGCGGTCTTGAGGTTGATGACCAGCTCGTACTTGGTGGGCGCTTGCACCGGCAGGTTGGCGGGCTTCTCCCCTTTGAGAATGCGATCGACATACTGAGCCGTGCTTTTGTGCACATCGATGGCATCGGGCCCGTAGGATGCGAGGCCCCCACTCGCCGGGTAGTATCGGAACCCGTAGACGTTCGGCAGGCGATACCGCAATGCCAGGGCAATGATCAGGTTACGATGGGTCAGCGCCGATTGACTCCCCGTGATGATCAAACCGCCATTCTGCTCAGTCGCAAACGCGGCGATGGCAGCCTCGATCTCGCTGGGGTCTCGCGAATCGATTGGAGACAATTCCGCCCCAAGTGACGGCGGCGCCAGGGCCTGCATCGCGGCGAATTGGCCGATCCCGGCGGCCAGTGAAGGATCGCGGAGGACGGCAACACGCTTCAGGTTGGGCGCAATCTCTTTGAGCAGTTCGAGCCATTTTCCACTTAGTCCGTATTCGAACGCACTAAATCCGGTGGTGTTGCCACCCGGCCGGGCCAGGCTCGCGACGAATCCGGCACCGACCGGGTCGATGACATTTGCAAACACGATCGGCACGTGGCGAGTAACCCGCTGCAACGCCGCCAAATTGGCACTCCCGGAAGCAAAAAGGACGTCGGGCGTAAGCGCCAGCAATTCCGCCGCGTATTTGTCCGTGTCGGTGGAATTACCTGCGCTCCAGCGGATGTGGATGCGCACATTGCGGCCGTCCGTCCATCCCAGTTGCCGCAGCCCGTCCAGCAATGCGCGGACGCGAGCCTGCCCGACTGGATCGTCCTCGGCGTTCGGCATCAGCACCCCGATGTGCCGTTGGAGCTGCTGCGCGCGCGCAACGAACGGCCAACCGACTGCCAGACTGCCGAGAAGCGTGATGAACCCCCGCCGGCGCACGTGTCTCCCCAGTCAAGGACCATGCCAATGTACCGCCAGACTAGCACCTCGCGGCACGGCGATTAAGAATTGTTTTGCTTCGAGAAGCATTTACCGGGCCATGCTTGGCCTCGACGAGCATCGCGGACTCGGAAAGCTCGGTCATGATGCGATTCCACTTGATCGCATCATGATCTAGACAAGCCTGGCGCGAAGCCGTCCATACTCGGCGTCGGTTATTGACCCGCTCTTCTTGAGCTGATCAAGCTTGGTAATTTCGTCCGCCACGCTGAAGCCAACGACACGTCGCAATTCATCGCGTGCCTGTTGAGCCTGCTGAGCGTTGCGCTCGGCCATGCCTCTGCCCTGGGTGATCAGGTAGGCAAAGATGCCGAGATAGGAGGTTAGAACCAGCACCAGCACCCATAATGCCTTGCCCCAACCGGAGATGTCGTGACGCCTGAACAGATCGCCGTAGATTATAACGAGCAGCCAGAACCACACGACAAATGCGAACACCGCAAGCATATCCATCAGAAAATTTCGATAGGTGAAGCCTTCTTGAAAGAAGAACATCGCAATCCTCCCTTGGGTTTGAAGTTCGGCCCCCGGCTCGCCAATTTTCCCGTGATTTAACTTGCCGCCGGAGAACCCCATTGGCAACGGGTTAGAGGTTGTCGGTTGAGTAACGTCCGCTCCTTGACCGTATTTTTAAAATCAAGCCAAGATAGCAAATCCGATGAAGCCTCGCAAAGATAAGCGCGATGGGCCGCGCGCCGCCTCAACCCGGTCGGAGTAGGAAAAGCAAAGGTAAATCGCGCCCGCCATGACGACAGTTGCCAACAGGCCGGCAATGAAAAAGCGAACATCTTCCGTACGGTCGGAATATGCGGATCGAGATAATCCGGGACTGATCATCGCCGCGATCGTTCCGGGTCCGGTCGTGAGCGGCAACGCGTCGCCGTCGCGTCGGTTGACGGCCGTGTGCCCTCATTCACTCCCGCTGCGATCACAACAGAGATGCGATGAGCACCAAGACCAAATCGCCAGACCCTGCCGGCTTCAGAATCGCATAGTGACGGAGCCGAGGACGCGGTTGGCGGTCGCAAAGCCGGCGCCAGCCGGGATTGTTGCTGCCGTGCCGCCGAAGATATTCCCGTGCGAGTAGACGTATTCGACGCCGACATCGAGCCATCCGGTGCCGACGGTATTGCCGCGCAACTCCGCAAACGGGCTCCAGATCAAGTTGACGATCGCCTGCTCCATATTGCTGTTCAGCGACGTGGCCGAAACCGATCCCGGTACAAAGAACAGCGCATAGGCAGGATATTGCTGCCATGCGTAGGAATAGACGAAATTGCTGCGCAACTCGGGCATCCAGAAATGACGGTATGCCGCGGTCGCGCCATAAGTCGGCAGCGCATCGAGAGTGAAATCGAAAGCCGTCCCCGGCAAGCCGATGTTGGATAGCGCGTCCTGACCGAAGGTGTTGCCGCCGAAATAGCGTCCTATGCCCTGGCCGTAATAAGCCATGCCAATCAGCTCGTCCGGACCGAACACGGGCGACAGCCAGCGCGTCGGAAATCTGGCGGTTCCTGCCACACCAAAGCCCACGGCATCGCGCGTCAGCGCTGGCGGCGCGGCAGCCGTGCCGTCGGTTCGGATAGTCAGCTCGCGTAACAAACTCCGCATATCGAGGACCAGACCGTCGTACCGGTATTCCAGCCGGCCGAGCAGATCGGGAACGTAGGTGATTGCGGGGCTGAGCCCGGCAAAGCCGGTCGGAGTGCTGTTCTGGGTGAAAACGCCAGCCACCGAAGTGTACTGCGTGTCCGGCATTTCAAGTGAAAGCTGGCCGGTCAATCCCGGGGCCAGCGTCGCGATCGCGCGAATCTGCGGCTGGCGCACGAAGGACTGGTTGAGGTTGGTCGCGAAGTTCACGGTTTCATAGACGCCCTCGTTCCAAAGGCTGTTCGCCTGACCAACCAGCACTCGAAATTGTTCTGTACCGAGTTCAGCCCAGCCTTGACGCAACCGAAAGACCGCGTTGGTCGATGTTGGCGCTCCGCCCCCGAAGTCGCCTTCCACGCGGGTTTCCAACGTGCCCCATGCAGTCGCTGTTCGCGTATCCATGCCAATCCGGCTAAACCGCGCCGACAAACCGAAATCGCCACCCTGTATGTCTGCCGGGCTGCCGGCGAGGGGTATTGTCTGCACTGTCGGCGCATCGGTCTGGTTGCGGCCGTTGAAGTCGCGATAGCCGTTGACGTTTGCGAAACCGTAGAACCGGACTTCGGATTGACTGCCGGGGATACGCAATGAGAGACCGGGGAGATCGGAACGCAATGCGTCCTGGCCTTCGCCGTCGTACTGGCTACCCATCGCTTCGGGCGGACGCAGGGCAGGGACGGCCTGCGGTGCGATCGGCCCTGGCGGGACGACAGCACCCGCTGTCGGCCCCGGCTGGGGATAGCCGACTGCAACCTGCGCAGGCTTTTGTGCAGCGGCAGGCTCACGATGCGCGGTCGCGGGCTGAGACTTCGGATGCTTCTCACGAGATTCAAGTTCATCGACGCGACGCTTCAGTGCATCGATCACCTTGTCGCCATCTGCGGCGCGTCGTTGCAGCGCATCGATCCGCTGCAGCAGTTCCTCCATGGAAGGTTTCTGCTCCTGCGCCGCGGGCGTTTGAGCTTGCGCTGAGCTGGCCGACGCGGCAACGAGCATGGTGCCGCAAAAAGCTCGGAATGGAAGCATGCAGCTGCTCCGGCGCTGAGCGCACATAATCTTCGCTGAAATATAAGACTATTGTATTGCAACGGGCGCAAGGCCACGCAATCGGCGCGCCGGCGCTTCCACCCGGGGTGTAGCATTTTGGCCGCAATGACAATGCGGCGGCCTCGATTCGCCACATGGTGGATTTTGGCCGAGCCTTGTTTCTCTGCCATCGAAACGATCGATTGCGAATCCCGGCTGCGCGCCGAAAGCATGCCGCATGGCGGCGCATTGACTACGGGGGCAGATCGGATGGATCGGGCGTCCATGATGATACCGTTGCCGCGTCGTTGCGTGGCGACGCTGCCAGGCTATCTGCGCCGGGCGCAACAGGTGGCGTTGCGACTGCCGCCGATGTCGATACGGGATGATCGATGCCCTCTTCGATACGCTCCACCAGATACGGGAAAAACGGGTTTGAAGCCACACGAAGCAGCGCATCCAGGCTGGTAATCAGAACGTTTCGTTCACCGCGCGGCGCCAAAGCTCCAAGGTTTGGTCCAAAACTTTCCGTCTCGTCGGGTGCCATGCCATACAGGGCATCAGTGATCGGAAACGGCAGCGCGACGTGCGACAGCGAGTAGATTCCGGGCGGATAGCTCATTGCCAACGGGCGGCGTCGCTCGTGCGTGTCTCCGGCGTCTACCGAGCGTTCTTCGACCTCGCTGCCGGTCTCGGTCGCGTTCGTGATTACGGTACTTCGATATGGACGCATCGCGGGGGGCAGGAGCCGATTGAGCGCTGTATCGGCGGAAGGGCGCAACAGCGTTCCGAACTTGACCGTTCGGTTGACGTCAAAAAGCACCAGCTCGCTTCCGTTCGACGGCAACTGCTCATAGAGGCTCGAAATGATGGCCGACGTTGAGACCGTGAAATCCATCACCGATTGGAATGTCAATATGGGAGGCAAATCGCCGATACGTCCGCTGCGGCGAAGGTCCAGGACCTGCCGCTGCAGGACCTGCGTCAGGCGAAACAATTCTCGCGCACCGTTGACGGGAAACGAGTTGTACTTGAACGGATTGAATTCCGGCAGGATGCCGAGCCATGCGGCCTTGGCAAATGCCGGAAAAATAGCCGGAAGACCGGCCAGCCCGGCAAAACGTGCGAAGCGCGTAATGCCGATCATGGGGGAAATCAGGACAAGTCGATCCGGCCGAGCCAGCTCCGGATTTGATATGGCATCAAGGGCGTATTTCAGCGCCAGCGCACCGCCGTTCGAGAAGCCAACAAGATGAAGCGGCGCGGGCGCAGGCACGCGCCGTCGAGCTTCGCGGATCGCAAGACGTGTCGCGGCCAGCCAATCCTCCCATGTCACCGCCGTCAATCCCGCCGGCACCGTGCCGTGGCCAGGCATTCTGGGTACAAGCGCGATGAAGCCGTGGTCGCGGTAAACCCGTGCAATGTGGCGCTGGCTGTAGGGAGAATCGGTCAAGCCGTGCAGCAGCACGACCGCGCCGCGAGGGGCGCCATCCGGTTCGAGCGCGAACGTGCGATTGAAGTCCTGGGAGAAGTGCGGCGGATAGACGGGGCTGCCCTCGAAATACCGACTTATGGGAACGCGCTCATCCGACGAAAGCTTCCCCGAGACTTCAAGACGAAGCTCCTCGAAGATACGGGCTTCGTTCGCCAGGTACCCCTTCCAGTCTGTCCCGTCGATTGCTTCTGCACCCAGCTCTCGCGGCACATATGTGTGCCAAACCTCGAGCGAGGGACCACGTTGAACGTCGTAGATGCGTATCGCGAAAAAAGTCATGGCTGCGACGGTCAGAAGAATCGTTGACCATTTCAGCCAGTTGAGAACCTTCGCACGCACCATGTGGCTCACCTGTCACGACCGGAAAATCATCCGGGTTCTTCCGGCTCCCGATTGATTCCTGTCGGCGCAGTCCATTCGATATCTCCGACCGGCGACGACGGACACCGATCGTGTCATGGTTTCCGGCGACGACTGCGTCTCACAATCCCCAGGGAAGACCCAGCAGATACCAGGCAACGAACAGCAGCGTCCAAATGACGGCCATCCAGAGTGTGTAGGGCAACATCAGCGCGACGACCGTCCCGACGCCGGCGTTCTTGTCGTAATTCTGGGCAAATCCGACCACCATCGCGAAGTAGGCGTTCAGCGGTGTGATGGCGTTGACCGGTGAGTCGCCGATCCGGTAGGCGGCGAGAACGGCTGCGGGATCGACGTTAAGCTGCACGAATACTGGGACGAAGACCGGCGCAAAGATCGCCCATTTCGCGATTGCCGGCGTGAAGACGAAGTCTATGATCAGGACGACAATGATGAAGCCCACCAGTAGCCACAGCGCGCCGATATGCGCGTTCTTCAGCGGGTCGGCCATCGAAAGGGCCATGAGGGTCGGAATATTGCTGTAGTTGAAATAGTCCACGAACTGGCTGATGACCACGAACAGGAGAATGGTGCCACCCAATGAGGACACCGCCTTCGCCATGGCCGCGATGACGGCCGCAGAGCTGTTCACTGTTTTTGCGCCGATGCCGTAGGCGATCCCGGTTGCAAGAAACAACACCATGATGACCCCGATCAGGCCGTTCATGAACGGCGAGTTTCCGATCAGGATTCCCGTCGTCGGATTTCGCAGCGGCGCTCCCGTTGGAACCGTCAAAAGGACGAAGAGGATAACGACCCCCAATAGGGCAAGGCCAGCGTATCTCAGCCCGCGCAACTCGTCTCCCGAAAGCTGTTCTTTATCCTGCCCGGGCTGAGCGACGGTGGCGTCCCCGGCGTTGTATGCGCCCAGCCTAGGCTCGATGATTCGGTTGTTGATGAGCGCAATGACGACCGTCAGGACCAGGACGGACGCGATCGAAAACGAGACGTTGGCCGTCAGATCCAGCGAGGTAGTTGGATTGACCATGTGAATGGCATCGTTCGTCAGCTCGGTGAGCACGGCGTCGAGCGGCTTGATGATCATGTTCACGGTGAATGCGCCGGCAACTCCGGCAAATCCCACGGCGAGCCCCGCGAGGGGATGTCGGCCAACGCTGAGGAAAGCGGCGCCGGCCAACGGGACCAACACAACATAGCCGGCATCGGCGGCTATGCTGGACACAATGCCGACGAACGCGATGATGTAAACCAGCGCCCAGCTCGGGGAGACGGCTACGAGTTTTCTGATCAAGGCGTTCACGAGGCCGGCTTCTTCGGCGACGCCGACGCCCATCATGGCGACGATCAACAGGCCAACCGCGGTGAAACTCATGAGGTTCGGCACCAGGCGGGTGTAGATGTGGCGAATTCCATCCGCCGTCAGCAGGCTGTTGGCGGTTGTGGTTGCGGTCTCGATCTTGTGCGTATCCGGATCGATGATCTGGTAGGTAACCGTCGCCCCCAGCATGTACAGAATGTGAGAAAGTACCAGCACGATCGCAATGAGGATCAGAAATATCACGACCGGGTGCGGGACGCTGTTTCCCACGCGCTCGACGGTGTCGAGAACTCTCTGCATCATCGTCTTGGTCGACGCCTTATCCAGGGTCTTGCTCGGCTCGATCATGGCTGTAGTCCTTTGCTAGGCGTGGCCGCCGACCTGTGGATCAAGGTGGCAGCAGCCACGGCACCAGGATGACGCAAACGATCATAACGACGATGGAAAACGGGACGCCAATGCGCACGAAATCCCCGAACGTGTAGCGGCCCGGTGCGACGACCAGCGTGTTCACGGGCGAAGACACCGGCGTCATGAAAGCTGTCGAGGCCGCCAGCGCGACGATCATCGCGAAGGGATAGGGCGATACATTCAGGTCGAGCGCGACCGCGAGTGCGACCGGAGCCATCAGAATTGCGGTCGCGGTATTGGAAATGAACATCCCAAGCATCGCGGTAATGACAAACAGGGTTGCCAGGACGAAATGAACGCCGGCGCCAGCGGTAAGCTCCTTCAAGCCCTCCGCGGCCAGATCTACTCCGCCCGTCCGCTCCAGTGCGATGGAAAACGGCAACATGCCGACGATCAATACAATCGTCTTCCAGTCGATCGAACGGTAGGCGCTCGCGAAATCGATGCAGCCGAACAGCCCCATGAGAAGGCACCCGATCAGCGCCGCCTGCACGTTGGGGACGATGCCGCTTACCATCAACGCGATGACGATAGCCAGGCATATCAGCGCCTGCAGTGCGCGACCCGGCGCCGGAAGCCTCTCGTCGATCTCGGCCGGCAGGTTGATGATGACCATGTTCGCGGTGTCCCCGCGCAGTCTCTCGATTTCCTTCCAGGGGCCGACGAGCAGCAGAGTGTCCCCTGTGTGCAGAGTTTCCTTCAACAGGTCACCGGTCAGCGCGCCGTCGCCTCGTCCCAAACCGATTACGGTAAGGCCAAACCGGGTGCGGAATTCGGCCTCGACAAGCGTTTCACCGACCAGTTCAGAGGTCGGCGGCAGAAGGACCTCGGCCAAGCCTATCTCTTGCGACCGGTCGGAGAAATATGCGCCAGTGAGCGGTAATTCTTCGAGATGATACTGCGCCCGAAGCGACCGGATATCTTCACTCGATGGCGATAGATCGATCAGCAATATGTCGCCTGCTCGCAGTTCTGTCTTTGCGCTCGGCCTGAGAGTTTCAGTCGTGAATCTGCGGCTACGCTCAATCGCAACAATGTTGGCGCCGGAGACGCCTCTCAGCTTCAAGTTCTCCAGATTCTCGCCTGCAAGCGGTGACCCGTCCATTATCCGCAGGCGGCTCTCCCGGCCGGCGAGTTTATATTCGTCGATCCAGGCCGAGAAGCTGGCGCGACGGGAGGTTTTTTGATCGCCCTGCGCCGGGAGCCAGCGCCGCGCGAAGCACATATAGGCGATTCCGAGCGCCAGCACCGGCAGGCCGAACGGCGTGAAGCTGAAGAAGCGAAAACCCTCCATGCCGTGGCGTTCCAGTTCGCTGTTTACGACCAGATTTGGAGCAGTGGCCACCAGCGTCATCATCCCGCTGATGAGCGCGGCAAAACTTAGCGGCATCATGAGCCTGCCCGGGCTTACAGCGGTGGATTGGGCAATGCGCAGCGCCACTGGGATGAAGATGGCGGTAACCGCCGTCGAGCTCATGGTCGCGCCGAGTCCGCAGACAACCATCATGAGGAGAACGATGAGGCGGACCTCGCTTTTCCCGGCCTTGGCAATCAGCCAGTCGCCAAGCCGCTGGGCGACACCGGTTCGTACCAGACCATCGCCAATGACGAAGAGCGCCGCTATCAGGACGATGTTCGCATCGCTGAAGCCGGACAGCGCTTCGTTCACTGTAAGGACACCCGTGAAGGGTAACGCAACGAGCATGATCAGTGCGACGGCATCCAATCGAGGCTTGTTGATCGCAAACATTACGATCGCGGAAGCAAGCAGGACCAAGACAATCGCGAGACTCGCGTTCATTTCATTTTTCCCCCGGTACCTGCTCAAACGCTCGCGGGTCGATTATCCGGCCTTTCGGACCCTCATTGGTGAAGGGTCCGCCAGCTCGCCCGGAATGAAATTCGGAAGCCGCTGCGCAGGAATAATCGCCAGCATTGCAATGCCTGCCATGATCACCAGTCCGATCTTCAGGGCACGCAAGCGCGCGTCCGTATTGATCCGCACGGCTTCGGCAATCTGGGCGGGAGATGCGGTCGTGCCTTCCAGTACGGTCTGAAGCCGATCGTTGCTGATGAAATTGACGCTATCGAGATTGACCTGCGCCTGGATCTCGGGCGGCAGCTTTGGATTATCGGCGACACTGCGGAGCACGATCGCGCTCAAAAGGCCTACAAGCAGTGCTCCCGCCACGGCGGTTCCCACCGCCGCGGCCAGATTGTTGGTAGTACCGCGAAGCGATCCAACGTCGCCGGCGAGTTCCTTCGGCGAGGCGGTGACCAGCACGTTGAACACCAACGTGACCAGGGATCCCTGTCCGATTCCGAAAATCACGAGCCCGGCCAGAACGGGGATAGCGCTCCAGTCGTTGTGCACAACGAAGGCGAGCCAGAGCAGTCCTATCGTGCAAAGTATGAAGCCGTAGCGTCCGATTTGTTGCGGTGTCAGCCTGTCATAGAACCGCACGATCAGCATGGCCGCGAAGAACACCGTAAGGTTGAACGGCAGCATGGCTATCGCGGTAGCGATCGGACTGCGGCCCTGCACGATCTGGATGTAGAGCGGAACCGAAAAGTTGAGCATGGCCTCCAGCGCGACAACGGCAAACATTGCGTAGACCGCAGCGCGCTCCAAAGGCGAATCGATCACCTCGAGCGCCAGTAACGGTGTCTTTCCCTCCGCCTGACGCTTGCGTGTCCACATGAAGAAAGCCTGCCCGAACATTATGCCGAGCACGATCATGGCCGGCGCAGGCGACACCCCAAGCAAATCAAACGGCGCGTTAGGGGTCGCCAGTCCCGGTCCCCACCGATTCAGATTGTTGAAGCCGAAGCTGATCAGAACTATCGCCACCGCAGCGAGCACGACACCTACAAGGTCGATCCGCACCTCCGGGCGCCCTTCATCCGGTTTGAGCCTGAAGCTCAACAGGAAGACGATGACTGAAAGCGCGATCAGGATCCCGAAAGCCGGCCGCCATCCGATATAGGTGCCCAGAATGCCACCGATCAGGAATGCCGCTACGCCGGCTCCTGCGCGCGCCGATCCCAGCGCTCCCAGGGCGGTGGATTGCTGTGCTCCCCTGTAATTCTCGGCGATGAGCGCTACCAGCGAGGGGACCAGCGCAGCCCCGGCCGCGCCGGACATTCCCTGTGCAACGATCATGAACGTCGCTGACGGACTGAACGTCATCACTACCTGGGCCACGCCGAACAGCACGACGACCGCGCGAAATACACGCAATGCGCCGAAACGCTGGTTGAGCTTGGCGCCGAGCATCACAAAACCCGCGACCAGCATCGAATACGTGACGATGCCGGTGGCGACCGTCGTCGGCGGAACGTTGAAGCTCTTCACCATTCCGCCCATGGCCACGGGCAGTGACGCGACGTTGAAAGACATCAAGACCTGGCCGAGCGCGATGGCAATCATCGGAACCCACGATTGCCTCGCTTCAGTCGGCTGCCTGCCCGCTGTCCCGGATACCGTTGTCATGCCGCGACCTCTCTTTTTTGATGGTTTTTCTGAGAACAGAGACGATCTGAAACTACGGGCGAACGGGTCGAACAGCTCACTCGCGGTCAGGCTTCCGGCTGCGAAACGAATAGATCCATGCCGAGCCGCTGTGACAGATACTTCGCAACAAGCTGCCCCTTGACGCTGTTGCCGGCGGCGTCGAGCGGGGGAGCGAACGTTCCAAGGCCACCCTTGCCCGGTGACACCGTTACGATGCCGCCACCAATCCCGCTTTTGCCCGGCAGCCCTATGTCGTAGAGCCAATCGCCGGACGTTTCGTACAATCCGGCAGTCGTCATGACGGCCAGGGCATAATGACAGACGGCCGGATCGACAACCCGCTGTTTGGTGACGGGATTCACTCCGCCGTCGGCGAGCGTCGCCCCCATCACCGCCAGATCCTTGGCGCTCACGTTCAGCGCACACTGGCGGGTGTAAAGGTCGGTTGCCTGAGCAGGGTCGCAATAGATTCGCTCGAAGCTTTGCAGCAGGCGCGCGATGCTTTGATTGCGGAAGTTGGTTTGCGTTGCGGAGGCATAGACCTCTTCGTTGAGCGAAAGGCGCCTGCCTGCAAATTGGGACAATGCTGCGTAGATGAAATCCCACTTCGCATCGGCGGTTTCACCCGGGACGAGGCTTGTGGTAGCGATAGCACCCGCATTGACCATCGGATTGGTGCGACCGTCGCCGCTTCGTTCGACTGCAGCAAGCGAGTTGAAGGGAAGTCCGGTGGCGTTGGCGCCCAGTTTCCGACGAGCCTCTTCGGCGCCGACAGCCTGGCAAACCGAGGCGAACAAGAAGGGCTTCGACACGCTCATGATCGAAAATTCGTATTCGGCGTCGCCTACGGCATAGATTTCTCCATTGGTGCCGACGACGCAAATGCCGAACAGGTCGCTCGGTACTTCGGCTAACGCCGGATAAACCTGCGAGTTCTTTCCGTCCTTGTTCGACCTGCAGCGCTCGTAAGCCTCATCCACGAGCCTGATGACATGTTCTGCCGGCGGTAGATGTCCGGTCGATACATACTGATAGTTGACGAGATCTTCGATGCCGCTTTGTGCACTCACAACTCTCACCTCTACTTACCGGGCAACAAAATCCCTCCGGCACCTGTCCGCCGAGATTCCGGACCGGCTGTCCGCGCCTACCGAAACAAGTCTTTCGGCTTGCGCGCGGAAATTCCCAAACGCGCCGCATTTCGGCCCTGAACCGGAGAATTTCAAACAAACGTGGCGCCTCATCGAAGTTGGCCCCTGGCATTTTTGGAAGACCCAGGACGCATGGCGCGCAGGTCTGCCCGACTTCATGCGAATACAAAAAATTCAAATTAGTCTTCGTACGGAAAAAAGTAGTCTTCGTATGGAAGGCTGGCTCGTATGGAAAGCTGGCTCGTATGGAAAGCGTACTCACGGGCGATTTGAACACCCGTCACGCTCCACATTTGCAGGCTACCACCTCCGCAGATTTCTTTGCAAGCAAAGAGGTGCAAGCAAAGAGGTGCAAGCAAAAGCAAAGGGTGCATTTGATGCATGTCGCATCCGCCCGGCGTATTGCGCCGCTCGAGTGCGCGCGATCGTGATTTTGCAACGGCTTGATGCGGCGGGACATCTTCCACCACTTGCTGCCATCACGGTGGCGCCGGCATCACCTGCACCGAAACCTTGAGCTGGTCGAAGGCATCCGCCGGGCCTTCCCATGAACCGGAAAGCGGGGACGCCTTCTCCTGCTCGCGAGCGACAGCAACGGAAATATGTTCGCTACCGACAAGCTTGTTGTTTGTTGGATCGAAGCCGCGCCAGCCGGCGCCGGGCAGGTAGATTTCCGTCCAGGCGTGGGTTGCGCCGTGCTGCCCCTCGGCAAGCTGGATATATCCCGTGACAAATCGCGCCCCCAGTCCCCAATAGCGTGCGGCCTCCATCATGAGTACCGCGAAGTCGCGGCAAGATCCGCTGCCGCGCTGCAGCGTTTCGTTAGGCAACTGCACGCCGGGTGCTTCGCGATGGGCGTATTTGAGCGACTGAAAGATATGGGTATTCAATTTACCCAGAAGGTCGAACGTTCCGATAACCTGGCCCGGCCGGTAAAGCTCGTGCAGCCAGTTCATCAGGATCGATCCGTCGTAGGGATAACTGGGAAGACGATACACCATCAGATCGACGTGCTCTTCCGGAGGATATTGGAACGGGAAGGATTGGGCGAACGGAGCGATCGACCATTCGACGGGGTTTTCGTAGTGAAGTTCAACGTCCACTTCGCTTGAGATGCTGAGCCTGTCGGATTGTTCGTCGAAGGTGACTATTGCAATCGAGTTGTCATAGGTGTCGCGCAGCCAGCGTATGGTCGCTCTCGGTGAAATGCTGACGCGCGCTCTCGCGATGTGAAGGTCGTGCCCCTCGCGGGGGCGCATGAGCGCCCGATGTGGGCCGAATTTCACGGGCTGACGATAGCAGTACTCGGTCTTGTGGAGGATGCGCATGAGCTTCATGTTGCCGGCCCTTTTCTCAGGACAAGGACACCGAACGAGCTTAGTCGCATCACGGTGAAATACAAATCCAACTCTTGCCAACTCACTCAGCGGAGTGCGCAAGCCGGTCGGGCGGCAAAAAGGCGATGTTTGCCCGCTATAAGCCAGTGAAGTTAACGAGCGGATTTTGGCTCACACACCATTTTGTGCTTCACGCAGACGACGGCGGGTCATGGCCTCGCGAATGCCTCAATTCGCGGTTGTTTCGGCAGAAGTGTCAAGAGCATTGACACATCGGCGACAAGGCAGAACAATCATGCGTGGCTCCCCACACGGTAGCTGCCTTGTGCGGCATTACTGAGACACCAATTCCGATCCCGAAACTCATCCGCTCATATCATGGCTGCGAGCTGAGCCAACAAACTCCTAAGAGCTTGTCTGTGCTCGCGCAACAGATCATCTCTGCGTGTCATGTAGCGCAAGCCTCGTCACATACCCGCTTGAGGATTATTTCAGCGACCGATATGATCGCATTTCAAAGATGGAAGGCTAGCCACCGCAATATTTCATCAGAACATATAGAAATTATAGCTGCAGCGACGGCCTAACTTCGATTGTTGTCTGCGTCCTGGAGGCTTGCATGTCCGATCTCGAAGCCGTCCTTGCCAACATAGAATCAAACCTCGACGCGGCGCACGAGCGATTGTTTGCGCTGCTGCGCATTCGTTCGATTTCGACTGACCCGGCCTACTCTCAGGAATGTCGCGCGTGCGCCGATTGGCACGTTCAGGATCTCCGCAGCATCGGCTTCGAGGCTGGTGCGCGTCAGACACAAGGGCTTCCCATCGTTGTCGCTCACGACCGAAAATCGTCCGGCCGTTCGGTGCTGTTCTATGGTCACTATGATGTGCAGCCGGTCGATCCAGTTGAACTCTGGGATCATGATCCCTTCGAACCCTTCATTGAAACGCGTCCTGATGGCTCACGCGCAATTCGTGCGCGGGGTGCCTCCGACGACAAGGGCCAGGTAATGACCTTCATCGAGGCCTGTCGGGCCTGGAAGGCGGTTGCCGGCAAGCTTCCCGTCTCGACCTCGATTCTGCTCGAGGGAGAGGAGGAATCTGGCGGCGCCAGCCTGCCACCGTTCCTGGAAACTCATGCCGACGAGTTGCGCGCCGATATCGGCCTCATCTGCGATACCAATATGTGGGACGCCCGCACGCCGGCCATCCAAACCATGTTGCGCGGTCTTTGCGGAGAAGAGCTGACGATCCGGGCGGCCGACCGCGATCTGCACTCCGGCTTCTATGGATCCGCGGCGGCAAACCCCAATCATGTCCTGGCACGTATTCTATCCGACCTGCACGATCCGAACGGCCGCGTGACCATACCCGGCTTCTACGACGGCGTTCCTGAACTGCCGGAGGCGTTGCGTGCGCAATGGGACACGTTGAATTTCGATCCTTCCGCCTTTCTCGGTGCGATTGGGCTTTCGGTGCCAGCCGGTGAAAAAGGGCGCTCGGTTCTGGAAATGATCTGGTCTCGTCCGACCTGCGAGATCAACGGCATGGGCGGAGGCTATCAGGGCACCGGCTTCAAGACTGTCATCCCGTCCGTGGCGTCGGCCAAAGTTTCCTTCCGGTTGGTCTTCGACCAGGATCCACATGCGATCCGCGCCGCATTCCGAGACTTCGTGCGAAAACGCGTCCCCGCCGACTGCAAGGTGGAATTCGCCGAGCGCGGCGCTGGACGCGCGATCCGCTTTCCGATCGAGGCGGATGAATTCGCCAAAACGCGCGATGCGCTTACCGCGGAGTGGGGACGACCGGCCGTTTTCATCGGCGGTGGCGGTTCAATCCCGGTGACGGCGGAACTGAAGCAAAAGCTGGGCATGGATGTCGTTCTGGCGGGTTTCGCGCTGGAGGACGACCGGATCCACAGTCCGAACGAGAAATATGAACTGGAGAGCTTCAGGCGCGGCGTTCGATCGTGGGCGCGGGTTTTGCACGCGTTGGGACAGCAATAGCAGCGCACTCTGACGTTGGCTAATCCGGCAAGGCGGCACGTTTCACGCACGAATTTGCGGCCGCCTTCGTGACCCCGTCGTCATTGTCAAGTCGGAGCGTCGCCGACCCTAACGCAACATCATGGGATAGAAGGCAGGCAAGCAATGACCCGGCAGTCGGAAACTTCACGCGAAACGGTTCTGATCGATCTCGCCTTGCAAGGCGGCGGTTCTCACGGCGCTTTCACGTGGGGTGTTCTCGACCGCCTGCTCGAAGAGCCGTGGCTGAAGATCGAAGCTATTTCGGGCACATCGGCGGGCGCCATGAACGCCGCCGTTCTGGTCAGTGGCTTTCTCAAGGGCGGCGCACGCGGCGCGCGCGAGGCACTGGACACCTATTGGGAGCGGGTCGCCGAATCCGCGCGATATAGTCCGATCCAGCGCTCGATGTTCGACCGCCTGATGAATCGCTGGTCGCTCGACACTTCTCCCGGCTATGTGATGATGGACCTCATGAGCCGGCTGGTTTCGCCCTATAGTCTCAATCCGTTCGGCTACAATCCGATCCGCTCAATCCTCGAGGACTGCATCGATTTCGGTCATCTCAATGATGCGCCGATCAAGCTGTTCATCACTGCGACGAGCGTCCGCACCGGGCGCGGCAAAATTTTCCGCAACAAGGAAATTACCCCTGAGGTATTGCTCGCCTCCGCCTGCTTGCCGACCTTGTTCCAGGCGATCGAAATCGATGGCGAGCCTTACTGGGACGGCGGCTATGCCGGGAATCCGACCATTTCGCCCCTGGTCCGTGAAAGCGAGGCCTATGACGTTATTCTGGTGCAGATCAATCCGCGCGAACGCCGCGATACGCCGCGTTCGGCGGGTGACATCCTGGACCGGCTCAATGAAATCTCCTTCAATGCGCCGCTGATGAAGGAACTGCGCATGATCGCACTGCTGCGCCAGGCGGTCGATCCCGGCGCGGGTGAGGGGTGTCGTTGGGCAAAAATGCGCACCCATCGCATCCTCACCGATAAGCTGGTGGAGTTCGGAGCCTCCTCCAAGCTCAATGCCGAAGGGCGTTTCCTGCGCGTGCTCAAGGACGAAGGCCGCAAGGCGGCCGAGGAATTCCTCCAATCCCGCGGCGATGACATAGGAAAACGCTCAACCGCGGATCTCGACGTTCTTCTGGCGGAGTGCTGATCGTGGTTTCGGGTGGGCTCATTTAATCGTCATTCCGCCGGGCTCTCGTGCAGGTTCGTTCTGAAAGCTGCCGCTGGAAATCCTCAACCGCAAACCTGAGGTTCGAATGCTGTCATCAATCCGCTCCTCCTCGTTTTTCCGTCGTCTGCCTTGCCTGTCGCTCACGGTCATACCAGCGCTCGCTCTGGTACTTGCAGGCTGCAACCGCGAGGTCGCCCAAGAGCCCGCGCCTCCGCGTCCTGTCCGCACGGTCGTTGTCGAAAAGGGCGGCCTTGGCCAGTCAATCGTCCTTACGGGACAGATTCAGGCGGAGAAGGAAGTCGCACTCGCCTTCCGAATTGGCGGCAGAATCGTCGAGCGCTCGGTGGACACGGGCGATCGCGTCACGCCCGACCAGGTGGTGGCCAAGCTCGATCCGCAGAACGAATTGAACTCACTTCGTTCCGCGCGCGCCGCACTGGCGGCCGCCAATGCTCGGCTGGAACAGGATTCCAATCATTTCGAGCGCCAGGACACACTGCTGAAGCAAGGCTGGACGACACGCGCGAATTTCGATCAGGCCCAGAAAGCGCTGCGGACCGCGCAGGCTGCGGTGGATGACGGCAAGGCCCAGGTCGAAATCGCGGAGGACCGCGTCAGCTATACGCAGCTCAAGGCGGGCCTGACCGGCACCATCACCCGCCGCGCGGCGGAATCCGGCGAGGTGGTGCAGGCCGGGCAAATGGTATTCACGATCGCGCGCGATGCCGGCTGGGACGCCGTGTTCGACGTTCCGGCTCAGGTGTTGCGTACGGCTCCGGAAGACGCCGACGTGACCATCGCCCTGACCGACGATCCAAATATCACCGCAAAGGGCCGGGTGCGGCAGGTCGATCCGCAGGCTGATCCGGTCACGCGCACGTTCAAGGTCCGCGTGACGGTCAATGATCCGCCCGCGGCGATGCGGCTTGGTGCCACCGTGACGGGGCGCATGGAGGTCAACGATGGCCATGGAATTTCGCTTCCGGCGAGCGCCTTGACGGCCGCAGACAAAAATCCGGCCGTGTGGGTGGTTGATCCGGACAAGTTGACCGTCGCTCTCAAGCCGGTCGAAGTGTTGCGCTTCGATCCCGGGACGGTGGTGCTTTCGGGAGGGCTCGATGGCGGCGAGATCGTTGTCACGGCGGGAGTGCAGGCACTGCATCCGGGCCAGAAGGTCAGGCCGCTGGGAGTGAGGTCATGATTGGCCCCAATCTATCCGACTGGGCGCTGAAACATCGATCCTTTGTCGTTTTTGCGATGATCTCGATCGTGATTGCCGGACTGTCGTCCTATCTTCGGCTCGGACGCAGCGAAGATCCGGCTTTCACCTTCCGCACCATGATCGTACAGGCGGCGTGGCCGGGGGCAACGCTCGACGATACCTTGACCCAGCTTACCGAGCGCCTTGAACGCAAGTTGCAGGAGACGAAGGGCCTGGATTTCCTGCGCTCTTATACCAGTCCGGGACTGACCACGATTTTCGTCAATCTCAAGGGTTCGACCTCCGCAAAGCAGGTGCCGGACATCTGGTATCAAGTGCGCAAGAACATCGCCGACATACGCCGGACCCTGCCGCAGGGTGTGGTCGGCCCCGGCTTCAACGATGATTTCGGCGACACTTACGGCCTGATTTACGCATTCACCGGTGATGGTTTCAGCCACCGTGAGTTGCGCGACTATGTCGAAGACATGCGCTCGAAGCTGCTGCAGGTTGCGGACGTCTCCAAGATCGAGATTCTCGGCGCGCAGGACGAGCAGATCTATGTCGAATTTTCGACGAGCGAGCTTGCGGGTCTCGGAATCGACCGCGCCGCACTGGTCGATGCGCTGCAGGCGCAGAACGCCGTGATTCCGGCGGGCTCGCTGCAGACTGGCGACGAGAAATTATCGCTTCGCGTAACCGGCGCCTTCAGGTCCGAGAATGATGTGCTCGATGTCAATTTTTCGTCGAACGGGCGCCTGATCCGCTTGCGAGACATCGCCGAGGTGCGCCGGTCGCTGTCCGATCCGCCGCAACCGTTGTTCCGGGTCAATGGAAAGCCGGCGATCGGCCTTGCGATCGCCATGCGTGACGGCGGCGACATCCTGGCGCTGGGCAACAATGTCAAAAAGACAATCGACGCCAGCGTGGCCGATCTGCCGCTCGGCATCGAAGTGGCCCTGGTGTCCGATCAGCCGGTAGTGGTGAAAAACGCCATTGGCGAATTCATGGAATCGCTGTGGCAGGCCATTGCGATCATCATGGCCTGCAGCATCGTCAGCCTCGGGTTCCGGCCTGGCGCGGTGGTGGCTTTGTCCATCCCGCTGACGGTTGCGATCATCTTCCCGATCATGGAATTCATCGGGATCGATCTGCAGCGCATCTCGCTTGGTGCGCTGATCATCGCGCTCGGTCTATTGGTCGACGACGCGATGACAACGGTGGATGTGATGACCTCGCGCATGGCGGCTGGCGACGACAAGGAAAAGGCGGCGACGTTCGCATACGATACCCTGGCATTTCCGATGCTTACCGGCTCATTCGTCACCGCTGCGGGCTTCGTGCCGATCGGCTTTGCGCGGTCTTCGGCCGGCGAATATACGTTTTCGATCTTCGCCGTCGTTACGATTGCGCTGATCGTCTCCTGGTTCGTGGCGGTGCTGTTCGCTCCTCTGCTCGGGGTCTGGCTGCTCAAATCCCCTGAGCCGAGAACGGACGAGAAGCCGAGCCGGATCATGGGTGCATTCCGCGCGCTTCTGCTGACGGCCATGCGCCGCCGCTGGACGACGATTGCAATTACGCTGGCATGTTTCGTTGCCTCGCTCTTGGCTCTGCCGCTGGTACCCCGGCAATTCTTCCCGGCCTCGGATCGTCCGGAGCTGGTGGTTGATCTGACCTTGCCGCAAAATGCGTCGATCTTTGCCAGCGATGGTGCCGCAGCCAAGCTCGACGCCGTTCTCAAGGACAATCCTGACGTCGCCAGCTGGAGCACTTACGTCGGGCGCGGCGCGATCCGCTTCTATCTTCCTCTGAACGTGCAGCTCAACAACGACTTTTTTGCGCAGGCCGTGGTCATCGCCAAGGATGTTGCCGCGCGTAAAAGGCTGCAGGCAACGCTTGAGAAAACGCTGGCCGAGGAGTTTCCGAGCATAGTCTCTCGTGTCTCGCCATTGGAGCTTGGGCCGCCGGTCGGATGGCCGGTGCAATATCGCGTCAGCGGCCCCGATTTGACCCAGGTACGGACGATCGCCTTGCGACTCGGCGAGGTTCTTGGCTCCGACAAGAATCTGCGGCGGGTAAATTTCGACTGGATGGAGCCGGCGCGGAAAGTGCGAGTCGAAATCGATCAGGATCAGGCTCGTCTGCTTGGGCTGAATTCAAAATTGCTTTCGGCGTATCTGAACACAGTCATGACCGGCGCTCCGATCACCCAGGTGCGCGACGACATCTATCTTGTCGACCTCGTCGCCCGCGCTCAGGACGAGCAACGTGTCTCGCTTGGCACGATACAATCCTTGCAGGTGCCGTTGCCCGGCGGTCGCACCGTCCCCCTCAGCCAGATTGCGCGCTTTGAGTTTGGCCAGGAATATCCGCTGGTCTGGCGACGCGACCGCGTGCCGACCCTCACCGTCCAGGCCGATGTGGTTGCGTCCTCGACCCCGGAGGCGGCGGTGGCTTCATTGGCGCCGGCGGTGGAAAAGCTGCAGGCAAGCTTGCCGGTGGGTTATCGCATCGCTGTCGGCGGCACAGTCGAGGAAAGCGCCAATTCACAGGCCTCTGTCTATGCGATGGTTCCGGCCATGCTGTTTCTGATGCTGCTGTTCCTCATGGCGCAATTGCATAGTTTCAGCCGCCTTGCCATGGTTCTCAGCCTCGTGCCGATGGGATTGATCGGTATTGTCGCCGCCCTGCTGATTTCAGGCCGGCCTCTCGGCTTCGTGGCAATTCTCGGAATTCTGGCGTTGATGGGCATGATCGCGCGCAATGCGGTCATTCTCATCGAGCAGATCGAGGCCGAGCGCGCGCAAGGTCTCCAGATGTGGGATGCCGTGGTGGCGGGTGCGCTCTCGCGTTTCCGGCCGATCATGCTGACTGCAATTTCGACCGTTCTGGGCTTTATTCCGATTGCACCGACCGTGTTCTGGGGGCCGATGGCCTTCGCCATCATGGGCGGCCTGTTCGTGGCGACCGTGCTAACTCTCCTCGTCCTGCCGGCGCTCTATGTGATTTTCTTCCGCGTCAAGGAACCGGAGGTGCGATCAGCGCCCTGAGAGACCCGCCGTCAGCAGAGCCAGGATGATCACAAGCAATGAGATGCCCGCCGCTGGCCATTGACGCAGGCGCGCGTCAAGCGTTTCGAGGGACGGGCCAATATTCAGGAGTCGACGGAACGCGGCCTCCTCAACAACGACGCTGTCGCCGACCGGTACGCGGGGCAGATACCGGCCAATCCGCTCCAGTGCGAGAGCGAGGCCGACGCCGATCGCCATAGGCCACAACCCACCAAACAGATTGCCGATTTGTAACGCATATGAAGCTTCCCCGACCGCCGGATAGAAAGCCCACGGCAAGAGGATCGCACCAAGCGCAACTGCAGGCCAGAAGCGGACAAGGCTGGCAGGGCTTTCCTGGGCAGCGCCCGGTGACGGCGCGGCGAGACAAATCAGGAAACGGATCATCAACAGCGCGGTGGCAATTGACGAAAGTGTGGCGAGTAGCGCCTCCGATCCGTCGGCAAATTGCGCCTTTGTCGCAAGCTTGGCCAATGCGCCGCCCGTCGGCGGCAAGCCCGCAAGGCTCAACGCAAGTAGCGCTGCAAGGATGAATGTCGTTGGGGAGCGCCTGATGCCCGGCGTGGCCAGCGCACCGATCGTCAGGAACAGTGCAGCTTTGACCAGCAGATGGTTTGCACCATAGAAGGCGACGTCGAGCGAAGCGTCGGCTTGTCCCTTGACGAGCGCCACGCCAAGCGCGGCTGTGATGACTCCCATCTGGCTGATGCTGGAATACGCCAGAATAACCTTTGGATTTTGCTGGGTCAGGCCGACGGCGACGCCGTAAAAGGCGGAAAGGAACCCCACGACTACCAGCGCATCCCCCCAGCCCTGCAATTGAACACCAAGCGGCAGGAAGCGGATCAACCCGATCACGCCGGCCTTGACCCCTGCGCCGCTGAGCACAGCCGCGGCAGGGATCGGCGCTGCGCGATAGGTCAGCGGCATCCAGCCATTGAAGGGGATCATCCCGATCTTCATGCCGAAGCCGGCAATGATCAGACCCAACGTCGCGTCTCTCCAGGGTGAGGCGGGCAACGCGGCCATCACATCGGCGATGCGCCCGCTTCCTTGCGGCTCGCCTGTCGCGAGCATTGCGAAGGCGAGCAGCAGAAGCGCCTCACCAAGAATGGTGAAAGCCATATAGATCGCCCCGGCGCGTTTCTTTTCGCTGTCGTCGGAAAACGCGAACAGGCCGTAGGCTGGAATGCTGACGAGCGCATAGAAAAGATAGAAGGAGACAAGGTCACCGGCGATGAAGACGCCGATATTGCCGGCCATGGTGAGAAGCCAGCAGAGGCCGAAACGGTTATCCGGCTGGCGATCGCGCCAGAGGGCTGCGCTGACGGTGATCCAAAGCAAGGCCGCGCAGGCGAGAAGCAGCGCGCCCGGTGGATCGAGGCGGAGGGTAAAGCCCAGGACAGGCAGGTCGTAGGCAAGCGGCGCGCGGGTCAAACCGACCAGGCCAGCGACGAGACTGGGCGTCGGGGCGAGCCATTGCAGGGTGAGGGCGCGCCGCCGCCAGCCTTTGACGAAGCAAGCGGCGAGCAGCGCCAATGGTGTGGCCAGGCTGGCAACGAGCAGGGCGGAGGGAAGATCGGTCATGGCAAGCGAACCGCCAGCGGGCGGCCGATTTCAAGGAAGTCGAAGAAAGCCTGCGGTGCAAAGCCGAGCGCGAGGGCAATTATCGTAAGGGCCAGCGCAACAACCTCCTGGCTGCGCCTGGGAGACGACACCAGCGAAATTCGTTCGTCAGACAATGCCGGCGCAAGAATGCGGTAGACGTAGCCGGCCGCAAGCAGGCCGCCACCGAGGACAGGGAGCGTCCACAGCCACTGGCCCGACGCGGCGGATGCCTGCAGCATCAGCCATTTCGCGCTGAACCCGCCGCTCGGCGGCAGGCCCATCAACGACAATCCCCCGAGAGCGATGGTCAGGAAGGTCAGAGGAAGCACGCGCGCCGCGCCGCCAAGTTTGGCGATCTGATCATGGCCCAGTGCTTCGGCGAGCAGGCCGGCCGAGAAAAACATCGCCGCCTTGGCGAATGCATGGGCGAGAATCTGCATCACGCCGGCACTCCAGCCGATTGCGCTCCAGCTTTGCGCGCCTGCAGCAAGCGGGAACACAAGAAAGAGGTAACCGATCTGGGCGACAGTCGAATAGGCGATCAGCAATTTCAGCCGCGCCTGCCGCAAGGCAACGATGCTGCCTGCGATAATCGCCGCCGAGCCGAGGCAACCGAGAACTATCGCTATCTTTTCAGCGGGAAGGGCAGGAAGAACATAAAACCACAGGCGAAGCGTGAGAAAGAATGAGCCTTTGACAACAAGGCCGGAGAGCACGGCACTCGCTGCTGCCGGCGCGTTGGCGTGAGCGGGCGGCAGCCAAAGGTGCAGCGGGAAGAGAGCCGTCTTGGCAAGCAGGCCGCAGGTCATCAGGGCCGCGGCCGTCCAGACCACGGGCGTAGCCTGAACCCGCTGTGCGAGAAGCGGAATGTCCAATGTCCCGTGCGCACCGTAGAACAAGGCGACGCCGAGCAGATAGGAAATCGAACCGAACAGCGCGAAGAGCAAATAGCGCAATGCGGCGGCGAGCGTCTCGGGGCGGCCGTCGATACAAACCAGCGGCACTGCGGCGAAGGTCAGCAACTCCAGTGCGACGTAGAGGTTGAAAAGATCGCCGCCCACGAAAATGATGGTCAGCGCCGCCCAGATCGCCTGAAGCATGATCCAGAAGGTCAGCGAACTTCGGCTTTCACGTACACCTTCAGGCGTGGCGAATTTCGCGCGGGCATAAAACGCGGCGGCCGCCACGATTATTGCGGCCGCCACCAGCATTACCGCCGATATGCCGTCGGCGCGCAAGGCGATGCCGAGCGGTGGCGCCAGTCCGCCGACCGCGTAGACGATGGGTTTGCCCGACCGGCCGACATCGAATGCGATCGCACAGGCCAGCGCAAATCCGAACGGCGTCGAGCCCAGAGCGATGCGTTCGGCCCAACGGCCTCCGGGTGTGAATGAGAGCATCATTCCCCCAAGCGGCAAGAGAATCGCCAGAACGAGCAGGTAGCCACCCGGAGTGGTCGTCCCGAGTTCAGCCATTACGTCGCGCCTCCGCCATTCGGCCTGGTCCAGACCTCGGGGTCCAGCGTGACGTTCCTGCTCTCCATGGAAAGGCGCAGGATGAGTGCTACCGCGATCGCACTGGCGGCAAAGGCGACGACAATTCCGGTAATGACCATGGCTTGCGGGACCGGGTCGAAGCGAAAGCCGGCAGCCGCGCCGCGCCGCGCGACAATGCCGAAAACCAGGAAAACGCCGCTGCCGATCAGGTTGAAGGCGAGCAGCTTGCGCAGCGGATGTGGATGGAGAATGAGGCCGTAGAGACCAAGGCCCACCAGGGCCGCGCCGGTCAATCCTGCGAGAACCGATGGGGTCATTGATCGGGTCTCTCGCTCGGCGGACCGGCGACGAGCATCGGCAATGCCGTCGCAATGGACAAAACCATGAACGCCTCGATTGCCAGAATGATGGGTTTGGCGATGCCGGGCGGATAGGCGAAGAAGCTTCCCGCCAGTACGCCGCCTGCAAGGCCGGTGACGAGAAACACGGCAGGTCCGGCAACCATGGCCATGCGGAGCCATTGCGCGTCGATGCGGGGCGGCTCCGCCAGCCGCGCCATCATGGTGACCATCCACATCGCCGCAAGCAGGGCGCCGCCTTGAAAAGCGCCGCCCGGCGCGTCGGCGCCGGTCCAGAAAATATGAATTCCAATAAGCACGCCGACAGGCGCCAGCGTCTGGGCGAGAAGGACCATCGGTGCGTAAGGTCTGGATTGGCGAAGCGGCGCAGGTGCGCTGCCCCACGCCTTGTTTGCGCCCACTGACCAGACCCCGACCACGGCCAGGATCAACACGATCTTCTCCAGCATCGTGTCAAAGGAACGATAGGACATCAGCACTGCCGTAATGGGGTTTTCAAGACCAGCGCCGGCTCCGCTGGCCGCGGCGGCAGCCTCCGGCGCAAGCGAGGGTGGCGGATCGGGCAGCATCAGGATGGCAGTGCCCAAGGCGCCGGCCACCAGCGCCGCAAGCGCGCCGGTGAGGATTTTGAGGCTCAATCCAGGCCGCATCTCGGGTGCAGCATTCTTGAGCGCTCCGAGCCGTTTGCCGGCGGTAATCAGCAGTACTCCGGTGACCCCGCTGCCAACCGCCGCCTCGGTCAGGGCAACGTCTGGCGCATAGAGGCGGATCCAGACGAAAGCGAGCAACAGCCCATAGGCGACGTAGCCGACCACCGAGGCGAACAGGTCCCGCGCGGCGATGGTAAAGAGGGCGACGCCGATGACCAGGCTGGCGAGAACGACGTCAAGAACGGGGAGAACGCTCATTTGCGACCTCGCCTGAGTGCACGGCCGATCAATTGCGCGGTCGATGCGCCGGAGAGCAGGACCAAAGCCCAGATGACGATCAATTTGAGCGCCGAAAACGTGTTTTCAGCGCGCGGCAGCAGGCCGAGCACAACCAGGCCAAGGCCAAGATTGTCGGCCTTGGTCAGCGCATGCAGACGCGTAAGCGAGTCCGGAAATCGCAGCAGGCCGACCGTGCCAGCGAAGAAGAAAAACGCGCCGACGCTGATGGCGGCGACACTGAAAAGCTCGAGAAGCGTGGTCAAACCCCAGCGTCTCCCTGGTCGGCGTCGAGCAGATTGATGAAGGCAATGGTGGCGAAGGGGGCGAGCAGGGCAAGACCGAGCGCGACATCCTCCACGCCCGGGACGTTTGTCGCGTAAGCAATCAGCAGCAGCGCGGCGATACCGCCGGTCCCGAGTAACTGGACTGCCATCAGCCTTTCCACGTCGGTCGGCCCGCGCAAGATACGAGCAAGTCCGATCGCGACCGTGAGGACGATCAAGCCGGCAGCGGCGAGCAGCAGTTCATTCATCGCCGATCGCCTTTTTGAACAAGGCCTCATCCGCAATGATGGCCGCTGCTACCGGCTGCGAGACATCGAGGCAATGCACCTGAAGCAGTTCGTCTTCGGCGTTGGTAGGCATGGTTCCGGGCTGAAGGCTCGAATAAACAAGAAAGGCGTTGCGGGCGCTGCCGGGCGGCAAGGTAAGCGGAACGGCAACGAATCCCGGACGCAAATCGAGGCGCGGCAGGAGCGCACGTCGCGCAACATCCACGCCCGCAACGATCGACGAGGTCAGGAAGCGAAGGCTCAGTCTGGCAAGCGGGCCGAGACGTGGACGCATGGCGGTAGGTGGCAGGAGCAAAAGGCTGATCCACACCGCCAGGACGGAAGCGGCGATGCCGACCGGAACATCATCTTCGCTCCAATCCGCGATCATGAACCAAATGCCCAGAAGAAGGGCGAAACGAACAGCCACGACCTTCATCTTCAACGGCGCTCCAGGGGACATCGGATGCCTCAAGGGCACGGGCCAGCCGCGCTTCAAGCCGATTTTTGACTGTAGCTCTATTATTGCAGTTCAAATTCGTTACGAACGGTCGCGCGGTTTTCTGCCTTGAGAACGGCGCGCCTGAAAGTCTGTAACCCGATCGGCCAATGGCACGCCGGATTACACCGCACCTCCGCATTCGCGGTCAAGCTATTTCAATCTTGTCGAAGGAGACCTGCAGGCTGCATCCGCTGCCTTGCGAACGGAACGATCGGTTGTCATGCTAGCACTGGCGTTTGCGAAGTTTAGACCCTATAGTTTTTCGAGCATTTGATCGTCGCGTGGATGTCCATGGTCCCAGGCAGGTTAGGTTTCGCATTCGTGTTCGCATTCGTGTTCGCATTGGTGGCGCTTTGTCTCAACGGGCAAGCGGCCCACGCGCAAGACGCCTCCGTGCCATATTGGACCACGGGCTGGCAGACCGGCTTCGGGGGCGGGCTGGCCGCCGGCCAACGCTATGGCAGCATTCCGGGCTTCGACGGCAGTGACGGCGGCAGCGGCAGCGGCAGCAACTTTTCTGCGCGCTACAATTTTTCAAACGGCTGGTTTGTCGGCAGCGAACGCGGCGGATCGGGTTTGAGCATGAACGGCTTCAGCCAGGAGGGAGCGTGGAGCAATGCACGCCCGCTGTCCTACGAGGGCGTACAGTTCGGCTACAACTTCAGTAGCGCACCGGTTACGGTCTATGCCGGTTTCGACAGCTTGAAATATAATACCGGCATCGGCAGTTCCCTTGCCGGCTTCGACTCCACGTCCAGTACGGCGCCCGGCTATAGTGCGCATGCGGGCATTGAATTCCGTCCGACATCGAATCTCAGCCTGTCACTCGGGGTCGGCTACGCCCAACAGCCCGGGGGTATCGAGAGCGGCATCAATTCGCTTTCGGTTCCCGGCGCTTCTGCGTTTGCCTTCGGTCGCCGCTAAGGCGGCTTCTGCGCTCAAGACCCGTTGCAAGAAGTATCAAATCCAGTATCGAATCCGGCATCGCAGCGGTCGCCATCCAACGCTGCGATCTTCGTGGGTCGAGAAGCCGGCCACGTCGGGATCGATATCAACATCCGGCGAAAATCGGTCTATACTGTCTGCGACTGCTCGATGGTGCACAGCACAGGTGACGACTGAACGATTGGCACAGCCCCACATCCAGCTACAACCCCGCGAAAGGATGACCTGAAATGCCCAAGGGTTCCGATCTGCTCGTAGCGGCGCTGGAGAACGAAGGTGTTGAGCGGATCTTTGGGGTGCCGGGCGAGGAAAACCTGGATGTGGTCGAGTCGCTGCGAAACTCGAAGATTGAGCTCATTCTCAACCGCCATGAGCAAGCTGCGGCCTTCATGGCCGCAACCTATGGCCGGCTGACAGGCAAGCCCGGCGTCTGCATCACGACGCTGGGGCCCGGCGCGCTCAATCTGACGACCGGCGCGGCTTATGCGCTCTTGGGCGCCATGCCGATGGTGATGATCACCGGGCAGAAGGGAATCATGAAAAGCCGCCAGGCCGGCTTTCAGATCGTCGATGTCGTGAGCGCCTTCAAACCCCTCACCAAGGTGTCGCGGCAGATCGTCTCATCTGCAACAATTCCGACACTGGTGCGGGACGCGTTCCGGATCGCCGCTGAGGAGCGCCCGGGCCCGGTTCTGCTTGAACTGCCGGAGGACATAGCTGGCGAGGAGACCGAACCGGTCGCGGTGGTCCCTCAACACCCCATCGAGATTCCGGTCGCGCATCGGGCTTCACTCGATCGCGCGGCGGAGATGATTCTTGCCGCCAGGCGCCCGCTCATCATGCTGGGTGCTGCGGCCTCGCGACCGCGAAGCACGGCCGGAATCGGCGGATTCGTTCGCCGTACCAAGATTCCGTTCTTCACGACCCAGATGGGCAAGGGAACGGCGCCCGGCGGAAGCAACCTCTACATGGGAACGGCCGCGTTGAGTGAGCGCGATTATGTCCACGAAGCCGTCGATCGCGCCGATCTCATTATCGCCATCGGGCATGACACGATCGAGAAGCCGCCATTCATCATGGGCCCGAAAGGGCCTCAGGTCATCCATGTCAGTTACACGCCGGCGACCGTCGAGCAGGTCTACTTTCCGCAATGCGAGGTGGTGGGCGATGTCGGGCCGAGCCTGGAACTGCTCGCCGATCGGGTGGAGGGCCGACTGCATCACGCCGGCGCGCTGCTTGGCCTTCGCGAAGGTATCTTGAGCCGCATCACCGATCGCAACAACGAAGACCGCTGGCCGGTGACGCCACAGCGTATCGTTCACGATGTCAGGCAGGTCATTCCCGAAGACGGGATCATTGCGCTTGACAACGGCATGTACAAGATCTGGTTTGCGCGGAACTACCGGACTTACGTTGCCAACACCGTGTTGCTCGACAACGCGCTGGCCACGATGGGTGCAGGCCTGCCCTCGGCGATGATGGCAGCGATCCTCTACCCTGAGCGGAGGGTCATGGCCATCTGCGGCGACGGCGGCTTCATGATGAATTCGCAGGAGATGGAGACCGCGGTTCGCCTCAAGCTCAATCTCGTCGTTCTCATTCTCGAGGACTCGGCCTACGGCATGATCCGCTGGAAGCAGGCCGTCGACAATTTCCCGGATTTTGGCCTGACCTTTGGCAACCCCGATTTTGTGAAATATGCCGAGAGTTACGGTGCGAAGGGATCGCGGGTTGCCAGGTGCAGCGAACTGATCCCGACGCTTGAAGCGGCTTTCAAGGGCGGCAGCGTCCATCTCGTCGTCGTGCCAATCGATTACTCGGAAAACAAGCGGGTTCTGGTCGACGAGCTCCGCGCCAGGGTGAAGCCGGCGCAAGTGCCCGCGGAATAGATCGCAAGCCAACTCTCGCGTTTGAGGTCTGATGGAGGTGCAACCAAGAGGAGGTCCAAATGGTCACAGAGATAGACAAGGCAGCAGAAGCCATGCGGGAGCAGATCGGCAACATGACGAAAAACTTCAACCTGCCCGATGTCGACATTTCGGCCATGATCGAAACCCAGCGGCGAAATATCGACGCGATGTCCAAGGCGGCTCAGCTGACAAATGAGGCCGCGACCGAGGTTTTTCATCGGCAGCTCGAAATTTTTCGCTCAGCGTCGGAACAGGTCGCTGCCATGCTTCGCGACCTCAAGCTTTCCAACGAGCAGCGGCGTGACATCGCGACCCAGGCGTTCGACAATGCGTCCGCGCGCGCCCGCGAATTGGCCGAAATGACCGCCAAGTCCAATCGCGAGATCTATGAATTGGTCAAGCAGAGGATGACGGATAATTTCGACCAGCTACGCAAAATGTTTCCCGGGACCAGTTGGGGCCGTTAGGTTTTCCGGATCGGAAGGGCGCGATATTTTGACCGTTCCGAAGAGGGGCAGTGTTCGGGAAGGCCGAAGATCGCGCCTTCGATCGGATAAAAACGTGCAGGGAGGAATTTGATGACCAGCGACACGATGACCATCGGCGCGGCGGCACATGATGATCGCGCCGATGTCCGCCGAAGAATCTGGGCTATTTTCGGAAGCTCGTCCGGCAATCTTGTCGAGTGGTTCGATTTCTATGCCTACGCATTCACGGCTTTTTATTTCGCGCCGGCCTTCTTTCCGAAGGGCGATCAGACCACGCAGCTTTTGCAGACCGCGGCAGTGTTCGCAATCGGCTTCCTGATGCGGCCGATCGGCGGCTATGCTTTCGGCTTTGTCGCCGACAAATATGGCCGCAAGAACTCGATGATGATCTCGGTTCTGATGATGTGCGCGGGATCGCTCGCCATCGCGACGATGCCTACCTATGCGACGATCGGAAAGGCGGCGCCGGTGTTGTTGCTGCTCGCGCGCATGGTGCAAGGATTTTCGGTTGGCGGCGAGTACGGTACCAGTGCGACCTACATGAGCGAAGTGGCTCCGCCCGGCAAGCGAGGTTTCTACGCTTCATTCCAGTACGTCACGCTGATCGGCGGCCAGTTGCTCGCCTCACTGGTCGTGTTGATCGTTCAACTGTTGCTGAGCGATGCTGAATTGAAAGCCTGGGGATGGCGTATCCCGTTCTTTATCGGCGCCGTATTCGCCGTGGTCGCGTTGTTTCTGCGCGCGTCGCTTACGGAAACATCTTCGGCCGAAACCCGTGCACGCAAGGAAGCCGGCTCCTTGCGCGAAATCTTCAAGCATCACACCCGGGCGTTCTTGATTGTTCTCGGCTATACCGCCGGTGGATCGCTGATCTTCTACACCTTCACGACCTATATGCAGAAGTATCTGATCAACACCGCACATATGAACGATCGGACCGCGAACGTCGTGATGACCGCGGTGCTCTGCACCTACATGATCATGCAGCCGCCATTTGGCGCATTTTCGGACCGCGTCGGCCGCAAGACCTCCATGCTGTTGTTTGGCGGCCTTGCCACCGTGTTCACCGTCCCGCTCATGTATGCCATAGGCGACGTCAAGAGCCCCTACGCGGCCTATGTCCTGATCGTACTGGCGCTCGCCATCGTGTCCTTCTACACCTCGATCAGCGGGCTGGTTAAATCGGAAATGTTTCCACCCGAGGTGCGGGCGATGAGCGTCGGCCTTGCCTATGCAATCGCAAACGCGATCTTCGGCGGCTCTGCCGAATATGTGGCGCTGTTGTTCAAGGATAGCGGAGTGGAGTCCAACTTCTACTGGTACGTAACCTTTATGTGCGCCATCGCATTTGTCGCAGCAATCATCATGCCGAATCCGAAACTGAAGGGTTACCTGCAGGGCAGTGGAACCGAATTGTAGCGGCTATTTCCCCGGCGTCGTCCTGGCACCCATGTAGCCGAACAGGAATCCCGCCACCTTTCGCATCTGGATCTCTTCGCTGCCCTCGGTGATGCGGTAACGCCGATGGTGGCGATAGATGTGCTCGAACGGCTTGTGACGTGAATAGCCCATGCCGCCGTGTACTTGCATGGCGCGATCGGCCGCTTCGCAGCATAGGCGGTTTGCCCAGTAATTACACATCGATACCTTGTCGGAGATGGTGCGCTCGATCTGTTGGTCGGTGAGCTCGTCCATCTCGCAGGCCGTCTTGCGGATCAGAAGACGCAACATTTCGGCCTGGGTCGCAAGCTCGACCAGCGGGAACTGGATGGCCTGGTTCTCGGCCAGCGCCCGGCCGAAGGGTCTGCGCTCGCGCGCATATTTGACGCTTTCGTTGATGCAATAGACGGCAGCCCCCAGCGAACTCGCCGCCTGGCGAATCCGGTTCTCGTGAACGAAGCACTGCGCGAGCGACAGTCCGCTTCCGACCTCGCCGAATTGCGCATCCTCAGGCACGAACACATCGGTAAAGCTGACGCGCGGATGATCGGTCGGCATGTTGAAGGTCCACATATATTCCTCGACCTTGACGCCGGCGCTGTTTGCCGGCACCAGAAAACAGGTGATGCCGCGCGCATCGCCGTCATTGCCGGAAGTGCGGGCAAAAAGTGCGCAATGCGTGGCGACGTGCATGCCGGTCGTCCACATCTTTTCTCCATTGATGATCCAGCCCTTGACGTTGTCGCGGCTCGCCGGCGCCGCCCGCGTCTCCATATGGGTGGCATCCGAGCCGTGCTGCGGTTCGGTCAAGCCGAACGTGATGCGGTACTTGCCGGTGATCGAACCCTCGATCATCGCCTTCTGGTCCTCGTGGCCGTAGCGGTCGAGCATGGTCACGACGGGAAAATTGCCGACGATGGAATGCTCGTTCTGCAGATCGTTGTGCAGACCGAGCCCCTTTGATGCAAAGTGCTCGCGGATCACAGCCATCCAGAGATTGGAACCGTCCTTGCCGCCGTAACGCTTTGGCAGGGCAAAGCGCAGATGGCCGGCGACATCGGCGAGGATCTTGGCCTTGCGCAGCAGCGCTTCCCACTCCCTTCGCGGCAGTCCACCGCCCTCATAGTCGGTGCGGGCCCATTCACGGCGATGGTCGAAGAAGCGGATGTTGTCGTCGATTTCCTCCAGCGGCTTGATTTCGCGGGCGATAAACCGGTCAAGCTCGTCGAGATAGGCGGCAAGGTCAGGCGGCAGTGAAAAATCCAAGGCGCTCTCCCGAAAAAAAACTTCCATTGTGATTTTCGTCCGGACTGATTTACCGTCGTGACGGCATTGGCACAACAGGCCGAGTGCCTGACGCTTGCCGAGAGACGGTGATGGAAGAGAAACTCGCACGCCAGGTCGGTTCCTGGTATCCCGGTGCGACGGCAGTGACTGCTGCAGAAAGGCTGTCCGGCGGGGCCAGTCAGGAGACCTGGCGCTTCGACATTGTGCATCCCGATGGCAATGTCGGGGCAATTCTTCGCTGCGCGCCAAAGGGCTATGGCGCGGCGCCGTCCCGCGCCGCAGGGCTTGATGCCGAGGCCGCATTGATGCGGCTTTCTTTTGAGGCGGGGGTGCCTTCACCGCGCGTGCTGCATGTGCTGACGGCAAAGGATGACCTCGGCAGCGGGTTCATCATGCGGCGGGTGGAGGGCGAGACCATCGCGCGCAAGATTTTGCGCGAGGATCAGTTCGCCGACATCAGGCCGAAACTCGCGCGGCAGCTCGGCGTCGTGCTCGCCGGCATTCACAGTTTGCCGCGCTCGCAATTACCGGCGCTCCGCCACATGACCGCGGCGAAGGAGCTCGACGAATTCGAGCGCGACTATCGCAGCCTGAACTGGCCGAAGCCGGTGTTCGAACTGGCGCTGCGCTGGCTGCGCGACCACGATCCCGGTCCGCCGGCGGAGGTGACACTGGTGCATGGCGACTTCCGCAATGGCAATCTCATCATCGGCCCCGACGGCGTGCGGGCAGTGCTGGATTGGGAGCTTGCCCATCTCGGCGACCCCATGGAGGATCTTGGCTGGGTCTGCGTCAATTCGTGGCGGTTCGGCGAGATCGACAAACCGGTCGGCGGCTTCGGCCGGCGCGAGGAGCTGTTCGCAGGCTATGAGGCGGCCGGGCGTCGCGTCGATGCTGCGCGCGTAATGTTCTGGGAAGTCATGGGCACGCTGCGCTGGGGCCTGATGTGCGGCGGCATGATGCAGCGTTTTCGCCTGGGCCCGGATCATTCCATGGAACGCGCGATGATCGGACGCCGTGCATCCGAGACCGAGATCGATCTGATGAGACTGTTGGTACCGCGGGGGAGATGAGCATGCAGGATGAACCGACACCGATCGAGCTGACCAGTGCGGTCGCCGATTTCCTGCGCAAGGAAATCACTCCGATGATCTCGGGCCATAACGCCTTCAAGCTGCGCGTTGCGATCAACATCCTCGATCTGGTGACGCGGCAACTGACGCTGGCCGACGGCAGCGACGCAAGGGAAGGTGGAGCGGTTGACCGGTCTCTTGGCAATGAAGGGGTCGGTGATGGAGCTCAACCGCGTGCTGGCGGAACGGATTATGAAGGGCGAGGTCGATCTCGGCACGCTGGGGCTCGCCGAGCATCTGTGGCAGACCACGATGGACAAGCTCGCCGTCGATCAGCCTAACTATGCGTCCTACAAGCAGGAACTCGCGCGTGACAAGGGAGCATAGTGCCTGTAACGGCTTGGTTGGGCTGCCGTTTCAGGGAGGACCTACCTCAGGGAGGACTTGCCTCGAAGGCGAGCAGCGCATTTCCTGCAATGCCGCTCCATTGCGCATACCCCGAATTCACATAGAGCATTCCGTCTGCGATCACCGGACCGGGTCCATCCATGGCACCGCCCTGCGCCCGAACGCCGTTCACAGTGGCGTATTCGCGCGCCGTGTCAAACTCCCAGAGCAGTCTCGCGTCATCTGTCGCATAGGCCCGCAGGTAGCCGCTCACGCCGCCCGAGAAGATGACGCCAGGAATGAGAGTGATCGCTGCGGACAGCGCCGGACTGCATCGCTCGCGTTCGCCGCAGGGGACCGGCGGGACCTGCATGGCGACTTTGCCATCCGACAGGTTCAGAGCGAACAGGCCGCCGCCTTCGTTCGAGTCGAGACGCCGGGTGCCGTCGCGAAGAAATCGCACGTCCGAGTTGGCGACATACACGCGTTCCTGATCCGCCGCCGAGCCCCACTCCGTGCCGCCCAGCGGTCCACCCTTTCCGATCCGCGATTGCCAGACAGGCTTGCCGTCCTGGTCGGGATCAAACGCGTGCACGACGCCGGATTTCTGTCCGATTACAACCAACCGATGGCCGTTGGGCAAGCTCACCAGGATCGGCGACTGTCCGAAGTCGTGATCCGGTCCATGGTCTTGCGGACAATTGGTCTGGTTGGCCGCAAAGCAAGCCACGACGAAGCTGTCCCTGGGCGTCGCTTGCCGATGCCACAACATCTTCCCGGTGTCGAGATCGATGGCAATGAGCGCATCGGAAGTGTCTGCCGGCGGGTTGGAATAGGAGTTGCCGGTCGCGACGTAGAGTGCCCGTCGCTGAACATCTATCGTCGGGGCGGACCAGATCGACGCCCCGGACGGACCATAAAGTTGCGTCCCGATGGCGTTCGTTGTCGTCGGATGCGGCGCTTCGGAGATCGTGTAGGACTTCCAGATTTGATTGCCGCTCTCGGCATCCAGCGCCACGACGCTGCCGCGGAAGGTGCAGCATTCATAGGTATCTTTCGATCCTGTTACTTCCTCGGCAGAGGAAATCGGAACGTAGAGCACCCCGGAAAACAGCGCGGGTGTCCCGGTGATGCGGGCTGCCGGATGATCCTCCAGCTTCTTCTCCCAGATCGGTGCGCCGGTGATGGCATCCACGGCGTAAGCGTTTGCGCGCACGTCTCCGAAGAACACGGCGAACCGATCCGTTCCGGAGAGCGGGCCGAAAGTAATCGCCGTCCGGACCGGCGCTTCCGTCGAGAAGGTCCAGATCGTGCATCCGCTCCTGGCGTCAAGCGCGTGCACCTTGCGATCGCCGCCTCCGACGAACAGCACGCCGCCCACGACGGTCGGCTGGGCATTGGCGGTGGAAACCCCGGGAAAGCCAAACGCCCATTTCAGTTGCAGGCGCGGCACCTGGTCCGGCTTCAGCCCTGCCATGCTCGTCGGCTGAAAACGGCTATTGTTGAGGTCCACGCCCCAGCCATTCCATCGCGGTCCGTCAAGCGCCCCGGCAAATGTGAGCGATCTCTGCGCGCAGTCGCCGCTTGCCCCGGCTGTGGTCGCAGCCTGGCCGGACGAGGTCTTGCCGGTCACAAAGGCGGCGATAGCCTTGCGCTCATCGTCCGTCCGGTCTCTGGCGATCGATGCCATGTTGCCGGACGTGATCGTTGCGAGAACATGCTCGAACGCCATCGACTGCATCACATTTCGGCCGGGCGCACGGCCTTGCTGGTCGCCGCTATCGTGGCATTGTGCGCAATGTTGCGCGTAGAGAACAGCACCACTCTGCTGCGCAGATGCAGGGATGAACGACCAGAGCAAGAGACAAGCGGTTGCAGCGCTCAACTTCATGGATTTTCCCCTGAGCCGGCGATCTCCGGCTTTTCGAGCGAAGTTTACGCCGGCTCGGCGTGAAGAAACGCGCCAAGACGTCGGAGCATCGGTTCTTATGCAATCAGAGCCAAAAAAACTCCGGGGGCAGGCGCCAGGTTAGATATCGTTCCCAATTCTCAATGAACCGCCGCGTACAAAATCTTGTCCTGCGTTGCCTCCGCGGCATTGAATTCGGCTACGATGCGACCGGTGCGCGCCACCAGGATACGGTCGGTGACGGCAAGTATCTCCGGCAAATAGGACGAGATAACTACGACCGCCTTGCCTTCGTCGGCCAATCGTCGGATTTCTGCGTGAATGTGCGGAATGGTGCCAACGTCGACGCCGCGGGTCGGCTCATCGAAGATGACGATCGAGGGTTCCTGGACCAGGGTTTTTGCCAGCACGACCTTCTGCTGATTACCGCCTGAAAGCTCGACGATTTTCGCTTTGCGCTGCAACGCGTTGATCTTGAGCCGCTCGACCCAATAGTTGGCAAGCTTCGACCGCCGCGCCCGGGAAAGCAGGAAACTGAAACCGCTCTTGGTCGAAAGCTTGCCGATATAGACATTATCGTCGACGATCATGGTCTCGAAGAAGCCGTTGGCCTTGCGGTCTTCGGTGATGTAGGCGATGCCATCGTCGATTGCCTGCCGCGGAACGCGGTAGCGGATTGGCCGTCCGCGCAGCTTGATGGTGCCGCCGTTCACGAGATTGCGCTTCAGCGCGCCGAAAATGATCTTTGCAATTTCGGTGCGGCCTGAGCCGATCAGGCCGGCAATCCCCACCACTTCGCCGGCATAGACCGAGAAGGACATATTCTTCACGACCATGCCCATGGTGACGTTCTCCACCGTGAGCACCTTCTCGCGCCGATGATGCACCGGCCGGTTCGCGCGACCGTAAACTGCCTGCGCAACCTGGCGTCCCACCATGTGTTGCACGAGCGCGTCGCGCGTCAGGCTCTTGGCAGGGGCGGTGATGACAAGCCTTCCGTCGCGCAGCACCGTGATGCGGTCGGCAATCTGGAGCAACTCTTCGAGCGCATGGGAGATATAGATGATGGCCACACCCCGCGCTCGCAGGTCGCGAACGAGATTGAAGAAATGCACGATCTCTTCGGGCGTCAGGCTCGCGGTCGGCTCGTCGAAGATGATGATGCGAGCCTTGTTGTAGATCGCACGCGCGATCTCGACCATTTGCTTCTTGGCGGTTCCCAGAAGGCCCACCGGCGTTGCCGGATCGACGTGAAAATTGAGGGATTGCAGAAGCTGCTGTGCCTGGATGTTCAGGGTACGGAAGCGCGTGAGCAGCTTTTCGTTGCCAAGCTCGATGTTCTGCGCCGCCGTCATCGTCGGAACGAGGCTGGTTTCCTGATAGACCATGCAAATTCCGGACGCGAGCGCGTCGCGCGGCTGGTCAAAGTCGGCCTGCTTGCCGTCCACATAAATCTCGCCCGTGGTGAGGCGGATCGCACCGGCTATCGCCTTGCACAGCGTCGACTTGCCCGCGCCGTTTTCGCCAACCAGGGCGTGGACCTCGCCCGGATAAAGGTCGAAGCTGACACTTTCGATGGCGTGGACACCGCCGTAGATCTTGCTGCCGTTGACGACCTTGAGCACGGGCTCGCGGGCCGATGCGGTTTGGGCTGTCATTTCCGCCAACGTCCCCAAATCGTTCATCGAAGGTCTCCCCGCTCGAGAAGCAGTCGTCCCGCGCCGCGCGAGGCTATCACCAGGCCTTGCGGGGTCATGCAGGCGCCGGTGATGCCGTGGAAGCGGCCGCCGGCTCGGCTGTGAATGCTGTTGGTGACTTCGCCGTTGGCGTCCAAATGCACGAGCAGGCCATAGGAGCGGGGAGGTGCCCAGGGCTTTTGGATGCCGAGCGCCTTTACACCGCCGATCTGCATCGGCTCGAGACAGTCGCTGCCGCCGGCGTAGGCGGGTGCGATCCAATAGTCCGGTGGCACGGTCGCGATCATGTCCTTGCGGAAATCGTCTTCTTTCAGGACGAATTCTATCAAGTGCGTGCGGCGCGCGAACAGTCCGAGATAGAAACCGCCGCGGCCATCGCCTCGCAGGCGCGCGGGATATCCCGGCAGGTTGCGAAGAACGACTTCCGTTTGCGTCACGCCATTGTGCGGTAGCGGCATACGACTGACGCGATGCGCCCAGCTCTCGCTGAACCAGAGCTGGGCGCCATCGGGCGCGATGGCAATTCCATAGGGATAGTGCAAGCCCTTCAGAAGCGTCCTGACATCGTCAAGCCCGGCGCCGCACTCGATAAGGCGGCCCTCGTGGCGCCTTGCCATGAGGTCAGTTCGCCATTCGGAAGGCAGGCGCCCCATGCTTCCCTCCACGGCAAAGACGCGACCGTCAGGCGCGGCCGCGACCGATATCAAGCCGGCAAGGGCACAACCTTCCGCCGTTTCGAGCCAGCGCGGCTCAGGCTTTGCTCGATCAATTGCCGCAAGGCCGCGACCGGCAACGCAAACCAGGATGCGGCCGTCGGGATGGATCGCAAGCCCGCCGGCATCGGCTTCGAATTCCGCCACCGCTGTGCGCGTCGCAAAACCCTCGCCCGAAAGCCTGATGACCTGCTTTCCCGCCGACACCAGCAACGAACCGTCCGCCTCGGCGAGAACGTCGTCGAGACCTGGCAGGGGCTCTCCAATTGGCACGCAGGTGTCCAGGCGGTCATTGGGGCTCAGCGCGCCATCCAGAGGCGGAACGGCGTTCTGTTCGCCGTCCCGATCGACGACGCTGCGGATGTCTCGCATCAGATGATCAAGGAATCCCACGGCCGCTCACCCAATCACTCTGCTTCTGCTCCCCCAATAGGCATCGTAACCGGTCCAGCTCTCGTCGACGGCTTCGAGCTTGATACGCCCGATGCGATTGTTTTCCAGGCCGCCGAGATAGAGATAGCCCTTGTGCTCGCGCATCGAGGTCAGCGTCGAATGAGATATGCCGGTCGGGTCCCACCAGGATTCCAGCGCTTCGCCATGTTCGTTGAATTTGAGCACGCAACCGTGGTTCAGGGCCGGCGCAAGCCACTCATCGGTCGGTACTTGCTTGACCATGCGAAGCCGGAAGCCGGGTTTGCGGGCTGCCAGATCGAAGGTCGGTGTACGAATGCCGACCAGGGCCAGCCAGTAATTGCCGTCCGAGGCGCGGTTGATGTTGTCTGGATTGCCGGGCAGTTCGTCGATCAGCACCTCGGTCTTGCCCCTGTCGGGACCGGCGATCCAGTGGCGGAAGATCTTGCAAATGGACGTGCTGGCAATCAGCAGCGACATGCCGTCATGCGAGACGCACACACCGTTCGGGAAATAAAACTGGTTGATGACCGTGTGCGTCGTCTTGGTTGCAGGATCGTAGCAGACCAGCCGGCCGTTCGGGCGTGACTCGAGAATGTCGAGCGTATTGGTCGTCATCTCATAGCGCGTGGTGCAGTCGCTGAAATAGATCTTGCCGTCCGGCGCAATGTCGAGATCGTCGGCCATGCGCAGCCGCAAGTCGTCATTGAGCTTGTACCAGGTTCGATTGGTTTCATCGGTTACCTTGAACACTTCTCCACTTGGCCTGACGCCATAAACTCCCATGCCCGCGACGCAGATGATAAGGTTCTCGTCGCGATCGAACTGCATACCCAGCGGCCGGCCACCGATGTGCGCGAAGACCTCTCGTTTTTCGAAGTTCGGCCCCGAGAAGCGGATGATATTGCCGTCGCGCGTCGAGCCGTACAGGCGATCCTGCCGATCGAGGATAACGTCCTCCGGACCCTCGACCTGGTCGAGCCCAATCGCCTGCGCGCTGATCAGCCGGTCGTTCTGCGCGTAGGGAGAGTTCGACCCAGGCCGCACCGACGGCGCCGGCGAGAGCGCGACGAAGGCCGGGTTGACATAGATCTTCTGGATTGCCTTGCCGCGGTTCTTCGCCCATTTGACGTCGATACCGACAGCAACCAGCAGGATGATGCCGGTGACCGCCGAACTGACATAGCCCGGGATCCCCATCCGTACCAGGCCGTTGATCAACAGGAAGATGATTATCGCGCCGATCATCGCGCGCCACACCGTTCCCTTGCCGCCGGCGAGCGAAATGCCGCCGAGCACGACCGCCGTGAGCGCCTGAAACTCCCAACCCACACCGGTGGTCGAATCGGTGCTTGATTGGCGCGCGGCGTAAAAAATGCCGCTCGCGGCGCACAGCAGGCCGGACAGCACATAGGTGAAGAACAGGATGAGTCTGACGCGAATGCCGGCGTGACGCGCCGCCTTGCGGCTTGCGCCGATCGCGGTGAGGTGCCAGCCATAGCGTGAGCGGGACAGGAAGATGTGGCAGATCAGGAGCACGACAAGGAGCGTCGCGGCGTTGACGGGAATGCCAAGGATGCTGCCGGTCCCGATGAAATCCCAGGCGTCGCTGTCCACCGAATTGGTCGCGAACACCTGAGCATACCTGGTGTTGAGAAGATTTACGGAGGCGCGCAGGATGATGAGGGTGACAAGCGTGGTCAAAAACGGCCGCGTCTTCAAGTAGCCGATCAGGAAGCCGTTGATGCTGCCGAGCGCGGCACCGACTGCCAGCGTCGCGACGATCGCGAGCCCGACCGGCAGTTCCAGCACGAACAGGAAATAGAGCGCGGAGAAATTGCAGAAGGCAAAGATGGCGCCGACGCTAAGATCAATCCCGCCGCTGATCAGGCAGAATCCCATCGCAAGCGCCACAAAACCGAACTCGGCAAACAGCCGCAGCAGCGACAGCGAGTTCTGCACCGTCGCGTAGTCGGGGACGGTCAAAGCGAAATAAAGCCATAGGCCGATCATCACGGTGAACGGGATCACCGGCTCGAACCATTGCTTCAGCAGCAGTTCCGACAGCAAGAGCCGCGGCGAGAAGCGTCGCACCGAAGCGCCGAACAAATCCATTGTCATCGACATCGTCACGATACTCCGGCGGATCCGACGGCGCAGGACGCGCCGCCGGATGTTGTCGCTTTATTTCTTCGGGAGAGCGTAGCAGTTACCGCCGTTCGCGTTGGCTTTGTCGATCCAGAGCGGTTGGGTGTAAAATTCGAGGTTGCGCGTGCCGGGCTTTTCGCTCAATTCCAGCAGCATCTGCGCTGCCATCATCAGATCATGACCCTGCTCGGTCGCCTTGTAGCTGAGGAACTTGTAGAAGTTGCCCTGGTTGACCTGATCGCAGTCGAGCTGCGAGCCCTCGCCTGAGGCATAGACCTTCACATCATCGATCTTGCCGGCGTTGCGAATGGCCTGCGCCGCGCCTGATTCCATGATGCCCCAGAAGCCGATGCTGGCGCACAAGTCAGGGTGCTGCTGAATCACGGTCGCCGTGATGTTCAACGCGGTGTTGGCATCCCAGTTGGCCGCCTGGTTGGACACGACCTTGATGGCCGGGTCCTTGTTGAGAATCTCCATGACGCCGCCGACCTGATCGACGCTGGCCGCGGCCGCCAGTTCGCCCTGGACAATCTGCACCTTGCCCGACTTGCCGGAGCCTGTGCCGCATTGCTTGACGACATCCTGGGCAAGAATCTTGCCGACCTCACGCCAATCGGCACCGACAAAGGCGCTGGACTTGTAGTTGGACGACATGTTGATCTGGATTACGTGGGTACCCTGGCTCTCCGCGCGCTTGAGTTCCTTCATCAACAACGTCACGCTGGGATTTTGAACGATCAGGACGTCCGGCTTTTGATCGACCAGCGCGGTGAGAGCCTGTTGCATGGCCGACGGATTGTTGTTGGGATCGCGCACGACGAATTTCATGCCGCGCCACTCGGCCTCCTGTTGCACGACGCGTGTCCATTCGTCCATCAACGGCACGTTCAATGCGATCGGCAGGAAGGCAATGGTCTTGCCTTGCAGTGCCTTGTCGTAGGCGGTGCGAAGCTCGCGCGCGGTCTTGGTACCGCCTTCGTCCTGGGCCGTCGCCATCAAAGGCAGCGCGGCCGCCGCAAGGCCGATCGTTGCCGCCACCATCCATTTTCGTTCTATTGTCATGAACTCCTCCCTCTTTTTGAAACTCGATATGGTTTTCAATCGCCTTGGCGAGCCGTCTCCTCGTCGCGTGGATGCAGCCAGTTGTCGAGCACGATGGCGCCGAGCAGCACAATTCCCTTGATGATGTTCTGAACCTCGGTGTTGACGTCCATGATGGTGAAGGCGTTGAGCAGCGTGCCGATCAAAACGCAACCGACGACCACGCTGAACACGCTGCCGCGGCCGCCGACCAGACTGATGCCGCCGATCACCACAACCAGGATGACATCGAAGATCATGGTGCTTTGCGTGATCTGCATCTGCATGCTGCCTGTGGTGCCGATCCAGACCAGGCCGGCCATCCATGCGAGCAGGGCCACCAAAACATACTCCAGCATGATCAGTGGCCGGAGCGCGACGCCTGCCAGTCGCGCAGCTTCCGGGTTGTCGCCTTGCGCATAGATGAAGCGGCCGACCAACGTCAGCGACAGGAACAACTGCATTGCAATTGCGGCGGCGGCAAACACCAGAATCGGAACGGGAATCCCGAATACCCGTCCGGCCCCGAGAAACAGCAGCGCCGGCGCATCGGTTGGAGCGTAGACGACATAAGCGGGAGCAAACCAGAAAGCGAGGCCATAGATCACAAAGCCTGCCGCCAGCGTGACGAACAAGGCCGGCGCCTCGACGAAGGCGACCATGATGCCGTTCACGATGCCGATCGTTACCGCGATGGCGAGTGCGAGGAGACAGGCCCATCCGATCGGCATTCCCTGCTGGATCTTGATCAGGGCGATCGCCCATGGGCCGGCCATGATGGCGACCTCGCTCAAATCGATGCCGCGGCTGATCACGATCAGCCCCATGCCAAGGCCCAAAATTCCGAGGATGGAAATACTGCGCAGCAGGTTGAGCAGGTTGTTGAAGGTTGCAAATCCGTTCAAGGTCAGGCCGAAGCCGATCAAAAGCGCGATCGTGATCAATAAAACGATCTGCTCCTGGTTGGGTTTGGCAGCCGTGAGGCGAAAACGAGGAGGGCTCGTCGACGCAAGCGGGGACTCAATCGCCACGACACACCTCGAAGTTGCATCGTGGCGGGGCCACATCGGCGGCCGGGGCCGCAGTCGAGTGCATCACTTCCTCCCGAATATGCTTTTGTCCCGACTTTCCACCGGATCAGGTCGGAACGTCAAATATGAAATGAGACTATCTGCTTCCCCGATTACTCGAAAGAAGGCGCTGGAGTAATTTAATGCCCCTTCGACTGATATCCCGCGCCCTCTTCTGCCAGGCGAAACTTGTGAAGAATGCTGCGCCGTCAGGATTACCATGGACGTGGGGTCAGTAATTGCCGGCTCCAAACGGCCTCGGTGTCCTGCAGACGCTCGATATCGTGGAAGTCTCTGCGCCACGGCGGCAGCCAGACCGGTGACCCCGCCGGCAAGGTTGCGGCCGCAATTGTCTGCGACAATTTCGCAGTGGCGGTTTATCGTTCCAACAACGCAAAGCAACCTCGATATTCATGAGGCCGTGAGGGGCAAACAAAATGAAAATCGGCGCAACCTTGCAAAGCCTGCGCGGGTCGGTCATCAACTCGGCCGGCACGATCGTCTTTGGCATGGAAGACGGGACCGTTTCCATCTTCGGCCTGATCTTTGGCGTCGCCGCCACGACGACCAGCACGAAGACAGTGCTGATCGCCGGGGCCTCGGGCGCCGCTGCAGCGGCCGTCTCCATGATGGCCGGTGCCTATCTCGATGTCGAGACGACGCGCGACCAGAGCCAGGCAATCGCATTGGCAGCAGGCAAATCCGACGTATCTCTTGCGAACCGCCTTGTGGGCGCGGGCCTCACACCGCGGCAGTCCAACGCTCTCGTTGCAGCCGTGCAGAACGACCGCAACGCGGCCGAGGGACTGGTGCTCGCGCTAAGGGGCCCGGGAAAGGCACCGCTCGATCCACTGGAGCAGGCGTTGTGGATGTTGTTTGCGGATTTTTTTGCGGCCGCGATCCCGATCCTGCCGTTCGTATTGCTTCCGATCGGTCAGGCCCGGATCGTTTCGGGAATTGTCACACTGGCCTTGCTCATCGCGCTGGGTGTCGGGCGAGCGCAATTGGGGAGAGGCCATGCGATGCGCACGGTAACCGAGACCGTGGCAATGGGAATCGGCGCCGCAATCGCAGGTGTCGCAATCAGCGTGCTGATCGACCATTTGTTCTCTTGATGCGCGCCGATGTTGAATACGCGCGAGACGTGCTCGAGCGCAAGCCCCGACGAACCAGCATTGCTATCCGATGGTCAGGGTGTCTCCGACACGCTTGAACTGCTTGCCTATGTTCGCGGCAAAGGCCGTTGACGCCGCACTGACACTTCCGATTTCGCCTCCGCTTGCGAAGTCGTGGGCACCATGCAGGGTCATATTTTCCGGCGGCTGTGCACCAAGAAAAAACAGCGTAACCCATAGCTGAGCAGTGTTCTGCGCCGTCGTTCCGCAACTCACGCGTTTCACGCTGGAGTAATTTGCGACATGGATGAGATTTTCCAGCACCTTGCCGCCTTCGATCTGCCAGCGCATCGCGCCATCGTCGACGTTGTGCAGACAATCCCGATGTAAAGTGTAGGTGAGGGTCGTAGACGCGCCCGTCGCAAACGTCAGGTGAAACGGCGCCGTCAGCCCACCAGCACCGTTAGGGACAAAAAAATCCATGAAGGTTCCGGTTGGATAGTTGAAGCGCATCACGTTTGCGTAGCCCGTTGACACATACAGATTATTGTCGGGGCCGAACGCGATGCCGATCGGAGCGTAGAGATCGCTGCCGCTATTGGCGAACATGTCGATGAACGCGCCGGTGGTCGGGTTGTAGCGGCGGACGCCAAGGTTGCCCCCGAAAGTGCCGCCAGAGATATAGAGGTTACCGTCGGGGCCAAATGCCATGGCCGACGGAGTAAACAGGCCGCCGGAGCCAAGCGGGCTGCCGACAGGCATCAACAGGCCGAACGATGACCTGGTGGCCAGATCGAAGGTTTCGACCGTGGCGGCGTTGTAGTAGAGCACGTAAAGTCGGTTGTTTGCCGGGTTGACCTTTACATCTCGCGGGCTCGGATTGGCGAGCGATGGCACAAAGTGACCTGTGTTCGCGCCGGTGGTGGCATCAAATGCCTGGACGCCCTGAGGTGGGTTCGAGTTCGCTACATAAAGGACGCCATCGTGAATGGTCACGCCCATTGGACCGGCGAGGCTGGTCGATGCAAACACATCAATGAACGTGCCGCTCGCGCTGTCGTAGCGCTTCACCTGGTTGGTCTGGCCGTCGGAGACGAGCAGGTTGCCATCGAGCCCGATAGTGAGGCCGAGGGGATCGCCCAGGGCGCCGCCAGACGCGGCCACCCCGACAAATGCGCCGCTTGTCCCCTGGTACTCCCGGACAGTCTTGTCGAACTGGCTCGTGACGAGCAGGTCGCCCTTCGTAATCATTTTCACCCCTCCGTGTTTCAGCCAGGGCTAAAAATCGAGTGGCCGCAATCGTGTCGAATTGGGGGATCGGTCAATGCGTAATGAGCTCAAGGTCATGAATTCGCAGCAATCGGACTTCGATTTCCTGGATCGCTCGCCTGCAGACAATTTCGATACTATGCCGCCAGGAATTCGAAGAGCATGTGAGGCAGATCACAATCCATGTCGCCGTTAAGCCCGCTTCAGGCGTTCGCGGTGCGCTCGCGCGTTTTGGTACCAACCAGCGGAGCGCGAATGCGTGAGAATTCGTTCTTTATTTTTGCTTCACCAGCGGGCAGCCGCCCTCGTTGAGCGGACGGAAGGCCTGATCGGGGGGGACTTCGGCAAGCACCTTGTAATAATCCCACGGAGCTTTCGACTCTTCGGGCTTCTTGACCTCGAACAGGAACATGCTGTGCACCATCCGGCCGTCTTCGCGCAGAACGCCATTGTCCGTGAACGCATCGCGCACCGGCGTTGCCCGCATTTTGGCCATCACCGGCCTGGTCTCTCTGGTGCCAGCGGCCTGCACGGCCTTGAGATAGTGCAACGTGGCGCTATAGGTCGCCGCCTGGTTCATGGTCGGCATCCGCCTCATGCGTTCGAAGAAGCGTTTTCCGAATGCGCGCGTTCTGTCATTGAGGTCCCAATAATATGCCTCGGTGATGATGAGCCCGTGCGCAAGCTTCAACCCGAGACTGTGCACGTCCGAGATGAACATGACGATCGCCGCGAGATTCTGTCCGCCGGCGACAATGCCGAATTCTCCGGCCTGTTTGATCGCGTTGATGGTGTCGCCGCCGCCATTGGCCAGACCGATGATCTTGGCTTTCGAGGATTGGGCCTGCAGCAGATAGGAGGAGAAGTCCGCCGTGTTGAGCGGATGTCTGACGCTGCCGAGCACCTTGCCGCCGGCCGCCTTGACCACTTCTCCGGTATCGCGCTCGATCGAATGACCGAACACGTAGTCCGCGGTGATGAAGAACCAGCTGTCTCCGCCATTCTTGACGATGGCGCCACCCACGGTGCGGGCATTCGCATAGGTGTCGTAGGTCCAGTGCGCCGTGTAGGGCGAGCATGATTTTCCGGTGATGTCGGAGCTCGCGGCGTCCGTTACGATCATGATCTTTTCGAATTGTTTCGACAGCTCCATGCCGGCAAGCGCGGTAGCCGAGGTGGGCATATCGATGATCACATCGACACCCTCGTTCTCGTACCATTTGCGGACGATGGAAGCCGCCGTATCAGGCTTGTTTTGAGGGTCGGCCGTGAGTAGTTCGATAGGAGCTCCAAACATCGAGCCGCCGAACTCCTCGATCGCCATTTTGCTGGCCTCGACGTTGCCCATCCCGCCGATGTCGGAATAGACCGACGAAAAGTCCGACAAAATGCCGATCTTGAGGGGTTGCGCGGCCTGTTCCGCGAAGCCGGATCCGCCCGGCATCAATGAGACAAGACCGGCCGCAAGCACCAGGCTTCGCAGGAGCTGCATGGGCGTTCCCTTTCATGTTTTGGTTTGTCGGACAAGTTAGAATTAAGCTATCCTCGAAGCAATGGCCCGTGTCGATCGGCGCTGCGATGCTAGCCTGGAATGCGAGCCTGCAATACGAGCCTGCAATGCGAGCCTGGCACGAAGACGCCTGCCACCTCGCTTCGGGCAACGGGAGGGAATATGTCCGACAATCTCGGGGCGACGATACGGACGGCGCGGGTGCATACGATCGGCGACCTTTTGCGCCGCTCGGCGCACCGCGAACCGAACAAGACAGCTTTGATCTGCGGCGCCGTGGCCTGGACCTTCTCCGAAATGGACGCGATTTGTAACCGCCTCGGCCGGGGCCTGCTTGCGCTTGGGATCAGCAAGGGGGATCGTGTCGCGGTCCTTTCGCGAAATTCGCATGCCTTCGCTGCCCTGCGCTTTGCCGTGGCCAGGATCGGCGCGATTCTGGTGCCGATTAATTTCATGTTGAACCCGGATGAGATCAGTTTCATTCTCAAAAACTCCGGCGCGAAGGTACTGGTTGCCGGACCCGATCTCGTCGACGCGGCACGCGCCGCCACCGCAAAGGGTTCCTCAGTGGAGACGCTGGTCTGGCTGCCCGGCGAGGATGCCTCTGCGTTGCCAAAAGACATGACTACCTTCGACGATCTTCTGCACGGCGATGCGTCACCCCTTGAAGTATCGGTTGATGGCCGGGAGCCCGCCCAGATCATCTATACGAGTGGCACCGAATCCCTGCCCAAGGGCGCGATTCTCACCCATGAAGCGGTGATGTGGCAATATGTGAGCTGCATCATCGACGGTGGGATGGCGGCGCAAGACAATGTCCTGCATGCGCTCCCCCTTTATCATTGTGCGCAGCTCGACGTATTCCTGGGCCCGGCGATCTACCTCGGTGCATCCGGTGTGATCACGAGCAAGCCTGTGGCTGACAATATTCTGGCACTGATCGAGGCCCACAGGATCACGGCCTTCTTCGCGCCTCCGACGATCTGGATCGCGATGCTGCGCTCGCCCGCCTTCGACAAGACGAACCTTGCGACGCTGCAGAAGGGCTATTACGGCGCATCCATCATGCCGGTGGAGGTTTTGCTCGAGTTGCAGCGGCGCCTGCCCGACGTGAAATTCTGGAATTTCTACGGACAGACCGAGATCGCGCCGCTCGCCACGGTCCTGAAACCTGAGGATCAGCTGCGCAAGGCGGGTTCCGCCGGGAAGCCGACGCTCAACGTCGAGACCCGCGTGGTCAGTGTCGATATGGAAGACGTCAAGGTCGGAGAGGTCGGCGAGATCGTCCATCGTTCGCCACATCTTCTGTCAGGCTATTACAACGACCCGGCGAAAACGGCGGCCGCGTTCGTCGGCGGCTGGTTTCACAGTGGTGATTTGGCAACCGTCGATGCCGACGGTTACATCACGGTCGTCGATCGCGTGAAGGACATGATCAAGACAGGCGGGGAAAATGTCGCCAGCCGCGAAGTCGAGGAGATGATTTATCGCCTGCCGGCGGTCTCCGAGGTGGCAGTCGTTGGACTGCCGGACGCGCGCTGGATAGAGGCCGTCACCGCGATCATCGTGGTCAAGAACGGCCACACGCTCGATCAGGACGCCGTCCTCGAGCATTGCACCGGTGCGATGGCGCATTTCAAGGTCCCAAAGCGCGTCATCTTTGTCGACAGCCTGCCCAAGAACCCGAGCGGCAAGCTCTTGAAGCGTGAGCTGCGAAAGCGCTTCCTTGGTACCGAAATCCTGGATCACGCAATTCAAAAGAACTTTGCGACCTAGTATTATAGCGCGTGAGCCATCATCGCGCCGGGAAACCCTTGATCTAAATAATTTTTTAATTCGGGTTTGCGCGCCGCCTAGTCGGGAACCTGGACCGCAATGCTCCGTTTTCAGATTCAGAGCGCGTTACTTCCAAAGACAATGGAGAATTGACATGATGTTTGTCAGGATTGCTGGTGCAGCGGCACTTTCGATTGTCCTCGCCGGCCCGGCGGCTGCGTACGATAACTACGGAACGCAAGGCGCATACACCCGAGCCTTCCGCGGCTATCATGACATGCGAGCGCAAGATGCACTGCATTTCGGCCGCACGGATATCTATCCGAGATATCACTCCGGTTGGGGCGGCCTCTATGGCGACGGCAATTACCCGGGCTCGATCGATGACAACATGGGTCCGCCCTATCTGGGTCGTTGGTGAACTCAGCTAAAGCGGGCAGGGTCAACCGGAGGGCGAGCGGAGAGGTCAAACTGATCCGCCCATGTTTACAGCTGTGCCTGAACGGCGCAGCATCGGTCACCCAGGCACTTGACTTCCTGCTGGCCTATCGTCCTGCGCGACCGCCAGTCCCCGGAGGCGTTAGCGTCGATCCGCTCGGCGAGGTGTTTATCAAGCTGTTACCCGAGGGGTTGAGGGTACTGTTTGCGCCCGCAGCAGCGCTACCAGCGTTGGTGGGCGGGCCGCCCGTTGCGCTGCCGGTTGTCGATGATCCCGTCGATGGGCTGCCAGTGCTGACTCCGCCCGCCGCCGGTCCCGCGCTTCCGGCCGAACCGCCAGTCCCGCCTGCTTGTGCGAAGGCAAAACCGGTTGAGAGTGCAATAGCCGCAGCCAGCGCGAATATCGTTTTCATGATGTTTCCTCCTGTTACCTGGATGACGGTTACTCGGACCACGTCGGGATAAGGGAAGACGTTGGGATAAGGGAAGATCTTCAAAAAGGATGACGAAAGTCCCGGACAACTCGCTTTGAGCGGCTTCCTTGACATTTTCCGGCGCCTCGCTTGGCTGTTCAAAGTGAAAACCTGTTTGCCACCGCGAGCGCCGCCGTTTCGTCTGTTTCCAAAGCGATCTTCTGAGCGAGCATGACGTCGCCCGGCACCAAACGACCTCGCGGAACGAAGCACCAGCCCATGATCAGCCGTCCGGCCTCGTTCAGTTCACCGACATTTGCAGCGCTTCCGTACTGGATGCGGAAACGCCTTCCGGTATCGCTGCCGACTACCTCGAAATAGTTGAGGGCATCGAACTGCCTTCGCTGCTCCGCCGAAAGCCACCGCCTGAGAAGGCGCCGACCGCGCTCCTCAGGGTTTCTTGAACGAACGAAGCAGCCGTAAAACCTGCGCACTGCTCGCCAACGGCCAGCTTCTGCCAACAATCGCGAAAGGAGAACCATGGCAATCCTGCCTTGATCAGCCGCCGACGAGCCGCGGAAAAAACAACGTTTCTTCGGCGGTCGGGTCAAATGAGCGTATCCGTTTTGATTCTCCGTCCGCGGTGCGGACGGCCGCCGTAAATCCGGCTCCCGTCAGGTTTCTGAACAGCCTCTCAGCCCTCGCGACTTCTGCGAGGTCCGCCGGATCGAATTGATGTCGCCTGTCGCCGGTGTGATCCATTACAATCTGGGTAGCCATGGAGATGCTCCTGAAAGGGATTAGCTCGGAGCAAAACTCTGTGCCGACACGACCGTTCCACGGTCAGCTCCATTTTCGAACGATTCGATTCAGGATAAATGGAAGGCGCTCTTTCACGTCGGAGCAGGATAGACCGGTCGGCGAAATAGCCAGAGCTCGACGCAAGCCGAGGGCATTCTCCGATTGCCGCTTGCTTATTTTCGCGCGCTCCCTGATGCGTCACGCTTTCGTCCTGGCGAAGCAGTGATACGGTACGCTGGGAATTCGTTGCGATAGCCCGGCAATGGGTCAGCACCGTTGTCGCGACAGCAACGCAAGGTTCCCACGTCGGCATAACTCGAGGGAGGAAATATTGTGAGAAAGATTGTTCTTTCGATTGCGCTACTTGGCATCGGCACGCTCGGCTCAGGTGTGGCGAATGCGCAAAGCATGACCCTGGCCAGCGCCGACCTGAAGGAAGGCGGTACCTTGGCCAACGAGCAGGTGTTCAAGGGGTTTGGCTGCACCGGCGGCAACCTCTCTCCGGCCCTGAGCTGGAATGGGGCGCCGAGCGGGACCAAGAGTTTCGCCGTCACCATGTATGACCCGGACGCGCCGACCGGCAGCGGCTGGTGGCACTGGGTCGTATTCAATATTCCTGCGAACACCATGTCGTTGCCAAAGGATGCGGGCGATGTGAAGAAGAAGCTGATGCCGAAGGGCGCCGTTCAGAGCCGCACCGACTTCGGTTCCGGCGGATACGGCGGTCCTTGCCCGCCGCCCGGCGACAAGCCTCATCATTACCAGATCACCGTTTTTGCCGTTGACGTCGACAAGCTGCCCGACGCCAAGAACGATGCCGCCTCGGCTGCGCTGGTCGGGTTCGACCTGCACTTCCACACCCTGGCCAAGGCGACGCTGAACGGCGTGTACGGCCGCTGAGCTGCAGTCGTTCGAGTTCTGGACCGCGAGGGTATTGCGGTCCCAGCCGGCAACTCGCGTTGCCGGCTGGGACTACACTGTCAGCATCCGAAGTCTCTCCTCTCAGCCATGCCAGAAATGGTCGAACCTGCCGATCATCTCGGCAAAATGATTCTGAGGCGCGATCTCGTGCGGTGATGCCCCGTGTTCGTGTCCCGATGATGATGCTGCCGCAGCCGATGCTTGGGAGTAGGTAACCCCAAATCCGTCATTGGCGAGCCCATTGACCGGATGGGCAGTCGGCTGCTCATTTCCGTTGACGTTGCCGGATGTGGTGGTGTTGGCATCTGCTATTTGCGTCGTGGTCGCTCCTGCCACGGTCGTCGACGTGCCCACGTAAATCCCTCCGCCGTTGGGCGCATTGTTGCCGGACACGTCCTGGGCGTCAGCCACATAACCAAATCCTGCGGCGGTAAGCTGTGCCGCATCGGTTGCCGAAACCGTGCCACCATTGTTGAGGATGTCGTGGAGCGCCTGCAAGGCTGTTGCGGTATCGGCTTTGAGGGTGCCGCCCAGCAATTCATTGTCGAATCGGGCGCCGAAGATACCTCCCTGCGCTCCATCGAACGAGGCGCCGAGCTGTTGATATCCCTGAACTTGCTGAACGAGCGAAGTGAGGCCCGCCGTGTCCAGGTGCACCGTTCCGTTTGCCTCCGCCGTGAGCGCATTGTTCAGGTTGTTTGCCCCCGCAATGAATGCGGACCAGAAATCGGTCTGTGCCTGATTGTCCTGGTAGTGCTGGATGGTGCCCGCCAGGTAACCCGGCTGCTCGGCAAAACCGCCATCATGACTTGGTGCGCCCGTCGTATTGCCTGCGCTTGCCGCGAGCGCCGGATCGTTCTGCGCGATGTCGATGATATCCAGGAGATTATCGTTGGTTGATCGCGCCGCAATGTTTGGGTCGTTGGCGTACATGCCATCGAATTTGTTGATTTGAAGTTCGATCTGGTTGAGCATGGTTTGGGCGTGAACGGCGGTGAGCGCCTGCGCCGCGCCAAGCGAGATCCCATTGTCGTCGGCCAGCGCTTGCTCTGCGGCCGTGTTGGCTTCTGCTGCCGCAAGCCCACCCCCGTTGATGAAATTCTGCAAACCGGCAGCGATCGCCTTCATATCGCTGCCAAACTCGTGGAGATTGCTCGCGTTAAGTCCGCCATCTGCCAAATTGGTTGCGGCGTTGAAGACGGTGCCGATATCGGAAAGGTTGGCGCCGGCCTTGGCTGCGGTAATCGCCGCTGCATCGTCGGCAGCCTGCGCGGGAAGCGCCTGAAATCCCTGATCCACGGTGCCGGTTCCCTCATTCATGACGCCGCTCCCCGCTAGCGCCTGCTGGAGGTTGCCGTCGTTGGCTATTTCGCCCAGGATCAGCTGCTCGTTGGTGTGAAGAACGCCCTGGGCTTGCACGGCCGCGGCGGTGTTGCCGACCGCGTGTGGCGCGGCAGTCGCAATGGCGGCGAGTTGGCCCTGGATTTCCGTGAGCGTGTTGGCGTCGGATGGCGTTACCGACACACCGTTGACAGTCGCACCGTTGGCGATCGCGGAAGCAATATCCGCATTCACCGTGCTGATGTCCGCTTCGTATTGGCTGGCGTAGTTCTGCTGGTTGTTGTCGTCGGCTGGCTGGGACCATAACCCGCCATTACTCAGGCGAACCGCGTCATTGAAGATAATGCCGGCCTGTCCCAGGTCGTTGGTGACTTCACCAAGCGCAGTTGCACGATCGTTAGCGATTGCCATTTTTTTATTCTCCCAAACTACGAGTGGAATGAGTTGAGCAAAGCTGACGGGTTCCCGCTGGCGCTTGCCCATCGTGGCCTAATTCAGTTCAGCGGAACTACTCCCCCCTATTGAAGGTGTTCGGATCAAATCAGGTGGTCAAAGCAAAGGCCCCGGTCGTCGCATAACCGTTCACAGCTTCGAACGTGATGCACTCAAGGCAGAACCAATCTCCGCTTGCGCAAAGCAGACCGCCGCATTGAGAAGGGAGCATGACGAAACGGCGACCGTCTGGCGTCTTTGACACGACGTTGTTGGGCCGGCACGATTCATATTCTTGCTTCAATGCAGGCAAAAAAACGCCGCCGCAAATCTTGCAAGCACCACATGACTGCTCTCGATGCATCGCCGGTCGCGCCGTGCCGCGCCGGCGATGAAGGCATCCGATGGGATCGCGTTACGCGCTGTGCTTCTCTCCATGCATGATGGGCCCGAAGCGCTTCCAGCTTGTGCCCTCGAATTTCATGAGCTGAAGCTGCTGGATCGGCGCGTAGTTGGTCGGACTGGTATTGATGGTAATGCCCGGCAGCAGCATGCCCGGATTGAAATCCTTCAGGTTCGCCGCCTGCTTCATGATGTTTGCGCGGGTCAGGTCGTTGCCGCATTGTCGAAGGACCTGCACCATGGTGCGCGCGACGGCATAGCCGTAAATGGTCGAAGCGTCCGATTTGTCGTCACTTGACGCATACTTGTCCATGAAGGCGGTCCATTCCTTCATTTCCTTGTCGTTGCTCCATTCCGGATCGGTCGCATCCTTGAGATAGGCGGCGGAAATGATTCCTTGCGAAGCATCGAAGCCCGCGGGCTTGAGCACACTGCCGACAGAGGCGCTGACATTGTTCAGTATGAACATCGGATGCCAACCCAGTTCATGAATTTTCTTGATCGACTGCGCTGCGAATTTCGGCGTCGCAATGTCGACGAAGACGTCGGCGCCGGAAGCCTGAAGGTTTACGATCTGCGAGTCGATTGTCGGATCGGAGACGTCATAGCCCTGTTCCGCGACGATCATGGATTTGGCCTTGCTGCCAAGGCCATCGGTCAAGCCTTTCAGATAATCCTTGCCGTAGTCGTCGTTCTGGTAGAGGACGGCGATCCTCGCCTTTGGGTTGGTCTTCAGGATATAGGAGGCGTAGATGCTCGCTTCGGTCTGGTAGCTGGGCTGCCAACCCATGGTCCAAAAATAGTGCGCCGGGTCATTCCATTTCGTCGCGCCGGTCGCAACGAACAGTTGCGGCACCTTCTTTGCGTTCATATAGCGCTCGATCGACGTGTTGGTCGGGGTGCCGAGCGAGTTGAAGAAAAACAGCACCTGATCGTCTTCGACGAGCTTGCGCGCCTGTTCTACGGTCTTCGGTGGGCTATAGCTGTCATCATATGAGATGAAGTCGATTTTTCGGCCGTTGATGCCGCCCTCGTCATTGATTTTTTGAAAGTAGGCGGCCTCAACACGGCCAATCACTCCGTAAGCCGAGGCAGGACCGCTGTAGGGCATGATGTTGCCGATCTTGATCTCCGTGTTACTTGCTCCGGGATCATATTGACCGGCCGCGATTGCAATTCCGGTTGCGGCACAAAGTGTGACCGCGGATACCGCGACCACTCGACATAGAGATTTGGTCATTTTCCTTCTCCTTGGTCGTTCTGCCCGTGATTGGAGTTCGCTTCAGGTGTGCGCATATCGTTGAAAGCCCGCAGCAACAGCGGACGTCTCAAATGGATGCAAAAGTCCCGCGTCGGCACCGTTTGCGTAGTTCACCATCATGAACGGCCCACGCGAAAATCGGTTCGTACGCTACCGTACGCTGGCGCCGAAACTGCTACAAAAGGCCTATGGCCGGCCGACTTCCGGCCGATAGAGTGTGGGGACAATGGGCGCGCCGGCGAAGGAGACCGGAAATGAACCCACGCGTTACGATGAAATTACTGTTCGCGAGCCTGGCGCTTCTGATGGCGCCGACCATGGCCAACGCAGCTTCCAATAAGGTTGTTATCGGTGACATAGATGACATGTCCGGCATCTACGCTGACGTGATCGGGCCGGGCGGAGTGGTTGCCGCCCAAATGGCAATAGAGGACTTCGGCGGAAGCGTCCTGGGCAACAAGATCGAACTATTGGTCTCGGATCATCAGAACAAGCCGGACCTTGGGGCGCAAAAGTTCCGCGAGTTTGTCGACAGGGACAAGGTAACGATGGTCCTTGGCGGCTCTAACACAGGCGTAAACCTCGCGATGGCGACCATCGCAAGGGAAAAGAAGACACCGTTGTTCGCGATCGGAGCGGCCGGTGCGTCGCTGACCGGAAAAGACTGCACGCCCTACACGGTGCACTATGCCTACGACACCACAGCTCTCGGAAACGGGACGGCCAAGACGATCGTGAAGCAGGGCGGCAAGACCTGGTTCTTTCTGACAGCGGACTATGCGTTCGGTACCCAGCTCCAGCAGGCCGCGTCCAAGGTGGTTGAGGCTAACGGAGGAAAGGTTATCGGCGCAGTCCGTGTGCCATTGGCGACTTCGGATTTCTCGAGCTTTCTGCTGCAGGCGCAGGACTCCGGCGCGCAAATACTGGGTCTGGCCAATGCTGGAGACGACTTCAGCAACTCGATCAAGGCCGCTAACGAATTCGGCATCACCAGGACGATGAAACCGGCCGCGCTTTTGGCCTTCATCACCGACATTCATGCGCTGGGGCTCGACGCCGCCCAGGGACTATATCTTACCACCGGCTGGTACTGGGACCTCAACGACAAGACTCGCGCGTTCGCCAAACGTTACTTCGAGCGGACCAAACGCGAGCCGACCATGACCCAGGCGGCATACTATTCGGCGACGACCACCTACTTGAATGCGGTAAAGGCGGTTGGCTCTACCGATCCGGACAAGGTGATGGCGCAGCTGCGCAAGACCAGGATCGACGACATGTTCACTTCCAAAGGCATCATCCGTCCCGACGGGTTGATGGAACATGACATGTACATCATGCAAGTGAAGAAGCCGGATGAGTCGAAATATCCGTGGGATTATTATCGCCTTGTCCAGACGATGCCTGGAGACGAGGCATTTGGGACATTGGCCGATAGCGCTTGCCCGCTGGTAACTCACTAGATCACGATGCGATCAAGTGGAATCGCATCATGATCTCATTCCCTTTGTTTGAGCATGATCTCCGCGCAAACGCGTTTTCGCGTTTGTCGCGAGGGAAAACCGGTTTCCACTTTTCCGGATCATGCCGTAGCTGCCGAGCCTGCTGTTGACTGCAAGGCTGAAAGCGGACTGAAAAACGCTTCATCCGAGGCGAGACAGGCTGGGAAACCGCTGGGAAACCGTCGTGTCATCTCGCAATTGTGAAATCGAGCTTCTGGCATATCCACTCCGCCGCCCTGCCAAGCGTATAAGCTGGAGGTTCGGGACGTCGGCGGAGATGAACCATTCAGGCAGACAAATGTCCGTTCCGCGTTCATCGACACGGAACAGGCTCCTGCAACTCATTCCCCGGAATGAGCTGGCCAGCTTGTTGTCAATATCCGAGGAGGTGCCGATCCAGCCGCGGCAAATCCTGCACCACTGGCGATTGCCGATGGATCATGTCTATTTCATCGAGCAGGGATTGGTCTCGGTTTCCGCGCGAATAGGCGAGAACCGCTTTGTTGAAGCCTGGCTGATCGGTTCGGAAGGCATGATCGGTGCGCCGCTGCTGCTGACGGAAGAGGATCAAACGCCTCCCCACCGTCGGGTAGTGCAGGTCGGCGGGACAGCAAAGCGGATATCCGCTCATGAGTTCCTTGCGGTTCTTCCGGAACTCCCCGGGCTTCGAAAGGTGCTCCTGCAGTACCTCGATGTTGTCCTGCTCCAGACATCGCAATCGGGTGTGTGCAATTCGGCGCACCCGCTGAAACAAAGATTGGCGCGGTGGTTGCTCGTTGCCAGGAATGCTCTCGAAAGTGACAGGCTGCCGCTGACGCATGACGTTTTGAGCCAGCTCCTCGGGGTGCGACGGGCCAGCGTGACGGAATGTCTCGAGGAGCTTGAAGCAGCGGGATCGGTACATAGCTCACGCGGTCTCGTGACGATCGCCGACGCGATGCAGCTGCAGCAGACTTCCTGCAGCTGCTTTGGCTTGATCGAACGTGAAAATCGCAAGCTGTGTCACAGGGCGGTCGGGGCCAATGATCTGCTTGAGGTTCGGCCCGCGGCTCGATAGCGCGGCAGCTGGACGCGGTGGTGCCAAACGGCAGCGCCCGTGAAGTCGATGCTTCAATCGCGCTGTCTTCTCAGGGCGTTCGCCGTTCACGCAGAAAGTAGGTCAGCATCGCGCCTTTGCCCTTTACATTGACCGGGCCGCGCAATTCGCAGCGGAATTTGTCGGCGATCCGGTGATGGGTGGCCTCCGATATCTGGATGCGATTGGGAACGCCCGAGGATTCCAGCCGGCTTGCCGTATTGACGGTGTCGCCCCACACGTCATAGATGAATCGGTGCTGGCCGATGATGCCGGCGACCACCTCTCCGGAATGGACGCCGATCCGAACCTCAAGATTTTCGCCGAACTGCGTTCCGATCCGGCCTACCTCCTCGAGCATGGCGAGCGCCATTTCGGCGACCGCCACCGCATGATCGGGCCGTTCTTCAGGCAATCCCCCGGCCACCATATAGGCGTCCCCGATCGTCTTGATCTTTTCGAGCCCGAACCGTTTCGCCAAATCGTCGAATGACGAAAACAACCTGTTCAGGATCTCGATGATCTGTCCGGGCGAAGACCTGCCGGCGAGACCGGTAAAGCCGACGAGGTCCGAGAACAGGATGGTGGCTTCGGGAAAGCGATCGGCGATGGCGACTTCACCACGATTGATCCGCTCCACGATCGTCGCCGGCAGGATATTCAAGAGCAGCGCATCCGACTTGCTTTTCTCGGCTTGCAATTCGAGCGTAAATGCATGCTCGCGATCGCGAAGCCGCTTTCTATCCAGCGATGCGTCGATGCGCGCGGCAAGCAGCACCGGATCGAATGGCTTGGAGATATAATCTTCGGCTCCGGCCTCGATGCAGCGCACGATGCTGTCAATCTCATCAAGCGCCGAAATCATGATCACCGGAATGTGCCTGAGCGCGGAATCGTCCTTGAGCCGGCGCAACACGTCGTATCCGTTGATATCGGGCATCATCAGATCGAGCAGGATCAAATCGAATTCGCTTCTGCCTGCCTGCTCCAGCGCCGAGTAGCCGTCGGCTGCGACACTGACGGCATGTCCGTCGCGTCCGAGCCGGCGCGAGAGAAGTTCGCGATTGGCCTCCATGTCGTCGACCACGAGGATGCGGCTTGAAAGGCCCTGCTCGCGCCTGTGCTTTGGGGATATCGGCTGGATCGAATGGAAAATCTGGTCGATCAGGCTGCGCGATGGCGTCCCGATACCCGCATCGGTTTCGGACGCAATGCGCACTGCGCTCTCGGTTGAGCCGACCAGGCTGTCGATTTGCCAGAGCAGTTGCTCGGCAGCGGCCAACAGCTTGCCGACATCCGCAACCAGGTCGTCGCGGCCGGCTTCGCGCGCGTCCTCCATGATCAGTTCGCTGTAACCCTTGATGGCGTTCAGCGGCGTTCGCAAATCGTGTCGCAGTCTGGATTTGACGGCGTCAAGATCGCCGACGGCGCCGGAAGAGGCGTGCCGGGCAAACTCGATCAATTCGCTGAGCTGCTCCTGAAGCTGGAGGCCGGCCGCGAGAATGCGCTCAAGATCTGCAGCCAGAGGGTCGTCGTCACCCTGACGGGCGTCGTCGATCAGGATTTCAGTCAGGCCGGTAATGGTCGCGATCGGCGCCCCGAATTCCTGGCGCACGAATGCCGCAAGGACGCGTTCGAGGCGCTGGGCCTGTTCTGTCACGGCGCGTCCTGTGCCATAGCGGGCTACCCCTGCGAGCGGACGAGAAGAGCTTCGATTTTTTCGAGCAGCCGCGGCATTTCAATCGGCTTGGTATCGTAATCGTCACATCCGACGCCGAACGCCTTTTCGCGATCTCCCGACATGGCGTGTGCCGTCAGCGCGATCACGGGGATGTGGGCGGTCTTCGCGTCGGCCTTGACGCGGCGCGTCGCTTCCCAACCGTCGATCACCGGCAAACTCATATCCATCAGGATCAAATCCGGTCGCTCGCTTTCCGCCATTGTCACGGCCTGCCCGCCGTCGACCGCAATGACGACTTCAAAGCCTTTGCGAAGAAGCCGCCGCGAGAGCATGTCGCGGTTCATTTCGTTGTCTTCTACCAACAGTATTTTTGCCATCGATGTCTAATGCCCACTGTTCATGAATCACGTCGCCGCACTGGCCATGCCCTGCATCGGATGCTGACCCACCGCTTTCCTGATCGACTCGGCAATATCGCGATCGATCGAGGCTCCCTTCTTGATGACGACGCGGGTCCGGCCGGAGAGCAGCGCCCGCTCTGCGGCGGTGAGCTGCTTGGCGGTGATGACGACGACCGGTACGTGACGCCAGTCGGCACGCTTGTTGAACGCGTCGAGGAATTCAAAGCCGTCCATCTCCGGCATCATCAGGTCCAGCAGGATAGCCGCCGGTTCCGGATTCTCCGCAAGCCACACCAGGGCCTGACGGCCGTTGGTCACTTCGGCCGCGGTCAATCCCAGCTTCTCGATCGTATGCCGCACCGTTTCGCGGGTCGCCAGATCGTCCTCGACAATCAGAATCGGACCGTCGCGGGAGAGAAGCCGGCGCAGCAGGGCGACGAGCTCTGCGCGATCGACCGGCTTGGTCATCACTTCGGCCGCGCCGAGAGACAGACCGATTCCCCGATCCGGTGCCACAGTGACCATGATCACCGGAATCTCACAAAGTCCGGTATCGCCCTTGAGCGCCGCCAGCACCGTCCAGCCGTCCTTCTTTGGCATCAATACATCCAGCGTGATCGCATCCGGATGTACCTTGCGGGCGAGCTCGAGCGCTTCGTCTCCACTGCGTGCCTGGATGGTACGGTAGCCCTCGCGCCCCAGATTGGTCGTCAGGAGGTCGCGCGCCGCCGGATCGTCGTCAACGACCAGCACGGTGAGGGCAGGGATCGCGGCGTCCATCTCGTCAGCTCGCGCCGATTCGAGGTTGGTTTCGCCCGGCCCCGCCGGCTGGCGCGGTTCAGTCGCCTGATCCGGAAGGACGATGCTGAAGGTTGATCCCGCACCAAACCGGCTCGCAACGGCGATGTCGCCGCCGAGCAACCTGCAGAAATGTTTGGTGATGGCCAGACCAAGGCCGGTGCCACCGAACTTCTTGGTTGTCGAAGCATCGGCCTGGCTGAAGGCCTGGAACAGCCGGCCCAGCTGTTCCTCGCTCATGCCGATGCCGGTATCGGCGATCCTTATCTAAATCGTCGGCGGCACCGTCTCCAGGCGCCGAACATCGACCGTGAGCTTGCCGTCCCGTGTGAACTTGCTGGCGTTGCTCAGGACGTTGAGAAGACATTGCTTCACCTTGGTGCGGTCGGTGCGCATATTGCCGAGATTGTCGCCCAGCAGAACTTCGAGCCGGTTGTTGTTTTTGGCGACCAGGGGCGTGATGATCGATCTCACCTCGTCGAGTAGCGATGAAAGATCGACGTCCTCCAGGAAGACGTCCATCTTGCCGGCTTCGACCTTCGAGAGGTCGAGAATATCGTTGATGAGGCCGAGCAGATGACGGCCCGCCCCCTCGATCTTCTTCAGGTCCGGAACGAGCTGCTCCTGACCGCCGTCAACCGCATCTTCCTGAAGGATCTCGCTATAGCCGATTATGGCATTGAGGGGCGTGCGCAATTCGTGACTCATGTTGGCCAGGAACTGGCTCTTGGCGCGATTGGCCACTTCCGACAGTTCTCTTGCCTCTTCGAGCTCGAGGTTTTGTTTTCTGAGTTCCGTAATGTCGGAATAGACGGCAACCGTACCGCCGTCCTGAATACGCCGCTCGCTGATCCGGACGAAGCGACCGCCATAACGATATTCGGCAAAGCCGCCGGAACCGGCGTGGCGCGCCTTCCGCTCTGCGATCCAGTCTTGCGGGCTCTGGCTTCCCAGATCGATCAGCGAACGCGCGACGACTGCCTCCAACACCTCGCTGAAGGTCGTCCCGGTCTTGATGATATCAGCGAGCCCCGGATAAATGGAGCGGAACTGCTCGTTGAAGAGAACGATGCGGTCTTCTGCGTCGTAAAGCACGAATCCTTCCGATATCGTGGCGATGGCGGCTGCTATCGTCTTGCGCTGCGCCTCCGCTTCGGCCGCGAAGCGATCGCGCTCCTTCAAGCTGTCGCGAAACAGACCAAGCGTACGCGCCATGGTTCCAATCTCGTCGGGGCTTGCCTCGGGAATGGGCACCGCAAGGTTGCCGGCGCTCAAGCCGTCGATCGCCCCAATGAGCTGGCGAAGCGGAACCGCAATCGAGCGCAGGATCATGAAGGTGAGCAATAGCCCCAGGGCCACGATCAACAGATCGGCAACCAGGGTTCTGCGCGTCGCCGTGGTCACGTCGGCTATGATCTGATTGCGTTCGGTCGTCAGCTCGCCTTTCAGACTGTCGATGAGCGAAATCAGCGATTGATCGACCTTGATGCTGTGGTTGCGGGCTTCAGCCAGCAGCGAGTTGCCGATGACGCGCTGGTTGTTGGTATAACGATCCACCGCATCATTGGCCGCGTTCTCGAACTGATCGCGTTCGGCACGCACCGCCGCCACCAGTTCGGGCTTGCGCGTTGCGAGCTGGTCGAGATATCCGTCCATGCGGCTGCGGGCTTCCCTGGCGTTGCGTTCCGATTGAGTGAGCAGGCTCACGGCCAGATCGGTGAGCCAGTAGCGCATCTGGCCGAAGGCGATCCGTGCATTGTTTGCCGAATCGATGATGTCGCTGAGCTCGGTTTCCTTGGCAACGGCGGCTGAATTGTTGGCGAGCTTGCTCGTCAGATAAAGGTTTGTGGCAATCAGCAAACACAACAACGCGCCCGACAGAACGATCAGACGGGCGCGGATGGTCGGATGAAAGCTCACGCTGGTTGCTTCGTCGGGGCGGGCGTGTTCCTCGCCGCTGCAATGATCTCGCCGGCCGAACCGCAAGCGCAGGACATTTGAGAAAGCAACTTCATCGCTTTCGCTATTTGAACAGAGTGACGCTGATTACCGCGCCGAGGTCGCCTTCCTTGCCGCCCTCTTTGGGATAGCCGGTAATATCGGTCTCGCCTTTGGGCGATCCGTGACAGCTCAGGCACGAAGCCGCGTAATATTCCGGGATCATCATGCGAAATGCAGATCGCCCCCTGGTGGTCACATCGGCGGAGTAGGCCTGACCGCGCGGCCAATCCGTCCGGAGCATTTTGCCGCGCATCACTTCGCCCTCCCACTCATCTGGCCGGGCTTTGCGATTGCGTACCAGTTGCTCGGGAGCTGTCACCTTCACTTGCGCTTCGTCCTTTGCCCGGCGCTCGAAGGCTTCGTTGACGAGCCGGGCGAAGGTCGCCGGAATGAATGCCTTGAAGCCGACGCCCTTGGCGTTGATGATCGGCTGATTGGCATCGGTAACCTCGACGATCGCGTCCATCTGTGCCCGCAAGAGGCGGCCGTGGCGAGACGCGGGATCGACGGTCGCAGGGTCGGTCCCGGTATTCTTCTTGTAGAGTTCAATCGCCTTTTGCAGGACCACCTGGCCGGTGAGGCCTTTGTCCCCGAGATTGGGGTCGTTGATGACGGCCTGATTGCTGGAAATCACCTGCCGCGCGGCCCGCAGCATGTCTGCCAGGCTCCTGGCGTCGGCCGCCTCACCCTCATCCGTTCCAGCGAGCAGCGGCGCTGCAGACAGGCAGAGGACAATGACCGGGAATATAATGAGTAGGAATGGATTGAAATGGGCGAGCTTGAACCGTTCGCTCATAAAGCCTGACCTCCAAAACAACAATTAAAAGCTGTAAATGCCTCGTATCATATAGCAGCATCGCCCGGCAATCGACGCCTTTTTTGCAGGTTGGCTCGGACTGGAACAAAGTCCGGTCCCTTCGGATGGCTCCAGGCCAACCTGCAAGGAGGCGTTTTTCATCGTCGGCAGTTGGTGCGAAGTCCCGATCCGCTGCTTGCTGACAAGCGTTTCGGCGTCGCGGGCGTTGGTTGCGAGGACTGCGCCGGGCATGATCGAGGTCCGGCGCGCCTTACGCGGTTCGTTGCTTCAGGGAGCAGGCAAATGCGAAGTACGCTTCGTAATCTCTCTCGTATTCCCTCTCGTATTCCCTCTCGTATTCTCTTGCCGCGACATCCGTGCCATAGGTTGCCATCAAAATCCAGGCAACGCGGAAAAGCCGCGCAACGCGAAGGATGACCGATGGCGGAAAGACGTGCGTCGAAAACGAGGCTCTCGTGGCCGCTGGAGCAGCGTCCGGGTTATCTGATCCGGCGGCTGCATCAAATTCACGTCGCACTCTTCCAGGAGAACTGCGCCGCCTTTGACGTCACCCCGCTGCAGTACAGCCTGCTTTCGGCCCTGGCGAGACGCGGAACCGCCGACCAGACCACGCTGGCCGCCGACGTAGCCCTTGATCGCACCACGACCACAGGTGCACTCAAGCGCCTGCAAGGGCGCAAGCTAATCGAGCGCACCGTACTCAGGCGAGATCGCCGGGCACAGATTTGCCGGCTGACGAAGGCGGGTGCGCGGCTGCTCCGCCTGATGGAGGCCTCGGCGCAGGTCGCCCACCGCGAAACCCTGGCAGGCCTGAACATGGCCGAGCAGAAACGGTTCATTGCTCTGATGCAAAGGATCGTGGCCACGCGGTGACAGGCACGCGCAGCAACGGGCGATGCCGGATGGATGCGCCGCTGCGCGCCAACGACCACACCTGTGCAGCCTGCTTCAAGGGCCTGCCCGGGCTATCCAGGGGAAAACAGCCTGCGAGGCCACCGCGGCGATGAGCGGCATCCGAGACGGGTTCAACCAACAATGCGATTTTATTCGGCGGCCAGGGACGCCCCGGTCCGCTTGGCGATGACCTGCCGGAATTTCCCGGCAAGCTCGTCGCAGTAGCTGGCCAGTCCCTGATAAAGCGCGCGCTCCGGCCCGTCGGTTGCTTGTTGAGCCGCCTTCTCGTACTGCGCGGCTTTGCGCTCGTACTTCTCTAGTTTCGTTTGAAGATCACCCAGCACGACGCTTACTCCACGCGACATCACCTGGCGCGGATCGTGGCCCCAGCTCCGACCGAAACGATGACTGACCTGGGGCAATTTTGTAACCGCGCTGCGGTTCCTTTTGGCCGGCTGCGGTGGCGCCGGCACGAGATGCTGATCGGCCCGCATAATCCGGCTCTCGGCGCGGTCACATCATCAGTTCCCGCGTGCGTCAAATCGGCCGCACTTCCGGGCTATTTGCCGAGCGTGTCATATCCGCCGCACTGTGGACGCAATCGAGGGCTGATGCTCACCGCGTGTCTTGAGGGGAGCGCCCGGCAGGCTATTGCTGCCTTGTTCTTCCAACCGAAAGGAGACCATCGTGAAGAAAATTGCAATTGCGGCCGGAGCCTCGATCGCTTTGGTGATTGCGACCGCCGCTGGCGCCGCCGATCTCCCGCGCCCGCAGCCGGTCTATCAGCAGGCCCCCGTCGGCAAGATGCCGATTGGCAAGTCTCCGGTCGGCAAGGGCCCGATCGGCAAGGGACCCGTGGTGGCGAGGTACTGACAGTTTCGTTGAATACGGGCTTTGTAGCCGAAAGCGAAAAGGGCGAGGCGTGGCAAATAGACCGACGAGACTGCGGCTCGGCCTGCTTTTGGGATTCGCGATCGCTGTTTTGCTCCCTTGCGAGATACAGCCGGCGTCCGCGCGGGACGGCGACACTCAGTCCGGTTGGGAGCGTTTCACTTCCCTGATGCGGGAGGTGAACAGGCGCGCCGCCGATGCGAATGCGCTTGCTTCCAATGAAGCGTCCGACAACTCGAATCTCGCATCCCAGCCCGCTCGAAGATCGGGATCGGCAAGGGGCCCGTACTACGTCGACTTCCGCGCAAGGACCGCGGCCAGTTGGGGACACGCCTTTGTCTGGTACGGAAAGACGAGCGATCGACAGGTTGAAGTCGCAGGGCTGACGCCAGCCGGAGACACGCTGAAATATGTGCTCGGTTATGTGTCGTGGGTGCCATCCGAGACCGGGGCGAGCTACGGCGATCTTGATCCGCAATACCTGACCGCCAATTACCGGGTTTACCTGAATGAGGCGGACGCAAAGCGTGTGTTCGCCTACATCAGGAAGTTGCGGGCAAGTTCACCGGTGTGGAACGCCGAAATATCCAACTGCACCGCGTTCATCGGCAGCATCGCAGAATTCATGGGATTGAAAGTTCCTTATCGTTGGCAGCGTCCTGAAGAATACGTCAACGCACTTAGAGCGATCAATGGCGGACGCCGGATAGTCCGCCTGCCGGCAGGGCCACAGCTCGCATCCGGCCAATGAAGGCGAAGCACGCTGGGCAGGCTTGCAGCGCAGCGCCGGCACCCTCAGGCCGGAACCTGACGGCCACATGATGAGTTTCCGTCGTGGGAACAAAACACGGAACCGAGCGAATCGGTTCGCGTTGTGAGTGAGTCATGTCTTGAGGGCTGCCATGAAAGCAACTCTGCCGAATGCTGCTGTCGGAACCTCCGAGCCCAAGCAAACGCGCGGCTTTGCGCAGTTCGCGGCCGCTACGGCAAGCTGGGCGGGCAGCACGCTCGCCTTCATCGTGGCGTTGATGATCGTCGCGATCTGGGCCGCGACCGGCCCGCTGTTCAACTTCAGCGATGCCTGGCAACTCGTCATCAATACCGGCACGTCCATCGTCACGTTATTGATGGTGTTCTTGATCCAGAACACACAAAACCGCGACACCAAGGCAATACAGATAAAGCTCGGCGAACTGATCCTGGCGCTCGAGAAAGCCAATGACCGTATCGCAGCCGTCGAAGACGTCAGTCCCGAAGAGTTGCAGGAAATTCATGACGATCTGAAGCAGCGCGCCCAGGATACGTCCACCTTGCCCAAGGAACGGCCTTCACGACGTCGAAAGGCGTCCAGAGCTGCGCCTGTGTCGAACTCCTGAGGTGGCTGGTCCGGGAATTGCTTGGCCTCTCGAGGTGAGCAAGAAAGGTGATCAACGCATGCGCGGACTGGCAATTCTGATCGCTGCATGGGTGACGATGGCGGTCATTGCCCGTCCGCACGAGCCTCGCTTCATCCCCCAGGCTACCGGACCGTTGCCGCCGGTGAACGTACCCTGAAAGGCAATGATCGGGAGCGACGACGTCGCCCCCGTTCGGCGCAGTGTTCGGATAGCGTACGACCTCGTCCTGCACGGGGTAACGCTCGGACCAGTTCCATTCCTGTGACAGGTTCTTGTCGAAGGTGTAGCGGTAGACGTAGCTGTCGGAATCGCAGCGCGCGCCGGGATAGCGATTCCAGTACCAGGTGTCTCCCACCCCCGTCGCCGGGCTCGAACACAGTGACGTTCAGATCGAATTCGTCGCGCAGCGAATGCAGCATGTACATGCCGGAGAATCCTGCGCCGATGATGAATACCTCGATGCCGCCGTGCATGTTCGAATTGCCAACGAGCTAGCAAAGAAAATCCCGAAGCCTGGCGATTTCAACAATATGCTCCGGGGACAGGACAGCGCTTACAAGAGGTTGTTGAGGCGCGGTGTGTATCTCGTACAGATGCCGCTGGGACGCGGGTTTTGTCATGAACTCCCTGATGCATTCGTCGAGGGTGCCGTCGACCAGCAGATAAGCGTCGGGATGACGGGCTTGCTGGAAACGCTCGGAATTGAGTGAAGGCCACTTTTTCAGAACGGCTGGCGCATTGAAATCGATTTGAACGTCATTGGCTGCCATGACGCCTCTCGGCAATAATGAAACAAATAAAACAAGCGCAAAGAGCGCAAAAAGAATGACAGGGCAATCGCCCGCCATAATCACTATCACGCGGATCGGCCGATGGAACAGGGCCGATCGACGGTACCGCAGGCTGGCGGCGGCCTTGTCTGCATTGATCCCTGGCGTTCTCCGCAACTTCAGATCGCCATGAGGACACCGAATTCTGCCTCAATCGTAGCGAATAGTCGCCTTTTCCGTGCCCCGTTCGTCCCGGGTAATCGCTACCGGCGCGCGACAACTGCCGAAGGCCCCTTGCCGGAAAGACTACGGTCGAATTTTGCGCGAAGTCTCTTCCATGAGCCACCATGTCCCGACCCGACGACGATGATCTTCCCGCAATTCTTGCCCGCGCTTTTGTTCAAGCGTGGCAGGGTTACTATTTGCCGGGACGGCGTGATGCGATTTCCGAGGAGATCGCGCGGCCGGCACTGGCAAAACATCTCGTCGCAAGGACGAAAGAGGGTGTGGTTGAGGAAGCTGCCCTGGCGGAAGCCGGCCTTCGGCATTTGAATGCGCTGACGGCTGAGCCGGATGAGGCGGGCGTTTTGCTGCCCGGAACGAGCGATGGTCTCGATGGGCCGAGCGAGCTTACGGCAGTTCAGTCGCGAACCCTGCGCCTGCGTGTTGACGGCTTGCACGCGAGATTTCTCCAGCCCTGGCGCATCTCGTGGAGCTAATCTTGCTGCGTCATAAGACCCTCATGGTGAGGAGGCGCCCTTGCGCCGTCTCGAACCATGAAGGCCACGTTGCCTATTCCCGGGCCTCGTCCTTCGAGACGCTTGCTCGCGCAAGCTCCTCAGGATGAGGGGATAAGTCGGTCCTGATTCCGACGCACTTTGAGCTGGGTGGCCAGCCGAATTTCAAATTCCGGATCGGACCGCTGGTCCCGGCAAACGGCGCCGCGAGAACGCCTCCCGCCTGCCACTAAATCGCCCCGCGACTCATTGAGGCCGTTGCTTGCGGGCCTTGGGGGAAACAACTCCGCATTGCCGGGAGCGGCCTATGTACAACGCGTCGAAACGATATCTCACTGCTGCCGTCAGTGGGTTGGTCGTTGCTATCCTGTTATCTCTGGCTGCGATCCTTGTGCGCAGTGTCGCGGCACTCGAGATGGACGGCAAGGTTGCCGCGGATGTCCTGGAGCTCAGAAAGTCGCTGCCATAAGGCGCTGCCGGCGGCCGAGCAGCGCGTACTGCGGTAGGCGGCATCGCCTCTGCCACCATTTTTCGAGAGGCCGCGGGTCGCTTGCCGATCTCGCAGCCGCGAAAAATGATTAAGATCGCGCGAAAACGCCAGCGGATGCAGCTTTCTCCTTGTCAAACGCGCGCTGACGGATCAGATTTTGCGTATGCCGGCGTACGCAAGTGCCGGCTCAAACAATATGGGGCGGAAACCATGAATAGATATTCGGTGGCATGTGCCACGTTGTTCGGGCTGGGCTTTCTGGTTGGAGGGCCAAGTCAGGCGCAAGAAGTCAAGCAGGACCCCTGGTCGCCCGCGCGCGAGGCGAAGATTTCTCCAGTCACCCAGGCGCAACTCGATGCAGCAGACAAAAGCACGACCAATTTTCTGCTGACCAACGGCAACTATGCCCAAACGCGCTTCCACCCGGCAAAGCAGATCAACCGTGACAACGTCAAGAACCTGCACGTTGCATGGATTTTCCAGACCGACGTCAGGGAGTCGCTGGAAACCTCGCCGATCGTGGTCGACGGTGTCATGTATGTGACGACGTCGTTCAGCCATGTCTACGCGCTCGATGCCAAGACGGGCGAACAGCTCTGGCACTACGGTCACCGGATGGGGCCTGTAACCACTTACTGCTGCGGTCCCAATAACCGCGGCGTGCAGGTGCTGGGTGATCTCGTTTATCTCGCCACCCTCGACGCCAAACTCGTGGCGCTGAACGCAAAGACCGGCGAAGTCGTCTGGAAGACGGACATTGCCGATCCCGAGCTCGGCTACAGCGAGACGATGGCCCCGACCGTCGTCAAGGACAAGGTTCTGATCGGGACCAATGGCGGCGAATACGGCATCCGCGGCTTCCTCAAGGCCTACGACGCCAAGACCGGCAAGCTGGTGTGGAATTTCGACACCATCCCCGAGAAATCGGTCGGCGTCTGGGCGACAAAGGATGCCACGGGGCGCGACATGCACCGCGATATTCAGGCCGAAAAGGACCAGCTCGCCAAGATCGGCGACCCCTACCAGAAGCTTGGCGGCGGCGTCTGGCAAAATCCCGCTGTCGATCTGGCAACCAACCGGATCTATTTCGTGGTCGGCAATCCGTCACCCGATCTTGATGGCTCGCTGCGGCCCGGCGACAATCTCTACACCGACTCGCTGGTGTCGCTCGATCTGGACACTGGCAAATACGCCTGCCACTTCCAGTACATTGCCCACAACGTCTGGGATCTCGACGCCGTGAGCCCGCCGGTACTGGTGGACGTCAAGGACAAGAACGGCAAGACCGTTCCCGGCGTGATCCATGCCGGCAAGACCGGTCACGTCTATGTTCACGACCGCAAGGACTGCAGCCTGATCCGCTTCTCCGAGGCGATGGTGCCGCAAGAGAATATGTGGGTGCTGCCGACCAAGGAGGGGGCCCGCATGCTTCCGGGTGCCAATGGCGGTGTCGAATGGTCGCCGATTGCCACCGATCCCGGGCAGGGGCTTGCCTATGCCATCAACCTGCATCAGCCGATGACCTACCGCGTCGAAAGCTCGCCCTATCCGAATGGCAAGTTGTGGCTCGGCGGCGCATTCACGGCGATCCCGGGCGAAAAGCAGTCGGGCAACATCACGGCCGTCGACTATAACAGCGGAAAGATCAAATGGCAGGTGAAGACGCCTGAGCCGATGATCGGCGGCATTCTCGCCACCGCCGGCGGCCTGGTCTTCACCGGCGAAGGCAACGGCAAGTTCGCAGCCTACAACTCGTCCAACGGCAAGGAGCTGTGGAGCTTCCGCGCCGGTGCCGGCGTCAATGCGCCACCCTCGAGTTACTCCCTCGGTGGCAAGCAATACATCGTGGTCGGCGCGGGCGGTAACGTGCAGGTCAACTTCAGGCGCGGCAACAGCATCATCGCTTTCACGCTTGAATGAACAATCGCTGTTTGCGGACGATCAAGGGAGCGGGGCCGGTTTCTGGCCCCGCTTTCGTTGAGGGTTTGAGGAAGCAGTTCGTGAGCGGCCATTTGAACTGGTTGATTGCATGCGCAATTGCCACCGCAATCCTGTCGATCGCAGGCACGATGCCTGCACCGGCCCAAAGCATCGACGAAAAGGTCGAAACCTGCGCCGGCTGCCACGGCCCGGACGGCAAGCCGGTCGACAAGACGATTCCCGTCATCTGGGGACAGCAAGCCGGATACGTTTACATCCAGCTTCGCGACTTCAAGCGTGGCGACCGCAAGAGCGAAATCATGCAGCCGATCGCCGCGGCCTTCGAGAAGGACGACATGCTTGCGATCGCGGAATATTTCGCAAAAAAGCCCTGGCCGGATCTCAATCAGCCGCGCTCGCCCAAGGACGTTGCCGAGCGGGCGCTCACCGCCGAGCACTCGGTCGGCTGTACCGGTTGCCATCTCGATCGCTTTCAGGGCGATGGCACCGTGCCGAGGCTGGCCGGGCAGGGCCGCGATTATCTTGCCAGCACAATGGCCGATTTCCGAACGCGCGCGCGCGGCAATAATCCCGGCATGTCCGACTTGATGATCGCCACCCCCGAGGATGACCTCGCCGCGCTGGCGCAATACCTGGCCGGGCTTTAGAGCATGATCCGGAAAAGTGGAAACCGGTTTTCCCTCGCGACAAACGCGAAACGCGTTTGCGCGGAGATCATGCTCAAACAAAGGGATGAGATCATGATGCGATTCCACTTAATCGCATCATGATCTAGGCCATGATGAAATGAAGGTCACGGCGTCGCCAGCCGTTCACGCAGCGAAGTAAGAGTGGTCAGGTCTGCGGCCCGCTTGCCGGCGCGGTCCTTGATCGCGGGATCGGCTCCCCTCTCAAGCAGCAGAGCGACCAGTTCCGCATGGCCACCTTCCGCGGCAATCATGAGGGCGGTGCGGCCGCGGGCATCGCGGTCGTTGATTTGCGCACCGGCATCGAGGAGATGCGTGACAACCTTGATTGCATCGGCTTCCGGGACCTTTTCATCCGGACCCGAGGCCCACATCAGCAGTGTAAGATCGTGCGGGTAGCGGGCATTGACGTCGACATTGCGTGCCAATAGCCGCTTGACGATATCGAGCCGGGCGCGCGCTGCCGCATAGACGATCGGCGGCTTGCCGGTTTCGTCAGGCGCTCGTTCGTCGGCTCCATGCTCAAGCAATGTTTCGACGACCTGATCGCTGCCGGCATAGGTAGCGGCAGCGACAGGACTGATGCCGCTGCGGCCGCTGAGTTTCACGTCGGCGCCGCGTTCGACAAGCCGCTGCACCACCTGCAGATGGCCGCCCTCTGCGGCAAAGTAGAGCGCCGTGGCACCGGCCAGATTGCGGGCGTCAATCGGAGCGCCGCGCGCAAGCAGGAGATCGACCATTGCCAGATTGCCAAACCTTGCGGCGTGGCTGAGAGGCCGGGCGCCGAGCCGATCGCGCGCATCGACCGAGGCGCCGCCGTCGAGAAGTTCGCTTGCCAAGGCGACGCAGTCTGCGTCGGCCGCCGAGAACAAGGCCAGGGAAACCTCCATCGCCGTGATCTGGGGCTTGGCTGCCTGAAACCGCCGGCTCAACTCCTGGCAGCGCTCGGATTCGGCGGCAAAAGCGTTGGCCGACGCAGCGCCCAATACAGCGATTGCAATCGAGCAGGGAACTATGAAATGGCGGTACAAGACGATCCCCCTGGGCTGTTCTTCGTGCAGCCTGACATGGCGGCCGGCCTGTGCCAAGGACGCGTGCTTGCCTGGCCGGCGATCGAGCGGCGCGCTCGCGCTGCTGCTTCATTGCGGCATTCGGCGACAGCCGCCCCTTTGTAAATTTCTGGCGGGCGCGTTTGCCCGGATCATGCGTCGGGCAGGCGGCCCAGTCCGTCGCTCAACTCGGCGACCATCATCGTTTCGGCAAACAGCTCGGCGAGCGACTGACTGTCCGGCGGCTTGCGGTCCCTGGCCATTTCATCGGCAAGCAAGGTCACGAGCATCCTGTGCCGTTCTTCGTCACGCGACGGATCGCGTTCGCTCGCCGCAATCAGCATTTTATAGAGCGCGATGTTCCGCTCGCGGATGAAACGCTGCATTGCGACCTCCATCGGTCATAAGCAGGGCGCGCTGCATTAAACCTTTTCCGGCGGCTACGTCCATGGTTAATGTTGAGGCAGTATCACTGCCCGAAACCGATCCCGCTCACGGATAAGGCGACCGTCTCAACTGGGGCGCGTTGCGCGTCGCGGCCTGCGCCGGCCCGACCACCGCGGCAAGACCGCACGGTAGTGCGAAATCGCGGCTGGCGCCGACAGGTAAATGGAATTGAGCAACCTTCTTATATTGTCGATTTTCGCGGCAATGGCATTTTCCTGCAAATCCCGAAATTGCTCCTTCCGTCTTTGGAGCCGGCGATGCAGCCGATTCAATGCAGCCAACCTGCCTTCGATTTCAACCCTGGAGCCAGTTTTGTCGCGGCATCCTTCCATCTTTGCTCACGTCCTTTCTGATCAAGTCGCCCGAGCGTGTGCGGGGAACAGCCTCCCGAGTCGTGCAGCTTGTATCATTGACGTGCAGCCGCGGCATAGTTCCTCATTCAGCTCGCCGGACAGGAAATTTTTATGACCGGCAGGCGGAAACTCAAGATAATGTTACCGAAAAAGCGCAACGCCGCGCAGGCGGAATATAATCGCCCGGCGGCGTTGGCCAGTCACCGGGTCTTTAAATTCCCGGTCAGCCTGGTGTGCAGGTCGTCCGCCAAAAAATGGATAAATCGACGGCAAGTCTTTTAAGTTCCACACATATGTTAATCAACATATGGAGGCGAGCGCGCAGGAGGAATTCGCTGCAAGACTTGTTTGCCGATATCTTTCCGATGCAGACCCCAAGCCTCGCGCCGACTATCGACGAGTGATCGTCACGTCCGCTGTCCCGACATTGTTGCGATAGAAGCTGCCCTCCAGGCCGGGGACCCCGACCACGGCATCATTGACGAACAGGAAGAGCTCGCCATCGCGGGTAGCCTTGAGCACTTCGTCGATCGAATAGTCCTTTGGATCCGGATCAAGAAAGCTCTCTTCGCCTCCAACGCCGCCGGTACGGGCCACTATTCGAAACCATGGCCTGATCAATTCTCGGCGCATCGGAAGACCGAAGACCATGACGGCCTTCTGCCAGAAGGTCGGCGCGTCAAGGCTGTAGAATCCGGCGGGGCTGGTTTCAATGGACCCGTCATACCAGTGCGGTTCGCGGGCCTTGATCGAAATCTCGTAACGGCCGCCGTTGTCGAGCAGGATACCGGTTGCCGCGCAAACGGAAGAGGCGTTGAACAGGAGTTGTCTGGTCTCGTTCTTCTGCATTTTGCCGGCACCCGTGCTCTCGATGCAGACAAATCCCGCATCGTCGAGCACGATGTAGGCAAGGTGATTGAGCAGCATGAGGCCGGCATAGACAAAGAACAGCGCAGATAGCGTCGGTCCGACGACGAATTTCCAGCTCCGCTTCGCGGCCACGTAAGGCGCGCTGGTCCGCAACCGATATATCCAGTTGTCGGGCAGGGCCGCGGCGGGAAGGCTGGATGCGATCGATTTCTGCCAGATCGCGCCCATGTCGCTCTTGATGCGCACCGAAAGCCGGCTGCCGGCGATCGTGAACGCCGCCAGCAGCGAGACCATCACAGCAAAGCTGACCGGACTGCGCGCGTATCCGTTCAACCAGGGATCGGCGATGGAAGGAAGAAACGAGCCGCAGAGCCGGATCAGGTCCGAGAGCCAGCGGATCGGGCTTGAAAATTCATCGGAGGCCGGGCGGCTCTTGAGCAGCGGGAATATGAGGAGTGCGGCCGATGCCAGAACGGTTAGGAAATAAAGCATGCGACGCAGCCACACCGTATTCCAGACGAACTCCTGGGTGTTTTCGCGCGCCTGACGCGAAGCGGCGGTTTCGTAAGGGTTGCCGCCAACGGGAAGTATTTTTCCGTCGTCGGTCACCACTTCATATTTGGCGGGAATGCCGAGCGGCGCGCTGGGATGGGCATCGTTCTGAATGCGCTTGAAAACGCTTTCGTAAATCTTCGGCACGCGGATCAGGACGGCGTCGCCGGGTTTGCCGGAGAACGTTTCATCGCACAGTTCGGCAAGCTTGCGCGGACCGTACCGGTAGTAACTGCCGAATCCCCTGCGCGAATCGTACAGCCGCCCGTCCTTGTCCCGCGATGCCCTGGCGTTGATCATGCTGTCCGGGTCGGCGTTGGGCGCGGACTTGAAACTGAGCCCGCATTTCTGCGCCTCCTTCATGATCCAGTACTGCGGGATGAAAGCGAGCGAATCGTCGGGGTAGCCGCCGCCGACGTTGGCGTGCATCCCCGTAAACCAGACCTGGCTGATCCTCTCCTCCGACAACGGCCGAGGCTGATCCGCATCAGACGGCACTTGCGCGCTCTCGTCCCATAGTACCGGATGAAAGGTCGTCCGCTCGTCATCCAGCGCCAGCGCGTGGCAAGCGCGCTGAACGCGGGCATCGAGCACCCTGCCGGGCAGTTCGAGCGGCCAGATCCACTTGCTGACCCCCCGGGTCATCTCGTCGACCGGCAGGCCATAGGCCGCAACAGTGTCCCAAAGCCCGAGAAAGCGGATCGAGCTGACCGGCCTGTTCTTCGCCGCCGTCCTGGAAGGCGGGATCTTCAGCTCCTTGTTGAAGATCTCCCACCAGACCGTGTGATATTTTCGGCTGTGATAGTCCTCGTATGCTGCGCTCGCCAGCCGGTGCAGTTCGATCTCGTTGTCCGCCTGGACCAGGCCCTGGTCGAGAATGAGGCCTGTCACCACCCGGATCGTGAAAGCGCCGCGGCTGAATCCGAATCCGAATATCTCGTCCGCGTCACTTTGCCAGTTCCGGCACACGAACTTGTAGATATCGATGACGTTGCGCCGCAGGCCAATGCCGAAGGCGCCACCCAGAATTGCCAGCGGCTTGAAACTCGATGTGCCCACACCGTCGTCATAGAACGCGACCTGATCGGAAGATGAGAGATCGAGGGCCTCGAAGGTTCGCCACACATTGGTGCGCCAGATGGCGGCCGAGGAATTGCCCGTGCCGTCGGAAAGCACCACGATCTTCCGCGCCATGTCGTCGTCCCCCCGCCATTAGAGGAACTATCCATTGTAGGCGTCCGGCTGGATTGCCCAAGATGAATAGCTTCACATCATGGAGATGCCCACCGGGAATTTGCTGCAGGGTCGCAGTAACGCTGTCTGCCCATGCTAGCGCCGTCGATGCGGTATGCGATAACAGCCTCCACTATCGCGTCGATTCGTCGCGGCCTATAGTCGGCGGATCTTTCCACTCGATAACGAGGATCGATTGCGCGTTTCAATCATTACCGGCGGCGGGTCCGGCATCGGCGCTGCCGTGGCGCGGCGGGTGGCGGGGCCGGACCAGTGCTTGATGTTGCATGGGCAGGGCGAGGACGCCGCTGGTTTGGCGCGATTGCAGGCGGTTGCCGGGGACTGCGAGCGGGCCGGCGCCAGGGTCGCAGTGCGCGCCGGCGATCTGGCGAAGGCAGGAGTGGCATCCGACCTTGTTTCTGCCACTCGCGAGGCGTTCGGAAGCATCGACGCGATCGTTCACGCGGCGGGCTTTGCCGATCGGCGAAGCTTCACGCAATTGCCGCGCTTGAGCCTTGAACGGTCGTTTGCCGTCATGGCGAGCGCGTTCTTCGAACTGGCAAGCGCCGCATTGGCCGACCTGACGCGCGGATCGAAGGGACGCGTGGTCGCCGTTTCCAGTTTTGCGGCGCATCGCTTTACGCCGGAAGCGACGTATCCGGGGTCGGCGGCGGCCAAGGCAGCGCTCGAAGTGCTGGTCAAGTGCCTGGCGATCGAACTCGCAGGCTGCGGCGCAACGGCCAACGTTGTCATACCCGGCTATACGCGCAAGGATGCGGGTCTGATGGGGGCGCTGGACGCGCAAAGCTGGCAATTGGTCGCCAAGGCCAATCCGCTGGCACGATTGGCCGAACCCGACGAGGTGGCCGCGCTGATCGTGTTTTTGTTGTCGGCGGAGGCCGCCCACGTGACGGGAGCGCTATTGCCTGTCGATGGCGGGCTGTCACTGATGTAGGGGTGGGTTTGATGTCCAACAGTTCCGCACCTGGCCGGACCGAGGTCCAGGCGGACGTTGTCGTGCTTGGTGCCGGCATCGTCGGTGTGTCGACGGCGCTTGCAACCCGTCAGCGGGGCTTGTCGGTCATCCTGGTTGACCGGCGCGAAGTCGGCAGCGAAACCTCCTACGGCAATGCCGGCGTTCTCAGTAGCGGTTCGATCCTGCCGCTCAACAAGCCATCGCTGTGGAACGCGCTTCCCTCTTACATCACCAACCGCCATGCCGCGCTGCGCTGGGATATCGGCTGGACGATCCGAAACGTCGGCTGGGTGGCCCGCTTCCTCGCCAATGCGACACCGTCCCAGACCAGGCCGCGGGCGACGGCCCTGCACGGACTGATCGGCGCGTCGCTGAAGCTGCACCGGGATTGGATCGTGAAGGCAGAGGCCGCGCCGCGTCTCCGCGAGACCGGCTGGTTGAAGGTATGGCGCAGCGACGCGATCGAAGCGGCGAAACAGGAGCACGACTTCCTTGCCGAATACGGCATCAAAAGCGATCTCCTCGACCGCCAGGCGATTTCGGCGCTCGAGCCAAATATCGTGCCCGTCTACAAGGTTGGCCTCTTGCACACCCAGACCGCTTCGGTCGACTCGCCCGCTGCCGTGGTCAGGGCCTATGCGCGTCTGTTTGAGGTTTCCGGCGGCGAAATCCGGCAGTCGGAGATCAAGGCGATCACGCCGGACGGCGAGGGCTGGCGCGTGATGCTTTCCAATGGTGCGATATCCGCCCGCCATGTCGTGGTCGCGCTGGGTCCCTGGTCCGCCGACCTGCTGCGGCCGCTTGGCTACCGCGTGCCTCTGGCGTTCGAGCGTGGCTATCACCGCGAATTCAAGCCAAACCCGGCACGCTCCCTGCAGCGTCCGATCCATGATGCCGAAGCCAGCTTCCTCATGACGCCGATGGAGCGGGGCATCCGGGTCACCACCGGCGTCGAATTGACGGCGCGCGATGCACCTTCATCCTTCGCACAGCTCGAAGCCGTGGTGCCTGCCGCGCGCGGCGTGGTCGAATTCGGCGAGGCGGTAGGCGAGCCCTGGCGCGGCTCGCGGCCGACATTGCCGGACAGCCTGCCGATGATCGGCCCGGTGCCGCGGCATCCGGGTCTGTGGTGTGCTTTCGGCAACCAGCATATCGGCTTCACGACGGGGCCGGCGACGGGCGCGGCGATCGCCGCGATGATCGGCGGTGCGGCACCGTCCTTCGACGTGCGTCCGTTTTCGCCTGATCGCTATCTTTGATGGCCGCCAAATCGCACATGCGGGCGCGCAAGCAAGACGGGGGCGGGCATGAACTACGTCTGGGACTTCGCTATCCTGGCCAAGTACAGCCATCTGTTTTGGCTCGGGCTCGGCTGGACCATGGCTTACACAATCGGCACCATCCTGCTCGGCACATTGATTGGACTTGTCGTCGGCATCCTGCGTCTTGGACGCTTGCCTGTTATCGACTGGCTCCTGATCGCCTATATCGAACTGTTCCGCTGCACGCCGCTGCTGGTTCAGATCATCTGGTTCTATTACGCGTTTCCGGTCGTCATTGGCGTGAATATCCCGGCGCATGTCGCCGCCGTCACCGTGCTGTCGCTCTATGGCGGGGCGTTTTATGCCGAGATCGTCCGTGGCAGCATCGAGAGCGTGCATCGTGGACAGTGGGATGCGGCGCAGGCCCTTGGACTGTCACCATTGCGCGTGCTGCGGCTGGTGATCCTGCCGCAGGCGCTCAAGCCGATGCTGGCGCCCTACGTCAACCAGTCGGTGACGCAGTTGAAGAACACCTCGCTTGTGTCCATCATTGCCGTTCCCGACCTCGTCTACAACGCAACCCTGATCAACGCCGAAACCTATCGGCCGCTGGAGGTCTATACGATCGTAGCCCTGATCTATTTCGCGATCCTGTTTCCGGCAACGCTCGTTGCGCGCCGCCTGGAACGCGGCATGACCTACGACAAGGCTTGATCACGAACTCACCGCGTCATTGCGAGGAGCGCAGCGACGAAGCAATCCAGATTTCACAATGTGACTCTGGATCGCTTCGCTCACGCTCGCGATGACGCCGATCACAACCAAATGTGTGCTCGCTCAGATATTGAGTTCGACCGGCACGTCTTCCTGTTTCACACCGCTTAACGACAGCCCCTTGACGAACCATTCGCGCATCTGGCCGATGCCGCGGTTGTAGTCGACCCAGACGGAAAGGAAATCGCGCCAGCGCTTGTCGGGCTCGCGGCGGACCGCCATGCTGGAGGGAATGGCGACGGAGGGCGATTGAAGGATTTTGTAGGCGCCGAGGTTCGGATTCTTGGCGATCGCGGTCAGGCCAAGCACCAGCGCGTTGACGACGCAATCGACCCGCGCCGACGACATTTCCAGCATGACCTCGTCGCGCGATTTCAGCGACTTGATCGTCGCATTCGGCGCGAAGCGGCGCGCCACCGCCTCGTTCGCCGAACCGACATCCACCGCAATCCTGACCTCGGGCTTGTTGATGTCGGCCCAGCTTCTGGCTTCCAGTCCCTTTCTGAGCATGGCGCCGAACGGATGCGGAAAGACGGTCGCGCAGAAATCCACGACCAGCGCCCGCTGCGGGGTCGGATTGAGAGCGAAGCCGAGATCGATCTTGTTGGATTGCAGGTCGAGAATCGAGTTTCCATAGGTCGTTTCGGTATATTCGAGCTTGACGTTGAGAATCTTGGCGATGTCGTTGGCCATCTCGATCGAAAATCCGGACCAGTTGCCCGTGGCGAGATCCTTGTTGAAGTAGGGTAGTTCACCTGGCAGGACCGCGATGCGAAGCACCTTGTTGGCGCGGATGCGATCCAGCGTGTTGTCGGCCGCGCCTTGCGCCGATGCCTCGCTTGCAAGGGCGGAGGAGAGGGCTGCGCCGCCGCCGATCGCAAGCGCATAGCGCAAGGCTTCGCGGCGGTCCTCAGAAATCCTGCTGTCGTCCGATATGTTCACGAAGCTCTCCCGAAAGTGTCCAGGCAAACCTATCGCGCGCAGCGCAAGGCAGCAATAGCGTCAGCACTGACGGCTTTCTCCCGACATGAAGTTGAAGGCTACTGCGGCAGCTCTCCGCCGGTTCAGGCATCAAAAAAAGCCCGCGGAGAGGCAAGCAGTGTGCGATAAGCAATCAAGCCTTGCCAGAATCAGGCGGTTTCGAGATATCCGTTCCGTGGACAACGCCATCCTGCATGAACTGGAGAAGCGTCTCGGACCGCTTCACGCCCGGCAACGGCTGGGGATCGAGCAGGACCATGAAGCCCAGGTTTTCGGCCAGGGGCTTCTGATATTCAATCTTGAAAATGCCTCGCCGGTGCCTGCGATCATTGAAGGTGCGCTGAAGCTTTCAGGACTCTATTGGCGGGCGCGGAAAAATGCCGAGCGCGTCACGGTAAGGCGAAACGAGATGAGTTTTGCCTCGCTGCCGGCCCCGTTCGACGGCTATACCATACTCCACATCAGCGACATGCACGTGGACATGAGCGAAGCTGCGATGGAGCACGTCTGCAAACTCGTCATCGGCATGCAATACGATGCGTGCGTCCTGACCGGCGACTACCGCGGAAAGACTTTCGGGCCGTTCCTTGCTGCGCTCGAGGGTGTCGCAAGGGTGAGGGCGCACCTGAAGTCCCCGATATACGGCGTGCTGGGAAATCACGACACGATCCAGATGGTCCCGGCAATGGAAGCGATGGGCATACGCATGCTGCTCAACGAATGCGAAGTCATCGCGCGTGGCAATGAGCGCCTTTATCTGGCCGGCGTCGATGACGCACATTTCTACCGGGTCGACAACATCGAAAAGGCCGCTTCGCAAATCCCCAACGACGCTTTCTCGATTTTGCTGTCGCATACGCCGGAAATCTACCGCCAGGCCGCGCACGCCGACTTCGATCTGATGCTTTGCGGCCACACGCATGGCGGTCAGCTCTGCCTCCCCGGATCGATCCCGATCAAGCTCGAGGCGGTGCTGCCGCGCCGCATGGGCGCCGGCCCTTGGCAGCATCACAGGATGCTTGGCTATACCTCTGTCGGCGCTGGATCGAGCGTGGTTCCGGTTCGCCTGAACTGTCCGCCGGAGATCACGCTGCATTGCCTGCGAGGCGGTTGACGGCAATTATCGCCGGGCACTGTCCGGCTTCAGAACGCGATACCGGAATTTCAATGGTGCGACACGGACAGGAAAAGCCAAAGCACAAGCCAAAGGAAACAGCCAAAGGAAAAACCATGCCAGCAGAGATCGAAATCTATAATCCAGCCGAACTGGGCGCGCCGATGGGACAATACACTCACGTGACGCGGGTGAAGGCGAGTGAATTGCTGTTCATCGCCGGGATGCTGTCTGCCGACGCTTCAGGCAATTTGATTGGCGAAGGCGATTTTCAGGCCCAGACCGCCCAGGTCTTTCGCAACATCGAGGCGGCGCTCAAATCCGCAAGTGCCACTTTCGCAAACGTCGTACAGTTCACGACCTACCTTGTCCACTCGCAGGATATCGCCGAATTCATGGCATTCCGCCTGCGCGAATTCCCGAAAATGTTTCCGAATGGAAAATACCCGCCCAACACGCTTCTGATCGTCGACCGCCTGGTCAAGGAGCCGTTTCTGGTCGAGGTGCAGACCATTGCCGCGGTCTGAATTCAGCGGCGGCTGAACCGGTCGAAAAAATCTCGGCGCAAAGGTCCCCACCACAGCATCTCCGCGCCCGAGACCTTCGACAGCGCGATCGCACGCGCCATCATCCGGCGGTGATAGGACGAAATCCGGTCCATTTGAGACCCCCTGCCACAAAGGTCAAAAAAGAGCCTGCCTGCAGCCTCGCGCGATCCCTGATGAAGATCAGGTGACGTTCGAGCACGCTTCGTCTGGATCGCGTGTGACGAAAAGGCGGAGGCCGACAGGGAGGCGACCAGCCAAATCCACTGTCAATTGTTGCAGTGCGCGATGCGGGTTTGGTCAACCTGCCCTGCAGGGCCGGCACATTGCCCTTCATCCGCGAGATGATAGGCTCCGTTCGTCTTCGCGCCGCAGGCGCCTGCAACGTAAAGGCTGAAGAGGGATATCAGGGGAGAAACGCCGGGATGATTTCCGAACAGGATGTGCAAGCCTACAAGCGTGACGGGTTCATCGTGGTGCCCGACGTGCTCGACGCGGCGACGCTGGTCAAGGTGCGGAGCGTGATTGCCGAGCTGATTGCGGGATCGGTCGACATCCTGGAGCATACCGACGTCTACGACCTGGAGCCGGGCCACACGGCCGAAAATCCCAGGGTCCGCCGCATCAAGGCCCCGCACAAGGTGCATCCGATCTTCGACGAGATCGTGCGCTCGCAGGCCGTCATCGACATCCTGAAGAAACTGATCGGTTCGGGATTGCGGCTGCACGGCTCCAAGCTCAACATGAAATCGGCGCGCTACGGCTCTCCGGTGGAATGGCATCAGGACTGGGCGTTCTATCCGCACACCAATGACGACATCCTAGCCATCGGGGTGCTGCTGGACGATACCGATCTGTCCAACGGGCCGATGCTCGTCAGCCCGGGAACGCATACCGGGCAGGTCTGGGATCATCATGGCGATGACGGCGCTTTCGCCGGCCTGATCGACGCCGACCTCATCAAGGACGAGATCGCTCGGGCGGTGCCTTGCATGGGCAAGGCCGGCAGCATGTCGTTCCACCATGTCCGCTCCCTGCACGGATCGGCATTGAACACCTCGGACCGTTCGCGCAATCTCCTGCTCTATGAAGTCGCAGCCAGCGACGCCTGGCCGCTGATGGGGGTCAAGGATTTCGACGAGTTCAACAGCCGCCTGTTGTCCGGCGATGTCGTCGTGACGCCGCGCCTCACCGACGTTCCCGTCCGAATGCCGCTGCCGCCTGCGAAGCTGCAGGGGTCGATCTACGAAACGCAGTCGGGAGCCAGGAAATCCTATTTCACCCGCGCGGCGTAAATCTCTATCGATATGTGCCACGCGGGCGTCGGCCTCTCGGGCTGACAACAAACGAGACCGAACAAGACGACCGGGATCAAAAAATAGCAAGCAAGCGAAACGGGGGAAAATAATGACGGGGACCACGTCCGATAGTACGGGCGCCGCGCGCCTGCGCGTCATCCTGGCGGCCAGCGTCGGGTCTGCACTGGAATGGTACGATTTCTTCCTCTACGGCACCGCCGCCGCGCTGGTGTTCGGTGATCTGTTTTTTCCGAAAAGCGACCCGGTCGTCGGCACCATGCTCGCATTCCTCACCTTCGGTGTCGGCTTCGTGGTGCGGCCGATCGGCGGCATCCTCTTTGGCGTCATGGGTGACCGCTTCGGCCGCAAGCCGGTGCTGGTTGCGACCCTGTTGATGATCGGTATAGGCACCACCGCGATCGGTTTTCTGCCGACCTATGCCGAGATCGGTTTCTGGGCGCCTCTTGCGCTCGTCATCTTGCGGGTCGTGCAGGGGCTGGGGGCCGGCGCCGAATATGGCGGGGCGGTGATTTACCTCGTCGAGAACGCGCCGGCGCAGCATCGAGGCTTCTGGGGCAGTTTCGCGCCGCTCGGCGTGTCGGTCGGCAATCTGCTCGCGGCCGGCGCGTTCGCGCTTGTGACGTTGTTGCCGCGCGAAGACTTGATGTCGTGGGGCTGGCGTCTGCCGTTCCTCGCAAGTTTCCTGCTTATCCTGATCGGCATCTACGTCCGCCTGAGAGTTTCGGAAACGCCGGTTTTCACCGAGGCCGTAGTCGCGCGCGGCAAGGTCGAGCGCAATCCGGCGATGGAAGCGCTTCGCCGGCATCCGCGGAATTTCATGGTGGTGCTCGGGGCGCGGCTCGCCGAAAATGGCCTCGGCTATCTGTTTCCCGTGTTCGGCCTGAACTATGTCGTCACGACGCTGGGCGTGCCGAGGCAGGAGGCACTGAGTGCACTTATGATCGCCTTCGTGGTTGAACTGTTCACCATCGTGGGATTCGCGGCACTTTCCGATCGTGTTGGCCGGCGCCCGATCTACATTTTCGGCGCGTTGGCCGGCGTGGTGTTCGCCGGTCCCTTCTTCCTGCTGGTCGGAACCAGGGCGTGGATCTGGATCGCGCTTGCCTTCATTGTCGCACGCGCGGTTGTGACCGCGGCGATGTTCGGCCCGCAGGCGGCGTATTTTGCCGAGCTGTTCCCGCCACAGCGGCGCTTTGCAGGGTTCGCCTTTGCACGCGAACTCGGCTCGCTGCTGGCCGGCGGACCGGCACCGTTCGTGGCCACCGCGCTGGTGGCATGGTCCGGAACCTGGTGGCCGGTGGCACTTTATGCTGCAGGCCTTTCCGCGCTTACGGCGCTGGCGGTCTGGGCGGGACCCGAGACGTATCAGGACAGCATCACGGTCGACAATTCCACGGACAGAGAGCTCCAGAGTGTGGCGATGCCGGTCCAGGCTTAGGCCTGGGCCCGGGCCCGGTGCGGGAGTGCAGCGGTTCGTGTCGGGCGATCGCCGCTCGTTGCGGCATCGTTTTGCGAACCCGATCGCAAAAATCTAGAACACGGCAAAAATCTTGAGCTGGATGGCCACGAAAACCATCAGCAGCACGAGGCTGCACATCAGCGGAGAATATGGATCTGCGTGGCCGATTCGAGATTGGTGTTTCATCGCGGCTCCAAACCAGGGAGATGTCGTGGTTGCCGCGCAATGTCGCGGAGACCGCGTATTAATTCCAGATCAGTCGCGCCCCGGCGGTATAAAAACACAATAAATGTCCGCGCGCCTGCCAGGGGGCCCGTCGGAGGCATCCCGGTCCGGTTTTTCCAGGGTTAATGATCGGTTTTGGCGGGGTTGAAAATCCGAGCCATCCCGAAACGTGGTCATTAAAATTTTGCGCTTATTGGTGACAGCATTAATTCAGTGGCAGTGTCTTGGGGATTGCTCGATGACGGAAGCCAGCCATTATTTTTTGAAGGATTTGAACGACGCGATCTCGCGCGGGACTGCCGAAACCCGCGCCCGCGCCCTGTGGCACGCCACCGACATCCTGATCGAGGGACGTTACACCGAAGACCAGATCTGGGTTTTCGGCGAGGTGATCGGCAGGCTTGCCGATGAAATCGAGCTCGCGGCCCGCGCCAAGCTTGCCAAGCGGCTCGCTCACACCGACAATGCGCCATTCAAGATCGTGATGTTCCTCGCCTTCGACGATTCGATCGAGGTTGCCGGGCCGATCCTTCAATACTCCAACCGGATTGATCCGAAGGCACTGGTCAACAACATCAGAACCAAGAGCCAGCCTCATTTGCTCGCGATTTCCAAGCGCAGCTCGTTGCCGGTCGAGGTGACCGACGAGCTCGTCACACGCGGCAACCGCGACGTGGTGCGATCGGTTGCCGCCAACAACGGCGCCTGCTTTTCGGATTTCGGCTTCCTGCAGATGATCAAGCGATCGGAGACGGATTCGATCCTTGCCGAGCATATCGGCCTTCGCAAGGAAATCCCGAGGCACATGTTCCAGCAGCTGATCGCCAAGGCGTCCGATGACGTCAAGCGCAAGCTCGAGCAGGAACGGCCCGATCTGGCAGACGAGATCAACGCATCGGTGACCGAGGTCACGGGCAGGCTGCATTCGAAGTTCGGTCCGGCATCGAAGAGCTATTTTGCCGCCAAGCGCACCGTCACAGGCCAGCACCAGTACGGCCAGTTGAACGAGAAAAGCGTCCTTGCCTACGCGCTCGCCCACAAGCTCGAGGAAGTCACAGTCGGACTGTCGCTGTTGTGCGTCCTTCCGGTAGACGTGGTCGAGCGCACACTGGTCCAGAACGACAGGGAGATGATCCTGGTGCTGGCGAAGGCCCTCGGCTTCGATTGGGAAACCGCGATGGCGCTGGTGTTCCTCGGCGCCAGGAACCATCGCATTCCCTCCGGCGAACTGGAGGGCCTGAAGGACGAGTTCTCCCGTCTCGACAGGGAAGCTTCGCGAGGCGTTTTGAAGGTTTACCAGTCGCGCAAAAACGCCGCGGCGGTGGAAGCCGACCAGCGTCGGTTGCCGCAGTTGCACGCGTAGACAAATCTGCGGCGTCGCACGACGTGAGTTGTCACCGCTCGAGCCTATCGCGCGAGCCGTTGAAGAATGCCGGCGAAAACCTGACTTGCGCTGATCTGGTCGAGTGGCTTGCCGTATTCGGGGGAATAGACGCGCCTGGTCATCGCCTCGCGCGCTGCATCGCCGATCAGGCTGACCGCGAACTCCTTGTCACCCTTGCGGGCAATGACGGCCTCGCTCTCGAAATTGCCCATGATGACATTGGCCGACGCGCCGACCGGGTCGGGGACCGTGCCCGCCAGGCGCATCCCGCTCGCGGAGATGTCGGTAACGTCGTAGAGCCGAACGTCGTCTCCGATCCTGATGATGGCCTTTTCCCGGGTAGCGAAGCGTTCGTCGAGCCGGCGTCGTGGCTGCTCGATGCAGACCAGGCAGCAGATCGTCAGCACGAGCAGATTGTACCAGGCCCAGAACAGGTTGAGCGCGCCGCCATCCTCGATCAGGTCTGAATTGTCGAAAGCAAACACCTTGGCAAGGCCCACGATGGTGATCGATGCCAGCGTGAGGAAGCGAAGCAGGAGCCGCCACTGAACGTTGAGGCCCGCGTGATGGATGCCTTTGGCCGTGACGTTGAATTTGTGGCCGTGCGGCCGTATCAGCGTAAAACTTACCACCTTGATGATTTCCGGTGCGATCAGCATCTGGTAGACGTCGGAAATCAGCGGCAGCATGCGCCCGCCGCCGAGCCATGTCGTGACCGCTATCTGGGTGATCACCATGGGTGCGAAGTGGGCGACCGCATCCGCTATGCTGGCGTGTACCATGCGGATGTCGAACAGGAAGAACAGCGCCGGCGCCGCCATGCACCACATGCGGAACGTGAAGCTCGCGCTCCAGTAGAGGAACGTCTCGATCAGGCTGATCCGGAACGAAAGTGGAAGCCGGTTGCCGACGCGAAACGGGCCAGACTTGCCCCGGCAAATCTGGATCAGTCCCTGGCACCAGCGCGTGCGCTGCACGGCGTATTCCTTGATCCCTTCCGGCGCGAGGCCGACCGACAGCTTTTCGTTCAGGTAGATCGTCTTGTAGCCGCGTTCCCTGAGGCGAACGGTGAGCAGGAAATCCTCGGTCACCGAATCGGTCGGAAAGCCGCCGATCTCGTGCAGCGCGGCGAACCGGATGACGGACGAGGTGCCGCAGCAGAACGACAGCTCCCAGGCGTCCTTGGAGGGCATGATGATATCGAAGAAAAACCGCTGTTCGTCCGGAAACACCTCGGAGATCGCAAGGTTGCTCTGAATTGGATCGGGATTGAAGAAATGCTGCGGCGTTTGCACGATGCCCACATCGCCTTCCCGGAACAGGCTGAGCGTGCGCGCGACGAAGTTGGAAAACGGCACGAAATCCGCGTCCAGAACGGCGATGAAGTCCGGCGGGGTGGGCAGTGCGGCCAGATGCGCGATGGCGTGATTGATGTTGCCGGCCTTGGCGTGGGAGTTGTCGCTCCGCGTGAGGTAGTGACAGCCTTTTTGGGCGCAGAGCTCGCCCAGCCATTCGCGCCGCCCGTCGTCGAGCACCCAAACCCTGAAATTCGGATATTTCATGCCCATCGCGCCGATCATGGTGCGTTCGAGGATGGCGCGGTCCTCGTTGTAGGTGCAGATCAGGACGTCGACCAGCGGCCGTGCTTGCATGAGCCACGGGAGATTGGCGGCGACTGCCGCCGAGCGCGACGAATTGCGCGTCAGCATGATCCAGGTGATGGTCCCGCCGATCCCGGTCAGCAATTCGGTGCCAAGGAATGAAATTCCGAAAAACCAGTCAAAGGAAAGAAACTGGGGCAGGGTCGAAAATCGCCATAGCAGATAGTGCCACGTCATCAAGAGGGCGAAGGTGACGAGCGTTGCGCGGACGAAAGGGTTTTCCCGGTTCGACCAGGGAAGCAGAACGCATAGAAATCCGGCCGCCATCAGCGCCGGCGCGATTGGTTGTGACCAGCCGTCGGACATGGCGTTCAGGAGCCGGGTACGAACATCGAGATCGCGTCCCGGATCGACCGCCAGGTTTCGCCGGCGCCCGAGGAGTTGAAAACCACCGTTCCGGTGCGTCCGACGCCGCATTGTGCGGAGGCGAGTTCGGGGACCGAGACGGCGACGCGATATCCTCCGTGCGAAATCCCGCTCGGCGCAATCGCAAGATTGTCCGGAGGCGAGGCGATTCCGGACATGCGGACGACCGTCCCGTTGTATCTGGCAGGTTGACCCGCGTAGCGAAATTGCGCCTGGTCGCCGATGCGCAACTCGTTGAACACGAACTCGCGAACCGTCACGGTGACGATCGCCCCCGAACAATCGAGCAGGCGCATCAGGTCCTGGCCCTTCCTCACCTCCTCGCCGGGCGCGACAAGCACCTCCCAGACCTGTCCGTCGATCGGCGAAGCGAGCACGGCATTGGACATTTCGGAATACCGCGCGGTTTCGGCGTCGAGCGCGGCGCGGAGTTTCGAAAGCCGCTCGTCGCGCGAACTGAGGTCGGCTTCGGCCTCGGCGAGGCGCACCGATATTTCGTCTGCATGCTGAAGCGAACTTGGGCGGTCGTTGTAGGAGTCGCCGACATATTCGCCGCGCCGAGCGGCTTCCAGTTCGACCTCGCTGGCAAACAGGCGATGGTTGAGGGATTTCTGGGTGTGCGAGGCGACCTTGGCGTCACGCTCGGCCCGCTCGACCGCGACGTTGGTCTGATACCCGGACGCCGCCAGGGTCCTGGTGCGCGCCAGGGTGGAGGCGGCTTCGGATTCGGAGGCCTCGGTGGCGGAGACCTGCGCCTTCAGGTCGAGCACCCGCTCCTCGAGCTCACGGATGCGCCCGGCCTGAAAAGCGCGCGCCTGCTGGGTGACCTGTTCGTAGATTTCCCTCAAGCGCGCAAGCCGCTTGACGATTGCGGGGCGTTCGCCTTCGGTTTGTTCGACCAGGCGCTGAAGATCATCCAGCCGTGCCCGGTCGGCCCGGCTGTTGGAGATGTGCAACATCAGGCGGCCCCTCGGCACCGTGGTGCCGATCGTCGGCGCAAAATCCTCGATCCTGCCATCGATGGGTGCGCGCAGCGAGATCAGGCGGGCGTTGACCACCGCCTCTATGCTCGAGAATTCGAGCAAGCGCTGGATCGGCCCGACGCCTGCGATAACCACGACCAGCAAGCCGAGCGCCGATTTCACGCCTCGCCAGCCGTAGCGCGAGACAAGGCTGCCGCGTTTGGGCGACGGCATATCGGCGGGGATTTCGTGCTCGATCGGGCGCGGTGTCTGGAAGGCCTCCTGCAGCAGCGCCGATTGCGCCCGCACATCCAGACCGGCCAGCCGATCAGCGACGGCATCCTCGCCCGGTCCGACCGAATGGTCGGAAGCCGAAACACCTGGCGCGGGGGATTTGGACGGCACGCTGTCGGTGTCGGGCGCCTTCTTTTGTTCGGCAGCCATCGAAGAAATCCTCGCCGCGGTCGCGGCCTCAATTCAAAAGCAAAAGCAATGATTCCGGTGACGCCAGCTTCGGTCGAACGGTTGCCGGGGCAGGTGCGAAATTGCGGTTAAAATTCCCTAAGTACCTGCTGAAGCAATAGAGAGAATAGTTTTTGTTTGTGTTTACGCAGGCCGCGCCTGCGAACACGCATCCGATGTTTGGTTAAGCAAACGTAAGCAACCGTTCCTTCGGCGGCGGCCGTCGCAACCGATTGTTTAAAAGGTTTCATCCCCAATTCATCAAAACGTAAATTTATCAATCGTGGATTTCGATCCTAAAGATGTTGGTCACTTGCTTCGGTTTGAGTGGCGCCATTGCATTGAGACAGCGCTGTAGTTTCAGGAATTTTTCAATCATGGACGACTGGCAATTCGGCCCCGCCCAGGAATTGCGCCGTACCTTCATCCTCGACGATGCCAGGCTGGGACCGATCCACTGGTACCGTCCCGGCAAGACTGCGGCGGTCGTCATGTCGGTGGATGACGTTTTTCCCGGAACGTCGGAATCGGCCTACGAGAGCGGCGGCGATCTGGAGCAGGGCGCGTTGGGTCGCCTGTTGTGGCTGTTGCAGCGGCACAAGCAGCTCCAGCTTACCCTTTTCGTCACGCCGGACTGGCGGCGGATTTCGCCGGTGGCCGATCGGCTGTGGCGGCATTTGCCGTTGCTGCGCGATCGCGTCTATCTCGCTCACGTGCTGCCGAAGGGAACGATGGACCTCCGGCGGCATCCGCAATTCGTTGCCTTTCTCAACGCAATGCCGCGTACCGAAATCGCGCTGCATGGTTTGCATCACATCAATCGGGGGCATTCGGTCTCGGTCGAATTCCAGAACCAGGATCGCGCGACGTGCGCTGCGATGCTGGCCGAGGGCCTGCGGATTTTCGAGCAAGCCGGCCTGCGCTTTGTGCGAGGGCTTCAGCCGCCCGGATGGGATTGCCAGGTCGCCTTGCAGGAGGCTTGTCGCGAAGTCGGAATCGGCTGGGTAACCTCGGCGCGCGACATCATGACGGCCGTCGCGAAGGACGCCAAAACCGCGATGTCGGGGCTTGACGGCGTCAGCCTGCTGTTTCCGGAGCGGATTGCGCCGAAGCTTCTGCATTTTTGCACCAATTTTCAGGCAACCTCGGTGGCCGAGCGTGCCTTCGAAATCCTCGATGCCGGCGGCGTGCTCTCGATCAAGGCCCACATTGCCAAGAATGTACCGGGGCACCTTCACCTCGACGGGGTCGACGAACTTTACATGAATTATCTCGATCGCCTGTTCTTCGAGATCGACCAGCGCTACGGCGAAGCGATCGAATGGACGACATTAAATCAGCTTGCGGCCTCGCTCTCGGCGTCGGCTTCGACGCCGCTGCCGGAGGAAGATCCGGCTGCGCGCCGCCTCGCCGCGCATCGGGCCGCCTGATCGGGCGTCCGGGCGGCTCCGGCTCACCCGTTACGTGCGGAGCCCGGGCCATGTGCCAAGGTTTATTTAATAAATTAAAGTCAAGCTGGGGTTCAGATGGATACCTTGATCCGGATTAATTTTGCCGAAAGTGGCCTTTTTTTAATCGAGTGCCGCGGTCGGCCTGGTAATTTTCGAGGGACTGGATTTCGCGGCGTCTTCGCCGATCAGAACTGGCTCCGCGCGAGCGAATGAATTGGCCGAACGATTGAAGAAGCAATGTCATTCTTGCAGGAACTGGACGTCGCAGTATCGAAGGGGTCGCCCGAAAGTCGCGAGCGGGCGCTGTGGTATGCGACCGATCTTTTGATCGTAGGCCACTACACCGACGACGAGATCTGGATGTTCGGCGAGATCATCGGCCGCCTGGAGCAGGATATCGAAACGGCTGCTCGCGCCCAGCTCTCCAGACGGCTGGCGCGCGCGGACAATGCGCCGGTCAAGGTGATCAACAAGCTCGCGTTCGATGATTCCATCGACGTCGCGGGTCCCGTGCTTCGCGAGTCCGTGCGGCTTGACAGCAAGACGCTCGTCGCCAACGCGAGAGCGAAGAGCCAGCAGCATCTTCTTGCAATCTCGCAGCGAAGGTCGATCGATCCTGAAGTTACCAACGTCCTGGTAAGCAGGGGCAACAGGGAGGTCGTGCGGTCGGTCGCGACCAACAACGGCGCGCGACTCTCGGATTTCGGCATTCTGCAGATGATCAAACGCTCCGAGAGCGATTCGATCCTCATCGAGCAGATGGGTCGCCGCAAGGACATCCCGAGGCATCTTTTCCAGCAGTTGATCGCCAAGGCGGCGGAAAATACCAGGAAGCGGCTCGGCAGCGAGCGCCCGGACGCGGCGCCCCAGATCGACTCCACGGTCACCGAGGTCGCCGGCTCGCTGCATTCGAAATTCGGACCGGCCTCGAAGAGCTATTTCGATGCGAAGCGAACCGTTGCGCGCGAATATCAGCTCGGCAATCTCACTCAGCAACGGATTTTCGAATACGCCCAGGCCCGCAAGTTCGAGGAAGCAACCGTCGGCCTGTCCTTGCTGTGTTCGTTGCCGGTCGATGTTGTCGAACGCGCGCTGACCAACAGCAACAAGGAGATGGCGCTGATCCTGGCGAAAGCCCTCGGGTTTTCGTGGGAGACCGCAATGGCGCTTTTGTTTTTAGGCGCGCCCGAGCACCGCATCCTTGCCCATGAGCTTGAGGACACCAGGCGCGAATTCGAGGAGCTCAATGTCGAGACTTCACGAAGCGTGCTGAGGACCTACCAGTCGCGCAAGCAGGCCGCCGCCTCGGAAACAGAGGACCGTCGGCTGCCTCAGCTTCACTCCGGTTAGGCCGCAAACCCATCGCTGCGCCGCCGCCGCAGAATTGCTGGAACGCTTTCGCCCGCGAAGACGGCGCTGGTTGGCGGTCGATTTGGCAGCTTTGCTGGTTCAGTTCGGCAGTTTTCGTTTCTCATTGTCCGCTGCCGCCTGTGCGAGCCGCTTCTGATCGGCCGCCCTGGCGTAGTGCTGTACTTGGCTCAAGGTCTTGTGTCCGGACCGCGCGGCGGTTTTCATTCAGCAGGATTTCACCGCAATCCTGTGCGAGCCCGCGGCTTCGACAGGCCAAGATTTTCGCGCAGCGTTTCGCCCTCATAGTCGCTGTGGAACAGGCCGCGGCGTTGCAGCTCCGGCACGACAAGGCGCACGAAATCCTCGTAAGTGCCCGGCACATGGGTCGCCGCGATCACGAAGCCGTCGCAGCCGCCAGCCGTGAACCATTGCTCGAACTGGTCTGCAACCATGTTCGGCGAACCGACGAAGGTCGGCATCTCGCGCACCGTTCCCCTGCCGCTGAACTGGACAAAATCGCGCACTGTCGGATTTGGTCTGCCGCTCGCCTGAATGACGCGGTCGCGGACGGCTTGCAGGCCGCTGATCGCCTGCAGTTCTTCAGACGTAAACGGTTCATCCGCTGGCTTCGAAGCAAAGTCGAAATTGAGCACCTCCGACAACAGCGCCAGCGCGTCGATCGGCTTGGCCAGCGCATCGACGACGGCGAACTTGTCTTCGGCCTCGGCTTGCGTTTCCGCCACGACCGGATAGACCGCTGGCGCAATGCAAGCATCGCGCCCCTTCTCGGCAAATGCCCGCTTGAGGTCCGGATACTGTTTCTTGGCGACGTCAAGATTCGGGTAGACCACGAAGATCAGTTCGCCCCATTGCGCCGCGAATTGCTTGCCTCTCCCGCTTTGTCCGGCCTGGATGATGACCGGGTGTCCCTGCGCCGAGCGCGGAACCGTGAACGGTCCGCGCGATTTGAAAAAACGTCCCTGATGGTCGAGGCGATGCACTTTTTCCGGATCGGCGAACAGGCCGCTCTCGCGGTCGAAGCGGATCGCATCCTCTTCCCAACTGTTCCAATGTCCGAGCACGACTTGCATGAATTCGTCGGCGCGGTCATATCTCAGATCGTGGCCGAGATGCTTTGACGCGCCGAAATTTGCTGCCTCCGAATCGTTCAGCGAGGTGACGACGTTCCAGGCGGCGCGGCCGTTCAGCAGAAGATCGGCCGTCGCAAAGACGCGCGCGACGTGGAACGGCTCATAATATGTCGTCGAATAGGTGACGCCGATGCCCAGGCGCTCGGTCGCAAGCCCCATCGTCAGCGCAACCGCAATCGGATCAAGCTTGGCCGCGCGAATGCCGTGCCGGATCGTTTCCCTGAAATCGTCGCCATAGCGGTCCGGGATAGCGAGCCGGTCGTCAAAGAACGCGAGATGGAACTTTCCCCGCTCCAGCGTGCGCCCGATGTCCTCGTAATATTCGCGCGAGTACCAGTTCGGCTTCGACGAAGGATGCCGCCAGGAGGCTGGATAATTCGAGCAGTTCTGGGCTTGCAGGAAGCCAATCAGTTTCATCTGCCTGGTCATGGCGCCGTTCCTTCGTCCTGTTTGACGACCGGATTTCTAACCCGGATCGCTGCTTCGCGCCGCAGCTTTCAAAGCATGGCATCTCGGCTTGGGTGCTTGGGAGCGCTGATTAGCGGAGCCTCTTTGCCTCAAGCGGTCCTGCCGAGTGGAAGTGACGACTGGCGATCGGCGACCGTTTAAGAACCACTCTACGCGGCTATGGGTCATTTTCGACCGAACCGCCGGTCCTGCCGCCACTACGGTTCGTCCAGCCGTACTTTTCCGAACTCGTCTCGAAGTAATCTTACTGCGTCATAAGACCCTCATGGTGAGGAGGCGCCCTTGCGCCGTCTCGAACCATGAAGGCCACGTTGCCTGTTTCCGGGCCTCGTCCTTCGAGACGCTTGCTCGCGCAAGCTCGTCAGGATGAGGGGATAAGTCGGTTATGACGCAGTAAGGGTAAGGCGTGGTGCGTCATAAGACCCTCATGGTGAGGAGGCGCCCTTGCGCCGTCTCGAACCATGAAGGCCACGTTGCCTGTTTCCGGGCCTCGTCCTTCGAGACGCTTGCTCGCGCAAGCTCGTCAGGATGAGGGGATAGGTCGGTTAATGACGCAGTAAGGTTAGTCTTGCTGCGTCATAAGACCCTCATGGTGAGGAGGCGCCCTTGCGCCGTCTCGAACCATGAAGGCCACGTTGCCTGTTTCCGGGCCTCGTCCTTCGAGACGCTTGCTCGCGCAAGCTCCTCAGGATGAGGGGATAGGCCGGTTAATGACGCAGTAAGATTAGTCTTGCTGCGTCACAAGACCCTCATGGTGAGGAGGCGCCCTTGCGCCGTCTCGAACCATGAAGGCCACGTTGCCTGTTTCCGGGCCTCGTCCTTCGAGACGCTTGCTCGCGCAAGCTCGTCAGGATGAGGGGATAAGTCGGTTATGACGCAGTAAGGGTAAGGCGTGGTGCGGAAATAGTAGTTTCCCCGATCGACAACCTTGCCTCGATAAAGGCGATCCATGACCTCTTTCGGACCCTTCGGCGAAACACGCGCGTCCGGCGTCCACGGTGATCTGCCGGGAGCGGCGACTTTCCCTTTTTCCTCAACTGTTTCAATTGGCCCGTTTAAAGCAGTTGGGAAGTCTAAGCGGTTGATTTGGTAAGGTTTCCCGTTAACTAACAATTAAGTATGTATTTGCGGGTGCGAAAGGCGCAGCCTAGCGTGCGTTCGGGGGCGCGGGTGACCAACGAAATTGGTGCGTGCCATGGCGTATAGAAAGTATGGGGCGCTGATCGCCTCTGTCGGCGCAGCAGCGCTTGTATTTGCAGCGAACGGGGCGTCCGCCCGGTCAGGAGCGGCAGGCCATGGCGCGGTTGCCGCCAAGCATTCGCTCGCCCGTCACCACGCGCTGTTGCACCGGCATTTCCTGCGCAACAACAATAACAACAACAACGGCTTCTTTGCCGCGTGGCCGGACGATTACCCCAACGGACCGACGCCCGGCGTACCGCCGGTCGATCTCACCCAGCCACTGCCCAGCGATATCCGCAACTCGCAGGCTTACGATATTCCCTGGGATTGGGCGCATCGATATCCGCCATTCGTTACTCCCGGCGAAAAACCCTATGTGCCGAGCTGTCCCTCGGAGACCGTCAAGGTTCCGGGTCACAACGGAAACGAGCAGACCGTCAATATCATGCGGTGCTATTGATCAAGCCTTTTCGAGACGCGATTTCGAACCGGGTGACTTCCGCGTCCGCCAAGGCGGGCACTTCGGCAGCGGCCGAGAGACGATCGCTTGTGACTGGCGGCTCCTGCGGGCTATGATGCCCGCAGCAATGTAGAGCCTCTCATGCTTGCCTCGCAGCGCGGCTTGTTCGATATGCCGCGCGACATCTGTTATCTGAATTCGGCGTCTTACAGCCCCTTGCCGCTTCGAACCCAGCAAGCCGCCCGCGCGGCCGTGGGGCGCAAGGCGAGGCCCTGGACGCTCGACGCCTCCTTCGCCAACCGCCAGCACGAGCGCGCGCGCATCGCTGCCGCTCGCCTGATCAATGCCGAAGCGAGCGATGTCGCGCTGATCCCTTCGATCAGCTATGGCGTCGCGGCCGCGGCGAAGCTCCTGACCATTCCGCCTGGCGCACGCGTCCTCGTTCTCGAAAACGATCATTCCTCGCCGGTGCTGGAGTGGCAGACGCGCTCTGCGGCGCAAGGCTTTGCGGTGGAGGCCGTGCGCCAGAGCGGCGACGGCGACTGGACCTCGGCCGTGCTCGCGGCGATCGAACGGCAAGGCGCGCCGCCGGTTGCGCTGGCCTCGATTTCGTCCGTGCATTGGTCGGACGGTGGGCTGCTCGATGTCGAAAGCGTAGCCGCCGCGCTTCGGCGGCAAGGTGCCGTCTTCCTGATCGACGCGACCCAGGGCGCCGGCGTGCTTGCGATGAACGTCAAAATCCTCGACCCGGATTTCGTGCTGTTCCCGACCTATAAATGGCTGCTCGGGCCCTATGGCAGGGCCTTCATCTACATCGCCAGGCGCCATCAGGATGGCATTCCGCTCGAACAGACCGCCTTCGGCCGCCGCGACGTGCGCTCCGATGGCACGATCTATTTTTCGGATTTGAACTATGTTGCGGATGCGCGGCGCTTCGACATGGGCGAGCGCGACCATTTCATTTCGATGGAGATGGCCGCGATCGGCATGGAAATGATGGCGGAATGGGGTACGGATGCCGTTTGCGAACGGCTCGCGATGCTGACCTGCCGTATCGAGGAAGGCCTGCGCGGTTTGCGCGTTCGCATCCCGGACCGTCGCCTGCGCGCGCCGCACGTTTTGAGCCTCGGCTTTGAAGGAGGCCTTCCGGACGACCTGGTCGAGGGGCTGGCAGCCGAAGGCATCTATGTGGCTCCGCGCCTCGGCCGGATGCGGATCTCGCCGCATGTTTTCAATGACGAAGAAGATGCCGACCGCCTGGTGAGCGCGCTCGCCCGGCGGCTGGAGCCCGTCCGGTTTTGATTGAATCAAAACCGGGCTCTACTCCTTTGTTTTGACGCGTTTTCTTAAACCGCGAACCGGTTTCCACTTCGCTCGAAAACGCACAGAGCAGCAGCCGTCATGCTCGGCCCTTCCTCAACAACACTTTGCACCATGGCTTCTCGATCTTACAGGCGTCAAAGGAGCGTTCTTGTGCGTGTCCATTCGGTTCTCCGTGAATCGCTAAAGCTCAACAACTTCAGCTTCCTCGCTCAGGTCGAATGGACAACCTCCTGAAAGCTCACATCCAGGGTTGCATGACGGAGATCGACAGATTAATCATTCGCGTTGCGGGTATCTGGTACGGTTTCTAAAACCGGAAGTAGTGTGAAAAAGCTCAAAACGCTTTTACTTGGAACGGTGGCGGCCGTCGCGATCGCGGGCGTGCATGACGCAAGAGCAGGTGATCTGCCAGTCAAGGCGGCGCCTCCGGCCACCCCGGCGGCTTACGCCTGGAGCGGATGGTATGTCGGCGTCACCGCCGGGTTCGCTCATGGGCAATATGACACCGCGTCGTCCTTCGTCTCCGGCGTCAGCACTCCCACGGTCGCCGACGCTGCAACGCTTAACGTGGCGGGTCGTCAGGCCCTCAAGCAGACCGGTTTCGCGACCGGCATCGAAGGCGGCTATAATTGGCAGGCCGGCAATTGGGTCTTGGGGCTGGAGGGCGATCTTCAGGCGATCCATCTGCAAAAAGCCAGTACCAGCAACAGCGTCGCGGTGCCCTTTACAACGGTGTTCGGTCCCGCCGCGTTTACCCTCGCATCCTATGGCAATGCCGATTGGCTGCTCACGGCACGGCCGCGCATCGGCTACGTGACGCCCAATCACTGGCTGGTTTACGCGACTGGCGGTCTTGCGGTGACGCAGCTGCAAAGCGATTTTTCGTTCTTCAACGACTTGCTCGCCATTAACTTCCCCAGCTTTGAATCGGGAAGGGTCAACACGCTCAAGGCGGGTTATGTCGCCGGCGCGGGCATCGAGGCGCCGCTCACGCGCAGTTTGAGCCTCAAGGCCGAATACCTCCACGTCGGTCTTGGCAATACGGCTGGACAGATGACGGGGAATAGCGGTCTCGAGAGCTTCCCTCCCGCACCGGTCTTCTCTCATTCCAGCGATCTCAAGGCCGACATCGTCCGTGCCGGACTGAATTATCGCTTTGGCGATGCGGGAGCGGCCTCTCTCGACACACCGATCACGGCGCTCAAGTCGCCCGCATGGCACGGCCCGCGCTCGATCCTGTCGGATTGGGACGTGGAGACAGGAGCGCGCGTCTGGTTCAGCAGCGGCCGCGAGCAAGAAGGACCGCTGTTAGGGCCTCCGGTGCTCTTGTCTTTCCTCACCTGGGGTTCGCTGGGGGCGGTCAGCGAGGAGACTTTTGCCCGCGCCGACCATGCAAACGGGTTTTTTGTCAAAGGAAATTTGGGAGCGGGCGGAATTAATGGCGGCCGTATGAACGATGAGGATTTCCCCGCGCTTCTCACCTATTCCAACACCTTGGCGAGCGTCGCGGGACATCTCGGCTATGCGACGATCGATGCGGGGTACAATTTCCTCAAGACAGCGGATGCGAGGCTCGGCGCATTCGTTGGCTACAACTATTACGCTCAGGGCCTCAATGCCTTCGGCGGCCGCCAGCTCGCCGGCGACCTCACCGCCACCGGCGCCACCGGCGACCCCAACATTTTGGGTATTACAGAGTACACCCATTTAAACTCGCTGCGGGTCGGCTTATCCAGCCAGTTCATGTTGAACGACCGGCTGAGATTCACCGGCGATTTCGCCTATTTACCGTCGGTCAATTTCTCCGCATTGGACGACCATCTCATCCGGCAACTCGTTTTACCCAGTGCCACAAACACCGGCAACGGTGTGATGCTTGAGGCGGTCCTGGACTATTACATCACACATAATTGGAGCGTCGGTGCTGGCCTGCGTTATTGGGCCTGGAACGCGGGCTTTGGCGTTGAACGCTTTGGATTTGTAGCCGTGCCATCATCTGACGTCTTCGAACTACTCGGACATCGTGTCGAGCGGTACGGCGTTTTCCTGCAATCGAGCTATCGCTGGGGCGATCCCACGCCCTCAGAAAGCACCCTTGCGGCCAAGGCGCCGACACCGGCATCAGCTCCGATGAACTGGAGCGGAGCCTATATCGGCGGACATTTCGGCGGTGGCTTTAGCAACGATCGCTGGTCCGATCCGTTTGGAACGACGGTCGGCCCGTCTGTGCCGGGGCTGTTCACCGGTACAAATGTCGCCGGATTTGGCGACGCCATTCGTGCGACCGGTGCGCTCGGCGGTGGCCAGATCGGCGCCAATTGGCAGACCGGCGCATGGGTATTGGGCGTTCAGGCCGATTTGAGCGCAACCAATATAACAGGCGAGAATTCCTGCTTCACCGGACTTGGCGGTGTCCTTTGCGGCCGCTCGATCAATGCCCTCGGCAGCCTCACCGGCAGGGTCGGCTATGCCTGGGACCGTTCGCTGGCTTATGTGAAAGGCGGCACCGCGTGGGCCAGCACGACTTACAGCGTGTTGGGAAACACAGGCGCGCTTGGGCTCGGTTTCGGCAGCACCAGCCTGATCGCGTTGGGGTGGACCGCCGGCGTCGGCATCGAATATGCGCTGACCAACCACTGGACCACGTTTGCCGAATACGACCATATCGGCCTGCCCGCGACCAACGTCCCGTTCCCGACCGTCGCGGTCATCGGCGCAGCGCCGATCGCCGTCACGCAGTCGGTCGATCTCTTCAAGCTGGGCATGAACTACAACTTCACTGGCACGGCAACAGATTTGGCGGTGAAGGCACCGTCCCTGCCACCCGCTCCGGTTTCCGGCTGGACCGGCTTTTACGCCGGCGCCGAGTTTGGCGCAAAATGGGCAGCCAGCACCTGGACCACGACTTCGATCATATCGGCATCGATACAGAATACCCCGTTCGCCCTCGATGAGACATCGCCGCAAAACTTTGACTTCTCGGGCATCCGCAGCGGCGTATATCTGGGTCATGTTTGGCAATTCGCGCCGCGATGGGTCGGCGGTATCGAATTGGATTGGGCCTATGCCGACACGGGCACGGCGGCGGTAGGAATTCCCGGGTGTGCAGATGCTGCAGGTGTATGCGTCGCAGGCTTTTCTATTGCAAATGACATAGCTACGGTGAAACTGGGATGGGATGCGAGTGCGCGGGCTCGGATGGGATACCTGCTGTCGCCGGCGCTCTTGATCTATGGCACGGGCGGGGTCGCCTGGCAGCGGATAGAAACGTCGGCTGGCTGTCAGTTCAGCCCGATTGATGCCGTCTGCTTTGGCCCGGGGACGGCGTCTGCAACGGTGTCGAACAGCGCGATACGAACAGGCTGGACGGTCGGCGGCGGCGTCGAAACGAAAATTTCCGAAAACCTGATTGCGCGCGCCGAATACCGGTATTCCGATTTCGGCACATTGAACGCCATTCAGGCAAACCTGAACACCGCGGATGCGTTTTCACCGACCAATATCGCTTATCAATTGAAGCTCCATACGCAAATCGCGACGGCGGGAATTGCATACAAGTTTGGGCTCTGATGGCTCCGCCACCTAAAGCGCGATGAGATCTGGTTGAATCGTCATCGCGCTTTGGCTCCTTGATTGAGCATGATCTCCGCGCAGACGCGGTTCGCGTTTGTCGCGAGGGAAAACCGCTGCACACTTTTCCGGATCATGCCTTAGAGCCGGATGATTTGAGATTGAATCGATCTTTTCCCGCAGCGCAATTCACCTCTCCCCGGCCGGCAGAACCGGAACACTGCCGGCTGAAGGCTGCTTCATTGCAGCGCGGGATAGGTCTTTGACCCGCCGGACGGAACCGCCGGGCCCCGCCGCAATTAACAGAATCAGTTGAACCTTGAGCCCTTGGCCGCGACCTAATGACCAGAGGCGACCTCGAGGAGGGTCCGATGACCGACTGGCGCGATTCAATGGTGGACCGGCCTGAGACTGATGGCGCGGTATATGCCGCCGGATGGACGCTGTCGGGTCTCGCCGTTCTCGGCGCCATTGTCGCGGTCTGGATACTCGGGATCTAGCTCCCGCTCAGTTCAAAGTTCAATTCAAGACGCTGCGCGTGCGCCAAGCAATCTCTTGAGGATTCCCGCCGAATGACACGCCAGGGCCTCTGATCCACTCCCGCCCGATGAGCGCTTGCCGCCAATAGGGAGTGATCGCTCCCCTGTCACTCCTGGAACCGCTTCCGTCACCTCTGGACGCGGCGGTGATCCCTGGCTTATCTATAAGCTTAGGCAACTGAGGATCTCCGGCGGCAGCGGATGTGGCGACCGCCGGGTGCTGCCGTTGCCTTGCGAGGAATGGGAGCATGCTGACGGCTGCGGAAAACGAGCTGTTGTGCCGGGTCGAGGGCGACGCGGCGATGGGGCGCCTGATGCGCCGCCACTGGGTGCCTGCGCTGTTGTCGGAACAGGTTGCGAGTGCGGATGGCGCGCCGGTGCGCGTGCAGCTTTTCGGCGAGAAGCTCGTGGCGTTTCGCGACAGTGACGGAAAGCTCGGCCTGCTCGGCGAGTTCTGTCCGCACCGCAAGGCCTCGCTCGCCTTCGGCCGCAACGAAGAGTGCGGGCTGCGTTGCCTCTATCACGGTTGGAAATTCGATACCGAGGGTAACGTCATCGACATGCCGTCCGAGCCGAAGGCAAGCGCGCTGCCCGAAAAGACAAGGCATCTCTCCTATCCCACACGCGAGGCCGGCGGCTTCGTCTGGACCTATATGGGGCCGCCGGACACGATGCCGGAATTCGAGGCGCCGCCATGGGCGCCGCACGATCAGGCAAGGGTCGCGATCGCCAAGGTCGAACTTCCCTGCAACTGGGCGCAGATCATGGAGGGCCAGATCGACTCGGCGCACTCCTCGAGCTTGCATTCCTCGGACATGCGCCCGGCCAGGGGCGAGGCCACAGCCAGGGGCGATCACTGGGTTCGTCCCTCGACCGACAAGAATCCGCGCATCCAGGTCCAGCTCACCAATTACGGCATGCGCTACGCCGCGATCCGGCGTCCGATCGTGAACGCGAACACGCATGACTACGTCCGCATCACCACCTTCGTCGCACCGTTCACGGCGCTGATCCCGCCCAACAGCACCTACAACGTGGCAAGCGTGATCGTGCCGCGCAGCGACACTTCGAGCTATTTCCACTTCATCGCCTGGGCGGAGGGCGAGCAGGCCGGCATCGATACGCACACCTGGCGCAAGTTCTGCGTGCTGGTCGTGGGTGAGGACGTCGATGCGCAGTTTCGGCCCATCAAGCGCCACGCCCACAACGACTATCTTCAGGATCGCGCGGCGATGGAACAGGGCAGCTTCACCGGCATTCTCGGCATCCCGAACCAGGACATTGCGATGTGGGAATCGATGGGACCGATCGCGGACCGGACGCAGGAGCGTCTTGGTGCAAGCGACATCGCCATCGTGCAGTTCCGCCGCCTGATGATCGATGCAGCCTTGGCCTTCGAGCAGGGCGGCCGCGTGATCGGCCACCTCACACCGCGGCTTGCGCAGGCCAAACTCCGCTCTTACCAGGGCGTGGTGGAAAAGTCCGTTCCGTGGCGGACGCTGGGGGCCAGCGACGAGGAGGCGAGGGTCCTGCAAGGCCTGGAAGAGGACGAGACGGACAAGGAAATGGCTGGTGCTGCGGCGTAGCGCGCGCTCGCATAAAACACTGGAGCCTCTTCGGTTCTGATTGAACCAGAACCGAGGCTCTAATCTTTTGTTTTAACGCGTTTTCTTCACGCGAACCGGTATCCACTTCGCTCGAAAACGCTATAAAGAGAGGAAAAGCCGTTCAGGCGAACCGATCTCTACGAGCGTGCAAATCTCTTGAACGCACAAATCTCTTGAGCGCACAAACCCTGGGGAGGATTGATGGGCGTTCGCACCATTCTCGTTGCCGCCGCGTTGTTTTCTTGCGTCACTGCCGCGCGGGCCGCCGCCGACACCGACGACATCAACGTCATTCTGCCGCTGACCGGTAGCGGTGCGTTCCTCGGCAAGGCCGAGCAGCAGGCGCTCGTGCAATACGAGAAGACGGTGAATTCGACCGGCGGCATTCACGGCAAGCCGGTCAAGTTTGTCTTCCACGACGACCAGAGCAGTCCGCAAGTCGCAGTCCAGCTCGCCAACCAGGTCAAGGCCGCCAATCCGCCGGTCATTCTCGGCTCGGCGCTGGTCGCGCTATGCAACGCGATGGCGCCGCTGATGAAGGAAGGGCCGCTGCTTTATTGCTTTTCGCCCGGCATCCAGCCCCTTGGCGGAAGCTTCATCTACAGTTCGAGCACCTCGACCAAGGAACTTGCCGGCGCGCTGCTTCGCTATTTCGGCCGCAAGGGCTGGAAGAAGGTGGCGTTGATCACGACGACCGACGCAACCGGGCAGGACGCCAACCGCAATTTCAAGACGCTGGTCGGAAGCGAGGGCCACAAGGACGTGGAGCTCGTCGCCGAAGCCCAGTTCAATCCCAGCGATGTCAGCGCCGCCGCGCAGATTCAAAGACTGAAAGGCGCAAACCCCGACGTGCTGGTGGCATGGTCCACCGGCGGCCCCGTCGGCACCATCTTCAAGGCGATCCACGATGCCGGCGTGGAGGTGCCGGTTGCAACCACCAACGGCAACATGACCTATGCCCAGATGGCGCAATACGCGGCGTTCCTGCCGAAGGAACTTTACATACCCTCGGCAGACTGGCTGAAGCCGTCGCAACCCGTTTCCGAAAGCGAGGTGACCAGGGCAAAGGACGCCTTCTTCGCCGCGTTCGAGGGCACACAGGTCAAGCCGGATGGGCCTTCGACCTATGCCTGGGACCCGGCGCTTCTGATTGTCGAGGGCTTGCGCAAGCTCAAGGCGGATGCGACGGCCGAGGACCTGCGCGGCTATCTGCGCGAACTGAAGGGCGTTGCCGGCATCAACGGCAATTACGATTTCAAGGCCGTGCCAAATCGCGGACTTGATGAGTCAAATGTCGTCGTGACGCGCTGGGACCCTGCCGCTCAAACCTGGCTCGTGGTAAGCGATCCGCTCGGCATCCCGCGCGCTGAGTGAATCGGACCACTGCATAGTGCTAGAGTTCCTGCAGATCTGCATCGGCGGTCTGGTGGTCGGCAGCATCTACGCCGCGATCGCGCTCGGCTTTTCGCTGGTCTATCGGGTGACCGGGGCGATCAACCTCTCGCAAGGCGGCTTTGCCCTTTTCGCGGCGATGATCGGCTACACGCTCTCCGTCACTTGCGGTTGTCCGCTGTGGCTCGCGATCCCCTTGGCGGTCGCCGCAACGGTTGCGGTCGGGATCGCGATCGGCGCGTTCACCTTCGTGCCAGCGCTCGACCGGCTGTCGAACGCCAATGTCCTGATGCTCACCGCCGGGCTGTTCACCGTGATTGAGGGCTTTTCGCTCATCGTATGGGGCAGCCAGCCCTACGCGACGCCGCCATTCTCGGGCGAGGAGCCGTTGGCGTTCGGGGCGATCCGCGTTCCGACGCAGGCGTTCTGGGTGTTCGGCGCGACCGCTCTCTGCATCGGCGCGCTCTGGTTTCTGATCGCGAGGACGAGGCTCGGCAAGGCCTTGCGCGCCTGCGCGGAAAATCCGCCCGCTGCCGCCTTGATGGGAATCAACGTCCCGCGCATGACGCTGTTGAGCTTTGGTCTCGCGACCCTGATCGCCGCGATTTCGGGCGTGATCGTTGCGCCGACCACTTCGCTGCAATTCGATACCGGCCGCCTGTTCACGATTTCCGGCTTCGTCGCGGCTGCGATCGGCGGCATCGCCTCCTTTCCGGGCGCGGTCACCGGCGGGCTTTTTCTCGGGCTCGTGACGCAGCTTTCGACCGCCTACATTTCCTCGCTGTTTTCGACCGCGATTGCCCTTCTCGTTCTGCTGGTGGTTTTGATCTTCCGGCCGTAAGGCCTGATTCAGGGGCGGCGCGAGCAGGCGCCAGGACACCCGCGACGAGGTGAAGATGACCGCACACGCCGCCAGGCTGCCGGCGCAGCTTGCTTTTCCGCTTGCGGCGCTCGGACTGATCATGGCGGTGCTGGTTCCCCTGGTGGTGACCGACAATGGCATCATGAGCGGTCTTGTCATTGCGGCCATTTTGTTCATGACGCTGATGGGACTCGACGTGCTGATGGGTTACGCCGGACAGGTCAGCCTCGGCCAGGCCGGCTTCATGGCGATCGGCGGCTACACGTCGGGCTATCTCTCGATCAACTACGAGATTTCGCCGGCACTCTCGATCTTCGCCGGAATCGGCGTCTCGCTTCTGTGTGCGCTCGTGCTCTCGGTCGTGACGCTGCGGCTGAGGGGGCTTTATCTCGCGCTGGCGACGCTGGCGTTCGGGCTGTTGGTCGATTCCTGCGCGGTCGGCTTTCTCGACATCACCGGCGGGCCGTCGGGCCTTGTCGGAATCCCGTCGTTCTCTGTCGGAGGATTCGAGTTCGGAACGCCGCGCGCGATGTACTATGTCGTGCTGGTGCTCGACGTGGTCATCCTGACCGGTCTCGTCGGTGCGATGCGCTCCGGGTTCGGCCGCGCGCTGAAGGCGATCCGGTCCGACCAGATGGCGGCGGCGGCGCTTGGCATCAATATCGTCCGCTACAAGCTCGCCGCCTTCATGATCAGCGTGACGCTGGCCTCGGTCGCCGGCAGCCTGTACGCGTTCTTCTTCAATTTTCTGTCGCCCGAAATGGTCGGCACCGGCCGCTCGCTCGAACTGGTGGCGATGCTGATCGTCGGCGGCGAAAGCACGCTGGTCGGTGGATTGTTCGGCGCACTGTTGTTGACGCTGTTGCCGACCGTGTTTCAGCCGCTCGCGATCTACAAGACGTTCGCCTCGGGCGTGCTCCTGGTCGCAAGCTTCCTTTATCTGCCGCAGGGCATCTTTGGTGCGATCGTTCAAATGGCGCTCCGGATGGTGCGGCCGCCTGGGGTGGCGTCCGGCGAAAGTCCACCTGAAACTTCAGCGAGGGCACCGTGATGACGGTGCCGGCTGCGATGGCCGAACCAACTTCCGTTTTGAGCGTGCGCCATCTCGCCAAGAGTTTTGGCGGCTTGCAGGCCATCAATGACGTGTCCTTCGATGTCGCACCCGACAAGATCACCGCCATGATCGGCCCCAACGGGGCCGGCAAAACCACCGTCTTCAATCTCGTCACCAACATCCTTTCGAAGGATGCGGGGCAGGTGCTGTTCTTCGGGCGCGACCTCGCCCGTATGTCGGCGGTCAAGATCGCCAGTTCGGGATTGATCCGCACCTTCCAGTCGGCGCGGGTGTTTCCCGGCATGACCGCGATCGAAAACGTGATGGTCGGCGGCCACCGGCTGGCCACCCATTCGCTCGCCAGCCAGTCGCTTTGGCGCAAGCGGGCGAGGGACGAAGAAAGCCGCCTTCTCCGCCGCGCGGAAGAGATGCTGGAGCTGGTCGGGCTCGCGACCTTCCGGGAGACACACGCCACCGAATTGCCGATGGGCGCGCAGAAACTGCTCGAAGTTATCAGAGCCCTGATGGCGCAACCAAAATTGCTCTGCCTGGACGAGCCGGCGGCCGGATTGAACGACAGCGAAACGCGCGAACTGGCGAATCTGCTGCGCGCGATCCGCGCGCTCGGCATTCCCGTTCTGCTTGTCGAGCACAACATGTCGCTGGTGATGAACGTGGCCGATGCCGTCGTCGTCATCGAGTCCGGTGCCATGATCGCCAGGGGTACGCCGGCTGAGATCCAGAACGATGTCCGCGTGATCGAAGCCTATTTGGGACGCGAGGACCATGCCGCTTCTTGAACTGAAATCCGTATCGGTCGGTTATGGACATAACTGCGTGCTGCAGGATGTCGACCTGACGCTGGAGCACGGGGAGATCGTCACGCTGTTGGGCGCCAACGGCGCCGGCAAATCGACGCTCGCAAAGTCGATCTCCGGCCTCCTGCGAATACAGGCCGGCCGGATTCTCCTGGAGGGCGAGCCGATCGAAACGATGCCCCCCGCCGAGCGCCTGCGCCGCGGGATCGCGCACGTGCCGGAGGGCCGGCAGATCTTCGCCGGCATGACCGTTGCGGAGAATCTCGAACTTGGCGCCTATGCGTCGGCGAAAGCGGATCATGCCGCAAGACTCGAATCGGTATGGACGCTGTTTCCCCTGCTGCGCGATCGCATGAAGGATATCGCGGGCAATTTTTCCGGCGGCCAGCAGCAGATGCTGGCGATTGCCCGCGCCCTGATGTCGAAGCCCAGGATTCTTCTGCTCGACGAGCCCTCGCTTGGCGTAGCGCCATTGCTGGTGGCCGAAATCTTCCGCTTGATCGTGGCCTTGCGGGCGCAAGGCATCGCCATCCTTCTCGCCGAGCAGAATGCGCGGCAGGCCTTGTCGATTGCCGATCGCGGCTACGTGTTCGAGAACGGCAGGATCGCGTTGTCCGGTTCGTCGAAGGCTTTGCTGAACTCGGCCGACATCGCGGAACGCTACCTCGGAATGGGAGGCGCTGCCGAAATATCCGAAACGGCGAGCGAGGAGCTGGCTTCCCGTTTGCGCAATGTGTTGTTTCCGGTTTCGGCCGCGGCGCCATTACAAGGGGCATCAGCTCCGGAGCAATCCGGAAACCGTTAGTCCTGGATTGCTTCGCTTGCGCTCGCAATGACGGGGAAATCGATTAACCGTATGGTGCGCTACGATGTTTCGCGCCCCGGTCGTCATTGCGAGGAGCGAATGCGACGAAGCAATCCAGCTTTTCCTACCACTGGATTGCTTCGCTTGCGCTCGCAATGACGGGGAAATCGATTAACCGTATGGTGCGCTACGATGTTTCGCGCCCCGGTCGTCATTGCGAGGAGCGAATGCGACGAAGCAATCCAGCTTTTCCTACCACTGGATTGCTTCGCTATCGCTCGCAATGACGGGTGCGAAAACTGACAAGATGAAGGGAGCAGGTCATGGCGCTGATCCGTATCGAGCCGAAAAAGGATTTTTCGACCGATCTCTATTATGTCGAGATCTTCTACCCCGCCGATGCCGAGCAGCCGTTCGTGACGACCGAGCCGCGCTACAAGACGGCGGCGGCCGCCGAGAACGACGTCATCGCCATCATTGCGAGCCGCGCCAACAATCCGCCGTCGGGATGATGCAGCCTGTTTCGTCATTGCGAAGAGCGGGAGCGACGAAGCAATCCAGCTCTTTTTGATCACAGGATCGCTTCGCCAGCCGCAGGTGGATTGCTTCGCTTGCGCTCGCAATGACGCGGTGAGGCCACTATGTCTGCGACGGGCATTTGTGGCTATGGGTCCCCGCTTTCGCGGGGGACGACGATAGGGGTGGAATGATGGATCTCCGCGTCTTCGGCGCGGCTTGCAATGAGGCACCATGACGAGGCGCTAGATCTGATATCGCAGCTCGATCTCGCGCCCGCTTTCGGCTGAAGAGACAATGGCAAGACAAATTTCGAGCGTTGCAAGCCCCCATTCGCCGGAATGCAGCGGCGGCTTGCCGCGAACCGCCGCGTCGTAGAGTTCGTCGACGACCTCCGCGCGCGGAATCGTCGGTGCCGGCAGTTCTTCGACATGGCGCGTCTCGTTGCCATAGACCACGACTGCTTGCGGCGTGGGGCGAAGGTCGGCGCGCTCGCAGCTTGCGATCAAAAGCCCGAAATGGTTGTGCGCCGGATCGCCACCGATCGGGAAGGCGTCGCGGCCCAGGGAACCGTAGGCGCGGCGGTTTTTCATTTCGGTTTCTTCGGCCGGCGACCTTGCATTGCGCAGCGCCAGTCTGGAGCGCCCGTAGGATGCATCGCCGTCGCGCCTCTGGCCGAGCTCGCCCCGCCATCCCATGAATTCGTCGCTGTCGAAATGCGCATACCCGCTATAGGTCAGCGACGCGAAAGAACCGTCCTCGAATTTGATCTGCGCGCTGTAGGCGCCCTCGGTGCGGCGCGAGGGGTCCCAATTGCCGGTGATGGCGTGGACGTATGTTGCTTTTGCGCCCGCAAGCAGCCGCACGATGTCCACCTGATGGGCAGCCTGGCTGAACACCACGCCGCCGCCGGCGCCGGTTTCCAGCTCCTCAGGCCGGCGCGGCCGGTAGAGGAAATCGGTGAAGTTGAGCGCGCTGATCATGCGGATGCGCCCGTAGGCACCGCTTTGGATCATGTCGCGGGTGCGCAAATAGGGCAGGTCGTAGCTGTGGCTGTGGCCGACGAGGAGTTTCGTTTCGGCCTTTGCTGCCGCCGCAATCATTTCGCGGCAATCGTCAAGCGAAAGCGCCATCGGCTTTTCGACCAGGACATGCTTGCGGTGTTTCGCCGCCAGCTTGACGTGGTCGACATGAAACCGGTGCGGAGAGGCCACGTAAACGGCCTGAACGCCGGGATCGGCGCAAAGCGCCTCGGCGTCTTCAAAACCCCTGGCGCCGAATTCGTCGGCAAAGCGCTCACGCGCATCGGCCCGCGGATCGGTTGCCGCAACCATTTTTATCAGCGGATGCGAAGCAAAGCTCGGCAGCATCAGCATGAACGCGCGGCCCAGACCGATGACGCCGAGTTTTAGCGGTTCGTTCATCGCGGGTCTCCCGTCATGGATCGAATATCCAGAGTCAGGGACGGTGATTTCGACCGCGACACGCAGATCATGATCTCGCTTCTCTTTTCCTTCTCGGACAGTACGAGGTCGCGATGGTCGGCCTCGCCCTCGGTGAAGCGGGTGCGGCAGGTGCCGCAGGTGCCGCTTTCGCAGGAGCTTGCGAGCGCATGGCCGTGCTTGCGCAGCGTATCCAGGATGGAAACGCCCGCCGGCACCTCGTAGCTTTTTCCGCTTCCGGCGAGCTTGACCTCGAATGGCGTGTCGTCGGTGCGGGGAGCGGAAGCGCCGACGAAATCCTCGAAATGCACCGCCGAATCCGGCCAGTGCCCGGTCATGTCACGCACCGCATCCATCAGGCCGCGCGGCCCGCAACAATAGAGGTGCGCGCCGCGCTGTTGTTCCAGCACCGGCCACAGGTCGTAGGCCTGGGCCGGATCGGCATTGTCGTGATGCAGAATGACCTTTCCGGCGAATTCGGCTGCGGAAAATTCCTCGCGGAAGGCCATCGCCTCCGGCGTCCGGGTGAAATAGTACAGCGTGAAGTTCTGCTTTCCGTGCCGCACGCAATGCAAAATCATCGCCCGGATCGGCGTGATGCCGATGCCACCTGCAATGAAGATGAAGCGCTTCGGCTCTGATTTCGACATCTCGAATTCGTTGGCGGGCGGTTCGATGGTAACCGCATCGCCCTCGCCGATATCGCTGGTGAAACTCAAGGAACCGCCGCGGCCTGAGGTCTCCTGCTTCACCGCGATCAAATAGCGGTCGCGCTCGGCCGGGTCGTTGCAAAGCGAGTAGCGGCGTTTCTGTCCCGAAGGCGCGGTCACGGTAATGTGGGAACCGGGCGTGAAGGGTGGCAATTCCGCCGTAGCCGTCGAGCGAAGCTCGAACAGGAAGACGCCTTCGGCGATTTGCGATTTGCGCCGCACCGTCAGGACCAGCTCTCGCGCCTCGGGATCGAGACTCATGGCGCCCTCATGACAAGCCGAGGGCTGATACTTAGCTTGCCAAGCGAATAGCGCAACCCTTGTGGCTGCGCGACGGGCCCTCCGGTTCGAGACGCCGCGCAAGGCGCGCGGCTCCTCACCATGAGGAATTGCGATCGCGCCTGAGGGCGGATTAGCGTCAGCGTATCCGCCGCTAAAGCCGCCGAGCTGGCGGATTACGCCTCGCGGCTAATCCGCAACTATCCGCGTCATTGCGAGGAGCGAATGCGACGAAGCAATCCACTCTTTGCTCGTTGCTCCGACCATGGATTGCTTCGCTGGCGCTCGCAATGACGATGGAGGCCGCGGCGTACCCGGCAGGGCGGTCAGCGTAATCCGCCGCTAAAGCCGCCGAGATGGCGGATTACGCCTTCGGCTAATCCGCAACTATCCGCGTCATTGCGAGGAGCGAATGCGACGAAGCAATCCACTCTTTGCTCGTTGCTCCGACCATGGATTGCTTCGCTGGCGCTCGCAATGACGATGGAGGCCGCGGCGTACCCGGCAGGGCGGTCAGCGTAATCCGCCGCTAAAGCCGCCGAGATGGCGGATTACGCCTTCGGCTAATCCGCCCTTGTAATAGCGCAATCAGATATGGTCTGGATGTTCCGAGAGGAATGGCCTGCCGCGGCGTGCATTCCGCGGCAGGCCGCTGGCGATCGGATCGAACCCGCCCTGAGCCGCTTTTGGCTGCCCCGTAGCGAGATCGCGCCAGCACCTTCATCGGACCCGGATGGTTGCCGGAACAACTTGGTTCGCTTCACAAGGCAGGGGTCGAGGAAGATGACACAGACTAACATAACGACGGCCGGGATCGATACGTCCAAAGCTAAACTCGATATCGCGGTTCACGATCGGCCCGAACGCTGGCAGGTTGCCAACGCCCCGGCCGGATGGCGCGCCCTGGCGGCCAATCTGGCCAGGACTGGCGTCACCCGGGTCGGCATCGAGGCGACCGGCGGCTACGAGCGCGGCGTGGTGGAGCATTTGCGAGCCGCGGGCTTAACCGTGCTGGTATTGCAGCCGATCCAGGTCAAGGCGTTTGGCCGGGTGCATTTGCGCCGGGCCAAGAACGATGCGCTCGATGCCGTTCTGATTGCGGCCTGTGCGGCTACGATGAACGAGCCAAGGATCGCGCCAGATCAGCGTCTGACTGAGCTTGCAGACCTGCTGACCTTCATCGAACAGATCGAGGAGGACATTGCGCGCCTCAAGATCCGGCTCGAACATATCGGTGAGCCTCGGCTGCGACGCATGGTTGTCACCGACATCGCCAGGCTGAAGGCACGACGGCTGGCGATGTTACGCTTCATTGCCAAGCAATTGCGCGCCCACCACGACCTCGCTGCTCGACTTGAGCTCGTGCTGAGCGTTCCCGGCATTGGTGAGCGCACCGCGCTTGCGCTGATCATCCGTATGCCCGAACTCGGCTATATCAGCCGCGAAGAGGCATCAGCGCTCGCGGGGCTTGCTCCCTTTGACGACGACAGCGGAAAACACAAAGGTCAGCGCCACATCTCCGGTGGCCGCGGACGCCTCCGGCGCTCCCTATATGCCGCCGCGCTCCCCGCCGCCTTCAGGTGGAACAAAGCCTTGATCAGCCTCTATGGTCGGCTTATCGCACGAGGAAAGGCCCATAACGCTGCTCTCATCGCTTGCGCCAGAAAGTTGCTGATCTACGCCAACACCGTCGTCGCGCGGGGCACCCCCTGGGTGGATAGCGCTCCCGCCACTTAATGGTTGCTACGATTGGCGGCACTGATTTGCCCGTCGTGTCCAGTCCTGCTTGCAAAAAATATTTTGCTTTTTCGTTTGGTAGAAACAGCAATAGAGCCAATCCATCCCGCGCTCATCAGGAGGGGCGTTACGCGTCGTCACGAACGTGGAGTGCGGGATGCGATGGACGCTTTGGGTGCGCAAGACGGGCGCCTTTTCGAAGCGGACGGCGAAGTCGTGTGGTCCTGATATCCCGACGCTGATATCAAGCCTGCAGATTGATGATCTTGCAAGCGACGGGGGCAAGAAAGCCCGGTCCCCGGGGAGAGTACGAAGGAAACCGTAAAACCGTCGCGCGGGGAATGCCGGAATGTTTCGGCCTACCTGTGGTGACTATGCTTGTGTGCTTTCACTTTTCGCACACAAGGCCGCGGGTGCGGCCAAGCACCCGGCATTCCCTGCGCCCTCCGTTTTTTCGAGGGTGATGTTTGGCAAAGCTCGGGCAGATCGTGCCGCGGGGACGCGCAGGCGCGTCTCGTGAGTAATGAAACGGACCGTTCACCCTCGTCATGCCCGCGACAAGCGCGGGCATGATGGCTGAAAGTTCGTTGCGGGAAGAGCCTGCCGAGATTATGTGCAGCATCATAGTTCCAGGCGAAGCTATCCAATGCCGCTCTGCTCAAACCTCCTGCCAATGGGTGCCGCATCGCAAACCGTTAAGCCGACCAAGCCCCGGGCTCTCAGGCCTGATCTGCGCGCAAAGGGTATAGGCAACGGTTTGACCCGCCGCTATGCTTTGCGCGATGGAGGAAAGCATATGGCAAAACTCAATATCAACGGTACGGTGAAGGACGTATCGGCGGAGGCCGACACGCCACTTCTCTGGGTCATTCGAGAGCATGTCGGCCTGACCGGCACGAAATATGGATGCGGCGTCGCCCAGTGCGGCGCCTGTTCGGTACACGTCAACGGTGAGGTGCAGCGCTCCTGTCAAATCCCGCTCGGCGACGTTAAGGAAAGCGACGTGATCGTGACCATCGAGGGATTGTCGGTCGGCGCCTCGCACCCGGTGCAGAAGGCCTGGGCTGCAGTCGACGTTCCCCAATGCGGCTATTGCCAGTCCGGCCAGATCATGGCCGCGGCTGCGCTGCTGAAGAAAAATCCCAAGCCGAGCGACAAGGACATCGATGCAGCGATGACCAACATCTGTCGTTGCGGCACCTATCAGCGCGTCCGCGAGGCCGTCCACCTGGCGGCCGGCGTCGGCACCACCGGGCGCGGAGGCTAGCCATGCGCGATACGATTCTCGAAAACAACACGACGCTGTCGCGCCGCAGCTTCATCGTAGGCTCCGCGGCGATTGCAGGCGGGGGTCTCGCGTTGGGATGAACGTGCCTTTCCCCGGCGAGGTTTTGGCGCAAGGCGCGCCAGGGGCAACCGA
>CAVRMY010000015.1:0-139554 GCA_963721935.1 uncultured Alphaproteobacteria bacterium
CGCTTTCTCGACCGCCGAGATATGGACGAACACGTCGCGGCCGCCGCCGTCCGGCTTGATGAATCCATAGCCCTTTACTGGATTAAACCACTTCACCGTCCCCATGGCCACGTCAGTATCTCCTCTGAAAAAATGTGGTCAAACGAACGCGATTCGGCGGTCGAGCTAGCGGCGGCTCGGTGGCAAAAAGCCGTCGCGGAGAGGATACAACGACCGCCACTTGCCTTAGTCGTTAATAGACCGTTACCGCCTCAGCCTTCTGGCATGGCTCGCCAGCGCTACCTGATTACGGCGAAGCCTTGACGCTGGCGCGAGCGAATTTGACTCGCCTTTGAGACCCCCGGGAGCGCATAGTTGGATGATCACCGCTCCGCCTCCTAGGGCATTACCGGTGACAGAGAGTGTTGCGCTCCCGCCTGTTCGAGGGGAGCATCATGCCCCAGTCTCAACCCCTGTCGTCCGTCATTCCATTCGCTGCAATGGGGCGCCCTGCCTGTCCACGGTGCAAGGCCGAGATGATGCTGGTCAGCATCGAGCCGGCACGCGCCTTGGACGTCGACTTGCATACGTTTGAATGCGCTGTCTGCAATCAGGTCCATCAGGCCCTTGCGGCGTATGAAGACCCCACGAAGTCCAAGGCGCTTGGACGCTGGCTTCAAGGGGATTTGCACCCACCGAAGTAAAAGGGTGCGGGTCTAGTCGAAGCAAAGAACGGTAGTTGTCAACTTGCCAGATTGGGCAATGCGCCCCCGGGAGACGGGAGAGAGATGCCAAGTCTAAACGAAAAGCGAGGCACCCAGAGCCAGCAGGCCCTAAGGGCTGGAACGATTTCGTTTGATGGCTCTGGAATTGACTGTGTGGTCCGCAAGGTGTCTGGCTATGGTGCAAATCTCGAGGTCGAAAGCCAAATCGGCATCGTTGACGCTGGATACCTACCGCCACGTCATTCCGGGGATGCAGGAGGATGCCGTCGCCCGTATTGACGCGGTGTTCGGGAGCGCGTTATTGAAGCCGCGCGCGCGATCCGTTTGGAAATGGTAGCAAAGACCCGATTTATCCCTGCTACTGAGCCGAAACCTCAACAAAATCAACGTCCGGAGCTGTGGCCGAGTGGCTGAAGGCGGCGGTTTGCTAAACCGTTATAGGGTTGTAAAGCCCTATCGAGGGTTCGAATCCCTCCGGCTCCGCCAGTAAGATTCGCTAAGTAATTGATTTAATAGAAAATTACTGGCGGGAATGGCGTCCGGTCCCATGCCAGCCCCCAAGCCCGACCGAGCAGTTCTGTAGCGCGGTTGCGGCCGAGGTGCGCGTGCCGGCGGAAAGCCTCAGCCGTCACTGGAACAATGACGTTGGCATCGAGACGAACGTCAGCCAGCTGGTGCGTCGTAATCGTCAGTTCGCTGGTGCTGCTGCGGCGCGCAACCAAATCTTGAACTTGGCGCCCAGCTGTCGCAGCATTTCGCGGCACGCGCGCCTCGATGCAGGGAGAGCAGACGTGACCGAAATGGCGGACAGCTATGTTTGCGGCACAGCCGATGTGCCGCTATTGGGCATCACCATTGGCCGAGCTCTCGATCACGCCGCCCGGCGCTGGGGTGATCGCGAGGCGCTGGTTTCGCCGAGCCACGGCGTCAGGTGGACATGGAAAGAATTGGCGGAGCGGGTCGATGCGCTGGCCGCCGGCTTTCTCGCGCTCGGCCTCGAACGTGGCGCGCGCATCGGCATCTGGTCGCTCAATCGTCCGGAATGGACGCTGACGCAGTTTGCCGCCGCCAAAGCCGGGCTCATTCTCGTCACCATCAATCCCGCCTATCGCCTGAGCGAACTCGAATTCGCGCTGGCCAAGGTCGGATGCACCGCGCTCATCACGGCGACCGCGTTCAAGACCTCTAACTACATGGAGATGCTGAACACACTGGTGCCCGAGCTTGCCAAAGCACAACCAGGTGATCTGCATGCGGCGCGGTTGCCGCAGTTGCGCGTCGTGATCCAGATCGGCGGTCCTATTTGTGCCGGCACGATTGCGTTCGAAGAGGTGACGCGGATGGGCGGCGCGCGCCACCGCGACGCGCTCGCGGCGCTCACCGGCACTTTGCAATTCGACGATGCCATCAACATTCAGTTCACCAGCGGCACCACCGGATCGCCCAAGGGCGTCACGCTTACGCATCATAATATCCTCAATAACGGCTATTTCCTGGGCCGCGTGATGCGGCTGACCGAAGAAGATCGCATCTGCATCCCAGTTCCGCTCTATCACTGTTTCGGCATGGTGATCGGCAATCTCGCATCCCTCACCTCGGGCGCAACCATGGTCTATCCCGGCGAAGGTTTTGATCCGTTGGCGACACTAGAGACCGTCGAGCGGGAAAAATGCACGACGCTCTACGGCGTCCCGACGATGTTCATCGCCGAACTCGACCATCCAGACTTCGCCAAATTCGATCTGTCCTCGCTGCGGACCGGTATGATGGCCGGCGCGCCCTGCCCGATCGAGGTGATGCGGCGCGTCAACCAGCTGATGAACATGCGCGAGGTGACCATCGGTTATGGCATGACCGAGACCAGCCCGGCCAGCTTCCAGAGTGCCACCGACGATCCACTGGAGCGCCGGGTGTCGACCGTCGGACGGGTTCATCCGCATGTCGAGGTCAAGATCGTCGATCTCGAGGGCCGCGTGGTGCCGCGCGGCGAACCCGGCGAATTGTGCACCCGCGGCTACAGTGTCATGCTTGGCTATTGGGACGAGCCTGAAAAGACCGCCGAGGTGGTCGACGCGAGTGGCTGGATGCATACCGGCGACATCGCCGTCATCGATCAGGAGGGTTACTGCAATATCGTCGGCCGCATCAAGGACATGGTGATCCGCGGCGGCGAAAACCTCTATCCCCGCGAGATCGAGGAATTCCTCTATCGTCATCCCAAGATTCAGGACGTGCAGATTTTCGGCGTCGCCGACGATCGCTATGGCGAGGAGCTCTGTGCCTGGATCCGGACCCGATCGGGCGAGACGCTGACCGCCGAGGAGGTTCGCAGCTTCTGTCAGGGACAGATCGCGCACAACAAGATTCCGCGCTATGTGGAATTTGTCGACGAATTCCCGATGACCATCACCGGCAAGATCCAGAAATTCGTGATGCGTGAGGCGGTCGAGGCGCGGCTCGGATTGAAGGCGGCGAAAACGGCGTGAAACCCACTCCCCGCGAGGAGGACCGGACGCCGCTGTTAGCCGACCCGGCGATGCTTGATCCAGCCGCTCAAGCGGGCGACGCGCACCAGTCGCGCCGGGAGCGATTTCCGCTCGCTTTTTCCGCGTGCTCGAGCTGGCAGAAATCCGCAATACGTTGCGCTATCCGTCCTTGAGGATGGATTTCACTTCCCTGACGGGCCAGCTTTCGTTAACCGGTATCACGTGCACCTTTCCGCCGGCGCCGATCTGCGCGTGCGAACTGACCTCATCATCGATGGGCACCACTGAGAGCTCAGTTTCTGGCTTCCATTCCAGGGTGAGGTCGAGGTCGCCCGGAAGATCTGCCATCGCGAGCCGTCATCTAGTTCCACAATATGGCTCTCGGAATGGGACCGGATCCTCATGGCGCGTTCGTTCCGCGGCGGCGGACTGTGTCACCTCGTGCCACGCCGCGACGGGGCCGTCTCTTATGACCAGCACCGCTCGGTGAGACATTGATGACGATCGTGCGCGGCAGGGAGGCACGATGTTGCCAATGAGCCTCGCCGCCAGAACAGAACACAGACCAGCAAGTTCACCCGACGACAAAACCTGCACTACGAAGCAGTGTTACCGGAAATTCAAGGCGGAGTGACTTTGCGGTCTTCAGGTTGATCACGGGTCCAAGCTGCGTGGCTGCGCAGAAGCTATTCCGTGACCGCTTTTTCAGAAATTTGCCAGTCCTTGCCGTCGAAGATCGAGATGTGAAGCGTCTTCATTGGCGTGTAGTCGTCCGGCGTGTAGCTGTAGCTGATATCGTCAAGGAAAAATGGCGAATGGAAGCCGGCGAGGGTCGAGGCCTGCTTCAGGACATTGGCTCGGGTGAGATCGTCGCCACAACGGCGTAGGATTTCTGTCATAGTCGCTGCCTGACCATAGCCGGCATAGGCGATGGTGTTGTCGCGATCCACGTTCGGCAGATATTTCGCGCGCAACGCCTCGAACGCCGTCACGTCCTTATCCTTTTCCCAGCGCGCAAGTCCAGCCTCCTTCGAATAGCGGATTGCGACAATATCCTTCGCATTCTCGAAGCCAGCGGCATTGAGAATAGAGCGGCCGGTCGAGCCGGCAGACAGTAGTTGCAGCGGCTTCCAGCCAAGCTCAGACACCTTTCGGATCGACTGCGACGACGCCTTCCCGGTGCTGATATTATAAAAGACATCCGCGCCTGACTTCGAAAGATTGATCAACTGCGAATCGATGGTCGGATCAGACAGATCGTAAGTCTGCTCCATGATCACTTGGGCCTTGCCGCCGGCGTCCGCCAGCACCTTCTTGAAGGGGCCAAGGAAGTCCCGGCCGAAATCGTCGTTCTGGTAGAGAATGCCGACCTTGGCTTCGGGCTTAACGCTCAGGACATGCTTGGCGAGAATCCGCGCTTCGGTTGGGTAAAGCGGCAAGCCAGCCATGGTCCATTTGTAGTTCTTGGGGTCGTTCCATTTCGAGGCGCCGGTATTGAGCAGCAACTGCGGCACGCCCTTGGAATTGAGATATTTGTGCACCGCGGTCTGCGGCGCGGTACCGAGCGAGCCGAACAGCGCCAGCACCTCTTCCTGCTCCACCAGCCGCCGCGTCGCCTCGACGCATTTCGGCGCGCTGTAGGCATCGTCCAGCGTCAGGAACGTGACCTTGCGCCCATTGATGCCGCCCTGCTCGTTAATCATCTGGAAATAGGCTTCGCCGACCCGCCCCAGCACGCCGTAGAGCGAACCCGGGCCGCTATGTGGCACGGTCTGTCCGAGCTTGATCTCGGTATCGCTCGCACCCGGATCGTATTTCTTCTCTCCGGCTCTGACGGCAGTAGTGGATACGAAGATCGTCGCAATGGCGGTCGCGCAGAAATCCCGCCTCGATTGATGAATTGTCATTCTTGTTTCTCCCTTGGACCGCGTGACTGTGCTGGCGCCGCTGCGTGTACCCCCTCTTAGGATCACTCTTGCGTATCCTTGAAGCCTAGCACTTTGAGACTTCACTTGCCGTATTTCCCAGTCATAAAACCATCGGACCCGACTTCCGGGCCATGCCAGCAGGCGCGCCACCGGAGGCGGCCGCTTCAGTTTTGGTCAACAATTATAGGCATTCTTAGGCGTCTCACGGAATTCTGGTGGCCCAACTCTATCAATGCAATTGGACAGGCTGGAGCACCGGGTGATTGACGCGGCCCGCTCGCGCGAGGACCGCTGCATGTACCCCACTCAGGACCACTCTTGCGTAACACGGCATCTGCGGAACCTCGCCCGCCCGCCGACGGCGTCGGCGTATCTGGGGGCTCGAGGTGTGACGTTGATACCGCGTGGGTGGTGCTGGCATCGTGATGACCGCCGCGCGGCTCGGCATCGCGCGGGTATTCTCTCTGTCGTCGCAAGCTTTGATCTATTCGCTTGCCTCTATTGGCGTCGGCGTTGCGGTAGCGCCAGCCCGCGCAAGTGCCGCGCGACTGATTTTGTTTAGCCCATCGTTCCGAACGGCGTTTCTGGGCAGGAAATCCATATTCCAAAGGACGGCGGTGCCCACGATCGCAACGATGAGGGCTACCATTATTGGCACTAGAGAGCTGCCCGGCTGCATCCCTCCCTCCCACGTCGAGGTTAGTCACGGAAATCATATCATATTTTGACGCAGTAACGCAGCTACGAGAATGCGTTCTTCACGCGATCCATCGCAGGATGGTTTCTGTTGTTGTTCTTGATCCAATGCCTTGACGGCCCGCCGCGATTGGGTTCAGCCCGTTGAGCGGTTCAACGAACTCGCTATTTTGGTGCCGATTTGGCTTGCGTCTTCGGCGGCGGCCTTCAGTTGAGACTGCAACTATTCGACCTGAATGCGGACCGCTTCTTGGAAATCCTTTGCACGCAAAAGCCTTTCCACGAAATCCCGGTTTGCTGCAACTTTCCGCTCAATGTATGCCTTGAAAGTGGCTATTTGTTCGTCGTTAGCACACCCGGAAAGCCTCGCATGGTCTTTTCAACCGTGTCCATGTAGCTCTGCGTCGCGCTTTGCACCTTTTCCAGATTTTCAAGCATCATGGCTTGAACTGCTTCGAACGGATTCGCTGGTTCTCCCATACGCTTCTGGTCCAGCTAAATTAAACTTACGTCGTAGGGCGATCCAGATCAGTAAGTCGATCTATCAGCACCCAAGGCCGAAAAAATCTCATCATGCTCAATCTCGTCCGCGTACATTTGATAATCGTCTGCCAACCTGCGCAGCCTGACCTGCAAGGCAAAATCGCTGCTTTCCCGCGCTAAGCGGCGGCATCGGTCGGCTTGTTCTCGAAAATATGATTGGTCCATTGTGCGCACCACGATGGGAGGCGGGAGCACAGGTTCTCAGTCACCGGGTTACTAGCCACGTCCTTACGGTGATCGTTCCAATGATGCTCAAAAAATTCTCCACCGCGCTGTTCAAAATAGAACAGGCAACGCGAAATTCATGGGAGAGTAATCACTGATCCCTGATTAATTAACTTCGGCCGCCTCCAATGGTGGTCCTTGCAATCAGGATTGAACACGCGCTCGACGCTGGCGGTTTAGGGCCCGCTCGGTCCAGCCTTGTCGAGCAAGTCCAAGGCCGCTTCGATCTTCTCCAGTAGGCGCTCAATCTCATCGCGCTCTTCGGGACCGACGTCTTCCTGCTGCAACCGCGCGATAAGCTCCTGCTTCTGCGCAAGCAGCTTTGCCAGGGTCGTCATTTAAATGATTTCATTGACCCGACCCATCGCGGGATGTGTGCGGTTCATTGATCTTCACCCAATATGGCGACCGCCCTGCGCGATACGGTCGATCTCGGCGCTTCGATACCAATCCCTGCCCGAAACAGGTCCGGCCCGATCTCGCCTTGTTCGAATGGGCCGATGAAGATGCCCTCGGTGCGACGGGCCAGGAGCCGCGCCAAATTGGCCTTGCGCATCGAAAGCGGCAGCTGCCGCATGTCGTCGCCGTCGCCTGCGAGCATGTCGAAGGCATAGAGCTGCACTTGGTCATTGTGCTTGCCGGAATGCAGCGCGTCGAAGTCTGATCGGCCATCGACGCCGAGAATGACCGCCTCGCCATCGATGACGAACTGCTTCTGCCGGTTCTTCAGGGCGGCTTCCACGATCCAAGGATAGCGCTTGGTCCAGTCATAGCCGTTGCGGGTGAACAGCCGCACGCGATCGCCGTCGCGCTCCAGGCGCAGCCGATAGCCGTCGTACTTGATTTCGTGAAGCCAATCCGGAGTGTGAGGAGCCTTGGTTCCGCGCGACGGAATGCAGAATTCAAACGCCTTACTCATGTTCTCCAAGATAGAGGATATGCAGGGAAATACGAATCCAGAGCCGAAACCTGACCCATCTGAGCCCCGTAACTTTGTCGGGTCGCGTTCGCTAGCGGACGCGGCCTGCTTGGATCATGGAATATCTCGCATCTTGGATGGTTCAGGCTAGGGCTGTCAGGGTTGGATGCCTCCACCTTGGCAGCCCGCTTCCTTAACACTCTGGCAATCCGGTCGCGCATCCGCGCCGTCCAACAAACTGGGCTCAATATTGGATGGCCTCACGTTGTCAGCCCATTTGTTGCTCGACAGCGGATTGGAAGCAGATGGCCTCTCGCCTCTATTTGTTAATGTATATGAACAAAACGGTGCGCTTTTTTGGTCGAATTGTGGCGCGCCCGATACAGCATGCCAGCCTTTTCGTTGATAATGAGAGACATCTGAAGCCAGCTGAGGACGGGGTTCTACAAATGGACGACTGCAGCGAAAATGCTTCCAAGATCGAGCTTGAAATTAGGCTGGCTAAGCTGAACTGGATCCTACGCCAACTGCAAGATGGGAAGGGTCTGATCTACCAAACCACGACCCGCACAGTTGCGCGTAGTCATAGCCACACCCGAAATGCTAGCCGGCTGGACCGCCGACCGCGGCTTCAATTAACGCACGAGAATTAGCCAACGTGCATCTACGACCGAAATGGACAATCGGGTTGTGGCTCGCGTCGGTTGGAGTCGCGACAGTCGCTTGGCTGGCTGCACTAGCCCGGGCCACGATTTGGCTGGTTGGACTGGCTTTTTCTTAAAGCGCGTATTCCATCCACTGCGCTGCTGCGAATGCCAGGGAGACGATCATCCCCCATAGCGCGAGATTTATCTCTAAGGCTTGTAGCATGCGTGCCCCCCAGCTCGCCATCATCGAGACAACTCACGTCATTTCGACTCGACGAGAAGTGTAGCTGGCTGATTGTGTTCAAATGAGAGCATTTCGAAGAGCGGCAACCTTCCGCAGTGCAGCAACCATATCTACTTCAGATATACTCTTCCATACTTTGCCAATCCGGCCTCACATCAGCTCCCCGATTTCCACAGCTTTGGCAAACAGATCGCGGCTCAGATCCGGATAGCCCAAGTCATCCGGCCATCGATCGCCGCTGATCCCGAACGAATGGCTGCAGTGATAGTCCCGCAATAGATCACGAGAGCACGAACGCCTGAAGCGCGCATCTCTGCCAGGGTGATTTTCTGACGGATTAAATTTGCGCAATTGTGATGAATATCATCGACGGCTCCGACGCTGAGCGTGACAGTGGTTGGTGGACCTCAGCCTCTGTCGCCTGGGCAGGGCAATTTGAAGCAAGTCGGCAAGGGGCCGCTCAGATTTCAGCGCGGTGGGCAGCCCCGCCCGGTGCGGTCTGCGTCGGCGAGACGCTTCGCGCCCAAGGTACGGTCCCGTCCCGTATCACTAGAGACGGGGCCGTACTGGGCTACGGGTGTTTCAGCGCCCAAAAAGGTAGCCCAGCAAAAGAACGCGAACCCATGGCACGAACGGCTCAGTTCCTAGCCATCTTGGGTTGAGGAAAATCCGGCCTGATATCGGCGCCGCGCTTTCGGCGCGTCCCTAATGCGCCACCACAGTTGCCTTGCTACATTTCATAACATGAAGCTCTACACCGGCCGCGGAAGAATGCGCTGGTGAAATGTCAAGCCTGGTCAAAAGTAGGTCCGCAAAGTCGAATGAGAAGAGCCTTACGATGCCGCCAGGCAGTTCTTCTCGCCAAGCCACGATCTGATGCTTGTCGTTAAAATCGCGGGTCATCCTCCAAATACTTTTGCCGTGTTCCTCTCGGAAGGCGTCCCGATCTGGGTCACTGATAATTTTCAGAATTGTTTTGCCAACGACTTGAAGTCTGTAACGTTTCAATGGCGTCGCTAAATCTTCATTTGCTACCGAAACATCCTTGTCAGAGCTTTCTGGGAATAGCGTCTTCGTGGCGAGCGATCGGTAGCAATCAATGGTAACGGCGGGCAGCGACTCGGCCGAACGTTGCGCGTGGGCAGATGAGAACATGGTGAGGACTAACAATCCAGCAGCGAGCGCTCTCATTGCTAACAGCCTCCATCGGGGATTCCTGATCATTTTCGCAATCGAGACGCTTGCTGATCATTAGGCGCCTGAAATGGTCCCCTTCCTGATGTGTATACCGCTATGAGCCGATCCTCCTTCCAAAGTTCGGCATTATAGTCAGATAAAAATTTCTTGGCGCATTCCTTTGCTTGTTCGTCGTCGGTGCATTCCATATCGATTGCGTTCGAAATGTGCCCATCCTGATCAAGGAAGTAGGTCCGATAATTCTGCATCTTCGCCAATCTCCAGTCCCAAAATCAGTGCCGATTAACCGTCTCCAAGAACCTGAGAACCGAGCCGGGTACGTTATCGTACTCAATGTAGCGTCGGCGCAGTTCGTCGGCGATCTCTACGGTCACGTCACGTGACCAGCCCTCAACCGTATTGAAGGCAACGATGCGGGCGGGATTTTCGTATTGTCCCTCGAGTAAATTGCGGACCAGCGTTGTGCGGCTTGCGCCGGCTTCGTCGGTCTCACGCCAAGCCCTGCCGAGACGGCCAAAGTCATCGAGCACGAGATAGACGTCATCCTCGGGGACGATTGATGGGGAACGCGGCATCACGCAACTCCACTCACACTACAAGTCCCCCGAGACAGAATGCCCCCGCCAAGGCTCCGATCACAAGCCCCAGAGCCCCAACGGTGAGGCCCTCTATCCCTAGCGACTTGCAATTTTGTTCATGGTTTGTTCTAATGCCCTAGGAAGTGCGAGCAATGCCGGATATCAATTTCATTCGCAGTGAAATCGAATACATGCGCCGTCAGGTTCAGCGGCTGCGCGGTGAGATCAGGCAACTTCAGCATTCCGGAATATCGAGCACCTCAGCCGAGGTTTTGCTTGAGCGGCTGCTGAACAAGATCGACGACCTTTGCACCGAGCGTGATCGGTTACGAGGTCAGCCATGGTGAGATGGTTTGAAGATGAGACGAACCCTCATCCATTTCTCAAGGCGCTCCAAGAAGTGCGCCATCTCGCCGCCCGAGAGGGTTGGCGCTACCAGGGTCCAGGCGATCATCGTCGCCATTGATCAGTATGCGGAAGCGGCTACCGGCAATCGCGAATTCTTTTTGAACAAGCCGCATGGCGGTGCGAGGTCTGGTGATGTGCCATGAAAGAGACTTTGCCTGAACCGATGGGTTCTTGCCGCGGTCGGCGCAGTCCGACGCGTGTCTTAATTGGACTGAGTGGGCGGGCCTTCCATTGGAAGCAGGTCAAATGCCTGCGGTGGATATTGATGTCCGTCCGGCGCTGTAATCGAAATATCGAGGCAGCCCCACTCGGCTAGTTCTGCAGCCTTTTCCCTGGCTGCTGCGGCTGTGTCGCGCCGGAGGACGATGCGGCCAATACGATCCGTTCCCGTGATCAAAAAACGCATGGACGCCCCCCACAACACCACGCCACCAATATAAGCCGCGACCTGTCCCTACCTGAAGGATAAAGGTTAGCACAACCCATAGATGATGTTAACAGGGAATACTAGCGATCCTCAGTCGAACCGGTCCGGCAACCGAAATCGACCCTTTTTCCCAACAAGGAATACGGCCTGCCGTTTGCCTTGTCGCGCTGGACTGACGGCGCGATGTTCGACTTGGCGATGCGAGTGTCGTTTGCGCCTGTTGCCGACAACCTGCCGCGGGCGCTGGTCGCAGATCGGGCACGCCTGTATCTCGGACCGGACGGTGACTTCAAGAAGGAGGTTGCCGATCTGCCGCATGTCCTCGCCCAGCTCCGCCCGCAGCTTGGCTGGTTCGAAGCACAACTGGGCGGAGGCAAGCTCTATCTCGTCGGCGACAAACCGGGCATGGCGGATCTGCTGGCATGGTTCCTCGTATGGTTTTTGCGCGGACGTAACCCGCGCGCGGACGCGCTGCTCGAAGAATTCCCCGCACTGCTCGCCTGGGAAGCGCGCATGAAGACGATCGGCCATGGCCGGGCCTCTTCGATGACGCCCGCCGAGGCGCTGGCGGTTTGCAAGGCCACCGATCCGCTTACGAAGGAGAAATCGGACCCGCTTGATCCTCAGGGCCTGACACCGGGAATGAGGGTTGCGGTCACACCCATCAGCGTAGGCGGGGAAGCCGCCGTCACCGGGCACATCATCGCCCTTGATCGCGACACAATAGCCATTCGCCGGAACGAGCCGGCCTGTGGCATAGTGGCAGTCCATTTCCCGAGAGTCGGCTATCGGGTGACGGTCCTGTAGTTGCCGTGCGTCGCGAGACGCCGGTCGGCGGCAAGACGCGGCGCAACACCCCCGCAGCGGGCAAGGAGGATTCGAAAATTGGCTCGGCCACGCAATTTTGATTCTTTGGTGGTGCTCGACAGGGCGGTCAAGGTGTTTTGGCGTGACGGCTTCGAGGCGACCGCGGTTGAAACCCTTTGCGACGAGATGAAGCTTAGCCCCGGCAGCCTCTACGGTGCCTTCGGCGGCAAGCGCGAATTGTTCCTCTCCGTGCTTGACCGCTACATGGATCAGATATCGAGCGACGCGATCCGGCGCATCGCGGCACCCGTCTCCGGCATGGAGGGCATCCGCTCGTATTTCGGCAATCTGGTCGACGCCATCGTCGAGGGTCGGCGCATGCGCGGCTGCCTCTTGACCAATTCCCTGATCGAGCTCGGCGATCGCGACCCGGAGGTCGCGCGCAAGGTATCGATCAATTTGACGAGGCTCGAGACCGCGTTCGCCGGTGCTTTGACGCGGGCGGTAGCGGCAGGCGAAATTGGCAACGAGCCGGGCGCCGTAGCCGCACCTTTTCTGGTCTGCGTCGTCCAGGGCCTCAACGTGATGGCCAATGCAAAGCCCAGCCGCGAGATGCTCGAGCGGATCGTGACGACAGCGCTCATGTCGCTGTAGGCCCGGGAAGACCAGTGCGCCAGCATCCAGGCGCGGCGGACGCACCCGCCCGAGGCGGGTTTGACCTCTCCACACGAGAGAGATCGAAACCGGTTGGGGTTTGTTCAAGGGGAAAATTCAGCCGGGTGCCGCACAGACTTCACAGGCCTGGAACGAGGGCGTCGGCGAACACGTCAGGAGCAGATTTCACATTCGGCGTTGAGGCTTGCAAGCCTCGCGGCCGAAGCTTCCGAACCGAAGGGCCTTTTTAGTGCCCTGGCTGGCGGAAGGTTCATGAAACCGTGGATCGCTCGATCCACACCGTACGAAGAAACCTGTCTCTTCTGCCGGACCGGCTTTCGATCGAGCACGCTCTTTCGAAATTACGATCCGGCCGTCTGACCTGATGTCTCGCCGACACCCTCTTTCATCGACAAGAGCCGCTCTTTCAATATCCGCTCTTGGGTAAGCAAATTTTCCGGAAGGCTCGTGCGACGTGCCGGCAGCAAGTCGCCGGCATTTTTTCAGGCGGGGTCTTACTTCTTCTTCTTGGCGACCCTGCGGGTCTTCTTCGCAGTCTTCTTCACTGCGCTCTTCGCCTTCTTTGCCTTCTTAGCTTTCTTCGCCATGTTGCCCTCCTAATGTAGTGAGATGGCTTAATCGCTGCGTGCACTCGGGAATCGAGATGCACTGCATCCCGAATACACCAACACATCGAAAAAAACAGCGTCCCGCTTAAGGAAGTGTTGACGAGAGGACGTGAGAGAGCGCAAGGCGCCTTGACCGGCGACGCACGCGTCTCTTCGCGCAACGACGCAGAAAACACTTCACAAGGCACGACAATCCGCTGCCGAAAATCCAGGAAACGACTGTGCCAGAGAGGTTTCTGCAACCTGCGAATTCGGCGATCGACCGACCATCGACATAGCTGCGCCTGATCGTCGCCGCAAAAATCCGATAGCGCGGACTCTGAGTCGTGATCTTTGGCAATAAAAAAATTTTCGTCGCTATCGCCTTCTCGTCTCGTCGGTGCTCGCCGAAACCGCCTTCGGCGCGAATCGATTGCGGCTGATTCGTGGCTGCGCTGTTTCGCGTTTGCCAGGCGCATCACCATTCATGGTGAATGAATTGCTGCCCGCGCGCCGCTTTTTTGAAACGTGAAGGCCGACGGCGTCAGAGGCCGAGCTTTGATTTGAGCAGATCGTTGACACCCTGTGGATTGGCCTTGCCGCCGGACGATTTCATCACCTGGCCGACGAACCAGCCGAGCGCTTGCGGCTTGGCTTTCACCTGGGCGACCTTGTCGGGGTTGGCGGCGATGATGTCGTCGACCACCTTTTCGATCGCCGAGAGATCGGTGACCTGTTTCATGCCGCGCGCCTCGACCACCGCACGCGGGTCGCCGCCCTCCTGCCAAATGATCTCGAACAGATCCTTGGCGATCTTGCCGGAGATGGTGCCCTCCCCGATCAAGGCTACGATCGCGGCGAGTTGTTCCGCCGATACCGGCGATGCAGCGATGGCGACGCCCTCCTTGTTCAGCCGCCCGAACAATTCATTGATCACCCAATTGGCGGCGAGCTTGCCGTCGCGCGCCTTGTCGGCAAGTTTTGCAAGCACGGTCTCGAAGAAGCCGGCGCTCTCCTGCTCGGCCACAAGCACGCTTGCGTCATAGGGCGAGAGGTTGAATTCGGCGATGAAGCGCGCCTTCTTCTGGTCGGGCAGCTCGGGAAGGCTCGCCTTCAGCGCGGCTACATAGGCCTCGCTGAATTCGAGCGGCAACAGGTCGGGGTCGGGGAAATAGCGGTAGTCGTGGGCCTCTTCCTTGGAGCGCATTGAACGCGTTTCGCCCCGGTTTGGATCGAACAGCCGCGTCTCCTGGTCGATGACCCCACCATCTTCGATAATGCCGATCTGGCGCCGCGCCTCGTATTCGATCGCCTGACCGATGAACGCGATCGAGTTCATGTTCTTGATCTCGCAGCGCGTGCCGAGCGCTTGGCCGACCTTGCGTACGCTGACGTTGACGTCCGCCCGCAACGACCCCTTCTCCATGTCGCCGTCGCACGTGCCGAGATAGCGCAGGATCGAGCGCAGTTTTGCCAGGTAAGCCTTGGCCTGCTCCGACGAGCGGATGTCGGGTTTGGAGACGATCTCCATCAGCGCAACCCCGGAGCGGTTGAGATCGACGAACGACATGCTCGGACTGCGATCGTGAAGCGATTTGCCGGCATCCTGCTCCAGATGCAGCCGTTCGATCCCGACCATAACGCTCTCGCCGTCGGCCAGTTCGACCATGACCTCGCCCTCGCCGACAACAGGCGACTTGTACTGGCTGATCTGGTAGCCCTGCGGCAAATCCGGATAGAAATAGTTCTTGCGGTCGAACACCGATCGCAGATTGATCTTTGCATTGAGGCCAAGGCCGGTGCGCACGGCCTGCTTCACGCATTCCTCGTTGATCACCGGCAACATGCCGGGCATCGCCGCATCGACCAGCGATACGTGGGAGTTGGGCTCGCCGCCAAACTCGGTCGAGGCGCCCGAGAAAAGTTTTGCATTCGAGGTGACCTGGGCGTGGATCTCCATCCCGATCACGACTTCCCAGTCGCCGGTCGAACTCCTGATCAGTTTCGAGTTCGTCGCCTTCATGACTTGCCATCCCCAAGTAGCGCGGAAACGATCTCTTCCCATTCGGCTTCAAGCGAATTCGTTGCGACCGGCCTGGCTGCCCGGCGGTACCAGTAGCCGGCATTGCCGAGGTCGCCCTCCACACGGTGGAGATAGGCGTGCACCCATGCCGCATCGGGTGTCGTTTCGTCCTGCACGATCCGGTGCGCCCGATCCCACCCGTCCTTGGCCGCCCACCACAGCGCAGCGAGCGGCGCGTCCAACCGCGGCGCGGGCGAAGCGCCAGCAAGGCTCGCTTTAAAATCCGCCACTTTCACCACCACCTCGCAGGTGTAAAGCGTCCCGCCGCCTGCTCGATCACCTCGCCGAGCGAGAACAGCGTCTCTTCGTCGAAGGGACGGCCGATCAGTTGCAGTCCGAGCGGCAGGCCTTGCGAATCCTTGCCCGCAGGAACCGCGATACCGGGAAGCCCGGCCATGTTCACGGTCACCGTGAAGATGTCGTTGAGATACATTTCGATCGGGTCGGCGCCCTTTTCGCCGATGCCAAATGCCGGCGATGGCGTTGCCGGCGTCAAAATCGCGTGCACGCCTTTGGCGAAACAATCCTCGAAATCCCTCTTGATCAGCGTGCGGACTTTTTGCGCGCGCAGGTAATAAGCGTCGTAATAGCCGGCCGAGAGCACGTAGGTGCCGATCATCACGCGCCGGCGAACCTCGGCGCCAAAGCCTTCGCCGCGGGTGTTCTCGTACATTTCAGTTATGCCGCGGCTCGGCACGCGCAAGCCGTAGCGTACGCCGTCGTAACGCGCCAGGTTCGAGGAGGCCTCCGCGGGCGCCACGATGTAATAGGCCGGCAGCGCATATTTGGTGTGCGGTAGCGATACCTCGACAAGCTCGGCTCCCGCCGCCTTCAGCCAGGCGGCGCCCTCGCTCCAGAGCTGTTCGATTTCACCCGGCATGCCGTCGAGACGGTATTCCCTGGGGATTCCTATTCTCATCCCCTTCACCGACTTGCCGATCGCGCTCTCGTAGTCGGGCACCGGACGATCGACCGAGGTGGTGTCCTTTGGATCATGGCCGGCCATCGAGCGCATCAGGATCGCGGCATCGCGCACGGTGCGAGCGATCGGTCCTGCCTGATCCAGCGAAGACGCGAACGCCACGATGCCCCAGCGCGAACATCGCCCGTAAGTCGGCTTCATGCCGACGGTTGCGGTAAATGCCGCCGGCTGGCGGATCGACCCGCCGGTGTCGGTTGCGGTCGCGCCCATGCACAGCAATGCGGCCACCGCCGAGGCCGAACCTCCCGACGAGCCTCCCGGCACCAGCGTCGTGTTGGCGCCCTCGCGCCGCCAGGGATTGACGACCGGACCAAAGCACGAGGTCTCGTTCGAGGAGCCCATTGCGAATTCATCGTTGTTCAGCTTGCCGAGCAGGACGGCGCCGTCGCGCCAGAGCTGCGAAGTCACCGTGAACTCGTAGGTCGGCACGAAATTGCCGAGGATTTTCGAGCACGCCGTGGTGCGCACATCCCTGGTTGCGAACAGATCCTTGATGCCGAGCGGAATACCCGCGAGCGGGCCGCCCTCACCTTTGGCGATCTTTACGTCGACCTCGCGCGCCATGGTTCGCGCCCGATCGGGCGTTTCCAGCACAAAGGCGTTGAGGGCGCGAGCGGCCTCCATGGCCACAAGATGCGCTTGCGTCAGCTCGAGCGACGTGAAGGATTTCTTCGCGAGGCCGTTTCTGGCCTCCGCGAGGGTCAGCGATGTCAGGTCGGTCATTTATTAACCGGGCTGCTGTTAACCGGGCTGCAGAAGAAGGGCGAGAGCGTCTTGTCGTTAACCGGATCGTCTCGCAACGCTTTGTCGTTGGCCTTGCCGGCTGCCTCCAGCGCGTCGAGCACAGCATCGATCGCCCGTTGCGGATCGGCAGCCTTGCCCTGGCGCTCCATGGCGTCGAGATAATTCATGTAGGCCTGATAGGCCTTTTCATCGTCGCACAGTAGACACATCGGTCGCGAACTCTTTCGTTTGGGCGCGTTCGTCGAAAAAGGGAGGCCTATTCGACGACTTTCGGCACCAGAAAGAAATGATCCTGGGTTTCCGGCGCGTTCCTGACGATGTCGTCGGGAATGTCACCGTCGTTGACCACATCGGCACGCTTCTTCATTTCCATCGGTATGACCAACGTCATCGGTTCGACGCCTTCGATGTTGACTTCACCGAGCTGCTCGACGAAGGCCAGCATCGCGTTCAGCTCGCCCTCCAGATGGGGGATTTCAGTCTCCTTGACCGCAATCCGCGCCAGATGCGCGATACGGCGAACGGTGGCGGCATCGACCGACATTATATATGGCCCCTGATGGCAATACTCAGTCCCGCCGTATAGCAGAGGCTGGTTTTGCACCGCAACCTGATCAGCCCGCCATCCGGCTCAGCCGGGCGAGCGCGGCCCCCGCCAGCGCCCGGGTCAGTTCGGCCGCAGGCATCTCGCGCCCCAACCGCACCGCTTGCCCAGCCCACAGGTTGGTGAAATCAACTCTGCCCTGCTTTTCCGCCGCCGACTTTAGCGGACCCAAGGCTGTGGCCGCGTGGGGAAATGCCGGGGCGTCCGGCGAAACCGGCCCGATCTCGCGCATCACGCGGTTGGCGACGCCCCGCGCCGGGCGCCCGGTCATGACATTGGTGATGACGGTGGAATCATCCCTCGCCTGGGCGAGCGCTGTCCGCGCCGGTGCGATGACCTTCGATTCCGGACAACGAAGGTAGGCGGTACCGATCTGCACGCCGGCCGCGCCCAGCGCAAATGCCGCTGCAATTCCGCGCCCGTCGGCGATGCCGCCTGCGGCGATCACCGGCACCCGCACCGCGTCGACCACCTGCGGCACCAACGCGAAGGTACCGGGTTGTTCGCCAATATTTTCCGTCAGGAACATGCCCCGATGGCCGCCGGCTTCGGCGCCCTGGGCGATAATTGCGTCGGCACCGTGCTCCTCGAGCCAGATCGCCTCCTTCACCGTCGTTGCCGATGAAATTACCTTGCAGCCGGCGGCCTTCACACGCGCAAGCAGCGCCGCCTGCGGAAGCCCGAAATGGAAGCTCGCGATTTCGGGCTTGAGCTCTTCGACGAGATCGCACATGGCACCGTCGAACGGCGCGCGGTTGGCGAGGTTGATCGGTGCTGCCGGGTCCAGCCCGTACTCTTTATAGTAGGGCGAGAGCCGTTGTTTCCAGCTGGCCTCGCGCGCCGCATCGGCAGCCACCGCCTCGTGGCAAAAGAAGTTCATGCTGATCGGCGCAGAGACGCGCTGGCGAATGATATTGACCTGGTCGCGCGCCTTCTCGACTGTCAGCAACGCGCACGGCAAGGAGCCGAGCGCTCCGCCCTGCGCCGCCGCGATCACAAGGTCCGCATCCATAACGCCTGCCATCGGCGCCAGCACGATCGGAAATTCGGTCTTGAAAAGGTCGATCAATCGGCGGTCGGGCCACATGGTCTGCTCGCACATCAGAATTCTGAAACCGGCGCGGGCATCGTTGCCTGCCTTCGGCAGATTAGCATCCGGGGTCTGGAACAGCTATGCATCCTGGGGGCCGAAGCGCCGCTCTTTGCGGGAACTGCGCTGCTCGTGGTATGCGAGACCCATGTCCGCCCCCATTCTGCCGCTGATCGAGGCGGCCGCGCACTGGCCCGATCGCGGCGCGTTGATCGGCCTCGACCTCGGCACCAAGACCATCGGGGTCGCGGTGTCCGATCCTGACCGCCGGCTGGCCACAGGTGTTGGGACGATCCAGCGCAAGGCATTCAAGGCGGACGCGGCGCGTCTGCTCGCGATTGCGGCCGAGCGCGCGGCCGCAGGCTTCGTACTCGGCCTGCCAATCAACATGGATGGCAGCGAGGGGCCGCGCGCGCAATCGACCAGGGCGTTCGCGCGAAACTTTTCCAAACTGACCGATCTTGCCATCGCACTTTGGGATGAAAGGCTCTCGACCGCCGCTGTCGAGCGCGAACTGATCGGAATGAATGTGAGCCGCGCGCGGCGCGCGGAGGTAATCGACGAGCACGCTGCGATTTTCATTTTGCAGGGAGCGCTCGACCGGCTGGGGGTCCGGTCCTGATGCTGCAGACGAGTTGGGCCGCACCAATCGTAAAATTGCACGCTTTCTGAGGCGGAGGGTGACGCAACAGCACGCCTTCGCACTCGCCCGACATCTTCCATCGTGATTTGGGCTCAACCTCATGTCGTCCCCGCGGTTCGCAGGGACGACGAATGCCTGTACTGCTCGCACACTTTCAAACACGCCACTACCTTCCCGCGGCACGATCTGCCCGGGTTCTGTCAAACATTGCCCCCAAGGATCAAGAGGGCGCAGGGAATGCCGGGTGCTGGCCGCACCCACGGCCTTGCGTGCGAAAAGTGAAAGCACACAAGTTAGTCACCACAGGTAGGCCGAACATTTCCGGCATTCCCCGCGCGACGGTTTTACGGTTTCCTTCGTACTCTCCCCGGGGACCGGGCTTTCTTGCCCCCGTCGCTTGCAAGATCATCAATCTCGCAAGCTTGATATCAGCGTCGGGATATCAGGACCACACGACTTCGCCGTCCGCGACAGTACCGCTCGTCTTGCGGCACCATCAGCGTCCATCGCATCCCGCGTTCCACGTTCGTGACGACGCGTAACGCCCCTCCTGATGAGCGCGGGATGGAATGGCTCTATTGCTGTTTCTACCAAACGAAAAAGCAAAATATTTTTCGCCGCAGGACTGGACACGACGGGCAAATCAGTGCCGCCAATCGTAGGGCGGATTAGCCGAAGGCGTAATCCGCCATCTCGGCGGCTTTAGCGGCGGATTACGCTGACCGCCCTGCCGGGTACGCCGCGGCCTCCATCGTCATTGCGAGCGCCAGCGAAGCAATCCATGGTCGGAGCAACGAGCAAAGAGTGGATTGCTTCGTCGCATTCGCTCCTCGCAATGACGCGGATAGTTGCGGATTAGCCGAAGGCGTAATCCGCCATCTCGGCGGCTTTAGCGGCGGATTACGCTGACCGCCCTGCCGGGTACGCCGCGGCCTCCATCGTCATTGCGAGCGCCAGCGAAGCAATCCATGGTCGGAGCAACGAGCAAAGAGTGGATTGCTTCGTCGCATTCGCTCCTCGCAATGACGCGGATAGTTGCGGATTAGCCGAAGGCGTAATCCGCCATCTCGGCGGCTTTAGCGGCGGATTACGCTGACGCTAATCCGCCCTACGCTGCTAAACCAATTCCATCCTTAGATGACGCCCGACAGCCTGTGCAGCGCGGGTGAGGGTCGCAAGCGTTACCGACTCATTGTCAGGGTCAAGGAGCCGGTCCAGTTGTGCGCGGCTTGTATGCATGCGCTTGGCGAGCGCGGTTTTGGTCAACCCCTCATCCTGCATGAGTGCATCAAGCTGGCGCACGATGACGCGTTTGATGGCTCGCGCCGTTGCCTCGGTATAAAGACCCTCATCCTTCAGAAATTCGTCGAAAGACGACCCGATGCGACCTTTTTTTCATGCGATCTCCTTCCGGCGGGCCACCGCTCGATACGCATTCATTATGCTGCATCGACAGACAGCCGCCCAGCGAGGTCGCTGGCTCCTCGCGGTGACGACGCGGCGTCACGACGAAACCAGCAAAAACGTCTGCACCACGGCGGCGAGATTGTTGAGGCCGTGCACGATCACCGTGAGCCAGGTCGATTGATAGCGGTAGCGCAGGTAGCCGAGCAACAGGCCGATTGAAAACACTTCGCCGAAGAAGAACCAGTCATACTGCAGGTGAAGCGCCGTCCACACCATCGACGACAGGACGATGGCGCCGGCGGGGCGCAGAAATGTCTCCGACCAGCCGCGGTAGAGAAAGCCGCGCGCAAAAAACTCCTCCGAAATCGGCGCGGCGACACAGAATGCGACCACCAGCAACCAGAGCGCGCCGTCGGCGCGGGCCGACTTGAGGACATCCATCATGAACTCGGGCGTCGATTCCCGTCCTGTTGCCCGCGACAGCAACTCCCACGCCAGGACCACCAGCACGAGTGCGCCGATGCCGGCCGCCATGTTTTTCCAGGAGGTCCAGCGCAAGGCGAGATAATCGGCAAACGGCGTTCCGGAGATGCGGATGGCAAGCCAGAGCGCGCCGAGAACGGCGGGCAGACCCGTGATGACGGAGAGCGCGATCGTCATTCCGCCTCCCAGTACGCGGGTCGCTGCGGTCACATCGAGCGGGCCTTGCTCGCGCAGCACGAACCAGCCCACGACGGCCATCTGGCCGGCGAACATCGCCCCAAAGGCCACAAGGCCCCACAGGACGGTTCCCCAGAACTTCCAGACGCGCGGCGGGCGCGGGGCGGAAGGCGCCGATGCGAGCGCCACGGGGCTTGCGGGATCAAGCGAATCCATCGACGAACCTTCAGTTTGGTAATGCGCGGGCGAGCAAGCGCGTGAGGTCGTCACGCGCGAGGTCAACGGCGCCGTACATGCTGCCGTGATTCCCCGCAAGGCGGGTGAGTGCGAATAATTCGGCCTGCCCAGGCGAAACCTGACCGAGAGCAGCGGCTGCCGCAAGCAGCGCCAGTTTCTCGACCGCCATCCGCGCGGCGCGCTCGGAGTCGGGCCCGCGAAATGCCGTTGCGATGAATGCGACGGCATCCGCCGCGCCTGGAAGGCCCGCAGTTTCGTTTGCCAGACCCTGAAGGATGGCAGCAGCAGCGTCGGCCTCACGCGACAGCGCGCGCAATACGTCCAGGCACATGACGTTGCCCGAACCTTCCCAGATCGCATTGACCGGGGATTCCCGGTAATGTCGCGCCAGAATTCCCTCCTCGACATAACCGTTGCCGCCGAGGCACTCCATGGCCTCATAGAGAAAACCGGGCGCGCTTTTGCAAACCCAGTATTTGATCGCGGGCGTAAGCAACCGCATATAGGCGGCCTCGCTTTGGTCGCTTGCCGCGCGGTCGAACGAACGGCACAGCCGCATGACCAGCGCCACCGTCGCCTCGACATGGAGCGCCATGTCCGCAAGCACCGACTGCATCAGCGGCTGGTCGGCAAGGTGTTTCTGGAACACGCTGCGATGTCTGGCGTGATGCAGCGCATGGGCAAGCCCTGAGCGCATCAGCCCTGCGGACGCGATCGCACAATCCTGCCGCGTCAACTGCACCATCTGGATGATGGTGCGGATACCCTTGCCGGCGTCGCCGACGCGCGTTGCCCAGGCGCCCGCGAACTCGACCTCGGAGGACGCGTTGGAGCGGTTGCCAAGCTTGTCCTTGAGACGCTGGAATTCGATCGCATTGACCGACCCATCGGGCAGAAAGCGCGGCATGAAGAAACAGGTCAATCCCTCGTCGGCCTGCGCCAGCACCAGAAACGCGTCGCACATCGGTGCCGACATGAACCATTTGTGGCCGGTGATGCGGTAGGCGTCGCCGTCACGATTCGCGCGTGTCGTGTTGCTGCGTACGTCGGTTCCCCCCTGCTTTTCGGTCATGCCCATGCCAAGCGTCATGCCGCGTTTTGCCGGCCAGGGCACGAAGGATGGATCGTAGGCGCGCGTGCCGATGACCGGCATGACTTTCGCCAGGAGGTCGGGCTGCGCGGCCAGCGCCGCCACCGAGGCGCGTGTCATCGTGATCGGGCACAAATGTCCGGTCTCGACGCCTGCTGCCATGTAAAACCTTGCCGCGCGCACGACTTCAGCGGCTCCGCCGCTCGGACGCCCGTTTGAATCCCAAGTCGAGTTGTGCAGGCCTGCATGGGCGCTGCGCGCCATCAGTTCATGATAGGCTGGATGGAACTCGACCTCGTCCCGACGGTAGCCCTTGGAATCGAACGCCCGCAGTTTCGGCGTGTTCTCATTGGCGAGGCGTGCCCGTTCAGCCATCGCGGCGGAACCCCAGTGACGGCCGAACTCCGACAGTTCGTTGTGTGCCGAGGCACCGCCGTTGGCGGCGACGGCATCGGCAAGCGGACGATCCACCTCGTACAGATCGACATCGACGAATGGCGGCGACTGGTTGAGTACCTCGTGGGTCGCAAAACAAGCTCGCGTCATGGCCGCCCTCAGGGTCGGAGATTTCGGATCAATTTCACGCCCGAATGCGCCCGGCGACAGACCCGAAGGCCCGCGCGGAACTATCGGGAAATCATACGCGCCACCGCCAGCGGCGGGCAGCAAAAATTGCCACCGCTCCATCGCATTTGTTGACAAAAACCCGGCCCAACCTGGGCCTTTCCAGAACCGTACATCTCAAGGGGATAACTCCCAGGACCCCTCTTCCCGCTTGCCCGGCGTTGCATCTCTGCCTATAGCTCTCGCTTTAATGACCCTCGCATCGAAATCGACTTTCGTCCTTGGTCACCGGCACTTGCTGGGAATCGAGGGCCTTTCCGCTGCCGATATTACCGGCCTGCTCGACCTCTCCGAAGAATATGTCGAGCTCAATCGCCAGGTCGACAAGAAGCGCACCTCCCTGCGCGGCCGAACCCAGATCAACCTGTTTTTCGAAGCCTCGACCCGCACCCAATCTTCGTTCGAGATCGCCGGCAAACGATTGGGTGCCGACGTCATGAACATGTCGGTATCCTCCTCCTCCATGCGCAAGGGCGAGACGCTGATCGACACGGCGGTTACATTGAATGCCATGCACCCGGATATCCTGGTGGTCCGCCACCATGCCTCGGGCGCCGTTGAACTGCTGGCGCGCAAGGTCGATGGCTCGGTCATCAACGCCGGCGATGGCGCGCACGAGCATCCGACGCAGGCCCTGCTCGATGCGCTGACCATCCGCCGCAACAAGGGCCAGCTCGAAGGGCTGGTGGTTGCGATCTGCGGCGATGTCATGCATTCGCGCGTGGCGCGTTCCAACATCCTGTTGCTCAACACCATGGGCGCGCGCGTGCGCGTGGTTGCGCCCTCCACGCTGTTGCCGCGCGGCATCGAGCGGATGGGGGTAGAAGTTGCACGCGACATGCGCGAAGGGCTCGAAGGCGCCGATATCGTGATGATGCTGCGGCTGCAGCGCGAGCGCATGAACGGCTCGTTCGTGCCGTCGAGCCAGGAATACTTCCATTATTTCGGCCTCGACCAGAAGAAGCTCGCTTATGCCAGGCCGGACGCGCTGGTGATGCATCCCGGACCGATGAACCGCGGGGTGGAAATCGACTCCATCGTCGCCGACGGCGCGCAATCGGTGATCCGCGAGCAGGTGGAGATGGGCGTGGCGGTGCGCATGGCGGTGCTCGAAGCGCTCGCCCGCAACCTGCCGAACGCCTAGTGTGCCGATCATGCTGACCGACCGCCGCCCCATCCTGCTCGCCAACGCCCGCGTGGTCGACCCCTCGCGCGATTTCGACGCCCCCGGCGACGTGCTGATCGCCGACGGGATGATCCGCGACTTGAAGCGCGGCATCGGTGCTGCCGGCGTTCCGGAAGGGACCGACGTCGTCAATTGCGCGGGCAAGATCGTTGCCCCGGGCCTGATCGACATGCGCGCCTTCGTCGGAGAGCCCGGCGCCAGCCATCGCGAGACCTTTGCGTCGGCGAGCCAGGCGGCGGCAACCGGCGGCATCACCACGATCGTCTGCCAGCCCTCGACTTCGCCCGTCATCGACAATTCGGCGACGGTTGATTTCGTGCTGCGGCGAGCGCGCGACACCGCGATCGTCAATATCCACCCGATGGCGGCACTGACGAAGGGCCTGCGCGGCGAGGAGATGACCGAAATCGGCCTCCTGAAGGCCGCGGGCGCCGTGGCGTTCACCGACGGCGACAGGAGCATCACCAACGCGCGGGTCATGCGCAGGGCGCTGACCTATGCGCGCGATTTTGACGCCCTGATCGTGCACCACACCGAGGACCCGGATCTGGTGGGCGAAGGTGTCATGAACGAGGGCGAATTCGCCACGCGGCTCGGACTGGTCGGCATTCCCAACGCCGCCGAGGCTGTCATGCTGGAGCGTGACATGCGCCTTGTGGCGCTCAGCGGTGGCCGCTACCACGCGGCATCGCTCACTTGCATCGAGTCGCTTGATATCCTCAGGCGCGCCCGCGAAGCAGGCCTCAACGTCTCGGCTTCGGTTTCGATCAACCATGTGACGCTGAACGAAAACGACATCGGTCCCTACCGGACCTTTCTGAAACTGTCCCCGCCGCTGCGGACCGAGGATGACCGCCTTGCGCTCGTCGGGGCCGTGGCTCGCGGACTGATCGACGTGATCATGTCCGATCACAATCCGCAGGACGTGGAGGTCAAGCGCTTGCCGTTCGCGGAAGCCGCCCCCGGCGCGATCGGTCTTGAGACCATGCTGCCCGCGGCGCTGCGGCTGATCCATAACGGCGAGATGGATTTCAAGACGCTGATCCGCGCCATGTCGACACGTCCGGCCGAGTTATTGGGCCTGCCGGGCGGTTCGCTGCGGCCGGGATCGCCAGCCGACGTGATCGTGATGGATATTGACACGCCCTGGGTCCTCGATCCCGACGATCTGAAGTCGCAATGCAAGAACACGCCGTTCGACGAGGCCCGCTTCTCGGGGCGCGTCGTGCGCACCATTGTCGGCGGACGGACCGTCTATGAGCATGTTTAGGGCGTTCCCCGGCGAAGCGGAAGCTGGCTCGCATCTGGAAGACGCGCCGGCAAGCGATTGCCATGCGCGCGAAGTTAATGGGCGATGGAGGCGCGGTAATGTCGGTTAGCGCATGGCTGCCGGTGGCCCTCGTCCTCGGCTATCTGTTCGGCTCGGTTCCTTTCGGCCTGATCCTGACGAGGTTTGCCGGCACGGCCGATCTGCGTTCGATCGGCTCGGGCAATATCGGCGCCACCAATGTGCTCCGCACCGGGCGCAAGGGACTTGCCGCGGCTACCCTTCTTCTCGACATGCTCAAGGGCACCGCCGCCGTCCTGATCAGCGGTTACTACGGCGGTCCGGACGCGGCGATGCTGGCGGCGCTCGGGGCATTTCTGGGCCACCTCTTTCCGGTGTGGCTGGGATTTCGGGGCGGCAAAGGCGTCGCCGTCTATATCGGGGTGCTGATCGGCCTGTTCTGGCCGGCGGCCGTGGTGTTTTGCGTGGCTTGGCTCGTCACCGCGGCGATCTCGCGTTACTCCTCGCTCTCGGCGCTGGTTGCAAGCATCATCACGCCGATCTTCCTGTGGTGGTTTGGTCACCCTGCCCTCGCCTCATTGTTTGCAGTGTTGACGTTGCTGCTGATCTATATGCACCGCGAAAACATCAGGCGATTGCGGGCCGGCACCGAGGGCCGGATCGGCGAAAGAGAATAATTCGCTCCCGATTTTTTTCCGGCCTGAGTGCATTTTCTTTTGTATGCGCCTATAGGTTGTCCAATGCTTGGGTTTCGAGGCATGCATGGACGACAAGGCCGCTATCATGACACACCTGACCGAGGCCCAGCGCGTCGACTGGCTGCGGTTGATCCGCTCCGACAATGTCGGGCCGCGCACGTTTCGCTCCCTCGTCAATCATTTCGGCAGCGCCCGCGCAGCACTCGGGCAGCTGCCGGAGTTGGCGCGGCGCGGTGGGGCTTCGCGTACTTTCCGCATTTGCAGCGAGGACGACGCGCGTGCGGAGCTTGCGGCCAGCGAACAGTTCGGCGTCAGCCTGATCGCACCGGGTGAAATTGGCTATCCGCCGCGCCTTGCTTCGCTTGACGATGCACCGCCGCTGCTCGGCGTGCGCGGTGCGCTCGAGGCTCTGATGAGGCCGATGATCGCAATCGTCGGATCCCGCAACGCTTCCGGTGCGGGGCTCAAATTTGCCGGCCAACTGGCGCGCGAACTGAGCGACGCCGGGTTTGTCATAGCCTCAGGCCTGGCGCGCGGAATTGATCAGGCGGCGCATCGGGCAAGCCTGAAGGGCGGCACGACGGCGATGCTGGCCGGCGGTCACGACAAGGTTTATCCGCCTGAGCACGAAGATCTGCTTGAAGCAATCATCGCATCCGGTGCGGCGATCTCCGAAATGCCGCTTGGCCACGTGCCGCGGGCTCGCGATTTTCCGAGACGCAATCGGCTGATTTCCGGCGCTTCGCTCGGCGTGATCGTGGTGGAAGCCGCCCTTCGTTCGGGATCGCTGATCACCGCCCGCATTGCGGCCGAGCAAGGGCGCGAGGTGTTCGCCGTTCCCGGCTCGCCGCTCGATCCGCGCGCCGCCGGTACCAACGACCTGATCAGGCAGGGCGCGACCCTGATCACGGCAGCCTCGGACGTCATCCAGGCGGTAGAGCCGATCATGGATCGGCCGACCAAGGCCAGCGAGCCCGACGATGAGTATCCGTTGGCGCTACCGGACCCCAGCGATCGGGCACGTGTGGTTGCCCTGCTGGGACCGACCCCTGTCCTGATCGACGATCTGATCCGGCTGGCGGATGCCTCTGCGGCAATCGTGCGTACCGTATTGCTGGAGCTTGAACTCGCTGGTCGGCTCGAGCGCCACGGCGGCGGGCTGGTGTCGCTGGTTTGAGGCATAAACCAGTTCACGACAGATTGCGCCGCGCTCGCTCCCGGACACGCTCCTCGGCCTCCATTCGGGCCATTTCAAGCAATCGAACCAGCATGCCGAGCTCGTGGCGTCGCGCGATTTCGGCCAGGGCCGCGGCGGTCTCCGCAATAAATCGCACGGCCTCATCGGGCCCACCATCGCCCGGCGGCTCGTCGCTGCCCCTGGCCCGGTACCCGCGAGTCCTCCGATCGCCCGTCTTGCTCAATTTCTATCCAATTCCGTGTGTTTTTTAAGAGTACCCTCATTGAGAGCGCAACTCTAGAGAGTATTTTACAACTTTTTGGATAGGGAGTCGGCGCCGGCGGACGCACTTTCAACAGCTGTCCATTTGACAGGGGCCTTTTCACCACCCATGTTCGCATCGACGCGGCCGACGCGAGTCTCGCAGAACCGGCCCTTAATTCTCCCGTAAGCCATTGGAATGACATGAATATCGTCATTGTCGAGTCGCCGGCGAAGGCCAAGACGATCAACAAATATTTGGGCGCATCATATGAGGTTCTTGCGTCTTTCGGACACGTCCGCGACCTGCCGGCCAAGAACGGATCGGTCGATCCGGATGCCAACTTCCAGATGATCTGGGAGGTCGACCCCAAAGCGGCGGGCCGGCTCAACGATATCGCCAGGGCGCTCAAGGGTGCCGACAAGCTGATTCTTGCGACCGACCCCGATCGCGAGGGCGAAGCGATTTCCTGGCACGTCCTCGAAGTGCTGAAGCAGAAGCGCGCGCTGAAGGACCAGACAATCGAGCGCGTGGTTTTCAACGCCATCACGAAGCAGGCCGTCTCGGATGCAATGAAGCATCCGCGCCAGATCGATGGCGCGCTCGTTGACGCCTACATGGCGCGGCGCGCGCTGGACTATCTGGTCGGCTTCACGCTTTCACCGGTGCTGTGGCGCAAATTGCCGGGCGCGCGTTCCGCTGGCCGCGTGCAATCGGTGGCGTTACGGCTGGTCTGCGACCGCGAACTCGAAATCGAGAAATTCGTTCCGCGCGAATATTGGTCGCTGGTGGCGACCCTGACGACACCGCGCGGCGAGGCCTTTGAGGCAAGGCTGGTCGGCGCCGACGGCAAGAAGATTCAACGGCTCGACATCGGCTCGGGAGCCGAAGCCGAGGAATTCAGGAAAGCGATCGAAGCGGCAAGCTTCACCGTCACGAGCGTCGAAGCAAAGCCGGCGCGCCGCAATCCGCACGCGCCCTTCACCACCTCGACGTTACAGCAGGAAGCCAGCCGCAAGCTTGGCTTCGCGCCGGCCCACACCATGCGGATCGCGCAGCGGCTTTACGAAGGCATCGATATCGGCGGCGAGACCACCGGCCTCATTACCTATATGCGAACCGACGGCGTGCAGATCGACCCGTCGGCGATTGCCCAGGCCCGCAAGGTGATCGGCGCAGACTACGGCAACGCCTACGTGCCCGATGCGCCGCGCGATTATCAGACCAAGGCCAAGAACGCGCAGGAAGCGCACGAGGCAATCCGGCCGACCGACCTGTCGCGCCGGCCTGCCGACATGCGCCGGCAACTCGATCCCGAGCAGGCCAGGCTTTATGAACTGATCTGGATCCGGACCGTCGCCAGCCAGATGGAATTGGCCGAACTCGAACGCACTACGGTCGACATCGCCGCCAAGGCCGGCTCGCGCGTGCTGGAACTTCGCGCCTCCGGTCAGGTCATCAAGTTCGACGGATTCCTCGCGCTCTATCAGGAGGGCCGCGACGACGATGCCGACGATGAGGACAGCCGCCGCCTGCCCGCCATGAGCGAGGGCGAGGCGTTGAAACGCAAGGACCTTGCCGTTACCCAGCACTTCACCGAGCCGCCGCCGCGCTTTTCCGAGGCTTCGCTCGTCAAGCGCATGGAAGAGCTCGGCATCGGCCGTCCCTCGACCTACGCCTCGATCCTCCAGGTGCTGAAGGACCGTGGTTATGTCAGGCTGGAGAAGAAGCGCCTTTACGGCGAGGACAAGGGGCGCGTCGTGGTGGCGTTCCTCGAGAATTTCTTTGCCCGCTACGTCGAATATGATTTTACCGCAGCCCTCGAAGAACAGCTCGACCGCATCTCCAACAACGAGATTTCCTGGCAGCAGGTGCTGAAGGACTTCTGGCGCGACTTCATCGGCGCGGTGAACGAGATCAAGGACCTGCGCGTCGCCGAGGTACTGGACGCGCTGGACGACATGCTGGGACCACACATCTATGCGCCGCGCGCCGACGGCGGCGATCCCCGACAATGCCCCAGTTGCGCAACCGGCCGGCTCAACCTGAAGGCCGGAAAGTTCGGCGCTTTTGTCGGTTGTTCCAACTATCCGGAGTGCCGCTACACTCGTCCGCTCGCCGCCGACAGCCAAGCCAGTGCCGACCGCATCCTCGGCAAGGATCCGCAAAGTGACCGCGACGTGGTCGTGAAGGCCGGGCGCTTCGGGCCGTACATCCAGATCGGCGAACAAAAAGATTACGCGGAGGACGAAAAGCCCAGGCGCGCCGGCATTCCCAAGAACCTGTCGCCTTCCGACCTCGAACTCGACCTGGCGCTGAAGCTGTTATCGCTGCCGCGCGAAATCGGTCTGCATCCCGAGACCGGCAAGCCGATCACCGCAGGCATCGGCCGCTTTGGACCCTTCGTCCGCCATGAGAAAACCTATGCCAGCCTCGAGGCCGGCGATGAAGTGTTCGACATCGGGCTCAACAGGGCGGTCACGCTGATCGCGGAGAAGGTGGCGAAGGGCCCGAGCGGCCGTCGCTTCGGTGCCGATCCGGGCAGGCCGCTCGGCGATCATCCGACGCTGGGAGCGGTGGCCGTCAAGAATGGCCGCTACGGCGCCTATGTCACGGCCGGCGGCGTCAATGCCACTATTCCGAGCGACAAAACGGCTGATGCCATTACCTTGCCCGAAGCGATTGCACTGATCGACGAGCGCGTGGCCAAGGGTGGTGGCGCGTCCAAACGAGGTGGCAGGAAGGCCAGGACAACGACCAAGACAACGACCAGGACGGCGACCAGGACCGCGGCGACGACACCGGCAAGTGTGCCGATAAGGGCGGCCACGACCAGCAAGGCCGCGACGGATGCGAAGCCGGGCAAGACCGCCAAGAAAGCGACCGTGAAGAAAGCAACGGCAAAACCGAAACCGGAAGCAACCAGCAAGGCGCGGGCGCCGGTGACGGCGAAGACTTCACCCTCGAAGGCGGCAAAGCCTGTCGCCAAGAAGAGCGCCGGCAAGGCAAACCGATAGAGTGGCCAAAAAACGCGACAGCGGCTTTCCGACCACAGACGCCATCGTCGCCTTCATCCGCACGAATCCGGGAAAGGTCGGAACCCGCGAGATCGCGCGGGAATTCGGCCTCAAGAATGTTGAGCGGGCCGAATTGAAACGAGTTTTGCGCGAACTCGCCGACAAGGGCACGATCAGCAAGCGCGGCAAGGAAATCAGCGAGCCGGATATCCTGCCGGCAACCTTGCTGGCCGACATCACCGGTCGTGACGGCGACGGGGAATTGATCGCCATTCCGGCCGAATGGGATGAGGTGGAAAGTGGCGAGCCACCGAAAATCCGCATCCATATTCCACGACGGCCACAGCCGGGCACCGCAGCAGGGGTCGGCGACCGCGCCCTGTTGCGGGTGGAAAAGCTCGAAGAACACGACCGTGCAGGCACCGTCTATCGCGGTCGCGTCATCAGGATCATCGACCACGCCAAAACGCGCGTGCTCGGAATCTTCCGCGCTACTCCCGGCGGCGGTGGACGACTGATCCCGGTCGACAAGAAACAGGCCGGTCGTGAATTGAACATCGCCAGTGCCGACAGCAAGGGCGCCGTGGATGGCGACCTCGTCAGCGTCGACCTGGTGCGCTCGCGCGGGTTCGGCCTTGCGTCCGGCAAGGTCAAGGAGCGGTTCGGATCGGTGGCTTCGGAGAAGGCAATCAGCCTGATCGCGATCCATGCCCACGAGATTCCGCAGGCGTTCTCGCCGGCCGCCATCCGCGAGGCGGAGGAAGCAAAGCCTGCGACCCTCAAGGGCCGCGAGGATTGGCGCGACGTCCCGCTCGTCACCATCGATCCGCCCGATGCGAAAGATCACGACGATGCGGTCCATGCCGAGCCCGATCGCAACCCGAACAACAAGGGCGGCTACATCGTCAACGTCGCTATCGCGGACGTGGCATTTTACGTCCGGCCGGGGTCGGCGCTCGACCGCGACGCGCTGCTGCGCGGCAACTCCGTCTATTTCCCCGACCGCGTGGTGCCGATGCTGCCCGAGCGCATCTCCAACGACCTGTGCTCGCTCGTGCCGCACCAGCCGCGCGGCGCCCTGGCGGTGCGGATGGCGATCGGCAGCGATGGCCGCAAGCGCGCGCACAGCTTCCACCGCATCCTGATGCGCTCCGCGGCCAAGCTGAATTACGCGCAAGTGCAAGCCGCGATCGATGGCAGGCCCGATGAGGCAAGCGGCCCCCTGCTCGGCCCCATCCTCAAACCGCTCTACGATGCCTATGCGGTCATCAAGCGCGCCCGCGACGAGCGCGAGCCGCTCGATCTGGACATTCCCGAGCGCAAGATCCTGTTGAAGGCGGACGGAACGGTCGATCGCGTGATCGTCCCCGAGCGGCTCGACGCCCACAGGCTGATCGAGGAGTTCATGATCCTGGCCAATGTTGCCGCGGCCGAAACGCTCGAAAAGAAGACGTTGCCGCTCATCTATCGGGTGCATGATGAGCCGACCTTCGAGAAGGTTCATGCGTTGCAGGAATTCCTGAAAACCCTCGACCTTCCCTTCGCCAAAAGCGGCGTCTTGCGCCCTTCGGTGTTCAATCGCGTGCTGGCGCAAGTCAAAGGTCACGACGCCGAATCGCTGGTGAACGAAGTGGTGCTGCGCTCCCAGGCCCAGGCGGAGTATTCGGCCGAGAATTACGGCCATTTCGGATTGAACCTGCGGCGCTACGCCCACTTCACCTCGCCGATCCGCCGTTATGCCGATCTTGTCGTACATCGCGCATTGATCCGGAGCCTGGGTCTTGGCGAAGGCGCCTTGCCGGAAGCCGAGACGGCGGAACGACTGAGTGAGGTCGCGGCCGAGATTTCCGTCACCGAACGCCGGGCGATGAAGGCCGAGCGCGAGACCGCCGACCGCCTGATCGCGCATTTTCTCGCCGACCGTATCGGCGCGACGTTTCAGGGCCGAATCTCCGGGGTCACCCGCGCCGGTCTTTTCGTCAAACTCGCCGATACCGGCGCGGACGGCCTGATCCCGATCCGCACGCTGGGAACCGAGTATTTCAACTATGACGAGACCCGCCACGCGCTGGTCGGCTCGCGCAGCGGTGCCATGCATCGACTGGGGGACGTCGTCGACGTTCGTCTGGTAGAAGCTGCTCCTGTCGCTGGAGCGCTGCGCTTTGAGCTGCTCTCGGAAGGCAACCTCCGGCAGCGCGGACGAGGGCGGCAAGCTTCGAGGCCGCAGGTGAGGAGCCATTCGGACCGAACGCCCCGCAAAAAGGACCGCAAGCCCGACACGGGTAAATCCGGAAAGTCGAACAGAGGCAAGTCATGGAAAGCTTGAGCGCGCACCCCATCGTCTGGAGCCGGGAATCCACGTCGACGGAAAGGCGCGACGTCTGGACTGCGCTAAAGCGCGGCTTCCGTGGCCGCTGCCCGCGCTGCGGCGAGGGCAAGCTGTTTCGCGCATTTCTGAAGGTAGACGATCATTGCGCCAATTGCGGGCAGGATTTCAGCGGTCATCGTGCCGACGACCTGCCAGCGTATCTCGTTATCATCATCGTCGGCCACATCGTGGTGCCGCTCGCGCTGATGATCGAAACCAATTATTCGCCGCCGGTGGCGTTGCAGCTCGCGGTCTACCTGCCAATTACATTCATCGCCTCGCTGGCTCTGTTGCAGCCGGTAAAGGGGGCCGTCGTCGGCGTGCAGTGGGCGCTGCGGATGCATGGATTTGACGAGGAGAACCCCGAGCCCTAAGGCATGTTGAAGCAAGGTTGGATTGCAACCGCGGTGAAGGTGTTCTCCCTCTCCCATTGGGAGAGGGTTGGGGTGAGGGGCTACGGACCATCGGTGGACCTTAAACCCTCACCCGGATCGCATTTTGAGATGCGATCCGACCTCTCCCGACGGGAGAGGTGAACCCAGCCTGTCGGACGAGCGAGTCAACCCGAAATCATTTTGATTGTAGTGGTTCGAACAAGACCGGCTGGCGCCGACCAGAAGAGCGGATGACGGGTAGCGGTGCACGATGAGCGAAACCGGCAACACCGAAAAGGAAGCGGACCATCATGCTTACCGCCGTCCGGTCGACGCAGCCACGCTGATCCTGGTCGACCGTTCCGGCGCAACGCCAAAAGTCCTGGTCGGCAAACGCCACGACAAGGTAGTGTTCATGCCGGGGAAGATCGTGTTTCCCGGCGGCCGCGTCGACCAGACCGATGGTCGCGTTCCAGTGGCTGCGCCGATCCCGAGCGCGCTGGAGGCAAACCTGCTGAAGGGCCGGCCCAAGATTACGCCCTCGCGCGCACGCGCGCTCGCGGTTGCCGCCATCCGCGAGGCCTGCGAGGAAACCGGCCTTTGCCTGGGACGCAGGGTTGACGGCTCGGCGGCGGTTCTCAAAGGACCGTGGAAGCCTTTCTGCGACGCGGGCCTCCTGCCCGACCCCTCCGGCCTCTATCTGATCACGCGGGCGATCACCCCGCCGGGCCGCGTCAGGCGCTTCGACACCCAATTCTTCGCAGCCGACGCTTCCGCCATTTCCCATCGCGTCGATGGCGTTGTTCATGCGGACGCGGAACTGGTGGAGCTGGCCTGGATAGAGCTTGGATCGAAACCGCTGGCGGATTTGCATCCGATGACCAAAAACGTGCTGGGCGAGCTTGAAAAGCGCCTCGCAACCGGCCCCCTGCGCCACGACGTTGACGTGCCGTTTTTCCACTTCTACGGCGGCAAGATGCAGAAGGATGTGCTGGCGGGTTAGCGGGCCAGTTTGAAAATGACATCCCAGACCATTAGGATATCGGGCAAATCAGTTGTATATTGCTACCATCGAGCGAGGCCTGAAGACGTGGGTGAATGACCAACGCCCCCCGTGAGCCAATCAGTTGGCCAGGGCCATCGTGGATATTGCGACCGGCCGGATTCAACCACCGATTGACTCGCAACCCTCAAGTGCCTCACAGTTGGGTAGGCTTGGGGGCTTAGGGGCGGTCGGGCGAGGGCGGATACGCTTATGCCAGAACGGAGACAAGAGATCGCTCAAAAAGCCGCCGCTGCAAGGTGGCGCAATAATGACGGCGGAAGTAGCGATCCTAAATAAACTCGGCGTCGCCTTGGCAGCCGATAGCACCGTCACCATCACCACTTCAAACGGCGACAAAACGTACAACACAACCAACAAGCTTTTCACGCTATCCAAATATCATCCCGTTGGGATGATGATTTGGAATGCGACTGATTTTAACACGGTCCCCTTCGAGCTCATAATCAAAGAGTTTCGCGAGTCGTTAGGCCGAGATAGCAAAAACCATCTTGGAGATTATGCCGACCTGTTCATTCGCCACCTGAGAGCAAGGGCTCATGTCGGCAAAGCGGAGCAGCTTGTAAATTTCAGAAGCTTGCTTGGTGATTATTGCCGATCCTTGCGCCGCGATTTTTTCGGGGTGTGCAGAGAGCTTCAAATCGACGTTCCAATCGGAGCAACTCTTTCCGGCGACGCGCGAAATGTTTTCAACGAAATTCTGGATTCGTTTGAAGAGAAAGTAATATCCGAAGGCAAAAACAAGAATCTTAGAGGTGTCAGTGCAAGGCAGTTGTCTAGCGCCTATTCTGGCGTCGCCGATGACGCAATAACAAGGGTATTGAATCCAATCCGCCCCACGCTAGCTCAAAAAGGGCAATTGATCAGCCTTCTGCATCAGGCAGCTCTAAGCAATCTGCTGACAGATAACTTCACTGGATTGGTCTTCCCAGGCTATGGCAACAAACAATACTACCCTTCGATTATCGAGCATAGAACAGACGGCATGTTCGCTAATCGTCTGAAATTGAGTAATCGTAGAACTGCGGAAGTCGTAAGGGAAAACCCCGCGATGATGGCTCCCTTTGCGCGACGCGAAGCAGCGAACTTATTTATGGAAGGCGTAGATCATTCTTATCAGGATGAAATCGACAACAGCATTCACGATCTGCTCGTAGGGATGGCCGATGTCTCAGCAAAATATTTTGGCGCATCGAATGCGCGCAAAATAGATCGGTTTCGTAGCAGGCTTCGTCAATTGGCGGCAAATCACGCGCTCGCTCTTCGATCACTTCGCTACAAAGAAGTAAAGCGCGTTCTAGATGCAGTAGAGTTTCTGGATAAATCGGAAATGGCTCTTCTGGCGGAAAACCTGGTAAGTTTGACAGCGCTCAAACAGAAAATTTCGCTTGAAACAGAGACGGTCGGCGATCCCATTGATGTCGCGTTCATCTCCAAGAACGACGGCTTCATTTGGATCAAACGAAAGCACTATTTCGACGGTAAGCTAAATCCGTTCTTTTTCGATAAATATTTGACAGGAACAAATGCTAGAATGGGGCGTGGGCCATGATGGGAGTGGAGCTATGAGCAAGGCACTCGCGGGCAATCGCATGGTTATGCTGGATGCTGATGACGCAGCGGCGGTTCTCTCCTTGGAACTTGAAAAGGATCGCGCGCGCCGTCGCGGGTCAAATTTGGCAAAGAAGCTCCTAAGCGATCTGGAGCGGAAACTTAGCGAGCGGGAGCCCGGAAGAAAGAAGACTAAATGAACCTTATGCTTTGACCGACCCACTACCCACAGACCGCTTCTTTGAGGGTCAATCGCCCAAATCCGGGGTCAATTTGGCTCCCGAAATCCTTGACTTTGGAGCGATCGAGGCTAGGTTGCCCGGCAAATAGCGCTCCCCCGATGGGCCGGCGCCTGTTCCAGACATCAAGGATTTGCAAATGGCCAAGGCGGTCACCATCAAGGTCAAGCTCGTTTCCTCGGCGGATACCGGCTTCTACTACGTCGCCAAGAAGAATTCGCGCACGATGACCGACAAGCTTGTGAAGAAGAAGTACGATCCGGTCGCGCGCAAGCATGTCGAGTTCCGCGAAGCCAAGATCAAGTAAGGCTGGTCCGGCTTTACGATGGCATTTGAACGGGGCCTCAGGCCCCGTTTTTATTTGCGCTTCTGCCTGCGCTGTGTCCGGGACGCGGTGCAGCGCCCCTTCGCCGTGCACCGCAGAGCCGGGACCCATGAATACGATGAGGAGTAGACCCCGGATCAGCAGCGCACCGCTTCGCGCTGCGCAGCGTCCGGGGAACGCTACCGGCTTACGCCGCGTCAGCCACCACACGGTTGCGGCCGTCGTGCTTGGCACGGTAAAGCGCGTTATCGGCGCGCTTGAGCACGTCGGCGACCGCCTCACCCTTTCGCTCCAGGGTCGACAGCCCGATCGAGATCGTGACGTCGATCCGTTTTGTGCCCTTGCTGACCGCGAAGGGTTCGCCGGCGATCGATCGACGCAGACGCTCCGCGACAACGCCCGCGACATGCAGGTCGGTTTCCGGCATCACAATGACGAATTCCTCGCCGCCGTAACGGCAGGCCAGATCGATGCCGCGGATCGACTTGCGGACCCGCACGGCGAACTCGCGCAGCACGTCATCTCCGGCATCGTGGCCGTGCGTGTCGTTGATCGATTTGAAGTAATCGATATCGAGCATCATCACGGCGAGCGGCTTGCCACGGCTCGAGGCCTGATCGGCCAGCGTTGCCAGGTGGCTCTCCATGTAGCGGCGATTGTGCAGCCCGGTCAGCGCATCGGTGATGGCCATCTCGATGGAGTTCTGCACATTGTCGCGCAGATGGTCGGTGTAGCGCCGCTTGCGTATCTGCGTTCGCGCGCGTGCCAAAAGCTCGTTCTTGTCGACGGGACGAAGCAGGTAATCATTCACGCCGATCTCAAGCCCGCGCAGCAGGCGTGCATTGTTGTCGGCATCCGCAATTGCGAGAATGGGCACGTGCCGCGTCCGCTCCAGCGACCTTGCCTGGCTGCACAGCCGCAGGCCGTCGAAATTGTCGAGACCAAGCGACACGATCAGCAGATCGTAGTTGCCGTCGGCGGCACGGAACAATGCTTCCGCAGGGTTGGTCTCGATGTCGACGGTGTGCTCGGTACTCAACTCGGGCGCCAGGCGCTCGTAGGAGGAGGGCCGATCGTCGACCAGAAGGATGCGGCCACCCTTGCCGGTGTCGGCTACCGCACTGCGCTCCGGCGCCTGCACGCCGATCTCGAGCGAGGTGATGGCACGCATACGCAGTTCGTCCGTCATCAGCTTGAGCCGCGTCAGCGAACGCACGCGCGCGATCAACACGATGTCGGACACCGGTTTTGTCAGAAAGTCGTCGGCGCCGGCTTCAAGACCGCGCACGCGATCGGAGGGACTGTCCAGCGCCGTCACCATTACAACCGGGATGAAATGGGTTGCCGGATCGGACTTGAGGCGGCGGCACACCTCAAAGCCATCCATATCGGGCATCATGACGTCGAGCAGGATGATGTCGCATTCGGCGCGCGCGGATATCGCAAGCGCTTCTGCGCCACTGGAGGCGGTCAGCACATCGAAATACTCGGCGGAAAGCCGCGCTTCCAACAGCTTTACGTTGGCAGGTACGTCATCGACGACCAGGATACGCGCGGACATTCCACTCTCCCTATCCGATAAACCGTCGGACGGTCTCAATGAATTTGCCGACCGAAATCGGCTTGGACAGATACGCCTCGCATCCGCCCTCGCGAATGCGTTCTTCGTCGCCCTTCATCGCAAAGGCCGTGACCGCGACAACTGGAATGGCACGCAGCTCCGGATCGTCCTTGATCCATCGCGTCACTTCGAGGCCGGAGACCTGCGGAAGCTGGATGTCCATCAGAATGAGATCGGGGCGCAGCTTGCGCACCAGATCAAGCGCCTCGAAACCGTTGCTGGTACCGGAAGTCTGATAGCCATGCGCTTCGAGCAGATCGCGAAAGAGCTTCATATTGAGCTCGTTGTCCTCCACGATCAGGACGGTTTTTGCCATCCCGTCCCTCCCATCCCCGTTGTACCGGCCACGCAGGCCGTGTGCCGACCGCCGCCAAGCGTCGAAACATCAAGCGTCGAAACATCAAACTATCGCCAAATTCGCTCCAACCCGTTAAGCCCCGGACCACCCGTAACCTCGAGGACCCCCCACCTTCGATTCTCGCGCGAACTGGTTTCCGCTTGCTTGAACAGGCTCTGCAGACTCGGGCATGATCTTTTGGAAAATAGAAACCATAAGTTACGGAAAGGCAAATAGGTCCGTTGGGAAAGTCCCGTCATACACCCCGAGAAGTCGCTGAAATCGTTGCAGTTCAGGCGCTTTCCTTCGTCGCCGGCGATGCCGGGCGGCTGGGCGCGTTCCTGGCCGAAAGCGGGATCGGCCCGGATACCCTGCGCAAGTCCGCCTCCGATCCGCGCTTCCTGGCCAACGTGCTCGACTTTGTCATGCGCGATGACGCAATGGTGAAAGCGTTTGCCGCGGCCTGTGATTTGCATCCGACCAACATTGCCGCCGCCCACCAGGTGTTGAACGATCCCAAATGGGAGCGCGACGTGCCGTGAGTTCCCCTGCTCCAGCATTCGCGGAACGACCGACCTGCTTCTGCCGGGACTGTCTCCGCGATCTGGAATTTACGACGAAGCGGTGCGGCGAATGCGGCTCGCCGCGTCTTGTGCGCCACCGCACGCTGCCTTCGCTGACGCTCGCCCATATCGATTGCGACGCGTTCTACGCGACCGTCGAAAAGCGCGACAACCCCGAACTCGCCGACAAGCCCGTCATTATCGGCGGCGGCAAGCGCGGCGTGGTGGCGGCCGCCTGCTACATCTCGCGCACTTTCGGCGTACGATCGGCCATGCCGATGTTCAAGGCGCTCGCGCTTTGTCCCTCAGCGACCGTAATCCGGCCCGATATGGCGAAATATGTCAGGGTCGGGCGCGAGGTGCGCCGTGCCATGCAGGCGTTGACGCCGCTGGTCGAGCCGCTGTCGATCGACGAAGCCTTTCTTGATCTTGAGGGAACGCAACGCGTTCACGGCATGATCCCGGCAAAGGTGCTGGCCCGCTTTGCCCGGGACGTCGAACGTGACATCGGCATCACCGTTTCGGTCGGGCTTTCCTGCAACAAATTCCTCGCCAAGGTCGCATCCGACCTCGACAAGCCACGTGGTTTCGCAAGCCTTGATCAGGAGGAGGCGCGCGTGATGCTGGCCGACAAACCGGTCGGCTTCATCTTCGGGGTGGGGCCGGCAACGCAGGAGCGGCTGGTCCAGCACGGCTTTCGCACCATCGCCGATTTGCAGCGCGCCAAGGAAACCGACCTGATCAAGCAGTTTGGTGCGGAGGGACGCAGATTATGGCGGCTTGCGCGAGGCCACGACGATCGCCGCGTCGTTGCCGACCGCGGCGCCAAGACGATCTCCAGCGAAACGACGTTCGACAACGACATCCGCGATTTCGCCACCCTGGAAAAGACGCTGTGGTGGCTTTCGGAAAGGGTCTCGGCGCGGCTCAAAGGCAGCGAGCTTGCGGGATCGACCATTACGCTCAAGCTGAAGACCGCCGATTTCCGGCAGCGAACCCGATCGCAATCAATTCAGGCGCCGACCCAGCTTGCGGCCAGGATTTTCGCGGTATCGCGGCAGATGCTGGCGAAGGAGATCGACGGCACCGCCTTCCGCCTGATGGGCGCGGGCGTGAGCGCCCTTCGTCCGGGCTCAGATGCCCACGATACCGACATGCTCGACCGCCGCTCCGCGGACGCCGAGCGCGCCATCGACAATCTGCGCAAGAAATTTGGTCAGGCCGCGGTGATCAGGGGCATTGCCTATGACGGACCGGAGCAGTCGGAGGCGGCGGGCGATGAGGAATAGAGCCCTCACCCGCAACCGAAATTGCCGGACGTGACGGCCGCGCCGTCACTTACAAGGCTTGGAATCCTTGACGTCGAATTTTCCGAGCGCGCCGGAAATCACGAAGTCGTTGTAATCGAGCACCAGCGCGCGGGAGACGCCGTTCTCGTACAGCTCGAAAGACATCGCGTAGATCGGCGTCTGTTCGCCCTCTGTCGGCTTGGTCTCCCGGTCGTAGTAGCTCACCGTGACCGGCCACCGTGTCATCGTTTTCATGACGTCGTTCTGGGTGGACGGGTCCGGCGAGGCGATCGTCTTGTCGCCGGGTATCGGCCGCCCGATCACCGAAAGCGTGTTGAAGACCTTCTCGCCATTGTCGGAGCCGTCATACACGCTGAGCTCAAGCACCGATTTCCCCTCCTGGGCCGCGGCAATGATGCGCTGAATCTGTTCGGTCGGAAAAACCGTGGCGCCGTCGAGCGTAAACGTCTTCGCTTGCGGTTGCTTCAGTTTGACGGTGATTTGATCGCCTGTGCGTTCGGCCAATCCGTCGACGGGGCTCGATTCGGTGTCGTTCAGGCGCGAATCGATCTTGAAGCGGTAGGTCTTGCCGCTTGCGTCTTCCCAGGAAGTGGAGCGCAGGTCGGAAAGCGACACCTTGCCCTCGCCGGTATTCATTTCGGACACCTGCCTGAATTCGGAGGTGTAGCCTTCGCAGGCGCTGCCGGAAAAACTGTAGAGGATACGCCCCCGCGCGCTGCTGATCGAATTGGAGCCGCGGGACTTCAAAAGGCTTAGTTCATAGAGCGCCTGGTGCGGCAGAAACGCGCCGCTTGCCGCGGCTTGCGCCTTCCCCGCCGTCAAGCCCGCGGCCATCGCCGTCGCCGCAAGGGCCGGCAGCAGCAATTTCGCACTGCGAGACATAATCACGATTGAACGAGCCATGTTTTTTCCTCGGACTGGAGCATGATTCTCTTTTCGGAGCCAGTTTCCGCAAGGACCGTGCTCGGACAGGAAGGTTTCGCCAGATTACTCGCGGCCTCATTGCGCCGCAACTGCGGCCACATCACGGAAAAAACATTGCTTGATGTCAAGATCGTCGTGTTTTTCGGCATTTCGGCCGCCGCATCCCCAAGCTTGCAACTGGCCGCCTGATGCGCGAAACAAAGCTGACCGGGTCGGATCCCATCGGGTCCCGGTAAAATCAAATGGGGGAAGAGACATGGCGGGTACGGTCGAACAGAAACTTGCGTCACAGGGTATTGTCCTGCACGAACCGCCGAGCCCGGTCGCAAACTACGTCGGTTTCGTGCGGACCGGAAACCTGCTTTTCGTTTCCGGCCAGGTTTGTCTGAACGCCGAAGGCAAGCTGATTGCCAAGGGCAAGCTCGGCGCCGGCGTCGCCGTGGAACAAGGCAATGCGGCCGCGCGGGGTTGCGCCATCAATCTTTTGGCACAGGTGAAGGCTGCGCTCGGCGATCTCGACAAGGTGGTTCGGGTCGTCCGGCTTGGCGGCTTCGTCAACTCGGCTCCGGATTTTATCGATGGACCGAAGGTGCTCAACGGAGCCTCGGACCTGATGGTTGCAGCCTTCGGCGACAAGGGCCGCCATGCCCGCACCACCGTGGGGGTGGCTTCGCTGCCGTCAGACGCCTCGGTCGAGGTCGAAGGGCTGTTCGAAGTCTCCTGAGCAGGAGCCCTCGCGGATGCGCGCGCCCGCCTGGCTGACGGCGCGGCCGATAGCTCACCGCGGCCTGCACGACCGCGCACGCGGCATCGTGGAAAACATGCCGGGCGCCGCGCTTGCCGCGGTCGCGGATAATTTTTCCATCGAGTGCGATATCCAGCTCAGCGCCGACGGCGAGGCCATGGTGCACCATGACGACGCGCTCGGCCGGCTTACCGAAGGTTCCGGCGCGCTCAATGACTTGACGTCGCAGGCGCTCAAGGCCGTCAGGTTCAGGGATACCGCCGAGAGGATGATGACGCTCGGCGATCTCTGCGCGCTCGTCTCAGGCCGTGTCGGAATTGTGATCGAGGTGAAGAGCCATTTTGACGGCGATCGCAAACTGATCAAGCGAATGGCAGAGGTGCTTGGTCGCTACCTGGGGCCGGTGGCAGGCATGTCGTTCGACCCGGATCAGGTGCTGGCGATGCGCGAGGCGATGCCGGAACTTACCCGCGGAATTGTGGCCCAGCGTGTCTATAACGAGGCCGACTGGAAGGAGGCGACCGCCGAACAGCGCCGGCGCATGCTGCATCTGAGGCACGCGCTCCACAGCCGGCCGCATTTCGTTGCCTATTCCGTGAATGATTTGCCGGCGTCGGCGCCATGGATTGCGCGGCATGTGTTTGGCCTGCCGCTCCTGACCTGGACCGTGCGCACGCCGGAGCAGCGCGAGCGCGCCGCGCGCTGCGCCGATCAGATCATCTTTGAAGGTTTTCGACCGTAGAAGAAGACGCCGGGATCGATGGAACCCATGCCCTTGAACTCTCAGGCGCAATGCCCGATCTTAGGGGCGAGGTCACCATTGACGATGGCTGATCGTGACGCGTGGCCGGCTCAAACAATCGATGGATTCATCCGAAATCACCCTGGAGGCCGTTTCATCCATCAGCCAGATCGCGGCTGAGGACTGGGACGCCTGCGCCAATCCGACGCCCGAAATCCATGACACGGGCCCAACCGAGATGATGGGCCGGTTGCGTGCCGCCGATCACACAAGTACGTTAAAACCTCCTTATAATCCGTTCGTGTCACATGCGTTTTTCGCATCGCTCGAGGCGTCCGGATCGGCTTGCGCGCGTACGGGATGGGGACCCCGCCATCTGCTGGCGCGGCGCGAGGGCGTCATTGTCGGCATCGTACCCTGCTATCTGAAATCGCACTCGCAGGGCGAATACGTGTTCGATCGTGGTTGGGCCGACGCCTATCATCGCGCAGGCGGCCATTATTACCCGAAGCTGCAGGTCTCGGTTCCCTTTACGCCGGCGACGGGCCGCCGCCTCCTGATCCGCGAGGGTGTCGACAGGGACGAAATCGGCACCGCGCTGGCGAGCGGTCTGGTCGCGCTCTGCCGGGCGACGAATGCCTCGTCCGCGCACGTCACTTTCGCACCCGAAGCGGAATGGAATTTTCTTGCCGAGCATGGATTTCTGCGGCGAACGGACCAGCAGTTCCACTGGCGCAATCAAGGTTACCGCAGTTTCGAGGATTTCCTCGCCACGCTCAATTCGCGCCATCGCAAGGCGATCAAGCGCGAACGACGCGAGGCGATTGCGAGCGGCATCACCATCCACGCGCTCAGCGGAAGTCACATCACCGAGGAGGCGTGGGACGCATTTTTTGCCTTCTACATGGAGACCGGGTCCCGCAAATGGGGTCGGCCGTATCTGACCCGTTCGTTCTTTTCCCTGGTCGGCGAAAGCATGGCAAAAGACGTGCTGTTGATCATGGCGAGGCGAAACAACCGCTGGATCGCAGGCGCCATCAACTTCATCGGTTCAGACACGCTGTTCGGCCGCAACTGGGGCGCCATCGAGCATCACCCGTTTCTGCATTTCGAGGTGTGCTACTATCAGGCGATCGACTATGCGATTTCGCACGGCTTGAAGACCGTGGAGGCCGGCGCGCAGGGCGAGCACAAGATCGCGCGTGGATATTTGCCGCAAACGACCTATTCGGCGCATTATATCGCCGACCCCGGCCTGCGCCGCGCGATCGACGAGTATCTCAAGCGCGAACGTGCTTATGTTGCAGAGGCCGGACGCGAACTCGCCGAGGCCGCGCCGTTTCGCAAAACGGATGACGAGCAGGCTGGCGATTGAATTTATGAGGAGCCGTCATGGTTGCCTATGACCCCAACAACCCCTTCGCAAAGATCCTGCGCGGCGAATTCCCCTGCTACAAGGTCTACGAGGACGATCACACGCTTGCCTTTCTCGACATCATGCCGCGCTGCCTGGGCCATACGCTGGTGATCCCGAAGGCGCCGGCGCGCAACATCCTCGATATCGGCCCGGAGGATTTTTCCCACGTTGCCCGCGTTGCGCAAAAGATTGCGCGGGCGGCGGTGACCGCCTTTGACGCCGACGGCATCACGGTGCAGCAATTCAGCGAGCCCGCCGGCGGACAGGTGGTGTTTCATCTGCACGTGCATGTAATGCCTCGCCATGAGGGCGTGGCGTTGCTGCCGCCGGCAAGCCGCAAGGAAGATGGCAAGGTGCTGGAGGCGAACGCGGCGAAACTCGCCGCGGCGTTGAAGGGGGCGTAATCGCCGCTACGCCGAGATCACTGCGACGAAAATGACCTGCAATGCACCCCTCACTCCCCTTCGCAATCCCCGCCCCTCTGCGCGGCCAGCGGGGAGAACTCGCAGCGGTCGGGCTTGAGATCGATCAGCGGCGTTTCATCGAGGCAATCGAGCCCCCGCACCAGGACGGCGTTGCCCTCGATGCGGACCAGCTTGACGATCGAGGTGCCGATCGGATTGGGCCGCACCGGCGAGCGCAGCGAAAACGTGCCGCGGGTCAATCCGTTCTTCTTCGGGCTTTGCAGCACCAGATTGCGCGGCGAGTGATGCAACCAGTAGATCACTTCCAGATGGTTGTAGAAATCGACGCCCTTCAACGCGGGCACCCATGGCTCGAAAATCTCGAGCCGGCAGACCGGACCGTTGTAGCTGCCCTGCCGCGGCGTGTCCTCGCGGGTTTTCCAGGGCGTGCGGATAGTGCCGATGAAGACGAGGCCCGCATGGCTTGCCTTGGGCATTTCGACGGCGAGTTCGCCTGCCCGGATTTCATTCTCTCCAGTCATGCTTCAATCCAATGAGATCAATCCAATGAGATCCCTTGCGCCTTGATCACCTCGGACCACCGCGCCCGATCGGCGTCGATAAACTCCTTGATGGCAACTTCACTCCGCGGTGGCAGCACCGAATAGCCGATCTTCTCCAGGGAGGTGCGGAACGCATCGTCGTTCATTGCCCGATCGAGGCTGCCTTTCAGAGCTTGCGCGACCTTGTCCGGCAAGCGGGCCGGTGCCGCGACCCCGAACCAGACGCTAACGAGGTAATCCGGATAACCGCTCTCGGCAATGGTCGGAACGTCAGGAAGATCGGAAATCCGGCGCGCCGAACTTACGCCGAGCGCCCGCAACATTCCCGATCGCACAGGCGGCAGTGCAGTCCCCAACGAATCGAACATGACCTGGATGTTGCCCGCCAGGAGATCGGCCAGCGCCGGTGCCGCGCCCTTATAGGGCACATGCGTCATGTCGATGCCGGCCATTTGCTTGAACATCTCGCCGGCAAGATGAATGGTGCCGCCGGTCCCGGCCGAGCCAAATGTGAGCTTGCCGGAATTCTTTTTGGCATAGGCCACAAATTCCGCGACCGTTCTTGCCGGCACCGAGGGATGGACCTCCATGACCACCGGCACCTCGGTGATCAACGCCAGCATGCGAAAATCCTTCACCGGGTCGTAGGACAGCTTCTTGTAGAGCAATGGATTGAGCACGATCATCGAAGCGGCCACGACCAGAATGGTGTAACCGTCGGCCTCGGAGCGCGCGACCGTCTCCGCACCGATCGCCCCCTGGGCGCCGGGTTTGTTCTCGACGAACGCCGCCTGACCAAGGTCTTTGCCGAGAAAGTCGGCCACGACCCGGCCAACGATGTCGGTCGGACCGCCCGCTGCATAGGGAACGACAACCCTGATCGGACGCGTGGGAAACTCGGCGGCGCTGCCGCCCACCATGGCGGCAAGGACGGTCACGCCGACAAGCCAGGCGGCCAGGGCAGAACTTGCAGTCGAACTCATGCCGTCTCCCGATCTGCGATAGCCGCAAGAGTACCGCAATGCGCACTGGCCGCAATTACGAACCCTGTCTTGCGCTGCGGAGCGAACGCATTTCCCACGCGAAAGCGCGCAAGAGTTTGCATCACGGGCATCCGGCCAAGCTCGATGCTTCCGATCAGGCCTCGGTACCGCCGCCGCTATCGGGGAAAAGCGGACATCAACGGGCCGACACCGCTGAATCGGTCGAAAACGCCCCGAAGCGGACCTCGTCACGGGTCCGCCCCAGCCGCTGACGACGCCAAACGCATACGTCGCCAAAAGCATACGTCGCCATGTGGCCGTAGCCGAGCAACGAGTTGAGCGTCAAGAAATCGTCTTTCCGGAGCAAGACCAAACCGGATTGGCGCGACGAATCGACGCAAATGAGCCCAGGCAGACTAAGTGTAGGAAGCCAACCTTGTCGACACAACCGCTTGTGTCAGGACTTATTTGCAAGACCAGGCAATCATCTTGCTGCAGATCGAACCGGAACCACGATGAAGCGACCAAGCTGTTGGAGATGCCAATTTCCGCGATGCCTGCAACGAAACAACGGTCGCTTATTTCATCCGGATGACTGTCATGCGTGAACCAAATCCTGACAAATTGAATGAATTGGTCGGCAAGCTCGTAAACGATCTCGGCGTTTCGCTTTCGGGCGCGAGCATTCTGCTTGGCGACCGGCTGGGGCTCTACAAGGCAATGGCTGACGGCGAGGTGGTTACCCCGGCGGAACTAGCGAGAAGGACGGGATTGCATGAGCGCTACGTGCGTGAATGGCTTTCCGGCCAAGCGGCATCCGGGTACATCGATTATCGACCCGAGAAAGAGGCCTTCTCGCTCTCCCCTGAACAGGCAATGGCATTCGCAGAAGAAGATTCGCCTGCATTTTTCGCCGGCGCATTCGATGTCGTGCAGGCGACCTATCTGGACGAGCCAAAAGTCGCGGAGGCCTTTCGCAGCGGAAAAGGCGTTGGCTGGCACGAGCATTCAAAGTGCCTGTTCTCCGGCACGGAGCGGTTCTTCCGGCCCGGCTATAACGCCAATCTGGTCTCGAACTGGATTCCAGCACTCGATGGCGTCGAAGCCAAGCTCAAGGCCGGAGCCAAAGTTGCCGACGTTGGCTGCGGTCACGGCGCCTCGACGATCGTGATGGCGAAGGCCTATCCGAAGTCAGAATTCTTCGGTTTCGACTATCATCTGCCTTCAATCGAGCGAGCCAGGAAACTGGCGGCGGAGGAAGGCGTCGGCAACCGCATCAGTTTCGCTCAGGCAAATGCCAAGGATTTTCCCGCAAAGGGCTATGACCTTGTGGCCTTTTTCGATTGCCTGCACGACATGGGTGATCCTGTCGGTGCGGGCAAACATGTGAAGGAAGCTATGGCAAAGGATGGCGTCTGGATGATCGTTGAGCCGTTTGCCCACGATGATCTCAAGGACAATCTGAACCCGGTCGGCCGCGTATACTATACTGCTTCGACTTTCATCTGCACACCGGCGTCCCTTTCTCAGGAGGTGGCGCTGGGACTGGGTGCACAAGCCGGCGAGCGTCGACTGCGTAAGGTGGCGGCCGAGGCCGGTTTTACGCGCTTTCGCCGCGCTGCCGAGACGCCGTTCAACATGATCTTTGAGGCGCGTGCTTAAATCCGGTCGTCTGCTTGTCGCCCGGTAGCCGAACCATGCGTTCTCCGTGAGATGGTCTGCTCGTTGTGGTGGATTGGACTTATCCGATGCCGGCGCGAAACGACGCGAATGACCCAACTGAGACATTGGCCGTCAAAGTCGTTCTAGCGTAATTGTTTTCTGTCACGGTATGGTAGGCTGCAGTGTTGAGAGCAGCACATGAGACGGCGCGCCTTCCTCACGTTTGTCGGCGGCACGGCGGCAGTCTGGCAGCTCGCAGCGCGCGCGCAGCGGCCAACGATGCCGGTGATCGGATTCTTAAACAGCACATCGAATGGTTCATATGCGGAACGGGTGGAAGCGTTTCGTGAGGGCCTGAAGGATACCCGCCATGTCGAGGGCCAAAACGTGGCGATGGAATATCGCTGGGCGGAGAACAAGATCGATCGGCTATCGGCAATGGCCGCCGACCTGGTTCAACGCAAGGTATCGGTGATCGCTGCGGGTGGCAGTCCGGCCTCCGCATTGGCCGCAAAACTTTCGACCACATCAATTCCCATCGTCTTCATGAATGCGGCCGATCCCGTTCAGCTCGGCCTGGTAGCGAGCCTCAGCCGACCGGGCGGGAATATCACCGGGGTTACCACCGTCAGCACGCAACTCGAAGCAAAGCGACTGGGCCTGCTGCGCGAACTGGTGCCCTCCGCGACATCAATCGCAGTTCTCGTCAATCCAGCCCGACCGGGCGTGGACGCGCAGTCGGCTCAGATCAAGGAGGCCGGTCGGGCATTGGGGCTGCCGCTGCATATCTTGCAGGCCAGCAGCGAACGCGAATTCGACGCGGCCTTTCAAACCGTGTTCGAGCGGCGGGCCGGCGCGCTCGCGATAGCGGCAGATGCATTGTTCGTCGCCGAGCGCGATCAAATCGTTGCCCTGGCAAAACGTTACTCGGTTGTCACCATGTATGAGTTGAGGGAGTACGTCGCGGCTGGCGGATTGATCAGCTATGGCGCGAGCGGGGCGGACGTTTACCGACAAGGCGGAACGATGGTTGGCCGGATTCTAAACGGCGAGCGGCCAGCCGATATGCCGGTGCTGCAGCCAACCAAATTCGAACTCGTCATCAACATGAAGGCGGCCAGGGCTTTCGGCGTCGCCATCCCGCCGGGTGTGCTCGCGATTGCCGACGAGGTGATCGAATAGGTCCCCTTTGTGCGATGAGGCCGGAAATGGCCCTTCGCGGCAACCGCGCCGTGCGGCCTGGCGAAAACGCAGCGCGCCAGGCCCGAAGCCGCACACACGGCTACCATTCATGAGCTGCGTGAAATCGAGTCTCAACCCCGCATGTTTCGCAGGACCAGGCAGGCCCCGCCAGCCTGCCGGATTCGGTTGCAGAGATCGTTGGCTTCGGGCCGCGTATCGGTGCCGATCCGCACCTGATAGAAAGTCCGCGTTCCCCGGCTGCGGAAGATCGAACCCAGCAAGGTCGGATCCTGATCGCCAATCACCCCCCGCAATTTCGACATGGCGCGGGAATACATGGCGAGCGCCTGGTCGCGGTTGAAACCGGCGGCAAGCTGTACGCCCCACGGCCGGTCGGCGCCAAGTTTCACATGCTCCTCGAGTTCGCTGACGAAGTAATTGGGAGCGCGATTGAGCAACGCCATCAGCTCACGGCAGCCGGTATGGTTGGCGTGGTCGGACATCCCTGCTTTCTTGCCGGCCTTCGCCCACTCATCGACCGTGGTGCCGGTAATCGCCGCGACGTAGTGGCGCGTCTCCTGCGGCATCGGACCTGAACCCGCCAGCCATTCCTGCACCCGACGTGGCCCGGCATTGTAGGCGGCCGCGGCCAGACCGAGATTGCCGAACTGGTTGCGCAACTCGCTGAGGAATTCGGCGGATTTCGGCAGCGCCTGCACCGGATCGAAGGGATCGAGCAGCCGTCGCTCGCTCGCGGTGCCCGGCATGAATTGCGCGATACCTTGCGCCCGCTGGCCGCCGCGCGTGATCGGGCCGACGGCATTGGGCTGGAAATGGCTCTCCTGCCAGATGACGCGCGCAAAGAATTCAAGCGGCAGTTCATTAGCCTTTGCCGCCGCCTCGATCATCAGGCATACGGCCTCCCTGGTATCGCTCTCGCGTGCAACAGCCTTTTGAACCTTTTCCGGCTCCGCCTCCCTGGGCAAAGCGAGTTCTTCCACGCTCGGTCTTGCGATCCCGAAACTGTCAGGCGCCGGCGTCGTCCCGTCTGTCATCGCAGGCATCACTGGCCAGAGCAGCGAGATGGCCACCGCGCAAAGGACGACAATCGGACCTCTGAATCCCTGCATTGCGGTCCTGTCCTCGGGCAAACCGTGCTTGACATCGGGAAACGGCCGTCTAGCTATTTTAGCATGATGGCGGCTCTCCTGGAGCGCCTCTCTTGGAGCGCCTCTCTTGGAGCGCAATGGCATGACGGCACCTTCGAACGACCAGCCCGGCTTTGCACCCGATGACGATGCGCCGATCCCCTACATGGCGCGCACGCGCGAATACTACGCTGCGATCGGGTACACGACGCCCTACCGCTGGGCGCATTACGTGGGAGCGCCCTTCCAACCCTTAAGTAAGCCGCTCGCCCGATCGCGCGTTACGATCGTCACGACCGCAGCACCGTTCGATCCCGCCAAGGGCGATCAAGGCCCCACCGCCAAATACAATGGCGGTGCCAAATTCTATTCGGTCTACGACGGCGATACGTCGAAGGCGCACGATTTGCGGATTTCGCATGTCGCCTATGACCGCATACACACCTCGGCTGAGGACAGCGGCACCTGGTTTCCGCTGCCGCAGTTGCGAAAGCTCGCGCGCGAGGGAAAGATCGAAGTTGCCCCACGCTTCTTCGGCGCGCCGACCAATCGCAGCCATCGCGTCACGATCGAGACCGATGCACCCGAAATTCTGGCCCGCTGTCAGGCCGACAAAGTCGACGTCGCGGTTCTGGTGCCGAACTGTCCGGTCTGCCACCAGACCATCAGCCTGGTCGCCCGGCATCTGGAGGCCAACGGCATCGCAACGGTCGTGATGGGCTGCGCCAAGGACATCGTAGAGCACGCGGCGGTGCCGCGGTTCCTGTTCTCCGATTTTCCGCTCGGCAATTCCGCCGGCAAGCCGCACGATATTGCCTCGCAGGCGTTCACGCTTGAACTCGCATTGCGCGTGCTGGAAACGGCGCCCTCGGCGCAGACCACGGTTCAGTCGCCGCTGCGCTGGAGCGCGGACGCGGGCTGGAAGCGCGACTACAACAATATCGCCTCCCTCAGCGCCGAGGAACTGGCGCGACGGCGGCGCGAATTCGACGCGCAAAAGGAAATCGCGCGCAACTTGCGCGAAACCGCGGCGTGACACCGCATCATTCGCCGATTTACCTTAAAGCCAACATTGCCGCGTTAAATCTTTTCTACTTTAGGTAGCGCTGTTATTGTCTCCCAACATTCAGCCGGGAGTGACCCATGATCGAACGTCGTCGAAACGCACGCAGCCGTGTAATCTATGGCGGAGTCGTCGGATATAACCGACGCCAGTCGACGTGGGAATGCGTGATACGCAATTATTCGGAAGCCGGGGCGAGTGTGGAATTCGATCATCCCGCGATGCTCCCCGATGTCGTCGATTTGCTGGTGGCGAGGAAGCATCGCGCCTTCAAGGCAAGGGTCGCCTGGCGCGGGTCCAACGAGGCCGGACTGGCTTTCGAGACGGACGATCAGGATACGCCGATGCCGCTTGACTGGATCCTTCGGATGCGGGCAAGCAGGTCCGAGCACCGCGAGCTGCAGAACCGGCTCGCCGAGCCTGCTCAACCCTAAGGCAGCGCAAAAATTAATCCCAATTCGGCCGGCATTAAGATTGGCGAACGCAGATTTTCGCAACGCCGCCGCTCGCGGGATTTACGTTAATGCGGGTTTTTGCCGAACAAAGCCTTTCGCTGCCTCGAAAGGCGGGTCAGAATCTGCCTCTCGAATGGGAGGTTTTCGATGTTGGAGCGGCGCAAGAAGGCACGCGACAAGGTCATCTACGCTGGTATCGCCCACGCCGATGACAGCGTTCAATCCACCAACTGCGTGGTGCGCAACATCTCGGACAATGGCGCCCGTCTCGAATTCGAGCGCATCGTTCGTCTCCCCAAAGAGCCGATGCGGTTGACGATCGCGCGCAAGGGACGTTCTTTCCTCGCCAGGATCATCTGGTGGCGCGACAATTTCGTCGGCGTCGCGTTCGCACCTGAATCTCCGTTCGAACTGCCCGGCTCCGATCTCGCGCAGCGGCTGCGCCGGAGCGAAAGGAAAAAGCGAGAGCTTCAGCGCCGGGTCAAGGAACTGATCGGCGAAGAGTAGGCCTTTCCGACCGGGCCTGATTGCGCGCGCAACCTCTCACGACACCGTGCGCGGCACTCTCTTGTAGGCCTCCCCTCCCCCACCCATAATCGCGGCTGCTTCGAGGGGACCTTCAAACAACATGCGTATTCTCTCATTTGTCTGCATCGCAGCGCTGGCGTGGCTGGCCGGCGAAGCCGCATCGGCGCAGACCGCCGATCGCACCATCGAGGAGATCAAGACCGAGACGCTGGCGCGGTCACAGACCGGCGCGTATCCGTTGCTGGGTATCCAACCTGTCGATGCGAGCGACGCGCTTGCCCGCATCGTCAGCCGCGATCCCGATGAATGGGCGGCCGCGTGGAGCGCGGTCGCGGACGGCTACATGGCAAAAGCAAAGGCTTCCGCCGAGGCAAAGGAAGCCGACGCCAACTTTGTCCGGGCCTGGCGCCTCTATTATTTCGGGCAATGGCCCGCGCCGACTTCCTCCGGCAAACAGGCTGCGTATCAGCGCGCGATCGACGCCTATCTGCAGCACGCTCGAAATTTCGATTCCCCGCTCGAAGTCGTCCGCATTCCCTATGAAGGCAGCGAGATTGTCGGCTACCTGCGCCTGCCCGCCAATACCCCGCGCCCCGTTCCGCTGGTGCTGGCCATTTCGGGTCTGGACAGCCGCAAGGAGACCGTCGCCGAAACCTACGCTGCAGCTCTGCCGGAAGGCATCGGCTTTTTCGCGGTCGACAGTCCGGGCACCGGACAGGCGCCGGTGAAGGCGGATGAGACCGCCGATCGAATGTATTCGCGGGTCCTCGACTATCTTGCAACGCGTGGCGAGATCGACAAGAACCGTATCCTCGTACATGGCCAGAGCTTTGGCGGCTACTGGGCGGCCAAGCTCGCTCACACGGAGGCCGGGCGTCTGGCAGGCGCCGTCGTCCAGTCGCCTCCGATCCACCGCACGTTCCAGGGCGATTTCTTCCGCGGCAGAATGTACACCCGCGAGTATCTGTTCGACCTGCTTCCGGCGAGCCTGTTCGTTTACGGCATGAAGTCCGCCGATGAGTTGATCGCGTTCCTGCCGAAAATGTCGCTGCAAACCCAAGACCTGCTCACCAAACCGTCGGCGCCGATGCTGGTCGTGGGCGGTACCAGGGACACGCAGGTGCCTATCGATGATCTCGAACTTCTCCTCAACAACGGCATCGAGCCCCGCGAGGCCTGGATCAACCCGGCCGGCGGGCACATGGGACGAACCCCTGGAACGTGGCCGGACCCGGTGATCTTCCGCAAGATCATTCTGCCGTGGGAAGTCCGCAGGCTCGGCCAGAAGGCGCCGTAGATCATGATGCGATTGAGTGGAATTGCATCATGATCTCATCCCTTTGTTTGAGCATGATCTCCGCGCAAACGCGTTTTGCGTTTGTCGCGAGGGAAAACCGGTTTCCACTTTTCCGGATCATGCTTTGGAAGGGCTTCCGCGTGTGCAATGCGATGCGGTGGCGGACGGCCGCCAAACTCCCCTCTTTCAACGCAGCCGCCATGCTGTAAGCTCGCCACCCGCATCGGTCGGGCTCTCTACCGGCAGGTCTCAAACGACAAGAAAAGCACTTTTGGAGGAATTTCCATGTCAGCCGCCCCGTCGCGCCGCGTCCTGTTCAATCGTCGCACGCTGTTGCGGGCGGGCGCCGGCATCGCCGGCATTCTCGCAACCGGCCGCGCACCCGCCATTGCCCAAACCCAGCCGAAGAAACTGGTGTTCGCGCATATCAATGCGGTCCCCGAATCGGCCGCGGTCGCCTTCGACTGGATGGCAAAGGAACTTACGGCGCGCTCGAACGGTGCGATCGAAATGCAGTTCTTCGGCAAGACCCTGATCCCGCAAGAACTCGAAATCATGAACGCGGTGAAGTCGGGCAGCGTCGCGATGGGAAGCCCTGCGGGCGCCGCCGCAACCGTATTTCCGGAGATGGGCGCCCTGCTCGTGCCCTATCTGGTCAAGGACTACGCCTCGGCCTATGCGATGCTCAACGGAAAGATCGGCGACAAGCTGAGCCGGGAGATCGAAGACAAATACAAGCTCAAAGTGCTGTGCTATTTCGACTACGGCTTCCGCCATTTCTGGACCGCGAAAAAGCCGATTGTCGAACCGAAAGACCTGCGCGGCCTCAAAATACGCGTGCAGCAGGCGAAGATTTTTGGCGACACCATCAACGGGCTCGGCGGCAATGCCGTGCCGATGGCTTATGGCGAGGTCGTCACGGCCGCCAAGCAGGGTGTGATCGATGGCGGCGACCTGCCGATCGTCAACATGAAGGCACTGAAGATCTACGAGGTGTCGAAATATGCCTCGCTCACCTATCACAATTACGGCCCGACCAATGCGGTGATGAATCTGGAAATCTGGAACGGACTTTCCTCCGATCAGCAGAAGCTGGTCATGGAGCTGGCACGCGCAGCGCAGCAGAAAATTCGCGAGGCGACCGAATTGGTCGACAATTTCGCCAAGGCCAAGGAAACGCTCGAGCCGCTCGGCATGACAGTCGTCGAATCCAGGGTCGAGGAATTCCGCAAAGTGGCGCAACAGAAGATATGGCCGGCCTACAAGAGCCAGTATGGCGCGTTGTGGGACGAGATCGAAGGCTTCAAGGCCTGATGACCGAACGCATTGGGGCCGGCTATTCGACCGGCCTCGGCTTACTCGCCCTTCGTCACAGCCGGAAATACCTTGCGAATGCTGCGCCTCATTTCAGCCGTCCCGAGATTTGCGGTCACGGCACTCATCATTCTTGCAATCGTCAACCTTCTGGTCGGCGTCATCCTGCGCTATTTCGTCGGCGCGATAACCAACTGGCTCGACATCGACCCGGTTCCGTTCACCTGGGTCGAGGAAGTGGGTGAACTCTCGCTGGCATGGTTGACGCTGATCGGAGCCGCGATCGGAATCAGGTCGCGCTCGCACTTTTCGCTTTCGGTTTTCGTGCATCGGCTGCCGGCGGCAGCACAGCTCTGGATTCATCGCTTCAATCACGCGCTCATTACCGGCGTCGGCCTTTTGGTGGCGTGGTACGGTGTCAAGCTTTGCCTGCTCAATCGCACGCTCACGACACCGGGCCTCGAAATCAACCTCGCCTGGCTTTACGCGTCCGCTGTGGTCGGCGGACTCCTGATCGCCATTTTCGGTCTTGCCGCGGCGATCTCACCGCTGCCGCAAGGCGATCCCCAGCACTGAGGCCGACGATCCATGCTGCTTGCGACGGTTGCCGCAATTTTCATCGTCCTGATCCTGCTCTCGATGCCGATCGTATTCGCGCTTGCGGTCGCCGGGACTGCCGGGTTGTGGATCGGCGGCTATCCGATGCAGCAGCTCTCCTCTGCGCTGGTATCGGGATCGCAGAGCTGGGTGCTGCTTGCCATTCCCGCCTTCGTGTTTGCCGGCAATCTGATGGAACGCTGCGGAATGAGCCACGCGCTGGTGGAGCTGGCGCGGGCCTTGATCGGCTGGGTCAAGGGTGGGCTTGGCATGTCGGTGATCGTCGTGGCCTACTTCTTTTCCGATATCTGCGGATCGAAGATGGCGGAAGTCTCCGCTCTCGGCTCGGCGTTGATGCCGCCGTTGACCAGGGCCGGCTACGATCGGCGCGATTCGGCCTCGCTTATCGCGGCCGGCACCGCGATGGGCATGCTGGTGCCTCCGGCGATCTTCATGATCGTCATCGCGCAGGTCACCAACACTTCGGCGGTGGCGCTGTTCGTTGCCGGCTTCGTTCCCGCCGTCGTCATCATGTTGTGCCTGATGGCCGTCGTTTACTTTCGCGCGCGGCAGAATGACTGGCCGATCGACACCAGACCGAGCCTCACGCGCGTCGGTCAGGCCGCGCTGCACGCCGCCGTGCCGATGGTGGTACCGTTCGTCATTCTCGCAGGCTTCATCCTCGGCATCATCACCGCAACCGAAGCCGGCGCCGTGGTCGCGGGCTACGCCTTCCTGGCCGCCAGGCTTTACTACCGCAATGTCTCCTGGCGCGAGATGGGCAAGATCGCCTATGACAGCGCGATTCTCACAGCCGCTGTGGTGTTCTTGCTCGCGGTCGCTTCCGTCTACCAGTATCTGATGGGCGTGAGCGGCGTGCCGCAGTTGCTCGGCCAATTGCTCGGACCGCTGAAGGGGCACCCGTGGTTGTTCCTGATCGGTACCGCCGTCATGAGTTGCCTGTTCGGCATGGTGCTGGAGGGCCTGCCGGCCGCGGTCGTGCTCATTCCCGTGGTGTTTCCGATCTCCGAAGCGATGGGCATCGACCCGATCCACTTCAACATCGTGCAGACGGCTGCCGTCGGCATCGGTCTGTTCCTGCCGCCGATGGGCGTCGGGCTATTGATGGCGCTGCGCTTTGCAAAGCTCAATGTCGGTGAGCACTTTCGGACCTATGTGCCCTACATGCTTGCCTTGTTCGCCGGCCTCCTGCTCATCATCTGCATCCCCGAGATCAGCCTGGCGCTGCCAAGGCTCGCAGGATTGATCAGATAGCGCCTCAACGCGCGGCCGTCGCGGCCTTGGCACGCGACGGTTCGTCGTGGCGAACATAATCGCCGATCAGGGCACGCGTGACGCCGGCCTCGATTACCGCATCGGTCACCATCGCCTGATTTTCGATGATCATGATTTGCGTCCCCTGCCGCGACGTGCTCGAAAAAAGCCGGCGGTCTTGCGACGCGCCGGCTTCTTGTTTGCTTGATATCGTCTGCTCAGACCTTGACGAGCGGACCCCGCGACGCCGGGCCCTTGGACCCGCCGCTCGGCCCACTGGGCTTCGGCTTGCGGGGCGCGGTACGCTTGCGCGCGCCGGGCAGTTTCTCCGGCTTCGGCGTGACCGGTCCCTCGACGAATTCGAAGCCGATCTTCTCCTGCGTCGGATCCGCTGCGGTCTCGTCCTTCACCAGCACGACGCGGACGTGGCCACCGCCCTTGAGCTTGCCGAACAGCACCTCGTCGGCCAGCGGCTTCTTGATGTGTTCCTGGATCACGCGTGCCATGGGCCGCGCACCCATCTGCTCATCATAGCCGTGCTGGATCAACCAGGCCTTGGCCGGCTCGGACAATTCGATCGTGACGTCGCGATCGCCAAGCTGAGCCTCGAGCTGCAGCACGAACTTCTCGACCACCATGCCGATCACTTCGGCATTGAGATGCGCAAACGAGATGATTGCGTCGAGCCGATTGCGGAATTCGGGCGCGAACTGCCGGTTGATCGCTTCGTGATCGTCGCCTTCCCGCTTGCTGCGGGTGAACCCGAAAGCCTGCCGCGCGAGGTCGGCGGCACCCGCATTCGTGGTCATGATCAGGATCACGTTCCGGAAATTGACTTGCTTGCCGTTATGATCCGTCAACCGGCCATGGTCCATGATCTGCAGCAGCACATTGTACAGATCGGGATGGGCTTTTTCGATTTCGTCGAGCAACACCACGCAATGCGGATGCTGGTCGACACCGTCTGTGAGCAAGCCGCCCTGGTCGAAGCCGACATAGCCCGGGGGCGCCCCGATCAGGCGCGACACGGTATGGCGCTCCATATATTCCGACATATCGAACCGGATCAGCTCGACGCCGAGCGAGGCCGCGAGCTGCTTGGCGACCTCGGTCTTGCCGACGCCGGTGGGTCCTGAGAACAGATAGGAGCCGATCGGCTTTTCCGGCTCGCGCAGACCTGCGCGTGCGAGCTTGATCGAGGCCGAAAGCGCTTCGATCGCCTTGTCCTGCCCGAACACCACCCGCTTCAAGGTCTGCTCGAGGTGTTTGAGAACCTCGGCGTCATTCTTCGACACGCTTTTGGGCGGAATCCGCGCCATGGTCGCGATGGTGCTCTCGATCTCGCGGATCCCGATGGTCTTCTTGCGCTTGTTCTCCGCCACCAGCATCTGAGCCGCGCCGGATTCGTCGATCACATCGATCGCCTTGTCGGGCAGCTTGCGGTCGTGGATATAGCGCGAGGACAACTGCACCGCCGCCTCGATCGCCTCGTTGGTGTATTTCAGCCGATGGTAATCCTCGAAATAAGGCTTCAGGCCCTTGAGGATCGCAATCGCGTCCTCCACCGTCGGCTCGTTGATATCGATCTTCTGGAATCGGCGCACCAGCGCGCGATCCTTTTCGAAATGCTGGCGATATTCCTTGTACGTCGTCGAGCCCATGCAGCGGATCGTGCCGGAAGCCAATGCCGGCTTGAGCAGATTGGACGCATCCATGGCACCGCCCGATGTGGCGCCGGCGCCGATCACCGTGTGGATCTCATCGATGAACAAAATGGCGTTCGGATGAGCCTCGAGCTCCTTGAGCACCTGCTTCAGCCGTTCTTCGAAATCGCCGCGGTAACGGGTGCCGGCCAATAGCGTGCCCATGTCGAGGGAAAATACGGTAGCGGCCGACAACACCTCCGGCACTTCACTGTCGACGATGCGCTTGGCCAGCCCCTCGGCGATCGCAGTCTTGCCGACGCCGGCGTCGCCAACGAATAGTGGATTGTTCTTCTGCCGGCGGCAAAGCACCTGGATAGCGCGATTTATCTCGGAATTCCGGCCAATGACCGGATCGATCTTGCCGTCGCGCGCCTTCTTGTTGAGGTTTACGCAGTAGGTTTCGAGCGCCTCGCCCTTTTTCTTGGAATCCTCGTTACCCTTGGTCTCGGTCTCCTCGTCGACCCCGCGAACCGGCCGCGCTTCCGAAACTCCCGGCCGCTTGGCAATTCCGTGGCTGATGTAGTTGACCGCGTCGTAACGGGTCATGTCCTGCTCCTGCAGGAAATAGGCGGCGTGGCTTTCGCGTTCGGCGAAAATCGCGATCAGCACGTTGGCGCCGGTGACCTCTTCGCGTCCGGACGACTGGACATGGATCACCGCGCGCTGGATCACGCGTTGGAAGCCGGCGGTCGGCTTGGCGTCATCGGCGCCGTCCGTCACCAGGTTCTCGAACTCGGTTTCGAGATAATTGACGAGGCTGGTGCGCAGCTTGTCGAGATCGACGCTGCAGGCGCGCATGACGGCCGCCGCATCCGAGTCATCGATCAGCGACAGCAGAAGATGTTCAAGCGTCGCATATTGATGATGACGCTCGTTCGCAATCGCCAGCGCGCGATGCAGGGATTGTTCCAGGCTTTGGGAAAAAGTCGGCATTCGCGTCCTCTATGGCCCCCGCCATCATGATCGTCGTTCGCCGGTCAGGCAACAACAACCTTCGTCACATATAGTTATATCCGATCATGGCAAAAGACCGGTTCCGCGCCCGGGCCGGGTTCTCCCCGCACGCTCACGTGATTTGTTAAGGGTTACCCGTGTTGGTCCGGGTTTACCTGTAGAAACGATGCAAAACCCGTTCCGATCCCCCAACCGACAAGCGACGTCACTTCTTTTCCATCACGCATTGGAGGGGATGCTGGTGCTTGCGGGCGAAGTCCATGACCTGAGTCACCTTGGTCTCGGCTATTTCGTAGGTGAATACGCCACACTCCCCGATACCGTGATGGTGTACGTGCAGCATGATTTTGGTCGCGGCTTCGACGTCCTTCTGAAAGAATTTCTCCAGCACAAGAACGACGAATTCCATCGGCGTATAGTCGTCGTTCAGTATCAGCACGCGATATAGATTGGGCCGCTTTGTTTTCGGTTTGACCTTGGTAATGACGGATGTGCCGGGGCCGGCGGTTCCGCCGGAGCGGTTCTCATCGTTACCCATTCGGGGAGAGAAAATGGCCGCCGGAGATACCGACGGGTCAGGTCTGGCTATCAATCGTAACATGGCGCAGGCGTTTGAGGTCCCCAAAGGAAGCTGGACGGCGGGAGGCACGAACCCGACGATGTTCTCACCTGGAGCCATCGATCAACCCCGGACAAATTCCAGATCACCGCTCCCGGCCTGACCCATCCTCTGGATCGACAGCGAGAATATGGGTCCATCTTCGTTTCGCTGCAAGCTCGCAGACACAGATCGCAACCTGCCGATTCCCGGATCGGCAGAATCCGAAGGTTAATCAATCCGGGTTCGTTTGACAAAGCGTGGCGGTAGTTCCCCCTCCAGTGGCAATATTTTTTCGAGCGGTCGCCTGCGGGCCGTCCGCGTACGCATTGGCAAAAAAAACCCGGCCAGAAGGCCGGGCTTTGCATAATATTTGCTGCGAGCGACCCGCTTATTGGCCGGAAGCTGATTTGAACTTCGAAACGATGTTTTCCACCGGCTTGAAGCTCTGCTTGGCCAGATTACCATAAAGGCCGGCGATTTTTTGCGCCTCAGCCACGAAGGTCTCGTAGGAGGACTTGGCAAATTCGGTTTGCGCTTCGATCGCCTTGTCGAGCGACTTCACACCGGAAAGCTTCTCGACGAACGATTTCGTATCCTCAAAGGACTTCCTGGTGTAGTCGCCATAGGCGCTTGCGATGGCTTGGAAGCCATTTTGCAGATTCGTCGCTGAGGCGACGGCCGTATCAAACTGCTCTTTTCCGTACTGTTGGATGTCTTCAACCTTGACCATGATGAAATTCCCTTTCCCAGACTAGGATCAATGCCGGACCTCCCGGCCCGTTATGGTCCGCATATAGTGCACTGCACAAAAAATGTCAACGAAAATTGTGCGATGCACAAGCAGGGGGTTTCTCCAGCAAATGACGGGATTCTTCGCAAGCCTTCCTTAATCTTTTGGAAACTCCCGCCACCTAACCTGTTTTGCGGCCTGTCTCCAGGTTCCGGGCAGGCTCTGAAATCTGATTGTGAACAGCGCCTTAGCGAAGAATGACGGACTGGTTGGCCGACCCGGCGAAACGAGCGCTTGGGGTCGGTCTCCGAGCGCGAAAAAGTTGCCGGTCGTTGGGCATAATTTGGCCTCACGAAGCAGTGATCAAGGCAGAAATTGGGGACGGGGTAGTTCATGCTTCGCACAACCTTGGCTTCCTCGCGTGTTTTGCGGGTTTGCGCGTTCGGATTTATCGCGGTCACCACCGCGATCATTTTTACCACCGACACCGCTCAGGCGCGCCGTTCCAGGCATCATCACTATGCGCGCCATCAACATCAGGAGTTGCATGAAAGCTACAGCCCTGCGTTCTCCTCGATCATCGTAGACGGCAATTCGGGCGCGACCCTGTCGGCCAACAATCCTGACGCCAGCCGTCATCCGGCTTCGCTCACCAAGATCATGACGCTCTATCTTTTGTTCGAGCGCCTCGACGCCGGCAAGATGAAGCTGGACACGGAAATGCCGGTCTCCGAGCATGCCGCCGAGCAGGCGCCGACCAAGCTCGGATTGCGCCCCGGCCAAACCATTCGCGTCGAAGACGCCATCAAGGGACTGGTGACCCGCTCGGCAAACGACGCCGCCGTTGTGATCGCCGAAGCCATCGCCGGCGACGAAGACGATTTCGCCGAGATCATGACGCGCAAGGCGCACATGCTCGGAATGTCCAGGACGATCTACCGGAATGCATCGGGTCTGCCCGATGACGAGCAGGTGACGACCGCGCGCGACCAGTCCACCCTCGGGCGGGCGATCCAGGATCGTTTTCCGCGATATTACCGCTATTTCTCGACGGTATCGTTCACCTTCCGTGGCCATTCGATCTCCAATCACAACCACCTCCTTGGCACCGTCGAGGGTGTCGACGGAATCAAGACCGGCTACACCCGCGCCTCCGGCTTCAACCTCGTGACGTCGATGCGTCGTGGCAACCGCCATCTGGTCGGCGTGGTGATGGGAGGACACAGCGGCGGTTCGCGCGACGCGATCATGCGTAACCTGCTTGCCGAAAATCTTGAAAAGGCTTCGGCCCGGCGAACTGTGGCGGCGATCACCGAACACAATTCGGCTGCGAGCAGAACTGACGTGGCGGAAGCCGAAAACGCCGCGCCGGCCAGCATGGGGGGACAAGCGATCGCCCAGGGCACCTTCCCTGCGGAGCAAGGCGCGCAGGCCGTATCGCGTTCGACCTCGCGATCGACGACGACGGTCGCCGCTGCGGCGATGACTCAGCTCAAGGCTGAACCCAAATCTGAATCGCCCAGATCTGAATCACCAAAGGCTGAATCCAAACCCGAACCAAAGACTGAACCGGCGCCGCTGACCAATGGGGTCATTCAAACCCAGCCGATCGCGGCAATTCCCGGTTCTTCCGAGCCGATGAAGCCGGTCAGGGTGAAGACGGTCCAGATCAAGGCAGGCCCGGTCAAATTGGCCGCCGCCGGCCCTGCCCAACCGCCGACACCGGTCGCCAGCGTAATTCCTGCACATTCGGACGTGGCGGAGACATCGAACGCAGTCGTGGCGAAGGCCGAGATCGGAAAGAGCGAAACCGGCAGGGCTGAGCTGGCGCGGAGCGACCTGCCGCCGCAGCCGGCAAATCACGGCACAGGAAACGGGATTCTTGGCGTATTGCCGGCATCCAGCGTTACGTCCCTTCCGCGTCCCAGGCGATGGCTTACGCCGATCCCTCCCAACGGAGCCAGGCGCAGCCCCAATCCACCCAGCAGGGCGGCGCAACCAAACCCGAAGCGACCCATAGCGGATGGATGATTCAGGTCGGAGCGCTCGAAACCGAGGGCGAAGCGCGGCAACGTATCGAGGCCGCGCGCAGCCAGGCCCACGGCCTTCTCAACAAGGCCGATCCCTTCACCGAGCTGGTCCTGGCCAAGGGCGACAAGAAGCTGTATCGGGCGCGATTTGCCGGTCTTGACCGAGATCAGGCCGAAGCGGTCTGTCGGGCGCTCAAGCACAGCGAAATTTCGTGCATCACCGTTCGGAATTGATCAACAAAATCTGAATGCTTGAGGCACGGCACAAACCGGCCGTTGCAAACCTCTCGTCAAGATTTTCCGGCTAAACCTTTTGGGATGAGCGACTGGCCACGCCGGACAACGGCGGGTCGCAATGGGCGTCGAGCGGAAAAAGGCAGAGTAGCTGCTCGCTGTTGCAGGCGCTTGTTGGCGTGCCGGAGTTAATCGTGATGCGTGCGAAGCAAAACTTCCTTGGCCTCGTTTACTCGAGCGGCAAGGTACGTCGACCCCCCCTGGTCGGGATGGAGTTTCTTCATCAGCGCTCGGTGAGCACGCCCGATCTCCTCGCGCCCCGCCCCCGGCTGCAGGCCAAGGATTTGATAGGCCTCCTCATCCGTCATTTTGCCGCTCGGCGGCGGGCGGCGCTGCCGCCCTGCCGTATCTCCTTGCGCGTTCTGACGCCAGGCGGGAAACCGGCGATCCAGATAGCTTTCAAGTAACGGCACGCTTTCGGCATCAAGTTCTGGAATCATCTCCAGGAGCTGCGGCAGCTCGAATTCGTCGAGCGAATGGCCGGCATGGGGTCCCGCCACAAGGCGGCCCGAAAGGCTGCCGGTGTCGTGATCGAGCGTCATGTCGAAGAACTGCGAGCGAACGCGGGAGGTCTGCCCCGCAGAGCGCTGTCCGCTTGCACCAAACAATCCGCCGAAATTGCCAAAGCCCGACGCGCCGAACGGCGACCAGCCCAACAGCCCTGCGCCGAAGATGCCGAGCGGAATGGCCACCGCAAGCTCGCCTCTGATGCCGGTGAACGCGGCAACGGCAAGCGCCACGACACCGCCGACAATCTTGATCGTGCGTGCCAGAACGACCGGATTGGCCGCGCGGAACATCTGCAGCAGCGAATAGAGAACGATAACGGCGACAACGCCGGCAATCAGGGTAGGCATGGTCCCAATATAGGGCGATCGGTGGTAAAAAGCATGCCGATCCGACTATGCGGATGGCAAGCGATCGCGAAAAGCTCGTTGGCGTTGCAACATTGAATCGGCAGGTTGAGATCGAACTGCGGCTGTCATGGGAGCAGGCAAATGGCTGTGCGAGGATTGACGACCATCAAGAGCAGCCATGGACCGCGGGACACCATGAACAGGCTCGAGGCTGCGGTGAAGGCAAGAAGCATGACCGTTTTTGCCCGGATCGATCATTCGGCCGGCGCCGCCGCCGCGGGTCTGTCGTTGAACCCGACCGAGCTTTTGATTTTTGGAAATGCCAGGGGCGGCACACCCCTGATGCAGACCGCCCAGACCATCGGGATCGACCTGCCGCTGAAGGCATTGGTTTGGCAGGATGCATCGGGCAGCACCTGGCTGTCCTACAACGATCCGGCATGGCTTGCGCAACGACACGGGCTGAGCGGGACCGAAGCGCCGATCGGCAACCTGACTGGCGCACTGGACGCCGTCGCAAAGGCGGCAGTCGCCGGCTAACCCTGCCATCGAAGACGCTCGAGGGATTTCCGCCTATCTCATCTGGCCAAGCAATTTGGCGGCGCCGCCGCCGCTTTTCGACAGCCTCAGCAAAGCCTCGCGCCCGCCGGCGGCAAAGGCTGCGGCTGCGCGCAGCAACTCGCGCAACTGGGCCGCCGCACCGGGGTCGAACCTGCACCACGCTCCGCCGGTCAGACGCGCGATTTCCTTGAACGCGTTTTCAGCGACCGGGTCCTGTCCCTCCTGAAACATGAACGCCGGCACCTTGAGCAGGCCCAGTTCACCTGCCTTGACGCAGAGATCATCAACGTTTTCTTCCATCGCATCGCCGACAAAGACGACCGCGCGCACGCCCGCTGCAACGGCCTCACGCCGGGCTTCCGACAGGACCTTGCCGATCTGGGTGTTGCCCCCGCGGCAATCGATCTTGCCCATCAGCTTCGCCAGTTGCGCGCTGTCGGAGATCCAGCCGGTGGCGCGACACTCGTTCAAGCCACGATAGTACACGAGCCTGATATCCAGACTGCCGAGAGCTGCCGCCTCGCGGAACATGTCGGCTTGCAGCGCGCAAGCCATGTCCCATGTCGGCTGCCGGCTCATGGTTGCATCGAGCGCAAATACCAGCCTGCCGCGGCTGCCGGCCGCGTGCGGCGACATCGCCTTGGCCTTGGCGACGAAGGCGGCGATGTCTTCCGAGGCTGACGGCTTTTCGTCCGCCAACGAACCGCTCTTGCGGCCCTCGGGCAGGTCGGATTTTGGCTTGATCGGTTCGCCTGACATGGATGCTCGCCTGTGGCTGGTGGTCGATTTTCCACTCCACTAGCAAGCTTATGTGGGCCGCGAGCCGAGGCTGGTCAATCCACCGGCTGGGCGCGGTCGAGTGCGGGCAGATCGTCAGTTGCGGGTGACGGGTGCGAAGGGCGTGACGGGCCCTGCCTCGGTCATTACATTCGGCTTGACGTCGGCCGGACCAACCGGACCGTCGTCTTCCAGAAATTTGTCGAGCATTCCCTGGATCAATTCCTTGGCTTCCTCGGGCCCGGTATCGCGCATGTCGTTGTGCTGGAAATTGGTCCGGACGACGGTGATCCCGGCCTTCTCGCAAACAGCGTCATCGGGAATGACGCCGGGATCGGGCTTGAAGACCGGGTCCTTGGAGCGGAAGGAGAGGATTTTGAACCTGCCGTCGGTCGTGAACGGCACGCGCAGATTGTCGAGCGTGACAACTTTCTTGATCTGATCTGGATATAATTTGGCGAAGTACATCGAGATGTCACCGCCGTTGGAATGTCCGACCATGGTCAGGTGATCATAATCCGCGTTCGGCCGGATTTTTTTCAGCTCGTCGAGCGCAAAACGGATATTGGCAACGCCGCGGTGATATTGTGGCAGGCGGCCGACATAGAGCTCACCCACCTTCGTCACCAGCGGTGCGTCAGTCGCGAGGTCATGCTGAATCGAGGCCACCATGTAGCCGCGGGCGGCGAACAGATTTGCGAGGAAGGAGTATTCGGTAAACTTGACGGTGTTGCCGTGATTGAGAATCGCCACCGGCAATTTGATCAATCCGGCATTCGCCTGCAATTCCTTGTCGCGGCGTACCGCGAGATCGATTTCCACCGGACGATTGTCGCGCGCCGTGTCGTAGAACATCAGCGTTTCATGCCGGATCGCCCATTTGCTTGCCGTGAAATAACCAAGCGCAACAAGCGCGGACAGCGAAAACAAAACGGCAATTCCACGTTTCATCTTGCCCTCGAGCAACCGCTGGTCGTCAGAATTTTCGGATCCGGCCGATCCGTCACACACCTTTAATATAATCACAGCGGTTTGACCGGAAGACCAAATATTGTGACTTCGCCGCCTGATCGTTGTGCGGTGCACATGCGCGCCGTCTGCCGATCGTTTCCACTTGATCCTTCATCGGTAATCGGGAGCTGGTTCGGAAATCCGGTAAAAGCACGCAGAACGGTGCCCCGGTAGAGGAGAACCGACGGCTGGTTCGTTGGCCGAGGCCCAAGGCCAATGACCGACATGATGGGACGTGGAGGGCAGCGGCGAGCACAGCAGCCGAGGTGCTGCTCAGGCACCAATTATGTCGTGGATTTCCAGCGGCTTGTCGATCTGGCTGAACCATTCGGCACGGTTGGCCGCGCGGCGACGCCCTCGTTCGTCCAGGGGAAGCTTGAGCTGGCGCAGCAGGCTCGTGACCTCTTCCCGTGCCGTGACGTGGCCCAGGTTGGGGCGTGTGCCTAGCGTTGCCTCATCAAGGTCGTCGAGCGCGGTCAGGCCGCGTGGAAAGAATTCTCGGTAAACTACCCGCTCGGCGAAGCCGTCGATCGAGCGAAAGCCGAGCCGGAACGACAACTCCTTGAGCCCGTCGGCGACGAGCTGCTTGTTACGCGACCCCAGCATCGACAATCGGTTGCGGACCACGATCCAATCGGCGCCGGTGCCGTCGAGTTGACGGCGCTTGCGGCGCGTGTCCCGCACCATCTCGGCATAATGGCTTTCGCCGGTGACCGAATAGGTTTCGGGGTCGACGGTTCCAAGGACGTCGAAATCGAGGAAGCTGTCATTGATCGGGGTGACCAGCGTATCCGCCATCGAGTGCGCCAGCCGCATCAAATAGCTGTCGGAACCGGGGGTATCGATGACGATGAAATCGAAGGTTTTTTCAACCGTCCTCACCGCCTCTTCGAATTGATGAAATTCCGACAATTCGTTGTCGGCGATCAGCATGGTCTGGCCGAGCTTGATGCAATGATGCACGGGAATCTCGAGATCGAGACCCGTCCGGCTGGCCCACACGCGGCGGTTGTTGATGTAGTGGGTGAAACTTTGCTGTCGGCAATCGAGATCGATGGTGGCAACGCGCTGGCCGGCCTTCATCAGGGCCACCGCTATGTGCAAGGCTGCAGTCGATTTTCCGGACCCGCCCTTCTCATTGCCCAATACGACGACATGAGCCGAGCCGGATTGGCCTTGACTAGTTTGCACCAACATTTCGGCGATCCCCCACCGACATCTTCAAATCGCGAGCGTTCGCGGTCAAGTTAAATGCACGCGAACTTTCTCGAATCGCGATCCGTGTGTCTTAATCATGAATCAAACGCCGCGCGGTTTCACGTGGTTGTTGGACAAAATTTTGAAGAAGCCGCACCGACCCTGCCAAGGTCGAGGCGCACGTCGCCCTGCTTGGCGGCAGGCCTCGGCTCTTGATAGAATCGGTCATCGAGCCGCAAAGTCGAGCCCATCACTCCGCCGCCGTGGAAGTTTCAAGTCCCGATGCCGCAAAGCCCCGTGATTGCCCGCACGTTACCCGCCTTGCGCCGCGCTCTCGACGGCTTTCGTGCGCGAAAGGCCTCGATTGCGCTGGTGCCGACCATGGGTGCACTCCATGACGGCCATCTGTCGCTGGTCCGCCTGGCCAAACGCCGTGCCCGAAGGGTGGTGGTCTCGATTTTCGTCAACCCAACCCAATTCGCTCCATCGGAGGATTTTGGATCATATCCGCGCACCTGGAAGACCAACGTCGCTAAACTGAAAGCCGAAGCAGTCGATGTGATTTGGCATCCCGACGCCACGACGATGTATCCTGATGGCTTCGCCACCCGGATTGTCCTCGAAGGGCCGGCCACGGCGGGTCTCGAGGACGGTTTCCGTCCGCATTTTTTTGGCGGCGTCGCAACCGTCGTCGGCAAACTTTTTACGCAATGTCGGCCGGACTTTGCCATCTTCGGGGAAAAGGACTTTCAACAACTGCGTGTAGTCGCGCGCATGGCGAGCGATCTCGACCTTGGCGTGAAGGTGATTGGCTCCCGAACGGTGCGCGAACGCGACGGGCTGGCGATGTCTTCGCGCAACGTTTACCTGTCCGCGGAACAGCGCAGCGTCGCGCCGGTTCTCTTTCGCGCCATGAAGGAGAGCGCCGGCCGCCTGCGCGCCGGCGATTCGATCGAAGCCACCATGGCCGGCGGCGCGGAGATGATCAGGGCTGCCGGCTTCGCGCTGGACTATTTCGAGGTTCGCCATGCCGAAACCCTGGCGCCGGTTTCATCGAGTGGCGCAGGACCGCTGCGCATCCTGGTCGCGGCGAAAATCGGAAACACCCGCCTGATCGATAATATGGCTGTATAGAAAATCCTAGAGCAGGCCGAGATCGCGCAGCTCGCGGCGCATTGGCTCGGGCATGGCGGCGACGCTGGCGGCGGCGGCCTTGCCGAGATCGGGCGGCACGGCATCCTCGGTAAAATACCGCCAACCCTGGAATGCCCGCATTGGACGCGGCGAGACCGCGATCACCTTGGGCTGCATCACCAATCGGCAACGTCCGATACCGTCCCGGTCGCGAAAGGGTTCGATCGCGATGAGCTTTTCGCGCGCGGCTATTTCGCCGCGGATGACCCAGTAGAGCGAGCCTCCCGCGAGCAGTTCCTCGGTGCGCTTGGGCGTCATCCGCGTGATGTGGACGTGGTGAGGCGCCAGCCCCTTCTTTCGGGCTGCCTGGACGCGCTCGGCGATCCAGCCCTTGAGATCCTTGATCGAGTCGCAGCCGACGCAAAGCTTGATGAGATGAAGCGGCATTTTCTGTGTTTCTGTCCGGGACACCCAGTTTTTGCCGATCGTGCTTCAATAATTGTGCGGGCTTTCGGGAGGGATTACTCGTTGGATGCCGCGGGAGCAGATGCTGGAGCAGGCGAAGCCGCCGCGGGCGCAATCGCAACCGGCGCGGGCGCGCTTGTTGCGCGCGGAGGCTTGGGCGCCGCAGGCTTTTTCGCCGCCGCCACCGCTGGCGATGCCTGGGCGGTTGGCCGCGGCGAAGTAACCGGCACATTCGCCGCCGGGTTGGCAGAACGCGGCGTCGACGTCGTCGTGGCGGTCGGCTCCGGCGTCATGATGCTGACGGGCGGGGTAGAGGCCGCACTCGGAAATTCGGCATTGGTGGGCCTGCCGGTCGGTACTCCCGGCACCAGCGCCGCCATTGGCGTAGCGGGCGCGGAGGCCGGCGGCAGACCCCACGTCGGCGCATAACGCAATACCAGGTTGTCATAGAGCCGTTCGTCCATGTTTGCCGCAATCCGCCGGTGATCGGTCAGTATACGGAACGCGGCGCAGCCCGCCGGCGTACAATGGTCGCGCACCGTCAACACATAGGCCATCAGGCCATATCGGTCATGTTCGACGGCGCGGCGCAACGTCTCGATTTCCGGCGTGAGGTTTCTTTCGGCGTTCGCGGCGTCGCCGTAAGCCGTGAGGCGGACAAGCTGCCAAGATGCATACGACACCGCGGCCGCAACCGCTTCGGCGGAGCCAAACAACGACTTCTCGCACGAAGTCAGAACCGCATCCCCGGCCAGGTCATCGATGCACGCGAGTGCCGGCCTCGCGGCTACCATGGCGGCAGGAGATTGGCTCGAACCACCTGGGCCGGCGCCTCCCGCATCGAAGCCACGGGTAGTCGAAGCCACGGCGATACCGGCCCCCAACAGCGCGATCACGGTCAGTGCGCCGTTTGCGACCGATTTATCGGCGCGCAACAGCGTGACCAGGACGATCAGGCCGAAGAATCCGGCCGCGGCCAAAGTCAGCCAGGTCGGAAAGACCTGCGAATGCCAGATCTGTTCGAGCGAATCTGCCCAAGGCCAATTCATGCGCGGTGTCCCTTAACGCAGCACAAAATGCAATCGACGAACGGATGCCGATTTTTTTCGCACGCGGCTTTTCGCAGCAACATTCTGCGAACCGGGCCTTTTAACGGCGGGCGAAATCGAACCCCGATCACCCCTCCGTTGCGCACAACTATTTCAGGAAAGCGCGAGCTGGCTTTCCTTGGCCACGCGTTCGAACGCTTCAGTCGAGCTCTTGATACGGTACTGGCAGTCATCACCGTCGGTCGGAAGCAGGCGGATCACCTCGTAGGTGCCGCTCGCGGCCGGACGCGCGACATTGCTGGCCGTAAAATAGACAATCTCACCGACGTGGTACTTATGCTTCAACGCCCTCTCCATCACCCAAAATCATCGGCCGCGCCCACGGTCCCGCTTGCGTTAGCCGACTGTAAACCACGGTTATATAGCACGAGGTGGCGCTTCTTGGCCAGTTACATCAGTACATGGCAAATACGATGATTTTGCAGGTTTTTCAAGTAGATAGGCGCAAACCAATGTGCTGATTCCCAAGTTCGCATCATCGCGCAGCGGCCACGTTTTGCAAACTTCGGAATCGATCGGGACACCAGCATCTTTTTGATTCTAGCGTGACTTCGCGGCCGCCCCTGCCAGCCGAGCCGGACTGGAGGCCTGATGACAGTCCGGGCCCTAACCCGGTAGGGCCGCCTCAGGCGCCGTGCGGCAGCCTTCCGTCGGGACTCGCCTGATCGATCGCCTTGGGTAGCTGCTGCGCCAGGATCTGGGTGATCTGGTCGACGGGAATGTTGTATTTTGCAGCCAGCTGCTTGACCGCGTCACTGCCCAGCACCTGCTGCAATTGCTCGGCCGTAATAGGCAGGTTGTGACCGTTGCCGAGCCATGATTTCACCTGATCGCCCAAGCCTGCCTGCTGTAATTTGGCCACGATAGCGTTCAGTCCACCCTGGCTGCCGGTACCGAGCACCTCGCTCAGCACGACCGGAAGCACGGCGCCTCCGAGCTGGCCAAGCGCGTTCTTGAATGCAGGCGAATTTTCCAGTGAATCAAGAATTCCCATGGCCAAACCCCTTTTTGGGTTGAGTGCGCGACTGAGATCATGATGCGGTCAAGTGGAATCGCATCATGATCTCATCGCGTTGTTTGAGCATGATCTGCCGCGTTTCTTTGGAAAACCGGTTTTCCACTTTTCCGGATCATGCTCCAGGTTCCGGATTCAGACTGCTTTGACGTGTCAGGTCAAGCCAGGAATCCGAACCCGCAACCGGGCTCGCATCCGGGCCGGCTCGCGGAAGTGGCCACGGTTGCAGTCATTTAGCCGGCAGCTCGACATCTGGTGCTCGGGGACTAAGGTCTGGAGAAGGCGCCGCCTCGTCGACCCGCGATTTGAGACTGGCGGCCTTTTCGACCAGAACAGCCGCAAGCTGCGGATTTCTTGTCGACCTGGCGAATTGAAGAAGAGCTGTCGCCTGACGCGCCAGATACGATCTGCCTGTCATTATGAACCCCGCCGGAGTGCCCCGCAGCAGGAGTCATCACGCATCAAGGCCGAAATCGTTCCTCCGCAAAGCGCAAAAAAATCGCTCAGCGGCTGGAATGGAACTGCGCAGATCATCCGGAGCCTGCACCTCTCACTTCGGCACGACGCTGGCTGCTCACACCATCTCGAATTTCTCGATGACAAGCGTTTCGGCGAGGCCAGCGTTTGTCCATTCCTGGAACGCAGGCAGCGCCATCATTGTGTCCATGTAGCGGCGCGATTGCGGCTTGACTGCAATCGCGTAGGTACGGAAACGATGCACTACGGGCGCAAACATGGCGTCCGCCGCGCCAAACGCACCGAACAGGAAGGGTCCCGCCTTTGCGTGACGCTCGCGACATTCCGCCCATATGTCCTGAATTCGCGCGATGTTTACGCGGGCGTCCGCCGACAATTCGATCGCACCGACGGGCCGATGAAGATTCATGCCGCACTCATTGCGAAGCGCCACGAAAGAGGAATGCATCTCCGCCGATATCGAACGCGCATGTGCGCGTTGCGCCGGGTCCTGAGGCCACAATCGCTTTTCCGGAAACCGTTCGGCCAGGTATTCGATGATGGCAAGCGAATCCCAAATCGTGATGTCGCCGTCTAACAGAACCGGCACCTTGCCGGAAGGCGTGACATCAAGGATGCGCCGCTTGTCGGCCTCGCCCGTGTAGAGCGGGACGAAGATTTCGTCAAAAGGGATGTCGTTGGCGCGCAGCGCGAGCCACGGCCGCATCGACCACGACGAATAATTCTTGTTACCGATTACAAGCTTCAGCGCCATTCGAAATCGACTCTCTCTCCGGTCCGCTACTTTATGCGCCTCAATCCCATTTCGGCGCGAAACCGTAGTCGGTGAGGCGGCCTTTGGCGGTCCCCATCTGGAAGACCATTCGCATCTCTTCGTCCGATAGTTCGAAGTCGAAGATGTCGATATTCTCAGACAACCGCTCGATCCTGGACGTTCGTGGTATCGCCGGAACATTCTGCTGTACCAGCCAGCGCAGGCAGACCTGGGCGGCGGTCTTGCCGTGAGCGTGCCCGATCCGCGCCAGCGCCTGGTCGTTCTTGACGCGGCCCTTGGCGACCGGACTGTACGCTACGACGGCCATGCCATGCCGTGCGCAGGCTTCCAGCACCTTGGCCTGGTCGAGGTAGGGATGGTATTCGACCTGATCGCAGGCGAGAGGCTCCTCGCAGAGGCGCACGGCCTCTTCGATGAGGGCTACAGTGAAGTTCGATACGCCGATGTACCGGCTCATGCCCAGTTTCCTGACGCGGGCGAGCGCGCCCAATGTTTCCGCAAGCGGTACTTGCGGATTCGGCCAATGCAGCAGCAGCAAATCGACCTCGGAGAGTCGCAGCCTGGCCAGACTCTCCTTTGTCGATCGCTCGAGATCGTTCGGCGCGAAGTGGGTGGTCCAGACCTTCGTGGTCACGAACACATCGTCGCGCTTCACTCCCGAAGCGCGCAGGCCCTCGCCGACTTCGCGCTCGTTCTCGTAGACCTGTGCCGTATCGATATGTCGATAGCCGAGTTTCAGCGCCTGCTCGACCAGACGCGCACAACTGCGCCCGCGCAGTTCCCAGGTGCCCAGGCCGATCGCAGGGATCCGGGCGCCGCCATTGGCCTCGACGAATTGCATCACGGTCTCTCAGGCAAATCGCTACCCCATTATGTCCCGCCGATCTGGCGCTGCCAACAAGTGGGTGCGAACCTTCAAGGCATTTTGCCGGCAAACGCCGTCTTCGGGGGTGTAGCCGCCTCGCGATCAGGATTTGGCGAGCGCGGAAAATACCGTCTCCGGGGCGTGGGCAATCACCGCAAGCAGGGCGCGTGCAGGTCCACGCGGCATGCGTTTGCCTTGCTCCCAGTTTCGAATGGTCTCGACGGGAACGCCGAGGCGATTTGCGAATTGCAATTGCGTCAGACAGGCGCGGCGGCGGAGATCGCGAACTACGGGCGCGGCCGCCTCCTCCGTGGCGGTGACGCAAGCCTTAACGGGAGGGATCGAGTCGATCCGAGGTGATGTCAGCACCGCGGGAGCGAGCGGAAACTCCTGCCCGTCCCTTATTTCCACAATCCTTCCATCCGCTTTCAGCCGCAGGCGCCTCATGCTCGACCCGAATTCCGTCGCAGTCCGGAATCAATTTTCCGGACGCGTGGCGCATCATGCACTGCCGATGTTAAGACCTGATTAACGATACTGGGCGTGCGAGAAACGCGTCGAAGATGCTGCGTGACCCAAATCAATGCACGGCGCGGCGTTCTGGCCATTGCTCGGAGGAGGAGTTCAGAGCTCGATGAAGCTACGCCTGGCAGGCCTTTTTATCGCGATCGCATGGATCACGGCGGCGGCGCAGGCAGCCGATTGTCCACGGCCGGGAACACTTGGCACGTCGCGGGTTCTCACCGTCACCGCGGCAACCACTCCGCGGGTCGGACTGAAAAGTTTTCCCGACACGCTTCCACTGCGCGATCACGAGGTCGTACTTACGTTTGACGACGGCCCCTGGCCGTCGACGACATCTCAAGTAGTGGCTGCGCTGCGGCGCGAATGCGTGCACGCAACATTCTTCCTGATCGGAAAGCACGCATCCGAGCACCCGGAACTGGTCCGCAAGCTCGCCGCGGAGGGTCACAGCATCGGGCATCACACCTGGTCGCATCGCAACCTCAAGCGGATCAAGCCGCTCGAGGCCGTACAGGAGATCGATCGCGGCATCTCAGCCGTGGAGATGGCGATGCACAGGATCGCCACCACGAACCCGAGCACGCCGTTTTTCCGTTTTCCCGGCTTCGAATCGGCGCCATCGACACTCGATCTTCTCCAGGCGCGCGGAATTGTCGTGTTCGGCGCCGATTTCTGGGCCGGCGACTGGAATCGTATGACACCGCAACAGGAATTGACGTTGATCACCGACCGCCTCAAGGTTGCCGGCAAGGGCATCATCCTGTTTCACGACACCAAAGCCCAGACGGCGACGATGTTGCCCGCCTTTTTGCGCTATCTCAGGGAAAACGACTATCACGTCGTCCATGCGGTACCGGCCGCAACCGTCGCCGACAAGGCCCATTGAACCGGAAATCCCTGTGAAAGTACCTAGTTAAGGCTGCATTCACGATGCAATATGTAATGATAGGCTCGTTCGAGCAGGCATAACGGTATTGTATTGATGGGTCGAATTCCGGTCGGGATTGTCACTGGGCTGCGGGTCACAATCGGCTTTTTTGAGCTGTTCTGCCTTGCCGCGTCGGCCGCCCTTGCTGCGGACTGTCCCGGTCACCCGAATGCGCTTGGGACGTCACGCACCCTCGTCGTCGATCCCAGGGAGCATCCGCGGATCGGCATCATGCAGTATGCCGAAACCTTGCCGCTTGCCGATCACGAGGTGGTGCTGACCTTCGACGACGGACCGTTGCCGCACAACAGCAACCAGATTCTGGAAATTCTCGCCTCGCAATGCGTGAAGGCGACCTTCTTTGAAATCGGGCGCATGGCACAAGCCTCGCCGGAGGGCATTCGCAAGCTACGCGACGCCGGTCACACCATCGGCACCCATACGCGGGATCATCCGCTCAGCATGAACCACATGTCGACCGAGCGGGCCCGGCAGGAGATCGAGGAGGGAATCGCGTCGGTGAAAGCAGCGCTCGGAGACAGCGCCGAAGCTTCGCTCGCGCCGTTCTTCCGGATCCCGGGGCTACTGCGCGCCGACAATGTCGAGCAATATCTGGCGGCCCAAGGCATCCAGATCTGGAGCGCCGACTTTGTGGCCGACGATTGGCGGCATATTTCCGCCTCGCGTGTGTACGATCTCGCAATCAGCCGCCTGGAGGCGAAGAGAAAAGGAATTCTGCTGCTGCACGACATCCAGGCGCGAACGGTTGCCGCATTGCCTCGCATCCTCAACGAACTGAAAGCGCGCGGATATCACATCGTTCACGTGGTGCCGGCCACCGCAGACCGCCCGGCGACGCCGACGGAGCCGCGGCAATGGCTGTCGCACCCGCCGTCCGAAGACGCCTTGCTGGCTCACTGGCCGAAGATACCCAATTTCGTTTTTGCCGATTTCGGCGAGCTTCCCGCACCCGCTTTGTCGGATCTCGACTGGCCTGAGGCTCAGCCGAGCACGCTGACGGAAATGCTCGATCATCGCTCACCCGTCCCCTGGCCTCAGCCTGCCGAACTTCCGTCCGAAAGCACCGCCACCCTGCCCGCGCCTGCCCGGCACCTTTTCGAAATGCCGGTCGGGCTGGGCGCTGCGCGGCACACGATCGCCACCGCGCACCGAAGCGAACAGGTGGCGTCGAACCAGCCGGGAGTACGCGCGAAACCGCCGCCGGCTCCCTCGCGCACTTCGCAGCGCCATTTTCGCAGCCGGCCTCCTGCCCAGCAGCGCCAAGCCAGTCAGCCCAGCCACGGCTCATCGAGCGCAGCCACGCAAACAACATCTCCCGCCGCGGTCGCCCATCGCGGTTCGCTGAAGCGTCTGGTGCAGGTCAAGAAGAAAAACGCGTGATCCTCAATCGGTCACGATCTTCGACACGCATAACAAGACGAGCAGGGCGAGAAACAACAGGTCGATGTACGACTTCATCTCGCCCGCCTGGCGCAGACCCGCAACATCGGAGATCACCTGACGGCGCTGCGCGGTTGCAGCCGGTCCCTCGCCAGCGGCTGCCGACAGCCGCCGCGTCTCCCCCTCCAGCCGTTCGATGCGCTGGAAGAAGTAGAACGACCGCAGAGCCGACGCCGCGCGCATCGCGGAATAGACCAGGACCAAAATCGCGACGATCGCGCGCTGCTGGTATTTTTCCATGAAATTCAGGCTGTAATAGACCAGCGCCAGAAAGATGAAATTGGAGAGAAAGCGGTAGGCGTAGCTCAGGAATCTCATGCGCTTGTTCCATCCACTGTATGACGGCACCGTATGCCGGCACTGTATGCCTGGCAGTCTTGATTGCACGCCTGAAAGTCTGCAACCGCTAGGCAGGATTGGCCGCCTTAATCTGCGTCGCAGATACACCTCCGCTGTTAAAGGGCAACAACGGATGCCTTTGTTCGCAGCGAGCGCCACTGACGGTTTTGGGGGATTCGCCGGCAGTCGAATGGCCAATTCACCTCTGCGCCTTCCTGCTTGGGCCGGGCGGCATTCGAAGGAATTGGAGTGCGTTTAGAGGATGTCGATTCTCAAACAATTTGCAATAGCAAGTGCGGGAAAAGGCACGGTTGAGGCGAACGGTTTTTTGCAACTCGGGTTGTCATCGCAACGCGATGTGACCGGGTTTGAGTATTAGGACAGCTTGTTTGGCCAATCCGCCACGAGGCGCACGGCTGTGTTTTGTTCTCCGCTTAAACAGCCCGCTACTACCACCACCCGTTTGCCGCCGCCTAACATCTGGGTGTCGCGACGGTGACGTATATGACGAAGCTGCGCAAAGCGATGGGTTTGGCATTTTGCAGCGCAATGCTTGTCGCGACGATGGCGGACGCGCAAATGCCCCTGCCCGCGCCAAAACCGCCGGATGGCGCAACCTTGTTCAAACAACAATGCGGCACGTGCCACGCGACCACCTTGACCGAGGTGGCCCGTCAAGGTCCGTCATTGTTCAAGGTCGTCGGCCGGCGCGCCGGCTCCGCTGAGGGCTTCCACTACTCGGCGGGCTTTGCGAAGGCAGATTTCGTCTGGGACGAGGCGCGGCTCGATGCCTGGATCACCGACCCACAAGCAATGATAGCCGGCACCATCATGGTCTATCGGCAGCCAAAGCCCGAGGTCCGCTCTGCCATCATTGCCTATCTGAAGGAGCTCAATTGATGGCCAAGCCGGTCCATTCGATGATTCGCGTCTTCGACGAGGCGAAAGCGGTCGATTTCTACAAGCGTGCCTTCGGGCTCGAAATTGCCGATCGCCTCAAATTTGATGATTTTGCGCTCATTTATATGCGCAATCCGTCCTCACCCTTCGAGGTCGAACTCACCGTCAACTTCGATCGCAAGGAGCCATACACGCATGGCGATGGCTACGGCCATATCGCGGTCGTGGTCGACAATCTCGAAGTCGAGCACGCGCGCTTCGAGCGCGAGAAACTGTCGCCCGGACCGATGCGCGACTTCAGGCACAACGGAAAGACACTGGCGCGCTTCTTCTTCGTCACAGATCCTGACGGCTACAAGATCGAAGTCATCGAAAAAGGTGGCCGCTACGGTTGAACGGAATCGAAAAATCAGAAGGAGGAACTCATGAGAGAAGTCGATCGTCGCAGCAAATTCAACCGCCGCGTCTTTCTTCAAGGCGCGGCCTCGACGGTTCCGGCGGTCGCGGTCGTCACCGGCACGGGCGTCGGCATCACTGACGCCTGGGCAGACAACGCGACCGCGCTGTCGCCGACGACGCTGAAGACGCTGGTCAAGGTGGCGCGGGATATTTATCCGCACGACATGCTCCTCGACAGCTACTACATCACCGCGATCAAGCCATGGGACGGCAAGGCTGCCGCTGATCCCGCCGTCAAGACCATGATCAACGACGGCGTCGCCCGGCTCGATCAGGACGCAAAGGACCGTTACAAGGTGCCCTACGCCGAGGTGCAATGGGAAACCGATCGCGTGGCGCTGCTGCAAGGCATGGAACAAACCGACTTCTTCAAGAAGATCCGGGGCGACCTCGTCGTATCGCTCTACAACCAGAAGGAGGTTTGGCCGAAATTCGGTTACGAGGGCTCCTCCGCCGAGCATGGTGGCTACATAAATCGCGGCTTCTCCGACATCGACTGGCTCCCGAAAGCCTGACGCGTCGGCACTCAACGGTGAGGAGGAAACCAACATGGCAAAATTCGATCTGAACAATTCAGGCGTGGTCGTCGTCATCGGCTCTGGCGCCGGCGGCGGAACGCTTGGCAACGAGCTCGCGCAAAAGGGCATCAAGGTCGTGATCCTTGAAGCCGGCGGACGCTACGAGATCCAGGACTTCATCAACGACGAGTGGGACAGCTTTACCCAGCTCGCCTGGAAGGACATGCGCACCACCTCCGGAAACTGGCGCGTCTCAAAGGACTTCCCAAACCTTCCGGCCTGGATCGTCAAGGCAGTCGGCGGTTCGACCGTGCATTGGGCCGGCGCGTCGTTGCGATTCGACGAGCATGAGTTCAAGGCCCGCACTACCTACGGTGCCGTGCCGGGCACGAGTCTTCTGGACTGGCCGATCACGCTTGCGGAGATTGAGCCGTGGTACGCAAAGGCGGAGTCCAAGATGGGCGTGACGCGTACCAACAACATCCCCGGACTCCCCGGCAACAACAATTTCAAGGTGCTCGAAGCCGGCGCCAGAAAGCTCGGCTACAAGACCGTGCACAGCGGCAACATGGCGATCAATTCGCAGCCGCGCGACGGCCGCGGATCATGTCAGCAGATCGGCTTCTGCTTCCAGGGCTGCAAGTCGGGAGCAAAATGGTCGACACTCTATTCCGAGATCCCGAAGGGCGAGGCGACCGGCAACCTCGAGGTCCGCCCCAACAGCATGGTGCTCAAGATCGAGCATGATGCGTCGGGCAAGGTGAGCGGCGTTGTCTACGCCGACAAGTCCGGGGCGACGCAACGGCAGAAGGCGCGCATCGTGGCGGTCGCCGGCAATTCGATCGAGAGCCCGCGGCTGTTGCTCAACAGCGCCTCGAACACGTTCCCCGACGGGCTCGCCAACTCCTCCGGTCAGGTCGGCCGCAACTATATGCGGCACATGACCGGCAGCGTGTATGCAAGCTTCGACCAATCGGTACACATGTATCGCGGCACCACGATGGCCGGCATCATCCGCGACGAGTCGCGCAACGATCCGTCGCGCGGCTTTGTCGGCGGCTACGAGATGGAAACGCTGTCGCTTGGGCTGCCGTTCATGGCCGCGTTCCTGAATCCGGGTGCGTGGGGCCGCTCCTTCACCAGCGCGATGGAGACCTATCCGCAGATGGCGGGCATGTGGCTGGTCGGCGAGGACATGCCGCAGGAGACCAACCGCGTCACGCTCGATCCCGTGGCCAAGGACAAGTTCGGCCTGCCGGTGGCAAGCGTGCACTTCGACGATCATCCGAACGACGTGGCGATGCGCGCGCATGCCTACAAGCAGGGTGCCGCCGTCTATGAGGCCGTCGGCGCTACGGTGACCTACCCCACCCCGCCCTATCCTTCCACGCACAATATGGGCACCAACCGGATGAGCGAGAAGCCGAGGGATGGCGTGGTAAACAAGTTTGGCCAGACCCACGACATCAAGAACCTGTTCGTTTCGGACGGCAGTCAGTTCACGACCGGTGCGGCCTGCAATCCGACGCTCACCATCGTGTCGCTTGCCATCCGGCAGGCCGACTACATCGCGGGCGCGATGCAGAAAAAGGAAATCTGATCCAAGCCAGCACAACGGCTCTGCCGCCAAGGCAGAGCCGTTGTGCGCTTTATGCGCGATGGGTTCGAAGGGCTATTCAGCGGCGACAAGGATCGGCGCTCTTGCGCCTTGCATCTCCCGGACGGCGGCGGCGTTTCTCGATCGATAAATCAGGCAGGAGCATCGAAGCAGCGAGGCAAAATTCCTGACCTCGCCGTGATGATCGAGCACCTCGTCGTGCAGCGTCGTGAGGAACTTCGCCAAACTCATATTCTGCGTCGCTGCGATCTCTTCCAGAGTATTCCAGAACGACATTTCCAGGCGGATCGACGTGCAATGGCCTCCTATCCGCAGCGATCTGGTCTGGGATTCGTAGTCGCGTTGCGGCTGATGCGCGAACAATTGGCACATGGTTTCCTCTCATCATCGATTTATCGTTTTTTTGAAACCATATACCTGCCGCTCTGGCCTCACAATGCTCGAAGCGCTACGCAACAATTGTGCGCCTGACCCGCGCGGTGGATCGCAATCCGATCGCAGCGAACCCGAGCGGTTGGAAATGGGGCCAATCCGTGCCTCACGGGTCGCAATCAGCGGCGTGCCGGCAAAAACCGCAACGATATCAAGTCTGATTCTCGAGGTGGCGCATTCGGAACGACTTGAAGCTCTCGACAGCGCCTACTTTAATCTGCGGGACCAGATTGACGAGATCGTGGCCCTGGCGGCAAGGCCGCGAACGACCTGTAGTGAAAAAAAGCGTTGCGGAAAGGACCTGCGACCGTGATCGGCGATGAAGATCGAAGGCGGGTTCGGGTGCAACTTCCAGGCAACGCACCATCTGAAAGAGCATTCTGTATTCGTTTGCGAGGGCAGCGACCAGTGATATGAATGCCCGAATACTCTCTCAAACCAGGTTCGAGTTTACGCTTTTTTGACGGCCTGCCGTTGCCGCGCTTGCCCACTGGCCGTGGGTTGGGAGATTGCCATGCGCCGCGGAACGCCCTATCGGGTTACGGACTACCGCGGGATGCGCGCCAACCGGCAACGAACCAGCACCTCTGCGGCTTCGGCCCAGTCTCGGGTACTGGCCGGTTGCGGATTGCTACGCACAGTCCTGATTTGGCTCGCCCAAGTTCTCACCGGTAGCGCCACCAGGCCGCTGCCTGATAATCCGCGCAGGGTATCGACGGCGTTCGACGAGCCCGCGTCGACCAGGTTGGGCCAATTCTTCGGCCCGGCGGCCGACGAGCATCCGGGCCTCTCCGGCTTCGGGCTCCTGAGCCACGGGCGCGAGGCCTTCATCGTCCGCCTGGCACTGGCCGACCTGGCCGAGCGAAGCCTCGATATGCAGTACTACGTCTGGGACGGCGACACGACCGGCCGGATCATCGTCGACCACGTGATGAAGGCGGCCAATCGGGGGGTCAAGGTGCGGCTCCTCGTCGACGATCCCTTCTACAAGGCCAGCGATTCCGTTAAGGCCGCTCTCGATGCCCACCCCAATGTCGAGATCCGCTTGTTCAATCCGCTGAACTACCGGCGCTGGTCCGTTCTTGATTTCATTGTCGACTTCGGCCGGGTCAACCGCCGCATGCACAACAAGTTGATGGTTGCGGACAATGCGGCGGCGATCGTCGGCGGCCGCAATATCGGTGACATCTACTATGGCGTGAACACCATCGCCAATTATCGCGATCTGGATGTGTTGGCGGTTGGGCCTGTCGTCCGCGATCTGTCGGGGGTATTCGACCGGTTCTGGAACAGCCCCTCGACCGTGCCGATCGCGGCCATCGTCGATCGCGCCCATGGCGCGGCCGATCTCGATGCCATCCTGATTCGCTTGCGTGAGGAGATCGCCGCGGCCGACTACCCTTATCCGATCGACCAAGACCTCGACCGGCTGGCGGGACAGGGCACCGAGCTTCGCGACGATCTCGTGTGGGCACAGGGCAGAATTATCGCCGACGACCCGGAAACCGTTACCCGCGGCAATGAGAGCGACGAAGTTGTCGCTTTTATCCGCGAGCGTGTCGCCGAGTTGAAGGAGGAACTGCTCGTCGAGTCACCCTATTTTGTCCTGCCCGCCGGGGCGCAGGCAACCGTCAAGGCGCTGCATGAGCGCAATGTCCGGGTGCGTGTGCTGACCAACTCGCTCGCTTCGAATGACATGCTGCCGGCACATTCGGGCTATGCCAAGACCCGCAGGCGGCTGCTCGAGAACGGCATGGAGCTATACGAGCTTCGCCCGGATACCGACGCCTTCCGGAAGGGGTGGTCGCTCCGCTCCAGGCGGTCGTCGGCGGCCTTGCACACAAAAGCGATGGCCTTCGACGGCAAGGCGGTGTTCATCGGCAGCTTCAACCTCGACCCGCGCTCTGCCGCGATCAACACCGAAGCCGGCCTCTATATCGAGAGCCCGGAGCTTGCCGAAAGGCTGACGGCCTACATGGCGACTGGCGTCGTGCCCGCCAACAGCTACCGCGTCCTTCTCGACCCGAATGGCGAGATCATCTGGGAGACGGTGAGGGACGGCCAAAGGGTGCGCTACCGGGACGAGCCCGAAACCGGCTTCCGCCGGCGCTTCGTCGCCGATCTGTTGAAGCTCCTACCGATCAACTCACAACTCTGACACTCCCCCGCCTGCCGACGCTGCATTTGCGATCAAGCCGGGCCGGAATACCGCCGGCGCTACATCTGCCAGCGCGCAAGAGGTATCCATATCCTCGCTACTGTCATTCGCTTTCAGGTATAGAAAGAACGATAGTACTAGCTGAATTCCAGTTCCGTTCGGTTTTGAGTCTCCATGTTCAAGGCGATCACATTATCGATTTGTGCGGCGTTCCTTCTGCGGGCAACATGTCATGCGGCGGAGCTGGCGGAAGATACAGCATTCGCTTCTCCGAAATTGGTCGCCACGCCAGCCACACCAACGCCGGATTTCGAGACCCTTCGGATCAAGGGGCTCATCATAGCGCTGCCCGGCCCGCAGGATACCATCGACCCTGATTTCGCGGGCATTCGGTCAAGTCTTGCAGCGCTCGGGATCGGATACATCGGCTACAGCAACAATAACTTTTTCGACAACATGCTGCCCGCGGAACGGACCACCTTCGGCCAGCAGGTCTATAGCGGTCAGAAACCGACCTTCTTCACGAACAACGTCATGCAAATGACTTTCGACCTCAGCAGATACGGAATTTCCGATGGACAGATCGTGGTTGGCGGAATTTACAATTTTGACACATGGGAGCCCGGCGGTCCAAACGCATTAAGCCTCGCGACACTCAGCTATTATCAGACCTTCCTGGACAAGCAGGTGGAACTGAAGGCTGGATATCTGGCCAACGTCGTTGAATATTGGGGGCTCTTTCTGGCGGGCAATTTGGCATCCAGCATCTTTGGACCGAGCGGATCAATTCCGGTCGAGCTTGGCCTTAGTGCTTGGGCTTGGACGAAACCGGCAATCAACATCAAGGTCAATGGTCCCAACGGGCTTTACGACAAGTTCGGCGTGCAGGTGGCGAGCAATCCGGATGGTCCCGTCGCTGAGAAGACCGCTAACCCAACCGGCCTGGACTGGTCTACGCCAAACAGCGGGGTTCTCGTGATCGACGAGTTTGGTTATCAGAAGGTGGCAGCCCCCGGCCAGCTTGCGACCTGGGTGCGTGCCGCATCAATCGTCAACAACAGCAGATACGTCGATTTTGAATTTGGCGGGCGGAATACCGGGAATTACGCAGCGTACGTTCTGGCGGATCAACAATTTGTCCAACTGGCGCCGGTAGAAGGTCAGGCTGCAAGGGGGTGGTACGCTGGCGTCACCGCAATGTATGCGCCGCCGGAATTCAATCGCATCAGCCAGTATTACGAGCTACGCCTTTATGGGATAGGCCTTCTGCCGTCCCGGCCGACAGATATGGTGTCCTTGGTTGTCTCCCGAAATGTCTTTAGCCAATATCTGGTCGATGCTGCTTTGCAGAGCGGCCAACTCGCGCATACCGGCAATTTTTCGGTAACCGCAGCATATTATGCACCCATTGTGCCCGGTATTCGCGTCGGCATTGGGCTCGGATATACGAACAATCCCACGCCGGTGATCTATACGCCGCAGACCGGGAGTGACCTCAATTTGTTGGCCAACGTGGTCACGTACTGGTGAGGCGCACTCATGGGAGCTGGTGAGGTAGCTTGCCTTGGATGGCTCTAATCGGACGGCAGGAAATCCCAGGCGGACTGATCGCGCCCCATGCAGGCCGCACAGCCGCATCGCGCACATTGAGGATGAAGCGGCTCGTTTATGTGTGGATCGCTACCGCCGTCGTTCTTTTGGTCTCAATTGGCGAGGCCACCGCTCAGCCTAAGTCTGGCGAGACTGCCGCTCAACCGAAAACCGTTCATGTTCCTTCATTCATATGGCGCAGAATTTCTGCACCTGGGGCGCATGGAGCACGGAAATCCGCGAAGAACTGGGCCGACAGTCGCCTTGGCCGCTGGAAATTCAAGAACATTCCCTCGTTACGGCTCAGGGTGGCGACGGCGCTGCTGAGGCCAAATTTGTTGAATATCTTGCGGCGCTCTACGCTCCAACGACCGCCCGATTTGATCGTCGCTTTCGGTGGGCCCGCGGCTCGCTTCGTCCAGCGACACAGGGCAGACCTTTATCCGACAACGCCGATGCTGCTCGCGGCAGTCGAACTGCGCCGGGTTGAACGATCCATGTTGTCCGAGCAAGACGCCGCCGTTGCGGTGCGGTTCGATCAAGTCGCTCTTGTCGAAAACATTCTCCGGCTGTTGCCGGAGACGAAGGCCATCGCGATGATAATCGGAAACTCGCCCCATGAGCGATTTTGGATCGGCGAGCAGAAACGGGTACTGGGTCCGTTGCTGGAGAACAAGGTTGAATTGATTTTTTTCAACGAGCGGCCGTTCGAGGAAATTTTGAAGGAGGTTGCGAGTTTGCCGCCCCACAGTGCAATTCTTTTATCAGCAGCTATTGGTACGGACGGCGCAGGGGCCATCTATGGAGACAAGGAGCAATTGAAGCGCATCTATGAGGTCGCGAACGCTGCCTATTTTTTCGCTCGACCAGTCTTACTTTAACGGTGAGATTGTTGGCGGTCCGATGTTTTCACCGGCCGAGGGTGCCCGACCGACTGCTGCCGTTGCCGTCCGAATGCTGGGTGGCGAGAAGGGAAGCAGACATCAAGGTCCCTCCGATCGAATTCTCGGCACCGAAATACGATTGGCGACAACTTAAGCGCTGGGACATCAGCGAGAGCCGCCTGCCGCCGGGGAGCGAAGTCTTGTTTCGGGAGCCAACGGTATGGCAGCGTTATTCCTGGCAAATCGCGCTGACCGCCGCCGTTATTCTCGCCCAAGCCGGGCTTATCTCGGCCCTGCTGAATGCGCGTCGTCGGCGTCGTCTGGCCGAAGTGCAGTCCCGGCAGCACATGTCAGAACTTGCCCGTGTCATGCGCTTCTCGACCGCTGGCGAACTGACCGCCTCAATCGCTCACGAAATCAACCAGCCGCTTGGCGCTATTCTCACCAACGCCGAAACCGCAGACGCGATCCTGAAATCCCCAACGCCCGACATCGCTGAACTCAGGGATATTGTGAAGGATATTTTGCAGGATGACCGGCGCGTCAGCGAAGTCATCAGGAGGATGAGAAGCCTCCTGACGAAGGCACCCTTCGAACTGAAAAGTCTCGACCTCAACGACGTTGCGCGGGAAGCCATCGAATTTCTTTCGACGCTGGCTATCCGCACGAAAAGTCGAACTGGTTAGCGGGATCACACCGGATGCGCTTCCGATCTTCGGCGACCGCATCCAACTTCAACAAGTCATTCTGAACCTTGTCGTGAACGGGATCGACGCGATGAGGGACACATCAAGCGAAGATCGCGTCATCAGCATTCAGACTTCGCGCGTCGAAAAGTTTGCCGAGCTGTCCGTGTCGGATTGCGGACCGGGCATTTCCGAAGACAAAATAAAGGAGGTCTTCGAACCGTTCTTCACCAGCAAGGCGGAAGGCATGGGCATGGGACTGTCTATCGCGCGCACCATCATGGAAGCCCACAATGGGCGGATATGGGCTGAAAATGAACCTGGCGGCGCGACGTTTCGGATCAAACTCCCTCTTCGTACCAACGGCGCTGGACCGTCATAGTGGCTCGCTGACGCGCCTTTACCTGATAAGTGACGCGCGATGGAAATTCGTCACGGCGAGCCTATGCAGGCCCCGCTGATGCTTTCTCGAGCGGCTCGATCAGCGACTTCGCGGAGAACGGCTTTGGGAGATAGGCGACGCACCCGGATTGCAGCGCGGCCACGCGGACGGCCGGGTTGTCGTTCCCTGTCATGTAGATGACCGGCACAGAAATGCCAGCCGCTTTGAGGCGATGCCGCAACTCGATGCCTGACAACCCATCGTTCAGATTGATGTCGAGAATGATGCAAACTGCCTTTTCAAAATCGCCGTGACTTTTGAAGGCCTCCGCAGACGAAAACAGCACACTGTCGTACCCGTGCTGCCGCAGCAGTCGCTTCACCCCCGTCAGCATCGCGGCGTCATCCGACCACAAGAACAAGGTTCCGATTTGGCAAAGCGATATATCCTCGACCCGCTGATGGCAGGTCCGCTGGCAGACTAACCCCATTGGCACCGGTAAAAATAGCAGCCTACAGCCAAAGGTTGATATGAACCTTACGGGCGAGAGCTTGTCGCCTGCCAAACTGAGCGGCTTGTTCGGGAAAAACTCGGGTTGGCGTTGAGCTAGGTCAAAATACGGTAGCGCAAACCATATTAATTTTTCCGCCCGTGCGGCAGCGCATGATCTAAATCAACATGCACTTTTAATGGTTGGCTGTTGGATTGTCGGTTGGCGGAAATCCGCTTGGGAGCCAGAGCTTGATCGACCGAACCATACTGACCGCCGCGAAGCTCCAGACCATCGAGCTTCGCTATGGCCCCGGCGAGAGTGTCTACGAACGTGGCGCCCCGGCTCAATTCGTTTACGCGGTGGACAAAGGCGCGCTATGCCGTCTGCGGCTACTGACTGGAGACCGACGGTCGATACTGCAATTCCTTTTCCCCGGCCACGGCTTTGGTTACGAGACAGGTCGGCAACACCGCGACACCGTTCAGGCTTTGACACATACCAAGGTACTCGCCGCTGGAAGGGAAGCTCTGCTGGCCGCTGCTACATCCGATCGGCAATTGTGGAACTTGCTGTTTACCGCTGCAACACAAACCGTGGCAGTTGCGGAAGACCAAGCAGTGTTGCGCGTCAGGACTGCTAGCGAGCAAATCGCGCAATTCCTGCTCGAGATGGAGGTCCATCTGTCAATGCGCGGCCAAATCGATCTGCCAATGAATAGACGTCACATCGCTGACTATGTCGGGCTTCGTGTGGAGACGGTTTCTCGCGCGTTCAGCGCATTGCAACGGGAAAAAATCATCCAGTTTCAGGATCAGACACAACGGCAACTCGTGATCCGCGATAAGCAACGTTTGCAGCTGCTCGCCTCAGGTGCTTCGGAGTTCGACTATTGGAGCAATCTGAAAAATCGAAAAGCTGCAGACACCCCGGCGGCGGCTCGCACCGGCGATGCGGCGCTGACCGCCCATTAGCCTTCCGAGCCGCCTTTCGACGAAGCTTCAGGTTCTTGTTTGGCCAGGCACTACACCAGCGCTGCGAGACCCCTCTAGCTGGTTCAGCCAACGCGCCGGCCTGATCACTTTGGCCCTCGCAAATGGCTTTGGACATTAGGGTACTTGCTTCACGATTTGAAAGCCCTTCGCCCGCAATCCGAGAATTACGCCGATGGCCAATTGCGAGCATCCCTTCGGTGCGATCCAGCACATTCTCCCATCCCGGTCATCGTCCTTCGGATAGCTGACAAACGCCGAACGAATGGCAGCCTCAATCACATCTTTAGGATCATCCCACATCGCGCTTTGTACGGTAGAGACTTTTCTAGCGCGCAGTTCATCGTTCATCGACGTTACCGTAGCGCTACCGACAAATTCCCGCTGACTGCTCATCCGCTGACCTGTCCAAGCGTTCGTTTTTTGGGGCCGCCAAACTGCGACAAGAGCCTCTGTTGAGCTATTGCCCTCAATTTTAGCAGCGCTTGAAAGAAGCGGCTGTTAAGCCGCCTCTTTCGTTCTTTCTGTGTCTACTAGCAGCGATACATCGCCTTTAACCCAACGAGCCCGGCGCGCTGGGCAATGCGGCTGGGCATTGCGCAGTCAATAGATCCGAGGGCGACCGTAGTAACCCCAACCATTGCCCCAATCCTTAGCCGCGTAAGGGTTGCAGGCATAGGTCTGAGAAGGATGACACTCATGGTCGCCCCAGGTACTAGCCGAATAGTAGCCTCCGCCCGAACCATTATTCCCATAGTAACCCCAAGGCGAGGTGGCGGCGGCGACCGCAGCAGTGCCGATCGCGCCGGCCGCCAAGCCGGCGCCCACGACACCGGCACCGTAGCCGTAACCGTACGCACCTCGCCGGTATTGCCGACGCGCAACTCCCGCAACGCTCACGGGAGTCAACGGACGACCGACGCGCGCCTGGGCGCTCTCGATCGACAGCGAGACGCCGCGCTGCTCAGACCAGCCGAAGGACAGCAGTGCCGTACACGCGAAGGTCGCGGTTGCAATCGCAATTTTTCCCAGACTCAATTGTCTCATGGCTTTTCTCCATTACCATCTGCCCCTTTTCAAAATCCCGGCGGGTACCCCTTGTATGCTGCAGGCGTCAATGATCGTTCAGGTCCGCCGCGAGACCTCTGCTACGCTCCCAAATTAGTAAGCCGTTTGCGGTCCAGAAGGACGATCTGGCGTTGGTTACAACTCAGGAATTCCAGAATTCCTCTTTCGTCGAGTTGGCGAAGCGCGCGGGAAACCGTCTCTAAGGTAAGCCCCAGATAGTCCGCGATATCGCGTCGGTTCATGGGAAGCGCAAAAAACCCGGCCCTCGTTAGTCGCTTGTCCATCTCCAGCAGAAAGGTAGCAACCCGCTCCAATGCGGTTTTGCGTCCCAAGAGCAGCATGTGATCTTCGGCGTGCTCAAGCTTCGTGGCAGTCGTGTTCAACAGATCGCGTGCGACCAGCACGTCTTTCTCTGCGATCAGTTCCAGAGTCTGACGCTTTACCAAACGGACCTTGGTGTCGACGATCGCCTCCGCCGTAAAGCGGTGAACCGCAGCGTTCTCCAGGCCGAAAATGTCGCCCGCCAAATGAAAGGCGCCAATTTGGCGGCGACCGTCCACGAGAAGCTTGTAGCTTCGCACCGCTCCGAAGGTCACCTGATAGACATAGTCGGCCGGCTCATTCTCGCCGTAGATTTGCTCGTCCTTTTCGTAACGAAATTCGCTAAAATTAATCCGCGGCGGGGGCATTCCAATTTCCGCTGGAGCTCTGTCTCCACCAAGGCTAGCAAACATGGAGAATCTCCGTGTTTGGACAAAACTACTAATAATAAGAAGATCTCGTGGAAATCGACGCCATTCCTCAGTAAGGAAAGGTTTACAACAAGCGTCGTTGTGAGCACTATTGTCTCAGGAGCCATTGTCCCTGGGGACAGGTATCTGCCGCATTTCCGGCGGAGCGTCCGCGCTGCGGAGAACCGTGCCGCCTGCGGTAGGATAGTCTGGCTATCTTTGCCGCTTGTCACCTCGTGGAGGGAGAAGTGCCGGGTCTCGTTCACGTCGTTGATGACGATGCATCATTTCGAACGGCTGTCGAACGCCGATTGAAGAATGCAGGCTACGACGTTCTAACTTATCCGTCCGCACAACACCTGTTGGATCATCTACCGAAAGAGAGCAGGCCGGGCTGTATTCTTCTCGACGTTCGTATCCCGGGTTTGAGCGGTCCGGACCTGCAAGAACGGTTGATCAATCTAGGTTCGACCTTGCCGATCGTTTTTCTGACCGGCCACGCTGATATTCAAACCACCGTGCAGACCATCAAAGCCGGCGCCCAGGACTTCCTGACCAAGCCGGTCTCCTCCGATCACCTGCTTGGGGCCATTGAACGGGCGCTCGCTTTTCAGCAGGCCAGAAGGGAACTGCATGGCGAGCTGGATCGTTTCCGTAGCCTCTTGGGGCTGCTGACCCCGCGCGAAAGACAGGTTTTCGACCTTGTCGTTCGAGGCAAGATGAACAAGCAAATCGCAACCCAATTGGGGACGACGGTGCGGACCGTTAAAGCTCATCGCCATAGGGTGATGGAAAAGATGGAGGTTCAATCTCTTGCGGAACTCGTCTCAATTGCGGAGCGGCTTGGGGTTCTTCATGCCCATGAAGGGGCCGAATAGTACCAATAAGTCCGACACGCGAGTATTTGTCCGACACCGAACATTGGCCTGTCCCTTGGGACAATATGAAGGTTTGGCACAAGAGCGTACCAAAGTAAGGGTAAAGTCCCGTTCACCGTGAGGCGCGCACGGCATAGAGGCTTTTAATCTTGCCGAATCGAAAATCCGTAATCGTTGTGGAAGATGATCCTGCAATGCTTCGGGGTGTTGGCCGCCTGCTCAGACAATATGGCTTCAAGGTCGCGCTCTTCGATTCTATCGAAGCATTTCAGGACCGTGCTGATCTCGATGCTGCCTTTTGCCTGGTCCTCGACATCAATCTGAATGATGGTTCGGGAATTGAGCTGAGGCAACGGCTGAGCGCGCGTGCCGCTTCATTGCCGGTCATATTCATCACCGGCAATGACAGCGAGACGACGCGCGCCGCGGCATTGCGATCCGGCTGCGCGGCCTATCTTACAAAGCCCTTCGCGGCGCAGTCGCTTATCGATCCCATTCGAAGGGCGTCGGCCGGTCTTCCCTGATATCGGCATGCCGTAGTAGAAAGCCGCAATACCTAACCTGCCTTTATGCGATCGTCCCAGCTCACGACGATGCCGACATTATCCGGCAGGCTATCCGGCAGCTTATTCACGATACAACGAATCTCATATCCTCGCGGTCGCAGGTAGTTGGCCCAGATGTCGTAGATGTCCCTTGGCACTCCCCTGAGTGTATCTTCCCAAGCGGCCGCGTTCCTGCTGATGGCAAGGCCACCGTCCGAACAGAGCGAATCCGAAAATCGATGTAGTTGGACTTCGCCAAGTCCGCTTTGAGCGGCTCGTCGAATGATTGCCGCGATGAGCTTTATCTTGTCCTCTTCGACCACCGCTGGGACGGCGCGAAGCTGTTCGATCAGGGCTCTTTTTTCCAGCTCCGCTTCGACCAGTCCCCGCACATAGTTGTCTGCCTTCTCCGCATCTATCGCGATGGCCTGTCTTCGAACGTCCCGCGAATTCGGCAGCAAGTTGTCGGTTTTTCCAGGCATGCGGGATTCCCTGCTTGATGCCGATCGAATAATGCGACTAAGCCAGAGAGGACGGCCTTGATCCATATCAACGGTGCCCCGCATCCGTTGAGACGTGCAGATCGGAGATTTCCACGTTACTTGTGCGCCTCGGCACCAAGGCGGTTCGCCTGCCGCGACAATGCAGGCCACGAAGACGGCTACTTCCTGTGTGAACTATTGAGTCCAGAACAGTACCCAGACCGCTGCTCCCACGAGAGCAGAAAACCAGACCAGCGAAAGCCACAAAAGTAATTCGTCTCGGCTCATGGTCGAGTTCTGCCCCAAGATGCCATTTCAATTATAAAGGCGGTCAAGTTGTCAGCGGACTGCTTATCGAGAAACGCCTGACCGAGTCTTGTTACTTCCCGCCAATAATTGGCGCTTTTTCGCCAAAGATCCCAAAGGGAATTCCCAAGTGCTTCTGGTCAGTTCGAGAAGCCGCCGGTGCCTATCGCTGTTCTACCGCTCTTGTTACCGGCGCGGAGCTGTCCGTCGGCTTATCGCGCAGCTGATGCCTGACCGTCATTGTTCGCAGCGCCAGCCGATGTCGATTGCCGGCAGATACGCACTTCAATGTTGCGACAAGCGTCATATGACATAACGTCACCCCATGTCGATGCCACCATCAAAGCTGCTATAAGGCGCGGTTTTTCTCAATTGCATCAAAGGACATTGTCCTTAAGGACAACCCGATCTGGTGAAGCCCCAACAGGTCTCGACGATTGATTGCGCGCGGGACGAAGTTGATGGGCTGCACAGTAATCAGCCGCCTCTCTTAAAAACCCGCGGTTCAGATGATCAACCTCTCGACGAAACAGGAACGCGCAACGTCCGCCCGTCGCCGCCAAAAGCCGTGAATACTGATCTGCGCTTTTTACTGTGCCCGTGAAAATTCCCGAGATCGGGTGTGACCTTTCACCTTCCGTCACACTTGAACACCGTGGCATGCTTCTCCGAGGTTCCGCAATTCGGATGCGAGTAACGGCATTCGATTCCATCGCAGCTTCTCGCCACCTTGATCTAAGTCAATGCGAGTATAGCGGGCCGGTCATTTAATATTTTTTTGTGGCAATACCTCGCGTGGAGAAAGTCCATGGCCGACTCCTTGGTGGCGGCGTTACGAGGGGACCTCGGCCGCTGCGACAATCCCGTTGATGTATATCTGACGCTTCATCAAAAAATTTCGTCCAGCGATCCTGTTCGTCTGCGCCGGGGTGCCCGCCGCAACGGCCCCGCCTGGATTGGTACGGGAAGCCATGGCTTCCCTGCCCAGAGATATGGAATCCGCCACGCAACGGAAAAACCGCATTCACCATCTTCTCGATGGTGATCATTCTCCTCCTCTTCTCAACCAGCGAGAGCGTACCATGGCCGACCTTTTGACACTGCAGAACTTCGCAGCTTTGAGCCCCTTCGAAATCAAGGACGAGCTGATCAAGCTGGCTAGGGAGACGTCGCAGACGTCGCAACGCGCTTTTCTGAACGCCGGTCGCGGCAATCCAAACTGGATCGCTACAACGCCACGCGAAGGGTTCTTCCTGCTGGGCCAATTCGCCATTATCGAGAGCAAGCGCGTCATGGAACATCCAGCCGGTGTCGGCGGCATGCCGCAGGCAAACGGGATCGCCGCCCGGTTTCAGACATGGATGACAAAGCACGCGGACATGCCCGGCGCTTCGTTCCTGTCGTCGATGCTGGCTTACGTGACGACGACGTTCAAGTTCGATCCGGACGCTTTCGTTCACGAGTTGGTGGATTCGATCATTGGCGACAATTATCCTGTTCCCGACCGCATGCTCGTACACAACGAACGCATCGTACATGAATACCTGATGTGGGCGATGTGCGGGCAGCCGCGGCCTGCCGGAAAGTTCGACCTCTACGCGGTTGAGGGCGGCACCGCGGCTATGTGCTATCTCTTCAAATCGCTCAAGGCCAATCGTCTGCTGATGCCTGGCGACACGATCGCGCTCGGGACACCGATCTTCACGCCTTACGTCGAGATGACGCACCTGGAGGATTATGATCTCAAGGTGGTCCAGATCGCAGCTCCCCAGGAGAGCCGCTTTCAGTTCACAGACAGCGAACTGAAGAAGCTCGAGGATCGGAAGGTCAAGGCATTCTTCATTGTCAATCCGGGCAACCCGACAGGCATGGCCCTGAGCAAGGAAACCATCGGCAAAATCGCCCATCTGGTGAAGACCAAGCGTCCCGACCTGATGCTGCTCACCGACGACGTGTATGGAACGTTCGTCGACGATTTCCGGTCGTTGCTCGGCGAATTGCCGCAGAACACGATCGGGGTCTATTCGTATTCGAAATATTTTGGCTGCACCGGTTGGAGACTCGGCGTCATCGCCATCCACGAAGACAATATCTACGACAAAATGATCGCCGGGCTGCCGGATGCCGAGCTCAAGGCGCTCGACAAGCGTTATGGCGCGCTCACGCTTGAGCCGAGAAAGGTCAAGATGATCGACCGCATCGTCGCCGACAGCCGCGACGTTGCGCTCAACCACACCGCTGGGCTGTCTTTGCCACAACAGGTCATGATGACGCTGTTTTCGCTTAGCGAAATGATGGACGTCGATAAACGTTACCAGAAGGCCTGCGTGGAAATCGTCGACAAGCGGTTCTGGACGATGATCAAGGGCCTTGGACTCGAGCTTCAGGAGAATAAAAACTACGACCGCTATTATGGGCTCATCGATTTCGAATTCTGGGCTCGAAAAAACCTCGGCGATGAGGCCGTTGAATACCTGAAGAAAAACGTCCATCCCCTCGACCTTGCGTTCCGTCTCGCGGAGGATCACGGCATCGTGCTGCTGAACGGCGGTGGGTTCGAGGCGCCCAATTGGTCTCTGAGGGTCTCGCTCGCCAACCTTCCCGACCAGGCGTACGACGACATCGCGCGCGGCGTTCGTGCCGTGGCCCGCGGCTACCGGGACGCGTACATGGCCTCGAAGAAAAAGTAGCAGCCAGGCCATCGCCTCGGTGGCTCGTCCAAAACAAGAAGGGTGAGTGCCATGGCCTTGGTCGAATGGTTTGTGAAGGTCCTGCACGATCGGCCCGAGGTAACGTTCTTCGTTACCATTACGATCGGGTATGCGATCGGTCGGCTGCGAATTGGTTCCTTCACGCTCGGCGCGGTGACCGGCGTGCTGCTGGCGGGCGTTCTCGTCGGGCAGCTCGGAATCACTCTGCCGGCTTCACTGAAGCAGGTTTTCTTTCTGCTGTTCCTATTCTCCATTGGCTACCGAACCGGTCCACAGTTCTTCCGGGGCCTCAGGAAGGACGGACTTGCGCAGGCAGCGCTCGCCTTGGTGTTTTCGGTCGTTGGCCTGGGGGTCGCTTACACGATCGCACGCATGGCCGGTTACGAGGCGGGAACCGCTGCCGGCCTGATCGCGGGGTCGCTGACGGAATCGGCGACGATAGGAACGGCGGGAGATGCCATTTCCAATCTTCCAATCAGCAAGGAAGCGCAGGCGCATCTCGCCAACCAGATACCGGTGGCTTTCGCTGTGACCTATCTGGTCGGCGTTATCGTGGCGGCGTGGTTTCTGGCGCAGATCGGCCCACGCTTGCTGGGAGTGGATCTTGCGGCCGAATGCCGCGACTACGAAGAGAAAATGTCTGGTGGTGAAAAACTGGATACGTTCTCCGCATGGCGGACGTTCGACATCAGAACCTTTCGGATCAATCCGGGCTCTGTGCTGCTCGGTTGTTCGGTTCGCGAGGTGGAATCTCTTGTCAAAGGCGCACGCCTTCATGTGGACCGCGTTCGCCGAGATCAACAGATCGAGTCGCCGGGGCCCGGATATATCCTCAAGGCTGGTGACGTGATTGCGATTGCCGGAACGTCATGAGGTAATTGTCGATCGCGGCGCCACGTTTGGAACCGAAGTTGCCGATAAGGATCTTGCCCAAGCGGTGCTCGATGTCGTGGACGTCGTCGTCACCCAAAAGACAATCGACGGCATGGCCCTCGCAGAACTCTCCGAGCAGCCTTTTGCCCGTGGCGTTTTCCTCCGCAGCATCAGCCGAAGCGGCGTCTCCATTCCGGTGACCCCGGCCACGACCGCCGAACGCGGCGATGTTCTTTCGATCGTCGGAAAGCCGGAGCGAACAAAGGCTGCCATCGAGGCGATCGGCGTTGCCGATCGTGTCACCGATGTCACCGATATGGTCTTCGTTGGCCTGGGTATTTTCATCGGGGCGGTTGTCGGTATCCCGGCATTGCGATTCGGCGCGCTCGAGCTGGGACTCAGCGAGAGTGTTGGCGTATTGCTCGGCGGTCTCGTGTTCGGCTGGCTCCGATCCTGGCGACCGATATTTGGTCGGATCCCGGGTCCGACACTCTGGCTCTTTGAGTCTCTCGGGCTGACCGGATTTATAGCCGTGGTCGGCCTGTCGGCGGGCCCGGATTTCGTGCGTGGCCTGCAGGAGTCCGGATTGACCTTGGTGCTAGCGGCGCTCGCCGTCGTGATCACTGCCCAATTCGTGACATTGATGGTCGGGCGGCATGTGTTTCACCTGCACCCCGGAATCCTGCTCGGGATCTGCGCCGGTGCCGGAACGGCCACGCCGGCACTCGCGGCGGTGCAGGAAGTGGCAAAGAGCGCGGTGCCCACCTTGGGATATGGCGTCAGCTACGCGGTCGGCAACGTCCTTCTAGCACTCTGGGGTACGGTCATCGTGTTACTGCTGAGGTAGGCCGCCATGTGCAAGTCGGCGCCCCGTTTGCTTAATCCGATCGCTTTGCGGCCGACGAATGGCCGTCTTGGTCAGCAAAAACGCCGGCTCGCTGCATCGATCGTCAGCTGCTGGCTCGCTGCCTTTCTTCCATGCTCTGCTCAGGACGCAGCTACTGCATCGCCTCCGGCGCCGCCTTTGGTCGAGGAAGTATGGGGCTTGCCGCTTCCCCTGCCCTCGATTGCCTATGTGGTGCACCCAGCGGGCAAAGGCCCGTTTCCGCTTGTCATCATGAACCATGGTGTTGCCATGGATCCGAAGGAGCGGAGCTTCTTCCCGCTGGTCGAATTTCGCGACGCGGCGTTCTGGTTTGCCCGCCGCGGATATTTTGTCGTCGCGCCGGCGGGGCCAGGCTACGGAGCTGCCGGCCTTGATATGCCGGAGCGCGGGATTCACGGCGTGTTCTTTCAAAAGATCGGAAAGTGCAGCAATCCAAACTTTCGCGACGCCGGATTGGCGGTCGCCACGACTGACCTGTGGACCATAAAATATCTTTCCAGTCGAAAAGACGTGGTGGCGGATAACATTATCATTGTCGGTCAGTCAGCGGGAGGCTGGGGATCGATCGCGCTGGCAAGCCAAAATCCGTCCATGATCAAAGCCGTCATCGTATTCGCCGCGGGACGCGGCGGCAGGGTCGACGGAAAGCCCAACAACAATTGCAATCCGGACAAGCTGGTCGAGGCGACCGCCGAATTCGGTCGAACGGCGCGCGTGCCGATGCTTTGGATCTATACCCAAAACGACAGCTATTTCGGACCCGACCTGTCGCGGCGCATGCACGAGGCGTTCGTCGGCGCGGGCGGTAACGCCGAATATCACCTGTTGGGGCCGTTCGGAAATGAGGGCCATGGTCTCATCGATGCCCCCGAGGGCGTCGCGATATGGTCGCCGCTCGTGAGCCAATTTCTGGACCGCCTCCGTTGAGAGACGGCTTTGCCGGAGGATGATGATGACACTTCGACGCGACCGGGTCTTTGCAGCCTTGCTTGCCCTGTTCGTTTGCTCTCCTCAGCAGGCGGCAAGCCAGTCAACGGCGCAACTCACACCGCCACAGGGAGATAAACCATCATCTGAACCGGAATTGGCGCCGCGCGGCCAGCACATGCCTCGCGACATCGCCTATTCGCAATGGCGAAAGTTTTGCTTCAAGACCCCAGGGAAAGAAGTGCTGTGCCGTACCAGCATTACAGGTACATGGGGCACCGGGCAGATGGCCATCCGCATCGACGTGATCGAACGACAAGGCAGCGCGCGGTTTCAAATTCTGCTACCGGTTGGCCTCTACTTGCAATCGGGCGTCAAGCTGAAGGTCGACGCCGGCGCGCGGGAAGCGATTGTCCCCTACAATTGGTGCTTCTCCAATCTCTGTGTCGCGGCTGCTCCCGCCCCCCGCGAGGTCATACGCGCGCTTGAGAAGGGCCGGACACTGTCGGTCGAAGTTGTCGACACCAACCTCCTCAGCGTCACCGCCGTGATTCCAGTCGGCCAGTTCACAACCGCATACAGGGGCGCACCGGCCGAGACGATCGAGCAGCTGATCGACGAATAGCGAGCGCCTCGCCGTATGGATAAGGAATGAGCGGCAAATTGTTGCGCGAAAAAGCACCCGCACCGTGACTTACGTCAATGCGTCGACGACCGCTACGCACTAGTCAGGGAGTTGGTCGCGCGATTGTAGTTCACCGCCCACATCGCGGCCGTTCACAAAACGGAGGTATTGATGGGTGCATCCAAAACCCCGATGCCAAGGGGCTCGCATGGTTTCATGGCGACGCTGCTCGCGTCAGCAGTATGCGCAAACGCGATGACGATCGCGCACGCCGCGGCAGGTGTCTACGCCCGCTAATGTACCTCGATCGCTTGATCCGCGATCTCAGATTGAAAAATCGCCCTACGCTCAAAGGCTGTCACCAACACAAAATACGGGAGCAAGCTCATGATCAGATTGATAGCTTTTGCGGCCTTCGCCTTAGCCGTTACCACGTCAGCTCAGGCAATGACTGTCGCGCCAGTTCACGAGCCGGACGGTATGATCACGCAAGTTGCCTGGGCATGCGGACCGGGCATGACGCGAATTAATGGTGTGTGCGTCGCCCGAACCACCGTTCGTCACGCCCGCAGGTGCGCGCGATGGAGCGGAGGCGCTTGCCTGCGCTACTACTAACCCGAGACACAATCGGGTCGATAGCTCCATGTAGCTGGTGGATTTTCAGACGGCCTCGGTTGCGGGCCGGTCCCAAGCCGGATCGTTTTCCCTGCCTCTGCTCGCCCACGCGTTGACGCCGTCGAAATGGAAGGAGGCCACCTGGCGACCTCTTTTCATCTATCGCTTGATCCGATTCAGATGAGCAACCGCGACCCCAATGCCGGTTCCATTATGTGGAACAATCGAGGCGCGTGAGATCTCTCGATCCTTGCGCAACTATGACAGCAAAATCACCAGCACCATTCCCCAGATCGTCAGCAAGGTGTTCCCGACCGCGTAGGTGACGGTGTAACCGAGCCCGGGGATCTGGCTCTTGGCGCGATCATTGATCATGCCGAGTGATGCCGTTGTGGTGCGCGCACCGGAGCAGCACCCCAGCACGATCGCATCGTCGAAGCGAAATATGTATTTTCCAACGTACATCGCCAGTATCAGCGGCAACGTCGTTACGAAAACACCCCAGAGAAACAGGCTGAAGCCAAGTTGCTGCAGTCCGGAGACGAAGCCGGGCCCGGACGCGATGCCGACCACCGCGATGAATACATTGAGGCCGACCGAATTCATGAACCACACTGTGGGTGAGGGTATCCGGCCAAATGTCGGGCGCACCGAACGCAGCCACCCGAAGAAGAGGCCGGAAATCAACACGCCGCCCGAGGTGGACAGCGTGAGCGGCACGCTTCCGACCTTGTAGACTACTGCACCGAGCAGCGCGCCGATCGCAATTGCCGCGCCAATGAATGCGACATCCGCCGCGTCGGTTACCCGGTCCGGACGGCCCAACAGCTTGGTCGCCGCCGCAACGTCCTGTGTTCGCCCGACGAGACTGACGATATCGCCCCGTTCAAGCTTCGTGTCCGCCATGATCGGAATATCGGTCGCAGTAGCGCCACGAGTGATCTTGCGCAGGAATACGCCGCGCGTGCCTTGCGAGTTCGCCAACTCGGCAAGTGTGATTCCGTCGACCTCTTTGTTCGTTACGTAAACGTCGACACCTTCCACCGGCACCGCCAGGAGTTCGCGATCTTCAACTTCTTGCGCGCCCGCACCGGCAAGATTGACCAGCGCCTCGCGCCGGCCAGCCACCGCCACGACGTCACCTGTCTGGATCACGAGATCGCCGGTCGCTTCCATGATTTCGTTGCCACGTCGGAGACGCTGGATGAAGACCCGGTCCCCCGGAGCGAGGGCCTCGGCTGCCTGTACCGTTTTGCCAACCGCCAGTCCTCCTTCCTTGACGCGGAAAGCGCGCAAAGCAAAGCGGCTCCAGGCCGTACCTGGACCACCCAATTCCTTCTTGCCGCCGTGCTTTTCCTCGTAGCTCTTGCACGCGGCCTCCAGATCGATGCGCAGAAGCGCCGGGCCGAGCAACGCCAGAATGAGTGCGGACCCGATCGTGCCGAAGATATAGGTGACGGCGTAGGCGACCGGCATCGAATCGAGGAGTTTCTTGGTATCTTCAGGCGGCAGGCCGAGGCGGTTGATCGAATCGGTGGCAAGACCCATCGACGCCGAAATCGTCTGCGAACCTGCGTAGAGTCCCGCGGCGGAGCCGATATTATACCCGGCCAGCTTGGCGCCAAGATAAGCGGCGCCCAGGCAGAAGAGGCAGGTCACCACCGCAAACAACGCTTGTGGCACTCCGTCCTGAGAAATGCCGCGCACGAATTGAGGGCCAACCCCGTAGCCGATAGCGAACAGGAACATCAGGAAGAAAAACGGCTTGAGCGGACCCGAAACCGTGATGCCAAGTTGGCCGATGATGACAGCTGCAATCAGCGTCGCGGTCACTGCCCCAAGACCGAGACCCTTGTACGTGAATGAACCGAAATAGTACCCAAGCGCCAGGGAAAGGAAGACGGCGATTTCCGGATAGCTCTTGAGCGTGTGCACAAACCAATCGGTCATGGCGTCACCTGTTCATGTCTTTCTGGTTTCCCTACCGACGCGTCACGCAGCCCGCTTTGCCGGCTTGTCCGTGCGCTTCGCCAGCGCCTCGGCACGCACCAGCTTGAGCCCTTCCGCGGCGTCGTAGCCGTGAATTTCCTTCACATCGAGCTTGCGCATGAAGTCGATCGTTTCCTGGGTGATCACCTGACCCGGAACCATGATCGGGAAACCCGGCGGGTACGGAATGACGAAACTCGCCGAAACGAGATCAGGCCCCTCTTTCAGGCGCCGGTCGATCTCGGGATCCGCAAGCCGGATATACTCGCATCCCTCCGCATCGTAAGCGCTGTAGAAACCGCCACGGATATCGCCTTCGTTCGTCCGCTTGCCTGCATCCTTCCGGAAGGCATCGTGGAAATGCGAGAAATTGGGCAAATCCGGAACGTCCGTCATCAGGCTCTTGACCCGTGCATCGAATGTCTTTCGCACGTTGGCGCCGCCTTCGGCCAGGCGCTGATCGATCTCGCCGCTGATTTCCACCAGCACGCGGATCAGATGGGCAACGTCACTGCGCGTATTGTTGATGTTGGATTGCAGAAGAACGGAGTTTCGGGACGTTTTGTTGAGCTGGATGTTATAACGGTCGCTCAGCATTCCCTTGAATTGAGTGCCGTCGAATCCTGCGGAGCCGCAAACAAGCGTCATGCGCGTCGGGTCGAGACAGAATTCATCGTCCTGAAGACTGCGATGTGCAGCCGCCCAGTTCGATTTGGGATCCAGATAGTCGGTGAAGCCGCTGTCGCGATACGCGGCCGGTACCATCTTGTCGGCGCCGAGGATATGGAAATACTTGGAGATCAACGGGTGCTGGGCGACGGCCTGACGGATTGCCAACGCAATGTCGATTGCATTGTGGACAAGGCCATACCCCTCCAACTCCATCTGTCGGCGCGCCACGTCCAGGCTGGCAATTAATTGCTGGTTGGGACTCGTCGAAGCATGCGTAAATACCGCTTCCTTGAACTGCTGTTCGACGCTATGGAATTCGACGTCCTTCACAAGCAGCATTGAACCCTGTCGCAGCGCAGACATTGATTTGTGGGTGGAATGGGTTTGATAGACCCGCAGCTTGACCTTTCGCGGATCAGGGATCAGTCGGGTGTTCAGCAGCTTTTCCTCTGAGGGATCTGCGCCGAGCTCAGCCTGCTGTTTTTCGTATGCGGCGACCGATTTCGGATCACGGAGCCCGGCCTCGATAGCGTTGGCAGCACCCATCGCCGTACGCGGGCGCAGGAACGGCGAGAAGCGGGCAAATCCAAACCACGCCTCATCCCACAGGAAAATCAGATCCGGCTTGATCGCCAGACATTCTTCCATCACCCGTCGCGTATTGTAGATGTGGCCGTCGAAGGTGCAGTTCGTCAGGTCCACCATCTTGGCGCGGTGCAGCCTGCCGTCCGCCTTGAGATTCAACAGCGCCTGCTTGATCGTACGAAGGGGCACAGCGCCGTACATCGAATATTCCGTCATCGGAAAGGCCTCGACGTAGAGCGGCTGCGCGCCTGCCAGCACCATCCCGTAATGGTGAGACTTGTGACAATTGCGATCCACGATCGCGATATCGCCCGGTGCCAACAGTGCTTGGACGGCCATCTTGTTGGACGTCGACGTTCCATTGGTCACGAAGAAAACGCGATCGGCGCCGAAAGCACGCGCCGCCATGTCCTGGGCTTTCTTGATGTTACCGGTTGGCTCCAGCAGGCTATCGAGGCCGCCCGTCGTGGCGCTGCTCTCCGCCAGGAAAAGCGTCGGCCCGTAAAACTCACCCATGTCGCGGATCCAATCGGATTTGAAGATCGATTTTCCGCGTGCGATGGGCAACGCGTGAAAGGTACCGATCGGACGTTGCGCGTATTTCTTCAGATTGTCGAAGAACGGCGTGTCGTATCGGGCCTGCACGCCCTCGAGGATCGCAAGGTGCAGTTCCAGCAATTCCTCCACCGCATAGAAAACGCGGCGCAGCACCTTCGCCTTTGGATTTCCGGCTGTCTCCTCAACGCGCCCGTTGGAGAGAAGATATAGATCGAGTTCCGGCCGCACCCGCTTCACGACCTGTGCCAGGTGTAACGCCGACTCTGACGACGTTTCACGCTGGTCCGTGGCCTCCTCCAGCATCCGCAGGATCGGCAAACTATGCTGTGACTTGAAGACAAATCCTTCGTGGATCACCACGGCTGCAAGATCGGGGTTGAGGATGCTCGCGCAGAACGCATCCTCGAAGCTTCCGACAAAGACGGGCTCATAGATGAACGAATCGAGTGGCCGGCGAAGACGGCGCCATTCCGTACCAAGAGCGGGCCAGCGTGCCGCGGGCGCACCCGTGACAATCAGGACTTCGAAATAAGGCCGATGGGTCTCCGCACGGCCCAGGGTTGGGGGCAGCACATCCGGCGTTACCCTCTCGCCTTCCTCGTGCGCCTCCCAATCGCCCGTGTTCTGGCGGTAGGACCGTGTGAGTATGGCCCGCGTGATATGGCGAGCAAGTCTGGCCGTCGCCTGAGCGTCGTTCGCCTCGGCCTGATCGCGCAGCGCGGTCATGAGCTGAAGCCCAGGATAGGCGTAGAACCCTTCGGTCACCGCCATCTCGCCCAGCGCAGTTTCGAACTTGGCGCGGCTTCCCGAGCCGTCAGACCATGCCTCGGCCAGCTCCACCAGATTTTGCCACTGGTCGCCGCGCGCTCCGGGACCTACGAAAAACCTGTCAATCTGAATGGGACGGGTGCCGGCTGCCTTCGTCATGGCGTCTCTCCCTGTGAGCGGATTTTCTTCACAGGAAAGCACATTTGCGCGTGAGCCCCTTGACGTATGTCAATGGCGTTCAACGAAGTCAGAGACAGAGCCGAACCTTCACTTTTTTCGTCGACCTGGTCGAGCTTCGAGCCATTCTTCGCATCGTTGCTGCGTAGCTTGTCGAGTACCTTACCGACTGAGCCTCATCCGCAGCTAATGACCTCCCAATACCAACACCTTCAGCGGCATGACGATCGCCTTCATTCGGATGATCAGCGCGTGGACGAGAGCCACCGTATCGACGATATGCAGATAGACCTTCTCAAGGAAGCCGACCTTGCCCGATGCAATCAGGTCATGGTTGTTGGAATAGGCATTCACAATGCAGCTGCTCCCGGGCGGGACGCCATCGAGTCCTCCCTGGAAGAGCGGCTCGAGGAACACGGTAACGGTGCCCGGCTTGGTGATCTTGCTGAGATCGGTCAGCTGGTCGGTGGCCGTGATCTGGCCGGCGGCGATGACGTTCTGTTCCCGAGTGACCACAAGGGGAATGATGGCCATGGGCTTGGTGATGCACGTTCCCTCCGCTGCCATCCCGATCCTGATGACCTGCGCCTCCAGCTGATTGAATCCCGCCACGAGCTGGTTCTGACCCGCGCCCTCCGGAATCAGGATGCCCGCTGCCCGGGTAAAGGGCGCTGGTTGAATGATATCCCCGACCCGCAACACAAACTGGTCGACCCGGCCGTCGGCGCCTGCGCGGACGGTCATTTTGTCCAGCTCTACCATGGCTGCGGCAAGCTGGGCCTCCGCGCTCGCCTTCTGCGCCGGCAGAACCGACGTAATTCTCGTTTGCGCCGATTGCTTGGCAGCCGCCGCGGCATCGACCTCCCCTTGTCGTGTCGCCACAAGCGTCTGAAGTTTTTCGATTTCACGCGCGGCGACAATGTCAGCGTTGCGCTGCTGCAATTGCGTCTTGGTCCGCAACTCGTCTTGCGCCTGCTGCAAGGACCCCTTTGCCTCCTGAAGCTTGCCTTCGCTGGTCAGGATATCGGCCTTGGCGGTCTCGGCAGACGCATCCACTTCGGCGATGCGGGCGCGAGCAGTCTCGAGAGCCGCCTCCTGTCTCAGGCTGTCCATCTTGAACAGAGGATCGCCCTTTTTCACCCGATCATTGTAGCCGACGAAGACCTCCGACACCCGACCGCCGGTCTCCGGGTAGATAGAGACGGTCCGGAACAGGGACGTGACGTTTTCCGACTCCGGATGGTTGTACAAGACCACCGTGATCAGGAGCACGGTCAGTATGAGGCATGTTGTGATGCCGTAGCGAAGCTCGTACCACACCGAAAACAGCGTGATTTCGCGACCCAGACGTTTGCCCTGCACAAAGCGCCGGTACAGAAAGTCCGGGACAAGGGTCAGCATGGAGCAAAGCATGAGTTCAAGCATGGGCCGCCCCTTTCCGATCCTGACGGGGTGGTTCGACCGGTACGGGCTTCGACGGGGTGGGTTCTGAATGATCGGCAGAGAGACTGTCGGCGACTTCCTGCCCGGCCATGGCTTCTACCGAAGATGCGATGCGATTGACTGGGGTCAGGAAGTCGGGAATGTCGATGAAAGCAAGGATGAGGGCCGCTAACCACAAGACATGCAGATGCAGAAGGAGAGCCAACAGGCAAAGGACCGCGATAAGGTCCATCTGAATTTTTCTTGACTTGTGCGCCATTCTTTCCGGCAGCGAGTGGATCGTCAGGAAGAGGACGCCGGTAAACACGATGGCTGCTACGACGAAAACCAGCGTAATATTGTAGAGTACATCGGTCTCACCCGGCGGCGTGATAAAGAATGGCAGGTGGTGTGTCGCTATCGGATTAGCTGCGGTTGAAGCTGAATCTGTCAAAAGACTTCTCCCGAATACCGGTGGCAGTTTGTCGGGCCATTTGGGGCCAACGGGTAGCAAAGTTCCGGTTGGCCCCGTTGATTCAAATCAACGGGGAACCCCGGTTCCCCCCGGCTTTGACGTTGACTTTAGCCGCACCGGGCGGCCCGGCAGGTCGGTTTCCGACTCCTTTCAGTCGATAATGTGGTAGCCGCCATCGATGTAGATCGTATCGCCCGTCATCAGCTTCGCACCGTCCAGGGCAAGGAAAGCAACGGCCTTTCCCACATCGTCAATGCTGACGAGACTTCGCGTCGGCGCCTTTCCCTGCGCCTTTGCCAATAGCTCGTCGAATTCGGGAATGCCGGAGGCTGCGCGCGTCGCCAGCGGACCCGGGGAAATGGCATGAACCCGGATACCCTTGGGCCCGACTTCCGCGGCGACATACCGCACGGCACACTCGAGCGCTGCCTTCGCGACGCCCATGATGTTGTAATTTTCCACCACCATCTGGCTACCATAATAGGTCATCGTGAACAACGTCCCTCCGTTCTTCATCAATGGTTCAGCCAGATGGGCCATGTGGATGAACGACCAGCACGAGACGTCCATCGTCTTGAGGAAACCGTCGCGACCGACATCGATTACCCGGCCGTGCAGGGCTTCCCTGGGCGAGAAGGCGATGGAGTGTACCAGGAAGTCGAGTTGTCCCCATTCCTTTCCGATCCGCTCGAAGACGGCCTCCGTTTGTCCGGGAACCATGACGTCCAGCGGCACGAAGATTTTCGACTCGAGCTGCTGGGCGAGCGGTTCGACGAACCTTTTCGCTTTCTCGTTCAGGTAAGTCACGGCCACCTCGGCTCCGAGTGCGCGGAACGCTCTTGCACAGCCCCAGGCAATGGAACTTTCGTTGGCGATGCCGACCACCAGGCCTTTTTTGCCCTGAAGCGCGACCTTGGTTTCCGGATAAACAGGAATCGTCATGACGCCCTCGCCTGTTTTGACGAACTCGCTGGTTTTTTCGAAAGCAGCAAGAGGGTGTGCCGGGCAATCATCAGCTCTTCGTCTGTCGGCACCACGTAAACGGGCAAGCGGCTGTCGCGCCTTGAAATCACGAGCTTGCTGGAGGCATTCGCGATCGCATCCAGGGACGCGCCGAGCCAGCCAAGCCGGTCGACGATGGCCGCGCGGATCTGCGGCGAATTTTCGCCGATGCCGGCCGTAAAGACGAAGCCGTCGACACCCTGCATCGCGGCTGCAAGCATTCCAGCGTTCAGGCCCACGCGGTAAACGAAATAGTCGACGGCAAAGGCTGCGCTCGGATCGCTATTGTCCTGAAGCTCGCGCATGTCGTTGCTGATGCCGGAGAGACCTTTCAAGCCGCATTCGCGGTAGAGAAAATCCTGCGCCTCGCCCGCCGACATGCCTTTTTCGGAAATCAGGTAAAGCACGACGCCGGGATCAAGCTGGCCCGGCCGCGTACCCATCGGTATTCCGTCGAGGGCGGTAAATCCCATCGTGCTCTCAACGCTGCTGCCCTGCTGCAGCGCGCACATCGAGGCGCCGCTGCCAAGATGTGCCACGATCACGCGTTTTTCGGCTATTTCGGGCGCGACCTGCGCAAGAGCGCTTGCGATATATTCATAGGACAAGCCATGGAAGCCGTAGCGCCGCACGCCTTCGGCATGCAATTCCCGCGTTATGGCGTAACAATCCGCCAGCGCCCCGTGACCGCGGTGAAAGGCCGTATCGAAGCAGGCAATCTGGGGCAGATCGGGGTAGCTCGCAAGGATCGACCGGATCGGCGCGAGGTTATAGGGCTGATGAAGCGGCGCCAGCGAAACGTATCGTTCGAGTCGCGCCAGAACGTCTTGATCGACCCGGACCGCTTTGTCGTAATCCGGCCCTCCGTGCACCACTCGATGCCCGATCGCAATAGGGTCGATCTTCAACTCTCCCCTTAGCCATGCGCCCGCCGTCGCCAGCGCCATGGTCACGTCACGGACCTCTTCGCTCTTGTAAACGCGGTCGATCGGCACATTACCGTCTGCGTCCGCCGCCCGAAGCCGTGGCCGGGTCCCGATCCCGTCGATCTGCCCCTTGAGCTGTCGCTTCAGCGCGCCGCCCTGCCCGATCTCGAAGGTCTGGAACTTGACGCTCGAGGAGCCCGCATTGACGACAAGAATCGTATCCATGGCATTCACGCGGCGGCGACAGTTGCTGCTCGACGACGGGCGTTGGCATACAGCACCGAAATCGCGCAAGATGCCATGCGCGCCCGGAGAGAATCGGCGCGCGAGGTCAGAATGATTGGAACACGCGCGCCGAGCACGATGCCAGCCGAGTCCGCCTTCGCCATGAAGGTCAGATTCTTGGCGAGCATATTGCCGGCTTCGAGATCGGGCACGATCAGGATCTGCGCCTGGCCTGCGACGGCGGATTTGATTCCCTTGATCCTGGCCGCCTCCGGGTCGACGGCGTTGTCGAAGGCTAGCGGCCCGTCGAGCAAGGCCCCTGTGATCTGGCCGCGATCAGCCATCTTGCACAAGGCCGCGGCCTCGATGGTCGAGGGAATTTTGGAAGTTACCGTCTCGACCGCGGACAGGATGCCGACCCTCGGCACGCCAAGGCCAATTCCCGCGTAGAGATCGATCGCGTTCTGCACGATGTCACGCTTGGTATCGAGGTCGGGGAAGATGTTGATCGCCGCGTCCGTAATCCACAAAGTCTCGGCGTAGCCGGGTACATCGATCGCAAACACATGGCTGATGCGGCGATCGGTACGCAGACCGGCCGTTTTGGCGGTGACGCTCCGCATCAGCTCGTCGGTGTGAAGGCTTCCCTTCATCAGAAGTTCGCCCTTTGCTTCGTGAATCAGTTCGACCGCCCTGACGGCTGCCGCCTCGCTATGAGGAGCATCGACGATTTCGAAATGCGAAATGTCCAAATTGAATTGCGCCGCAACGGCCTTGATCTTCCCGGCGGGGCCGACCAGTACAGGCTTGATGATGCCAACCGCGGCGGCCTCGCAGACACCTCTCAAAGAAGACTCGTCACAGGGATGCACCACGAGGGTGACTGCTGACGGCACCTGCTTTGCGGCGGTAATCAGCCGCTCATACTTGCTTTGGGTCTTGGATTCACCAGGACCGATTGGGGCTACGCTCATTGCTCGACTCCATCCATCTGGCAGCGGCTATGACGCCTTGGCCCTGTCCGAGTTCGGTACGAAAGGGACCTTTTCGGCAGCTGTCACCAAAGGCACACCTTCATCAACTCCGAAGAGTGCGGTGACTTTTTTCAGCCGTTCAGCAGCTTCGCCGGCGATTTCGCCTCCAGAGCTCAAGACGTTGCGGATGGCGGCAAGCCCTTTGCGACGTTCTGCAACGTCTGCCGGCAGCAATTTCGGAATCGCCGCAAGGGTTGCTTCTGGCTCAAGCAGCAACAGGAAGAACTGCTCGCGCGCCATCGCCTTGAACTGTGCAAGCGTCATTTTCGATCCTTCGCCGAGACGCACCCGACGCAACTCCGCGACACCGCGTTCATCAACGTATCCCCGCGCCGCACCCACATAGATCAAGCCACGGATAGTGCACTCCTGAAGACCACCCTCGTTGATGTGCGATTTCAATTCGGCGATGCGCTTTTCGACCAGTTCACGATGCAGGGGAGATTTTCCCGGCCGCCGCGGCCGGCCCGCGTCCGGTTCGATTCCGACCGCCGCCTGCAGTGCCGGCATTCCATAGATGGCGAGGAACATTTGCTCGGATAGCTTCTCCTGGGTCTCCCGCCAGACATCGAGCGACCTGACGATCTGATCGGAGATCTTTTCCTGCGCGACGATAAACGGATTATCCTTGGCCGCTGGCCTGCGTTGCTCCCGGACTTTTTCAGCACTCTTCGCCAACACAGGCATCAATGGATTGTTGTCCGTAAAAGCCTCGTAGGACAACCGGACCGGATGCCAACGCTGCAACCAGTCCGCCACCGCCGGCGTGGCGAATGCCTTGACCATCGGTTGCATGAAGGCGCGATAGAGTGAAAGATTGATCTCCGAAACGCGCGCGGCGGTCGCAAATCTCCGCTCATCCTCCGGTGAATTGCCGCCCATCGCGCGTATATCATCCAGCGTCCGCGCCTCGCAGCGCATCACCCAGTCGCCCGATACGAGGTCGCGGCTGCCTGTATCGTCCGTCTTGCGTTCAAAGGTAGCCTCGTAGAGACCGGGTGGCAGCATATCGATCAGGTCGATATTGCTGGAGAATTCGGAATGCTCTTTCCTGGCCACTCCGCCCGAAACAAAAATTCCGAGATGACCGACGGTTTCGTGGACCGTGTAAACGATGGTCTGCCCGAAGGACCTGATCTCATCGACATCGTCGTAGAGATCGAGGATCCAGTCGAGCGCCTGCTGCGGCGGCGTGATGTTGTCTCCCTGCGAGCAGAACACCACGATCGGCGTGCGGATGTTGCGAAGGTCGACGGCGGTTCCGTCCGACATCTTGATGCGCCCGGCCGCCAGGTTATTGCCGACGAACAGCTCATCGACGATGAACTGGATTTCCTCGGCATTGAGATTGACGTGACCGCCCCACCAGCGTTCGAACTCGAGATATCGGGGCGCTTCGGTGTCGACCTTGGAGTAGACGTTGTATTGTTTCGTCCACAGCGTGTTGGCTGGATTCTGGTTTTCGAAATTCTGCACCAGCCAGCCGCCGTCGAATTTGCCTGCACCCAAGTCACTGGTCAGAGCCGTCAGCCAACTGCCGCCCAGCAAGCCGCCGGAGTAGCGCATAGGATTTTTTCCGCGCACCCCGGCCCAATATGAAAGCGGCGCACCGGCAAGGATTATGGGCCCGAACAGCTCCGGCCTGATCGCCCCCAAAATCATGATGGCCCAACCGGCCTGACAATTACCGATCACGCATGGTTTTCCGTCCGCCTGCGGATGAAGCGAAATCACTTTCTCCAGGAATTGAGCTTCAGCGCGGGCGATATCCTCGATGGTCTGACCAGGCATCGGTTCTGGCAGGAAGCCGACGAAATAACAGGGATGCCCCGCTTTCATGGCAACGCCGATTTCGCTGTCGGCCTTGAACCCGCCAATGCCGGGCCCATGGCCGGCGCGGGGATCGACCACGACGAACGGACGGCGGGTCTGGTCAATCTGAACGCCGGCCGGCGGAACAATGCGTACCAATGCGTAATTCACCGGCCGCTTTAATTTTCGGCCATCCATCACAAGCTCGGCTTTGTAGTCGAGAACGTTGGGAACCGTTTCGGCCAGGTGCTCCTGATATTGTTCGCCACGCTGGCGCATGACGTCCCAGAACAACACGCTGCGCTGAGCTGCATCGGCCATGTATTCAATGGCAGCACCGAAAACGCCGAAGGGTTTGGGGGCCAATTCCTGCTGGCGTTCAACCGACATGTTGGGCTCCTGCTGTTCGAGGTTTTCGGGACCGGTTTCGTTATATCGCTGCAACGCATCATTGTGTTGATCTAGCTCAACAGACACATGCGGCGCGGCCACTATTTTGTGACGATTCCGCTACTTGCGAAGTTTTCTAGAAGAGCGCACGTCCGAGGAGCTTCGACCATGGCAAAAATCGACCAATTGCTGCCGACCGCGAAAGAAATCCAGAAGCAAGCCGCGCTAAAGGAAGCAGAAATGGCTGATGCGCATCAGAAGCTGTTGGCTGCGGCCGAGGCCGAAAAGCGGGCCTTGATCGAAGAGCTCACCAAGCCTTCCGGCCTCTCGGAAGAAGAGAAAATCAAAAAAGCTTCGACAGTGATCCAGCGAGCCGTGAAGAACGGTCTCAGTGAGGTGCAAGTTTACCGTTTCCCGAACATACTGTGCACGGACCGGGGCCGGGCGATCAACCAGATGGAAGCAGGCTGGGAAAAGACGCTGACGGGAATCCCAAAGGAGATCTATCAGCTCTGGATGGATTACCTTCAGCCGCGCGGCTACAAGATCGCGTATCAGATCATCGACTTCCCCGGAGGCGTACCCGGAGACATCGGCATCATCCTGAGCTGGGCATGACATCGATCCGTTTTCGCCGACACTTCATGCCCGCAAACCGGGGGTAACTTGGATGGCAAATGACGGTCAGAAAATGAAGCGCAAGCCTTATGAAAAGGAATTGCGCAGGCTTCAGGTCGAGCTCTGCCATCTGCAGAAATGGGTAACGAGCAAAGGGCTGCGCGTCATCGTACTGTTTGAGGGCCGCGACGCCGCCGGCAAGGGAGGCACGATCAAGGCGTTGACGGATAAAGTCAGCCCGCGCGTGTTTCGAACCATCGCGCTCCCTGCTCCATCCGACCGGCAGAAGAGCCAGATGTTCATTCAACGGTACATGGAATATTTTCCTGCCGCCGGCGAGATCGTAATCTTCGATCGCAGCTGGTACAATCGCGCCGGGGTCGAATACGTCATGGGTTTCTGCACCAAGGCAGAGCATGAGCGCTTCCTGTCGCTATGCCCGGAGGTCGAAAAATACATCGTCGACGGCGGCATCATCCTGATCAAGTACTGGCTGGAAGCCGGCATGGAGGAGCAGGAGAAGCGGTTCACGGCGCGGATCGACGATCCGCTGCGGCAGTGGAAATTGAGCCCCATGGATATCGAATCCTACCGGCGCTGGTTCGACTATTCGAGGGCACGCGACCTGATGTTCAAGGCCACCAGTTCGAAGCACGCTCCCTGGCACGTCGTCCGCTCGGAGGACAAGCGGCGCGCCCGGCTGAATTGCATCTCGCACCTTTTGACCATGATACCCTACAAGCGCATCCGGCAGGAGAAGGTCGAATTGCCGAAGCGCTCCGATAATGGCCGCTACAACGACCAGGCGATGCTGCGAAAGATGACCCGGATTCCGGAGCTCTATTAGGCCTGGCCGCAAATCTCCGCAAAACAAAAGACGTCAGCTCGGCGATGACAAAGCGGCGCGGAGCACGCTCTCGACAGTGGCGGTGCGATCCAATCCGCCGACCTTTTCCTCGACGCCGTCGGCCCGCAACAGATCGCGCGAGGCACCGTGGGCGCCGACAATCCGCAAGCTCGCGCCGCGAGCGGCAAGTTCGGCGTGCAGTTCATGGAGCATTCGGCAGCCGGCCAGATCGAGATAGGGCGCAGCCGACAGATCGCATACGACCATCCGGATGGGGGAAATCTTGGGATCGTTGAGGCGATCGAGGACGGCTTGCAGGACGGCATCCGCGTTGACGTAAATCAGCGACGCCTCGGGTCGAAAAATAAGGACGCCAGACAGCGGCTCATTCTCGGGATGCCGATCCATGTCCGAGTAGCTGTCGGTACCGGGCACACGACCGAGGAACGCAATATGCGGGCTCGACATCCGGGCAAGCAGCAACAAGATCGAGGCGAGCGCGGCAAGCAGGATGCCTTGCAGGATTCCGAGCAGCAGCACGCCGACAAGCGCAATGGCAGCGGCGAAGAAATCCAGCCGGCTTACCCGCCACATGCGGAACAAGGCCGGAAAATCCAGCAAGCCATAGATCGCGGTCAGCACGACGGCGGCCAGTACCGCCTTGGGCAAATTTTCGAGTAGGCCGGTCAGAAAGAGCAGGCAAAGGGCAAGCGTCGCCGAAGCAAAGACTAGCGCAAGCGGCGTACGTGCGCCCGCTTTGTCGTTGACTGCCGATTGCGATAATCCACCCGCGACCGGATAACCCTGCGCCAACGCGGCTGCGAGATTAGCAGCAGCAATGCCGAGAAGCTCCTGGCGCGGGTCGAGCGGATATCCATGTTTTTCTGCGAATGTGCGCGCGGCAGACACGCCTTCGATATAGGCAAGCAAAAGACAGCCGGCGGCCAAGGGAACAATACCCTCTTCATCGTTCAGCCTGAGAGCTGGACCGGCCAGGGTGGGCAGGCCCGCGGGGATATCTCCCGTAATCGGCACCCCCAGCGCCGGCAGCCCCAGCAGGGTCGCCGCGACAATCGAAAGCGCGACCACTCCAAGGGCTACCGGCTTCCCCGGCAGCCAGCGCTCTCCGAACACGATAAGCCCCAGCGCGACGAGGCCTATAAGCAGAACCAGGTACTGCAACTGGCCGAGTTGCCCGGCAAGCAGGAAAGCCCGCTCGAAAAAATTGTGACCGCCGCCCTTCACGCCAAGAAGGCTAGGCAGTTGAGTCATAGCGATGGTCAGACCCGCGCCGGCCTTAAACCCCACCAGAATGCTGTTGCTGATCAATTTGACCAGCGCACTCAATCGCAACAGCCACGCGATGAGGCTGAGCGCGGCCACCGTGAAGGCGGTAAGGCTGGCAATCTGGGCGTAGCGCAAAGCATCGCCCTCGGCCATGGCGCCCACGGTTGCGGCGATCATCAGCGAGATGGCGGAAGTCGGGCCGACGGCAAGCTGCCGCGATGATCCGAACAGGGCGTAGCCCAGGCCGCCCAACAGGTAACCGTAGATGCCAACCTGCGGCGGCAAGCCCGCAAGGCTTGCATAGGCAAGAGAAACCGGGATCGCGTAGGCCGCAAGCGTGACGCCTGCGACGATATCGCCAGGCAGCCAGGCCGCGCGGTATTCAGCCAGCCAACGGGCAGGCGGAAACCACCAGAGCCAGACCATCACCTTCCGGTGGTTCGTCGAATCCGCCATGGGGACGCCAAAGCTGCCGAATACCCAAATACTTCGACCTTTGAATATCGGCCCTCGAGCCGTACCCCTTGATGCATGTCAACGCATTCGAGCCTATTGGTCCGAAGATGAAACAAGCTCTGCTGGAATAACGACGCGCCATCAAATCCTGGATCGGACGATGGATACCGACATCGTGCGCCTCCCTGCCTTCGAGGCAAGCCCAAGCAGGTGGGCCCATCTTGTTGGCACATGCGTCGGGATTTTTGGTGTCGTCATCATCGTCGCGGGCATCCTCTGGTCTACCCATCTCCGCCTGAACTGGCGCACGAGCGTTCACCCTTTTGACGAATACAAGATGCGTGTGCGATGGCCCTGGAGGCGAGAGCTTCTACCAGTCAGAGTCGCTGTCAGGCAGACAAGGAAATCTCCTTGATCGGATCCAGAGTAGAAAAATGCGAATGAGGTGGAACCGACGTTATGGACTGAGGGGCTATCTCAGGTCATCGCTTTGGGTGGTGCCGTTCGTAGCCATCCCGCTTGAACTGATAATCACACGGTTGGTGCATGGCCTTGATGCGTGGCTTGGCTGGAGCCTCCTGGGTCTCTCGGTGACGGGCGCGAAGGCATTGCTTGAATCCTTCGTTACGGTGACGCTTTCGTTCGTTGTCTTCACGTTTGGCTCCCTGCTGGTGGCTATTCAGGTCGCCAGCGCACAAATGACGCCCCGGATTATCGCAACGACGCTGTTGCGAAACAACGTCGTCAGGTACACCGTCGGCCTTTTCTTATTCACCATGATGTTCGCGCTGAGCGCGCAGAATTTCATGGATCAGGAAGTCCATCAGTTGGTCATGCTGCTGGCTACACTGTTCGGCATCCTGTCCTTCGCAGCGTTCCTGTTTCTTATCGATTACGCGTCTCGACTGCTGCGTCCGATCAGCATTCTGGCACTTGTCGGCCGCTACGGGCTCGCGGTCATCGAAGGCGTTTATCCTGCGCCAAATTTCGTGTCCGACGAGGCCGGCGGCGAAAGCATCGACCTTGGTCCGCCGGATCGCACGATCGAGCGAAGAGGGGCGTCGAGCATCGTTCTGGCGGTCAATCTGAAAATGATAACGGCCGCGGCCGAGCAATCAAACGGCGTCATCGAATTCGTTCCTCAGGTCGGCGATTTCGTCGCGGCCGACGAGCCTCTGTTCAACCTGTATGGCGGCGCGCGATTGCTCGATGAGGAGACGTTGCGTGCGGCGGTTGCCTTCGGATCGGAACGCACACTGGATCAGGATCCGACATTTGCGTTTCGTATCGTGGTCGACATGGCGATCAAGGCGTTATCGCCGGCGATCAACGATCCGACCACAGCCGTTCTCGCGATCGACCAGCTCCACCGCATGCTGCGCATGGTTGGCAGCCGTCATCTGCGTACCGACAAAATACTGGACGGCTCCGGACAACTTCGCGTGGTTTTCCGGACACCCAACTGGGAAGACTTCGTCCATCTGGCGTTCATGGAGATCCGATCCTGCGGGTCGAACAATCTGCAGGTTGTAAGACGGCTGCGCGCGATGATCGAAAACCTGATCCAGACGCTTCCGAGACACCGTCATGCGTTGCTGGTTCAGGAACTGAACCTGCTCGATCGCGAGATCGAGAGGAATTTCATTTATCCGGAGGATGCGGCGATCGCCCGCATCGGAGATGCCCAGGGCTTGGGCGGCCACGACGGAAAAATCAAGCACAAAAAGCGAAACACAGCTGGCGAGTGAACGCTGAAAGGGAAACACATGGTGGATCTCCTTGAAAAGCTGCTTGGCGTCACAATCGCAATCTTCATGGCCGGCAGCCTGCTGGAAATGGGACTGAAACTCGCTTTGAAAGAGGCTGTTCACGCGTTCCGTGACGTTCGTTTCGTCGCGATGGCCTTGTTGTGGAGCTTTGCTATCGGTCCCGCGTTAGCGATCTTGCTGGCAAGAGTGCTGCCTCTCGCGGAACCTTACGCGCTCGGCCTCATCCTGCTAGGTTTGGCACCGTGTGCGCCATTCGTGCCACTGCTCGCGGAAAAAGCCGGCGCGGATCTGAACGACATTGCCGCCTATCTGCTGCTGGCTTCGCTTGGTACGCTGATTATCTTGCCGATCATGATCCCCATTGTAGCGCCGACGCTATCGGCAGACGCGTGGACGATTGCCAAACCGCTCCTGTTTTTCATTGCATTGCCACTCGCCATTGGAATCTGCTTCCGTCTCGCCAACAGCGACCTCGCCGACAAGACCCATCCGATCGTGAAGAGGGTAACGAGTGTTGACATTATAATCATGCTCGGAGTTGTCGCGGTGCTGTACTGGCGTGATTTCCTGAGTGCCATCGGAAGCTATGCGATCGGTGCTCAGATCCTCTACTATTGCCTGCTCGCAGTCGCCGCCTACGGCCTTGGCTTTGGCCTCTCGCATGAGAAGAAGAGTACCCTTGTTCTCGGACTCTGCACCCGTAACGTGGGCGCAGCCATGGCGCCGCTGCTGTCGGTTGAAGGTTTAGACGAGCGTGCGACGGTAATGTGCATCATGGCCGTCTTCATCACACTGGCAGTCGGATTCTCAGCCGCGTCCCTGCTTGGCCGGCTCAATCCGGCGAGCAGCCCTGTACACGGAAAGGGGTAGCGATAAAGTGACCCATCGATCCATGTTGGTATCGTGAAGCGTGTGGGTGGTTCATGAACGTCATTCGACGCGCAAACTGGCGGGATCAACGGTCCAATCATGCTTGACCGTTTCTGCAAAAGGTCCGCTCTAAACTGGTCCTCACTATGGGTGATGATCGGCGCAGTCGTATTCGTGTCGGAAAACGTGAAAGCCCAGGAAGCCGAACCCAGAGCGTTTTCGAACACACCGATCGGCCTGAATTTCCTGATTGGGGGCTACCTATATGCCGAGGGCAAGATGGCGTTCAATCCGGACCTGGCGATCGCCGACGCCAATTTTAATTCCAATACGGCGTTGCTTGCCTATGTCCGGTCATTCGAACTTGGCGGCCAGTCCGCCAAGTTCGATGTGATCGTACCAACGTCGTCGTTTTCTGCGCAAGGCATCGTAAACGGCCAGCCGGCTGAGCGCCAGATGTCCGGCTTTGGCGACCCGCGATTTCGCGTCTCGGTCAATTTGTTTGGTGCGCCAGCGCTCTCAGCGAAGGACTTCGCAAGTTACCAGCAAGATCTTATCGTCGGTGTGAGCATGCAGGTCTCCGCGCCGCTGGGTCAATACGACGACAGCAGGCTGCTCAATCTTGGGTTCAATCGCTGGTCATTCAAACCTGAGCTGGGGATTTCCAAGGCGTGGGGTCCATGGACGTTTGAACTTACCCCCAGCATGTTGATCTTCAGCGACAATAAGGATTTCTTCGGCGGCAACACCTTCTCGCAGGCGCCGATCTATACCGTCCAGGGACACATCCTCTACACTTTCAAGTCCGGCATGTGGATGGCGCTGGACGGGCTCTATTTCGCGGGGGGCCACACCGCGCTCAACGGCGTCAGGAGCGACAATGAGCAGATCAACACCCGCGTCGGCTTCACACTTGCGCTGCCAGTCGACCGCAACAATTCGCTGAAACTGTCTGCCAGCACGGGCGTCACGACTCGCACCGGAAGCGAATTTAGCGCTGTTGGTGTCGCTTGGCAGTATCGTTGGGGCGGAGGATTTTGAGCAAACCATGGCAGACTGTTTCGGCTCGCTGAAGAACCCAAAGAATTTCTTCCCGAGGCCGCCGAATATTCCGATTTTTACCAGCGGAGATGAATTTGAAGACGGTGCACCAATCGCTTCTCCTTCGTTGGCCCTCACCGCGCTCCAACAACAAAGTGCGCTTGTAGTCGCACGCCAGGCCCGATATCGCGTCGAGGCATGTGCATCTTCAAAACCGAGTTTATTAAACTGATGCCGAATGCATGCGAACGGTAGCGATGGAACCATTCACCAGTGCCATTTTTCCGTCACGTTTCATAATTGCGATGTGACATATTTCACACGCTATCATTGTGCAAATTAAACCAATAGAGGGTAAACTGATCTCAACGAAATCGAGTTTTGTTGAGGAGAAAAATAATGAAGAAACTCTTGCTGGGCACCCTTGCTGTCGCGACGATGGCAGCTCCCGCTCTCGCCGCCGACCTTCCGGCACGACCCTATAAGGCACCGCCTCCGGTGGTGGTCGCGCCGATCTATGACTGGACCGGGTTCTACATCGGCGGCAACGGCGGCTGGGGACAGGCGAACAATTGCTGGGACGTAGCGGTTGCCGGCGTTTTCACGCGCGACAATTGTCTCTCCAAGTCCGGAGGTTTGATCGGCGGCCAGGCCGGTTACCGCTGGCAGATGGGTCCGGCTGTCTTCGGATTGGAAGCTCAGGGCGACTGGACCAGTTTAAGCAGTTCGCACGTCAGCCTTCTAGATCCGACGATCACGACGGGCTCCAAGGTTAACGGCTTGGGCCTGTTCACCGGTCAGATCGGTTATACTTGGGGCCCGGGCCTGCTTTATTTCAAGGGCGGTGCGGCGGTGACGAGCAGCTCGTTCTTCTTGAACAGCACGTTGACCGGGATTGGTCTGGCATCGATCAACTCGACCCGCTGGGGTGGCAGCGCCGGGGTTGGGTTTGAGTACCTCTTCACCCCGAACTGGTCGGTCGGCCTCGAATACGATCACCTCTTCATGGGCAACGCGAACAATTCGTTCTCGGTGGCCAGTCCTGTGTTCGCCGGTGCGCTCAACCGGATCGACCAGAACGTCGACATGGTCACCATTCGCCTCAACTACAAGTTCGGCGGCCCCGGCCCAGTCGTTGCGAGATACTGATCGCGCTAAAAACCAAAGAACCTCGAATCGAAAAGGCCGGCGTCAACGCCGGCCTTTTGTCATCTGCGTCGATCTCGATCGATGTCCGTGCCGCTCTCTATCAAAATCAGAACCTTCTGCAGCACCTCAAAAATGACTGCGGTCGACCAGCCAAACATCAGCACGCCATTCATCGCCGTCATCGGCCCAAGCAGACGCCAGCGTTCCATCGGGGTTATGTCACCATATCCGAGCGTCGTATAGTTCACGAATGCGAAGTAAATGAGATCGGCATTTTCAGGCGCAGCACCTGCGATCGCGTAGCTCAAGGACCACACGAGCACCTCGGCAAAGTGCGCAATCATCAGTATCGATACGGCGGCAACCATGACGGCGACCAACCGAAAAGCTCGACGTGAGGCCGTCATCTCGCCGACTTTTCGCGCCACGCCTATTACGATGAGCATCGCCATCGCATGAATGGCAATGTTGCAACCGCTGACGGTGGCTCCGAACAAGAATTGGCGTAAAATCTGCTCGCTCCGACGGTCTTGGCTCGGTCGTGTTCTTCTGCGCTGGATTTAACTTGTCACGTTCTCAGGTCCAGCGCCACCTGCACTGCCTTGCCTCCACTCCCCTTCTGGTGGGCGGCGCAGTCATTGGAGGGAAGCTCAACGATATCAAAGCAGATTTTTTTTGAAATGGTGCGCTCGGAGGGCGTTCGCATTTTGCTGGGATTTTAAAGGGTTGCGAATATCCCCCTAAGACATAAGGTTCGTTTCGAGCCCGAAAGTGCCTTTGAAGAGTTCGGAGCTGAGATCATTCCGAAACCCCACCGCCACGCGTGCTGATCTGTCGGGAGGCTCCCTGGCATTGGCCCGAACGTTGGCCCGTTTCGGACCCCCGATCGTTCGCTTCAAGCCTGCGAAAGGCACCTTCCGATCTCTGCGACGGCGGTATGGGTCAGCCACAGGGCGCGTCCGTCCGTCGGCTGCGACCAGGAAGAAAATTTGGCAATCACGATGTGGTTGGCACGATCGATGAACAGGTTCTGGCCATGGACGCCCATGGCGAACAGCACCTGCGGATCGCCGTCGACGGTGTACCAGCCGCTGCGATAGCTCATCTTCCGGCTGATGGGTGCGAACACTTCGGCCCATTGCCCGGCCGTCCATGCCTGTTGGTCGCCGCCGCAGACCAGATCGTCGACGATGCGGCTCGGAACGATCTGCCGCTGACCTAGACGCCCGTTCGCGGAGAGAACGCGGCCGAGTCGGGCAAGATCTCCGATGCTCGCACACAGCCCTCCGGCGCTGCGGGCGAATCCGGCCCAATCAAGCGTGAGAGCCGCGTCGTCTACGGCAATCTGGGCCCACAATCTCTCGCTCAACAGGTCTTGCACCTTCTTGGAGGTCGCCCGTTCGAGTGCCCAGCCCAACAGGTCCGTGTTGGCGGAATGGTAGCGGAATGGGCCGCCGTGCTCTCGAGCGGGGCCGCGGAGGCTCGAGAAGAACGCCTGCATACCCATCTTTTCGCTCCCAGGCGGCTCCCAACCGACCGTTCGAGCGTAGGCCTTTTCCTGTGCCTCGTCGAAGACGACGCCGACGCGCATGTCCAAGAGGTGTCTTGCGGTCGCGCCAGCGAAGGGAGAGTGCGCGATCTCGGGGACGTATTTCGTAACGGGCACATCGAGCTCGATCGCACCGTCCATCGCCAGCATTTCCGTCAGAAGACCGACAACCGCCTTGGTCGCGGACATCGCTATATGGCGGGAACTCGGCTCCATGCCGTTGCGATAGGTTTCGTAGACGAGCTCTCCCTCGCGAAGCACGACCATCGCGTCCGTCGACGTAGCACCCAGAAGTTGCTCGAGGTCGAGAGTCGACCCGTTTGGCAGCCGGAGTGCGAAACCCTCGATCGACTTTGCGGACTTAGTAAAGCCTGCGGCTCCCTCCCGCCCCGCCGTAACCCGCGCCGTCGCGATTTCGGAAGGAAGGTGATGAAACGCAGAATGGTTTTGCGGCGATTGCCTCCAGTTCGACAGGTCCGCTGCAGGTTGCATCGTGTTCGCCTCCATCGCAATCATTCTCCGTGATGATGGTGTATTCATTCCCTGAAGCGGGAAGGCGGCCGCCTTCCAACTAGTAGCGGCGCCAGCCAGCAACCGCCGATGCCCCGAGTAACTCTCTCCTGTTGATGGATTGCCTGTGTCGTGAGGAGACTAACGGCGACCTTCCGGATGCTCTATATTCCAACGTCCGCAACTTTTTCGAGGGCGTGGCGGTAACGGACGAGAATGGGAACCCACCGAATTCTACGCTGGGCTACGGTGCGAGGACCACAGGAGCAAACGCTGGACGTACATAGGAGACGCCGGTGACAAGTTTGAAGAACGGGAATGCGACGCAAGTGTCTTGCTGCGCTTGCCGCAGATGGAAAACGAGAGTTGGAGGTGACCGCCCCGAAGGAAAGCGCCGAAATGGGCATCTCGCCATCTGAACGAGTTTCGTCAACCAGTCAACTTTCGATTGATTAGGATCAACCGAAGACGTGCGGGATCCAACAAGGGAAGTTTCCGCGGAACAAAGTAGTAACTTTTCGCTGAGAGTAACAACGTGGGAGAAGAGAATCGCGTAAATGCTTTTCGCATCAATTGTTTATGCCGGTGGTGCGCTCGGAGGGACTCGAACCCCCACGATGTTACTCACTGCCACCTCAAGGCAGCGCGTCTACCAATTCCGCCACGAGCGCATCTTCATAAAACGGCACGGGATTTTTGCGCCGGACCGCATCAACGGCGCCGATGTAACAAATCAGGAATGGGGGGACAAGGCCTGCCGGTGGGGCAGATTCAAGAAATGGGGCCGTCCAGATTGCGCGCTGGCCGCTCAGCGGTTGCCGACCGTTCTCGGCAGCATTTGCTTGACTTCGACCGCGATCCGGTTGCGGTCTACAAGGACCACGCCGGAGGCAATCGGCAAGGCATTGGCGAGGATCTTGACCTCGTCTGCCTCGGTGGCGTCGAGTTCGATGATGGCACCCCGGCTCAGGCGCATGACCTGATAAATCGGCATCGTTGTGGTTCCCAGTACCACCATGAGGTCGACGCTGACTTTATCGAGGGTTGACACGTTTGGAAGCTACCCGGACGGAAACGCAAAATTGCGCGGAAACAGATCACCACGGTATGGTTAGCCAATGGTTAATGATCGTCAAAGCCTCGATCTGACGACCTTCGCGCGAGCCGCCGATGGCCGCACGGTGGAGTGGCTGATCTCCGACGCCCCGGTGCCTTACCCCGAGGCCGTTGCTGCGATGGAAGCCCGGGTGGCCGATATCGCCGCAAATCGGGCTGCTGAACTGGTCTGGCTGCTGGAGCACCCACCGCTCTACACTTCAGGCACCAGCGGCAAGGCCGCCGATCTGCTCGATGCCCGCTTTCCGATTTTTCAGAGCGGTCGAGGCGGACAGCTCACCTATCACGGCCCCGGCCAACGGGTGGTCTATGTCATGCTCGACCTGAAACGGCGACAACCCGACGTGCGGGCCTATGTCGCTTCTCTCGAGCAGTGGATCATCCGGACGCTGGCTGCCTTCAACGTTCGGGGCGAGCGCCGCGAGGACCGCGTCGGCGTCTGGGTGGCCCGGCCGGACAAGGGTCAAGGGTTCGAAGACAAGATCGCGGCAATCGGCGTCCGGTTGCGGCACTGGGTGTCTTTCCATGGCATTTCGATCAATGTGGAACCCGAACTGACCCACTTCGCCGCCATCGTCCCCTGCGGCGTTAAAGACCCGCGCTACGGCGTTACCAGCCTTGCCGATCTCGGCCGCACACTGGCAACGACCGACGTCGACATCGCACTGCGGCAGGCCTTCGAAGAAGTGTTCGGTCCGGTGCAGCAGCGTTTGCCGGAAACGATGTAGTCCTGGCAGTTCTGGATCGGCGCAATCGACCTCGCGCCTATTTCGCAAGCGCAGGCAGGATGCGCATCTTCCAGAGATTCCAGATGCGGTCGATCACCACGAAATTGGTCTTGTCGGCCTTCTCGCCCTCACCAGGAGTCAGGTAGTTGATCTCGCCGCCCAGCGCGATGGCTTGCGACTGAAGGCGAGCGTTGACGTCGGTGTAGTAAGCGCGGAACACCGCCATCTTCACCGACGGCCCGACCGTCACGTCGCCGTGGCCGCGCATCAGGATCACCGGCTTGTCGCCGAGCGTTGCGGCAAGCGATTTGCCCTTCGCTGCATCACCCACTAGCATGTTGGTATCGCCGAATTCGTTGCGGATATCCCATACCGGCACGCCGGCCGCAAGGAAGGCGGGGTTGTGATACATCGCCCGAAGCGGCACCCTGGTTACGCTGAATGGGATGACGCCTGGAGAATGGGTGTGGACCACCGACATCACATCCGGCCGCGCCTTGTAGATTTCGCCATGGATGAAGCGCTCCAGGAAAACGGACCGGCCCCGGGCATCGACCGCATTGCCGTCGAGATCGAACTCCATGATGTCGTCGGCAGTGACGAGCGCGGGCGCCAGCGAGCGGGCCATCAGGAAGTGGTTCGGGTTGGTCGGATGGCGCGCGCTGACGTGGCCGAAACCGTCGAGCACGCCGAAGTCGGCCAGGATGCGGCTGCCGATCACCACGTCTTCGAGGATGGCAGGATCGACGCCCGGAATCGGGACGGACGGAGTTTGCGCCGATGCCCCGATCAGACCCATGATCAGCACGGCTGCCACCGCAATGCTCCGGACCCCAAATCCCACGAATGCCGTCAACGTCGCCTCCTTCGATCCCTCAGCCTATCTCGTTTGCAGCACGGAAAACCGTTCGCCGGCTTCCCGCAGGCGAAGCGCATCCGCGCCTGCGGCTTCTTCAGCGACATGGTCGACGCGGGCCGACATCGGTCCACGCCAGCACGACGCGACCATATCCGCTACCACGTCTTCAGATCCCGCAAATACCGCCTCAACGCTGCCGTCTCTCCGGTTGCGCACCCAACCCTCCAGGTCGCGCAAACGGGCCTCGTGCTCGAGCCAGGCACGGTAGCCGACGCCCTGCACCCTGCCGCGGATCGTCACGTGGCGGATTGTGGCGGGCATGGGCATTTATTCTGTGAGTCCCAGAAATTTGTTGCTGCGCGCCTTCACGTCCGCCTCTCGGGTCAGGCGGCCGAGCAGTTCGGCCGGCGCAAGACCCTTCAAGAGCTTCGGCGGGGCTCCCTCACGCAGCGCCTTAAGCGTTTCGTAGACTGCCTGGGTCGCTGCGGCAAACGGAGCATGGCCTTGCAGCGCGATCCGCACCCTCTGCTCTGCGAGATACGAGAGCTCGGACATCTCCTGCGGCGCGCCGCCGAGCACGATCGGCAATGTCGTCGCCTTCGCCAGCAGCTCAAGCTCGGTTTTCCCTTTGATGCCCGTGAAGAACAGGGCGTCAACGCCTGCGGCCTCATAGGCGCTGGCCCGCGCGATCGCGTCATCGAGCGAAGTAATCGAAGCAGCCCCCGTGCGCCCGATGATGACGAGCGAGGGATCAACCCTCGCATCGAGCGCTGCCTTCATCTTGCCAAGCCCCTCCTCCAGCGGGATCAGTTGCGTCGCCGCCTCACCATAGCGCTGTGGCAGCAGCGTATCCTCGATGGTCAGGCCGGCGGCGCCAGCCACTTCCAGTTCCTCTACCGTGCGGCGAACATTCAACGCGTTGCCGTAACCGTGGTCGGCATCGACCAGCACTGGCAGAGGCGACGCACGCGACATGCGCCGCATCTGCTCGGCAAGTTCGGTCAACGTAATCAGCGCGACATCGGGATCGCCGAGCACCGCGAGGGACGCTACCGAGCCGCCGAACATTCCGACTTCGAACCCGAGATCCTCGGCAATGCGGATCGAAATCGCGTCGTACACGGAGCCCGGCCGCACGCATACGGATCCCGAGAAGATCGAACGCAAGGCTTGCCGGCGCTTTCGGAAGGTCATGGCTTATCTCCGCGCATCATTGCGAGGAGTGAAACGACGAAACGATCCACACTTTTCTACGGCAGCCATGGATTGCTTCGCTGCGCTCGCAATTGACGGTGTCTCATGCGAATTCCAGGATCAGCGCGTCGACGGCAAGCGTGGCGCCGGCGTTTGCGTGAATCTTCTTCACGACACCGTCACGTTCGGCGCGCAGCACGTTTTGCATCTTCATCGCTTCCACCACCGCCAGCGTTTCGCCGGCCTTGACCTCCTGCCCCTCGCTTACCGCAATCGACACCACAAGCCCGGGCATGGGGCACAAAACCTTCTTGCCGGTATCGGACGCGGTGGTCACCGGCATGAGACGCGCTGCAGCGGCCTCCGCCTCGGTGAAAACCTGCGCTGCGACATCAACCCCCTGATGCGCAAGTTGAAAGCCGTTGAGGACGCTGCGCACCTGCACCGCGACGAATTGCCCGTCAATCGTTCCCTGCCAGACCGGATCGCCCGGTTTCCATGGCGAGACCAGGTGGCGGGGTGGACCCAGCGCACCTTCAGGGCTGACGAAGCGCACCGCCAGTTCATTGCTCTCGCGCGCGATCTCAAGCGCAACTTCCTGTCGCCCAAGCCAAACCGCGCGACGCCGCTCGCGGTAAACGGGGCTATGGATCAATTGTCCGGAAATCTGCCGCTTGCGTTCGCCAAGCACGTGGTCCACCGCGGCGGCGACCGCTGCCAGCCGACGCGCGACCTCGCCCTCCGGCGCCTGTGCCGAGAATCCGTGCGGGAATTCCTCGGCAATGAAGCCGGTGGAAAGCTTGCCCTCGCGCCAGCGCGGATGATTCATCAGCGCCGAGAGGAACGGAATGTTGTGCCTGATACCATCGACATAAAATGAGTCGAGCGCCGTCGATTGCGCTTCTATGGCGGCGGCGCGCGAGGGGGCGTGGGTGACGAGCTTTGCAATCATCGGATCGTAGTAAATCGAGATCTCTCCGCCTTCCTGCACACCGGTGTCGTTGCGGACGGTGATGCCAGCGGCTCTGCTCTCGGCCGGTGGCCGATATTTGACCAACCGACCGATCGAAGGAAGGAAGTTGCGGAACGGGTCTTCCGCATAGACACGCGACTCCACGGCCCACCCGGTCAGCGTGACATCCTTTTGGGTAAGCGCCAGCTTCTCACCGGCCGCAACGCGCAGCATCTGCTCGACGAGATCGATGCCGGTGACGAGTTCAGTCACGGGATGCTCGACCTGAAGTCGCGTGTTCATCTCGAGGAAATAGAAGCTCTTGTCCTGGCCGGCGACGAATTCGACGGTACCGGCGGAATCGTAGTTCACCGCCCTCGCCAGCGCGACCGCCTGCTCGCCCATCTTGCGCCGTGTAACCTCGTCGAGAAGCGGCGACGGCGCCTCCTCGATGACTTTCTGATTGCGTCGCTGGATCGAACATTCGCGTTCGCCGAGATAAATGACGTTGCCATGCTTGTCGCCGAGCACCTGGATTTCGACGTGTCGGGGATCGACGATGAATTTCTCGACGAAGAGACGGTCATCGCCGAACGAGGCCTTGGCTTCGGCCTTCGCCAGGTTATAGCCCTCGGCGACTTCGGCGGGCGAATAGGCAATGCGCATGCCCTTGCCGCCGCCACCCGCGGAAGCCTTGATCATGACCGGATAGCCGATCGCGTCCGCAATCTTGACGGCGTGCTTGCCATCCTCGATCACGCCAAGAAATCCAGGGACGGTCGAAACGTCGGCCTTCGCGGCGGCCTTCTTGGACTCGATCTTGTCGCCCATCGCGGCGATCGCACCCGGATTGGGACCGATGAACACTATCCCGGCCTTGGCCAAGGCACGCGGAAACGCCTCGCGCTCGGACAGGAATCCGTAACCGGGATGCACGGCCTGAGCGCCGGTCTTGCGACAGGCCTCGACGATCTTGTCGATCACGAGATAGCTTTCCGCGGCCGCCGGCGGACCGATCGGCACAGCCTGGTCCGCCATTTCGACGTGAAGGGCGTCACGGTCAGCCTCGGAGTAGACGGCAACCGTCTCGATCCCCATCCTTCGGGCCGTCTTGATAATCCGGCAGGCGATCTCGCCGCGATTTGCGATCAAAATTCGTTTGAACATTTGCTGACTTGCTTGCAACCGTATCCTATCGTGGCGGGGTTCGTTTACGAAGGTCAGAACAAAGGGAAACGCTGGGGTAGGACCCGGTCCCAACAATCTGGCACGCGGGGGCGGACGTAACAATTCCGTCGTACAGCAAAACCGGGCGGAGGCAACGGCTGATATGCCCGATATCGGATTCTCCAATGGCCCTTTTGACCGGTCCTGCGCCGGGGCTCGTCCCGCGCCGGCCAAAGCGCTGCGGTTTGCCCTGAACTTCATTTCCACCATAGAATTCGCCGATCGAGCCTCCCTGTCATGAGAGCCCTGATGTGCACGCGTTGGTTTATCCCGGTACTTTCGGTTATCGTCGCCGGTCAGGCGCTCGCCGCGGGCCCTGTCGTCCGGGACGGCGGGACCATCGATCTGGCCGACGTGACTTACCGGCTGGATGGCATCGACGCGCCCGCATTGGACCAGGTTTGCATCGACGACCACGCAGACGCGTGGGCTTGCGGTACCGACGCCCGCGATCAATTGGTCCGCCTGATTGGGGATCGCGAGGTTCACTGCGAGGATCGCGGCCTCGATGCGACCTACAAGAAGTGGCACGTCGGCGCCTGCACCGTGGAAGGCCAAACTGCAAGTCTCAGCCAGCTCCTTGTCCGCCAGGGATTGGCCATCAATCTGAACCGCACCACGGGCGGCCCGTTCAGGGATGACGAGACCGACGCAAGAGACAACCGTCGAGGGTTATGGAAAGGTTGTTTTGTCGCGCCGAGGGAATTTCGGGACGGGCGGCGGGACGGCGCCCTGCTCGGTGGGGCATGCCGCGCCGACAAGGATCGCGAGATACGCGAGGTGTTGTTTCCTTACGAGCCCGCGATGCCCGCCGGTTGCAGCATCAAGGGCAAGTATGCCCTTCGCGCGCATGTCACGGGAAATATCGGGATTTATCACACGCAGATTTGCCGCAGCTACCCTGCGATGACCCGTCCTGATCGCTGGTTCTGCTCGGAAGACGATGCCAGGGCCGCCGGATTTCGCAGGGCGTACAACTGCCGCCCAATCACGCGCCCGCGCATTTAAATCTTTCAAACGGGGCCAACCATGTCGACAATCAAGAGCGATGCGAGCTTCAGCCTGCTGACCGGCAACACCATTGCCACGATCCCGTTCAAGCGGGGAAGCATCATCTTCCGCGAAGGCGACGAGGCGCGCGAACTTTTCGTGATCAGGAGCGGCCACGTTCGAATCCAGATCGGCAATCGGACGATTACGGAGCTTGGCGTGGACAGCATTTTCGGCGAAATGGCGCTGATCGACAGCGAGCCGCGCAGCGCGACCGCGATTGCACTGACCGATGCGGAGCTGGTTCCGGTGTCCGAGAAACAATTCCTGTTTCTGGTCAGCCAAACACCTTACTTTGCTCTCAAGGTCATGCGCGTTCTTGCCCAGCGCCTGAGAGCAACGAACAAGACGTTCGGCTAGAGCATTTCAAGCGAAGCGGAAACCGGTTGGCGTGAAGAAGACGCCTCAAAACAAGAGAGTAGAGCCCGGCTTTGATTCAATCAAAACCGGCTCTGGAGTGCTTTTGCCGGCGCCGAACGGCTGTGACAATTTCGTCGTATCGCGACCCTAAACAAGGACTTCGGCGGAAGAACCGTCAATCCAACTCGTCGGGAGATTTGAATGCGCGCTGCGCCGGTGTTGCTGACTGCTGGATTGTTTCTGTTGCTCGCCGGCACGGCGTTTGCGCAAAACAATACCTCCCACAACATCGTCCTGTTCGTGCCCGACGGGTTGCGCGGGCGGACCGTGACGCCCGAGACGGCACCGGCAATGGCCGCCATTCGCGACAACGGGGTCAATTTCATCAATTCCCATTCCCTGTTTCCAACCTTCACTACCGCCAACGCATCAGCGCTGGCCACCGGTCACCACCTCGGGGACACCGGAGATTTCTCCAATACAATCTATACAGGCTATCCCGTGGGTCCTGCGGAGGGTTCAGTCACCCCGTTCCTCGAAGTCGACCCGATCATCCTCGACATGGATGAGCACTTTGGCGGCAACTACCTGAACGAGGAAACGATACTGAAGATGGCGCGCGCCAGGGGTTTCAGCACGGCCGCGCTCGGCAAGCTCGGACCCACGCTGATCTTCGATCACACCGACAAGATCGGCACGGAAGGTTTGCATTCCATCGTGATCGACGACGCCACTGGCGGCAAGAACGGGGTTCCGCTTTCGGAGGAAATGAAAACCGCCCTCGCAAAGGCCGGTCTTCCGCTCGCAACGCCTCCACGCGGCGAAAACAGCAAGGCGGGCGACGCCAGGACCGCGGGCACCCTGGTGGCGAATACGGCCCAGCAGGTCTACTTCGTGGACGTCGCCAGCAAGGTCGTGCTGCCAATGTTCAAGGCACGCAACAAGCCGTTCGTGATGGTGTTCTGGTCACGCGATCCCGATGGCAGCCAGCATAATCAAGGCGACAGCCTCAACGCTGTGACGCCCGGAATCAACGGCCCCACTTCATTCGCCGGCATCAGAAATGCCGACAACAACCTGGCTCAATTGCGCAACGCGCTCGACGAACTCGGGCTTGCCGCCAACACCAACATCATCATCGCTTCCGACCATGGCTTCTCGACGATCTCGAAGGAGAGCAAGACGAGTCCCGCGGCAAAAATTGCTTATGACGACACACCGGAGGGTTTCCTGCCCCTTGGTTTTGTCGCCATCGATCTCGCCAAGGCGCTCGATCTGCCGCTGTTCGATCCGAACGACAAAAACATTCCACTCGTCGCCAATGCTCACCCCAAGGCCGGCAACGGCCTGCTGGGACAGAATCCGGCGAAGCCGGATCTGGTGGTTGCCACCAACGGCGGGTCGGATCTGATCTATTTGCCGAAGGGCGGCAGGAAGCTTGCCGAGCGCACCATCAAGGCGTTGCTGGAACAGGACTACGTCAGCGGATTGTTTGTCGACGACCGACTGGGGCGCTTTGCCGGCACGTTGCCGCTGTCGGAGATCGGACTAAAGGGCAAGGCGGTGACGCCTACTCCCTCAATCGTGGTCAATTTCCGCTCTTACGTGGCGGGATGCGACGAGCCGACCAACTGCTCTGTCGAGGTCGCCGACACCGTGCTGCGTCAGGGCCAGGGCATGCACGGCAGCTTCGGCCGCGGCGATACCCTCAATTTCATGGCGGCGGTCGGGCCCGACTTCAAATCCGGCTATATCGATCCATTGCCGGTCAGCAACGCAGACGTCGGCATTACCATCGCCCAGCTCATGGGCTTACACCCGGCCAATGCGGGCGGCCTGACAGGGCGGGTGATGTCGGAGGCATTGCCGAATGGAATAATCCCCAAAGCAGCAAGCAGCACCATCGTGTCGCAACCAGCCGCCAATGGCCTGAGGACGGTGGCGAAATTCCAGCGGGTCTTGTCCCAGCGCTATTTCGATGCCGCAGGTTTTCCCGGCCGCACGGTTGGGCTCGATGCGGATGCCGGCAAGCAAAAAACTGCGGGGCGATAACCGCCAACCCGTCAGCCTTGGCTTGATTCACATCCCGATGTCGAAAACGTTCGGCAACTGCGCAAAGGCGCCGACGATGGTTGCGACCAGCGCCATCAAGGTGCGGTTACGGCGGCGGTTGCCGCGCATTTGGCTCGCGATCCACTCCAGCACCTCGCCGTCGACGTTGGCGTTCCGCACCGGCGCCCAGCTCTCGATTGCCGTTTCCGGCGACAGGGCTACGGTGCGGGGCGGCACCGGCAGGCCGGATGCGGAGGCCGCGTGATGCACGACCGCCTTGGCGAGCAAGTCGTCGAAACGGCCATTGTCGCTGCGCTCGGCGGCCGCCTCGTTGATCTCGAACAGCGCTTCGGCTTCCGCACGGCTAACGGGCTGGTCATCGACGGCGGTCGCCGTAAGAATGCGGGCGCACCAGGCGGCGTCATCGGCGTCAAGCGCACGGGAGAAATGAACGCGGCCCTTCGTGGTGGGTCCTTCACCGGTGATCACGCCATCGCGCACGATATTCAGCGCGAGTGCTGCGGTGTTACGGCAGGAGATTTTTGACGGTTCGACCTTTGATGCTTCGAGGGCGGTCGATTCAAGAAGGGAAGCCAACGGGGCAGACATCGGGGCAGACATCGGAAGTTACTCTTCTGGTTTCTTGTTCTGGGCCAGCATTTGCGCGCAGGCGTAAACGAGCGGTTAAAGATTCGGAACTTGCTTTGCGAGGGTTTTAGGGGGTGGCGGATTTGTCGCTATGGGCTCGCTTTGCAGGTTTCGAAGGGGACGCAAAATGGTGTGGCTTATTGAGATGCACAAGCGGCAAGATCGAGGCAGGTTCGAGTTCCTGCAAGGCTGTGGCTCTTTCGTCGTATAGGCAGAATACGAAAGAACATACTAGGATGCAGCCGCTTGATAGAACAATCTTCCTTTTTATCCGTGGCCGTTCAACTGCGGTAGTTGCCCTCCTATACTTCGACGAACCAATTCATCCACAACTTGAACGATGCGAGGCGATCTCATGGCACTCCCGATAGGCGCTGTGGCCCCCGATTTCGAGGCCGAAACCACCGAAGGTAAAATCAAATTCCATGATTGGATCGGCAACAGTTGGGCGCTGTTGTTCTCCCATCCAAAGGATTTCACGCCGGTTTGCACCACCGAGCTTGGCGCGCTCGCCAAGCTGAAGCCGGAGTTCGACAAGCGCGGCGTCAAGCTGATCGGGCTGAGCGTCGACCCCGTCGAAAATCACACCAGGTGGTCGGAGGATATCCGCGAGACACAAGGCGCGGCGCCGAACTATCCGATGATCGGCGATACCGATTTCAACGTCTCGAAGCTGTATGACATGCTGCCGGCTTCGACGTCCGGTGATGTTTCCAAGCGCACCGCCGCCGACAACCAGACGGTTCGCAACGTCTTCGTCATCGGACCGGACAAGAAGATAAAACTGGTGCTGGTCTACCCCATGACCACGGGACGCAACTTCCAGGAGATACTGCGAGCGATCAATTCGTTGCAGATGACCGCGAAGCATCGCGTCGCCACGCCCGCCGACTGGAAACAGGGCGAGGACGTAATCATCGCCGGCTCGGTCTCCGACGACGAGGCCAAGACCATCTATCCCGCGGGCTGGAAGGCACCGAAGCCCTATATTCGGATCGTTCCCCAGCCGAAGTAACGGCAGTTCTCGTCCAGCGGACAATCGAATGCCCGGCGTCATGCCGGGCGTTCGCGTTCTTCCTGGATCAAATCCGAGGTGCGATCCGGGTTGCAACCAGGAACCCCACTGTCGACGATAGCGCGGTGACGAAAGCCCCCCAGGACACATCGAGCAAGACCACCAGCCAGGTCCAGTGCCTGAGCAGGGACAGCGAGGTGAGTTCGAAGGTCGCGTAGCAGAACAATCCAAATAACCCGCCATAAAGCAGGGTTGACCGCCAGGTGGTCCCCGCCGGCCCGCTGACGAAAACCAGAACTCCCGCGACGTAGAGAAGATAAAACAGGATCGCCGGCACGAGCCTGATCTCGCCCAGCATGTCACCGACTTGCGAGGCGAAGAAGGCTTTGGCAACCGTGCCCAGGAACAGGAAATCGGCTGGAACGAGCACGATCAACGTCGCGAGATAAAGAAAAACGTACCGTTTCAAGAGCTTCTCCTGCACTTTTCGCGCGTGAGCTATCTTGTAGTACGGATCAGTTTAGGCGGAGTTGCAATATGCCGACCACGTGGATCCCGCGCGACGTTGATGAGTTTATCGCCTGATGGCCAGTCAATCTGCCCCGCCCTGCATTGTCTGGTTTCGCAGCGACCTGCGTATCTCCGACCATCCCGCCTTGCACGCTGCCGCGAGCACGGGCCAGCCGGTGATCTGTCTCTACGTCTTGGATGAGCTCGGCCACTTTCCGGCGGCGCGCCCCCCTGGCGGGGCGTCGCGCTGGTGGCTCGCGCAATCGCTGAGGGCCTTGCAGAAGAGCCTCAAGGCGGTTGGCAGCACGCTTGTGCTTCGCAAGGGACCCGCCGCAAGGGTGATCGCTGAGACAGCGCGCGAGGCCGGCGCGAACACGGTGTTCTGGAACGAGATTGCACAGGCACCGCTCCAGGCGCAATCCAGCGCGGTCGTGGCGGCGCTCAAGGAAATCGGCGTTAAATCGCAACATTACGGCGGCGATCTGTTGGCCTCTCCCGCCGACATCCGCACCAGGGACGGTCGGGGTTTGCGGGTTTTCACGCCGTTCTGGCGCAGGGTGCGCGCTTTGGGCGACCCGCCCGAACCCCTGCCTGTGCCCGGGAGACTGCGCCCCGGACCGAACCTTTCAGGCGATACGGTTGAGAGCTGGCATCTCGAGCCGACAAAGCCAGACTGGGCAGGCGGCCTGCGCGATACCTGGACGCCGGGCGAACTGGCGGGGCAAGGACGGCTGAGAAGCTTTCTCGAAACCGGTGTGGCCGGCTATGCCGCCAGGCGCGACCGCCCCGACCAAAATCACACCTCCAGGCTATCGCCGCACCTTCGGTTCGGAGAGATCAGTCCGCGTCAGGTCTGGCACGCCGCCCGATTTGCCGCGGCCGAGCGGCCATCCCTGTCAGACGACATCGAAAAGTTTCTCAGCGAATTGGGCTGGCGCGAATTCTGCCACCACCTTCTCTTTGACGTGCCCGACCTTGCAGAGCGCAATCTGCAGCCCTCCTTCGATGCCTTCCCCTGGAGGCGGGACGAGGCGGCCCTTGCCGCCTGGCAGCGCGGCCAAACCGGGTATCCCCTCGTCGATGCCGGGATGCGTGAGCTTTGGCACTGCGGCGTCATGCACAACCGGGTGCGGATGGTGGTGGCGTCGTTCCTGGTCAAGCATCTCCTGATCGATTGGCGCGAGGGCGAAAAGTGGTTCTGGGACACGCTGGTCGATGCCGATCCGGCCAGTAATCCCGCCAATTGGCAATGGGTTGCCGGCTCCGGCGCCGATGCCGCCCCCTATTTCCGCGTCTTCAATCCCATCCTGCAGGGGGAAAAGTTCGATCCGGACGGCGTTTATGTCAGGCGCTGGGTAAGGGAACTCGCTCAATTGCCGGCCAAACTCATCCACCGGCCGTGGAGCGCCTCACCGATCGAGCTCAAGAGCGCAGGCATCGATCTCGGCGGGACTTATCCCGAACCGATCGTCGATCACGGCTGGGGCCGCGAGCGCGCGCTGAAGGCCTACGCAAAGGTCCGCGCAGCGCCGTCGCTTTGACAGCACGAAGAATCCCGCTATCGTTGTAGCGTCGATAAACCCTGGGGGAATGACATGGACGACGAAAAACCCATCAGCGAACCGATGCCTGAGGCGATGAGCCCGCCGGCGGAGCCGCCTAAAATGGCTGCCAAGCCTGCGGTCAGAAAGGCAAAGAAGAAAAAGGCCGCCAAGAAAGCAGCGTCGAAGAAGAAAGCAGCGAAGAAATCCAAGAAGGCAGCGAAAAAATCTTCCGCCAAAAAAGCGAGCAAGAAGGGCGGCAAAAAAGCTGCCAGGAAGAAAAAGAAGGCGAAAAAGTCAAGGCGCTGAAACAACGCGCTACAACGCGGAAAGCGCGTTCGCTGAGAACATGCTCAGACAATGAGCTAAACGCGCGTTCTGTATGAAGATGTCGCGCCTGGTTTGGTGTCGCCCAAGACCCCCGGAATTAAAGCCGGGGGTTTTTGCTTTCGCTTCGATCAGATTGCTGCTCGCCGGTTGACCAGAAACACCGCGGCGGCGCAGGCGATCATGCCAATGACCGCGACCGCGTCGAGCCTCTCGCCGAACAGAACATAGGCCATCAGGGCCGTCACGGCTGGCACCAGATAAAACAGGCTCGCCACTGAAGTTGCGGCCGAACGGCGGATCAGCCAGTACAACAGTCCAATCGACCCGATCGAAAGCATGACCGCAAGCCAGGCTACCGAGAGCACAAACTCCCGGGTCCAGTGCACCACCCGCTCCTCGAACAGGCCTGCGCCGATGGCGAAGAAAATCGTCACCGCAATGTATTGGACCAGGTTTCCGGCCCGCCAGTCGATCTTGTTGCAATAGCGCCGCTGGTAGAGCGTGCCCAGGGTGATGCTGACCAGCGACACGCCGGAGGCGAGCCAGCCCCAGCCCGCCTCTCCGCTCATGGGTCGATTGTGCAGGATCAGCACCACGCCGGCGAGCCCGAGCACGAGCCCGGCCCATTGCACGGCGCGACCCGCTCGCCAAGCCAGCGATTGGCCAAGGTCGAGGTCAAGATCGGCTGCAGGCCGGGAATCAGCGCCGAGAGGCCGGCCGGAATGGTGTGGGCGATCGCAACCGCAGTTCCGCCAAGATAAAATCCGTGAACGAGAATTCCCGCGACCACGCTGTGAAAAATACCGGCGCGATCCGGCCATGGCGGCCTTGCCACCACGACGATGATCGCCATCATCGCCACCACGACCGCCATCCGAATTGTCAGATAGGACAGCGGCTCGGCGCTATTGAGCACATATTTCGTGGCGATGAAGCCGGTACTCCAGAGCACGACAAAAATCGCCGGCGCCGCGCGCGCGGCCAATTTTTCCAAGTCGTTGCTCATTTGCGGCCTTGATTGCCTGAACATATTCTGTCCGGCAATCGTGAAACGCTTGGGTCGCTCGCCCGCTATCGCATAACGGATACCCGGGAGCCGAACCGCCCGCCGCGGCTTCTTCGCTACACGGAAGGCCCATGAAACTGAATTTCGTCACCATCAACGTCTTCACCGGCACGCAGTTTGCCGGCAATCCGCTTGGCGTGGTCCTCAACGCGCAAGGGCTATCTGGCGGGCAGATGCAGGCGATTGCCGCCGAATTCAACCTGGCGGAGACGACGTTCGTGCTGCCGCCGAAGGACGCCGCGCATACCGCGGAAGTGAGGATCTTCACCCCCCGCTTTGAAATGCCGTTTGCCGGACATCCAAATGTCGGCACCGCGTTCGCGCTTGCCCGCATCGGAACGAGCTACGGCCGTGCGATCGATGGCGCAGAGTGTCATCTTCGAGGAGAAGGCGGGGCTCGTCCCGATCTCGATTCTCAAGGAGGGAACGATGGTTACAGGTGCACGGCTCGCATCTCCGCAGCCGCTGACATTGGGTGCGGAAGTTCCAACCGACCTGATCGCCTCGCGCCTGTTCGTTGTCGGTGGACGATATCGAGACCCGAAATCACCCACCCCTGATTGCCTCCTGCGGTGCGCCGTTTATCGTGGCCGAGCTGAAGGGCCGCGAGCGGCTTGCCGCGGCAACGGCGCGCACGGACATCTTCGTGCGCGATATCTCGACGCTCCCGGTAACCAGTCTATTCGTCTATACGCGCGTTGCTGAAAGCGGGCTCGATATCCGCGCGCGCATGTTCGCACCCCACCACGGAATTCCCGAAGACCCGGCAACCGGCAGCGCCAATGTCGCCCTGATCGGACTTCTGGCGCATTTGCGGCCGGAGCCGAACTTGAGGATTTCAAAAGCGATCGCGCAAGGCGTGGAGATGGGACGACCGAGCCTTCTGCTGGCCGAAGCGGAAAAGACGAAGGGCACCGTAACCGCGACCTATATCGGGGGCCGCTGCGTGCCTGTCATGTCGGGAACGCTGGAACTTTTCTAAAGGGGTCACCACTCTTCCGGACAGGGATCGACGATCTTCCAGAGTTCTTCGCCGTTCTTGATTTTCTTCATTTCGTTGGTGAGCCCGCCGTTGCGGCGGATCCAATCTCTCACTGTTTCAGGGTAATAGGACATCAGGTCCGAGGTCCCATCGGTGCTGTTGACCTTGATGCCGAAGGTGAACGCCTTGTCGTAATAGGCCTGGTGGAAGCCCAGGCTTGCCCGCGGCGTCACGCAGATCTTGTTCATCGGCACGATGCCGAACACGAGCGTACAGGCGGAATTGCAGATGCCGTCGATGATGACCCGCTCGCGGCGATCGCGGATGCGCGCGTATTTTGTCTTGTATTCCTCGACATAGCCGCCGTGGTCGCGCGTGATGTGCAGGTCCGCGCGAGCCGGACTCGCGGCCACAAACGAAAACAACAGCAAGGCAAGAGGCGTGATGCGCATGAGGCGGTCGGCAGTCGAACCCCTGGAACGTCCACTGCTTAAGGGGATCTCAAGGCGCAACTCTGGCCGGACTGTGTTTGAATTTCGTTAAGCATAAGGGAGGGCCAAAATCTGCCGTCCAGGCGGTTTATCCGCAATTTTCGGGTGATTTACCTCTGGATGGGAGCCTCAATTTGCCTAAGATGTTCTTGTTTTCTCCCGGAGGCGCCCAATGACAAGACTGAAGCTTTTCTCCGCCGTGGCCGTTCTCGCTGCCCTGATAGCTATCCCGGGCCAGGCGCAAGCGCGCCGATACCACCACGGTTACGGTTACGGGCTGCCCTACCCGATCAGCTACAGTCACAATTACGGGCCTGGCCTCGCGCCCGGCACCTTCGCCTTTTACGACGGCCCGTCGACGAACTTTTGTATGCAGGGTTCGGCGACCTATCGCGCGCAGGGCGGACGATACCCCTGCTTCTGAGCGAGGACTACCTTGGTCCGACCAAGCGCCGGCAAGCTCTCCGCGTCTGCTGGCCCCATCCGGTTAAGTCTGGTAATCGATCACAAACCAGGCGCTCGTAGCTCAGCTGGATAGAGCATCGGACTTCGAATCCGAGGGCCGGGAGTTCGAATCTCTCCGAGCGCGCCATTTCAGCCTATATTCAGCCAGGGATTGCAGTTGTTGCACCAAGACCGGTCGATAAACCGAGCAGCGCAGGCCGCAAGCCTGGCTGGTAAATCGCGGCTCCAGATCGGGTCTTCCGGCCACCGATCGCCGCTGATCGCTCTGCCTCTCAATCGAAACCATCGAGTTCGACTAAGTAGGCCAGCACCCGACCCTCCCACGGTTTCGCCAATTGTGCGCCCCGGTCAAATATCTCCGCCTCGTCATTGTTCGCACGCCTGACCGATAACTTCGAATCGACCCCGCACAAGGGAAACCGGTTGCTCTGCTGCGAACGTAAGTCGGCGCGGAGCCATGGTTCCTTCGAGAGCTGTCGGGCTTCAGGAATGTTACGTGCTTCGAATGTCAGCGTGGGTTTGCCGTCCACGCAAAGTGCAAAGACCTGATGGATTTTGACGGGCATCACTTCCCCTTCGCCTTCAACCCAAGCTCGACGAGACAATGGCGGCGGTGCCCTCAGTTTCGGCTTTTTCCACACGGCGGGTCGTGCCGGGAAATAGCCCGTCGGTGGAGCGGTCAAGACGCTTGTTCGAGCCACTCGCATCGCTCAGATGACCGACGAGTTCGCCGGACAGACGGTAGATACGAAGTCCCTTTAGATCGTAGATTTTTTTGCCTGCGAGATCGTAGATTTCCGAGCCGTGCACGATGGCAACGTGAATACCTTTGGTATTAAAAATGTTGCTCACGTATCGCCTCCTGTCGGGGCCCCGCGACAAGGCTGCGCCTTCTGGTGCCCGATAGCCAGACAAATCGCGCTAATTTCGCTTTCCGCTGATCGACTTCGATCGTCGCGAAACTCAGCCCTTTTTGGCAGCCGGCGCCGACGCTTAGTCCCCGTTCGGGCGATGCTGAAGGGTCGCGGCTTTTTTTGCCGACTGGGTTTCTCCCTCAGTCCGCCACCAGCGCTGCGGATGGCTTCCATCCTGGCCACTACGGGCCGATCGAACCAGCCAGTTCAGGTATACCGAGCTTTCTGGCACGTTGAGCCGCAAGCTTGCGATAGGCGACAGCCTGCTTCTCGAATGAAGTTTTTAATCCTGAAACCGGCTCCTTGGCAGCCAGCCGATCAAATTTGATCGCGTACTCCAGGTACTCCGCAATCATTTTCACGTTCGGTCTTCCTGACCGTCCTGATCAACGAGATGGACGGGCACCATATCGTCGGATGACTTCATCATATTTACCACCGGGGCGAAGACCGTCGCCTCGTTGAGGGACGCGAGCCGCACGAAACCGATCATTCTGTGGGGAGTTTGGTGAACGTAAAAACCTGGCGGCCCACCGTTTTTCGAACCTCCTTTGAAGGTCCAGAGGGATATTCCGCATCACCTAAGCTCCGAGGTCGCGGCGGCCGTGGTATCCGACATTGCCAATGGATCTGCACTGTCGCATTGAATGCATCTGAATCGTCTACCGATCTTCGTGACCAGGAAGTGCATCGGTTTGCCGCAATTCAGGCAGTTCGGCGGAGGGGGATTTTTTGGCATAGGAACTCCCTTGATTTCAGGCGGGAGCACAACACTCTCTGTCACCGATGGATGCCGAAGGCTGAGCGGCGATAATTCACCGTGCGCCTTCTAACCTCAGATAGCGAGTCAATTCCGCCGGACGTATTGGCGCACTGGCCAAGGCGCTGGACACCGACAGGCAAGTGCCGGAGCGGCTTGCAGCCTGTAAACACGCACCCTTCCTAGACTCGGCTTCGGCGAAAAAGACGCAGTCGCTCAATTCGACCACACAGCTTGCAACGATATTGGATAACATCATTGCCCTGATCATCCGGATCGCTCTTCTCGAGTTTCATTGTTTGGTTACAGACAATACAATTCATCAGATCAAGGAGTGGGCTCCTGTCGTCGTTCATCGACACGGAAATCTCCTTCGTCGGGCTAGGCCCACGGCGGCTCTTCGCTGGTTTCCGGCGCCACTTGGTGGCTCGTTACCCTCGCCAGATTTAGGCCGGTTAGCAATACGGTCTTTACAGAAGCAGGATCGAATCCAAGCTCCTTGATGTTAGGAGGGAAGGCTTCGGGCTGAGCGCCCTTCAACCGGATCGTCACATGTAGTTGCTGGCAGAGGTGCTCGACGATGCGATCGACCTGGTCGTTAGTCATAGCACCCTCCTGCTTACCCGGCGCTTTACCCAAGGTAACTTTATCCTCAAGATAATCATTTAAGTCATTAATTTTAC
>CAVRMY010000016.1:0-95876 GCA_963721935.1 uncultured Alphaproteobacteria bacterium
TGGCGCGCTCGGAGAGATTCGAACTCCCGGCCCTCGGATTCGAAGTCCGATGCTCTATCCAGCTGAGCTACGAGCGCTTGGCCCACTCGATTAGCAGACTTGAGCCAGCCCGACCAGCAGCCGCGGCCTCGCCTCGCGCAGACGAAGTTCCCCTTGGGCGCGATGATCTGACATCGGATCGCATCTGCGCCCTGGTTGATTGTTTGAGCATGATCTTTTCGGAAAGACCGGTACCGACTTTTCCGGATCACGTCCTATAGATCCAGGGTGACGCCGACCCGCGCGCGCGAAACGCAGGGCAGCATCCGATCCTGCCGCTTGGCCAGCGGCAGGATATGGTCGCGGTGGATGACGATTCCGTCCCGGTAGCCGCATTCGCAGGAGCCGCAGACTCCCAATTCGCACGACGACGGCACGATGAATCCGCTGTCGCGAAGCACATCGAGCAGCGACTGGTTGGCGGGCACCAATAGCCTTTGACCGGTCGAAGCGACCACCGCCTCGAAGGGTTCGGCCTTGAAATTCTCGTCGATCGTCGGCTGAAAGACCTCGTTGTGAATCTGCTGCTCGGGCCATTCCTTCAAGGCGGTCCGAACCGACTCGACAAGACGCGAGGGTCCGCAGACGTAAACATGCGTACCCTGATCGCGGCGCGGCAATACGTTCGTGTCGAAGCGCCGTCCCTGCTGCGAGAACCAGGGAATGAGGCGGTCGGCGCAAATCGCCTGCAATTCGGCCAACAAAGGCGCATCCTCCGCGGAGCGGGCACAATAGTGAAGCACGTAGTCCTTGTTCCCGGCAGAGAGCGTACGTGCCATTGAGGCAAACGGCGTGATGCCGATGCCGCCGGCTATCAGGACATGACGCTTCGCATTTTCCGCCAGAGGAAGGTTGTTGCGCGGCGCCGAGACGTGGGCAATCGTCCCTGCCCGCAAATTCTCATGCGCCCAAATCGATCCTCCCCTGCCGCTAGGCTCACGCTTGATGGCGATCTCGTACCGGGAGCGGTCGAGCGGATCGCCGCAAAGCGAATACTGGCGCACACGCCCGTCGCTGAGGCGGAGATCGACGTGGGCTCCGGCCGTCCAGTGCGGAAGTTCAGGCCGCAGCGGATGAACAAGCTGCACATGCAGGACATCCGGCGAGGTCAAATGGGCCTTCTCGACCCGCAATTTCATGATGAGTCGCGCGGTCATTATGCGACCAATTCGACAGGATCACCCGGACGAATGATGCCGCCCACCTCGATGCCGCAGTTCAGACCCGAGCGGTTGTAGAGCGGAAGAAACACCGGTTGGCCCAGAAGTTCTTCCAGGTACTTGCAGGGAAAGTTGAGCCGGCCGCCGCGAAGGATCACCTCGCCGATCCTGAATCTGCGGCCGACGAGATGATTGAGCGGCACGCCGATGACGGTGAGGTTGCGGCGGTGATCTCCCGGTTCCAGCTTGATCCGACCATCCTGCATCGGTGGATCGTTACGCCACAACGCGTCGAGCGCTTCCTGTTCGATCAGCGTAACCTCGCGCACGTCAGGCTTGGGCGAATATGTGCCGGTACCCTCGAAGTATCGATCGCCAACGATGCCCCGTCCGGCAACGCAATGAGCCTCGTGCAATTCTTCCATCTCATAGCTGGCACTGGGCGCAACGTGGATATGCAGCAGCTTTCCCTGCCACAGCGTCGCGCCGCCCGCGGATTTCGACGCAAGCGATCCGGACGGATGGTCGAATGCCTCGACCATCCGCGGAAGCGATTTGGTGGTGGAATGCACGATTCCTATCTCTGGTCTTGCCGCAATGCGATCGCTTCGATTTCGACGAGCGCGTCGCGCGGCAGCCGCGCGACCTGGATCGTCGAACGCGCCGGGGGCAATGTCGGGAATGCGTTCGCATAAATGCCGTTCATCGCGGCGAAATCGTTCATGTCCTTCAGGAAGACCGTCGTCTTCATGACTGACGCAAGCGAGGCGCCGCCCGCGTCAAGAACCGCGGCGAGGTTGGCGAGGGATTGTCGGGTCTGAGCCTCGATCCCCTCGGGCATGTTTCCGCTCGATGGATCGATCGGAAGCTGCCCCGACGCAAATACGAGGCTTTCCGATCTCGTACCTTGCGAGTAGGGCCCCACTGCGGGGGCAGCCTCGTTCGTGCTGACGATTTCCTTCCCTGACATTTCGGCTTCCTGCTTGATGGAATAAATTTCCACTATAGTGGAAGGATGTCCGCGCTCAAGCCTCAAAGATCGAGCTTGTTGGTTTCCGTCGAAGCCAGGGCAGATCCAAGCGTGATGAGAGCAAGACCGACCAGGTAAAGCGAGATCGGCCACGTCCGGCCGCTCCATCCCAAAAGGCCAGTTGCGATGATCGGCGCCATTCCGCCCGATATGGCCGCAGAGACCTGGCAACCCAGGGAGGCGCCGCTGTAGCGCGTTCTGGTGCCGAACAGTTCGGGCAGGAACGCAGCCTGCGGCGCAAACATCACCGCATGGGTAAGGCTCACCACGACTGCCATCGAGATGATGATGATCACCGGGTTTTTGGTTTCGAGCAGCGCGAATATCGCGAAAGCGCAAATCGCGCTCAGGATGGCCCCGCCGATATACATCGTCCGCCGGCCGATCTTGTCGGACATCCATCCAAACAGCGGTATGGTCACAAGTTCAAGCAGTGCCGCTGCCAGGATCGCATCCAGAATCAGCGTCTTCGACAGACCGAGCTGCCCCGTCGCATAGACGATCGCAAATACGGTCATCACGTACACCCAGGCCACTTCCGAGATTTTCAGGCCAATCGATATCAGGAGCGGTTTGCGCTGCTTTGCAAAAAGCTCCGCAAGCGGCAACCGGGCGACCGTTTCGTGTGCCTTCATTCGCGAAAAGACCGGAGTTTCCGCCAGTTTCAGCCTCACAAAGAGTCCAACGGCGACGAGGATCGCACTGAGTAGAAATGGCAGACGCCAGCCCCAGGAGATAAAGTCAGCCTCGGGCAGAAGCGAGAGAAGCAGGAACGTGGCAGTCGATCCGGCAACGCCTGCCGGGAATCCCACCTGAACAAGGCTGCCGTAAAGGCCGCGCTTGTCCTTCGGTGCATGCTCGATCACCATGAGTACAGCGCCACCCCACTCGCCGCCAACGCCAATGCCCTGCAGCAGCCGAAGAACGACCAGAAGCACTGGGGCAAGGATCCCGATTTGCGAATAGGTCGGAAGGCATCCGATGAGGAATGTTCCGACGCCCATCACTATCATGGTGACCGTGAGCATGGCCTTTCGGCCGAGCTTGTCGCCGAAATGGCCGAAGATTGCGCCACCCAGCGGTCGCGCCACAAACCCGACGGCGTACGAACCGAAGGCGGCCAAGGTACCCGCCAGCGGATCCAGCGTCGGAAAGAACAGCTTGTTGAAAATCAGGGCAGCGGCAGTGCCATAGATCAGGAAGTCATACCACTCAATGACCGTTCCAAGAACGCTCGCCCATACAATGGGAGCAAGGGCCGTGTCCTCTGCATCCGCGGACAATTGTTCAATCGTTTGAGCCATTGACATTGGAGGAGCCCCCATCCCGTTTAGTGGACAAAATTCCACCATCTAGGAAGATTCGGCTCTGTCAATGAATCTTCGCTATCCGTCAATCACAAGGAGGAGAGCAATGGTCGATCAACTCAGAGTAGTCCGATGATTTCGGACATTTGGGCCGTCTCTGGGATCAATAACGAAGCCCCGACGAATCGATCACCAGAAAGTATTCGCACGGGCCGGGGCCAACGTTTGTGAAGGAATGACCCGCGTCGGCTTCGAAATAGAGACTATCGCCTTCAGCCACGACAATAGTGCGCTGACCGATAGAGGTGCTCAACTTGCCCTTGAGAACATAGATATATTCGGAAACGCCGCGTCGATGCGCCACGAATTCTCCGGTCGTCGCCTTGGGAGGCAGGGTGTTGAGCACCCAGTCGATGCCCCGTCCGGGTAAAACAGGAGACAAGCAGCGGCGCTGGAAACCGGAGGCCTCGTCTCGCAGCACGGGTTGTCGGGAGCGCGGTATATGAAGAATCTCCCGTCCGGTCTCCGGCGACATCAGCCTTGAAAATGTCACGTTGAGAGCTTCCGCAAGTCGGGACAGAACCGCGGTGGACGGCACAGCTTCCGCCCTCTCGACCTTCGAGATCATCGATTTGCTCACGCCAGACAATTCGGCCAGAGCTTCCAGAGACAGGCCGATCTGCTTGCGATGGAAACGGATCTCCTCCGCAAGCACCTCGGCCTGGGGCCTGGACTCGCGTTGTTGTCGACTGGATTGTGCTGCGGAGGCAACGGGCATGGCTATCCCTGGTCGGTTAAGGGTGAACCGACTATAACGGGTCGAACCGACTGCGCCTAACTGGAAATGTCTGCACTTAGCGACTTCGGCTTACCCAAGGCTTCCGCCTGGCGCAGCTGCGGATCGGTCGAGACCACAACGGGCCAGCGCACTTCGCGAGATTTTAATTGCCCCGCTGGCGATTTAACTCACCAAATGCCGTTGCCGAAAAGGCCAAAGCGCGGTTGTTGCGCGACCAGCAGCGGCTGGCCCATGTAGGCTCTCGCCACCGACTTACGTTTTCGCCTCGCCTCCGCCTTTCTTGGATCGGCCGGCTGAAGCTGATTTGCATTCGATGGCAATTGCGCGAAGGCCTCACGCATAGGCACCTTCGAAGCTGCAGCGGAGGGCTGTGCAGGCTGCTGAATTCGTAGCTCGGCGATCGAGGTCTTTGGCGGGATAATGGTGGGCTGGGTAGTATCGAACACGATCCGCTCCGGCCATTTCCGATCGGAACGAATCCGTATCATGGAAAGATCGGCCGTGGCCGTCGCACGCTCGATTGCCGGCGATCTGGGCAAATATGCATCGGCTGCGAACAGCAGAGCCAATAGCGCTCCGCCGACAAAGAAAAAATATCGCAGGAACGGCATTTCAAATCGCTCCGCCCGCGCTGGAAACGCGGATCGCCTGCTCAACGGAGGATGGCGCGGTTTGTTCCATGCGACACAAGGCGGCAAGCCAATAAGTTGACGCTACCGCCTGGTTTCGAGGATGACTTGGCCCGGAGATGACTTGGCCCAGAGATGACTTGGCCGAGAGAATGACCTGTCCTAGATATGGCTCGCCGCTAACACCGAACAGCTGGCCTTGGCTGCGTTAGGGTTGACGAAGCCGACATGCAGCCGGGCAAGAGTCTTCCGGCTCTTGCCATTGATGGGGCCATGAATCAGTCGGGTGCGGTCTGTCAGATGGACGCCGTCTGAACGAGCAAATGCACATGAGATCTCGATATCCCCAACCGCAAAGTCGTTGGCATTTCGTAGTGTCATCGTGACGAACGCATTGGAACCGAGCCCGCCCCTGCGCCAGGATTGCGACGAGATTTTCACGCCATCGGCCGGTGCCGGCTGTTCGGGCACAATCGCTTCGGAGATCGATGGGTCGAATGATGGATGTCTGGCAAGTCCGACCGTGACCGGCGGCGCAACATTCGTTGTCGTTGCGGCCGCCGCATGTACGGGACCGCTCGCAGGCCGCCTGCGCACGAAATCGGAGGTCAGCAACCCCACAGCCGCCGCCAGGATCACGGCGATCGGCAGCCAGCCAAGCGCCAACCTGAGATAGCCGGCAGCCGTTCCTTCGGCCGAATTCAGATGGTCAATATCGACGAAGCCGTGCGTCATGGCGTTGCCATCCCTGCGGCAACCGCACCGCCATCGCACCGCACTAAAAACCGCGCGGGTTTGGCCGCGCGGTTTTTGACGAATGCCGATTGCGCGGTTCCGTCGCCAATACGAGAATTCACGAATTCGAAAATGGTTGCATCCAAACCCAGAGAAATCCTTCAACGGGTCAACGAAGCTATGGCCACGCCCGCGCCTCGCCGCTAAAAACGGCAATGCGATGACCCAACGTAACCCCTCGTCGTGCCAGGCAGGGCATGACAACCCGATTGGAGACAGGAAATGCCGGCAGTAACCTGGGACCACGTTCATCTGCGCAGTCCCGATCCCGAGGCGACAGCCAGCTGGCTCGAGGACATACTTGGGGGTGAGATTGTTCGCAGCCCGGGCCGCATCGACGTCAAGCTCGGCGGCGCAATGGTCTTCATCGCTCCCGTTACCGCAGGCGAAGGCATCAACCCGCCTCCGGTGACCCCCTATCAGGGCCTCGACCATTTCGGTCTCACGGTAAAGGACATCGACTCGGTCGCAGCCGAGATCAAGGCCAAGGGCGTTGAGTTCACCAAGGAGCCTGTAACCATTCGGCCGGGCGTTCGCATCTGCTTTATTCGCGGGCCGCAGGGTATCTCGATCGAACTCCTCGAGCGCGACAGGAAATACCTTTAGCGCGAGCAGATACGAAATACATCATGCCAGCGGCTGCCCAACGGCGGCAACGCCGATGCTGCGTTGACGCTGCACGGCCCGCTTTGGCATAAAGATTGCCGGGTCCCGAGTGAGGGGTCTGCCGAGCAGCCACATCATGAAGAATGGTCTTTATTCGATCCATGTCAGTCTCCAGGACGGCCGATCCGGGAAGGGCAGCGGCGTGGTCTTGTTCCGCGACGGCAAGATCCTCGGCGGCGATGCCTACTTGTTCTACACAGGCACCTACACGGTAAAAGGAAATACTTTCAAAGGAGAGGTTCTGGTTCAGCGCCACACGACCAGTCCTGACGCCAACCCGCTGTTCGGAGGACCGAGTCCGGTCGGCATCGGCGTCTCCGGCACGTTTAACGACACCGCCGCCGAGATGAGCGGCACCGCGCTGGTCGGCAAAGCCAGTCAGATCTTCAAGGCAACGCTGCGCAAGCTCTCCGAGACCAACTGATCTGTACCGCACGCTTGGCGGCCTGTCGCCGCTTACTCCGCGGCCTGTTCCAGCGGCGCCACGCGCGGCAGGATGATCTGAATTCGCGTACCCCTGCCCGGCTCGGAATCGAGCTCAAGCCGGCCACCCAGGCGGTTGGTCACGATGCTGTAGACGATGTGAAGGCCGAGGCCGGTGCCGCCCTGGTCGCGGCGCGTGGTGAAGAACGGGTCGAAGGCGCGGCGCCGCACATCGAGACTCATTCCGCAACCGTCGTCGGAGAAGATGATTTCGACGTGATCCTTTCCTGCTTCGCGCACCTTGATGTCCAGCGTTCCCGGCCTGCCATCGGGAAAGGCGTGCGCCACCGCATTAAGGAAGAGATTGGTGAGCACCTGTCCATATGGGCCGGGATAGGAGTTCATCGCGAGATTGGGCTGGCAATCCACAGCAAGGGTCAAGCGGTGTTTGCGCAGGCCGGGGCGCAGGCTCATCACCACCTGTTCGGTCAGGTCGCCGAGATCGAAGGTGCGTTGATCGGAGTAGTTGCGGTCGGCGGCGACCTGCTTGAACGAAGCGATCAGCTCGGCCGCGCGATTGAGATTGGCCACGAGCTGGGATGACGCGTCCCGGCTGGTTTCAAGAAAATCATTGAGACGGGATCGCCTGATCTCTCCGCGTGCCACTTCGCCGGCAAACAGCGCCGTCTTGCGCTCCAGCGAGGAGGCAACCGTCAGGCTGATGCCGACTGGATTGTTCACCTCGTGCGCGACACCCGCCACCAGCCGCCCGAGCGCGGCAAGCTTCTCGGCCTCGATCAGCGAGTTCTGGGTTTCCCGCAAGTTGCGCAACGCGGCTTCGGCGGCGTCCCTCGCCTTGCGCATCTCCTGTTCGCCGCGCTTGCGCTCGCCGATGTCAAGCCCAACGGTGACGATACGCTCAACCTCGCCGTCGGCATCGAGCAGCGGAAGCTTGTTCACGAGCCAATACCGCAGATGGCCGGAGAGGTCGCGGTATTCCTCCTCGAAAAACCCGAGTTCCTTGCCCGATGCCAGCACCCGCCGGTCGCTTTCATCGACCTTTTGTGCACCAATGTCCGACATCAGGTCGGAGGTGGTGCGACCGATCGCGTCTGCCGGCTCGATGCCGAAAATGCCGGCCATATACCTGTTCATCAGGACATAACGGAACTGATTGTCCTTAACGTTGATGACGGCGGGAACGGTGTCGATCACCTGTTGCAACAGGCGCCGGCCCTCGGCGATCGCCTCCTCGGCGCGTCGCTGGTCGGTGATGTCGCGCACCGTTCCCTCATAGCGGATGATCTGGCCGGTCTCATCGCGCACCGCCGTCGCGCTGTCGGAGAGCCAAAGGATCGCCCCTCCTTGCCGATGCACCTGATATTCGAATTCGCGCACCATGCCGTCGCGCTGCATCAGGCGCTGGTATTCATCGCGAGCTTCCGAATGAACGTAGACGTTGCGTGTGATGTCGCCGATGCTCCGGATCAGATCTTCCGGCGTGTCGTATCCCATCATCCGCGCCAGAGCGGGATTGGCGTTGAGAAGTTCGCCGGCCGGCGTCGTCACATAGATCCCGTCGACGGAACCTTCGAACAGCTTGCGATAGCTTTCCTCGGCGAGGCGTTGCTCAGCCAGGGCGCGGATCGCGGCCTCCCGTGCCGTGTCTGCGTCGACGAGCGAGCGGCGGAACACCTCGGCGGCGCGCGCGATGTCGCCGATCTCGTTGTCGACGCCGGTTGCCGGAATTGAGGCATTCTTCTGACCGGCAGCAAGCGCGCGAATGGCCCCGGCAATCGCATTGAGCGGACGAACGGTCCTGCGCACCACGAACAGCGCGGCGGCCAACCCGATCAGTACACCGGAAAGCCCCAGGAGGACGCTTTGCCATTTGTCGTGGGCCAGCGTTCGGACGAAATCGCCTGCCAGTACTTGCCCCCTGCGGTCACCGAGGTCACGCAGCAAATCGGTCACACGGCTGATCATCTGTCCCTCGGTGCCCAGCACCTCCTTGTCGAGCTGGGCAATCCTGCCTTCGGTCTCCGAAATCGAAATGATCGCATCGGCATAGTCGTCGGTGGCGGCGCGGAGCGCGGGATCATCGATCGAAAGCGACTTCATCTTCCGCGCGGATTGTTCCGCGGAGGCCGAATTGTGTGCCAGCAGCGCTGCCGCCACCTGGTTTTGCGCCCGGAACAGCGCTCTCGCGGTCAAGCGGTCGGGGATTTCGGCAATCGCCTGCTCGAACCGCGCCCGGATCGGCGGCAGGGCTTCGACCAGTTCGGCGCGATGGCCGATCAAGGCGGTAACGCGTTCGATCCCCACGCGATAGTTCGCCAGCCGCTGCGAGACGCCGTCGATCATCTCCTGTTGTTCGGGCGCGAGCTGAAGCCTCGTCTTCTTCAACAGCGCGCTCAGGGAAGTTGCGGCCTCCCAGACTTCGCTTGATGGCCCTGCCGGGTCGGTCACGTACTCGCGAGCCGCCAGCCGCAGCTCCTTGGTGCGGCGGTCGATCTCCTCGACGACGTCGCCGAGATTTTGCAGGTGCTGCAGCTCGGCAAAGGTTGCACCGATGTGGCGGATCGAGACCACGCTGGCGACGCTGGTCATCACGATCATCGCCAGCAGAAGCAGGAAGCTGCCAAAGGTCATCTGCCCGATCGAGGGCGTGAACGACCGTATGCGCTGAACGATGGTGGCAAAGGCCATAGGTATCGGAACCCGATCGGGGCAGTTGCCCGTTTATACGATGGAATCGGCCGTCGAGGGAACTTGACGGCTCGCGATCGAGGGCGTCGTGCACACGGTTAACGCAAGCCCTTGGGCGAGTTCAATCGGGTGGAATACCGGCTTCCCTGACCACCTTCGCCCAGAGCGCAATGTCGGATTTGATGATGTCGGTAAATTCCCCAGGCGGCGCGCTTTTTGCGGCGCATCCAGCAAGGTCAAGCCTCTCGCGCACTTCCTGAGTGGCAAGCGCAGCTTCCAGCGCCTTGCTGATGCGATTGACGATCGGTTGCGGTGTTGCGGCCGGTACCACAATGCCGAACCACGGCGTCACCTGGGCTTCGGCAAAGCCCTGTTCCGCCATGGTCGGCACATCGGGAAAGTATTTGGAACGACCGTTGTTGATCGCTGCAATGATCCTGATGGTGCCGCTCTGCGCTTGCGCCAGCGCCTGATTGGCGGAAAGGAAGGTCGAATTGATCAGACCGCTGGCGATATCCGCAACCATCTGCGGATAGCCGCGATAGCCGATCGGGGTGACGTCTATTCCGGCCAGGCGCTTGAACAACTCGAAGCCAAGATGCCCGGTCGAACCTTTGCCGGGATGGCCGTAATTCAGTGTACCCGGCCTTGCCCTGGCGAGCGCCACATACTCGGCCACGTTGTTAACGGGAAGCGATCTCGGAACGATGAAGAAATTTGGAGCCTCGCATATCTGTCCGACAGGAATGAAATCGCGCACCGGGTCCCACCGCAGCGTGATGTTGAGCGAAGGACTGGTCGTGAAGAATGTCGTCACCAGAAGCCAGGTGTATCCGTCGGGCGCGGAACGAGCGACATCTTCGGCCGCAAGCGAGCCGTTTGCACCCGACTTGGACTCCAGGATGATCGACGCATTCCATTGCGCAGCCATGTTCTGCGTGACGATGCGACCGAAAACATCGGCCACGCTTCCGGCCGAATAGGGATTGACGACACGCACCGGGTGATTGGGGAAACTTTCCTGTGCCGATCCGACACCGGACATAATGAGCGCAAGCAGCCATCCTCCACTCACCGCACCAAGGCGTCCCATCTTCACCCTGCGTGCCCTGCCCTGATTGTTGCTGCTGTGTCTCAACATCGCGAACCGATCATGACCCGCCGACTTCAAACAGCTCGCCATCGTAGCCTGCTTCCTTCGGGATACGAAGCTGGCGGCGACCGTCGAGTTCGAATTATCACCGGCATGACGGTGACGATCGGTTTTCCCCTTGCTTCATCGAGCGCGGCTTTCACATTCGGTTGCTTGCCGAGCTTGATCAGGTTGCGCGTGGTCGGGAACGGCAGTTTGAAACGCCCGCTTTCGCCGCCCGCGAGCGCCTCGCGCGGTGACAGCCAGATCGAGTCGGTGGATTCCCTGCCGTCATGCGCGCCAATCTGTTCGGGGGGAGCGGCGGCAAGAAAGAACCAGGTATCGAACCGTTTCGGCATCCCCTCGGGGGTGATCCAGTGCGCATAGGGCACCAGTTCATCCAGCGCCAGCACCAGGCCGTTGCCGGCGAGCACATTTGCGAAGGAGGTTTTGCCTTCCGACAAAGCGGCACGGCTTTTGGCTTCGATCTCTGCAGCCCGCTTTGCCTCGATGAGTGCTTTCGACCCTTGCGGCCGCGCAAGCAGGATGCCGCTCTCCTCGAAGGTTTCCCGGATCGCGGCGATCCTGAAACTCAATTCGGCTGCCTCAAGGCCGGCGCCGCCGTAATAGAGCGCGGGGCTTGCGATGATTTCCTGATCGCCCTTCTCCACGCTGCCGCCGGGAAACACCAGCGCGCCGGAGGAGAACTCGATCTCATGATGGCGCACCATCATGAAGACTTCGATTTCTTGCCCGACGCCGTCACGCAGCAGCAAAATGGTGGACGCAGGACGCGGCGCGACGGTTTTGTCGGCGGCCATCGGATCAGCCGGCGGCGCTGGATTGCGGCCGCAAGTCGGCGCGCCTGTCGACACGCGCCACGCGCGACAGCAGGTAATCCACTTCCACCCTGGCGGTCGGCGTGAGACTCGAACCCGGCTTGCGTTGCGCGCTGGAAGCGATGATCCCGCGCTTCTGCAGCACATATTTTCGTACCGCCAACCCGATACCCGGCTGCTGCTCGTAGCGGATCAGTGGCAGATGGGCGTCGAACAGATCGTGCGCGGCGTCGCGGCGGAACTCCTTTGACAGGCGCACGACGTCAATCAGCATTTCCGGGAATGCGTAACCGGTCATCGCGCCGTCGGCGCCACGCTCCATCTCGAAGTCCAGAAACAGCGCGCCGTTGCCGGTCAGAATCGATAGCGGCCGGAGCGAGCCCTCCTTCTGAAAGCCGCGGAGTGCCGAAATCTTCTCAAGGCCTGGCCAATCCTCGTGCTTGAGCATGACGCAGGATGGACTATCCATCACGATTCTGCGGATCACCTCGGGCGTGAAAATCACCGACAATGTCAGCGGATAATCCTGCAGCACCCAGGGAATGTCGGGCCCGATTGCCTCCGCTGCCTGCCTGAAATAGGTGACGATCTGGTCGTCGGTACGCAAGGTCGGCGTTGGCGCGATCATCACTCCCGCAGCACCCGCATCCATGGAAGCGCGCGCAAGCGAGCGCATGGCGGCAAATCCAGGTGCGGAAACGCCGACGATGACCTGCATATTCTTCGCCCGCTTGACGAAGCGCCGGGCGACTTCCTCAGCCTCCGAACCGTCGAGCTTCGGTGCTTCGCCCATGATACCGAGCACCGTGACGCCATCACAGCCGATATCGGCGTAGAAGTCGGTCAGCCGGTCGATGGATTTTTCGTCAATGCGCCCGTCGTCATGGAATGGTGTCGGCGCGATCGCGAAGGTGCCGGCGGCCTTGTGGGTCAATTTGGTCATTGCTGCATTTCCTCTTCGTCATTCCGGGGCGATGCCACCGGGTCCGCGCATTGCGCGCCCGATGACGGGCACCGCATCGAACCCGTAATCTCAAGGTTCCGGTTTCACGCTTCGCCTGTCCCGGAACGACACTCGAGCTAAAACCGTCGCGCACCCATCTTGATCTCTTCGTCCGAGAAGAAAATCTCGGATGCGTGTTCAACAATGTCCTCGGCCTTCCATCCGCCATGCGGCGGCTTCCAGCCTGGCTTTTCCATCATCCGCATTTCGCGCACGCCGCGCGGGCCGGATACGCCGAGTATCTTTCCACTCTGCTCGCCCGAGAGATCGCTGACCATGTATAGCACGGCAGGCGCGATGCCGTCCGCCCCGAGCGCTGCACCGGGGTTTTCGATGTAGCGCGGCAAGTCGGCGGTCATGCGGGTCAGCGCACCCGGGGCCAGCGTCCAGACGCGAATGTTGTATTTGCGCCCCTCGATGGCGAGCACGTTCGACAGACCCCAGATGCCGCCTTTGGCGGCGCCGTAATTGGATTGCCCGAAATTGCCGATCAGGCCGGAGGTCGAAGACGTATTGACGATGACGCCGCCGCCGTTCTCGCGCATCCAGCGGAACACCGGCTGGGTGCAACAGAACGTGCCCTTCAGATGCACCTTCAAAACCTTGTCCCAAGCCGCTTCGGTCGCCTTGGCAAATGTCTGGTCGAGCAGGATGCCCGCATTATTGACCAGAATATCGGCGCGGCCGAAATGCTTGATGGCGTCGTCAAACACCGATTGACCGCCGGCGATCGTCGAAATATCGGCAGCGTTGGCGACCGCGCGGCCGCCTTCCGCCTTGATCGCCTCGACCACCTTCTGCGCCATCGAAACGTCGGAACCACTGCCGTCGCGTGGTCCGCCGAGATCGTTGACGACGACGGCCGCGCCCTGGCGCGCGAACAGTTTGGCGTAGGCTTCCCCAAGCCCTCCGCCCGCGCCCGTGATCAGGGCCACCTTGCCGTCGAGCAGTCCCATGATGTTCTCCCTGGTCGTTCTTCTGATTAGGCTGTCATCGCCGTGCTCGTCACGGCCATCCACGTCTTTCTCATCGGAGCCGAGACGCGGATGCAGGGACGAGCCCGGGCATGACGACTTCAATTACTACGCCCGCCCTCGCTCGCATCTCACCCCAACACCGCCTTGCCGTTCCTGATCACGACCGCCTCGCGCGCCTTCACCTTCGCCTCGAAGGAGATCACATTGCCGTCCTTCCACATGTCCAGCGTAACGGTTTCCCCCGGATAGACCGGTGAGGAAAATCGCGCGGCGTGCTGCCTGAAGGCGGCAGGATCGTAATCGGCATAGGTCTGCAGGATGCCACGGCAGGTGATGCCGAAAGTGCACATGCCATGCAGGATGGGCTTCGGAAATCCGGCGCGCCTGGCGAATTCCGGATCGGAATGCAGCGGGTTGCGGTCGCCGCACAGCCGATAGATCAGCGCCTGATCCTGGCGCGTCGAAATATCAATGGAACGGTCGGGCGCACGCGTCGGCACGTTGTGCGGTTCCGGCTGGCCTTCGGACGGTCCGCCGAAACCGCCATCGCCGCGCGCAAAGCGGGAAGCGACCAGCGTTGCCAGTTCCTCGCCGTTATCGTTCTTGAGGACGGTCTGGTGACGGATCACCGCGCCCTTGTCCTTGCCCTTGTCGAAGACGGCGAGCACTCGCGAATCGACAAGGAGATTTGCAGCTACCGCCAGCGGCCGGTGGAAGGTGATGTCACGCTCGCCATCGACCACCATCATGCGATTCAGATTCATTTCGCCCGGGCCCGCACCCCACGCGGCCACGGAAGCAAATGTCGGGACGACCTTGAGCGGGCGCGCAATTGCGCTCGCCTCATTGACGAAAGCCAGCTCCCTCTCGTCCAGGGGGTCGGCGCCCATGCCGATGCCATAGGCGTACAGCATCACCTCGCGATCGCCGTAGGCGAATTTCTGGCCGAGATTCTTCAGCGCCATCAGCTCATCGTAATTGATCGGCATCGCCGTATCTTCTCCCCGAATGGTGATCCTCATGATAAGGGGCGCACTTGCGCCGTCTCGAACCATGAGGCCGTGCACTGTCATTTTCGGTCTCGTCCTTCCAGACGCGCGCAAGAGCGCGCTCCTCGAGGACAAGGCTCACACCGGCGTAAAGAACGGCAGCGGCGCGCCGTCAGTCGTCTTGAACACCACCTTGACCTTCTGGCCGATCCTCAAGCGTTGCAGGTCACAGTCGACGAAGTTGGTCAAGAGCGATGGTCCCTCCTTCAGCGTGACATAGCCGATCGCGTATGGTCCGCTTGCGGATTTGCGCATCAGGCTGAAGCTGTAGATCTCGCCCTCGCCGGAGCTTTCTTCCCATACCGTCCTGTCGGAGAAGCAGAAGGGACAGATGCTGCGCGGAAAATAGTGCACCTCGCCGCACGCCGTGCAGCGCTTGATCAGGAGCTTGCCCTCGACCGTCTGCTGCCAGAATTTTGCGGTCTCCGGATTGCCTTGCGGGGTCGGGTATTTCACAGCGCTATCCATCACGCACGCTCCAGAATGCAGGTTGAGGCGGCGTGACGGATACCGAGCAGGCCGCCGGTGCCGTGGGCAATCGCAAGGTCACAATTTGGGACTTGCACCTTCGGGTGAGCCTCTCCCCGCAGCTGCCTTACCGCTTCGATGATTTTTGTCATTCCACCCCTGTTGACGGGATGATTGCTGCACAGTCCGCCGCCGTCGGTATTGAACGGCAATTTGCCGACGCCCGAAATCAGGTTGCCATCGGCGACGAACTTGCCGCCCTCGCCCTTCCTGCAGAAGCCGAGATCTTCGAGCTGCATCAGGACCGTGATGGTGAAGCTGTCGTAGATCGAGGCATATTTGATGTCCTTCGGCGTCACCCCGGCTTCTTCGAATGCGCGCGGTCCAGACCAGACGCCGGCGGAATAGGTCAGGTCGAGGTTTTTGCCGCCGCGCGGGCCCTTGAGCGCCTCGCCATGGCCGATCATGCGCACCAGCGGCTTCTTCAAGCCGCGCGCGATCGTCTCGCTTGTCACGATCAGCGCGCCGCCGCCGTCGGTGACGACGCAGCAATCCATCCGGTGCAGCGGATCGGAGATCATCGGCGAGTTGAGCACGTCCTCTACCGTGACGACGTCGGGAAGCATGGCATGAGGGTTGTATTGCGCGTGGTGGGATGCGGCGACCTTGATCCAGGCCAGTTGCTCGCTGGTGGTGCCGAACTCATGCATGTGACGCATGGCGCACATGCCGTAAACGTTGTGGGTCGTGGCGCCGTAGGCAGCCTCGAAATCGGCCTCGGCGCCGGTCGCGCGCGGCGGCATAACGCCCGTTCGCGGCTTGCCGGCCAGCGTAATCAGTGCAATCGAACATTTTCCCGCTGTGATCGCTTCGGCGGCATGGCCGAGATGGACGATATAGGAACATCCCCCGGTGTCGGTGGAATCAAAGTGGCGGACCTTCAGCCCGAGATAATCGGCCATCGCCATCACCCCGCCGGGGGCGTCGCCGGCACAAAAATAGCCGTCGATATCGGCCTTGGAGAGGCCTGCATCGGCAAGCGCGCCTCGGGCCACTTCGGCGTGAAGCTGGGCCGTGGACTTGTCCGGCGCGTGCCGGGTCGGATGCTCGAAAATCCCGGCGATGTAGGCCTTGCCCTTGATGCTCAAGACGTTCTCCGCTGCCGTTTTCCTTGTCCGGGCCTTTTTTCTTGGACTGCCGGGGCCGCCTTGGCAAGCGATGAAATTTTTGGCCCGGCGGGACGATGGTCCGCAGACGCCGCCCGATTTCGATGCCCCTGGCCTCCGTCCGATCAGGTGAAATCGAGCCCGAATGCGCGACGATCCGATCGCGCAACCGCTCGGCAAGGCACTCGCGCAGAGGTCGTGCCCAGGCAAGGCTTGGGCAATTCTCCGCCTTGAGGTAGCCTAGAATGGCCCCGCAGGCCTTTTTTTACAGGGAATCGAGAAAAGTCTGTGCAGAAAGCCCTCGCCGCGCGCTGGGCGGTTTAATATTGCCGCGGTCCGAATCAGAAGGAGACACAATGGCCACCCAAATGTCCAAGTCGCAGTTGGTCGAGAAAATCGCGACCTCAACTGAATTGTCGAAGCGCGATGTGAAGAACGTCATGGATACGCTGACAGACGTCGGCCACAAGGAACTCAAGAAGGCCGGGGTATTTCTGCTGCCGGGCTTCGCCAAGTTCGTCGTGGTGAAAAAGCCAGCGACCAAGGCAAGGAAGGGCGTCAATCCGTTCACGGGCGAGGAGATGATGTTCAAGGCCAAGCCAGCACGGAAGATCGTGCGAGCAAGGCCGGTCAAGGCCGCCAAGGACGCTGTCTAGAAGTCCGACGAACTGAGGTCCCACGGATGAACGTGCAGCGCCCTCGCCCCGCTTGCGGGGAGAGGGTTGGGGTGAGGGGCATTTTTGGGGTGAGGGGCATTTCAAGAGCGCGTTTCGTGACGAAACCCCTCACCCGACGCACTTCGTGCATCGACCTCTCCCCGGCGGGGAGAGGTGCTCCGCGCCAGCCCTCCAAGCAACTCAACCCAACCCCTGCTCGCATGTAGATGGGCGGACCGCTCATTCCGCCGCGATCTGACGCGGCGCCGGCGGTGGGCTCGCCAGATCGGCTGCCAACTGTGCGTAACGCGCCTTGGCGTCCTGCACCGCTTTCTCCTTCACCGGCCCGTAGCCGCGAATGCGCTCCGGCAGCGACAGGATTTCGATCGCTGTATCCAGTGTCAACGGCGATAGCACCGTCAGGATGTGAGCCACGTCTTTCTCGTAGCCGGCGATCAAATCGCGCTCCAGCCTGCGATCGGCGCTGTAGCCGAAAATATCGAGGGCCGTACCCCTCAGGAAGCGCATTTTGGCGAGCACACGAAACACCGGCATCATCCACGCGCCGAAGGCACGCTTGCGCGGCCGGCCCAGCGCGTCCTTGCCGCCACCGAGAAGCGGCGGGGCGAGGTTGAAGCTGATCTTGAAATCGCCGTCGAACTGATCGCGAAGTTGTTTTTCGAAACTGCCGTCGGCATAGAGCCGTGCCACCTCATACTCGTCCTTGTAGGCGAGCAGTTTGGCGTAGTTGATAGCAACCGCGCGCGGCAGTTCGTCGCCAAAGCCACGATCAAGCGCCGCGTTGCGCACCTGCGACACCAGCTTGCGGTAGCGCTCGGCCAGCCCTTCGTTCTGATAGTCGCCGAGCAACGCGCTGCGGTGGGCGATGATCTCATCGAGCGACATGGCATCGAGCGTTTTTGTCGCCGCGGTCTCATCCTGCCCCTTCATCATCGCGACCATCCGCGCCGGATCGGCGGCGGCCAGCCGACCGAGCCGGAAGGCTTGTGTGTTCATCTTGATCGCCACGCCGTTGACCTCGATCGCCTGTTCGATCGCAGCGGCTTGCAGCGGCAGCAATCCCTTCTGGTAGGCATAGCCCATCATCATCATGTTGGTGGCGATGGAATCGCCAAGCAGCGCTTCCGCAGGCCTGGTGAAATCGAAGAAGGAGGAATCCTTGTGCAGTGCGGTTTCCAGGACGTGATTGACCTTGCGCGACTGGAAATTGAAATCCCGGTTGAGGATGAAATCCGCGGTCGGAATGACATGACTATTGATGACGCCATGCGTGCGGCTGGATTCGCAGAGCGTCATGGTTTCCTTGGCGGCCGCCACGACCTCGTCGGCGGCGATCACGAGGTCCGCCGTTCCGGTGACGATGCGCGAACAGGTGACGTCGGCGGTGTGCTCGGACAGCCTGACGTGGCTCAGCACCGCGCCGCCCTTCTGCGCCAGCCCCGACATGTCCAGGATCATGCTGGCCTTGCCCTCGATGTGAGCCGCCATACCGAGCAGCGCGCCGATGGTCAGCACGCCGGTGCCGCCGACGCCACCGACGGCAACGTTATAGGGCCGATCGAGCGACGGCTTTGAAGCGGGCTCCGGCAGTTCGCCCAGATCCCCGAGATCGGTAGGCGCCCGGCGCCGCAAGTGGCCACCGTCGATGGTGACAAAGGACGGGCAAAAACCCTTCAGGCAGGAATAGTCCTTGTTGCAGGTCGATTGATTGATGGTGCGCTTGCGCCCGAGTTCGGTCTCCAGCGGTTCCACCGAGATGCAGTTGGACTGCACCGAACAATCGCCGCAGCCCTCGCAGACCGCAGGATTGATCAGGACGCGACGCGGCGGATCTTCCATGATTCCACGTTTGCGGCGACGACGTTTTTCCGCAGCGCAGGTTTGCACGAAAACGATTGCGGAAGCGCCCTTCACCTTGCGCAGCGTCTTCATGACCTCATCGAGCTGGTCGCGGTGAGCGGTCCTGGTGCCCGGCGCAATGTCGGAGGCCGGGTAGGCATTCGGATTTTCCGACACCAGGTAGATTTCGCGGATACCCTCGGCGTGAAGCTGGAAGGTGATCTGCTGCGGAGAAAGCTCGCCGTCAACATGCTGCCCGCCGGTCATCGCGGTCGCATCGTTATAGAGGATCTTGTAGGTGATGTTGGCGCCCGAGGAAACTGCCTGCCGGATTGCGAGGCTGCCGGAGTGGAAGTAGGTGCCGTCGCCGATATTGGCGAAGACGTGCTCTTCGCTGGTGAAGGGTGCGACCCCGACCCAGGGCACGCCTTCGCCGCCCATGTGGGTGAAGGTTTCGGTGTTGCGGTCCATCCACAGCGCCATGAAGTGGCAGCCGATGCCGGCGAAGGCGCGGCTTCCCTCCGGCACCTTGGTCGAGGTGTTATGGGGACAGCCTGAACAGAAATAAGGCGTGCGGGTAATCGGCGAGACCGCCTGCATCTGGGTGGCCTGGCGGCCGTTGAACCAGTCGGCCTTGGCGCGCAGCATGCTTGCGATTTCCGGATTGAGGTTCAGCCGCAACAGGCGTTCGGTCAGCGAGCTTGCCAAAGACGCGACGCTCAGTTCCTCCGCGAAGGGCAGGAAGCGCTTGTCGTGCTCGTCCATCTTGCCGACGATGCGCGGACGAACGTCGTCGCGCCAGTTGAACAATTCCTGCTTGACCTGGTTTTCGACGATCTCGCGCCGTTCCTCGACGATGAAGATTTCCTCGAGGCCGACTGCGAATTGGCGCACGCCCTGCGGCTCCAGCGGCCAAGGCATGCCGATCTTGTAAAGCCTAAGCCCGATCTTGGCGGCAACCTCCGGCGTGACGCCGAGTTCGCGCAGCGCCTGGCGCACGTCTTCATAGCTCTTGCCCGAGGCCATGATGCCGAAGCGCGCGTTCGGGGAATCCATGGTGATGCGGTCGACCTTGTTGGCTCGGGCAAATGCGATGGCGGCAAAACCCTTGTAGTCCTGCAGGCGCCGGTCCTGGTCGTAACGGTCATCGGGCCAGCGCAGATTGAGTCCACCCGGCGGCATTTCGAAATCGGTCGGAATGATGAACGGCTTGTTCTCGTCGGTGAGATCGATCTCGGCGGTGGTTTCCACCGTTTCCGTGATCACCTTCATGCCGACCCAGCATCCGGAATAACGCGACATCGCAATTCCCAGGAGCCCCATCTCGATCATTTCATGGATGCTGGAGGGATAGAGATAGGGCATCAGCGCGGAGATGAAGGCGTGGTCCGATTGATGCGGTACGGTGGAGGATTTCGCGCCGTGGTCGTCGCCGGCAAGGCAGAGCACGCCGCCGTTTTTCGCCGAGCCCGCGGCGTTGCCGTGGCGGAACACGTCGCCGCAGCGATCGACGCCCGGGCCCTTGCCGTACCAGATGCCGACGACGCCGTCATGGCGGGCGCCACGCGACAGGTTAAGCTGCTGCGAACCCCAGATCGCGGTTGCGGCGAGGTCCTCGTTCACGCCTGGCTGGAATTTGATGTCGTACTGTTCGAGATGCTTTCGCGCAGCAAAAAGCTGCTGGTCGTAACCTCCAAGTGGCGAGCCGCGATACCCGCTGATGAAACCTGCCGTTTTGAGACCGTTGGCGCGGTCGCGACGAATCTGCGCCATGGGCAGACGGACCAGCGCCTGAATTCCGGTCAGGAATACGTGTCCGGACCCCTGGGTGTACTTCTGATCGAGACTGATCGGACCTTGGTTGATTCCCATTCCATCCTCTTTAAGCCTTGGCTCCGGCAGTCCTTTTTAGCTAGTCACGCCAGCTTGCCAAAACCAGTCTATGTCGCTTTTCGAATGGCAGGCACCACAAATCTGCGGCAAGGAGACCTGCAGTCGCAAAACGCAATTTCGTGCTTGCATGGCCGGCTCGAATTTCGGGTTGTGTCGCGCCGAATTGCTGTCATGGACGACGTAACGCCCGTGTGGCGGTTCAGAAGTTCTCTTCGTTTGCGCGGCGGGTTCGTCAAGAGAACTTCTGAACCAAAACCACACCAGAATCATAGATTTCTAGTGTCCTTTCGAATCCGAAGTTTGCAAGAAGCGGGGGCTGCAAGGGCGTCCGAACTTCGGATTCGGGACACTAGCGGCGAGGTTTCGCGTATACTGGCCCTCCAACGGAGATCGATCGATGAAGGGACGGCAATGGGAAACGCGGGCGGTTCTCGCAAGCGTGGTTTTGTGCACCGCATTCAGCCAAGGGCTGGCCAGGGCGGCCGAGCCGTCGAAAGAGACGGTTGCGCGCGGCAGGGCGTTGACTGACGCCGGCGATTGCGGGAGCTGCCATACCGCCGATCCCCAAAAGCCCTTCGCCGGCGGCAAGCGCATCGAAACGCCGTTCGGCCCGGTTTTTTCCGCCAATCTGACGCCGGACCGCGATACCGGCCTGGGTGCGTGGAGCGACGATGAATTCGTTCGCGCGTTCCGCTTCGGGGTAGGCCGCGATGGCGCCCGATATTTCCCCGCGTTCCCCTACCCCCATTTCACGAAGCTCATCAGGCCCGACATCCTGGCGATCCGTGCCTATCTCGATACATTCCCGCCGGTCAGCAATACGCCGCCGCCACCGCAGTTGCGCTGGCCGCTGAACCATCGCGTACTGATGCGGCTGTGGAATTACGCCTTCTTCCGGCCCGGCATCTTCGAGCCCGACCAGAGCAAGAGCGTCGAGTGGAATCGCGGCGGCTATCTCGTCGAAGGTCTGGCCCATTGCGGCGCCTGCCACACGCCGAAGAATTTTTTCGGCGCCGAGAAGCGCGGCGAGAAGTTTGCCGGCAGCCCTGTCGACGGCTGGTTTGCTCCGCAACTCGATGGTGCCGGGCGAAGTGGCCTGAAATCGTGGAGCGTGGATGATATCGCCGAATATCTGCAGAGCGGCCGCAATGCCAAAAGTCACGCGGGCGGACCGATGGCCGAGGTCGTGCTCAACTCGACCTCGCGAATGAGCGACGCCGATGTCCGCGCTATCGCCACCTATCTGAAGGGTCTGCCGCCTGGCGCGCCCGAGCAAGCGGCATCAGCGCCAGCTCCGGCGCAAATGGCCAGCGGCGAAAAATTGTACAAGGCCGCCTGCATTGCCTGCCACGAGGCGGACGGAATGGGTGCGCCGCGCATCTATCCGCCGCTGCCTGGAAATACGAATTTGCAATCCAGCGACCCCGCAAGCGCGCTTCGCATCATTCTTGACGGCGCCGAGACCATCACCACGCCGCGCGCGCCCAATAAGGGATCAATGCCGGCCTATGCGAAGAAGATGTCGGATCAGGAGATCGCCGATGTCACCACCTACATCCGCAATGCCTGGGGCAATGCGGCGCCAGCGGTGACGCCGGAGGAAGTGGCGAAGTCGCGCAAATAGGCCTTCGCTAATCTTACTGCGTCATAAGACCCTCATGGTGAGGAGGCGCCCTTGCGCCGTCTCGAACCATGAAGGCCACGTTGCCTGTTTCCGGGCCTCGTCCTTCGAGACGCTTGCTCGCGCAAGCTCCTCTGGATGAGGGGATAAGTCGGTTATGACGCAGTAAGACTAAAGCATGATCGGGAAAAGTGTGCAGCGGTTTTCTGAAAAAGATTATGCTCAAAATCAAGGAGCCAAAGCGCGATGACGATTCAACCATATCTCATCGCGCTTTTGCAGAGCGGATTTGACGTTCGCACCCGTTTGCCGCGGCTGTGGTCCTTTGATTGCAACATTCGCAAACGTGGCTTTCGCGCATCGGGAGCGAATGTTTGAATCGGACCACTATCCGCGATCCTCGTTGAACACGAACTTGGGCATTTCCCATTTGTAGCGGATGGCCAGCAGGCGAAATGTCAGGCCAAGCACGAATGTGAGCGCGGTCCACAGCTCATCGTTCAGTTTCAGGCCGAATGCGGTGGCGTAGAACAGGCCCGTGACGACGGAAACGCTTGCGTAAAGTTCGGCGCGAAACAACAGCGGCACATCGTTGCACAGGATATCGCGCAACACGCCGCCCGCGCAGCCTGTGATCATGCCTGCGACGATCACGATGGCCAGCGGCTCATTCATCTGCCAGGCGACATCGCAACCGGCCATGGTGAAGACAACCAGCCCAATTGCATCCAGCACCAGGAACGCGAGATTGAGGCGATGCACCGTGCGGGCGATCAGGACGGTCGCAAAGGCCGCACCTGCCGTCAGCGCCAGATAGGACGGATTTTCAACCCACGGCAGCGGATAATGTCCGAGCACCACGTCGCGGATCGTTCCGCCGCCGAGCGCGGTGACGCAGCCGAGCATGCAAACGCCGACCCAGTCCATGCTGCGCCTCCCCGCCGCAAGCGCCGCCGTCATGGCTTGGGCCGCCAGCGCCACAAGTGACAGGAGGTGCAGAACCGTATCGCTCGGGGGTACTCGCCACATCTCGACCTCGCTGGAGTTTGAGGAACCTTACTTCGCGGGTTCCATTCTGAACATATTGCGGCGTCGCGAAAGCGGCCGGTTCCCGGAACCCGCCCAAGGCGCCGGCCGTTGTTGGCGGGACCAACGAGGAGAAAATCACATGGCCATCGAACGCAACCCGAACGATCCCTACCGCGCTGACGATCCGTATCTTGCCAGCAACCGCAGACGACCGGTCGATCCAACCCTTGCCGACGAGGACATTGGGCAGTCGTCGCGTCTCGACAGCGACCTGCAGGTTGATCCCGAACTCGCCGAGGGTCCATCCAGCGGCCCGAAGATCGCGCTGTTTGCAGTGGCGATCGCCCTGCTCCTGGGTGCAGTATTTTACGGGCTGAACAATTCGTCGATCCATCAGAACGGCACGTCGTCGACGGCGCAGAAATCCGCGCCGGCAACCGCTCAGAATACCGCGCCAGCGCCGCCACCTGCTGCATCGCCCGGGAACCCCGCTGACAACGGCAAACCGGGCGTGACGACGGGCGCGGCGCCTGCACAAAATCCGCCACCGCCGGCTCCCGCGGCCCCGACGCCGGCCCCGAATGCGCCGGCCAGCAAGTAACGCGTAGTCCTCGCTAGCCCAATGGCCAACCACACAGCGCGCAATCCCGCCCGCTGTGTGGTTTCCTGTTTGAATACCGCAATCGTACGACTTAGCCGAACATCTTGTTCAATTCGCCCGCGGGGTGGCCTTTTGCCATTTCGGTGAAGGTCCCCTGTTCGGCGATCTCGCGCGCTGCGCGCATGAAACCGGCCCAGGCCGTGCGCGCCAGCGAGCCGCCGACACTGATCCGGCGGACGCCGAGATCGGCGGCTTGCGCCACCGAGAGGCCGGATGGACCGATCAACAGGTTGACCGGCTTGGGAGCGACGGCCTCGACCACCGCTGCGATCTGCTCTTGCGTCTTGATGCCCGGTGCGTAGAGACATTCGGCCCCTGCATCCGCGTAGGCGCTCAAGCGGTCGATCACCAGGTTCAGGTCGGGCTGACCGACCAGAAAAGCTTCGCAGCGGCCGGTCAGCAGCACGCCGCTTTTTTCGGCATCGATCGCACCGCGCGCGGCCCTGATGCGCTCGATCGCATGCGCGCGATCGTATAGCGGCTTTGCCGGATCGCCAGTGGAGTCCTCGATCGACAGGCCCGCAACGCCGGTCTTCACGCCGCGGGCGACGTTGGCGGCGACCCTTGCGGCCTCGTGTGCAAACCCGCCTTCGAAGTCGGCGTTGACGGGTAAATCGACGGCAGCGCAGAGCGCCTCGAGATGCGCGCAGACGTCGTCCACCGTTACATGATTGTCGGCTTTCCCGATCGTCCACGCAAAGCCTGCGCTGGTTGACGCCAGCGCCTTGAAGCCCAGTTGCTGCAGCGCCTTGGCAGAACCCACATCGAACGGGTTGGGGATCACGAAACACCCTGCCTCGTGGAGTTTGCGGAATGTCGCACGCTTGTCGGCTACCGTGGTCGGCATGATCTCCCTCCGTGTTCGCAAATGTTTCTGGCGCGAAGTTAGCCAGACGCTCTGTCCCGCGCCAGTCGTGCAGGCGCATACTACGCCGTCACCTCGCGCAGGAACGTCCGCTCCTCGGCCAGGATGAATTTGTGTTCCTCGGCGAAACCGAAATTGGCCATCGCCTCCTTATCGGTACGAAGCCGCGCGCGATAACTCTCATACGCGGCCAGATTCTCAAACGAAATCAGCGCGAACGCGATGTTGTTGGTGCCCTCATGCGGCATCCAGTAACCGACGAGATCGCCGCCGCATTTCGGAATGATGGCAAGCCAGCGCCTCGCATATTCCTCAAACAACGGCCGCTTGAACGGATCGAGCTGGTAGCGAATGAAAACAGTAATAGACATTTGAACCTCCAACTTGACCTCGGTGTCGTGCACCGCAATGACTTTCAGGCCAAGCATACTCCCTTGATCAGCACTGATGTTTCGGCTATCATCGAACTATGAAAGCAGGTCCCGATATCGCCATGGTCGCCTCGCTGGTCGGCGATCCCGCCCGCGCCAACATGCTCACCGCGCTGATGACAGGCCGCGCCCTGACCGCAACCGAACTCGCCCACCAGGCCGGCATCACGCCGCAGACAGCAAGTTCCCATCTCGGAAAGCTCGAGGTCGGCGGGCTGATCGAGCAGGAAAAGCAGGGCCGTCACCGCTACTATCGCCTCGCCGATCCCAACGTCGCCGGTGTGCTCGAGGGCCTTGCGGGGCTCGCCGCCCGCGCCGGTCACATGCGCGTCCGCACTGGACCGAAGGACCCGGCGCTGCGCCGCGCGCGGGTTTGCTACGACCATCTGGCAGGCGATCTCGGCGTGCAGATGCTCGACAGCATGAAGCGGCAAAAGCTTGTGCGCCAGCACAAGCACGACATCGAACTGACCGCAGAGGGCGAGCGCTTCGTTGCCAGGGCGCTTCAAATCGATACCGACATGCTCGCCCATCCGCGCCGCCCGGTATGCAAGGCCTGCCTCGATTGGAGCGAACGGCGCCATCATCTCGCCGGCACACTCGGCGCCGCCCTGATGACGCGCTTCACCGAATTGAAATGGGCATCCCGAGATCCAACTCCCGGCAGCCGGGTCGTGCAATTCAGCCGCAACGGTGAGAAACGGTTTGCGGCGTTGTTTGGGGATGGCAAGTAGTTCCTTCTAAGCGGCCTGATCGGTTGATGACGCATGCTGCATGACGAAAATGCCGCATGATGAAAATTCCTTGCGGAGTTTCCAATGAAATATCTCCTGGCAGCGGCGTTGTCGGCCACCCTTCTCGCCCAGCCCTTCACCAGTCCCGACGCGGCCGAATCACGCGAACCCTATGGCATCGGCCTTGAGGGCTATCCGTACCCTTACCCCGTGAATATGTTGCCGCTCGTCAATGACGGCGAAGAGCTTCGCATGGCCTATATGGATGTGGCGCCCGCGCAGGCAAACGGCCGCGTCGTCGTACTGCTGCACGGCCGCAATTTTCCCGCGAGCTACTGGGCGCCGGTCATCAAGGTGCTGACCGAGGCAGGCTATCGCGTCGTCGTGCCGGATCAGATCGGATTTGGAAAATCCTCAAAGCCTGCTGGCGAGCTTCACTTCGATACGCTGGCGCGCAACACGGTTGCCCTGCTCGATCATCTGGGAATCGCGAAAGCCGACATCGTTGCGCATTCGCTCGGCGGCATGTTGGGCGTGCGGATTGCCCGCGCCTATCCGGATCGGGTCAACCACCTGGTGCTCGCAGCGCCGATCGGGCTTGAGGACTACCGGATGTACGTGCCGCCGACCCCGAGCGAGAAAATCCTGGAGAACGAGGACAGGCTCACCGCCGAGGGCTACCGCAAGCAGCTTGAGAACAATTATTCTCCCAAAATACCACCCGACCAGATTACGCCGTTCATCGACGCGCGTTTCAACATCAAGGGTGCAGCTGACTATGCGCGCTGGCTGCGCGCCTTCGTCAGTTCCGCCCAAATGATTTACCGCGAGCCGGTCGCGCACGAAATTCCGCTTCTGACGGAGCCAACACTGTTCATCATGGGTGCCGACGATCACAACGCACCGGGAAAGGCGAATGCGCCTGAGGCGTTGCGGGGGAAAATGGGCCAGAATGCGGACCTTGCCAGGGCACTTGCCACCAAAATGGCCAATGCCAGGGCCGAGGTGATCGAAAATGCCGGGCATCTGGTATTTCTGGATGCGCCCGCCAAATTCGATGAGCTGATGCTCGCGTTTCTGGCGAAGTGACGTCAACCGTCATTCATGAAGGGTTCAGAAAATCGCCTCTAGTCTTCACTCTCCGGCGTTCGTATCGTGTCGCAATGGCTGGCGAAACGAACGTCGAATCCGCTACGCCAGACTTTTCATGCATCGGAAAAATGCATACCGTCAAAATGTGAGACTTCGCCCAACAATGATGCTACGCGCCGCCTTGCGGCAAAGGAAGGGAGAGAACATGAAGTATCTTTTCACGGCAGCCCTGATTGCCGGCACGGTCGCTGGCTTTACCAGCGCAAATGCTGAAGGCGGTTGCGGACCCGGTTGGCACCGTAATCCTTACGGCGTATGCCGGCCCAATGGAGGGGCAGTCGTCGTTGCTCCGGCGGTGGTCCCGGGAGCGGTGGTGGTTGCGCCGGCTCCGGTTGTGGTGGCGCCTCGTCGCGTGTGCCCTGTCGGCTTCGTCTGGGCCTATGGACGCTGCCGTCCGGTTTGATCGCTCGTCATCCCGAGCACCAAGGCAGAACCCCGCCGCCGGCGGGGTTTTTGTTTGGCCGCTTCGGGGACCTGAATGTTGAAACTCAGGACCTGAAAAGGAAAGGGCGGGAAATCCCGCCCCACACTTTACCAGTGCCGATGGTGCCAGTGGCGATGATGCCATCCCCAGTGCCGATGGTGCCAGTGGTGGCGATGCCAGCCCCAATGGCGGTGGTGCCAGTGATGATGGTGCCCCCAGCGTACCTGTTGCGGCTGAAGCCGATCGACTTCGTCTTTCGAGACGACGGCTGGGTCCACCAGATAACCCGGCGACGGGGAAACGGCCTGCGCGGCGACCGGCGGCAATGGTGCAGCTTGCGCATTCACCGCCAGCGCTGCCGCGCCGGCAATCAATGCAATCGTAAAATTCAAGACCTGTCGGCGTTCCATGACGTCCCTCCTTTGCTTGCGTTGCAATCGTGGCCCATGGAGGAAATCTTGCAGCTCCGACCTGAATGTCCGCTGAACCCGTTGTGTGCAAAGGGCATCACAACCTGAAATTCATCAACATGAACGCGGTCGCGCCATGAAGCTCGCTTGCGACGGCGGTCTCGCCCACAGCATTGGTTAGATGTTCGATTAAACCCAGCCGCCGCGCGCCATGATCGCGGCGCACAACAGGATGATCACGATGGCAAAAAGCTCGGCGTGAATGATGCCGATCACCCGGCGGCGCCGGCTCGCTTCCATCACCGGAACCCGCCCCGCCATGATCGCCCCGCGCCACGACAGAAATTCCATGGTCGGGATGATCGATAACAGGCTGACGACGATGAACAGGCCGAACTTGGTCAAAAACGCGTGGCTGTGCCAGTAATAGCCCGCACCCTTCTCGAAAAAGAACACCCGGCACAGCCCGATGATCAGCAACAGCCCTGCGGCGATACCAAGCACGAGGTCTGTGACCTGAAGCCTGCGCGCCGAGACGAGCGTCAGCTCCTGCCGGATCAGCGTGAACTCGATCGCCAGCGCCGCGACCAGGGTAAAGGCGCAGAGGTGATGCAGGAAGGCGAAGAGAGTGGTCATGGGCGGGGTTCCCCGGTGGACACGGACCTTTTGGCGGTATCGCCCCTCACAACGGCAGATTGTCGTGCTTTTTCGCCGGCATTTCCACGTGCTTGTTTCGCAGCATGGCGAGCGCGCGGGCGATGCGGCGGCGGGTCGAATGCGGCATGATAACGTCGTCGATGTAACCGCGCTCGGCGGCGACGAACGGCGATAAAAACCGGTCCTCATACTCTTTGGTGCGCGCGGCGATCTTTTCGGGATCAGCCAGGTCGGCGCGGAAGATGATTTCGACCGCGCCCTTGGCGCCCATCACCGCGATCTGCGCGGTCGGCCAGGCGTAGTTCATGTCGGCGCCGATCTCCTTGGACGCCATCACGTCGAACGCGCCGCCATAGGCCTTGCGCGTGATCACGGTCACAAGCGGCACCGTGCATTGGGAATAGGCGAACAGCAGTTTGGCGCCATGCTTGATCAGCCCGCCATACTCCTGGGCCGTGCCCGGCAGGAAGCCGGGAACGTCGACGAAGGTGACGATCGGGATATTGAAGGCATCGCAGAAGCGGACGAAGCGCGCCGCCTTTCGTGAAGCATCGGAGTCCAGCACGCCCGCCAGCACCATCGGCTGGTTGGCGACGAAGCCTACCGTGCGCCCCGCGATGCGGCCGAACCCGGTGACGATGTTTCTGGCGAACATTTCAGAGATTTCGTAGAAATCCCCCTCGTCCGCAACCTTCAGGATCAATTCCTTCATGTCGTAGGGCTTGTTCGGATTGTCGGGAATCAGCGTATCCAGCGACATGTCGACGCGACCGATGTCGTCGAAGCTCGGCCATTCCGGCACGCCGTCGGTGTTGTTGGACGGCAGGAAGTCGATCAGCCGACGCATCTGCAACAGCGCCTCGACGTCGTTCTCGAAGGCACCGTCGGCGATCGAGGAGCGCGTGGCGTGCACGGATGCGCCGCCCAGTTCTTCGGCGGTGACGACCTCGTTGGTGACCGTCTTCACCACGTCGGGCCCGGTGACGAACATGTAGCTGGTATTCTTCACCATGAAGATGAAATCCGTCATCGCGGGTGAATAGACGTCGCCGCCGGCGCAAGGTCCCATGATGACGGAGATCTGCGGGATCACGCCCGAGGCGAGCACGTTGCGGCGGAAAACGTAGGAGTAGCCAGCAAGCGCCGCCACGCCTTCCTGGATTCGCGCCCCGCCGGCATCATAGAGCCCGATGATCGGCGAGCGCGCCTTCATCGCCATGTCCTGGAGCTTGGTGATCTTCAGCGCATGCGTCTCCGACAGCGAACCGCCGAACACGGTAAAATCCTTGGCGAAGACAAATGTTTTGCGGCCGTTGACCGTGCCCCAGCCGGTAACGACGCCATCGCCCGGCACCTTGGTCTTGTCCATGCCGAATTCGGTCGAGCGGTGCTCGACGAACATGTCGAACTCCTCAAAACTGCCCTTGTCGAGCAAGAGCTCAATGCGCTCCCGCGCGGTCAGCTTGCCGCGGGCGTGCTGCGCCTCGACGCGCTTCTCGCCTCCGCCGACCCTCGCTCCGGCGCGTCGCTCCTCAAGCCTGTCCAGGATATCTTTCATGTCGCTATGATCCTGCCCGATTTCCCTCGCCTTCTAACATGCCATCTTGTCGGCAGGAAACGCCCTTCCCAGCGATTGCAGGCGATCGTAAGATCGGTGGCCTGAAGCAGGGGTGGTGCTATGGCCGATATAGCGATTCGCGATACCGCGGCCGCCGTATCGGGGGGCGTGCGAACGCTGCTCCGCATCGAGGGGCTGACGTTATTTTCGGGAATGACGCTGCTTTACGGGTTCTGGGGCGGACCCTGGTGGCTCTATGCGGTTTTGTTCCTGGCGCCCGATCTCAGTTTCTCAGGCTACCTCGCGGGCCCCAAAATCGGCGCCATCGTTTACAATGCCGCGCACAGCTACATCGCGCCGATGGCGATGATCACGGCGGGATTTGGCTTCGCCCCGCCGCTTCTGCTCTCGGTTGCGATGATCTGGCTCGCACATATCGGGTTCGACCGCGCGCTCGGTTACGGGTTGAAATACTCGGCTGGATTCGGCTTCACCCATCTCGGCCGGATTGGCCGGGAAGCGAAGGCAGGCGAGAATTGAAAGACCTTCGCCGCAGTTTTGCGAATTTTTCGCCACGAATCAGGATTCACATGCGGCTAGCCATCCCGAGACGATTTCCCGTGGGGTGGCCAGGGCCTGCGGCTGCTGTCCGGACTCCTCGCGCATGGGCCCCATTTTTGCTCCCGGGTAGAGTCCGGCTGAGTTGAAGGATTGACCTATGGCGAGCATCGAGAAATTTCCAAGAACCAAGGCACTGGATTTGGCTAAACTTGAAGCAGACGTTACGGCTGCCTTTCCCCCATTACCCGCAAGGGCGGCACAATCGGTTCATGAACCATTGCCGGACTACGTCGAACATCGAGAGGGGGTTTCGCGCGTCGGCGCGCTCACGGCTGAGGCCGTGGTGCGCGACTACGAAGCCGCAGCAAAGGAGATCGAAGCAATGGGGACTGAGCTCGTCAGCGCGGCGAAGAAATGCGAGGCGATGACCGCCGACGTGCACAATACGATTGCCTTTATGCGTGATACCGCAGCGGCATATCGCGAGGAAGCCAAGAAGATTTTCAAGCGCATCGAGGAGTGTGCGCTGTTCACCGAGGACGTTCGCAAGACCTGCGAGACAGTCAAACGCCGGATGATGGAGGGCAGCAGCATCGTTTAGCGCCGCACGTCGTCGGTTCTCACCGACAGCGGAAGAATACTGCGCACCTGACAATCCGGCATTCCGGGCGCGGTCTCTTTAGACCATCCCGGAATGATGCGGGCTGTGCGCGCGTCACTTCTCCCCGACTTTGAACGGAGGCTCCTTGCCGGGCGGCACGGTTTCTTCCGCCATCGCCAGCAGCATCGCCACCATCACGTAATTTCCGGCGACCGCCGTCATGTCCACGATCTGCTGGTCGTTGAACACCTTCTTCGCCCGCGCAAAGGTTTCGTCGGAGACCCTTTGCGTCGTGGTCAGTTCGGTGACGAAGTCATAAACGACCGCCTCGTCCTCGGCCATTTTCGATGGCCGGTTACCAGCCTTGAGCTCGGCAATGATATCGGCATTCAGACCCGCTTTTGCCGCGAGCGGCGCGTGCGCGAACCACTCGACCTGTGAGCGCCATTGCCGTCCGATGATCAGGATTGCGAACTCATTGAGCCTGGTCGGAACCGAAGTCTCCCAGCGCAGGTAGTGGAACAGGTCGAACAGCCGCTGTCCGAGCACCGGGCTGCGCATCAGCGGGTTGTATGGCCCGCCAATCCCTACGCTCGAAATCTTCATGATCTGCTCACCGAGCGGCTTTTGCGCCTCGTTGAGCTGATCCATGGTGAGTTGCGGAAAGCGCGGCTCCTTGCCGGTCGCGGGCGGTGCGAACATGGTGGCGGCAAACCAGCCGCCGGCCGCGGCAACGGCGAGCGACGACATAATGATTGCAGATTTCACAATTCCTCCGGCCTGTTTTGATTGTCAGGGGTAGCAAACTCTAATCCAGCGGAACGGCACAGACCAGAGCTTCGATGAACCTATCTCGCTGTTTCCGCGTTCAAGCTGTCATGGCCGGAATTGCCCGGGATAAACCCGCGCATGACGATAAAGCACGACGAAAAGGGCGAAGCTGTCAGCGAAGGCGCCCCGACAGGCGCAAGACGAAAATCAGAACTTCCGCGACCGCCTTGTAAAGCTCAGCCGGAATTTCGTCGCCGAGCTCGACATTGGAAAGCGCACCCGCCAGTACTTCATTCTCTTCGATCGGAATATTGTTGGCTCTGGCGACCTCGATGATCTTCTCGCCGATACTTCCCCTGCCCTTGGCGACGACGCGCGGTGCGCCCGACCTGTCGTAGTGCAGGGCGACGGCGAGCTGACTTTTCTCGTTCATGCTCATAGCGCACGATTTAGGAAATGTCCCGCGGGTGCCGGGGCCGGCTGCGTGGGCGCACCGTCGCGGACAACAATGTCGCCGGGCTGCAGATCGGCGCGGCTCAAAGCCTCGTTCAGTTGCGAAACGCCGGCGCGCAATTGCGATGCGGTGGCGGACCGCTCCGCCCACATCCGCACCGAGGTTCGCTCGCCATTCAGCGAGACCAGCGCATGAACGGGACCCGCGGGCTCGACATTGAGCGAAAAGCGGGCTCGCCAGATCCGTTTGGCCGGCTCGACAGCGTTGCCGTCGCCGTCCCGCGAAATTTCGAATTGCGCTACTGCTGTGCCCTGCGGCGTCGCGAAAGGTATCTCGAAATTCCAGCGTGGTGCCGACGCATCCACACGCGCCGCGGTCGGGTCGACCTGACCAGGCAGCGAAGCAATTTGCAACAGCGTCTGCCGCGCGACCGCGCCATCGGTGTCGGCCAGCAGATGCTGCAAGGTTGCTTCGACCGGAACGCGCGCGGCAAGCGTTGCCGGCGCGACCGGTTGCGCGGCGGGCAGCGCGCCATTGACGGGCGGCGGCGGTGGATTGGTACGGGAAAATTCGGCATCATCGATTGCGCCTGCCCGCGTCCCCGTCACCGCCGGTATCAGCGACAGCAGCTGGCCGTTCTCGAGAACGAAGCTCGACGGATTGCCCGGTGCAAGCGGGCCGGCGGCCTGGAGCGCCTCCTGCAACAGATTGAGGGCCGCGTTGCTCAGGGCGGCGCGTGCCGCGGCATCCGCCGGCGTGGAAGCCGGCGCGACGATCTGGCTGGATGCGGCGAGGTCGAGAATCTCCTGCGCGATTGCCGGCGCGGCCCTCGCCGCGTGCCGCTGCAGAAGCTGCGGTGACGGGCGCGTCAGGTCCAGCAATGATGGTGAGGCCTTGCGGTAAAGTTTGAACGGCGGGTTGTCCCGTTTGTGTCGGCACCGCGATTGCAAGCGCCGACGCCTGCCGGGCCACGGTGCGTGACCGCTGTTCCCGCCGCAGGCGCACCACTCTGTTCCGTTACTTCCGGTGACGTTGAAGAGGGTTGAGCCGTCAGCACTGTTGTACCTCGCGGCGTCGCCGGCGCCGAGGTTGCCGCACCAGCCGTGCTTGCGGCGGACGCGTCGGCGAGCGATGTCGTCAGTGCCTGCCGCAGCACGATCAGTGCTGCCTTGAGGTCGGGCGGCGGGTTCGACGGCAAAATCGATCCCAAAGCCAGCGACGTCTCAAGAAACAGCCCGGATGTCTTGAACGCCCGCTGGATATCGTCGCCGCTGAGATTCTGATCGAGATTGGTAGTTTGCCCCAGCACCTGTGCGATGGCCTCTCGAACCTGAGGCGAAAACCCCGGCAAGGTTGCCGCCACAGCGAGATTGGCAAATAGCGGCGCCAGCGACGTCTGCTGCGTTGCCGCGGATTGGGCGGCCAGCGATACCGCAAGCGTTTCCACCGGCGTCAACTGGTTGTTCGTCGCCAATGCGCCCGGCGGCGTGAGCGCAGCGATGAGAGTTGCCGCGTCGGGCGCCAAGGTGATGGAAGTGGCGCTGGCGAGGTTTTGGCCCGCTCCAGGCGCGCCTTGCGGATTGACGAGGCTAAGGCCAATTCCGCCTGCGGTCTGCGAAACCTGCAGCTGCAGCGTCTGGCCGGCCTGCAGTGGAACCTGTGAGGACACGTCGATCGACTGGCCGCCGATGGCGATACGAACCTGATCGTTGGGAAGTATCTGCAGCACCTGAGCGGTGATCACACTCCCCGGCTGCAGGACGATATCCGCTGCCGCGGCCGAATTTTGCACGGTAGCTTGCGGGATATTTTGGGCGACAATTATCGGCATGGCTTCACCCGAAAGGTTCAAGTGAAGCTACCGAGGTGTCGTAAACCCGTCGTTAACCGGCACGATTGTCCCAACGCCTTTCAGGCCGGTTTCAGGGCCTTCAGAATTGCCGAAGCCGCCTTGTAGTCGACGAGGCGTGCCGCGCGCCGGGTTGTGACCTCCTCGTCCACCCCCCATTTTTCCGCGTTCCAGTCCTCATCGACGTGGGCGGCCGCCCAGGCCCGGTCCGCATCGATCGCATCATGAAACAGCGCGAGCGCCAGCAAGGCCGAGCCCGTCAATGTCGTGATGACGTGCAACGCTGCGATGCGCCAGGGATCGGTGGGAAGTGTAGCGCGAGCCGCGGCAATCGCCTGTTCGGGTTGACGCACAGGCACGACGCCTTCGGCAAGAATGAAATGGGCGCCAAGGGAATCGGCCGCCCAGGACAGGATGGGGTCCCAATGCGCAGCCTCTCGCGAGACCAGCGCCTCTGGGTACCCTGCCCGGTAAAATAACAGATCGGATCCCAGATATTTCGTCACATCGTCGGCGACCGCATCGACCCTGTCCACAACGCCCTGGACGACGCTGTTGGCAAGACGGGTTACCGGCATGGTCAGGGGATCGATGGTGTCGCCTTGCGCATTCCATTCGGTCGCGATCGTCTCCGCGATCGAACGCGCGGGCAGGATCAACCTGCCACCCGACGGCGTCTTGACCGGCTTGCCGTCCAGCGTAACTGAAAAACCGCCGTCCGCCTCACCGACGCCAGCGCTCGCATAGACGCGCTTGCGTTGCGGCGCGCGTGCGGAGCGCCGCGCCGCTTCCAGCGGATCGGCGGCCGATTGTCCGGCCACTTCGTCGAAGAGTTCACGCATTTGTCGGTTTTGGCCCTCTTGCGTCGATGTTATCCGAATACAAGGTACGACAGGCAGGGCGGCGAATAAAGCGAGCAAGGGCTCGATGATGGAGGCCCCGATCAGCAACATTTGGCCGAAAATTCCGGTGCCGCTTGCGGGCGTTCTCCTGCTTGCTGCCGCGAGCGCTTCATGCGCCGAAGCCGGGTTCCGATCGCCGGAATCGCTGGTTCGAAATGTTTATGCCTATTATGGCGACCGTTCCTCCGAACTATCGAGCGGATTGCCGCACGACCACGAAACGGCGCGCCAATTCTTCGATCCAAGCCTGGTTGAAGCCTGGCGCTCGCTCCGCAAGGTGCCATACGATTTTCTGGTGCAGAGCCCGACATGGAGGCTGGGCGCGATTTCGATCGCGATCCTTCGGAAACAATTCGACAAGACCAACGTCATTGCCTCCTTCATTAACCAGGGCCGCGCCGTCACCATGAATTTCATTCTCCGCAACAGCCCCGACGGCTGGGTGATTTACGACGTTGAGAGCCCGCACGATTCACTGCGCGCGTTTCTGACGCAGTACAAAAATTAGCGCCCGAACCGATTAGGTGAAGCTTTCGACCGACTTTAGCGGAATCCGATGCGTCACCACTCAATGAAAGAGAAACTCGAGATAACGGCCGGAGCCGTTGTCGCCCTGATCATTGTCGGCTGGCTCGTTGCGTTGGCTATCGCATTTTTATCGGTGCCTTGACACTCCACTGCCACCCTGCAGCGGGCCTCACCTGCTATTGGCGCAGGTACGCGAATAGGCCTCGCGATCGGCCGGGCCAAGTCCGGCGGCGGCGGCCTCTTCCAGACAGTTCGTGACCCTATCGCTGAAGGAGGGACGTGGCGGCGGCTGATAGTTCTGGCGCGGCGGAGCGTCCATCTGCGGTACCACCGGGACCTCGATCTTGGGCGATGGCGGGGGTTGGGGCAACGGCGGATTGAACTTCGATGCCCCCGGCGGAATGAATTGTGCGAGCGCAGGGTCGGCGGAAATCAGCGCCGCGACGGCAATGCAAGCCAGCGTCGTTTCCCGCTTCATGGCGGATATGTCGTGATGCCCACCGCAAACCGCAAGCCGCTTATGCGCGAAGTCGATCACTCTTCGGGAGCGTTTTCGATCGGGTCGAAACGGTCGGCTTCCAGCCCCAGCAGGTTCCACGATTGCAACATGTGAGGCGGTAACGGTGCGGTGACGTTGATCACGCCGCCGCGCGGATGGGGAATGACGATGCGGCGCGCCAGAAGATGAAGTTTTTTCTGCAAACCTCCCGGCAGCTCCCAATTTTCCCTGTTGAAATACTTCGGATCGCCGACAATGGCGTGATCGATATGCGCCATGTGCGCCCGCAACTGATGCGTGCGCCCCGTGACCGGCTTCAACGAAACCCATGCAAGTTTCTGCGCCGCGGTTTCCACGACCGCATAGTAAGTGACGGCGTGGCTTGCGCCGTCATCGCCATGGGCGGCAATCCGCATGATGGTGTCTTCCTCGCCCTCCTCCTTGGCAAGGAAGGTCGATATGCGACCCTGCTTGGGCTTCGGCACGCCGGCCACCAGCGCCCAGTAAATCTTGCGCGCCGAGCGGTGACGGAACGACCCCGTGAGCGCGGTTGCGGCAAAACGCGTTTTGGCGACCAGGAGACAGCCCGCCGTGTCCTTGTCGAGCCTGTGCACCAGGCGCGGCTTCTGTCCCTTGGCGTCGCGCATCACCTCCAGCATCTGGTCAATGTGCCGTGTCGTCCCGGAGCCGCCCTGAACGGCAAGGCCCGCCGGTTTGTTCAGCACCAAAACATCGGCATCCTCGTAAAGGGTCATCTCCTTGAGCAAGGCCAGCGTCTTGGTTGCAGCTTCCGAGAGCTGGCCAACCGCACGCGGCGCATCGAGCCTCAGCGGCGGAATGCGGACGCTCTGTCCCTCCTGCAGCCGGTCCTTGCTGTCGGCGCGCTTGCCGTTAACGCGCAGCTCGCCTTTGCGAACGATGCGCTGGATGTGGGAAAACGACAGGCCCGGAAAGCGCGCTTCGAGAAAGCGGTCGACGCGCATATTGTTTTCGTCGGCCGTCACGATCGCGGTCTGAACCTTGGTCGGCAGCGGTGCCCCTTCCTCCTTTGCGGGCTCTGCCGCGAGAGGCTTTGGCGGGCGCGGCGCAGGCTGCTCAAAACGCGCAGGTGGCTTGGGCGCGGAGCGTTTGCCTTGCCCCCGATCGGCCTGGGAACGGAAGTGCGGCCGCGCAGCCTTGGGATGATCGCCCGCACTGCGCTTTGGCAGAGGTCTCTTGTTGCGACGGCTCATGATACCTTCCCATTCCGCACCGGCACGCCGAAAATCCAGCCCTGTGATCTTATCGTCCGGTCGGGGAGACGAAACAGCGCGTGCTGAGACGACAGCAGCCGCAAGGCCGCCGCGGCAAGCAACGCGTCTGCCTCATCTTCCGATTTCGGACTCCTCTTGACCCCGTCGCTTGCGAACGCGGCGAGAGCAGCGTTCAATTCCGACCAGCCAGCAAGCCTCGCGCTCTTGCCCCGTGACAGCGGATAATAGCGCGGAAAGATTTCAACGATAACCGAGCCGCTCGCGCTGATGTCGTTGAAAGGCCAGATGGCAATCCTGTTCCCGCAGGCCTGACGAAGAGCCCGCAACGCCCGCATCCCCGAAATCGATGACGGGCCGACCTGCGCCGGACCGACCGCGTTGAAAATCGATTGCGGCCGGGCGCCGATCGTTTCCATGGCGACAATATCGGTCGTTCGAAGGTGATTGGCCGAATATCTGTCTTTCGGCAACCATCGGCTGTTGACCAAATGGCTATGTGGCCGAACTGGCGGACGAAAGAAGGTACCGCCGTAGAAATTGGGCTCGGTGGCGCACACCTCCTCGGCGTATTCCCAATCGAGGACGATGTTTCCGGGTAGCGTGACCTCCGGAAAACCGAAAGCAAAGTCGATCCCGATCAGGGCCCGCTGGTCCTGGAACTGATCCGCAATCCATTCGACGACATCGGTCCGTGACCAGCCGCCCTTGCGGCCGGGACATTCTTTCAAGACGGGGGCCGCATGACCCGGGTAGGCGATCGCGACCTTGAGCCCCTTTTGCCATGGGTGCTTGTCGCCCGACCAATCGATACCCACAAAGCAGTCGAATGCCGGCATTATCGATGCGGTCCTGTACGGCTGCTGCGCAGCTTCGCCCAGTAGTCGAGCCGCTTGCGAATCTCGCGCTCGAAGCCACGATCCGGAGGATCGTAGAAGATCTGGCGTCTCATGCTTTCCGGAAAGTAGTCCTGCCCCGAAAAGCCTTCCGCCGTATCATGGTCGTACTGATAGCCTTCGCCGTAGCCTTCCGACTTCATCAGCCCGGTCGGTGCATTCAGGATGTGTTTGGGCGGCAGCAACGAACCGCTCTCCCTTGCGGCGCGCATCGCTGCTCCGAAAGCCTTGTAGGCCGCGTTGGATTTCGGCGCGGTGGCGAGATAGATGACGGCTTGAGCGATTGCCAGTTCGCCCTCCGGATGACCCAGGAAGTCGAACGCGTCCTTGGCAGCGTTGGCAACGACGAGCGCCTGCGGATCGGCAAGCCCAATGTCCTCGACCGCCATCCGGACCACGCGCCGCGCCAGAAACAGCGGATCTTCACCGGCATCGAACATGCGCGCAAGATAGTAAAGCGCAGCGTCAGGATCGGAGCCTCGCACCGCTTTATGCAACGCCGAGATCAGGTTGTAATGTCCGTCCGCCGACTTGTCGTAGATCGGCGCGCGCCGCTGCAGAATTTCCTGCAACTGCACGGCGTTGAAGACCTCGCGCTGACGCGCCGCGCGCCAGACTTCCTCGGCCAGCGTCAGCGCGGCCCGACCGTCGCCGTCGGCCATCCGCACCAGTACGGTACGGGCCTCCGCATCAAGCGGCAGCTTTCTGCCCTCGACGTTCTCGGCATGGACGAACAGCTTTTCGATCGCTGTCGCATCGAGCGAATGAAACACCAGCACGCGTGCCCGCGATAACAGCGCCGCATTGAGCTCGAATGAAGGATTTTCGGTGGTGGCACCGACCAGCACCACGGTGCCGTCCTCCATCACCGGCAGAAACGAATCCTGCTGCGCGCGATTGAAGCGGTGCACTTCATCGACAAAGAGCAGCGTCCCCCTTCCCATCTCCCGCCGCGCGCGGGCGGCGTCGAACGCCTTCTTCAAATCGGCGACACCCGAAAATACCGCCGAAAGCTGCTCGAAATGCAGCTCCGTCGCATCAGCCAAAAGCCGTGCCACCGTGGTCTTGCCAGTACCCGGCGGGCCCCAGAAGACCAGCGAACCCAGCGTGCGCGTCTCAAGCATCCGCGTCAGCGCCCCGTCGGGTCCGAGGATGTGATCCTGGCCGACGACCTCCGACAGCTTTCGCGGACGCAACCGGTCGGGCAGTGGATGCGGCGCATCCTGCTCCATGCCTGCTGCCGCGAACAGGCTCGCACCCTCCTGTGGTCGCTTCGGGCTCATCCGCCCAACGTGACGTTGATCTGCTGGCCGCCGCGCACCAGCGTGATGCGCCAGAGCCGCGACAACTCCCGGGTCGCTTTTTCGAGATCGCTGGTCTTGAGGATCTTCTGATTGTTGACCGAAACGATGATGTCACCCTTCTGGAAGCCGAGATTGGCGGCCGTTCCGCCGTCGGTGAGCTCCGTCACCACGACCCCTTCCCTGTCTGCATCCAGATGCAGCTCGTCGGCAACCGCCGGCGAGATATTGGCCACCTTCGCTCCCTGGAACGGCGAGCGCCCGCTCAGCGTGATTTCGTTGCGGCCGGTATCGGGCGCGGTTTCGAGCGGCAGCGTCAGCTTCAACGTCTTGCCCGAGCGCTGCACGTCGATCTGCGATGTGCCACCGAGCGGACGCGTCGCAAAACGGTAGTCGAACGCATTGGGATCTTCGACGACCTGCCCGTCGATCGCGACAATCAGATCCGATGATTTCAGGCCTCCCCGCGCCGCCGGACTGTTCGCAACCACGCTGGCAACAAGCGCTCCGGTCGGCAGCCTCAGCCCGATCGTTTCGGCAATTTCGGGCGTCACCGCCTGCAGCCGGGCGCCAAGCCACGGCCGCTTGACGGCCTTGCCGCCGCTCTTGGCCGAGGCCACCACCACGCGCACCATATTGGCAGGGATCGCAAAGCCGATGCCCTGGGAGCCGCCGGAACGCGAGAAGATCGCAGTATTGATGCCGGCAAGCTTGCCGGTCATGTCGACAAGGGCGCCGCCCGAATTGCCAGGATTGATCGCAGCATCGGTCTGAATGAAGAACTGGTAGTCGGTGATACCGACCTGCGTACGCGCCAGCGCCGAGATGATGCCGTGAGTGACCGTTTGCCCAACGCCAAAGGGATTGCCGATCGCAAGCACAACGTCACCGACTTGAAGCTCGTCGGAGTTGTCGAAATCGAGCGTTGCGAATTTCTCTTTCGCATCTTTCAGCCGCAAAACGGCAAGATCGGTACGGCTGTCCTTGAGAACGATCTCCGCCTCGAATTCGCGCTTGTCGGAAAGCGATACCTTGACCTGGTCGGCCCCATCGATGACGTGGTTGTTGGTCACGACAAGTCCGGCCGAATCGACCATCACGCCCGATCCAAGCGAACGCTGCATCTGCTCGGGCTGCTGGCCGGGAACTCCGAAGAAGCGGCGAAAGATCGGATCGTCCAGCAGTGGATTGCGATTCTGCACCATCTTGGCGGCGTAGACGTTGACGACGGCAGGTTGCACTCGCTGCACGATCGGCGCGTAGGAAAGCCTGATTTCAGCCGACGAGGCCGGCACGCGTCGCTCCTGGGAGCGATCCTGGGACATGGCTGGGCACGCCGCCAGCAGGACGAACAGTGCCGTGAAGAAGCGAACAGCGATCATGAGGGGATTCCCGAGGGGTTCGAAGGCCAAATATAGGGCTGCAAGTCCGTGATTAGAAGCGATTGGGGGCTTTGGCGTCGCCTTTGTGACCCGATTGCCACGAAATTTTGCAACCGGACCAAGCGGCAAATGCCTTGCAATTCGAAGACCGGAGCCGCAGGTAAGAGTGGAACACCAGTTCTTTGCGTTGCGGACGAAGCCAAGGAGAGCCGCCAATGAAGGCCGTCGGATACAAGAAATCCCTCCCGATCGATGCGGCGGATGCGCTGATCGACTTCGAGACCGCAAAAGCCGAGCCGCACGGCAGGGACGTGCGCGTCTCCGTCAAGGCGGTCTCGGCCAACCCGGTCGATTACAAGGTGCGCAAGCGCGCGGCTCCGGCGGAAGGACAGATCAAGATCCTGGGCTTTGATGCCGCAGGCATCGTCGATGCGGTTGGTCCCGACGTTACCCTGTTCAAGCCGGGCGACGAGGTCTTTTACGCCGGCTCAATCCTGCGCCAGGGCACCAATTCGGAATTCCACCTCGTGGACGAGCGCATCGTCGGCCGCAAGCCGAAGACAATTTCCTTCGTCCAGGCGGCCGCCTTGCCGCTGACCTCGATAACGGCATGGGAATTGCTGTTTGACCGCCTCGGTGCCGTGCCCGGAAAAAGCGTCGACCCGCGCACGCTCCTGGTCGTTGGCGGTGCCGGTGGCGTCGGCTCGATCATGATCCAGCTCGCCCGTCGCCTGACTGGTCTCAACGTCGTGGCGACCGCATCACGAGCGGAATCGCAAAAATGGTGCCTCGAACTCGGCGCGCACGCCGTCGTCGACCATGCCCAGCCCATGAAGGAACAAATCGAAAGGCTGAGAGTGCCCGCGGTGGGGCTGGTCGCAAGTCTCACCAACACCGACCAGCACTACAAGGCGCTGGCGGAGCTGATGGCACCGCAGGGGAAATACGGCCTGATCGACGATCCCGCCGAATTCAACGTCGGCGTCTTCAAGGGCAAGGCGATCTCGATCCACTGGGAATCGATGTTCACCCGCTCGTCGTTCCAGACACAAGACATGATTGGCCAGCACAATCTCCTCAACGACGTCGCCGATCTCATCGACAAAGGTGTTTTGCGCACCACGCTCGATCAGAACTTTGGGACAATCAACGCCGCCAACCTGAAGCGTGCCCACGCGCTGCTCGAATCCGGCAAGTCGCGCGGCAAGATCGTGCTGGAGGGGTGGTAGCCGGCTGAAATTTCCAGGCTGCTCCGGGCGCGGCCGTCGCCGGCGCAGCCTCTCCGTTTCCCGTGCATTAACGAATAGATTAAACATTAAGTTGTATGCTCGGCGGCCTACCGCTCCAACCAAGGGAGCCCGCAAAACTGCTGGGATTTCAACAAGCTAAAGACCAGAGAAGATGTTCAGGATAATTCAGAACCTGAGAATCAGGACCCGAATCGCAACGGCCCTGCTGCTGCCGACGGCTGGCCTGCTGGTGATGTGCAGCCTCCTTCTCGTTGAGAAGTGGCAGATCGCCTCCAATATGGGCCAGCTCGAAGACCTGGTGGGGCTCGCCAATCATCTGAGCCGGCTTGTTCACGAGCTCCAGAAAGAGCGCGGCATGTCGGCTGTCTACCTGGGCAGCCAGGGCAAGCAAATGAGCGACACCCTTCAACAGCAGCGGCAGTCGACGGATAAATTCCGCGCCGAATTGCAGACCTTCCTGGCCGGCTTCAATGCGACGCGCCATGGCGGGGGTCTCGCCTCCGAGTTGGACCGCATGCTCGGCACGATCGGCGAGCTTGATCGCAAGCGCGACCAGATCAGTAAGCTTGCCATCACTGTTGCGGAGGAGGTCGACTATTTCACCAATATCAACATGCAATCGATCAAGGCGATTGCGCAGATCGCGCTGGCCGGCAAGAGCGCCGATACCTCCAACGCGATCTCGGCCTATGTCGGATTTCTCTACGGCAAGGAGAAGGCCGGTCAAGAACGAGCCCTCGGGGGTGCCGGCATCTCGGCCGGAAAGTTTACCGGGGATGGTTATATTGGTTTCGTCCAGGTGGCCGCCGAACAGGGGGCCTATCTTGCGGGGTTCGAGAGTTACGCGTCCGAGGCAATCAAGAGCTTCTACGCCCAGACTGTGAGCGGACCTGACGTCGATGAAGTCGCACGCATTCGAAAAATCCTGCTTGCCGGTGGCCTCACCGGCGACCTCAATGAAACGCAAGCCGCTTACTGGCTCAAGGTGGCGACGACCAAAATCGACCTTATGAAAAAGGTCGAGGACAAGATTGCGGAATCGCTCGAAGCGCTTGCCCGTCGCAGGAGCGCGAGTGCTGAAACGACATTGCTCGTGACAATAAGCGCTGTCGCGGTTCTCCTGGCGCTAACCGCCGGGCTCGGCACGATGATCGTTGGCGGCATCACGGGACCCGTGACGAAGATAACCGACGCAATGAGCCGTTTGGCCAGCGGCGACAAAACCGTTGAAATTTCGGGAACACAAAACCAGGACGAGATCGGGGCAATGGCCCGCGCCGTTCTCATTTTCCGGCAAAACCTGACCCTTGTCGATGAGTTCGCAGCAAAAGAGGCGGAAGCCGGGGCGCGAGAACAGCGCGCAAAGATCATGGAGGAATTGACCAGTGGTTTCGATCTGGACGTATCCGAAACCCTGAAGGGGGTGACCGCGGCATCGGCCGAGTTGCAGTCCACGGCAACCGCGATGACAAACACGGCCGATGAGAGCAAACGGCAGGCCACCGCAGCAGCCGCGGCGACCGGCCAGACCTCGGCCAACGTTCAGACCGTCGCCGTATCCGCCGAGGAATTATCGGGCTCGATCAGCGAAATCAGCCGGCAGGTCACCCAATCCGCGATGATCGCCCAGCGCGCAGTCACCGAGGCCGCGCACACTAACGGAACGGTGCAAGGCCTTGCTGAATCCGCGGAACGGATCGGCGAGGTCGTCAAGCTCATCCGGGAAATCGCCTCCCAGACCAATCTGCTGGCGCTCAACGCCACGATCGAGGCGGCACGGGCCGGAAATGCCGGGGCAGGCTTCGCCGTGGTGGCCAGTGAGGTCAAATCACTCGCAAGCCAGACCGAGAAGGCGACCGAGGAAATCACCGGCCAGATCGTTGCCATTCAATCGGCGAGCAGCCAGGCGGTGCAGGCCATTCGCGGCATCAGTGGCACCATCGGCGAGATCAGCGAAATCGCGACGACGATCGCCGGCGCCGTCGAGGAACAGGGAGCGGCCACAAAGGATATCGCCCGCAACGTGCAGCAGGCCGCGAGTGCCTCCCAGGGTGTGGCCGACAACCTGTCCGGCGTCACCCGGGCCGCCAACGACACAGGCGCGGCGGCCCGTCAGGTGTTGGCCTCTTCGGAGGAGCTCTCCCGACGGTCGGAAACCATGCGCCTGCGGGTCGAAACCTTCCTGAGCCAAATCAAGGCCGCGTAGCACGTTATCGGCGCTTAGCGCCTGTTCGTTTCTGATCGAACCAGAAACGAGGCTCTCATCCTTTGTTTTTGACGCGTTTTCTTCACGCGAAGGCGCAGGCGCATCCACTTCGCTCGAAACCGCTATAACAAAAAGCGGCGCATCCGGGGCGCCGCTTTGCGCTTTTTGACCGCCAGTTCGGCAGGGCTTATCAGGCGGCCTCGGCGGCCTTCTCCTGCACGGGACCGGAATCCCGCCCCTTGGCGTCGACATCGCGGTCGACGAATTCGATCACCGCCATCGGCGCATTGTCACCGTAGCGGAAACCAGCCTTGATGATGCGGATATAGCCGCCGTGGCGGTCCTTGTAGCGGGGCGCGAGAACGTCGAACAGTTTTCTGGCCTGTTCGATATCACGCATTTCCGAGATTGCCTGGCGGCGCATGGCAAGGCCGCCCTTCTTGCCGAGCGTCACGAGCTTTTCGACGATGGGGCGCAACTCCTTGGCCTTCGGCAGCGTCGTGAGGATCTGCTCGTGCTTGATCAGCGCAGCAGCCATATTGGCAAACATCGCACGTCGATGTTCGGCGGTACGATTGAGTTTGCGGTGAACCTTGCCGTGACGCATGACGCCTCTCCTACTCTCTCCCGGCCTCATCCTTCGAGACGGCGCGCTGCGCCTCCTCAGGATGAGGGGTTAGACCTCATGGTGAGGAGCGCGTGAGCGCGTCTCGAACCATGAAGCCCGTATGCCTCAATAATGATCCTCGAAGCGCTTGGCGAGCTCGTCGATGTTTTCCGGCGGCCAGCCCGGCACTTCCATGCCCAGATGCAGGCCCATCTGGGCGAGCACTTCCTTGATTTCGTTGAGCGACTTGCGGCCGAAATTCGGGGTGCGGAGCATTTCCGCTTCCGATTTCTGCACGAGATCGCCGATATAGACGATGTTGTCGTTCTTCAGGCAGTTGGCTGAACGCACCGACAATTCCAGTTCGTCCACCTTCTTGAGGAAAGCAGGGTTGAAGGCGAGATCGGGAATGATTTCTTGCGCGACTTCCTTGCGCGGCTCTTCGAAATTGACGAACACGTTGAGCTGATCCTGCAGGATACGCGCGGCATAGGCGACCGCGTCATCGGGCGAAATCGCGCCGTTGGTCTCGATCGTCATCGTCAGCTTGTCATAGTCGAGGATCTGGCCTTCGCGGGTGTTCTCGACCTTGTAGGAGACCTTGCGCACCGGCGAGTAGAGGCTGTCGACCGGGATCAGGCCGATCGGCGCATCTTCGGGGCGATTGCGCTCGGCGGCAACATAGCCCTTGCCCGAGGAAACCGTAAATTCCATGCGGATCTCCGCGCCCTCGTCCAGCGTGCAGATCTGCAGTTCGGGGTTGAGCACCATGATGTCGCCAACCGTCTGGATATCGCCGGCTGTCACGACGCCCGGGCCCTGCTTCTTCACGACCATGCGCTTGGGGCCCTCGCCCTGCATCTTGATCGAGATATCCTTGATGTTCAGCACGATGTCGGTGACGTCCTCACGAACGCCCGCAATCGAGGAGAACTCGTGCAGGACGCCGTCGATGTGCACCGACTGCACCGCTGCGCCCTGAAGCGAGGAGAGCAGGATACGGCGCAGCGCATTACCGAGTGTCTGGCCGAAGCCGCGTTCCAGCGGCTCGGCGACCAGCGTCGCATAACGCGTGGAGTCGGTGCCCGGAGTTACCTGCAGCTTGTTCGGACGGATAAGCTCTTGCCAATTTTTCTGGATCGTCACTGTTTTCACCCATGGGCCAGCTGATTTGCCGACAAATCACTGGCGTTGGAGACCTCGCGGATCGGTCCGCGGCTTACAATTTTCAAACTATGCAGACGGCAAGGCCGCCCGCGGTCGATAACTCAAACCCGCCGGCGCTTGCGCGGACGGCAACCATTGTGCGGGATCGTCGTCACGTCGCGGATCGACGTGACGGTGAAGCCCGCGGCCTGCAGCGCGCGAAGCGCCGATTCACGGCCCGAACCGGGGCCCGCAACTTCAACCTCCAGCGTGCGCATGCCGTGTTCCTGCGCCTTCCTGGAGACGTCTTCGGCCGCGACCTGTGCGGCATAGGGCGTCGATTTGCGCGAGCCCTTGAAGCCCATCGTTCCCGCCGACGACCAGGCAATGGTGTTTCCCTGGGCGTCGGTGATGGTGATTGTCGTGTTGTTGAACGACGAATTCACGTGCGCCACGCCCGAGGCGATGTTCTTGCGCTCGCGGCGGCGTACGCGGGTGGCTTCCTTGCCCATTCCAGAACCTTTCCTGACGATCTCGACGCCGCCGTAATGCCAGCGGCTACACCTGATTGGCGAGTAGCGAATGGGGAGTAGCGAATAGAACTACTCGCCACTCCCTATTCGCCACTCCACTCGCCTCTTACTTCTTCTTGCCGGCGATCGACTTGGCCGGCCCCTTGCGCGTGCGCGCGTTGGTATGGGTTCGCTGACCGCGCACAGGCAATCCGCGGCGGTGGCGCAGACCGCGATAGCAACCAAGGTCCATCAGACGCTTGATATTCATCGCCACCTCGCGACGAAGATCGCCTTCGACCATGTAGTCGCGGTCGATCACCTCGCGAATTTGCAGTACTTCCTGGTCGCTCAACTGACTGACGCGGCGATCCGTGGGAAGCTTGACTTTCTCCATGATTTCGGCGGCATTCTTCTTGCCGATGCCATGGATGTACTGGAGCGCGATCAGAACGCGCTTGTTGGTCGGAATGTTCACACCGGCAATACGGGCCACGGACTTCTCTCCTGTCGCCGATCCCCGTGGGATGCGGCCATTTCTTGCTATCTCGCTATCTCGGGCAGATGCTCACAAAACACGTGTCCGCAAACCAAGCGTCCGCAAACCAAGCGTCCGCAAACCAAGCGTCCATAAACCAAGTGCCCACAAACCAGGTGCCCACAAACGCGAACACGACGCCCTTCCCCCTGATGAGTGGGGCCCGGCATCGTTTGAACTATCCGACTTGGATGCGGGGCTTATTAAAGGATTCAACTCGGTTTCGTCAACCGTCTCTAAGCCTTAGCTCGCTTTTTCGTGACCTTTTTCGCCGCTTTTTTGGCGGTTTTCCGCCCACCCCCCGACCCGCGGTTGGCGGAGGCGGCTGACGCCTTCGCCAACGCCTTTTTGGCGGGTCTTGGGGCCGTTTTCCCTGCGCTTGGGGCGGTCTTCAAGGCCTTCTTCCGGGCCGCCTTTCCGGCAGGGGCCCTGGCGGTCCTCCCCGAGAACTTTTTGGTGCCCTTCCCGGTAGGGGGGCCGGTATTCCCGGCGGATTTCGCGGATCGGCGGGCAGCTGGCTTGGCCGCCTTCTTCGCCGCCCCTGGCGCTCCGCGGGGCGTGTTCGTCTCCGCTGCGCCGATGGCGGCAAGGATACGGGCAATCTCCTCGGCAACAAGGTCGATGGCCATCATGCCATCGACGGTAAGTAATTTGCGCCGATCCGAATAATAGTGAATCAGCGGCTCGGTTTGCGCGCGGTAGCTCGCCAGCCGTCTGCTCAGCACTTCCGGCGTGTCGTCGGCGCGCACCTCTTCGCCGCGCGCCTTCATTTCCGCAGCCCGGTTTTCGACCCGCTGCAACAGCGCGCTTTCATTGACGCGAAGCTCGATAACCCCGTCGAGCGTGAGGCGCTTCTTCTTGAGCAGTTCATCCAGCGCCTCGGCCTGGGGCACGGTGCGCGGAAAACCGTCGAGAATGAAGCCTTTGGCGGCGTCGGGCTGGTCCAGCCGATCGGAGATGATTCCGACCACGAGGTCGTCCGGAACCAGGCCGCCGCTTGCCATGATGTCCTTGGCCTTCAGCCCGACCGGCGTCTGTGCCGCGACTGCCGCGCGCAGCATGTCGCCGGTGGAAAGCTGGACTATGCCGTGCTGCTGGATGAGCTTTTGGGCTTGCGTTCCCTTGCCCGACCCCGGAGGGCCCAGAAGAATCAATCTCATATGCGTTTGCCCCCCGGCTGGCTGCGCAAATAACCGCATACCCAAGCTCTAAAATCAATAACAACGCAGACGTAGCTCGTGCGGCGGTTGAGAAGTCCGTATTACCGCATGCTCATGATGCGGACCTCGGAACCAAAAGCCACACTGGAATCATGGATTTACTGGTGGTTCTTCGTCAGCGCCGCCGCCCCCTCAACTTCGATTTCCTGATCAATCCCTCATACTGGTGGGCCAGCAGATATCCCTGAACCTGCGCAACGGTGTCCATGGTCACGCTGACGACGATCAGGAGTGAGGTGCCACCGAAATAAAATGGAACCGAGGCGTAGGAAATCAGAACTTCGGGGATCAGGCAGACGATGGCGAGATAAATTGCGCCGACCACCGTGATCCGCGACAGGACGTAATCGATGTATTCGGCAGTCCGCTCGCCGGGCCGAATGCCCGGTATGAAACCGCCATGCTTCTTGAGATTGTCGGCGGTCTCGGTCGGATTGAAGACGATCGCGGTGTAGAAGAAGGCAAAGAACACGATCAGTGCCAGATAGAGCACCAGGAACAGCGGGCGGCCGTGGCCGAGCTGAGTGGTGATCCACTGGAACCATTCCGGTCCGCGGCCGGCGTTGAAATTGGCGACCGTGGTCGGCAGCAACAGCAGCGAGGACGCGAAGATCGGCGGGATCACGCCCGACGTATTCAGCTTGAGCGGCAGATGCGAGGACTGGCCTTCGAACATCTTGTTGCCGACCTGGCGCTTTGGATACTGGATCAGGAGCCGCCGCTGCGCCCGCTCCATGAACACGATGAAGGCGATCACCGCCACCACCATCACGATCACGATCAGAATGAGGCCGGTTGACAGCGCGCCCTGACGGCCTAGTTCCAGCATATTGGCGAGCGCGGACGGCAACTCGGCGACGATGCCGGACAGAATGATCAACGAGATGCCGTTGCCGATGCCGCGCGAGGTGACCTGTTCCCCGAGCCACATCAGGAACATGGTGCCGCCGGTGAGCGTGACGGTGGTCGAGAGGCGGAAGAACAGGCCGGGGTCGCTGACGACGTTGCCGGCGCCCTCCAGCCCCACCGAGATGCCGTAGGACTGAAACGCCGCCAGCAGCACGGTGAGGTATCGGGTATATTGATTGAGCGTCTTGCGGCCCGCCTCGCCTTCCTTCTTCAGGGCTTCGAGCTGCGGCGAAACCGTGGTCAACAGCTGAATGATGATCGATGCCGAGATGTACGGCATGATGTTGAGCGCAAAGATCGCCATGCGGTGAATGCCGCCGCCCGCGAACATGTTGAACATGCCGAGAATGCCGCCAGCCTGGGAGCGGAACACCTGTTCCCAGATATTGGGATCGATGCCGGGCAGCGGGATATAGGTACCGAGCCGGTAGACGAGCAGCGCACCCAGCGTAAACCAGATCCGCTTCTTCAGTTCGTCGGCTTTCGCCAGGGCGCCGAAATTGAGATTTGCCGCCAGTTGTTCCGCTGCTGAAACCATGTTTGGCTTTCTCCCGCGCGCTCCGCGCTGCAAGACCCCGGACAGGACGGGACACTCGGCGGACGCCCGGCATTATTTGGTGCCCGGCCTTCGATAAGTCCATCGTCCCATCGTCGAGATTGCCCGCCTCACGCGGACGATGACGCAGATGTTACGCCGCCTCGCCCTCTTCCTGCTTTGCCGGGGCCAGGATTTTCACCGTGCCGCCAGCCTTTTCGACCGCCGCGATGGCGCTTTTCGAAGCGCCGTGAACCTCGATATTCAGTTTGGCCTTGAGTTCGCCGCGGCCCAGCAGCCGAACGCCATCCTTGGCGCGCCGCAACACGCGGGCCTTCACCAGCAATTCGGCGTTGATGGTGTCCTTGCCGTCGATCAGCTTGGCGTCGACGGCCTGCTGCAGGCGGTCGAGGTTGATTTCGACAAATTCGAGCCGGAAGACGTTGTTGAAGCCGCGCTTGGGCAAGCGCCGATGCAGCGGCATCTGGCCACCCTCGAAGCCCTTGATGCGCACGCCGGAGCGAGCGGTCTGGCCCTTGCCACCGCGGCCTGAGGTCTTGCCCTTGCCCGAACCGATGCCACGCCCGACGCGCATCCGTTTTTTGCGCGAACCGGCGTTGTCGGCGAGATCGCTGAGCTTCATCGTTCGTCTTCCTTATCCATGGAGCATGATATTGGCCGAAAACCGGTTCCCGCTTTTCGGGATCATGCTCCGACTACTGCTTCTCGCCGACGATGCGGACGAGATGGTGAACCTTGGCAATCATGCCGCGAACTGCAGGTGTATCCTTCAGCTCCGCGACGCGGCCGATCTTGTTGAGCTTCAGCCCGATCAGCGTCGTGCGCTGCGAGTGGTGCCGGCGGATCGGGCTGCCGGTCTGCTCGACCTTGATCGTCTTTGCGGCCTTGGTCATCGTCTTTAACTCCGTAACGCGCAGATGGCGCGGAATTGTTATTCGGCAACCGCTTCGGCGTCGCCGCCGAGGCGGCGCGACTGCAACGCCGATACCTTGATATTGCGGCGTGCCGCAACCGAACGCGGCGAATCCTGATGCTTGAGCGCATTGAAGGTCGCGCGAACCATGTTGTAGGGGTTGGAGGAACCGATCGATTTGGCGACCACGTCCTGGATGCCGAGCGTCTCGAACACTGCGCGCATCGGGCCGCCCGCGATGATACCGGTGCCGGCCGGCGCCGCGCGCAGGTAGACCCGGCCCGCGCCGTGACGGCCCGAGATATCGTGATGCAGCGTGCGTCCCTCGCGCAGCGCCACGCGCGTCAGATTGCGCTTGGCGGCGTCGGTTGCCTTGCGGATCGCCTCGGGAACCTCGCGCGCCTTGCCGTGGCCGAATCCGACCCGGCCCTTCTGGTCGCCGATGACGACGAGCGCCGCAAAGCCGAAGCGCTTGCCGCCCTTGACCACCTTCGCCACACGATTGATGTGGACCAGCTTGTCGACGAACTCGCTGTCGCGCTCCTCGCGATCCCTGCTCCGTTCGCGTCCGCCGCGTTCGCGTTCACCTGCCATGGTGTTTTCCGATCCTCAAAAAACCTGCCTAGAGGGGCGGGAAAGTCCGCCCTGTCCATTCAATCCAGCTAGAAACTCAAACCGCTCTCGCGCGCGGCATCCGCCAGCGCCTTGACGCGGCCGTGATAAAGATAGCCGCCGCGGTCGAACACGACCTCGGTGACGCCGTTCTTCACGGCACGCTCCGCCAGGAGCTTGCCGACCGCCTTGGCGGCATCGATGTTCGCCCCGGTCTTGCTGCCCTCGCGCAACGCCTTCTCCAGCGAAGAGGCGGAAGCCAGCGTCTCGCCTTTCAAGTCGTCGATGACCTGGGCGTAAATGTGCTTCGACGAACGGAACACCGACAGCCGCGGGCGGCCGGCCGCCGAACGGCGCAACGACAGCCTTACGCGTTGCTTGCGCCGGGCGTTCGTGATTTTCTCTCTCGACATCTCCGGCTCCGTTATTTCTTCTTGCCTTCCTTGCGGAAGATGAATTCGTCGACGTATTTCACGCCCTTGCCCTTGTAGGGCTCCGGCGGACGGTAGCTGCGGATCTCGGCTGCAACCTGCCCGACCCGCTGGCTGTCGTTGCCGACGATGACGATCTCGGTTGGCTTGGGCACCGTGATCGCGATGCCCTCGGGGATCGGGAAGACGACGTCGTGGCTGTAGCCGAGCGCGAGCTGCAGGTTCTTGCCCTGCAGCGTCGCGCGATAGCCGACGCCGTTGATTTCGAGCCGCTTCTCGAAACCCTTGGTGACGCCGGCGACAAGGTTTGCCACCTGTGCGCGTGCCGTGCCGTACATCGCCTGCGCCCGGTTGGTCTCCACCCTCGGTGCTACCTTGACCGCGCCGTTTTCGAACTTCACCTCGACATCGTCATGAACGACGAACTGAAGCTGGCCTTTCGGCCCCTTCATTTTCACCGTCTGTCCCTCCACGGTCGCGGTGACGCCCGAGGGGATCGTCACAGGCTTCTTGCCAATACGTGACATGGCGCATTCTCCTCAAAACACCGTAAAGAGAATTTCGCCGCCCACGTTCGCTTCACGCGCATCGTGGTCAGCCATGATTCCCTTCGGCGTCGATAAAACCGAAATGCCGAGACCGTTGTTGACGCGCGGCAAGTTCTTCACCGAGGCATAAACCCGCCGTCCAGGCTTGGATACCCGCTCGATCTCGCGGATCACGGGCTCGCCGTCGAAATATTTGAGCTCGATCTCGAGTTCGCTGCGGCCCGAAGCATGCTCGACGCTGGCATAGCCGCGGATGTAACCTTCCGTCTTGAGCACTTCGAGCACATTGGCGCGCATCTTCGAGCCCGGGCTCGAAACCTTGGACTTCGCGCGCATCTGGGCATTGCGGATGCGGGTGATGAGATCGCTGATCGGATCGTGCGTTGACATGTCCGCCCCTCCTTACCAGCTCGACTTCACGAGCCCGGGAACCAGGCCCTTGGAGCCAAGTTCGCGCAGCGCTATGCGGCTGAGCTTGTTCTTGCGATAATTCGCGCGCGGACGACCGGTCATCTCGCAGCGGTTGCGGATCCGCGTCGGGGACGAATTGCGCGGCATCTCGGCGAGCTTCAACGTTGCCGCAAACCGCTCTTCCATCGGCTTGGACTTGTCGGCGATGATGGCCCTAAGCTTCGCGCGCCGGGGGGCCGCGTTCTTCGCCATCCGCTTGCGCCGGTTGTTCTTCTCGATCGAACTCTTCTTTGCCATGCCTGCTTGGCTCCTTGCGTATCCGCGTCTGAGAGACTTCTTTTAAAAGCTGCTCACTGCCGGAACGGGAAATTGAATGCGGTCAACAACGCCCTTGCTTCGTCATCGCTGCCCGCGGTGGTGCATACGGTGACGTCCATCCCCCAGGTTTCCCCCGCCTTGTCGAAGTCGATTTCGGGGAAAATGATGTGCTCCTTGATGCCGAGCGAATAGTTGCCACGACCGTCGAAACTCTTCGGGTTGAGGCCGCGGAAGTCGCGCACGCGCGGCAGCGCAACGTTCACCAGGCGGTCGACGAACTCGTACATCCTCGCCTTGCGCAGCGTGACCTTGCAGCCGATCGGCTGGTTCTCACGCAGCTTGAAGGTCGAAATCGCGATACGCGAGTAGGTCACTACCGCCTTCTGGCCTGCGATCAGCGACAGATCGGCCGCCGCCAGCTCCGCCTTCTTGCGGTCGTTGACGGCCTCGCCGATACCCATGTTGAGCACGACCTTGTCCAGCCGCGGTACCTGCAGCAGGTTGGAATAGCCGAACTGTTCGGTCAGCTTGCCGCGAATGCTCTTGTCATATTCCGCGCGCAGACGCGGGACGTATGCGGTCTCAGCCATCGATCTCTGCTCCCGAGCGTTTGGCGATGCGTACTTTCGTGCCATCCGTCTGAATCTTGAAACCTACGCGGGTCGGCTTGCCGTCCTTGCCGACGATCGCAATATTGGACAGGTGGATCGGCGTCTCTTTGGAGATGATGCCGCCTTCCTGCGATTGGGTCTGCTTCTGGTGGCGCTTGACGAGGTTGATGCCCCGCACCAGCGCCTTGCTCTCGTCGGGACGCACCTCGAACACCTCGCCGGTGCGGCCCTTGTCGCGGCCCGACAATACGATGACCTTGTCACCCTTCCGGATCTTGGCAGCCATCACAGCACCTCCGGGGCGAGCGAGATGATCTTCATGTGGTTCTTGGCGCGCAGTTCGCGCGGCACGGGTCCGAAGATACGGGTGCCCACCGGCTCCGACTGATTGTTGATCAGCACAGCCGCATTACGGTCGAAGCGGATGACGGAGCCGTCGGGCCGGCGGATGTCCTTGCGGACCCGTACCACGACAGCCTTCATGACGTCGCCCTTCTTCACCTTGCCGCGCGGAATGGCTTCCTTGATCGACACGACAATGACGTCGCCCACGGTGGCATAGCGGCGCTTGGAGCCCCCAAGCACCTTGATGCACATGACACGGCGTGCGCCTGAATTGTCGGCCACGTCGAGGTTGGTCTGCATCTGAATCATTGATGCACCTCGTCCTCTTTCTGCGCAGAGTTGCGCCCAAATAACTCCCGAAGTCGCACCGGCATGGCCGGATAGACCTCAGGCCGTTTTAAGATGTTCGCCCCGGATCACCGTCCAGCGCTTCAATTTCGAGATCGGCTTGCTTTCTTCGATCCACACCGTGTCGCCCGGCTTGAACTCGTTGTTCTCGTCGTGGGCGTGATAGTTTTTCGAACGGCGGATCGTCTTCTTGTAGATCGGATGCGTGAAGCGGCGATCGACGCGCACCACGACCGTCTTGGACTGCTTGTCGCTGACGACCACGCCTTGAAGCGTACGTTTCGGCATTTTCAGTCCCCTACTTCTTCTTCGCGCGCGCCTGCGCGGCAATGGTCTTGATGCGGGCGATGTCGCGACGGGCTTCGCGCAACCGCGAGGTGTTCTCCAGCTGCCCCGTGGCGCGCTGGAAACGCAGATTGAAGCGCTCCTTCTTCAGATTGAGGACGGCGTCGTCCATCTGATCGGGGCTCATCGCGCGGATATCGGCGGTCTTCATCCTGGCCATGGCCACCTCCCTATTCCGCAATGCGCGCGACAAAGCGCGTCTTGATCGGCAATTTGGCGGCGGCAAGCGAAAGCGCTTCTTTCGCGGTCTGCACGGTCACGCCGTCGATTTCGAAAATGACGCGGCCGGGCTTGACCCGCGCCACCCACAATTCGGGCGTACCTTTGCCGGAGCCCATGCGCACTTCGGCGGGCTTCTTCGACACCGGCACATCCGGAAAAACGCGAATCCAGACGCGGCCTGCGCGCTTCATGTGACGGGTCAGCGCGCGGCGGGCAGCCTCGATCTGACGCGCAGTGATGCGCTCCGGCGCCATTGCCTTCAGGCCGAACTGACCGAACGACAACGCGGCGCCCGAAGTCGCAGCGCCGTGGATGCGGCCCTTATGCGCCTTCCGGAACTTCGTTTTCTTTGGTTGCATCATGGCGTAAGGCCCTCAAACTCTCTTTTTCGCTCAGGCGGCCGCGGCGTCACGGCGCGGCCTCGGACTATCGCCCTCGGCCATCTTCTTGTCCTGGGCCATCGGATCGTGCTCGAGGATTTCACCCTTGAAAATCCAGACCTTCACACCGCAGGTGCCAAACGTCGTGAACGCGGTCGCCACCCCATAATCGATGTCGGCGCGCAGCGTGTGCAGCGGCACGCGGCCTTCGCGGTACCACTCCATGCGCGCGATCTCGGCGCCTCCCAGGCGACCCGAGCAGTTGATGCGGATGCCTTCGGCGCCCAGACGCATTGCCGACTGCACGGCGCGCTTCATGGCGCGGCGGAACGCGACGCGGCGCTCGAGCTGCTGCGCGATCAATTCGGCAACCAGCGTGGCGTCAAGTTCGGGCTTGCGGATCTCGACGATGTTGATCACGACGTCGGATTCGGTGATGTCGGCCACGCGCTTGCGCAGCTTGTCGATATCGGCACCCTTCTTGCCGATCACGACGCCGGGGCGCGCCGAGTGAATTGTCACGCGACACTTCTTGTGCGGACGCTCGATCACGATCCTGGCTACCGCCGCCTGCTTGAGTTCCTTGTGCAGGATCTCGCGGATCTTGACGTCCTCGTGCAAAAGCTTGCCGTATTCGTTCTTGCCGGCGAACCAACGGGAATCCCACGTCCGGTTGATGCCCAGGCGCAGCCCGATCGGATTGATTTTCTGACCCATCGTATTCTCCCGCGCTTCTGTTAAGCGCTCGCCTCGACCTGACGAACGACGATCGTCAGCTGCGAGAACGGTTTGAAAACCCGGCCCGAACGGCCACGGCCGCGGGGCGCAAAACGCTTCATCACGATGCCGTTGCCGACATGCGCCTCGGCGATAACCAGATCGTCAACGTCGAGATCATGATTGTTTTCGGCGTTGGCGATCGCCAATTCCAGGCATTTCTTGACATCGACCGCGATGCGCTTGCGCGAAAACTGCAGGTCCGCAAGCGCCGCCGAAGCCTTCCGGCCGCGGATCAGCTGCGCCACCAGGTTGAGCTTCTGCGGGCTCACCCTCAGCATCCGGGCGACCGCCTTGGCCTCGTTGTCGGCGAGGCTCCGTTCGCGCTTTGATTTGCTCATCGCTTAAATCCCTAAAAGCCTGCTTCTCAAGCCTTCTTGGCTTTCTTGTCGCCCGAATGGCCGTGGAAGGTACGCGTCGGCGAGAACTCGCCGAACTTGTGACCCACCATTTCCTCATTGACCGATACCGGCACGTGCTTCTGGCCGTTGTAGACGCCGAACACCAGGCCGACGAATTGCGGCAGGATGGTCGAGCGGCGGCTCCAGATCTTGATCACGTCGTGACGGCCGGACGCACGCGCCGCATCTGCCTTCTTGAGCAGCGAGCCTTCGACGAACGGGCCTTTCCAGACTGAACGAACCATTCCGGCGTTCCTTACTTCTTCCGCTTGTGGCGGCTGATGAGAATGAATTTGTTGGTCGATTTGTTAGAACGTGTCTTCTTGCCCTTGGTCGGCTTGCCCCACGGGGTGACCGGATGACGGCCTCCCGAAGTGCGGCCTTCGCCGCCGCCGTGCGGATGATCGACCGGGTTCATCGAGACGCCGCGATTATGGGGCTTGCGGCCAAGCCAGCGGTTGCGACCGGCCTTGCCGATCGAGATGTTCATGTGGTCCGGATTCGATACCGCACCGATAGTGGCGGTGCAGCGGCCGTGCACGAGGCGCTGCTCGCCCGAGTTCAAACGGATGATGACGTATTCCTGGTCGCGGCCGACGAGTTGAGCGTAGGTGCCGGCGGAGCGGGCGAGCTGACCACCCTTTCCGATCTTCAACTCTACATTATGGACGATGGTGCCGATCGGCATGTTGCCGAGCGGCATGACGTTGCCCGGCTTGACGTCGACATGGGCGCCGGCGATCACGGTGTCGCCGACCGAAAGCCGTTGCGGCGCCAGGATATAGGCCTGGGTGCCGTCGGTGTATTTGACGAGCGCGATGAAGGCGGTGCGGTTCGGATCGTATTCCAGCCGCTCGACAGTGGCAGGCATATCGACCTTGGTGCGCTTGAAATCGATGATGCGGTAGGTCTTCTTGTGGCCGCCACCACGGAAACGCACGACCATGCGGCCGACATTGTTGCGCCCGCCCGTGGACACTTTTCCTTCGGTCAACGCCTTGACCGGCTTGCCCTTGTAGAGCGCCGAACGATCGACCATCACCAGCTGGCGCTGGCCCGGTGTCGTGGGGTTGAATGTTTTCAATGCCATCGCTGTGCCGCCTTATAGCCCGGTGGTGACGTCGATGCGGTGGCCCTCTTCGAGGGTCACGACCGCCCGCTTCACGTCCGACTGCGTACCGAAATTGCCGCGGAAGACCTTGCTCTTGCCCTTGCGCACCAGGGTGTTGACGCTTTTGACCTTGACGTCGAACAGTTTCTCGACCGCTTCCTTGATCTGCGGCTTGGTGGCCTTGCTTGCGACCTTGAACACAACCTTGTTGTGCTCGGAGGCCATCGTCGCCTTTTCGGTGACGACCGGAGCAACGATGATGTCGTAGTGGCGCGGATCGATGTTCTTCATTTGAAGCGCGCCTCCAGCGCATCGATCGCCGCCTTGGTAAGTACCAGCTTCTGACGGCGCAGGATGTCGTACACGTTGATGCCCTGGATCGGCAGAACGTCGATATCGGGAATGTTGCGGGCCGCAGTGGCAAACCCGGTGTTGAGTTCGGCGCCGTCAATGATCAGCGCGTTGGTCACGCCGAGCCCGGAGAAATGGCCGATCAGCGCCCTGGTCTTCGCGCTTTCCAGCGCGGCCTTGTCGATCACGATCAGGCCGCCATCCTTTGCCTTGGCCGACAGCGCGTGGCGCAGCGCCAGTGACCGGATTTTTTTCGGCAGATCGGTCGCGTGCGAGCGCACGACAGGGCCGAAAGCACGGCCGCCGCCGCGGAACTGCGGAACGCGAGCCGAACCGTGGCGGGCACCGCCGGTGCCCTTCTGCTTGTACATCTTCTTGCCGGTGCGCCAGATCTCCGCGCGCCCCTTGGCCTTGTGGGTCCCCGCCTGACGCTTGTTGAGCTGCCACTGCACGCAGCGCAGGATGATGTCCTTGCGCGGCTCGAGACCGAAAATTTCGTCGGAAAGTTGAACCGAGCCGGCCGCTTTGCCCTCGAGGGTCGTGACTTTCAGTTCCATCTCACGCGCCCTCCTGCTGGGCTGGCGCTTCAGCCGCCTGCTCGCTGCCCGAGGCAACCCTGAACTTGCCGGGCTTCGGTGCGTCCTTCGGCAACGGCTTCTTGACCGCATCGCGCACCGCGATCCATCCGCCCTTGGAGCCGGGAACCGCGCCTTCGACGAGGATCAGGCCACGCTCGACATCGGTCTGGACCACGCGCAGATTGAGCGTGGTGATGCGATCGACGCCCATGTGACCGGCCATCTTCTTGTTCTTGAAGGTTTTGCCGGGATCCTGACGCTGACCGGTCGAACCGATCGAACGGTGCGAGACGGAGACACCGTGGGTGGCGCGCAGGCCACCGAAATTCCAGCGCTTCATGCCGCCGGCAAAACCCTTGCCGACCGAGGTGCCGGTAACGTCGACAAACTGGCCGACGACGAAGTGGTCGGCCTGGATCTCGGCGCCGACCGGGATCAGCGCATCTTCCGACACGCGGAACTCGGTCACCTTGCGCTTGGGCTCGACCTTGGCGACGGCGAACTGGCCGCGCTCGGCTTTCGGCATGTAGACCGTCTTGCGCGTGCCCGATCCGAGCTGCAGCGCGACGTAACCGTTCTTCTCGGTCGTACGGTGACCGACGACCTGGCAATTACCCAGCTTCAGCACAGTCACAGGGATATGTTCGCCGGTCTCCGTAAAGACCCGCGTCATCCCGACCTTTTGTGCGATCACTCCGGAGCGCATCGGCGTGCTTCCTGTTGTTTCTGTCCGCTGACTTGCGGACGGTAGCTAAAAGGTTAGAGCTTGATTTCGACGTCGACGCCTGCAGCAAGGTCGAGCTTCATCAGCGCGTCCACGGTCTGCGGTGTCGGGTCGACAATGTCGAGAAGGCGCTTGTGCGTGCGCATCTCGAATTGTTCGCGGCTCTTCTTGTCGACATGCGGCGAACGGTTGACGGTAAACTTCTCGATGCGGGTCGGCAGCGGAATGGGTCCGCGAACCTGAGCACCGGTCCGTTTCGCCGTATTTACGATCTCGCGGGTCGACGAATCGAGAATCCGATGGTCGAACGCCTTGAGACGTATGCGAATGTTTTGGCCGTTCATTGCCGTTGTCTCTTTCGGTTTCGTCATGGCCGGGCTTGTCCCGGCCATCCACGTCTGAAAAGCAAGTCGTGGATGCCCGGCACGAGGCCGGGCATGACGACGCTAGGTTCTTACTCGATGATGCTTGCGACGACGCCGGCGCCGACGGTGCGGCCGCCTTCCCGGATCGCAAAGCGCAGTTTCTCTTCCATCGCAATCGGCACGATCAGGTGCACTTCCATCGCGATGTTGTCGCCCGGCATCACCATTTCAGTGCCTTCAGGCAGATGCACGACACCGGTCACGTCGGTGGTGCGGAAGTAGAACTGCGGCCGGTAGTTGGTGAAGAACGGGGTGTGACGTCCCCCCTCCTCCTTGGTGAGGATGTAAGCCTCGGCCTTGAACTTGGTATGCGGCTTGACCGAACCCGGCTTGCACAGCACCTGGCCGCGTTCGACTTCCTCGCGCTTGGTACCGCGCAGCAGCGCGCCGATGTTGTCGCCCGCCTGACCCTGGTCGAGCAGCTTGCGGAACATTTCAACGCCGGTGACAATGGTCTTCTGCGTGGGGCGAAGACCCACGATTTCGATTTCCTCGCCGACCTTGATCACGCCGCGCTCGACGCGGCCGGTGACCACGGTGCCGCGGCCGGAGATCGAGAACACGTCTTCGACCGGCATCAGGAACGGCTGATCGATCGGACGCTCCGGCTGCGGAATGTACTCGTCGACATTCTTCATCAGCTCGAGAATTGAGTCGTGGCCGAGCTTCTTGTCCTTGTCTTCGAGGGCTGCCAGCGCCGAGCCCTTGATGATCGGGATCTTGTCGCCCGGGAAATCGTACTTCGAGAGCAACTCGCGAACCTCGAGCTCGACGAGCTCGAGCAGCTCCGGATCGTCGACCATGTCGCACTTGTTGAGGAATACGACCATCGCGGGGACGCCTACCTGCTTTGCCAGCAGGATGTGCTCGCGGGTCTGGGGCATCGGGCCGTCGGCCGCCGACACCACCAGGATCGCGCCGTCCATCTGGGCTGCGCCGGTGATCATGTTCTTCACGTAGTCGGCATGGCCCGGACAATCGACGTGGGCGTAGTGCCGCTTCTGCGTCTCATACTCGACATGCGCGGTCGAAATCGTGATGCCGCGCGCCTTCTCTTCCGGCGCCTTGTCGATCTGATCATACGCCGTGAACGTCGCACCGCCGGTTTCCGCCAACACCTTGGTGATGGCCGCCGTCAGCGACGTCTTGCCGTGGTCGACGTGACCGATCGTTCCGATGTTGCAGTGCGGTTTAGTGCGTTCAAACTTTGCTTTGGCCATTTGACTCTCCGTTCAGTCGTTGGCTGCCGCCAGCGACAATCAGGCAAACTTCTTCTGGACTTCCGCCGACACGTTGGCCGGCGCTTCCGCGTAGTGGTCGAATTGCATCGTAAAGGTTGCGCGACCCTGGCTCATGGAGCGCAGGTTATTCACGTAACCGAACATATTCATGAGCGGCACCATCGCATTGATGACGTTGGCATTGCCGCGCATGTCTTGACCCTGGATCTGGCCGCGCCGCGAATTCAAATCGCCGATGACGGAGCCGGTGTAGTCTTCCGGCGTCACCACCTCGACCTTCATGATGGGCTCGAGCAGCACCGACTTGCCCCGCTGCAACGCTTCGCGGAAGCAGGCGCGCGTTGCGATCTCGAATGCGAGCGCCGAGGAGTTGACGTCGTGGTATTTGCCATCGATCAGCTGAACCTTGACGTCAACGACCGGAAAGCCCGCGACCACGCCGGAGCTGAGAACGCTTTCGACCCCCTTCTCGACGCCGGGGATATATTCCTTCGGCACCGCGCCGCCAACCACCTTGGATTCGAACTCGTAGCCCTTGCCAGGCTCGTTGGGTTCGACCACGAGGGTGACCGCAGCAAACTGTCCGGTACCGCCGGTCTGCTTCTTGTGGGTATAGCTGTGCTCGACGCGCTGGGTGATCCGCTCGCGGAACGCCACCTGCGGCGCGCCGATGTTGGCGTCGACCTTGTAAGTGCGCTTGAGGATGTCGACCTTGATGTCGAGATGAAGTTCGCCCATGCCCTTGAGGATGGTCTGGCCCGACTCCTGATCGGTCGACACCCGGAACGAGGGATCTTCCGCGGCAAGCTTGGCGAGCGCAACCCCGAGTTTTTCCTGGTCGGCCTTCGACTTCGGCTCGATCGCAATCTCGATGACGGGCTCTGGAAATTCCATCTTTTCCAGAATCACCGGCTTGTTCGGATCGCACAGCGTGTCGCCGGTGCGCGCCTCCTTGAGGCCCGCCAGCGCGACGATGTCGCCGGCATAGGCTTCCTTGATGTCCTCGCGGTTGTTGGCATGCATCAGCAACATGCGGCCGATACGTTCCTTGCGATCACGCGTCGAATTGATGACGCCGGTGCCTGACAAAAGCGTACCGGAATAGATGCGGCAGAAGGTGATGGTGCCGACAAACGGGTCGTCCATGATCTTGAATGCGAGCAGCGCCAGCGGCTCCTTGTCGTCGGCCTTGCGCACGATTTCGTTGCCGTCCTCGTCGGTGCCCTTGATCGCGGGCACGTCGACCGGCGACGGCAGATAGTCCACAACGGCGTCGAGCAACGGCTGCACGCCCTTGTTCTTGAACGCGGAGCCGCACAGCACCGGATAGAATGCGCCGCACAGCACCGCCTTGCGGATCAGCCTTTTCAACGTCGCCTCATCCGGCTCCTTGCCGTCGAGATAGGCGGCCATCGCGTCATCGTCGAGTTCGACGGCGGCTTCCACCATCTTCTCGCGATATTCCCTGGCCTGCTCGAGCAGATCGGCCGGGATATCGACATAGTCGAATTTGGCGCCGAGCAACTCGTCGTTCCAGACGATGCCCTTCATCCTCACGAGGTCTATGACACCCTTGAAGCTGCTCTCGGCTCCGATCGGTAGCTGGATGGCGATCGGCTTGGCGCCGAGACGATCGACGATGTCGGCCAGGCATTTGAAGAAATCGGCGCCGGTCTTGTCCATCTTGTTGGCGAAGACGATGCGCGGGACCCTGTACTTGTCACCCTGACGCCAGACGGTTTCGGTCTGCGGTTCCACACCCTGGTTCGAATCGAGCACGCACACTGCGCCGTCGAGCACGCGAAGGGAACGCTCGACCTCGATGGTGAAGTCGACGTGGCCGGGAGTGTCGATGATGTTCAGTCGCTTGCCGTTCCAGAATGCGGTGGTCGCGGCCGAAGTAATGGTTATGCCGCGCTCCTGCTCCTGCTCCATCCAGTCCATCGTCGCGGCACCTTCGTGCACTTCGCCGATCTTGTGGCTCTTGCCGGTGTAGTAGAGGATGCGTTCGGTAGTCGTGGTCTTGCCGGCGTCGATATGCGCCATGATACCGAAGTTGCGGTAGTCCTCGATGGCATGTTGGCGGGGCATGGGATGTTCCTTGAATCCTTAAGTTTCGCCGTTACCAGCGATAGTGCGAGAACGCACGGTTGGCTTCCGCCATCTTGTGCACGTCCTCACGCTTCTTGACGGCGTTCCCCCGGTTATTCGACGCATCAAGCAGCTCGGCCGAAAGCCGCTCGGTCATGGTTTTCTCGTTGCGGTCGCGCGCGGCCGAAATGATCCAGCGAATCCCGAGCGCCTGGCGGCGCACTGAACGCACCTCGACCGGCACCTGGTAGGTGGCGCCGCCGACGCGCCGCGAACGGACTTCGATCGTCGGCATCACATTCTCCAGCGCCTGTTCGAAGACGGTTAACGGATTCTGCTTGGTCTTGTTCTCGATAATGCCAAGCGCGCCGTAGACGATGCCTTCGGCAACCGACTTCTTGCCGGCGTGCATCACCGAGTTCATGAACTTCGTAATGACGATGTTTCCGAACTTCGGGTCCGGAAGTACTTCACGTTTTTCTGCGGAATGGCGGCGCGACATCTTGGTTCCTTAGTCACGGCCGGCTCGTCCCGGCCATCCACGTCTTAACTTGTTGCTCCAGATCCCCGAGTCTCACTTCGTTCGCCCGGGGACGACCCTCGCTATGCTCAGCTCATTTCGGACGCTTGGCGCCATACTTCGAACGGCGCTGCTTGCGGTTCTTGACGCCCTGGGTATCGAGGACGCCGCGGAGAATATGGTAGCGAACGCCCGGCAAATCCTTGACGCGGCCGCCACGGATCATCACCACGGAGTGCTCCTGAAGATTGTGCCCTTCACCGGGGATGTAACCGATGACTTCGAAGCCGTTGGTCAGGCGCACCTTGGCGACCTTGCGGAGCGCCGAGTTCGGCTTCTTCGGTGTCGTGGTGTAGACGCGCGTGCACACGCCGCGCTTCTGCGGCGACTGCTGCAGCGCCGGCACCTTCTTGCGCGACTTCTGAACGACGCGCGGACTTGCGATCAGCTGGTTGATCGTCGGCATGTCAACCTTCACCCTTTAAAGTTCGAGCGGAACCGAAACGGCTCCGCAAAATTCATTCAGGACCAAAGTCCCACTGGCCGCCTCTCGCGAAATACACCGCGCAAAGCGAAATCGCGCCAACTGCTCATCGCTGAGCAGGAAGCGCTTCGACGCCACAGAGGACCGCAGCTGCTATCGACCGGCACATGCCGATCAACCAGATACCGAGGTCATGCACCCGATCAATCCGAGGGACTGGCCCACGAAAACCAAGATCGTCCTGGCATTCCTAGCTATAATCGACAGCGTTTGAGCGACATTCGTCGAGGTTGGTGCCCGTCCCGAACCCATAAAACCAGGGGTCGAAAGGGTGATCCGTTCCGACGCAAGCGACACTCACCGCCTGTCGTTGAGTGCGCGGGTTCTAAAGGCGGAGGATGGTTAAGTCAAGACGAAACAACACCCAACAACCGCCTTTGCCGACTGCAAAAAATCACCGCCCTGACGCCCGCCGCCGAGCACCCGCGCAACTCCAGGCTGACCGCAGGGAGGACCAAGGGCCGTATTTTACCCGGTAAAAACAGGAAGTTAAGCCGCTGAAATATAAGTGCACCGCGGCAAACCACAAGGTTCAGGCAAAATTAACCAATCTGGATCGGCCGCCCCCCGAGCTCAGTCCTCATCGTCGTCGTTATCGTCAGCCTGGTCGGCCGCCCCATGCGGCTTACGGCTTTGATCGTCCCAGAGTTTGCGGTAAGCGCCGTTGGCGGCGAGCAGTTTCCTGTGCGAGCCGCGCTCGATCAACCGGCCGCCTGAAATCACGATGATCTCGTCCATGTCGACCACGGACGTCAGCCGATGGGTCGACCAGATCATCGTTCGGCCCTTGGCGAGCTTCAGCAAGGTCTTGTTGATCGCGGCCTCAGTGGTCTGGTCCAGCGCCGAGGTAGCCTCGTCGAGCAGCAGGACCGACGGATTGCGCAGGACGGCGCGGGCTATCGCGATGCGCTGACGCTGTCCACCTGACAGGGTGTCACCGCGCTCGCCGACCTGGGTGTCGTATTTTTGCGGGAGGCTCACAATGTAGCGGTGGATTTCGGCCCTGCGCGCGGCTTCCTCGACCTCGGCATCCGTCGCACCTTCCTTGCCCAGCCGGATATTCTCCCGGATGGACATATTGAAAAGCATGTTCTCCTGGAACACCACGGCCATGCTCCGACGCAGCGACTCGCGCGTCACCTTGCGGATATCGACGCCATCGATGGTGACGCGACCTGCGTCGGGCAAATAGAGCCGTAAGATCAGATTGAGCAGCGTGCTCTTGCCGGAGCCGCTGGGGCCGACAACGGCGATGGTCTTGCCGACATCGAGCTTGAGGCTGAGATTGTCGAGAACCGGCTGCTGGCTTCCCTCGTAATGGAATGTCACGTGATCGAAAGTGATGTCGTGGCTGATGCGCGGCAGGTCCGGAGCACCGGGACGATCCGCGCCGCGGCTCTGCTCGTCAAGCAGTTCCTGAATGTGGCGCACTGCGGCCGCCGATTGAATCGAGACCGGGATGAAATGCATGATGTGGGCGATGTTATAGGACACCTCCCAGAACGCGCTTTCGAAAGTCACGAAAGTCCCGATCGTGATCTGACCTTTGGTGGCGAGATAGGCGCCGATCGCAAGCACGACCAGGTGCAGCAACAATACCGAAATCGTGACGGTGCGTTCGACCATGGTCGACAGGAACGCGGCTGACGCAATCTTGCGGCGCGCGTCATCGTTTCGCATCTTGAACCAACCGAAGGTCTTGCGATGCAACATGAAGGCCTTGATCACCGCCTGGGTCGCAATATTTTCCTGAACCATACCGAGCAGCGCGGATTCGTTGAGCTTCTGCTCGTAGTTTGCCTGCACCGCCTTCGGGGTGAGAATGCGCGGACCAATCAGGGTGATCGGAAACACCAATAGCGAGATCGCCGCGAGCTGCCAGTTCAGGAACAGCATCAGAATGATGCCTGCGATCAATTCGAAGAACGGCAGCGCGGCGCCGTTGGCGAAACCCTTGATGGAGCCCTCGAAGGCCGACAGGTCGACCGAAAATCGCGACAGGATTTCGCCGCGCTTGGTGCGCGCAAAGAACGCGGCCGGCAAATTCTGCACGTGCTCGAAGAGCCGTGCCCGGACGTCCGAAATCAGCGACGCCGCGAGCAAGGCGTCCCACCGCTCGTACCAGACCGCGACGATCGAGGTAACGATGCCAGCGGCAGCCAGCACGGAGAGAATCTTGATCAGCGCCTCGAAATCCTCTTCGCCGAGCGCGTCGTCGATCAGAAACTTCAGACTGAGCGGCATGATGACGTTGAAAAGCGTCTCGACCAGGACGCCAATACTGACGAAGGTCAGCATCTTCTTGTAGTTTTTCAGGAAGGGCCTGACGAACCCGTAGATCGTCGCCAGCGCGCCGGCGGCTTCTTTCGCCGTGTAGATGGGAAGTTCCTCGTCGTCCTCGTCCTCTTCGAACTCGAGGCTGTCCTCCTCCTCGTCGTCCTCCTCGTCGTCGGTGGACGAAGTCGGCTTTTCGCCTGATAATTTCCTGGCTTTGGAAATCGGCCGGTCGACCGGAATCTTCTTACCCGTTTCGACCGGCAGCTTTCTTTCGGCATCCAATTCAGCCGGATCGTCGACGGGAGTGGCGAGATTTTTGTCCGGTGATGGAGGCTTGGACGCCATGAAACCAACCGATGCTGCACGGCCGGCCTGACCGCAAAATCGACAGATGTGGCACGTACCACTCTGTCAATCCTATGCGATCGGCGCGCATTCAGCAAAATAAATGAATGGACGAATGAGGCGCGTCCGCCGGCTCAATCGTCGGCTTCAACCCTGTCGAAGAAAGAGTAACGGAGACTGTCGGAGTCGGCGTACCACTGGCCCGGACCCTTGTTGGCGGCAAGCGTTGCGGCCCACAACTCATCGGTGCAGTCGTGACGGTGCATCGAGAGATCGAATCCGTTGCCGAAGAACAGCTCCGACCATTCCCACCAGGTGCCGAGCTTCTTGACGCCGCGCAAAAGATCGTAACGATCGATCAGCGCAGGCGACATATCCGATGTAACCGAGCCAAACACGAGGCCGGTGCTGACCACGCGGCCCAGCTCGCGAACGGCTCGTGCGGCCTGCTTTTCCGCAACGTGGCACAGGCTGGTCTCGAATACGATATCGAACTCACCGTCCTTGAACGGCATATCGAGGATCGATCCGAGCTTGTTGAACCGTTTCAGCTCCTCCGGCGTCCTGGCGTGGATCGCGCGATTATTCTCGATGCCCCATGCATCGACACCAAGCTCGCGCAGCGCTCCGACCAATTCACCGCTTGCCGATCCCGCTACGAGAAGCCTGTAACCCGTCGTCCTGTTCCAGACGACCCTGATGAGATCGGTGAGATAGGCGGGATCGGTGAACCGGCTCCAGACCTCGCGGTAGGGTCCGAGCCCACGGTAGTTCTCGAAATAGTTGCGGTCGATCCTGTCGGAGGCGGGCTTTTCATCTTCCTTCCGGGCGCGTCGCAGGCGCATCATCTCGGTCAGGATGATATCGGTGGCGGCATCGGAGGAGTCGAGCAGGCCGTTCAGCGTCGAGTCGAACAAATAGTCGCCTACTACCACCAGGCCCGGATGTTGCTTGGGGTCGGGCCGGTGGTTGGTCATCACGTCGCGCGCCGGCAGGCCGCCGGGCAGCGCATTCACCGAGGACAGCCAGCGATGAATTTTTCCTTCCAGGAAATGCTCTCGCGCGTCGCCGAACGAGGCCGGCAGTGACTTCAACGCGGCGTCGATCAGTTCCTTGTCGCCGAGATTGGCGTAGGCAAGCGCATCGGAGCCTGCAATCAGCCAGTTGAGCACGCCGTAATTGCCGACATCATGACGCGAGCCTTCGTTGTAGACGCAGCAGCCGCCAAAGGCTTCCGACATGAACCATGAGCCGCCAATCTGCTCGCCCCAGAACGGCGAGTCGAACAGGATCGAAACCCGCAAGTAGTGCGCGGGCCGGTCGAAATAAGCGATGTGCTTCACCATCGACCTGCGCAACTGCTCGCCGTCCCAGGCCATGGTCGCAAGCCAGGAATGCGGCAAGCACATCAGCACGAGGTCGAAATCTCGCGTCTCCGGCCCCTTGCCGTTCATCATGTTGAGCTGGTAGCGCCCGCTCGCGGTCTTGCCGACCTTGAGAACCCGGTGATTGAGCTCAATGTCGGCGTCGACCTCCGACTGCAGGCACTCGATCAGCTGCTCGTTGCCGTTCTGAATCGAATAGAGGCCGATATAGCCGTCGACATCCATCACGAAGTTCTTCAGCGCATTGAGCCCGTTGGTGTTGTGGCCCTCGGTTGCGATATCGGAGCGCGCCATCACCTTGAAGAAATGCCGGGCGGCGGGATCCTCGACTTCTCGATCGAGCAACTCCTCGCAGGTGATGTAGGCCCAGGGATGCTCGTTGTCGTGCGCGCCGACGCCTTCGTAATACTCAACCGGCGACACCATCTCGGTGCAGCGCTTGCGGAACGCTTCGATGGCGTCCGCGGTCCTGGCGCCGTATTTGCGGCGCATGCCAGGCACGTCGTTCAACAGCTCGCCGTCGAGCTGGACCTGCTCGGCGTCCATCGGAATCGTCTGCAGGCCGAAGTGCTGGATCAACTCGCGCAACGGGTCAGGACCCGTCATCGAGTAATCGTAGATTTCCGCGACACCCGCTTCATACATCGCCGGCGCGGAATCGAATTTGCGCGTGACAATCTTGCCGCCCAGGCGGTCAGACGCTTCGAAAATGGTGACGCGGCACAGGTCTCCCAGTTTCTTCTTGAGATACCACGCACTCATCAGGCCACCGGGCCCGCCGCCTACTATTGCCAAGTCCAACATAGTTTTCCGCTTGTTTCCGGCCCCTGCCGTTACCGGTCACCTGTTGCGGAAGGTGCCAGTCTAAGTCGTTTCAGATGAAGCGCTTTTTTCCCTGAAGGAAAGATGAACAACATGGCTACTGAAACAGAATAGTCGAAAAATTGCAAAAAGGAGCCGGCTTGCGCCGGCTCCTCGGTAACTTGCTGATTTTGCTAGATTTTATTCAGCCGGCGGCAGCGCCAACGGCTCGACTTCCGGTGCGGCAGGCACGATTGCCGCCTGTTTTTCGCGCTCGTCCAGGATCAGCTTGTCGCGCTTCATGGCGACTTCGCGGATCTTGGCCATCGAGGCGCCGGTACCTGCCGGAATCAGGCGGCCGACGATGACATTCTCCTTGAGGCCTTCCAGCGGGTCCACCTTGCCGTTGACGGCGGCTTCGGTGAGCACGCGGGTGGTCTCCTGGAAGGAGGCCGCCGAGAAGAACGAGCGGGTCTGCAGGCTTGCCTTGGTAATGCCGAGCAGCACCGGCGTCCCCGTGGCGGGCCTCTTGCCCTCTTCTTTGGCCTTGACGTTGATCTGATCGAACTCGATCTTGTCGATCTGCTCGCCCGGGATCATGTCGGTGTCGCCCTGGTCGGTGATTTCCACCTTCTGCAGCATCTGACGAACAATCACCTCGATGTGCTTGTCGTTGATCAGCACGCCCTGCAGGCGGTAGACCTCCTGGATTTCGTTGACCAGATAGGCGGCGAGTTCCTCGATGCCCTTGATCGCCAGGATGTCGTGGGGGGCGGGATTGCCTTCGACGATGAAATCGCCCTTTTCGACGATATCGCCGTCCTGCAGATGGATGTGCTTGCCCTTCGGGATCAGGTACTCGCGGGGCTCCTCGGTCTTGTCCATCGGCTCGATCGAGATGCGGCGCTTGTTCTTGTAGTCGCGGCCAAACCGGATGGTGCCCGAGATCTCCGCGATGATCGCCGCGTCCTTCGGCTTGCGGGCCTCGAACAGTTCGGCAACCCGCGGCAGACCGCCCGTGATGTCACGGGTCTTGGCGCTCTCGGTGGAGATGCGCGCAAGAATATCGCCCGTCTTGACCTTGGCGCCGACGTCGACCGACAAAATGGCGTCGACCGAAAGCATGTAGCGGGCCTCGCCGCCGCGTCCGAGCTTGAGGACCTTGCCATCCTTGCCCTTGACGACAATCGCCGGGCGCAGATCGGCCCCGCCCCGCGACGAACGCCAGTCGATGACGACGCGCTTGGCGATACCGGTGGATTCGTCGAGCGTCTCCGAGATCGACTGCCCTTCGACCAGATCCTCGAATCCAATCGTGCCTTCGACTTCGGTCAGAACGGGCCTGGTGTAGGGATCCCACTCGGCGATACGCTGACCACGCTTGACCATGTCGCCGTCGTCGACATGCATGCGCGCACCGTACTGAATGCGGTGGGTAGCACGCTCCGTCCCGTCGGCGTCGGTGATCGCGACGACCATGTTGCGGACCATTGCGATCAGATGACCTTCGCTGTTCTTGGCGATCGCCTTGTTCTTGATCGTCACCTTGCCGTCGAAATTCAACTCGACGAACGACTGCTCGTTGATCTGCGCTGCACCGCCGATGTGGAACGTACGCATGGTCAGCTGGGTGCCGGGCTCGCCGATCGACTGGGCCGCGATCACGCCGACGGCTTCGCCGTGGTTGACCGGCGTGCCACGGGCAAGATCACGACCGTAGCACTTGCCGCAGATGCCGTTGACGAGTTCGCAGGTCAGCGCCGAGCGGATCTTCACTTCCTGGATACCGGCCTGGTGGATGGCTTCCACGTGGCTCTCTTCCATCAGCGTGCCACGCTTGACGAGCACCTTGTTGCTCGCGAGATCGCGCACGTCCTCGCCCGCGACGCGGCCGAGGATGCGGGAACCGAGCGAAGCCACCACGGTGCCGGCATCGACGATGGCGCGCATCTTGATGCCGAGCTTGGTGCCGCAATCGTCCTGCGTGATGATGCAATCCTGCGCCACGTCGACGAGGCGACGCGTCAGGTAACCCGAGTTGGCGGTCTTCAACGCGGTATCCGCGAGACCCTTGCGGGCGCCGTGGGTCGAGTTGAAATATTCGAGCACCGACAGACCTTCCTTGAAGTTGGAAATGATCGGCGTCTCGATGATCTCGCCCGACGGCTTGGCCATCAGCCCGCGCATGCCCGCGAGCTGACGCATCTGCGCCGGCGAACCACGCGCGCCCGAATGGGCCATCATGTAGATCGAGTTGATATCGGCCTCGGCGCCCTTGGCATTTTTCCTGGTCGAGGAAATTTCCTTCATCATCTCCTTGGCGATTTCCTCGGTTGCCCTCGACCAGGCGTCGACGACCTTGTTGTACTTCTCGCCATGGGTGATGAGGCCATCATTGTACTGCTGCTCGAAATCCTTCGCCAGCGTACGCGTCGTTTCCACGATCTTCCACTTGCCGTGCGGCACCACCATGTCGTCCTTGCCGAACGAAATTCCGGCCTTGAACGCGTTATAGAAGCCAAGCGCCATGATGCGGTCGCAGAAGATCACCGTCTCCTTCTGGCCGCAGTGGCGATAGACCTGGTCGATCACGCCGGAGATTTCGCGCTTGGTCATCAGCTTGTTGATGATGTCGAACGGAATCTTTGGCGATCTCGGCAGGACATTGCCGAGCATCACGCGGCCCGCCGTGGTCTCGATCCAGCGCTTGACCGTCTTTCCGCTCTCGTCGGCGCCCTCCCACCGATACTTGATCTTGGTGTGGAGGTGGATGACCTTCGAATGCAAGGCATGCTCGATCTCGGCCATGTCGCCATAGACCTTGCCCTCGCCGGGCAGGCCTTCGCGCATGATCGAGAGATAATAGAGACCGAGCACGATATCCTGCGACGGCACGATGATCGGCTGACCGTTCGCCGGGTGCAGGATGTTGTTGGTCGACATCATCAGCACCCGCGCCTCGAGCTGGGCTTCCAGCGAGAGGGGGACGTGCACGGCCATCTGGTCGCCATCGAAGTCGGCATTGAATGCCGCGCACACCAAAGGATGCAGCTGGATCGCCTTGCCCTCGATCAGGACCGGCTCGAATGCCTGAATGCCGAGGCGATGCAGCGTCGGAGCGCGGTTCAACAGCACGGGATGTTCGCGGATCACCTCGTCGAGGATATCCCAGACTTCGGGTCGCTCCTTTTCGACGAGCTTCTTGGCCTGCTTCACGGTGGTGGACAGGCCCTTGGCATCGAGCCGCGAGTAGATGAACGGCTTGAACAGTTCGAGCGCCATCTTCTTCGGCAGCCCGCACTGATGCAGCCGCAGCTCGGGACCGACGACGATCACCGAACGGCCGGAATAGTCGACCCGCTTGCCGAGCAGGTTCTGGCGGAAGCGACCCTGCTTGCCCTTGAGCATGTCGGCCAGCGACTTCAAGGGACGCTTGTTGGCGCCGGTGATGACGCGGCCGCGGCGGCCGTTGTCGAACAGCGCGTCGACGGCCTCCTGCAGCATGCGCTTTTCGTTGCGTATGATGATGTCGGGGGCGCGCAGCTCCATCAGCCGCTTCAGACGGTTGTTGCGGTTGATGACGCGACGGTAGAGGTCATTGAGGTCGGAGGTCGCAAAGCGGCCGCCGTCAAGCGGCACCAGCGGCCGCAGGTCCGGCGGGATCACGGGCACCACGGTCAGGATCATCCATTCCGGCTTGTTGCCGGAATAGCGGAAAGCCTCGACAATCTTCAGACGCTTGGCGAGCTTCTTGTGCTTGATGTCGGATTCGGTCTCCTGCATCTCGGCGCGCAAGGACGCTTCGAGCTTTTCGAGATCGAGCCCCTTGAGCATTTCGCGGATCGCCTCCGCGCCGATCATGGCGGTAAAGGAGTCCTGGCCGTATTCGTCCTGCGCCTTCAGATATTCGTCTTCAGACAGGAGCTGGCGGTCCTTGAGCGCGGTGAGGCCGGGCTCGAGGACGACGTAATATTCGAAATACAGAATCCGCTCGAGGTCCTTCAGCGTCATGTCGAGCAGAAGTCCGATCCGGGACGGCAGCGACTTCAGGAACCAGATGTGCGCGACCGGAGCGGCCAGTTCGATGTGGCCCATGCGCTCGCGCCGAACGCGCGACAGCGTGACTTCGACCGAGCACTTTTCGCAGATGATGCCCTTGTACTTCATCCGCTTGTATTTGCCGCACAGGCACTCGTAGTCCTTGATCGGACCGAAGATGCGGGCGCAGAACAGCCCATCGCGCTCCGGCTTGAAGGTTCGGTAATTAATTGTCTCCGGCTTCTTAATTTCGCCGTAGGACCACGACAGAATCTTTTCAGGAGACGCGATCGAAATCCGGATCTGGTCGAAGACCTGGGCCGGAGTCGTCGGATTGAACAAATTCATAATCTCTTGGTTCATGTTCTTCTCCTCGCATGCCGGCCGTTGCCGGCAGCAAATTCGAAATTCTCTTTCAGCGACGCCCCACGCTCGACTTCCGAACGCAGCGCGAATACCGGCGCGAACCGCGCCGGAGTTCGACCACCTGCCGTTACTCGGCGGCCTCGGATGTCGGTGTGCCGCCGACCTTCGAATTGTGAAGGTCGACGTTGAGGCCCAGCGAACGCATTTCCTTGACCAGCACGTTGAAGGATTCCGGGATGCCGGCCTCGAACGTGTCGTCGCCGCGGACGATCGCCTCGTACACCTTGGTGCGGCCGGCGACGTCGTCCGACTTCACCGTGAGCATTTCCTGCAGCGTGTACGCCGCGCCATAGGCCTCGAGCGCCCACACTTCCATTTCGCCGAAACGCTGGCCGCCGAACTGCGCCTTGCCGCCCAGCGGCTGCTGGGTCACGAGCGAGTACGGTCCGATCGAACGAGCGTGGATCTTGTCGTCGACGAGATGGTGCAGCTTGAGCATATAGATGTAACCGACCGTCACCTTGCGGTCGAACGGATCGCCGGTTCGCCCGTCATAGACGGTCGATTGGCCGGATGCATCGAGGCCCGCAAGCTTGAGCATCTCCTCGATGTCGGTTTCCTTGGCACCATCGAACACGGGCGTCGCAATCGGCACGCCGTGGCTCAGGTTGCGGCCGAGCTCGATCAGCTCGCTGTCATTGAGCGATTTGATGGTTTCTTCGTCGCCGTAGATTTTCTTCAAGGTTTCCTTCAGCGGCTTGACGTCCTGCTTGCCGTAGTAAGCGTCGATGGTCTGAGCGATGCGCTTGCCGAGGCCTGCGCAGGCCCAGCCAAGATGCGTCTCCAGAATTTGTCCGACGTTCATGCGGCTCGGCACGCCGAGCGGATTGAGCACGATATCGGCATGGGTGCCGTCCTCGAGGAACGGCATGTCCTCGACCGGAACGATCTTGGAAACCACGCCCTTGTTGCCATGGCGGCCGGCCATCTTGTCGCCGGGCTGAATCTTGCGCTTCACCGCGACGAAGACCTTGACCATCTTCATCACGCCGGGCGGCAATTCATCGCCACGCTGCAGCTTTTCGACCTTGTCGAGGAAGCGCTGCTCGAGGCCCTTCTTCGATTCGTCATACTGCTTCCGCATCGCCTCGATTTCAGCCATCAGCTTGTCGTTGGGAGATGCAAACATCCACCATTGCGAACGCGGATGCTCGTCAAGCACCGCGCGCGTGATCTTGGTGTCCTTCTTGAAACCCTTCGGACCAGCGATGCCCTGGCGATTTTCCAGAAGCTCGGCAAGGCGGCTGTAGACGTTGCGGTCCAGGATAGCCTGCTCGTCGTCCCGGTCCTTGGCCAGACGTTCGATCTCTTCCCGTTCGATCGCAAGCGCACGCTCATCCTTGTCGACGCCGTGCCGGTTGAAGACACGAACCTCGACGATGGTGCCCTGCACACCCGGAGGCACGCGCAGCGAGGTGTCGCGGACGTCGGAGGCCTTTTCGCCGAAGATGGCGCGCAGAAGCTTCTCTTCCGGCGTCATCGGGCTTTCACCCTTCGGCGTGATCTTGCCGACCAGTATGTCGCCGGCGCGCACCTCCGCGCCGATATAGACGATGCCGGCCTCGTCGAGGTTCTTCAGCGCTTCTTCCGAAACGTTCGGAATGTCGCGGGTGATTTCCTCAGGCCCCAGCTTGGTATCGCGCGCCATCACCTCGAATTCCTCGATGTGGATCGAGGTGAAGACGTCGTCCTTCACGATCCGCTCCGAGAGCAGGATCGAGTCTTCGAAGTTGTAGCCGTTCCACGGCATGAACGCGACCAGCACGTTGCGGCCAAGCGCAAGCTCGCCGAGATCGGTCGAGGGACCGTCAGCGATGATGTCGCCCTTCTTGACGACGTCGCCCACCTTCACCAGAGGCCGCTGGTTGATACAGGTCGACTGGTTGGAGCGCTGGTATTTCATCAGCCGGTAGATATCGACGCCCGACTTGGTCGGGTCGAGATCTTCGGTGGCGCGGATAACGATACGGGTGGCGTCGATCTGGTCGATCACGCCGGTGCGCCGCGCCGCGATCGCAGCGCCAGAGTCGCGCGCGACGATGCCTTCCATGCCGGTTCCGACGAACGGCGCCTCGGCGCGCACCAGCGGCACGGCCTGACGCTGCATGTTCGAACCCATCAGGGCGCGGTTGGCGTCGTCGTTCTCCAGGAACGGGATCAGCGCCGCGGCAACCGACACCAGCTGCTTGGGCGACACGTCCATGTAGTCGACCTTGTCCGGCGTGACCATCACGACGTCGCCGGCGTGGCGGCACACCACGAGGTCGTCGGTGAAGCGGCCACGGTTGTCGAGCGCCACGTTCGCTTGCGCCACGTGATAGCGGCCCTCTTCCATCGCCGAGAGATAGATCACATCGTCGGTGACGCGGCCGTCCTTGACCTTGCGATAGGGCGTCTCGACGAAGCCGTATTTGTTGACGCGCGCAAATGTCGCGAGCGAATTGATCAGACCGATATTCGGTCCTTCCGGCGTCTCGATCGGGCAGATGCGACCGTAATGCGTCGGGTGCACGTCGCGCACCTCGAAGCCGGCACGCTCGCGGGTCAGGCCGCCCGGGCCAAGCGCGGAGAGGCGGCGCTTGTGGGTGATTTCCGACAGCGGATTGGTCTGGTCCATGAACTGCGACAGCTGCGAGGAGCCGAAGAACTCGCGCACGGCGGCAGCCGCAGGCTTCGCGTTGATCAGGTCCTGCGGCATCACAGTGTCGATATCGACACTGGACATGCGTTCCTTGATCGCGCGCTCCATGCGGAGCAGACCGATGCGGTACTGGTTTTCCATCAATTCGCCGACCGAGCGCACACGGCGGTTGCCAAGGTGGTCGATGTCGTCGATTTCGCCCTTGCCGTCGCGCAGATCAACCAGCGTCTTGATGACGGCCAGGATGTCTTCCTTGCGCAGCGTGCGATGGGTGTCGGGCGCATCGAGTTCGAGACGCATGTTCATCTTCACGCGGCCGACCGCGGAGAGGTCGTAGCGCTCGGGGTCGAAGAACAGCGACTGGAACATGGCCTGCGCCGAGTCCAGCGTCGGCGGTTCGCCCGGACGCATCACGCGATAGATATCGAACAGCGCGTCTTCGCGCGTCATGTTCTTGTCGGCGTGCAGCGTGTTGCGGATATAGGCGCCGACATTGACGTGGTCGATGTCGAGCAGCGGCAGCTCCTTGTAACCCTGCTCGTTGAGCGCCTTCAGGAGCTTGTCGGTGATTTCCTCGCCGGCCTCGGCATAGATTTCGCCGGTCTTCGGATTGACGAGGTCCTCGGCAACGTAATTGCCGACCAGTTCCTCATCCGACATGCGCAACGCCTTGAGCCCCTTTTCCTGGAGCTGGCGCGCGGCGCGCACGGTAAGCTTCTTGCCGGCCTCGAGCACCACCTTGCCGGTGTCTGCATCGACGAGGTCGTTGATGGTCGAATAGCCGCGGAAGCGGGTGGCGTCGAACGGCACGCGCCAGCCATCCTTGGCCCGCTTGTAGTTGATCTTCTTGTAGAACGTCGACAGGATGGTCTCGCCGTCGAGCCCGAGCGCGAACATCAGCGAGGTCACCGGGATCTTGCGGCGGCGGTCGATGCGGGCGAACACGATGTCCTTGGCGTCGAATTCGATATCGAGCCAGGAGCCGCGATAGGGGATCACGCGCGCAGCAAACAACAGTTTGCCCGACGAATGGGTCTTGCCCTTGTCGTGATCGAAGAACACGCCGGGCGAACGATGCATCTGGGAAACGATGACGCGCTCGGTGCCGTTGACGACGAAGGTGCCGTTCATGGTCATGAGCGGAATGTCGCCCATGTAGACATCCTGCTCCTTGATGTCCTTGACCGATTTCGCACCGGTTTCCTCGTCGATATCAAATACGATCAGGCGCAGCGTCACCTTGAGCGGCGCCGCATAGGTCATTCCGCGCTGACGGCATTCGTCAACGTCATATTTCGGCGGCTCGAATTCGTAGCGGACGAATTCCAGCATCGAGGTGCCCGAGAAATCCGAGATCGGAAACACCGAGCGGAACACGGTTTGCAAGCCCTCGTCGAGCCGTCCGCCCGGGGGCTCGTTGACCATCAGGAACTGGTCGTAGGACGCCTTCTGAACCTCGATGAGGTTCGGCATCTCCGCGACTTCCTTGATATGCCCGAAAAACTTGCGAACGCGTTTGCGACCGGTGAACGTCTGCTGCGCCATCGTGGCCTCTCATTTCGTCGCCCTTCGGGGGCGAACCTTCCGGAGCGCAATTGCCGTTGCCCCCGGGTTGAATTTTGATTCGTTCCTAATTCCGGGTGCCCCCATCAGGATTTAAATCCTAAATCGAAGTATCAGACCTAGAGAACGCAAAACGACGCGCGGGCGCTCGACCGCACCCGCCCGTCCAAACCTGCCTCGCTCACGGACTGAAAAAGCCCGAAATCGCCTATCTCCCAACGGCTTGCGCGGAAACCTCGCGGTTCCCTAGGCCTACCGTGTTTTCGTGCTGCCGACCCCATATGGAGTGGCAATCGTGGAGATTCGAGGGGTAAACCCAGAAATCCCCACACATTCTTGTGTACGACGCGATTCCAGGGGAACTCCTTGGCCACGTCGTTTTCGTCCACCCTATCTCGTCATGGCCGGGCTAACCCGGCCATCCACGTCTTTGGTTGCCAGATCCCCGGATTGCGCTCGGCCAGGGCCTCGCTTGTCCGGGGATGGAATTGAAGCAAGCTCCGCTTACTTCAATTCCACCTTGGCACCAGCCTTTTCGAGCTGGGCCTTGATCTTGTCCGCCTCGTCCTTGTTGACGCCTTCCTTGACCGGCTTGGGCGCGCCTTCCACGAGGTCCTTGGCTTCCTTGAGGCCAAGACCGGTGATGGCGCGGACCTCTTTGATGACTTCGATCTTCTTCTCGCCGGCGGCGGCAAGGACGACCGTAAATTCGGTCTTTTCTTCAGCCGGAGCCGCGGCAGCGCCGCCAGCGGCGGGACCTGCGACCGCAACGGCGGCAGCGGCGGAGACGCCCCACTTCTCTTCAAGGAGCTTTGCGAGCTCGGCAGCCTCGAGCACCGTGAGGCTCGAGAGGTCGTCGACAATCTTCTGTAAGTCAGCCATTGATCTGTTTCCTTAAGCGTATCGGTTCGAACCAGGTTTCATGTTTGCGAAGGGCGTCAGGCCGCTTCGCCCTTTGAGGCATGGGCCTGAATGACGCGCGCGAGCTTGGCGGCGGGCGCGTTCGAAAGCTGAGCAAGCTTGGTCGCCGGCGCCATGAGAAGGCCGACGATCTTTCCGCGCAGCTCATCAAGCGACGGCAGGGCTGCAAGTGCCTTTACGCCGTCGACATTCAGGACGGTTTTTCCCATCGATCCGCCCAGGATCACGAACCGTTCGTTGGCCCTGGCGAATTCGATGGCAACCTTTGGCGCCGCCACCGGATCTTTGGAAGTCGCGATCACGGTCGGCCCCCTCAGCAGGGAGCCGATGGCAACAACGTCGGTGCCCTCAAGAGCAATTTTGGCGAGACGGTTTTTCGAGACCTTTACCGACGCGCCCGCCTGCTTCATCTGCATTCGCAGCTTCTGCATCTGGGCCACGGTGAGGCCGGAATAATGGGCCACGACCGCGACACTGGTGGTCTTGAACAGACCATTCAGCTCTTCGACCGCGTCCTTTTTTGCCGCTCTTTCCACAGCAAGCTCTCTCCGGTTGGCGGTCTTTGATCCCCAAGGGCGGACCGCCGGGTTGCTCCCGTCATTCCGCCCTAAACCTGACCTCTGGACACTTTGGTCCTTTTGGACACGCCGGGCAGAACGACAATTAAAAGCCTGCCCTCCCGAACCTTGTGGGCCGCGGGGTGTCGAGGTTCGAACCATATCTGCTGCGCGTCGCGGCTGGCGCGGCGGCGAGCGGGATCCGGTCTTCACCCGTCTGTGCAGGCCAATAAATTAAGCCATTGAATAAACTTGACGTTTAGTCGCAGGCACCTGCAGTCTTGGACAGGATCGAGGCGCGCCGGCGAACCGGCCTACCCCTTCCCGCATCCTTCCCAAAAACGATGGTTCCCCTTCCTTTCGAGCAATCCGCATGGACGTCCTGAAAGGAATGGTCTCCTAACGTGTCGGGTTTTCGGAGTGCGAGCACGAACATGCCAGCGACAGGCCAGCACGCCCGGAGGCGGGTGTTTAACGGGTCTTTCCCGCCTTGCCAAGCGCTAATTTGCGGCATTCGAAAATGGGCGAGATTCGTCTCTGGGAGGGAGCGGGAACCCATCATTTGACGGGATAGACCAGCGACCTTCCGGCAAAAAACGCCTTCAGATTGGCGATGACGCAATCCTGCATGGCGACATGCAACTCGATGGTATGGCCGCCGACGTGCGGGGTCAGCACCACGTTTGGAAATGCGGTCAATGCGTCCGGCGCATGCGGCTCCCGCTCGAACACGTCCAGACCCGCGCCTGCGATAGTGTTGTCGGCAAGGGCTGCAACGAGTGCCGCCTGGTCGATGACAGAACCACGAGCGATGTTGATGACGTAGCCGTCCTTGCCGAGCTTTTGCAGCACGGCGGCATTGACGGCGTGATGGGTCTGTACACTCGCGCGGACCGCGATCATCAGAACGCCGCACCATTCCGCCAGGGCCTCGAGGCTCGAGAAATATTGGTAAGGCACGTCGCGCCTGCTGCGGCTGAAATAGCCGACCTCCGTTTCAAACGCTGCCATCCGTACCGCGATCTTGCGGCCGATCTCGCCCATACCGTAAACCCCGATGCGGCGACCGGGATTTCCATGCTGAGGCCGCAGCAGCGGCGAAGGTTTTGCGGCGGCCCAGCTGCCGTTACGGACAAATTCATCGGCCGGAATGAGGCGCCGCGTCACCGCCAGCATGAGCGTCATGGCGAGGTCGGCCACCGCGGCGGCATTGGCCGCCGGGCTGTGGCCGACGGCGATGTTCCTTTTGGCCACAGCTGCGAGGTCGAGGCCGTCATAGCCGGTGCCGTAGCAGATGATCGCGCGCAGTGAAGGCAGCGCGTCGAGTGCAGCGGCTCCAAGCGGGGTGCCGCCGGCCGTGATCAACGCTTTGACGGCGGAAAGCTGCTGTGCGGCGAAGACTTCGGATGGCGGCTTTCCAGCAGTATCCAACAGTTCGAAGTGCTGACCGATCCGCGCCATCAGCGCCTTTGGAAAGCGCGAATAAATCAACACCTTCTCGGGCATACTGTCCCCTCCTCGCTGGTGGCAGATTGTTGCCCCTTGGATAACACCGAAAACGAAAAGCGGAATCGGCTACCCGATCCCGCTCCTGAATTTTCCCGATCAGCTCTTTTGAGGCTTCAGCCGAGCAGACTTCCCGGCTCAACCTTCACACCGGGTCCCATGGTGGAGGAAACCGCCACGCGTTGGATATAAGTTCCCTTCGATCCGGCAGGCTTTGCCTTGGCCACCGCATCGGCGAGCGCCTTGACGTTTTGCACAAGCTTCTCTTCCGAGAACGAAGCCTTGCCGATACCGGCCTGCACGATGCCGGCCTTCTCGACGCGGAACTCAACCGAGCCGCCCTTGGCACCCTTCACGGCAGTGGTGACGTCCATCGTCACCGTTCCGATCTTGGGGTTTGGCATCATGCCGCGCGGGCCGAGCACCTTGCCGAGGCGGCCGACCAGCGGCATCATGTCGGGGGTGGCGATGCAACGATCGAAGTCGATCTGGCCGGCCTGCACTTTCTCCACCAAATCCTCGGCGCCAACGACGTCAGCGCCCGCCGCCTTGGCCTCCTCGGCCTTGGCGCCGCGCGCAAACACGCCGACTCGCAAGGTGCGGCCCGTGCCGTTGGGCAGCGTCACCACGCCGCGGACCATCTGATCGGCATGTCGTGGATCGACGCCAAGGTTGATCGCGATCTCGACGGTTTCGTCGAACTTCGCCTTGGCTCGCTCCTTGACCATCTTGATGGCTTCCGCGAGCGGATAAAGCTTCTCGCGGCTCACGCCCTCGCGGGCTTTCTTCAGACGTTTTCCGATTGTCATGACCTATCACCCCGCAACTTCAAGACCCATCGAGCGGGCGGAGCCCTCGACCATTTTCATGGCCGACTCGACGGTGTCGCAATTGAGATCCTTCATCTTCTTCTGGGCGATCTCGCGCACCTGCGCGCGGGTCACCTTGCCGGCCTTGTCGCGGCCCGGAGCCTTCGACCCGGACTGGATTTTCGCCGCCTGCTTCAGAAAGTAAGACGTCGGGGGGGTCTTCATCTCGAAGGTGAACGAACGATCGCCATAGATCGTGATCACCACGGGAATCGGGGTATTCTTTTCTTCCTTCTGCGTCTGGGCGTTGAATGCCTTGCAGAATTCCATGATGTTGAGGCCGCGCTGACCAAGCGCGGGTCCGATCGGGGGCGACGGATTCGCAGCGCCCGCCGGCACCTGCAATTTCAGGTATCCGGTCACTTTCTTTGCCATGTGTCACTCCTGTTGTGCCGGCTTATCAACCGGCGGTTTCAGGTTTCGTGGTTCGGTATAAAGACGGCTGGCGACCGCCCTCTCCTCCCACGACCTCATTTGACGTGAATACCTGCTTCACGCCGGTTGCGGTCAGACCTTCTCGACCTGAGCGAATTCCAGTTCGACGGGCGTGGCGCGCCCGAAGATCGACACCGCGACCTTCACGCGCGAACGCGCCTCGTCGATCTCCTCGATAACGCCGGAGAACGATGCGAACGGCCCATCGGCCACCCGCACATTCTCGCCGATCTCGAACGAGACCGACGCTTTCGGACGTTCCACACCTTCCTGCACCTGGTGCAGGATGCGCATGGCCTCGGCCTCCGAGATCGGCATCGGTTTGTTTTCAGCGCCAAGGAAGCCCGTCACCTTCGGGGTGTTCTTGATCAGATGAAAGGCCTCGTCGGTCAGTTTCATCTTGACCAGCACGTAGCCCGGGAAAAACTTGCGTTCGGCGTCGATCTTGCGACCGCGGCGCACTTCGGTGACTTTTTCGACCGGCACCAGCACCTGCTCGAACAGTTCGTCGAGGCCGCGCTGCTTCGCCTGCTCGCGGATCGATTCCGCCACCTTCTTTTCGAAGTTGGAGTAAGCGTGGACGATGTACCAGCGCTTATCAATCATTTGCGTTGCGGTCGTTGCCATCAGTGGATGCCCAATATCAAGGTAACCAAATAGCGGATGATCTGATCGGCGGCGAAGAAGAACACCGAAGCCATCGCAACCATCACGAACACCATGATGGTAGTGATCGTGGTCTCGCGGCGGGTTGGCCAGGTGACCTTGGCGGTCTCCGAGCGCACTTCCTGCAGGAATTTGAACGGGCTGAAAGCCATCGTTTTGAAGGTCCGCGTCCGTCGTCAGACGAATTGAGAATGGTAAGGAAACCGAACAGCCATCTTTCGCCCAGCCCTCTCTCGAAGGATGAGCCGGCAAGCGGGCTCGATTGTTCGGGGGATTTCAAAGCCGCGCCGGATATCCGCTTGATACGGGCCGGCTGCAGGTCGCGGCTATTTACTGCGCGACCCGCCAAAGGTCAAGTTGCAGGGAACGCGCAACCCCCTTCCTCGCAAGCCGATGCGGTCGCAGCAAAGGCACGCAACTCAACGGCCTGGATCGAAAAAGCCGATCAATTCGCGACCGGGAGAGAAAATCCTATCCGCGGTCTTTTTTGGACTTCGCCGGCTTTTTGGGCTCGGGTTGGGTGTTCCGGACGGCCTCGGCCAGCATCTCGCGTAGCTCCGACTTGGTCTTTGGGGGTTCCCGCGTGGGTTTCTGCCATTGCGTCATGAACTGGATATGGGGATACCGGCGCGGATTTAAAGACCCGTCGACCGAGGGAGGTTAGGCGGCCACGGAGTCGATCCGGAAATCATCAATCCGCTTTCCGAGCTTAAGCTGCGCTGTCAACCAGCGTGGTGGTTTCCCGCGGCCCGCCCAGGTTTGCGAGGGCTCGTCGGGATTGCGAAATTTTGGAACGACCACGGGATATGGCCGGCGCCGACGTGTGTCGACGGCTTGCCGATGCCCCCGGGTCAAAACCCTCAATCGCGTCTCAAGCAGATCCTTCTCGGCGGCTATCTTTGTCGCGAGAGCGACAGCGATTTTTTCACGCAACGTCCAAAGTTCGTTAGTCGACAATGAGGCAAGGTGGCTTCGTCTCATGACGACCCCCAATCATGATCGGATTTCCCGGCCAACAGCGAGATCTAACTGATGCTCAACGATGGCCCGTCCATTCCCAAGCAAATTCCTGGTCCAGCTCTAGTGTTCCAGTGTGCGTGTTTTGCAGCGCTTGCCAACAGAAAATGCGTTGTGCGGCGCACCCTGAATTAGCTTATCCAATCAAGTTTGGTTGTTTCGGCCCAGAGCGACGCTTCGATCCCAAGCCACGACCTTGGCGGGCTCGATATTGGCCTGGAGGACAAAACAATTACTGGTTGTCCGACGACCGTTGTGGTATTCTTGTAAAACCTTCAATTCGATGGGAGACGAAGAAACCCGTTTGGTGGCCACGGTGCCCGCGAATGCCTGGGCATGTTAACCCCAGCAACCCTGATTTCTGCGTTGGAGGAGACGATGGAACGGAGGTTCGACACAACCAAACGATCTTCTGATATCGATCAACGGTCGCTTGCGGAGCGATTGGCTGAGATATGCGAGCTTCGCAGACTGGTGCGGGAAGCAGAAGCCAGACGTCGACATGAGAGACGCCCAATACCGCGTCCGCGCCGGCATTTGTTCGAGGTCCGGGAAACCATATGAGATTCAAAGCCGCCGTCGGGCGGCTTTTTCGTTGAAGCGGCGGCGCGCGCTGCAGTTCCCTGCTACGATTATGGCACGAAAGGCGGGAAATGCTGGCTAACCATCTGAAATAGCTGGCAGGAGTGGCAGGGCTCGAACCTGCGACCCCCGGTTTTGGAGTTCGCTTGAAACCGTAGCTCTCTGGTTTTCTCGCGTACCATTTTGATTGATTGGGTTGAGCTTTCGGGAACGTTTCGGATGAGCTTGGTACCACACTATCCTGCCCCGTGTGCGGCAATTGGGTAGCAAAATTGGTAGCAAGAAAGAATGTCGCCTCTACATGGGCGAAGCTCGACTTTGCAGGAATTAACCTGATGATCGTGGATCAGGCGGCGATCAATGCTGGCTTTGATTTCCGCCGATACGCCACGAAGCCGAAACCGGCGATGCCGATCAGCATCATTGTCCAACTCGGGGGTAAGGGGGTGGGGGCAACCGGCGTCATTGTGCCGTAGATGCCTTGCCAGTTGTTCACCCCAATCACGCCGATTTCTGATTGATGGGCGAAGGGAAGCCCTTCCTGCCCGATCAGGATTGGTACGCCGACCGTGCCGCCGCTCATGTACGCCCAAAAGTGGGTATCCCCAGCGCCATATGCGGTATTAGCAAACCAAAGATAGGTGCCCCAAGTGACATCAGGCTCAAGCACCTCGTTGAAGGTAAAACTAAAGGGGCCAGCCGTAAGCGGGAGCGTTACCTGAATGTTGACGTTCGCGACTGATGCAGGTCCGATACTGTCATCTAGCGTAAACGAGCCGGTGATTGTGTTATTTGGCCCGGCCGGGAAGCTGCCCAAGGAAGCGTTTATTTCGTAAAGGTACGTGACCGCGTTCGCGGGAACCACACCAGCGCCGCCGACGCAAAGCAACGCTGCAACGCCTAAGACCAGTCTCGATCTCATAGACCCGCCCCCCATAAACATCTCATTTGATGTTCCCGCGCGGGTTGAGTTAATCGCTCCCGACTAAAAAAGGGGACGCGGCGAAGGACAGGTTCACCAAACCATGTCGAACCTCCGCGCAACTCCCTTCGGCCTGACGAACGGCACCGGCTCGTTGAATAGCGATGCTGCGCGCCCGCGTGGTGCCGACAATAGGAGGAGTGCCAGCTGCCCTTCCTGCTGGCGTCAAGCATTGCCGGGGCGGACCGACGATGTCCGTTCCTGGGGGTGAAGCAGACCTCGCATTTACGAGCGCACCTTGCGATCGGCGTCTATATCTTCGTCATCAAGCGCGACTGTGGCGCATGTCCCCTCAAGCCGCAATGCTGCCCAAACACGCCCTCGCGCAAGGTCACACGCGACGTTAACGAGGATGCTCGCGACCATGCGCGTTCCTTCATAGGTACGCCGGAGTTCGAGAGATCACGCGACGAGCGCAAGAAGGTCGAGATGCGCTTTGCACACCTCAAGACCCACCATCGATTCGAGCGCATGCGCCTGCGGGGGCTCTCCGGTGCGCGCGACGAGTTCTACCTCGCAGCCATCGTGCAGAACCTGAAGACGCTGGCAAAGCACATCTGGCGGCCGAGGCCTCACGAACCGACGGCCTGTCTTGCATGAGGGGTCGTGGCGTACACCCTGCATCAACGGTGAGACGCCATAGCCAAAGCCACTGATGCCATCACAAAAGAGTAGGTAAAAAAGCTGAATGCTGTCTCGCAAATGCTCAAGTGACGAGCCAAGCCCAAAACACCGGAGCCTTTTTCAACACTATCGACCAAAAGCCGACGAAACCGCAAGAAACGCAGGGGTCAGGAACGTTCGGCGCTCCGCACCTCCGTTGGTGTGGCGTTATACCGACGGCGGAACATGCGGTTGAAGTAGGACAGGTCCGAGAAACCCGAGTCGAACGCAATTGAAGTGATGGGACGCCCGACAAACCGGCGGTCGATCAACATACGACGGGCGAATTCCAGACGGCACGCGAGCACATGTTCCGAGAAAGTCGCGCCCGCGGTTTCGAAGAGCTTGTGGATATAGCGCGGCGTGATCGAGTGACGTTTTGCGACTGCCGTCACCGACAGGTCCCCCTCGCTAAAATGGTTCGCGACATCCGCTTTGATCGCCTGCAATCGCGCCGCGCGCACGCCGCGGCCTTTGGCCTCTGCCGCCGCGTCTTGATGCGCACCGACGCTCAGGGCGATGAGGTCGAGAATATGCGTTGAGATCGCACGATCGAGCTCGGCCGATCTTGGGACCTGTCTCGAGCCGAGCACGCGGAGATAGTCGACCAGCAATCGCAAAGAATGGGTTTGACCCGGTATGAGCCGCATCGAATCCCGATCGAGATTGGGAACGAGCGGCGCCAGGATCCGATACGGCAGGCGCAAACCGAGAAATTGGCTCGGCCGCGGTCTGCTTGACGTGAACCCGGCTTCCGGACTCGAGAAAAAAACGGCGTCGCCAGCTTGCGGAGTCAGTTCCTGGCCGCCTTGACGGGCGATCGCTATTCCCGCGATGTTCACGCCTAAGAAAACTTCATCGCGAAACTCTCGCGCGTGCGGCGGAACCAATTGGCGCAAGCCGCCGAGCTTTCCCAAGACAACCCCGACGTTGCCCAAGGCCCACCTCGAGATTTCGGCTTGCGCGACGCAGCCCGGCAGCGGCTCGATTGGCAGCGTGCCCCGTTCGTGCAAGTTGCGCAGGGCCACGACGCGCGCCTCCGGCGCCATCCCGCGCGTTGAGAACGACCACAGCAAATGATCGTTGGGAGGCAACATGCAGTTCGCCTTATCGCCTATGCTCTTTCGAACGAAGACGCGACTTGCCAGTTCTCCCTGGTCCCATCGCTAGTTCCCTTATAGCCAAGACGTGGTGTTTAAAAAAGAGTTCCACTTGGCCACGAGGCAATCTGGCCGGCCGGTCCTCATGCAAATAGCGCGTAATACAATGATGCGCGAATTGGTGACTTCATGACGCGAAACGAACGCATTCTCATCGTGGGCGGCGGCATCGCCGGGCTGACGACGGCAATCGCCCTGCGGCGACGCGGATTCGGGCCCGAGCTCGTCGAGCAGGCGGCGTCTTGGCGTACACTCGGCATGGGGATTGTAATTCAGCCCAACGCTATGCGGCTATTGAGAGAGCTGGACATCGCAAGTTACCTCGAGCAAACCGGGGCGGCGGTTCGGCGGTTCCAATTCCTGAATAAATCGGGCGAACTTCTCTCCGAAATTGACCTCACCGAGCTTTGGAGCGGCGTGGGCTCGGGAGTCGCCATCGAGCGCGGCGAGCTGCAGAAGGCACTCCTACGTAGCGTGGACTGTGCGCGTTGCCGTCTAGGCGTCGCCGTCACTTCATTGAGTCAACGTGAAGGCTCGGTCTCGATCGGCTTCAGCGACGGCGGAACAGCCGACTACGACCTCGCCATCGGGGCCGACGGCATCGGCTCGACCGTGCGCGCGCTGGCGATCGGCGCGACAACCCCGCGCTATTGCGGGCAGGCGGCTTGGCGTGCGCTCGCGCCGATCCGCCGAAAAGGTGCCGACGAAATCCAGTTCTGGCTCGGCGACGGATCCTTCTTTACTACCTATCCGGTCGGCGCGGAACGCACTTACGGGTGCGCCTATGTTGCCGAGGCGGCCCGTGGTCGCGCACCAGTTGAAGGCCGTCTCGCCCGGTTCCGCGATTGCGTCGCAGCCTTCGGAGAACCGGTCCGAGGCCTCCTCGACAGTCTGACGCGCGACGACCAGGTCCACTGCAGCCCGGTTGAATCGCTTGAACTTCCCGAGTGGCGCAAGGGCCGGGTGCTGCTGATCGGTGACGCCGCCCACGCGAGCTCGCCGATGATGGGCCAAGGCGGCTGCATGGCGGTCGAGGACGCGTCGATCTTGGCGGGCTTGCTTGAGACGTCTCCAACCGTCGACGCGGCTCTCGACGCCTTTTCGCCACGGCGGCGCCCACGCGTCGATTGGGTCCAGGCGCAGAGCGATGAGCTCGCGCGGAACGCGTTGGCTCCCGCCGCTCCACGTGACACCATCATCAAGGACCGCGGCGCGCAAGCGTTCCGCGATCGCTTCGCGCCGCTGCTTCCTGCGCCATAGGACCCTTCGCGTCAGCGCCCGCCGACCTGTTGGCACTCTCTTGGCGTGGTCGAACGAGCGCTGTCACTTCCGAAATTGGCACCAAACGGACATGGCGTTTGTGGTGCGCGATGTCTGTTATGCGGGGTAGAGCAGACTTTGCGGTTGCGGAGGTCGAGGTCCCCTTGGCGGACATCGGGTTGTCGCTAAATGACCAGCAAGTGAAGCCTCCTGGCCCTTACAATGTGCTAATTTGAGGCGGCACGATCCACTGTCTTCAGCCCGGAACGGTTGCACCATGACCGATTATCATAATCCGGCATGGACTAAGGAAAGCCGCTTCCGCGGTAGCCTCGACGATGTGATTATCATCCCACTCGTTGTTGCCGCGCTCGCCGCCAACAAAATCCTGCGTTTCATCCTTTCGATCCTGATGCGGCTGCTCGACTACGCCTTCCCTTTGGCAATGCAGATCGTCTGGCTTCCGCTCTTCGCGGCCAGGGCTCTTGGCAATGTCTTCGTTACTGCCATAAGCCGACCTCACAGCGATCATCCAGTCCGGCCTGCGCGATCGTCCTCTTGCCGCCCTCGAATGCGTGGGGCAGGTCGAACAACACGCCACCCATCTCAGGATTCCTTTTCAGGATTTCGGAAATGATCTTTCCGTGGCCTCCGCCCACGTCTACGATCGTCGCAGCCCGAGAAAAATCGTATGCCTCCAGCACACCGGTCAGATGCAGGGTCGAAAAAGCGGTCATCATCGCGTTGAATGACCTTGTCAACTCGGGATCGCTTTGCAGCCAGTTTATCCAGTTGCCACCAGCGAGCTTGCGGCCTACCGTTTCACCCGTCTTGACGCAGTGCAGGAACAGCTCGTCGACCCTTGCGCCGCGTTCGCCACCAAAGAACATCGCCGCCGAGTGCAGGGACCCCTCCGCCTCACGTTTGAGGAATTCGCCCATCGGCGCCATTGCGAATCGACCTTTGGAATCCTACGAAAATATATTGAAGGTCACCAGGCCGCGCAGCACACGACGTAGAGACGACGAACTGACCCCCGTTTCCTCGGCGAGTTGATCAGCGCTCTTGGGCGCATCGCTGAGCAGGTCAGCCATTCCCAGGGCTGCGGTGACGTGGATCGATTCCGAGATGAGCCTCATCGCGATCAGCTCGAGCAGTCGCGCCGCTGCCTGCGCCTTTGTCGCATTCCATTCGGTCATGACAGCCTCCAGGTTGACCGCAATCTCGCAAAACGACAAATATTCTCTCTCAAACCATCTTGGCGAAATATGAAACAACTCACACAACAATGTGCGACACCAACATCACCTTGGACGGTATTACGGTTCCGCGGACCGCGCCGATAAGGTGATCGAATAGGCAAGTCGATGTCCGCCTATTGGGCGCAAAGCGGACGTCCTCATCCTCATGGCCGGTTCATTTACTCCGGTAGCTTGACCGGGAAGTAATAGGTTGAGTGCACGCGGTCCAGCCATGCCTGATCGGATAGTGGCGAGGCTAGAACGGTTACGCCGACGCCTCGCGAGACCAGGTCGGACTGGAATATCTGAACGATGCGCTCAGGAGTCAGTTGGTCATCATCTTCGCCGCCGGTGCCAAGTCTGACACGGCCCTTCCACAAAATCGAAATTCGGATTTTTTCATCGGAGTATCGTTGGACCTCGCGACCACCGTCACTGATCAACCAACCGGTCCCCGAAATGTGTTTGATTTGAGCGCCAGGAGAGATCGTCGGAATCCTTGCGGCCGGTTCGCCAATCCATCCGATCCGGTGATACATCCTGTCGTTGTCAGCTACGAGTGCCCTGTTAGTAAGCGGCGCTCGCTCGCTTCGCTTCGGGCCACTCAGTCCGTCGGGCCAGTATTCGTATTCGCCACCCCGTCCTTCATAGAACCAAACAACCGCCCCCGCCTCGATGACACGCCACGGCTCAAATAGGCCGGAGCTTCCCATCGCCTGAAGCAGTTGAATCGGATAGCGATCGCGAGTGGCGCCACGGAAGGAAGGGATGTCCACATGGACGCCGCCGGCCGGCATCGGCGCGTTCACATTGATGGCGATCGTGTTGGGGGTCACCTCCGCACCATCAAAGAGTCGCGACGCAGCCTCCTGGAAAAGGGGGTTCTCCAGGATGAGTTCCGCCCCCTCCACCAGCGGCCGACCATTGGCGGCCCATGTGCTGCGAAACCAAGGTAAAGTCCCACCGTGTGCAGCAGTGGCCCCTCGTTCGCCGCGCGTCGCAGAGACGGGCAGATAGCTTGCCAAGGCGCGATAGGGTCCGTGGTGCTCGACGAGAGCGCGAATTACCTGAGGGTCATTGAACACTTTCTCGATGCGGATCGCTTCCATGCTGGTCGACCTCCTAGTTGACGTAGCTGCCGTCAATCCTACTGACTGGCCGGCCGACCTTCGTTCGGTCATTCCCAGACGCCAGTGCGTCAACCCGTTCCATTATGTCGCTTTGTGCCATGTCTGGACTCATTCACCGCAGCAAACAGCATCAATCCGTTGGGCCTTCTCGGTCAGGACCAGAACCGGTCCTCCTGCTGCTCGTCGCCCTGATACTCGCGGAAATCGGTTACCTTCCCACCCTTGATTTGCCAGACGTGGATCTCCGGAAATGACGCGGAATGCCCGTTTCGTTCTGCTTTCACGGTGACCAAGGCGACAATGAGATCGTCTTCAGCCAGCACCTTGTGCACATCAATGCTAAACGCGCCTCCGGAAAGCTCCATCGTGCGTTGAAAAAAGCCTCCGATCTGATCATGGCCTGTATAATCGCCTGACAGGGGACTATGACCGGGAACGTGCCATGTGATGTTAGCGTCGAAGACTGCAAACACCGCAGGAACGTTTCCGTGTGCAAAGTCTTCGTAGGCCTTTCGAATAATCATCGAATTTGACTCACCCATTGTCGTCTCCCTTCAAGAAAGTTGGCCCCACTCGAACGGCATTCGGTTCTACCCCAGGACCAGACATCGTCAGGCCTCCCTGGCATGTCCGGAAAGTGCCTTGGCGCAACATTCGCCGCTGGTCCTCTCCGCCGAATTAACGGCAATTGGCAGCTATGCCCCGGCCCCGCGAACTTTATCGATGAGCGCCAAGGGATTGTCAGGAAGCTTGTTGCCGCGCCAAGCCACGTGCTGATCGGGCCGTGAGAGAAGCAGCTTGCATGGATAGAGCGCCGCCGCGTCATCCGCCTCCACATCGAATAAGGTCAATGGAAGGCCGCGTTGCGCCGCGGCCGCGACGAGATCGCCGACCTCGACGTTGGGATGAAAACGCAGCAACGTGAAGTCGGGACCCAACGCATCGTATAGCGTTCGTCCGTCGCCCAACCAGAGATGCGGCGTACGGCAGCCAGGGACAGTGGACTGCTTGAAGTCATACATCGTGAACGCCGGTGGAGGTTCGCCGTCATAGTCGACAATCGGAGAGTCTGCGTAGAAGTATCCAAAATTGAGGCCGCCGCAACAAAATTGGCCGACATTGATCTCGTAGGCCTGCCGACCGATACAGGCACGCGCCGCATCCCCCGCGGGGCTGATTTCTTCGATGTTGTCGGGGATGATCCGGCTTTGGGATGTGAGCGCCAGTGCGGTATTCATGGCATGATGCGACACCTGCTCGGTTATCGGCCGGCGCTCAATTTCGTAATTAGAATCATTGGGTGCGCCCAGCCGTGGATCACGCCGGCCAACATCCAAGATAGGTTCATGGCGTCGGCGATGCCCGCGTTCATGCCGTAGCCAGCAAATGGCACCCAGATATGCGCCGCATCGCCACAAAGGAAGACACGCTGGTCACGGAAGCGGTCGGCGACCATGCGCCGCCCGGTCCAATCCTCCTGTCCCAGAATGTCGAACGCGAATGCGGAGTCTTTACTCCAAGAATCTCCCAAATGCCGCGCTGGCGGTCTACCGCAGATGGGCTCTCGCCGGGCCTTAAGAAATTATGGACCAGCCACCGCTCCCGGCCGTCGATGGCGAAAACAAGCCCGCGGCTTCGCGGGTTGATGCAGTCGATCGCCCAGGCCGGGGCAGGCATCATGTCAAGCAGCGTGGGAGCCCGAATATAGGTCGATTGGACCTCGATCACCGCCCTGTCACCGCTCAACCTTGCGCCGATCTTACGCCGAATTTCGGAGTGCGCGCCGTCACAGCCGATCAGATAGCGAGCGGAAATGTCATGATCCGAGTTGTCCTCGAGATTTTTGGTGCTCGCGAGTACGCCATCTTGGTTCTGCTCGAAGTCGAGCACCCTTGTACGGCTTAGTATTCGCAATCCGGACATGGACGCAGCATGCGCAAACAGGACGGGCTCGAGATAGATCTGGTTAATTCGATGCGGCGGCTCGGGCGTTGGCCACCACGTGTCGGGACCGTCCCTTGCCACATAGCGCTCCGCCCGACAGGGGATTCGAATCGCCCAAACTCAATGCCCAATGCCGTCGTTCTGATGGCAACATCGTTTGGATAGTCAGCCGGCAGGCCCGCGCCGCGCACCGCGCTCACCAACCCCAGTCTGCGAAAAACCTCCATTGTGCGTGCGCTGACATGGTTGCATCTCACGCTGGGCGGCTTGCCAGCGGCGCGCGTCTCGGCGACCGTGACGTCGACGCCACGTCTAGCGAGGTCCATCGCCAGAGTGAGCCCAACCGGCCCGCCTCCGACAACCAGTATGTCCGTGTTGATTTGATCGACCATAATCCGTCACCCATCGGGACCGTATTCGGGCGCCTACGGCGAGACCTCACGATAGGCATATGACGATTCGAACAGCACGGCGCGCTGCTCAGGCGTCATGCGTGCTTCAGCAATCAGCGCAAGCACCACGATGGTTGCAATAGCGGCCATCATGAACGCTGGAACCATCCTCATGCGTCGTTCAGTGCGGCCGCCGCCATCTACTCTGGCGCCTTTGCGAAAATCTTGATCGGCGCAATCGGTCATTTGGTCACCTCTCCTGCTCGCAATATCGGGATCGGTTACAGCTGCCAGCCGCCGGTGCCTTCCGTTCCCAGTGGACACGAAAAAGCCCAATCGTGTGCACGATATCGAACCGGCGAGCGCCGTCGTCACCCAAACGGGTGACAAACCTGAATATGCAACACACGCGGGATTTTGGCTGGTGACGTCGGCGCCTTAGCTTGCCGACCGGCGTATCGGTGGCGCGAGGCGGTCCACAAGCGTTAGCAGATCGGCTTGGCGCGACACGCCCGTCTTTGAAAAAATGTGTGCCAGATGGGTGCGCGCCGTCTCCTGCGATATACGAAGCGTCCTCGCGGCATCGGCAAGCGTTGCGTTGTGAGTCAGCTGCTCGAGAAGCCGGATCTCCGCCGCTGTGAGATCGAAGTTTCGCGCTAGCGGCCGGATATCGGCGGACGACTCGCGATCGACGCACGTGACAAAGACGGCGGCGGTCGCCTGCGGCATCAGGCGCGTACGTACCCTGCCGCGCGCGAGCGGCAAAACGTGGGCGACGGGTGGCACATCGCAGCGTAGCGGTATAATCCGCTGCTCCCTATTTGAGCTTCGTTGTCGCGGGCGAGCCGGATGGCGGCCGAAGCTCCTCGTTTGCAGCCGCGTTGCGCGCGGACAAAATGCCGTCGATGGCGGCTATCGGTTCACGCGCTGACAGCATGCGACGCGCGGCGCTGTTGGCGTGCAGGATTCGCCCCTGTTCGCCGACGATAACGACACCGGCGATAAAAGTATCCAGCGTCGCCACAAGTGTATCTGCTTCTATCTTGCTTACGTCGAGGATATCGATGATCTTGACAGCGCGACGGACGTGAGGCGCCAGCAGGCGCATGGTCGCGGCGTCCTGATCCATCAGGATGCTATCGTTTTGGTGCCGGCTGGCGGTGAGGATTGCAATGCGCCGCGCCTCGCGCAGCACGACCGTCTGCATCACATCGGTGATGCCCAGCGTGCGCCGCAGGTCCTCATAGACGCGTTTTCCGTTCGACCCGGTCAAGTCTATGAAGCGGGACATGATCAGCGGCTCGCCATCGAGCCGATATTGCCTGCTGAAGGCGAGGCTGTAAAATCCGGTCAGCTTATCCGAGTAGCCAAAGTACCGCTCTTTCCAATCCGGGCTCAGCCCCCACGAATACGCAAATTTGTGATGTGCCCGCTCCAAGTCGACCAGAAGGATAAAGCCGGAGCCGCAGCCGATACTCTGGCAAATCGCCGCCAGTGTGCGCGGCCATCGATCGCATCGATCGCGCAATCGTAGATCATGCCGATCAATTCAGAGAGTTGTCGATGCAAGAGCATGCCGCGCCATACCTCAATGGAGCTGACAACGTGCGGTTCTTCGTTCCCAAATCTAGCACAAATGCGCTATCGGAAGCGTCATCTGCTTCACACGTGGGGTGGCGACAGGTTCCACCAGAGGCGCCTGCAGTCAGAGGTAGTCGCTGAGGGAGCGGAGGAGTCCGAGTTTCGGTTTTGAACCCAAACCGGACACCGCAAAGGCATCGTTCGTGACCATTCAGAGAGCCGCGTCCATCGCGATGCCGGTCGTCCCACTGCGTTTATTTGAAACCTCGGCTGCAAAATCGGATAAAGTACTGGCCCTCCCAAGGTAGCCAAACCGCATGAGCATGGATTTACCGCTGCTTTGGCACATCCCCCTCTCGCACTTCAATGAGAAGGTGCGTTGGGCGTTGGACTTCAAGAGCATTCCGCACCGGCGCGAACGCGTCGGCGCGGACTACCTGTTCAAGGCGTGGCGCGCGACGGGACATGGGACGCTGCCAATCCTTTTCCTGGATGGACAACCGATCCGCGACTCGACAGCGATTATTGCCGGCTGGAGCGGCGATACGGCGAACCTGCATTATACCCTAAGGATGAGACGCAGCGTCGCCATGCACTCGAGCTCGAGGACTATTTTGACGAGATGCTGGGTCCGAGCGTGCGTGCCGCAATTATCTCGCCGCTGTTCCAAGAAGATCCCGACCTCGCCTTGCGCGTGCTGACGACAGGCATGCCGGACGCGGCCTCGGCCGAATCCGGCGCGACAAGACTACTGGGTCGGCAAAGTCGGTCTGAATATCTTTCAGGATACCGATTTGAACAAGAAAAATCAGCATTGTACTGCGGTGCATGAGTTCCGGTTTTGGTGCTGTGGACGGCCGCTCCACCGGCATGTGAGTGCCATGGACGGGGGGCTTGGGGGAATGACATTGAAGGGAAATGACCCGCGGTGGACGCCGGAAGCTGGCGAGAGATCGATGACAGAGTGCACCACAATGACTGTCGAGGAAATTCAAGGCAAAACATTTTCGGGGTATGGTCGATGCATTTACTGTGGATCGGACGGCAGTTCTGGCGGACTAGTGATGAGCATATCGTTCCGTTCTCGCTGCACGGCAACACCGTCATTCAACGGGCGAGCTGCGTCGATTTGTAAACAAAAGATCGATTCCGTTGACCGCCACTTGG
>CAVRMY010000017.1:0-286619 GCA_963721935.1 uncultured Alphaproteobacteria bacterium
CGCTTGTGAAAGATGTATTTGGCATTCGGGAACGTCGGCACCCAGCGGCCGTCGCGCAAGGTCGTGTTCCAGCCGGTATGGTCGATGTGCAGATGGGTGCAGAACACGTAGTCGACCTCGCCGTAGCCGATGCCGAGCGCAAACAATTCGTTGCGCCAGCGCTCCTTGCCGGGAAAATCGAACGGCGGCGGATGGCCCTTGTCCTCGCCGGTGCAAGTGTCGATCAGGATGGTGTAGCGTGGCGTTCGCACCACGAAGGTCTGATAGGTGATGACGATCTTGCCCAGCGCCTCATCCCAGACCTCCGGCTCCATCGAGGGCAGGTGACGGCGAAACGTCGCCTCGTCATAGGCCGGGAAGAAATCTTGCGGCCGCCGCCACGGACCCTCGCGTTCGATCACTGCATCGATGGTGACGTCGCCGATCCTGATCTGTTTCATTTTGTTTCCCCGAGCATGTCGGCGCGCACCGTAACGGCAGCTCTTTGCCGATTCAAGCAGCGCTGAAGGCTGACAATTTCGCCGCAGGTGCCAACCGGCACCGACGAGGCGATCGAAGGACAGTCTTGCGTGAAGCGCACGGCGTTGTGACCATGCAAGCAGAATTCCGGCGGCCACGAGCGGCGACAGGTCTCGGTTCTGTTTCAATCAGAACCGAGGCTCTATGCCTTCATCCGCTCGACATCGGCGCTATCGGAATCGGACGCAGCCTTTGCGCCGCCGGTCGAAGACCGCGGCATGGGCCGCGCGATGAGGCGGTTGAGGTCGAGCTTGTCTTGCCGTTCGACGAATTTGACTGCAAAGCCACTGGCAAAAACCCTCACGACGCGCCCTACGCAGGCGCCGACGGCAAGCGGCGTTCCAATCGCCGGCTGCACCTCGGCGGAGACCGCAGCGCCGGTCACCGACATGTCGATGATGAAGCATTCATAAATGGCACCGTCGGCCAAGGTCAGCGTCGAACGCGAACGGGCCGGAATCAGGCGCCGATGCTGCCTTAGATCAGAAATTCCAGGATCTTTCAGCTTCCCTTCCAGCCAGGTGAGTTTTTTCGCGAGCATCTCGCGCACGACGTGGGTCACATCGAGTTCGAGCAGGAAGCTGCCGGGCTTGGTATCGCTGATGTGGCCATCGAGCTTGCCAAAATCGTGGAAGTAGGAGATCAGACGGTCGCCGACCTTGCCGACGACGGGTACGTCAACCAACATCCGATACGGCGAAACGCGGGTGGTGCGGCAGGCGAAGGTACGAAGCTTTCCCCGCGAATCGTACCAGTTCGGGAGCGAGTAGTGCCCCTCCACCGCGATGTTGAGGGCGCGCTGTTTGAGAAACTTTTCGGTCGCCACGGCAAGACCTCTGGAAGCCGCAAAAATGCACGCCCTAAAGCAATCGCCTTAACGAAAGAGAAGCACAGGGTACCTATCGTCGATCAAGGACACTGCAACATTCAACGGTGAGGGGAAATCACGTGCAGCCCAAATCGATGATAACGCTGCTGGAATTCGTCGCGTTTAGAATCTGCTAACCAAATGGCTTATTTGCCGAAGGTGACGGCGGGCCCTACAACCCCTGGATGATCCCGGCGTCGATCAACAACCGATTGAATCTGCGGGCCTCCGCGCCATCCTTGCAGGCGTAGAACAGGCCCTTGCATCGCAGCATGATCTGCTTCTGCTCCTCGAACGACGGGTCGAGCGGAATGCCCGCGGCCTCCTGGATCACGAGCGGCAGATAAGGCCCGTCGATCGTCTCCATCACCGCGGGACTTTTCACCGGTTCGAAATTGATCGCATCGATGGCGTAGTAGGTCGCGTAGTAGCGCGGGTCGTAGCTTTCGATCTTCTTGCCGATGCCGGCCTCGTCGAGAGCGGGATCGAGCAGATGCGGGGAGAATTCGGGCTGGTGATCGCCATAGCGCACGATCAGGAACGGCTCGGCCGGAAACCTCTTCTTCAAGGCGGCGACAAAGGCGGCATAATCCTCCGCGCTCATCGCCTGTCGTCGCAGATATTCGTCGACTACCGGCTCATTGCCGGCGTTGCGCCAGGACGGCATCAGGTCGGGACGGAACTTCGTCTCCCAGGGGAAATGGTTGGCGGCGAGATAAACGAACATGAACAGCGGCGCGCCGGGAGAGCGCTGCGGCACGAGTCCCAGAGCCTTGTCGTAGAAGAAACTGTCGGGCTCGACATCCCTGGCGCCGAGGTCGTGCGCATCGTAGAAGTGCTGGATGCCGGTGGTGAGCTGGAAACTGCGCGCGCTCATGAACGCGCCGAACGCGGGATATAGCGAAACCGTTTCGTAACCGCAGCGGCGCAGCGCCAGCGGCAGCCCGCGCTCGACGCGGCCCGACGCAAGTCGGGTGACGAAATAGGAGAAACGGCCGAACGAACGCGACGACAGTCCGGCGAGCACATTATATTCGGTGAACCAGCTCGGCCCGCCATTGCTCTCGGCGAGGAATTTGCGTTCGATGCCGTCAAAAGATTTGAAGTGGCTGCCATAGCCCGCCGGCACCTTGACGCCGCCGGCCTGCCGAATGTCGAAACTGGATTCATCGTGGATCATGATGATGTTCGGTCGCCGGCCGGCGGGCTGGCAGGAATCCAGACGCGGTACTTTCAGCCGCTCCGCCGTGACCGCGTCCAATTCCATGAAGCCGTAGTTGAGAAAATCGGACACCGCAGTGACGCCGGATCGGGCGAATTTCGACAGATAGCCGTCGTCGTAATAGCCGCGCCAGGCTTCATCGGGCCAGGTCAGCGAATATCCGACCAGTGCCGCAAGACACGCCAGCATGCATGCCAGCGCCGGAAGACGGCGGATGCGAAATGGATCGAGCCACCACAGCGCATACATCAGCGGCAGCGTGACCAAGGCCGCAGAAATCACCGACCAGCGCAAATTGGGAAAGATCGTAAACAGGAACGCCGCCGTGTCCCGGTCGATCACCATCAGGTCGACGAAGTTCGCGGTCATTTGCACGATGTCGTGCTTGAGCCGCGACAGCAGGATCAGAACCACGACCAGCGTCAACGACAATGCGCCCGACAGGGCCGGGCGCCGCAACAACGCAATCCAGAGGAAGTTCAGAATTCCCCACGACAACAGGAAACCGATACATGCAGCAAAGTCGGTTTCGGTCTGAAACATCACCGCCGCGGCGGCAAGATGGGGGGCCGAAACCGCAAGCAGCCGCCAGATCCCGATCGCCGAAAGGCCGCTCGCGGCTGCGGCGAACGGACCAGGATTTGGCTGCATCGCCATGGGGTTGGTACGCAAGCACACCCGGCGCGGCGTTAAGCCCTTGGCTGGCGGGAGACCAGGGGGCACACGGGCACGGCCGGTAGTCGCGACGTGTCACAAAAACGTAATTGATCTGTCATCCCTGTGCAACAGACGCCGCAGCCAGTCGGTTAACGCACGGTTTGACATTGCACCGCACGCCGGGCGGACGTGCCGCGACCGGAACGGCCAATTCAGGCTTGCCAGCCGTCCAAAAGATCGACATAGCGCGCAGCCGAACGCTGCACGACGCCCGCGCCGTCTGCCATCACCTGCCGTCCGGGGAAGGCGCCATAAATCCGGTCGAAGGCCCATGGTTTCAGGGTATCTGCAATCCGCTGCACGGTTGCCCCCGACAGGGGCATCATGTTCGGATAGCTCCAGAGGAACGACACGCGGTTGAGGTCTGCCGCCACCTGCACGATGTCCCCGCTCAGTAGAACGCCGCGGGAGGCAGCGCCGTCGGCCCAGTGCAGCACCGTGCCGCCGGGGAAGTGGCCGCCCAGCCGCAGCAGCGTGACGCCGGGCGCGATTTCGAGCGTCTCGCCATGCCAATGCCTGATCGCGGGGTCGCCACGCGCGACCCATTCGGCATCGGCAGCATGCAAGTGAATGGGGCAGCCGAAGGCGCGCGCCCAATCCTGCATGCACGTATAATAATGCGGATGCGAGATCGCGATCGCCGCAAGCCCGCCCAGGGCGCGCAGCAACGCTTCGGTCGCTTCGTCGAAGAGCGCGACGCAGTCCCACAGCACGTTGCCGCGCGGTGTTTGCAACAGCAGCGCGCGCTGGCCGATGGCAAAGGCTGGTTGGGTATGGATTTCGAACAGATCCTCTTCCAGCTTTCTCCACGCATTGGCGTGCCCCGCCGCAAGCTTCGACGGCGTCGTCCAGGCTTGACCGCTACGCGGTACGAACTGCCGTTCATCCTCGCAGATCATGCAGGCGGAGGGAGGATCACGCGTGTCCGGATAGGACGTGCCGCAGGTGTCGCAGATGTGGATCGGCATCGAACTTCCCAAAAGGCTACCTGCTTCGTTGTTTGCCTGGACATACTTCGACTGCGATCGAAGCATCACCTGATCCCCTTGTGCCATAACTTATCCGAAAACGGAGTAAAGCGATGAAGAAAGAAACGATCCGCGTCGAACCCTTGTCGACCTACCTGGAGCGGGTAAAGGCGCCGGCCTCGGTCGTCACCCGGCACGGCGACACGATCTACGTGTCGGGGCTGCCGCCCTTCGATCCGCAAACCGGGGCGGTGGTGGACGCACCGATCGAACGGCAAACCGAATTGGTGCTGGCACAGCTCAAGCTCTGCGTGGAGACCGCGGGCTCCTCGCTCGAAAATGTCCTCAAATGCAATGTCTACTGCACCTCGGCAGAGAAATTCGCCGCCGTCAATGCGATCTACGCCCGGTATTTTCCGATCCACCCGCCGGCGCGGATTTTTGTCTGCGTACCCGAATGGTTCGGACGTTTCGACATCGAGATAGACTGCATCGCGGCGGTGTAGCGTTTGCGGCAGCGCTCACGCGCACGAAGCATCCGGGAGCCACGGGCAACCGTCATGCGCGGACTTGATCCGGGCGTCCACGTCTGACCCTCTTTGCTTTGCGGGGACACAAAGACGTGGATTGCCGGGGCAAGCCCGGCCATGGCAGTTCGTTGCGAGGAGCTAGCCTTGCCTCAATTCCGGCTCTTGTCGACCAGCGCACCCTTCTTGATCCACGGCATCATGTCGCGCAACTTGGCGCCGACCTCCTCGATCGGGTGCGCGGCGAGCTTGGCGCGGGTTGCCTTGAACGAGGTCTGGTTGACCTTGTTCTCCAGCATCCAGTCGCGGGCGAAGCGGCCGGACTGGATGTCGGCGAGCACCCGCCTCATCTCCTTCTTGGTCTCCTCGCTGATGATGCGCGGACCGGTGACGTATTCGCCGTATTCGGCGGTGTTGGAGATCGAGTAATTCATGTTGGCGATACCGCCTTCATAGATCAGATCGACGATCAGCTTCACCTCGTGCAGGCATTCGAAGTAGGCCATCTCCGGCGCGTAACCGGCCTCCACCAGCGTCTCATAGCCGCCCTTGATCAGTTCGACCAGGCCGCCGCACAGCACCACCTGCTCGCCGAACAAATCGGTTTCGCACTCTTCCTTGAACGTGGTCTCGATGATGCCGGCGCGGCCGCCGCCGATCGCCGAGGCGTAGCTCAAGCCCAGGTCATGCGCATTGCCCGAGACGTCCTTTGCGATCGCGATCAGGCAGGGCACGCCGCCGCCACGCTGGTATTCTGAGCGCACGGTATGGCCGGGGCCCTTGGGCGCGATCATCAGCACGTCGAGATCGGGACGCGGGTCGAGCAGGTTGAAATGCACGTTGAGGCCGTGGGCAAACACCAGCGCCGCGCCCTTCTTCATGTTGTCGTGCAGGTGCTCGCGGTAGATGTCGCCCTGCAATTCGTCGGGCGTGAGCATCATGACAAGGTCGGCCCATTTGGCAGCCTCGGCAACTTCCATCACCTTGAAGCCGGCGGCCTCGGCCTTCCTTGCCGACGCCGATCCCTTGCGCAGCGCGATGGCGACGTCCTTGACGCCGGAATCCTTCAGGTTCAGCGCATGGGCATGGCCCTGGCTGCCATAGCCGACGATCACGACCTTCTTGCCCTTGATGAGGTTCAGGTCGGCGTCACGATCGTAATAAACACGCATGTTGGTTTCCTCTTGAGGGGGCCTAAAAATCGGCCGATGGATCGGGCTTTCGGTTCGGTCAGACCGCCGGGTGGTCCCTTGAATTTCCGGCGTTCTCTAAAGCATTTCTTCCGCGAGGGGAAACCTGTTTCTGCATGGGCCCCCTCATGCGTCCATGAATACCGGAAACAGCGAGGCAAGCAGCAGCGCCGCCATGGCGAGGTTGAAGACCCGCACAGCCCGCGGCGAGGTCATGAGCGAACGCAGCGAACTGCCCGACAGCGTCCAGATCGAGGTAGAGACTACCCCGAGCAACAGGCAAAGCACGACCTGGATGGCGATGTTCCAGGGAAAGCTTGCAATGCCGGCATAAGCGGTGATGGTGCCGATCACCATGACCCAGCCCTTGACGTTGATCCACTGGAACAGCACCGCGCCCCAGAAGGTCATTGGGCGCCGACCGGTTTGCTCTCCCGGCTTGATGGGCTCCGACAAGGCGATCGTGGCGGCGAGATAAACCAGGTACGCGGCGCCGGCATATTTCAGCAGCGTCTGCAGAACCGGATAGGCGATGAAGATCGTCCCCAAACCGAGCCCGACGGCAGCCACCATGAAGGCGCAGCCGAAGGTGATACCGGCGATGGCCGGAAGGGTGGGGCGAAAGCCGAAAGTCAGTCCCGACGACAGCACCAGAACGTTGTTCGGCCCCGGCGTCAGATACATGACAGCCAAAAAGACGATGAAGGCCAGGAGGAGCGAGTGCGACATGTCCACTCCGCTCACGCGATCTTCGGCAGCACTTGGGGGCGCTTCGACAGCAGCATCACGGCGATGCCGCCGACCACGGTAATCATGCCGGCGAGCCTTAAGGGTCCGAACTTCTCGGCGAACACAACGCTGGAAGCGGCCGATCCAACGAACGGCACAAGCAGCGCAAACGGCACCACCTGCGCCGCCGGATAATCGCGCAGCAGCCGGCCCCAAAGCCAATAGGCGATACTGGTGGAGACCCCGCCAAGACCGAGCATGCAGAACAGACCCGTCAGCGACATATGCGACAGCGCATGCCATGCAGGTTGCACGCCGTCGGCGGCAAGCGTCAACCCAAACAGCGGCACTGCGGCCACAAGGCACAGCCACGCGAACAGGTCGAACATCGGCGCTCCCTGCGCCCGCCGCAGCAGGAGATTGCCGATCGCAAAGCTGACCGGCGATATCATCAGCACGGCAAAGGCACCGATGCTGAAATCATAGCCGACGGTGCCGCAGATCATCAAAAGGCCGCTTCCGGCGATGGCGATGCCGATGGTCTGCATCCGCGCCGGCCGCTCGCCAAAAGCGATCACCGCGAATGCGATCGTAAACAGCGCCTGGCTCTGCACAATCACGCTGGACAGGCCGACCGGGACGCCATGAGCGATGGCATAGGCCTGCGCCAGGAACTGGCCGAGGAACAAGGTGAAGCTGATCGCGATCAGCAGCGGCCAGGAGACGTCCGGCTTGCGAACGAACAGGCACGGAATCGCTGCAATCGAAAAACGCAGCGTCGTCATCAGCGCCGGAGAGAATTCGTCGAGTGCGATCCGGCTCGCGACAAAGGCAAGCCCCCAGATCACCGCCACCGTGACGGCAAGGCAAACGTCAGCGGGTTTCATTATTCCCTTCAGCCCTGCTCGCCGTGTCTAGGTTTCCGCAACAGATAGGTCCCATGCAACGGCGCGTGATAATCGACTGAAGCGAGGTTGAAACCGGCATCGGCGAGCATCCGCTCGATCACCCAGCCGAAGGTCGAATATTCGTCGCGCATATGGCTGATGACGCTGTCACGATTGAAATCGTGGTTCTTGATGCTGAACTCGGCCCAGCCTTCAACGTCGCGCTCGACACCATCGGGCGCGCCGACAAAGACGATGTCGCGCAGATAGAAATTCGCGCCGGGCTTCAGCGCGGCGAAAATCCGCGACAACGCCACCGCTTTCCAGAAGTCGGGAAGGTGGTGCAGCGTGAACTCGCTGACGATCAGGTCATAGCTGCTGGGCTGATAGGCGAAGCTCAAAAGACCCGCGGACTGGGTACGAATCGCGACTTTTCGATCCTTGGCCTGTAGTTCGGCAAGCGCCAGCATCGCCGGAGAAATATCGATCGCGTCGACCTCCGCGCCCATCAGCGCGGCCTCGCAGGCAAGCACGCCGTTGCCGCAGCCGATGTCGGCGACCCGCCAGCCGGGCTTGACGCCGAGCATGGTCAGCGCGGCACGCGCGCGCAGGTCGTTGTCGTCGTGCCGGTCGTAGATCGAGGCGACCGCGGAATCGAGCCCGATCCGCCGCCGTTCGTTGTAGTACCAGTCGCGCGCCAGCATCGCTCACATCCCCTCGGCCCCGCGGCCGATCGCGGCAACGCCGGTGCGGGAAACCTCGACAAGGCCGAGCGGGCGCATCAGGTCGATGAACTGGCTGATCTTGCCGGAGTCGCCGGTGATCTCGAACACGAAGCTTTCCGTAGTGGCATCGATCACCCGCGCACGGAATGCTTCCGCCAGCCGCAAGGCTTCGACGCGATGCTCGCCGGTGCCGCGCGTTTTCACCATCGCCAACTCACGCTCGATCGAACGTCCGCTCAGCGTCATGTCGACGACGCGATAGACCGGCACCATGCGGTCGAGCTGGTGCTTGATCTGCTGGATCACCATCGGCGTGCCCGTGGTGACGATGGTGATGCGGGATAGATGCTTCTGGCTCTCGGTCTCCGAAACCGTCAGGCTTTCGATGTTGTAGCCGCGTCCCGAGAACAGTCCGATGACGCGGGCGAGCACGCCCGGCTCGTTCTGCACCAGGACCGAGAGCGTGTGCGACTCGTTCGGATCGTGGCGCTCTTCCATGAAGTAGGCGGATGCGGGCTGGTTCATGTTTGTCCCCTTGACAATGACAGGCCCCCTCTCCCCGCCTGCGGGGAGAGGGTTGGGGTGAGGGGGAGTCTCAGACGATTGAGCTTTCGGAGAGTCCCCCTCACCCGCATCGCATCTGACGATGCGCTGCGACCTCTCCCCGCAGGCGGGGAGAGGTGAAAGGCGCTATTGCTGCCCGAGCGCGGCATCACGCCACCGCCCGTTTTGAAACGTCTGGTTCCTGCATCACCCAGCGCCGAAACAGTTCAAAATCGATATTGCCGCCGCTCAGGATGAGACCAACGCGCCTGCCACGGAGCTTCGGCTTCTCCTGAAGCGCGGCGGCAAGAGGCGCGGCACCGGCGCCCTCGGCAAGGTTGTGGGTGTCGCTCCAGTAGGCGCGGACGGCCGCGGCAATCTGGTCGTCGGTGACCTGCACGATGCGCGAGGCGCCCTTGCGAATGATTTCGAGCGCGTCGGCGTCGGGAACGCGGGTCGCCATGCCGTCGGCAAGCGTATTGCTGCTGTTCGTGCTTACGATCGTGCCGGCCGCGAACGACAGCGCGTAGGACGGCGCCTCCGTCGACTGCACGCCGACGATTTCCGTCTTCAGGCCAAGCAGGTCGCGCGCCAGGATGCAGCCGCAGATGCCTGATCCCTGCCCGATCGGCACGTAGAGCACATCGAGGTCGGGCGCCGCGCGCAGAAGTTCGAGTGCGTAGGTCGCAACTCCAAGCATCAGATCGGGATGGAAGGACGGCACCATTTCCAGCCCGTCGCGCATCGCGCGGCGTTCGGCTTCTTCGCGCGCCGCCTGGAAATCGTCGCCGTGTTCGACGAGATTGGCGCCGAACGCCTTCATGGCGCGGTTTTTCTCGGTCGAATTGCCATGCGGCACATAGATCGTGACCGGCAGGCCGTAGCGGGCCGCCGCATATGCGAGACTTTGGCCGTGATTGCCGCGCGTTGCGGAAATAATGCCGGCCGTGCCGGGTCGTTCGCGCTTCAGGCGGTCGACATAGACCAGACCGCCGCGCACCTTGAAGGCGCCGATCGGCGTGTGGTTTTCGTGCTTGACGACCACGCTCGTGCCGAGTCGCTCGGCAAGCAGCGGCCACGCATGCGCCGGCGTCGGCGGCATCGCCCGGCAGACGATTTCGTGCGCTCGTTCGAGGTCGGCGAGGTCAAACATCGGAGAACCTCGTCTCAGGACAGAGTTCCATTAACCAGGCGGTGACCTCCCTCTCCCCACGTGTGGGGAGAGGGTCGGGGTGAGGGGGACTCTCCACAAGCCCGACTCGCGGAGAATCCCCCTCACCCGGCGCTACGCGCCGACCTCTCCCCGCACGCGGGAAGAGGTCAAGCGGCGAAGGTGCCCGCGCCATGCTCACACCAGCGCCTTGCCGGTGGCGAACGCCTCGGCGGTGGCCTCGTCGTTGGCTTCCGCCGGCAGCAGCATTTCGTTGTGCGCTTTGCCCGAGGGAATCATCGGGAAACAATTTTCCAGCGTCGCCACGCGGCAATCGAACAGCACCGGACGCTTGACGCCGATCATCTCCTTGATGGCGCCATCGAGATCGCCGGGCTTGACTGCCTGGATGCCGACACAGCCATAAGCTTCAGCGAGCTTGACGAAATCCGGCAGCGCCTCGGAATAGGAATGCGACAGCCGGTTGCCGTGCAGAAGCTGCTGCCACTGCCGCACCATGCCCATATACTGGTTGTTCAGGATGAAGATCTTGATCGGCAATTCAAACTGGACGGCCGTCGACATCTCCTGCATCGTCATCATCACCGACGCATCGCCCGCGATGTCGATCACGAGGCTGTCTGGATGGGCGACCTGCACGCCGACCGCGGCCGGCAAGCCGTAACCCATGGTGCCCAGCCCACCGGAAGTCATCCAGCGGTGCGGCTCCTCGAAGCCGAAGAATTGCGCCGCCCACATCTGGTGCTGGCCGACTTCGGTCGTGATGTAGACGTCGCGCCCGCGGGTTGCTTCGAACAGCCGCTGGATCGCGAATTGCGGCAGGATCACCTCGTTGTTCTTTTTGTAGGACAGCGACTTGCGCGCACGCCATTTCGAGATCTGCTGCCACCAGGCGCGGATCTCCGGCTTTTTCGCTTCCGCCTTGAACACCTGCAACAGGTCGCCAAGCACGTTGGCGGCGTCGCCGATGATCGGCACGTCGACGCGGATATTCTTGTTGATCGAGGAAGGATCGATATCGACATGGATCTTCTTCGAGCCCGGCGAGAAGGCATCGGTGCGTCCGGTAATGCGGTCATCGAAACGCGCGCCGACGCACAGCATGACGTCGCAATCATGCATCGCCATGTTGGCTTCGTAAGTGCCGTGCATGCCGAGCATCCCGAGCCAGTTCTTGCCGGACGCCGGATAGGCGCCGAGCCCCATCAGGGTCGAGGTGATCGGAAAGCCGGTGACCTCGACCAGCTCGCGCAGAAGTTTTGAGGCCTCGCGGCCGGAATTGATGATGCCGCCGCCGGTGTAGATCACCGGCCGCCTGGCCGATGCCAACATGGCAACCGCCTTGCGGACCTGGGCCGCGTCGCCCTTGACGCGCGGCGCGTAGGACACGTGCACGTCCGACTTGCGCGGCGGGTGATAGGTGCCACTGGCAAATTGCACGTCTTTCGGCACATCGACCACGACGGGGCCCGGGCGGCCGGTGCTGGCGACGTAGAACGCCTCATGCAGCACCTTGGCCAGATCCTTGACGTCACGCACCAGCCAGTTGTGCTTGGTGCAGGGCCGCGTGATGCCGACCGTGTCGCATTCCTGGAACGCGTCGTTGCCGATCAGATGGGTCGGCACCTGTCCGGTGATGCAGACCAGCGGAATTGAATCCATCAGCGCGTCGGTGAGCGGCGTCACCATGTTGGTGGCGCCCGGGCCCGAGGTCACCAGCACCACGCCGGGCTTGCCGGTCGAGCGCGCATAGCCTTCCGCCGCGTGGCCGGCACCCTGCTCGTGCCGCACCAGAATGTGTTCGACTTCGCTCTGCTGGAAAATCTCGTCATAGATCGGAAGCACGGCGCCGCCCGGATAGCCGAAAATGTGCTTGACGCCATGATCGATCAGCGCGCGCACGATCATCGCGGCTCCCGTCATCTGGTTCGGATCGTGGCTCTTGTCATTCATGGCTGGCTCCGGATGCGCAGTTCTTGCGCGGCTTCTTGGTTTGAAAGGCTCGAGGCTTGGAGGATTGGGCTTCGGAAATAAAAAAGGGCCCGAAGAGGCCCCGTGCGCACCGCCCGTAAGTGGATGGCATCTAGCCATCCCCGGCGGCGCGCCTGGGTACGACGACGATAAGAAGTTTGGTAATTTTATTCCACATATGACCGCTCGAACTTCCCAAAGGTTGCGCAACCATACTCGTCGAGGCCCGAAAGTCAAGCCACCGGCGCAAATCACGCTCAATTTGGAGTTTAGCGGGGTTTTTGCGCCGCGGCGAGGACGAATTTTGGGTTTTTAAGCCGTGCGCTCTGCTCCGCGTCCCGTCATGACCGGGTGACCGGGCATGACGGCTCAAACACGGATTTGGTCGAGCCACGCCGCCGCCGCTTCCGGCTTCACCCAGGCAAATTCCGGCAGCTGGTGCCGGAACCAGGTAAACTGCCGCTTGGCGTAGCGGCGGGTATCGAGCCGGCCGGCCGCCCCCGCCTCCTCGAGCGTGACGCTGCCCGAAAAGTGCGCGATCAGGGGTGGCACGCCGTGCGCCTTCATCGCCGGCAGCAGGGAATCGAGTTTTCGCGCCGCAAGCCGCTCGACCTCGTCCAGCGCACCGGCCTTGAGCATCGCATCGAATCGCGCATCGATCCGCGCGTAGAGAAGGTCGCGCTCCGGCTCGAGAAACAGGGCGCGGTATGTTCCCGCGGGCAGCAGCGGCGGCAAACCCTCGCGATGCCAGTCGGCGAGCGAGCGCCCTGTTGCCTCGATCACTTCGAGCGCGCGGGCGATGCGGGTGCGGTCGCGCGGCTTGAGGCGGGCGGCGACGGTGCAATCGCGCCGTGCAAGTTCCGCATGCAGCGCCTCGGTGCCTTCGCGCGAAAGCCTTGCGCGCACAGCCTCGCGTATCTGCGGCGGGATCGGCGGCACCGCCGACAGCCCGCGCGTCAGCGCCTTGAAGTAAAGGCCGGAGCCGCCGACGAAAATCGGCAGGCGGTTCTGTTCGCGTGCCTCGGTCAATGCTTTGGCCGCATCGGCAAGCCATGCGCCGGCGGAGAAATTCACCGCGGCATCGACATGGCCATAGAGCCGATGCGCAACCATCGCCTCCTCATCGGGCGTCGGTCGCGCCGTGATGATGCGGAGGTCGCGATATACCTGCATGGAATCGGCATTGATGATGGTGCCGCCGGCTTTTTGCGCGAAAGCAAGCGCAAGCGCCGACTTGCCGCTTGCGGTCGGCCCTGCGATAAGCACGGCATTGTCGTTTTCGGACCGAAAATTCACAGCATGTCTTTCGTCGTCACGCTCATCTGCAACCCCGCCAATCCCGCGCTCGATAGCACGGTGATCGATGGCGCGCGCGCTCTCCTGCCCTCGCCTGGCCCCGCGCAATGGCTGTTCGACGAGGTCGCAGCCGATATCCCCTTCGAAGGGACCGAGGACATCGGGGCAATCGAACGCCGCCTGCGCGAGGCGCGCGGCGACTTGCCCATCGACATTGTCGTGCAGCCTCGCATCGCCAGGCGCAAGAAGCTTTTTCTCGCCGACATGGATTCCACCATGATCGGCCAGGAATGTGTCGACGAACTGGCCGCCTTCGCCGGCAAGAAGGCAGAGGTCGCAGCCATCACCGAACGGGCGATGAGCGGCGAGATCGAATTCGAACCGGCGCTGCGCGATCGCGTGGCGCTGCTCAAGGGGCTGCCGGTCGACATCGTCGACAAGGTGCTGAAGGAACGCATCACGTTGACGCCCGGTGGCCGCGAACTGATCGCGACCATGCGCGCCCATGGCGCCTACACCTGCCTTATTTCGGGAGGCTTCACCCTGTTCAGCCGCGCGGTCGCAAAGATGATCGGTTTTCAGGAAAACCGCGCCAACGAACTGATTGTCGAAGACGGCAGGCTGACCGGCGAGGTGGCCGAGCCGGTGCTGGGGCGGGCCAGGAAGCTCGCAACCCTGGTCGAGCTGCTCGAATCCTTCGACCTCGACGACATCGACACCCTGGCCGTGGGTGACGGCGCCAACGACCTCGACATGCTTGTGCATGCAGGACTCGGCATCGCCTATCATGCCAAGCCTGCGGTCGCGACCGCAGCCGCAGCGCGGATCGATCACGGGGATCTCACCGCGCTGTTGTACGCGCAAGGCTATCGGCGGGAGGATTTCGTCGGGGGATAGGGCCGCGTTCGCTCCTCGCAATGACACTCGTCTGCCGGGTCAAGCCCGGCAAAGACGTAGTCGAGGCTACTGCAAGCTCAACGCCACGAACCGCAGTTCACCTTCCGAGTTCGCCACCAGCAGCAGCACGGACTTCTTGCCGTCCTTCTTCAGCTGATCGACGCGCTTCTTGATGTCGGCGGCGTTGCTCACCGCCTCCTGCGCGACCTCGACGATCACCTCACCCGGGGCGAGCCGCTTTTCGGCGGCATCGGACGTGCCGTCCACGCTGGTGATCACGACGCCCTTGACGCTGTCCTTGATCTTGTAGCGGCTGCGCAGATCCTTGCTGAGGTTGGCAAGGTCGAGACCAAGCGCCTTCTGCGTCACCGGCTTCTCCGCCGGCTCCGGCGACTTCACGGCCGCCGGCTGCGGCTTGTCGTTGTCCTCCAGACGCCCGAGCGTGACCCGTTTGGTCTGCTCCTCGCCCTTGCGGATGACGACGACATCGACCTCCTTGCCGACCGCGGTGTCGGCGACCACGCGCGACAGATCCTTCGGCTCCTTGATCTCCTTGCCGTCAAACCTGATGACAACGTCGCCGGGTTCGATGCCGGCCGGCTTGGCCGGACCCTTCTCCTCGACGCCGGCGATCAGCGCCCCGCGCGGGGGCTTGATGTTGAGGCTCTCGGCGATCTCATCGGTGACCTGCTGGATGCGTACACCGAGCCAGCCGCGCCGCAACTCCCCGAACTGCCGAAGCTGATCGACAACGCCGATCACGGTCTTGGAAGGCACCGCAAAGCCGATGCCGATCGAGCCGCCGGTCGGAGAAATGATCAGCGTGTTGACGCCGATCACCTCGCCGTCGAGGTTGAACAGCGGGCCGCCGGAATTGCCGCGATTGATGGCGGCGTCGGTCTGGATGTAATTGTCATAGGGGCCCGAGGCGATATCGCGGTTGCGCGCAGAGACAATTCCTGCCGTCACCGTGCCGCCGAGACTGAACGGATTACCGATCGCTATCACCCATTCGCCGAGCCGCAGCTTGTCGGAATCGCCGAATTTCACCGCAACCAGCTGCTTCGGCGGCTTGAACCTGAGCACGGCAAGGTCGGTCTTCTTGTCGATGCCGACGATCTCGGCCTTGATCTTGGTGCCGTCGTTCATGATGACATTGATCTCGTCGGCATCCGCGATCACGTGATTGTTGGTCACGACGATTCCCGACGCGTCGATGATGAAGCCGGAACCCAGCGAATTGGTTTTGTGCGGTTGCGAATCGCCGCCGCGCGGGCCGCCCTGGCCGCCGCGGTGGTTCTTGAAGAAATCATCGAAGAATTCCTCGAACGGCGAGCCGGGGGGCAATTGCGGGGTCGCTCCCCTGCCCTCGCCGGGACCGCCCCTGGCTTCGATGGTCTGCGAGGTCGAGATATTGACCACCGCATCGATCACTTTCTCGGCAACATCGGCAATCCCTTCCGGGCCACGCGCGAGCGCCGGGCTCGAGGTCAAAAGGCCCGCGCAGCCGAAGCCGACACCAAGGGTCGCGCTGAGGCAAACCGCGGCCATCATCGGGCGCAGTCGATGGCTCAGGGCTCTCTTCACAACGGTCATGTCGTTTCTCTCTTCTCTGGGAAGGGGCGAATTTGATGCGCACAGTGCTCCCGAACGGGGTGACCCTGCAAGCGTTTGAGACCAGCATTTCGGCGAAAAACCGACGACGCCGCAGACTACCGCCGGACCAGCCAGATCAGGATGAGGCCCACCACGGCGGAACCGATGCCGATCGCCCTCAAGACGTTATCCGGGGTCGAAAGCGCGCTCTTCATCGCCCGCCGCATCCATGCCGGACTCGCCGCGAACAGCAACCCTTCCAGCACGAACAGGATTCCCACACCGATGAGGAAGTCGGCGAACGCTATGGACCTCATCGGACCGGAACCCCCCTGTTGAATCGTTCTTTCAATGAGGCCGGAGCGCCATCGGCCCCGGCCCGCCGCCAGCCCAACTCACGGCTTTGGCGCCGGCGCTGATGCCAACGTCTCAGGCGGCTTGCCGGAGGCGCTGCCGAAGAACTTGAAGAAATCGGAATCCGGGCGCAGCAGGAAGCGCGTGTCGTTGCTCTTGAGCCCGTTTTCGTAAGCGCTCATCGAGCGGTAGAACGCGAAGAAATCGGGATCCTTGCCATAGGCTTCGGCAAACAGCCGGTTGCGCTCCGCGTCGCCCTCGCCGCGCACCTGTTCGGCGGTCGAATTGGCTTCGGCAACGATCACGGTCGCTTCACGATCGGCGTTGGCCCTGGTCTCCTGCGCCTTCTGGCCGCCCTGCGCGCGGAACTCGGCAGCCTCGCGCTGCCGTTCGGTCTGCATGCGCTGGTAGACCGCCTGGCTGTTCTGCTCGGGCAGATCGGCGCGCCTGATGCGCACATCGACCACCTGGATGCCGTAGCCGGCAGCTTCGTGGTCGAGCTGGTCGCGGATGCGCGCCATCAGCGCTTCGCGCTCATCGCGTACCACCTGGATGAAGGTGACCTCACCCAGAACGCGGCGCAGCGACGCGTTCAGCAGCGTAGTGAGCTGGAGATTGGCCGCCTGTATGGTGCCGACGCTTCGATAGAACTGAAGCGCATCCTTGATGCGGTAGCGGGCGAACGCATCCACCACCAGCCGCTTCTGGTCCGAGGCGATCACTTCCTGCGAGGGATTTTCGAGATCGAGAATGCGCTTGTCGATGTCGATCACGCTGTCGATGAACGGCGCCTTGAAATGCAGGCCCGGTTCGGTAACGACATCGACGGGCTTGCCGAGCCGTACCACCAGCGCCTGTTCGGTCTGGGTGACGGTGAACACCGAGCTGTAGCCGACGATCAGCAGCAAGAGCAGCAGCAATAGCGCGACAATGCCGGTAACGGGGGATCTCATCGCGCGCCTCCCGCGGTTCCCTGTTGCGGCTGGCTCTGCGCCGGCGGCGCGGTACGCCGCGGCGTCAGCTCGCCCAGGGGCAGATAAGGCAGGACGCCCTGTCCCGGCGACGATCCGCCGTCGTAGACGAGCTTCTCGGAGGAGCCGAGGATGCGCTCCATCGTCTCCAGATAGATGCGCTGGCGGGTAACGCCGGGCGCCTTCTTGTATTCATCGTAGACCTTGAGGAAGCGCGCGCTCTGGCCCTTGGCTTCCGCGACCGCCTGCTGCTTGTAACCTTCGGCGACCTGGATGATCTGCGCGGCGCGTCCCTTGGCGTCGGGAACGACGCGGTTGGCATAGGTCTGTGCCTCGTTCTGCAACCGCTCGAGATCGGCGCGCGCCGCCTGGACGTCGCGGAACGAATCGATCACCTGCGCCGGAGGGTCCACCTTCTGCATCTGCACCTGGTTGATCTGGATGCCGGAGCCATAGCTGTCGAGCGTCCTTTGCATCAGCTGCTGCACTGCCTGCTCGGTGGTCGTACGGGCGCCGGTCAGAATCGGCTGGATGTTGGAACGGCCAATCACCTCGCGCATGGCGCTTTCGGCAACCGCCTTCACGGTGCCCTCCGGATTCTGGATGTTGAACAGGAATTCGCCCGCGCCATTCGGCTTGATGCGCCAGAGCACGGTGAAGTCGACGTCGACGATGTTCTCGTCACCGGTAAGCATCAGGCTTTCTTCCGGCACGTCGCGCATGGTGCGGCCGCGCCGCGCCGGATCATCGATCAGCGTCATGCCGATCGAGATGGTGGAAACGCGCAGCACCTTCGGCAGCAAAACGGTCTCGATCGGATAGGGCAGATGATAGTTCAATCCGGGCTGCCCATCGCGGACATATTTGCCAAAGCGCAGCACGACGCCCAGCTCTTCCGATTGAACGCGATAGAAGCCGGACGTGGCCCAGATGGCGACGACGGCGAGCAGCAGGAGTGCGATGCCGAACCCGCTGAAATGGCCGCCCGGCAATAATTGCTGGAGGCGGTCCTGGGCGCGGCGCAGAAGGTCTTCAAGGTCGGGCGGCCTCGGCCCAACCGGCTGGGGGCCGGAGCCCCATGGCCCTTTCGGACCCGAACCCCAAGGGCCTCCGCCCTGATTCTTCCACGGCATCAACTTCTCCTTCGAAGGCTTTCGAGAGCCCAAAAAGCCCCGCCTCGCAAACCCGCCCGGCTTTATAGGGGACGGCCAGCGCCCTTACAACGCAAGCTTGACGCTGCAAGCAGCTATGCCTCGTACGAGAATTGTCAATGTAACCAATAGTTAATACGGCCTTCGCCTGAGATAGGTGACGAAGGAAAAATCGGCGCTGTCGCCTGGCCCGGCCGAATGACGGCTGCGCGCTATTTCCTGCCAATCGACCGTGTCTACCGGGGCGAAATGTGTATCGCCTGTGGGGTGGGTGTGAACTTCGGTGACTTCCAGGCGATCGGCACGATCCATCCATTGCGCATAGATCTCCGCGCCGCCGATAACCGCAATCTCAGTGACGAAACGCCGCAGCGCTTCACCGGTCGCAACCCCCAGGGCGGCCTCCAGCGAAGTGGCCACAATAGCACCGGGTGCGCGAAAATCGCCGTCGCGCGTCATGACGATATTGGTTCGCCCGGGCAGCGGCCGCGGCAGCGAGAGAAAGGTCTTGCGGCCCATCACGACCGGCTTGCCCATCGTCATCGACTTGAAACGCTGCAGGTCGGTTCTCAGCCGCCAGGGTATTGCTCCATCGGCGCCGATCACGCCATTGTCGGCGCGGGCTACGATCAGCACGACTTCCATCAGCGCTTTCCTTCGGCAAGTGCCGCGAGCGCGGGACCTGCGACCTTGCACACCGTCCACTCGTCCAGCATCACAGCGCCAAGCGACTTGTAGAACTCGATCGAGGGTGTGTTCCAGTCCAGCACCGACCATTGCAGCCGCGACCAGCCGTTTGCCACGCACTCTTTTGCAAGGTGCGACAGCAGCGCCCTGCCGATGCCCTTGCCGCGCAGCGACGGGCGCACGAACAAATCCTCCAGATAGATTCCGCTGCGCCCGCTGAAGGTGGAAAAATTGACGAACCAGACGGCGAAGCCTGCCACCTCGCCGTCGCATTCGGCGATATCGCAGAACAGCCTTGGATTGGTGCCGAACAATGCCTCGGCGATCATGGTTTGCGTCGCTTCGACCTCGTGCAGCAGTTTCTCGTATTCGGCAAGCTCGCGAACCAGCGACAGCACCAGCCCCGCTTCATCCGGACGGGCGCGACGGATAGAGATGGAACAGGACATCAATCGCTCACACCGCGACCTCGGCCCGGATGTGCGGGTGCGGGTCGTAGCCCTCGAGCGTGAAATCCTCATAGCGGAACGCGAAAATATCCTTCACCTGCGGATTGATCTTCATCGCCGGCAAAGGCCGCGGCAGCCGCGTCAATTGCAGGCGGGCCTGCTCGAGGTGGTTGGAATAGAGATGGACGTCGCCGAAGGAGTGAACGAAATCGCCGGGCTGCAGGTCCGTGACCTGCGCGACCATCATGGTGAGCAGCGCATAGGAGGCGATGTTGAAGGGTACGCCGAGAAAGGCGTCCGCCGAGCGCTGATAGAGCTGGCAGGACAATCTGCCGTCCGCGACATAAAACTGGAACAGGCAGTGACAGGGCGGCAGCGCCATCTTGTCGACTTCAGCCGGATTCCACGCGCTCACGATCAGCCGCCGCGAATCCGGATTGCGACGGATCATGTCGATGACGCTGGATATCTGGTCGATGCTTCGCCCGTCAGGCGAGGGCCAGGAACGCCACTGCGAACCGTAGACGGGGCCGAGATCGCCGTTGGCGTCGGCCCATTCATCCCAGATCGTGACGCCATGGTCGTTGAGATATTTGATGTTGGTGTCGCCCTTGAGGAACCACAGCAATTCGTAGGCGATCGATTTGAACGGCAGCTTCTTGGTGGTCAGCATCGGAAAGCCCAGGCCCAGATTGAAGCGCATCTGGTGGCCGAAGATCGACAATGTCCCGGTGCCGGTGCGGTCGGATTTCTCCACCCCGTCGCTGAGGATACGTTCGAGCAGGTCGTGGTACTGAATCATCTCGCTTCTTCTGGGCGTTTCGTTTCGCGCCCCTTAAGGAAACTGAACTTGAGCCGAGTTTTAGCGGCGGGCCGGCCCGCCGACAGCCGCGATTCGGCCGACGAGCTCGATTATACCCTGAAAAATGAGTATCCCGGACGGGGGCGGCAAGGGCGCACGTCGACGTTGGAACTCCCTGGAGATGCAACGATTTTCACCCAACCAGGCCGGCAAAACCGAGACATCCGCCCGCAAGCAGCATCCAGAACGGGTTCAGCCGCGTCGCAGCTGCCAGCACCGCGGCGCCGACGGTGATAAAAACAGCCACCGCCGTCCGGTCCGAGGTCTGCGCCAGAATGAAACCGCTTGCTCCCATCAATCCGATCGACAGCGGAACAAGTGCCGCCTGGACGATGGCAGGCCAGCGTGCGTGGCTCGATCGCGCCAGGAAGCGGCTCACAAAGAAGGCAAGCACGGCCGTCGGCAGGCACATCGCTATCGTTGCCACCAGTGCGCCAACGACGCCAGCGACCGAATAGCCGATCAGGGTGACGATCAGGACATTCGGTCCGGGCGAGAGCTGCGATATTGCGTAGACATCCGCGAATTGCTTGTCGGTCAGCCAATGCCTGACCTCGACCGCGACGCGGTGCATTTCCGGAATGGCGGAATTCGCACCGCCGACCGCAAACAGCGACATCACGGCGAAGGTCAAGGCAAGCGCGAGCAACGGATTGGCGTCGGAATTCATGCGCCCTCCTTCCGCCGCATCCAGAAGGTGATGGCGATGCTCGCGGGGATCGCCACCAGCAACACCGTTGGCAAGGGCAAGCGCAATACTCCGATCGCGATGAACACCGCAGTGAGAACCAGAAGTCCGACCAGATCGCGCCGCCTGATCAGCGGCATCATCATTTTGAACACGACCGCAAGCATCAGGCCGATCGCCGCGCAGGCCACGCCCGCCAGAATTCGCCGCAGCGCGTCGATCTCGCCGTAGCGTTGATAGAGTGCCGCGAGCACGGTCACGATCAGGGCGGGCGGGCCGAGCAGACCCGTGAACGCCGCAATGCCGCCGGCTATCCCGCGAAAGCGCGACCCGAAAACGAAGGTGAGGTTGACGATGTTCGGCCCCGGGAGGAAATGGCACAGCGCGAAGGTTTCGTTGAATTCTTCGGCGGTCATCCACTTGTGCTGATCGACGATCCCTCGGCGTGCCCAGACCAGGACGCCGCCGAAGCCCGCCAGCGACATTTTGGCGAACGCGACAAACAGCGCGATCAGGCTGGGCGGAGACGATGTCTGGGCGCCCGGCGCCGCAACGGCGGCCGGCGGTGAATCCGGGGACATGGTTGAGAATTTAGAATGAGCATCCCGCCCTACCAATCAAAAAACCGCGGTTTCCACGCCAAAACGGCTCGTTACGGCCGATATGGGCATTTCCGGGCCTGTCTTTCTCAACTTTTGCACCCTATATTTGCGCTGCCGGTTCGCCGGCTATGGAAATAAATGACCGTCGCAATAAACCATTCGGACCCGGGGGCAGTACCCGGCGCCTCCACCCAAGCCCGTCGCCTGAGCGAGACAGGCGGGCTTTGGCGGGGGCGAAACAGGATCGACGAGGGCGTAAAGGACGCGTTTTTTCCCGGTATGGTTCCGCCGATATCGGGCCATGCAATAGTTGCAAACGACAACTATGCTCCGGTTGCTCAGGCCGCTTAAGCGGTTTGAAAGACCAATCTAAAGTCCTGATGGGTTAGCACCGTCAGGCGGGGTTCGGAGGCACCTGGCAACAGAAGCCTCCACTTTATCTCGCATTGATCTCCGATAGTCCGGCTTCGAACTTTCGCCGGTCCGCGCAACCCCTGCTGACCTGCGCCCGCCGGCAATGTACGATGGCGACCCAAGGCCTGAGTTCGAGCCGCCACCGGCGCCGCACCGCCTGACGCGGCGGCAGCGCCTGTTGAATGCGACAAGACCAACAATACAGGACCAACAATGGCGACCGATCATATCCGATACGACGTGCTGGCGCGGGATGCGCTGCGCGGCGTACTGCGCCGCGTATTGGCCAACGTCGCCGAACACGGCCTCCCCGGCGAGCATCATTTCTTCATCACCTTCCTGTCGACCGCGGACGGCGTGAAATTATCGCCGCGGCTGCTGGCGCAATATCCGGAAGAGATGACAGTCATCCTCCAGCACCAGTTCTGGGATCTGCTGGTGACCGAGGATCGTTTCGAGGTCGGACTCTCGTTCGGCGGCATCCCCGAGCGCCTCGTGGTGCCTTTCAGCGCCATCAAGAGCTTCTTCGACCCCTCGGTGCAATTCGGCCTGCAATTCGAGTCGTCAGAGGCCGCAGCCGACGCGCCGGCAGCCGAAACTCGCGCGTCCGATCGGCCGAGCGCGCCTGCGCCCGTGCCGTCGGCGCAGTTGCCGGCGCCGCCGGCGGAAGCCAGGGCCGAACCGGCAAAGCCTGGCGACGGCGCTGAAGTCGTTCGGCTGGATCGCTTCCGCAAGAAATAATCTGCGCGGTGACATTGTAGTCGCAGTAGGATCGGCAGTCGCGGTAGGATGAGCGCGGCATGCCGCTGCCGTCCGCGTGCGATCAACGCGCTCGAGGGGCGGCGGCCGAACAAGCGTCATCAAGCAGAAGTGATCAATGGCTCGATCGACCCCCTCCTCCCATTCCGAACCGACGCGTACCGAGACCGACAGCTTCGGTCCGATTGAAGTTCCCGCCGACCACTATTGGGGCGCACAGACCGAACGATCGCGGCAGAATTTCCGCATCGGTCATGACCGGATGCCGATGGCCATCATCCGCGCGCTTGGCATCGTCAAGCTTGCCGCGGTCGAAACCAATCGCGGGCTTGGACTGATCGACCAACGCCGCACCCGCGCCATCATCCGCGCCGCGCGCGAAGTGATCGAGGGCAAGCTCGACGATCAATTTCCGCTGGTGGTCTGGCAGACCGGTTCGGGAACCCAGACCAACATGAACCTCAACGAGGTGATCGCCAACCGCGCCAACGAATTGCTGGGCGGCAAGCTCGGCGCCAAGGCACCGGTGCATCCCAACGACCACGTCAACATGAGCCAGTCGTCGAACGACTCGTTCCCGACGGCAATGCATATCGCGGCCGCGATGGCCATCACCTCCGATCTCATTCCCGCGCTCGAGATGCTTCACCGTGCGCTGCGCAGGAAGGAGAAGGAGTTTGCTCACATCGTCAAGATCGGCCGCACCCACACCCAGGATGCGACGCCGCTGACGCTGGGGCAGGAATTTTCCGGCTATGCCACGCAGGTCGAACACGCCATCGCGCGGCTGCGCATGGCGGTTCGCGATCTTTTCCCGCTGGCGCAGGGTGGCACGGCGGTCGGAACCGGCCTCAATTCGAAGCCGCAATTCGCTAAATCGTTCGCCCGGCGCGTCGCCAGGTTCACCAGGCTCCCCTTCACCAGCGCCGCAAACAAATTCGAGGCGCTCGCGTCGAATGACGCCTACGTATTCGTGCATGGCGCAATCAATGCCGCGGCCGCCGGACTGTTCAAGATTGCCAACGATATCCGCCTGTTGGGCTCCGGCCCGCGCTCGGGCCTGGGTGAACTGATCTTGCCCGAGAACGAACCGGGTTCCTCGATCATGCCTGGGAAGGTCAACCCGACCCAGAGCGAGGCCGTCACCATGGTCTGCTGCCAGGTCTTCGGCAACCACACCGCAATCACGGTGGGCGGCAGCCAGGGGCATTTCGAGCTGAACGTCTACAAACCGCTCCTGGCATATTGTATGATGAATTCCATACAACTGATGACCGACGTGAGCCGTTCTTTCACCAAGAATTGCGTCGAGGGAATACGGGCCGACGAAAAACGCATTCGCGAGTCGATGGAACGCTCACTAATGCTGGTGACCGCACTCACGCCAAGGATCGGCTACGACAAAGCCGCGAAAGTAGCCAAATCGGCGCATGCGCGCGGCACCACCCTGAAGGAAGAAGCCGTGCGGCTGGGCTTTGTTTCCGCTGACGAATTCGACCGGCTGATTAAACCGGAAAAAATGACCCGGCCCGGATGAATAGCGTATGCCAGCGCTTTCGAAAAAGATTTGGATTACTGGCTGTTGTCCATCATCTTGCCTAAAGATTAAGGTATTATTGACTATCGCCACGACATTGGCTCGTGGTAGAGCAAAAAAATATTTTGAAAATCGCAGCACATTTTTTATCTGCCACGCAGACATAATGAGGAATTTGTTAAATGACGACCGAGCTAATCAGCGCATGTCCTCGCAATATGGATACGGGGTTTGTGACCGGAACCTGTAATTACCCGCCGCCACCCGGATTGGCCCAAATGGCCGCTATCCTTCATGGCAGCCGTAAGCGCGTTCCTTATCGATGGAACGCGTGATGGAGGACGGCATGGGAAATCTGGTCAATCTGAGACAATTCAGGAAGCAAGCCGCCCGCGAGCAGTCGGAGCAACAGGCGGCTGCCAATCGCGCCCGGTTTGGCCGCACAAAATCGGAACGCGCTGCCGCCGAGCACGGCGCCAGCCGTGCCAACGATTTTCTGGATCAGCATCGCATCGACGGCGGAGACGCATCATGAAATCCCCAGTCGTAAAGCGATCGATCGTTGTCGCGGGGCACAAGACCAGCGTCAGCCTCGAAGAAGCGTTCTGGAACGGCATGAAGGAGATTTCCGGTCTTCGGAACATGACGTTGTCCGAGCTCGTGGGCGAGATCGACAGCAACCGCCAGCAAGGCAATCTGTCGTCCGCCATTCGCCTGTTCGTACTGGATCATTTCCGCTCGCGCGGCAATAACGAGGCGCCGATCGCTCCGGAAACGAAAGTGCACGCTTGAAAAGCCACGGCCGGTTCTGATCGAGGTCCGGAACCGGCCTCTCGTTCCCGATCCTGCCGGCGTATGGGCCGGCGGCGGGGTTGCGCGTGCGCCTCGACGTTCCTGCCCCTTGCGCTATTGCACCTTCAGGTTCAGTGCGTGACAGGCGTTGCAGCGCTGCCGCAATTGTTCGATTCCCGACCTGAATTCATCCGCCCGTTTGGCGCGGCTGGCGTTCCAGGCGATCTTCGAGGCCTCAGTCGCGCGCTGGTAGAAGTCGGCGAAATTCGACCACAGGTCCGGATTTGCGAACGTGTCGGTTGCGGGGTCGCGATCCTCGCCTGCCTTCCACTGGTTGGTCGAAGGCGGGAACAGATGCGGAAATGCCATCAGCATGGTCGAGATCGTCTCCGCGTGTTCCCGGGCATCCGACAATACGAGCTTGCCTTCCGGCGCAAGCATGGTCTCGATCTCGTCCATATTCATGTCAATGGCGCCCATCAGGATCTTGCGGGCAAAGATCGTTTCCTTTGGCGCGGGCTGATCCTGCGCCGAGGCGGCCACTCTCCCCATCACCACGATCGCCAGCGCCACGAGGATGCCGGCCAGTGACACCAGCCTACTCAAGGCCGGGCTTTTCCTGATCGCGGATGTTGGCGGCGAACACCTCGCCGGTCGCTAGCAGCGTGAGCTGTCTCATCAGGCCGCTTTTCTTGTCAGCTTCACGCAGCGGATTAAACACGACCTCGACCTGGTCGCCCGGTTTGACGATATCGCGGCGCCAGCCCCCTACCCGCACCAGATTTCCGGGGCTGGTGGTTTCCATCAGCCATTCGGCCGGAGGCTCTTCGCCGACAGAGCCGTTGAGCGTCAGCGTGACGTGCGGGTTGACCCAGCGCAGCTCCACCACGCTTCCCTTCATCGTCATCGTCCTGGAGAAATCGAACATGGAAGCCGAATGATGCGCGGCGACCTCCGATATTCCGACGGCGAGCACCGCGAATGCGACAAACGCGCCGATCGACTTCATGAGTTGTCGCATAAAAAGCTCCTGTTCGTATTGCCGGCTATTTCGCCGGAACGGCTGTGGTGTGGCCCCATTCGGATTTTTCGACCGGTACGAAAATGTGATCGCCTTCGGCATTGACCCGCTCGACCAGATCGCCGGTGGCGCAAACGCCTTCCACGATGTCGAACTTGCGCGCGCGCTGGCGGAAGAAGATGCGCGTGGTCTTCCAGGGTTTGGTCAGAATCTTCGGCGCGATGATTTCAAGGTCGTCATGCAGGATGTCCTTGTCGGCCAGATGAATGCGCTCGATCACATGCATGTCGCCATTGTTGGGCAGGCCTGCGGCCTCGCTGATGGCCAGCGGCGCCTGCGGAAGAATATCGACGGTATCGACGACAAGGGTGTCGCCTTCCCAGTGCCCGATCGAATGGCCATGGAATGTGGGATCCGAATGCTGAGGGTGCTCGCGGCCATCGGTGTAAATACGGCGGATGCGGTTGCCGTCGGACTCGCCGAGCATCGTCACGCGGCCTGGCGAAAACAGGATTTCCATGGCGTTGTGGGTGACCAGCATCCAGGATGGATGCGCCTCTGGAAGACAGTGGGAGAAGACGAGGAACGGTCGGCCGCTCTTTTCATCGGCGAACATCTGCTGGATTTTTTTGGCGGCCGCTTCGTTCCACGGTGGCGGATTGGTTCTGACCTGGGCGTCCTGATCGGTGATTTTCGGATTCCAGACCCCAGTCCAGTCCGGCAATTTGGCGAGATCGGCCCAATCCTGGGCCGTCGGCGGCGGATTGATGACGGTCGGCGGCTTTTTGGGCGCCTGGGCGGAAGCGATGGACGGCGCCAGCAACCAGACAACCAGCAACCGGACAACGAGTCCAGCAAGCGCGACATACAGATGACCAGTCTTCACGCGTAGTTCTCCGGACAGAGAGGTTGGCCCCTAAAACACATTCAGGGTAACGGCAACTTATTTCATCGTGAAGTCAGTGCATTGTGAAGCCTATGCCGCGGCCGAGCGCCACCACGCCGATCCACAGGGCAAGCGAGATGGCTGCGGCCGCCTTTGTGGCAAGCGGCGTATGCCCGGTTCCGGTGTCCCAGCGCTCGATATCGCGAACGCCAATCAGATGGAACAGCGCCATGTTGAGACCGGCGAGCGCCAGCAGCACCAGCTTTGCCTGGAACAGGCGGTTGTGCGCATAGTGCACGGCATCCGACGAAAACAGCAACGAACCGGTCAGCGCGGCGACGGCGAACGCGCCCCAGGTGTAGGGGATCACGTCGCGCATCACGCGGCGGACAGCAAGTTGGCGCGAGGCGACGCCAAGCAGCCGCAGGTCGACGATCGAGATCGTGCCGACCACCAGCACGATGGCAAGCACGTGAACAGACTCGATCCACGGAAACAGGATTTCGTTTTCGCCGATTGCGCTGGCGATACGCGTGGTCTGAAGCCACTCCAACGCGTGGTCAATCTGCAATGGTAAATCCCCGTGATTCATGTGGCCGATGAGAGTGGATCAGACATTCCCGCTGCAGGCGTCAGGCGTAATAGGCGATCCACCGGCCGGCGAAGATGATCGAACTCCACAACAGCATCGAGACGATGGCGATCGTTATCGCAGCGCCGCGCGGCCTCGCAACCGAATCGCCAAACGCGGCATTGCGCCGCTGGAGAAGTTGAAACAGAAACGTGACCGCCAAAGCCGAGATCAGCAAACCCATCTTGAGCTGAAAGGCCGGGTTCTTGAGCGAACGCGCCGGCTCCGCGATGATCATGATCATGCCAGTCGCGAGCAGAACGAGCAGCGGCCACCAGACCAGCGGCAGGAATCGCGCCGTGACCTCCTTCATCGGCCGGCCGACCCAGAACACGCCGATCAAGCGGAGGTCGAGCATCAGCGCCGAACTCGCCACCACGGCAATCGCGAGGATGTGGATGGTCTGCACGGTCGGCACGACCCAACCCGCGGCCTGGATCGACTGACTAAGTACCGTGTGGTCGATCCAGTGACAGATCTGGTTGAGCGTCAAAGCCATCTCGACAAAAAACCGTGTCGGCAGGTCGTGATTTCAGCAAGTCGCGATTTCAGCGGGTCGTGATCGGGCTCACCGTAGTCCCCGGACCGGGAGGCGGGAAGGGCGGTTTTTACATGCTCGCATGTGTGTCACGACTGGCCGGCCAGCTTTTTTGTTTGAGCCGCCTCCGGAATAAATTGCGAACAGCACTTCAGTAAGTCTGCTGCGACGTGCCCTGCGCCGGCGGCGTCAGCAGAAGCGGCGGTTTCGGTTTCGGCGGCCGGGCGATGACGTTCGGGGCCGGGCGGACCTCGATTGGCGGCGGCAGCGGCGGGGCCTGCTGACCGACGACGGGATCGCCCGTAGAGGACGGCGGAACAACCGGTGGAACGCTGGTCGCTGGCGTATTCGGGGCCGGCACTGCGGCGAGCGGACGCGGCCCGGCGGCCTTCGGCTTTGGCTGAAGCCGTCGTGGCTCGCGGCCAAGCACCTCGGACGGAGGTTGACCGGGAAGCAATACCTCGGGAACTGCAACCGGCGGGATCGATGCCGGCAATGGCTGGCCGTGCTCGATCGAATCGAGCCTTCGGGTCTCGCGATCAATCGCCCTGACCGCAAGCCAGGACGACAGGGATGCGACATCCACAGTGCGCTCAAGCGCATCAGGCGTGCCGCCTGCGAACACGATGATTTCCGGCCGGCCCGCCGCTTGTCCAGCCGCGGCGGATGCAAGGGCCGCGCGAATATCGAATTGATCGGCCGGAATGTCGTATCCGCCGGAAACGACAGCGCTGGCGCCGCCCGCATCGAGCGTGGTGGGGCCGACGCGAAGCCGTCCGTCCCGGATCGTGAACGGGATCTGGGCAGAAGCCACCGACAGCGCGCCGCCGGACAGCACCGGCTCCACGATCTTGCGAAGGTGGCTGTCGTCGAGCGCCTGGCCGGCGTCGCTGGCGCGGATCGCGGCATCGAAGGCGCGCGGATCGAGCCCCGCCACGCGGGCCGATTCGACCGTCACGGTTCCGCTTCCGGACAACGCACCGGTCAGCGCCGATGCACTTCGGCCCTGGCTGGACACCGCCATTTGCAGCGTGGCGCGCCCGGCGGGCATGGCGAGCGCGCGATAGCGCAGGGTGCTGCCATCGGCGCCCGTGACCGCGATGCGCGCACTCAGCGCAAGGCCACTTGCGGAATGTCTGATGTCGAGGCTGGCGCTGCCCTCGCCGCCGCCGACGGTGCCCTTGATGCCTTCCAGCACCAGCGACTGACCGTCGCTCTTCACGGTGCCGCTGATCGGATACAACTCGATGCCACCTGGCAAAATGCCGCGCAGTGCCATGAACCCGATTTGACCGCGCCAGCCCTTCAGAAATCCGGGCCCCAGCGGCTCGCCGGCATCACGCCCTGCAGCGCCGATGGCCAGCTCAAAGGCCGGCCCAACGTCAAGCGCGGCCATGCCGATCTCGCCCTCGACCTTGCGTTCGCCGTCGAGCGTCACCGCCAGGCGGCCGCGCAGGCGCGAACCCGCCAGCGTGCTGTCGATGTCTTCCAGTTTGAGCTTGCCGCCTTCAAGCGAAACGTTCGACGACAGGCTGATGTCCTGGGCGAGCTTGTCGGATGGCTTGAGACCGAACAGAGGCGCGAGGTTGAGTTCCCGCGCCTTCATCGCGACGCTGACCTTCGGCTGCGGTGCAAACGGTTCGGCGGTTCCCGTCGCCTCGGCGGCGAGGCCCGCGCCCGATAGACTGACCCTCAGTCGCAACGGCGCGTCCCAGACGCCGGTGACGGTTCCCTGGAATTGTCCGGGTCCATCTGCTGCAGCGACAGCGCCATTGAGCCCCAGCAATGCGAGCAGGGAAGCGCCCTGCTCCGCCGACATTTTCGATTCAACCGTAATCTCGCTGCGGCGGAGCCTGTCGAGATCGATTTCGCGCAGGGCCGCGGCGTCGGGCCTTGCCGCGACCGTAACGGTTCCCTTGAACTGCGGCGCATCGAGGTCGAGGCTTGCGCGAGCGCTGGCGCGATCGGTGCGGTCGGAATCCCTGTCGACGGCGAGCGCGAGACGCAGGCGCGCCGGGCCGGCGCCCAGCCCCATCGCCTGCAGACGCGAGGCCAGCGCCGGCGCCAGCGGAGAAATTATCCCGGTGAACTGCGAAAGCGAAGCGGCGCTTGAATTCAGCGCGAGCTTTCCGGTCTCGTTGGCACGGTCGAACGCGCCATTGCCCTCCACCATGACGCCGTCAGCCTCGCCGATCGTCAACCGATCGACCGAGATCGTCTTCGGATCGTAGGTGAGCTTTGCGAGGAAGGGATGCAAATCCTGGCCGGCCGAAATGGCGTGTCCGACATCAAGCGACAATTTCGCCCGCTCCGGCCAATCGCCCTTCGGGCCCAACAGCGCGCGCGCGAAGGCCGATGCGGAATCCAGGTCGAGGCGCTCGGCCTTCAGCTCGGCATCGAGCGAGGCGCCGCTTGCGACGCCGGGCGAAAACGCGATCCGCCCCTCGACCGCGCCGCCGTCGAATTCGCATTTGATGGATTCGATCGCCACGCGATCGGCGCCAAAATTCACATCGCCGCTGAGATGCATCGGCTTCTGGCTGCGATAGGTCAGTTCGCTGCGACCCTGCAGCCACATCACCAGCGCATCAGGATCGGACGCCTCGACGCTCAACGCGCCTTTGAAATCGCCCGACGAACCCGCCCGCACATTGCTGCCGATCAGCGAAACGCGGGTACCGCCCGGCGCGCGAAGGTCGAGGCGGTCGATGCTCCAGGACTTGCCGTCGGTTTCAATGTCTGCCGCAACGTTCTGCAAGGCTCGTCCGCCCAGCGTGATCTGCTCGACGGCAAGCTCGAGCTGCGCGGGGATGGGCGACAGCGGTACTGCTGCGATCAGCGCGCGGATCGCCGGCAATACCCGCACGGGCTCGCTCAGGTCCTTTTCACGAGCGGAAAACTTGTCGGCATCGAGTTGGCGCGCCGCCAACGCCGCATGCAGGGAAGGCGAGGCGCCGAAACGAACGTCCCCCATGCCGGCAAGCTTTAGCGCGGAGTCCTCGTTGCCGTAATTTGCTTCGATCTGATCGAGTTTCGCCGCCGCGTGATCGGCCTTGACCCTGGCCAGGAGGCGCCACGGCACGGGCGACGGCTCGGTCCGCCCTTTCGCCTTCGGTCCGGCGAGGGCGGCGAGCGTTACCGTACCCTCGAAGCGGGGCGCGCGGGCCTCGAAGCTGAGCACGCCGTCGAGGTCGGCTGAAAGCGCGCGCGTCCCGGGGTCGATGCTCAAGTGAAGGCGGGTGCCGCCGCCGTCGGCGCTTTGTCCGGATGAGACCCGAAAAGGATAGCGCTCGCCGAGATACGAGAAATTGCCTTCGCCCCGGACCGAGCCGGCCAGCGAGCGCACGTCGCCGGAAAAGGCGATATCGTTCAGTTCGAGCGTGCCCCGGCTAAAGGCATCGTGCAACGCGACGCGGCCGGTCAGGCTCAGCCGGTCGATCGAGAGCGTGCCCAGGTTGAACCTGCCGGTCGAGGCCGGCCAGTCGATCCGCCCGTTCGGATCGAGCCCGAGATCGAGCGCCATGCCGTTGATCGTCAGTTCGGTGGCGCGCCACTCGCCCCGCATCAGCGAACCCAGGCTGAATTCGACGTCGAGCTTGTCGGCGCGGACCTTGCCAAGGTCGTTGGCGCCGCCCACCACCACCGAGCGCAGCCGCAGGGAGGGCGACGGCAACAGCCGCGCCTGCAGCTCGCCGCCGACCTTTACCGGCGCCCCGATCACCTTTGTGGCTTCAGCCTCGAATTGCGGACGGAACTGATTCCAGTCGATGAAGAACGGCCCGATCAGCGCGGTCACCAGCGCAATGATGAAGGCAATCGCCAGTCCGAGCAGCGTCGTCTGCACGGTGTCTCCCTTTGAAGGCGCCCCGCCTCACCCGGCCCGCACGGCATGGGCTTGTTGCCCTCGCCGGGGCTTTCGCACCCCTACGCGGGACCCTCACACGAGCCGTGCCGAAATCGGTGCCGGAGCGAGGGCAAATATAGAGACAAAAGTGGCGAAGTCACAGCACTTCACGTCAGGCTCACCAGCTTGCCGGCAGCCGCTTGAGGCCGCGCAGGACGAAGGTCGGCCGCCATTCCGCATTTTCGGCATCGTCGAGCTTGAGATCCGGCAGGCGCCGCAGCAAGGTTGCGATCGCAACCTCGGCCTCGATGCGCGCGAGCTGGGCGCCGAGGCAGAAGTGGATACCCCCGCCGAACGACAGCGGGCGCACGTTCTGCCGCGTGATGTCAAGGCGATCCGGCTGGTCCGGATAAACCGCAGGATCCCTGTTGGCCGAGCCGAGCAAACAGAGCACGGTTTCGCCGCGGGGAATGTTCTTGCCCCCGAGGTCTTCGATGTCCTCCAGCGCCACGCGGCCCGTCAACTGCACAGAGGAGTCGTAACGCAGGAACTCCTCGATGGCGTTGGCGATCAGCTCCGGGCGGGCCTTGAGCAGCGCCAGCTGATCGGGATTGCGGTGCAGCGCCAGCAGTCCATTGCCGATCAGGTTGACGGTGGTCTCGTGACCGGCGCCGAACAGGAGAATGATGTTGGCGGTGAGTTCCTCGTTGGACAGCTTGCTGCCGTTTTCCTCGGCCTGCACCAGTTGCGTGGTCAGGTCGTCGCCGGGGTTCCTGCGGCGCAGCTCGAAGAGTTGCTGAAAATACATCTGCGCCATCAGGTTGCCGGCGTTTCCTTGCGCGATTTCGGTGGGCGTCAGCGGCACGGGATCAAGAATGCGCCCGCCATCGCGCGAACCGGAGTAGAACGCCTCGCGGTGTTCTTCCGGGATTCCGAGCATGTCGCAGATGATGGTGACCGGCAGGCGGAACGCGTAATCCTCGATCAGGTCCATCCGTCCGCGCTCGGCAACGCGGTCGAGCGTCTGATCGACGACTTGCTGGATGCGCGGCCGCATATCCTCGACATGACGCGCGGTGAAGGCCTTGACCACGAGGCCGCGCAATCGTGTGTGGTCGGGCGGATCCTGCTGCAACATCCAGTGGCTCATGCTGCGAAAGATCGGCTCCTCCATGATTTTCGGCCCGTAACGCCGCTTCGATCGTTCGACAAAATCCTTGCCGAACCGCTTGTCGCGCAACACCAGACTGACCTCGGCATGGCGGCTCGCCAGATACATACCGTGCGGCGTGATATGCACCGGATCGGTTGACCGCAGCCGCTCGTAATGCGGATAGGGATCGCGGATGAATTCCGGGGCCAGCGGATTGAACAGCGGCTCGGCCGTCGCAGCATGAGCATGTTCGTTCATGGCGCACTCCTCGGTTCACGGCGCTTTGCTGCCGGATTAAGCCCACATGCCGCTTACGGCAAGCCATCAGATGCTGCAACAGGTCTCATGCCTTCAAGGGGCTGCAAGCGGCCCGCGACGGCACGGATTTTTCCCGGCGAGGCGCGCCAGATCGCCAGCGCGGAAATGCCGCTGACGCCGATCCCGATCGCGAAGGCAAGCGTATAACTGCCTGAAAGGTCGTGCAGAACGCCTGTGACCAGCGGGCCTGCCGCGCCGCCCGCAAGGGCTGCGACCATAATGGTGCCGAAGATGCTGCCGTAATGTTTGCCCTGAAAGATTTCGACCACCACCGCCCCCATGATGGAGGTCAGCCCGTACCCGAGTGCGCCTTGCGAGAGCACCATGACGTAAACGAGCACGAGCGAGGGATAACTCGAAAGCGCGATCAGCGCCGAAAAGCAGATAGCGAAGCCGGCGCAACTGGCGGACCAGATCCATTCGCGTCCCACGCGATCCGACACATGTCCAAGCAGGATCTGACCGGGAATACCGAGCAGGCTGACCGCGCCGAGCGCCCAGACCGCGACGCTCGGGCTGAAACCGACGTCGCGCAGGTACTTGGTCTGATGCACCTGTACCGCGTACCAGACGTACAGGCCGCTCGCATAGCCGATCGCGAGCCACCAGAAGCGCGCGGTTCGCACCGCCCGCTGCAGGGTCCAATCGATACCTGCCCACACTGGATCGACGACGTTCGAAATCGGCTTTGCCGACGCGATCGAAGCCGCGACGTCGCCGTCGGGCAAGAGGCCGAGATCTTCCGGCCGCTTGCGCAGAAAGAGGTTGATCGGTGCAAGTACCGCCAGCACGAGAAGCCCCATCGCCCTGCAAGCGGTCCGCCAGCCGGTCTGGTCGATCATCAGTTGTACCCAGGGCAACAGCGTAACCGAGCCGACGCCGACACCGGCGAAGGCCAGTCCGATCGCAAGTCCGCGGCGCCGATTGAACCAGTTGGGAAGAAACAGCGATTGTCCCGAATAGCCGAGACAAATGCTGCCGGCGCCGACCAAGACGCCGATGGTCAGGTAAAGATGCCATGGCTGCGTCGTCAGCGGCGCCAGCAACAGGCCCCCCGCCATCGACGCAACGCCGAGTTCCATCACCGTGCGCGGGCCGAGCCGGTCCATCACGCGGCCGATCAGCGGGCTGACGAGGGCGGAGGCCACGAACCCGAACGAGAAAGCGCCGGCGGTGATGCCGCGTTCCCAGCCGAATTCATCGATGATCGGCGGAAAGAACAGCGAAAACGCGGTACGGGCATTGACCCCGATTGCCATCGTGACGAACGTCACCGCAATGATGATCCAGCCGTAGAAGAAGGGAAGCCGCATCGAGGTCGTTTCTCAGGTTTCGAGACGCCCCCGATTTTATGGCGCCAGGTATGGAAAACACTATATCTTTGTTGGCACCGCTGTTGCGAGCCATCAGGCTGGGCTTTTGCTCCTCGCAATGAGGGCGAGGAAGAAACCGCAAGTGTCAAGCGAGGCCACTGCGGGTTCAACTACCGAGGAGGTAAAGATGGCGCAAACCGTCAAGCAGATGATCGAGGCCGCCAACGCGGTGGTGCCGAAGATTACGGCAGCACAGGCGCGCGAGATGATCGCCGGGGGCAATACGCTGGTAGTGGACGTGCGCGATGCGCCTGAGGTCCAGAGCACCGGCAAGGCTGCCGGCGCCGTTCACGTCTCCCGCGGCATGCTCGAGTTCCGCGCCGACCCGGAGTCGCCCGCCCACGACAAGAATTTCGCGAGAGACAAGACCGTCCTGCTCTATTGCGGCTCCGGCGGCCGCGCGGCACTCGCGGGCAAGCTGCTCAAGGACATGGGTTACGACAAGGTCTACAATATCGGCGGCTTCAAGGAATGGGTCGAAAGCGGCGGCGCTGTTGAGAAGATATGAGAAATGGATGACACGGCACCACTTGCCGGCTCGAGCCCGGCAATGACGCGAATCCGATCACTACTGCAGGACCGGGTGCTCCTGCAAAACGCCTTCCCTGATCGAGGTCGCCTGGATCGCGCGAAACAGGATTCGCGCCCTCGTCAGATCGTTGGCCTTCACGCATAAATCGACAATCTGGCGTACGGCGGCGTCGCGCAACAGGTCGTCGGTGATCTTCATGGCAATCGTCATCGCAGCCTTGGCTGCGCGTTCGTAGCGTTCGGCCTCGCGTTTTGTCTTCTTACTGTCGGGATTGGTGGCGGGATCGGCCAGCTTTTCGGCGCTGTCGGAGACCGAACGGCAGATGTCGCGGATACGATGCGCGGCTTCAATATCGCCGATCGGCCCGTCAATGTGTTCGTCCCAGATTTCCGGGGGCCTGTCCCGTTTGAACCAACGCAACGCCATGCCCTGAAAACTCTGAAAGCACGCCGGGGGTTTCCCGCCAGCGGTATCAACGATGACTCACCTGTTCCAGTCTAAAGCATGATCAGGAAAACTGTGAACCGGTTTTTCCCATGCGACAAATCGATGCGTTTTTCGCGAACGATCTTGCCTGAACAACAGGCCAAAGCGCGAGGGCGATTCGATTTGAAGCCTTGTCGCTTCAGCCGTGCTGGCGGATGGTGGGCGGCCCGGACCTGACCCGGCGCACGGTGATGGGCGAGCCATCGGACTCAAAGCGCAGTTCGTATTGCTTGCCGTTCTTGTCGGTTGCGCTGCAGGCGATGCTGGAGACCTGACCGGCGGCGAAATTTCCAAGTTGCGTGCAGATTCCGGCCGACAGTTCGACGAACGGCACCGGCAGGCCATCGACCTTCGGCCTGTGCTTGGAATTCAACAGCATCCGGTCGACCGGCAATTCGTAAAAGTTTTCGGTATTGCGCCGGCCGTTCTCTCCGGAAAACGAGATGATGTGGTTGTGGTCGGCCGGATCATCGAGCGCGATGGTGAAATAGGCGCGGCCATGGCTGCTGTGGGAATAGGCAACGGTGCGGCATGCGAAATCGCGGCCGGCGACCCTCAGCGTACTGCACCTGCCCGACATCAGTGCAAACAAATCGGTGTCGGGCTGCTGCGGCGAGATGTCGTTTGCGACTTCTTCGGCCAGACGCATCCCGGCTTGGACCGGGCTTGGCATCGACACTTCATTCGCTGGGGCCGGTCTGTTGCCGTCGGCCCAATCCTCGGCAGGGACGGGTGAGGCGGTGAGGATGATGGCGGCGGCGAAAATTGGCCAGCAAAGGCGCATCGTTATGCCCGACTAAAAGAAATCAAAAACTAGCGCCGCGAAACAGGCGAATCACAAACTACCCGATTTCCGATTTCGCAGACATTACCCCACTCCCGGTAACCGACCGATTAAGACTGAATTGAGGCTTAATTGCCGACGGTTAAAGTGGTTCCGGGGCGGCCATCGCCATGGCGCTTTATAGCGTTTTCGAGCGAAGTGGGTACCGGTTCGCATGAAGAAAACGCGCCAAAACAAAAGATTAGAGCCTCGGTTCTGATTCAATCAGAACCGAAGAGGCTCTAGGCCGTTGTTTAAGCATGATCTTTTGGCAAAACCGGCCCCGGTCATGCCTCAGGCGGCCGGGATGATTTTCCCAGGATTGAAAATGTTCTGTGGGTCCATTGCCTGCTTGATCGCGCGCATGGCGTCGATCGCCTCCTGGCCGATTTCCGTCTTCAGGTACTTCTGCTTGCCCTGCCCGATGCCATGCTCGCCGGTGCAGGTGCCGCCCATCGATTGCGCCCGCTCGACCAGGCGATGCATGAACTCCTCGCCCCGCGACATCTCGTCGGCATCGTCGACGTCGCACAACAGCGAACAGTGGAAATTGCCGTCCCCGACATGGCCGACGATCGGCGACTGCAGCCTCAACCGCTTCAAATCCGCTTCCGTCTCGGTGACGCAATCGGCAAGCCGGGAAATCGGCACACAGACATCGGTGGCCACCACGCCCGCGCCCGGACGCAGCGCCTTGACCGCCCAATACGCGTCATGCCGTGCCTGCCACAATTTGCTGCGATCCTCCGGCCGGGTGGTCCAGGTGAAATCGCCACCGCCGCACTCGCCGGCGATCTCGCCAAAGTTCCTCGACTGCTCGGCAACGTCGGCCTCGCTGCCGTGGAACTCCAAAAGCAGAAGCGGCGTCTCGGGCAGCGACAATTTCGAATAGGAATTGCAGGCACGCACCTGATCGGCATTGAGAAGTTCGATGCGCGCGACCGCAATTCCGGTCTGGATCGCCATGATCACGGCCTGGCAGGCGCCGCCCACGGTGTCGAACGAGCAGGCGGCGGCCGCAATCGTTTCGGGAATGCCGCGCAGCTTGATGGTGAGTTCGGTGATGATCCCGAGCGTGCCCTCGGCGCCGATGAACAAATGCGTCAGATCATAGCCGGCACTCGACTTCTTCGCTCGCGTGCCGGTCGTGATGATCTCTCCGTCGCCGCGCACGACCTTCAGCGCCAGCACGTTTTCCCGCATGGTGCCGTAACGCACGGCGTTGGTTCCGGACGCCCGCGTCGAAGCCATGCCGCCAAGGGAAGCATCCGCGCCGGGATCGATCGGAAAAAACACGCCCTGGTCGCGCAAATGCTCGTTCAACGCCTTGCGGGTGACGCCGGGCTGGATAACGCAGTCGAGGTCCTCGGCATGGACCTCGAGAACCTTGTTCATGTCGCGAAAGTCGATGCAGACGCCGCCGGCGGGTGCGTTGATTTGCCCCTCCAGCGACGTCCCGGTGCCGAACGCAATGACGGGGACGCCGTGGCGGGCGCAAATTCGCACCGCGTCCTGAACGTCGGCGGTCTCCTGCGCAAATACCACCGCATCGGGCGGCTGCGATTCAAGCCAGGTCGTGGTATGGGCGTGCTGCTCGCGAACCGCCCGCGAGGTAACGAGGCGGTTGCCGAACCGTGCGGCAAGCGCTTCCACTGCCGCGGCCAGAGCCTTCGGCTCGACGCGCTGCAATTTGTGTGTGATCGTTGTTCCCACGGCGAAATCCTCCCGGCAAAAATACCGTGACAAAGGATATATGGGGGGTCAAGGGACGATGTTTGTGAAGGCACGGGATGGACTGCATGACGACACATTCTGCCGGCGATGAGGCAGTCCTCGGACCAGCGCCGTTCCTGTCGTCGGTGATGCAGATCGAGCCGCGGTGGATCGACTATAACGGCCATCTCAACATGGCTTATTACAATGTGATGTTCGACCGGGCGATCGACGAATTCTGGCTCAGGCTCGGCATCGGCCCCACCTACATGGAGACGCGCCACGGCTCGACCTTCACCGCCGAGTGCCACGTCCGCTACCTGCGTGAGATTCATCTGGGCGATCCCGTCCAGGTGTCGGTCCTGCTGCTCGGCGCGGACGAGAAACGGCTGCATACGTTCGAGGAACTGCGCCATGCCGAACAAGGCTGGCTCTCCGCTACTTCGGAGAACATGACCGTTCACGTCGACATCGACTTGCGCAAGACCGCGCCGTTCCCGCCCGACATCATGGCGCGCATCGCTGCGGTGGCGAAGGCCCACGCCTCGATTCCCCGTCCCGAGGGCATCGGCCGCAAGGTCGCGATGCCCTCGAAAAAATAACACTGCCTCAAACGCGCGTGCGGCCCCGTGCCAGTCCCACCACGGCCGAGACCAGAAACAGAACCACGGCGATAAAAAAGATGATCTTGGCGATTTCGACGGATGCGCCGGCGATGCCGCCAAAGCCAAGAACACCCGCGATCAGGGCAATGATCAGGAACGTTACGACCCAGCTCAACATGACAAAAATCTCCGCTTCACCCTTTCGGCTTCGAATGTCACCGCGCGTTCGCGCTATGACGAGTTCGGCGGACTAATTCCGGGCCTGGAACAGAAGTTCCGGGTTATGCTCGTCGCGGTTCCAGGAAAAATCTGGCGATTAGAGGAACAAAATAGCGCTGTCCTGCCGCTGAAAGGGGCACTCGCGGATCACGGGATAAGTCCTGTCAAACCGGTTCCAAAAACCCTATATGCCTGCCATTGCTGCTATGAAGGCTCCCCTTCGCGGCCCGTGGGGAAGACGAATCGCCAATGACCGAGCCGAACAAGCTGACCCAGAACGCCCTCTCCGACCACCAGCCGCTCCCGGGCGGCATCGCCGCGCGTGCCCGGGCGGCCGCGACACCGGCCTATTTGACCGGCCTCAATCCCGAGCAGCGCGAAGCGGTCGAAACGCTGGACGGGCCGGTTCTGGTGCTCGCCGGGGCCGGCACCGGCAAGACCCGCGTCCTCACCTGCCGCATCGCCCATATCCTCTCGACCGGGCGGGCGCGACCGGGCGAAATCCTCTCGGTTACCTTCACCAACAAGGCGGCGCGGGAAATGAAGCTGCGGCTAGGCCAGATGCTCGGCCAGGCCGTCGAGGGCATGCCATGGCTTGGCACCTTCCATTCCATTGCGGGGCGAATCCTGCGCACTCACGCCGAAATGGTTCAGCTGAAATCCAACTTCACCGTGCTCGACGTCGACGATCAGGTCCGTCTCCTGAAGCAACTGCTTCAGGCCGAAGGCATCGACGACAAGCGCTGGCCGGCGCGGATGCTGGCCTCCCTGATCGATGGCTGGAAGAATCGCGGGCTCGGCCCCTCGCAGGTGCCGCCGGGCGAGGCTGCGATCTTTGCCAACGGCAAGGGCGGCAAGCTCTATGCGAGCTACCAGGAGCGGCTGAAAATCCTCAATGCCGCCGACTTCGGCGATCTCCTGCTCGAGAACCTCCGCCTGTTGCGCGAACGTGCCGACGTGCTGCGGCAATATCAGAACCGCTTCAAGTTCATTCTGGTCGACGAATATCAGGACACCAACGTCGCGCAATATCTCTGGCTGCGCCTTTTGGCGCAGTCATCGTCCTCCTCTTCCACCTCTCCCCGCGCGCGGGGAGAGGTCGGATTGCAAAACAATCCGGGTGCGGGGGACTCTCCACCGACCGTGCTGCTGGAGAGAGCCCCTCATCCCGACCTTCTCCCCGTGAAGGACGGGGAGAGGGAGAAGACCGCGGCACCCTCCTCTGCCCTCAAGAACATCTGCTGCGTCGGCGACGACGACCAGTCGATCTATGGCTGGCGCGGGGCGGAGGTCGACAACATCCTGCGCTTCGAGCACGACTTTCCCGGCGCCAAGGTGATCCGGCTCGAACGCAACTATCGCTCCACCGGTCACATCCTTGCCAGCGCCTCGCACCTGATCGCGCACAATGAGGGCCGGCTGGGCAAGACGCTCCGCACCGAAGACGTCGACGGCGAGAAGGTCACCGTGACGGGCGCCTGGGATTCGGAAGAGGAAGCCCGCGCCATAGGCGAGGAAATCGAGGAACTGCAGCGCAAGGGCGAGCAACTCGACGAGGTCGCGATCCTGGTGCGGGCTTCGTACCAGATGCGGGAATTCGAGGATCGTTTCGTCACCCTCGGCCTGCCCTATCGCGTGATCGGCGGTCCGCGCTTCTACGAGCGCGCCGAGATCCGCGACGCGCTGGCCTATCTTCGCGTGATCAGTTCGGCGGCCGATGATCTTGCCTTCGAGCGCATCATCAATGTGCCAAAACGCGGCCTCGGCGATGCGACGTTGCAGATGCTGCACGACCATGCGCGCAAGCGCCGCATTCCGCTGTACGAGGCCGCCCGCGCGGTGATCGATACCGACGAGCTGAAGCCCAAGGCGCGCGGCGCACTTCGCGATCTGCTCGCCGGCTTCGACCGCTGGCGCGCGCAGGCCGAGGTGACCTCGCATACCGAACTCGCCGAGATCGTGCTCGACGAGAGCGGCTATACCGATATGTGGCAGAAGGACCGCTCCGCCGACGCCGCCGGAAGGCTGGAGAACCTCAAGGAACTGGTCCGCTCGATGGAGGAGTTCGAGAACCTGCAAGGATTTCTCGAACACATTTCACTCGTGATGGACCGCGACGGCGGCACCGAGGATGAAGCAGTCTCGCTGATGACACTGCACTCGGCCAAGGGGCTGGAATTCGACAACGTGTTCCTGCCCGGCTGGGAGGAAGGCCTGTTCCCAAGCCAGCGCACGCTCGACGAACAGGGCCGTGCAGGACTCGAAGAAGAACGGCGGCTGGCACATGTCGGCCTCACCCGCGCCCGCCGCCGCGCAAAAATCTATTTCGCGACCAACCGGCGCATTCATGGCACCTGGTCGACCACGATGCCCTCGCGCTTCCTCGACGAGTTGCCTGCGCACAATGTCGAGATCACCGAATCCAGGGGCGGCTCGGGCTGGGGCGGCGCCGGAGGTTACGGACCCTCTCGCTTCGACAACGTGGAATCCTTCGGCTCAAGCTACGCGACGCCGGGCTGGCAGCGCGCGCAGGCCAATCGCGCACGCAGCCGCAGCGGCCGCCAAAGCGATGACGGCGGCTTCGATGAAGGCGGCTTCAACGAAAGCCAGTCGCCGTTTTCGAGCTCTCGTAGCGATGCCGCCTCGCGAGGTGCCGGTTTTGCGCGCGGCCGGCGCGCGCCGATGGTGATCGAGGGCGAGCTGGTCGCGAAATCCACCGGCACTACTTCCGAATTCAGCCTGGAGGACCGGGTGTTCCACCAGAAGTTCGGCTACGGCCATGTGGTGAAGATCGACGGCAACAAGCTCACCATTTTGTTCGAAAAGGCCGGCGAGAAGAAGGTGGTCGACAGCTTCGTGGAGCGGGCGTGAGCCGCCCCTTTTCGGATTCAGGACGCCCCGGGACGTTCTCGGAAACTTGCCCGATGCTTAACCAACGCTTGACGCGCCGCTGAATTGGTCGCGCTGCGCCGCATCGGCTCGGGCTTGCCGACTTGCAAACTTCACCCGCACAACCGGGGGTAAGCCACGCTTCGCGCGGCCCGAACAGCACACGTCCTCTAACCGAATCCGGCGCATTTGAGCGAATTTTGACCGACAATACTTCGCAAGCCCGTTTACCGAAAACTTGCGCGTAAGCCGTATCATCCCACCCCAATAACCCCTTGTAGCCAATTCTGTTTGGGCTGGCGGATGAGTTTGCAATTCAAGACTGTCAAGAAGAGCGAGAACAAATCGTTTCTGCGCGAGCTCGATGAGGCGGTCTCGCGCGGGTCGCCCGAGAGCCGCGAGCGGGCGCTGTGGCACACCACCGATCTGATGATCGCGGGGCGGTTCAGCGACGACGAAATCTGGACCTTCGGCGAGGTCGTCACCCGCCTTGCCGATGAAATCGAGGTGGCCGCCCGCGCGCAGCTGTCCGAGCGGCTGGCCCGCTTCGACCGCGCCCCGGTCAACATCATCCACAAGCTCGCCTTTGACGATGCGATCGAGGTCGCAGGCCCGGTGCTGCGCGAATCCAGGCAACTGGAAACCTATGCGCTCGTTGCCAACGCCTGCACCAAGAGCCAGGCGCACATGCTCTCGATCTCGAAACGCGAAAAGCTCGAGGAACGCGTCACCGACGAACTGGTCAAGCGCGGTGACCAGGAGGTCGTCAAGTCGGTCGCCGGCAACAACGGCGCGCGCTTTTCCGACTTCGGCTTCCTGCACATGATCAAGCGCGCGGAGGGCAATTCCATCCTCGCCGAGCAACTGGGCTTGCGCAAGGACATTCCCCGGAACGTGTTCCAGCAGCTGATCGCAAAGGCCACCAGCGATGTGAAGAAGCGGCTGGAGCGCGAGCGTCCCGACATGGCCCAGCAGATCCAGTCGTCGGTGACGGATCTTGCCGGCGAATTGCAGTCGAAATTCGGCCCCGTCTCGCGAAGTCATTTCGTCGCCAAGCGCGTGGTGTCGACCCAGCACCGTCAGGGCAACCTGAACGAGAGCAGCATATCGAGTTACGCAGTGTCGCACCGGCTCGAGGAAGTCACGATCGGATTGTCGCTGTTGTGCTCATTGCCGGGCGACGTGATCGAGCGTGCCTTGCTCGACAGGAACCGCGAAACGCTGCTGATCCTTTGCAAGGCGCTGGATTTCTCCTGGGACACCACGATGGCGCTGTTGTTCCTCGGCGCCAAGGATCATCGCATCACGGCGAACGAGCTGAGAGATCTGGAGAACGAGTACAGCCGCCTCAACATCGAAACATCGCGGAGCGTGCTGGAATTCTACCAGTCCCGCAAGAACGGCGGCGCCGTCGAGGCCGGCATGGCGCGGCCAGCCGCGCTCGCCGCACGATCAGGAGAAGGCCGACCATGAGCGCGATCACCTTTGGCAAGGCCGTTCCCGCCTTCGGCCGGGCCGCGCCCCAGAGTTTTGGCAAGAAGGGCGGCGGTGCCGGCAACGGCAAAGGCGAGCCGTCGAAGCAGGATGGCGCGCTCGATGCGGCGCGAACCGTGCTGGAAGCGGCCACCGATCTGAAGGACGAGGCGACGGCCGAGGTCTGCCGGCGCGTCATCGAAGCAAGCATGAACGGACGGCAGCCCACGACGGCCGACATGCGCATCATCAACAATTACTTCAGCTGAGCGTTGGGACCGCACCGATCCAGCGGCAGACCATTTTTGAAAAAATCACTGCTCGCCGAGAACATCGCCGAACAACACCCAGGACTTTCCGTCGAACCGCGCCATCTGGATCTGGCGGATCGGCGTGAGATTCTGCGGATCGGTGTGAATCGCAATGCCCGGCAGCAGCATCGGCAGCGCCACGCCGTTTAAGGATTTCGTCTGCCTGATGACGTTTTCCCGGCCGAGATCGTCACCGCAATTCTTCAGCACGATCGCCATGAGCTGCGCCACCGTGTAGCCCTGCACGTTGAAGAGATCGCCGGTCGAGGCGTTCGGCTGGTACTTCTTCATCCACGCCGACCAGTCCTTGACCGCGGGATCGTCCGCCCAGCGCGCGTCGTTGGGGTCCTTCAGGTAGAGCCCCGTCACCACGCCGATCGAATTTTCGATTCCCGCAGGCTCAAGCACCGCGGAGAAGGAATTCGAAACCGACGGCAGGATGATCAGCGGCTTCCACCCCATGCTCGCCGCCTTCTTGATGGCCTGGGCCGCGAATTTCGGCGTGGCCTCCGCGAAGAATACGTCCGCCCCCGACTCGCGCATGGTCACCATTTGCAAATCGATGGTCGGATCGGCGGTCAGATAGGTCGTCTCGGAGACGAGCTGATCGATATGCTCGCCGAGCCCCGCCTTGAATCCCCGAACGTAATCCTTTCCGGCATCCTCGTTCGGCGCGATCACCGCAATCTTCGCATTCGGCCGCGCCTGCAGGATGTATTCCGCGTAGAGCCGCCCCTCGAGCTCGTAAGTGGGATTGAAGCCGACCGTCCATGGAAAATGTTCGGGATCGTTCCACCGCGTCGCGCCGGAAGAAACAAAAACCTGCGGAACGCCTCTGGCGTTGAGATATTTCTGCACGGAGATGTTCGGCGCGGTACCGACCGAACTGAACATCGCCAGCACCTCGTCCTGTTCGACGAGCTTGCGGGTCTGCTCCACGGTCTTGGCGGGCGAGTAAGCGTCATCCAGTGTCAGGAACTCGACCCGGCGCCCGTTGATACCGCCCTGATCGTTGAGCATCTGGAAATAGGCCGCTTCCGCGCGGGCGATCGTGCCGTAAGCCGAGGCCGGCCCGCTATAGGGCGCGGTGTTGCCGAGCTTGATGGCGGTCTCCGCCGCACCGGACAATACGGCCGGCATCATCGAGAGCGCTGCTGAAAGCAGTGAAGTCGCCAAAAATGGTTTGGAAGGAGTCAAGGCCGTGCTGTCCTGATTTTGTCGATTTGACGATAGTTCGAGACATGAGCTTAATTTGACTGGCGGCTGACCGGCAATCGCGGAAAATGCAGGACCCATGCGGACATCTGTTCGCCTGCTGCATATCTGCGGCTGAGGATCGGATGCCAATTGCGCGCCGGCGCCGGCCTTCCTATCTGTCAGGCCTGTCAGTTTTCCTGTCCCGTTGGCCGTTATTTATTTCCCTCCAGGCCTGCCCCGCCATTTTTCAACGATCGCCCATGCAACCGTTCATGCGACCGCCCAGGCTTCCATCATGACGGCCCCCATCATATCGGTCTCGAATCTCTCCAAGGTTTACGGCTCGGGTTTCAAGGCGCTGCACAACATCAATCTGGAGATCGCGCGCGGCGAGATTTTCGCGCTGCTCGGGCCAAACGGCGCCGGCAAGACCACGTTGATCAGTATCATCTGCGGAATCGCCAACCTGAGCGAGGGCCGCGTCACCGTCGATGGTCACGATACCATCCGGGACTATCGCGCCGCACGCGCAATGATCGGCCTCGTGCCGCAGGAACTGCACACCGACGCCTTCGAATCGGTCTGGGCGACCGTAAGCTTCAGCCGCGGCCTGTTCGGCAAGCCGAAAAATCCCGCCCATATCGAGAAGGTGCTGAGAGACCTGTCGCTGTGGGAAAAGAAAGACGCCAAGATCGTTACGCTGTCCGGTGGCATGAAGCGGCGGGTGATGATCGCTAAGGCGCTGTCACACGAACCTCAGATCCTGTTTCTGGACGAGCCGACTGCCGGCGTCAACGTCGAATTGCGCAAGGGCATGTGGGAAGTCGTACGCGCGCTCAAGGCCTCCGGCGTCACCATCATCTTGACCACGCATTACATCGACGAGGCCGAGGAAATGGCCGACCGGGTTGGCGTCATCAACAAGGGCGAGATCATCCTGGTCGAGGAAAAGGCCGACCTGATGCAGAAGCTCGGCAAGAAGCGGCTCAAGCTGCATCTGCAGGCAAGGCTCGAAGCGATTCCGGCCGATCTTGGGATCTACAATCTCGAGCTTTCGCACGACGGCTGCGAGCTGACCTACAACTACGACGCCAGGGGCGAACGCACCGGCATTACCAGCCTGCTCGGCGACCTCAGGAACGCTGGCATCCGCTTCTCGGATCTCGAAACCAATCAGAGCTCGCTGGAAGACATCTTTGTCAGCCTGGTTCGTAGGCGAACTCCTGAATCGGAACCACAGGTAAGGCAGCCATGAACTTCAGGGCAGTTGCCGCGATCTACAAGTTCGAAATGGCGCGCACCGGGCGCACGCTGCTGCAAAGCATCGTTTCGCCGGTGGTTTCGACGTCGCTATATTTCGTGGTGTTCGGCGCCGCGATCGGTTCACGCATTACCTCGGTGGAAGGCGTCAGCTACGGCACCTTCATTGTGCCTGGACTGGTGATGCTGTCCGTTCTGACGCAAAGTATCGCCAACGCCTCGTTCGGGATCTATTTCCCGAAATTCGTCGGCACCATCTACGAGATATTGTCGGCGCCGATCTCCTATTTCGAGATCGCGCTGGGCTACGTCGGCGCCGCTGCGACCAAATCGATCGTCCTTGGGCTTATCATTTTGGCCACCGCCGGCCTGTTCGTGCCGCTGCATATTCATCATCCGCTGTGGATGCTGACCTTCCTGGTGCTGACGGCACTGACCTTCAGCCTGTTCGGCTTCATCATCGGCATCTGGGCCGACGGTTTTGAGAAGCTGCAGATGATTCCGATGCTGGTGGTGACGCCGCTGACCTTTCTCGGCGGCAGCTTCTATTCGGTGAACATGCTGCCCTCCACCTGGCGCACCATCACGCTGCTCAATCCCGTGGTGTACCTGATCAGCGGCTTCCGCTGGAGCTTCTACGAAATATCCGACGTAAGCGTAGCCTTGAGTTTCGGCATGACGCTGACATTCCTCGTCGTCTGCATGATCATCGTATGGTGGATCTTCAAGACCGGCTACCGGCTGAAGAATTGACCGACAACGTCGCGCGAAATCACCTGTAGCAGTGGAAGTGGCCGTAGCGGTTGTAGTAGCCGTGACAGCGGTGACGATAGGGAATCCCCAACACGCCATCGACGGCGCCGACCGCTCCGCCTACGCCCGCGCCGACGGCGCCACCGACAGCGGCACCTACCGGGCCTGCCACACGGCCGCCTTCGTAAGATCCTTCCTGCGCGCCGCGGACGATCCCCTGCGCATGTCCCATGTGGGGAATTGCCAGGAGCGCAAGTATGAATGGCGCCGCCGCAAGCAGGCGCGCAAACGGAAACGCGGCCGGCAACGCCGACGCCGCGACCCTTGTCCTCTTCCTGTTCATTTTCGTGACTTCCTTTTCCTCATCAAGGCCGGACGCATCTTGACCGACGCGGCCCTCTGTAACGCCGGTCTAACGCCGGGCTGAGCCGGCGGGTTCCGCCAGCAAGCAAAGGTTGCGAAATGGGCTCGCGGGGCGACATTAAATCACTCCGCCATGTTTGCGCCGGGCTACCATCAAGGCTCGTTAAGAGGGCCACTGGAACCGGCGACCAGTTTCGGGCATATTGTCTATCGGGGACGGTAAAGCAGTGCGTCAGCAGGCCCGGAGGCCAACGGTAAATGCGTTCCTTCCTCATTGTTATTGCGAGTTTGACGCTGTTCGCCACGAGCGCAGCGCATGCCAAGGTTTACATCACCGTCGACAAGGATGCGCAGATGATGACGGTCGCCGTCGACGGCGTCGAGCGTTATCGCTGGCCGGTTTCGTCGGGCAATCCATCGCACGAGACGCCGAGCGGCAGCTTCCGCGCCTTCCGGATGGAAGAGGACCACTACTCGAAGGAATTCGACGACGCACCGATGCCGCACTCGATCTTCTTTACCAAGATCGGTCATGCCATCCATGGCACGGATTCCGAAGGCCGCCTGGGTTCGCCGGTATCCCATGGCTGTGTCCGCCTCTCGCGCGCCCACGCCGCGACGCTTTACGCGCTCGTCGAAGAGCAAGGCGTGCTCAACACCACTGTGACGTTGACCGGCTCTTCCGTGGTGGCATTGGCGCGCAACCCGCGCGGCCGGCAAGACAACGCAATCGCGCGCCGCGACCCCTACCAGCAATATTCTTCGCAATATGACAACGCCGGCGAGCCGGTCTCGCTGGCGCCGCAGGCTGCGCCGCGCCGCGTCGTGCCCCAGGCCAGCCTCGACGACGGTTACATCTATCCGGCCGACGGCAGTTCGACGGACGCGCGCTATCCGGCGCCGCGCGGCAGCCGTCGCACCTATGACGGGCAGGTCTACTACCAGCAGCAGCAGCAACCGGCTTACGATAACGGCTACGGCAATCAATACCCGTCCCAGCCACAGCGCTACTATCAGCAGCGCGGTTTGTTCGGCTATCCGAATTGACGCGCGAAGAACCGCCTCTGTCGGGCGGGCGGCGGATGCCTAACTGGCGCCCCTCAGCTTGCACGAAGTGTTGCAGGTGACGGCGCTGCCTTTCATGCAGGCCCTGCAAATGTCAACACACTGGCTGAGCTTGCTCGCGTCATAATTCGTGTAGTGCTGGGCGATGCACGCGCGCTGCTCGGAAGTGTACTCCACCTCCTGCGAGCACGCCGCCAGACAGGCAGCCAGTGCGACCCAGCAAACGAGACGTTGCAATTGCAAGGCACCTCTCCGATTGCTCGTTGTTGAGCGCGGGCCGGCCCGCCGCGTCTTGGAACGGGTCCAGCGGCTCCAGTTCGCAGTCAATCGATCAACCAGGAACTTCTGCGAAATTCATGTTCAAAAAAAGCGCGTCAGGCTGACAACGTCACCGCGAGCTGGACAAACGAATTACATCTAACTGCCCATGGTTTAAGCGATTCGCGCCAATTTTTTGATGCCCCAGCGGCCGTGAACCAACACAATTTATCTGCTTCGCAGCACCATCGCCTCCGCCTGCGTCCGCTCGCAGGGGCGTTCATATTCGCCGCTCCAGCCCCCAGGATGCCCTGACGCTTTTCTTCCTGCTCCCCCCACTCAGGGTTGCGGAGAGCGTACCCTCGTCCGATAGAGCCGGCCCACGAACAGTGCTATGCTGCTGCGGCGCATCCCCGGGATCAGGCTTGCTCCTGGGAACATTCGTCCCCTGGCAGCTTTTGTCGGCAACATGGCTATTTCGGACGGTTCAAGCGCTGGCTTGCCTTCCCGCGGGCGGAGGAAGGGTTCGCCGTTGCTGCTGCTGGCGGCTGCGCTGCTGATCTTCGCGGCCATCGCCGGCACGGCATTCCTGCTGTCGAGGCCCGCGACGCTGCGGATCGCGGTTGGGCCGCCGGGCAGCGATGATCAGCGATTGATCCAGGGTCTCGCGCAATCCTTCGCGCGCGAGGGCAGTCCGGTCCGGCTGACGCTGATTTCCACCGCCGGCCCGGTCGAAAGCCTTTCCATGCTTGGAGCCGGCGAAGCCGATATGGCGGTAGGTCGCGCCGACGAGGAGATGCCGAGCGGGACCAACTCGGTCGCCGTTCTGCGCAAGAACGTCGTGGTTCTGTGGGCACCTTCCGGGTCTGCGCACAAGGGCGCGAAAAAAGACGCCAAACCGAAAATCAAGGAGATCCACGATCTCGAAGGCCATCGCGTCGGCGTCGTCGGCCGAACATCGGTCAACGTCAAATTGCTCCGCTTGATCCTGACTGAATCGGGGGTCAACGCCGACAAGGTCGCGATGTCGCAATTCTCGACCTCGCAAATAGCCGAGATGTTGCGCGATACCCTGATCGATGCCTTCATGACGGTCGGCCCGCTCGACAGCAAGATCACGATCGATGCGATCACCGCAACCGCGCGCGTCCGCGGCGAACCGACATTTCTTCCCATCGACGTGTCGGAGGCGCTGTCCCACAAGCATCCGCCATACGAATCGGAGGAGATTGCCGGAAGTTCATTCACCTCCTCGCCTCCCCGCCCCGATGACACCGTCGAGACGGTCGGCGTCAGTCACCTGATCGTTGCGCCGAAGTCGCTTTCCGACAGCACAGTTGGAGCCTTCACGCGGGCACTGTTCACGGTGCGGCCGACGCTTGCCAGGGAAAATCCGGCCGCCAGCAAGATCGAAAAACCCGACACCGACAAGGACGCCGCGATCCCGGCCCATCCGGGAGCCGCCGCCTATATCGACGGCACCGAGCGGACATTCCTGGATAAATACAGCGATTACATCTGGGGCGGAGTGCTTCTGCTCTCGGTGCTCGGTTCAGGCAGCGCCTGGTTGCGCCATTATCTCAAGCGCGACGAGCGACAATTGAATACCGAGCACCGCGACAAGCTGCTGGCGGCGATCGAACAGGTGCGTAATATCGAATCCATCGAGGAGCTCAATGCGCTGCAGCACCTGGCGGACGAAATTCTCAAGGAAACGCTGACCTGTTACGACGACGGCGCGATCGAGGAAGGCGACCTGGTTGCCTACAATCTCGTGCTCGAGCAGTTTCATCACGCGGTCGTCGACCGGCGTGCCGTGATCTCTGCTACGTCCGCCGACATGCCGCGCATGCGGGCGCGATGAAATGAGCTGCAATTGCTACCGCGATGAAAGTTCCCTCTCCCCCGCTTTTGCGGAACGGAAATCGCGTATGAGCGGGCGCTCGCATCCCTCTCCCACGAGCGTGAGCAAGTGGTGGGGGGGTCGACGCGAGCGAAATGAACGTCGTGGCAGGGTGCGAGCAAAGCGGCCCCCACCCTTGGCCTTTGCTTCGCTGCGCCTTCCCTCCGCTTCGCGGGGCGATCAAGCATCAAAAACCGAACGAGATCAGCCGGCGCACCATTCCGCCGATGCTGGCGTGATGCCGGTGCCGATAGTGCCTGCCGGAGGACGGAGCGGTCTCGTCGGACGATGACGCTGCGGTACGGCCCGGTCCGATGGCTTCGAACTGGGCCTTCTGCTCGTCGGTCAAATCCTTGTAGAGGTCGTCAACCGCCGACTTCACGGTTTCGACCGCCTGCAACATGGTGTCGAGCCGCTTGCCGACGGCGGCAAGCCGCGCCGGCGGCGTCAAGGCGCTGTCGGGCGCGCAGGTCGACTTGAGCATTTCTGCCGCCTTCTGGGTGGCGTCCTTCAGGTTGGCAAGGCTGGCGCGCTGTGCCTCGGTCGGATGCAGCCGCGCCTCGATTTCAGCGGCCGGCCACTCCGTCACGCCGGGTTCCGAGCCGCAAGCCGCCTCGGTGCTGCGCTCGCCACGCCGGTCATTGCGCTGGGATTGACCAAGCGAGCTCAGCCGCGTCTTCTGCTCGTCATCAAGCAGGTTCCAGAAACGATCGAGCGGCGGCTGCACCATGTTGACGGCCGAGATCATCGCCTTCCAGACGCTGCTCCATCGCCGCGAGCCTGCCGGGCGCGGTCGAAACGATCTGGGTCGGACAGGCGGCCTTGATCGTCTGTGCCGCTTTCAACGATACATTGGCCAGATCGTCGAGCGCCTTGCGCTGTTCATCATTGGGTTGAATGGCCTGCTGGATCCGATCGATCGGAAGGCCGGCGATTTCGCCATTGTCCTCGCCGCACATTTGCGCCAATTCGTCCGGCGGCTGGTTGGCCGACGCCGATGTCGAAGCTGCGCCGCCATAGCCGCCACCGGTGCCGCCCAGCGGCATATAGCCCGTCAGATCATCATAGCCGTAAGGCGCAAACAGGCCGGCATAGATATCGCCATAGCCGTAACCCCAGAACGAGGGATCGTAGCCCCACAGCGAGTAGTCGTAGATATCGTAATAGGCGAACGGCCAGAACAGCGGGCCGACCCAGCCAAAGCCGCCATTGCCGTGCCGCCACCAACCGCCGTGGAAATGATGCCATCCGGCCGTGGCCGCCGCCGCCGCGATTGCCGCGCGCGTGCCCGGATTATGCAAGGCGGCCGGATTGTGCAGCGCGCGTGCTATCGAGTGCGAGGCAAGCGCGTTGTGGACCGCCGCATTGCGAACGGCCTGGGATCGGACGCTGGCGTTGTGGCCGGCCAGATTTGAGGAAACGTTGTGGCCGGCAAACGAGCGATTGCCACCGGCGTGCACTGCGGAGTGGAAATTGGCGGATCGGCCGCCGAAATGCCGGCCGCCTCCGGCAAAATGCCCGCCGCCGCCGTGGAAACCGCCGCGTACGCCGCCGAAATGGCCGCCACCGAAATGACCACCGCCAAAATGGCCGCCGCCGCCAAAGTGGCCACCTCCGCCGTGGCCGCCGCCGCCACCGTGGCCACCGCCTCCGCCTCTTCCTGCGTTGGCCGCGCCTGCAAGCGCAAGTGAAAGTACGATCACGGACAGGAAATTGAGTTTCGACACGACAACCTCCTCAAGCTCCCAAACCTTGCCCGCTCCCGAATTTTCTTCGCATCAGGAAGCGGCACAATTGGGTCAACCCCATGTTTACAACACGCTTCGCCTGTTCCCGGTTCCCGGCATTGTCCCTCATCGGGCGGGTGGCTCGATAAAAGAATCTGTTCCAATGATCATTGCTCGCCGTCGCGCAGGCGGCGATACACCGCGCCGAGCACGTTGCAATAATCGTCGGTCCAGATCCGTTGCTTTTCGTCGGCCTCGGTCTCCGCCCATTCGTCGGACGAGGCGAGCTTGCCGACATCGGCTTCCCGGCGCGCCGAAACCACCACCAACGTCGAGAAGATGTATTCGCTGTCGCGCCCGGAATCTTCGCTGTAGACCCAGCTCTTCAACTCGTTGGCTTCCGCGATGCCGACCACCACGCTTGATAGTTCCAGATGCCGGTTCGAGACGTGCATCAGCACCGCGCCCTGCGGCGAGAGCCGGTCCTTGTAAACCTTCATCGCTTCTTTGGTGGCGAGATGGATCGGGATCGCGTCCGACGAATAGGCATCGACGATGATCAGATCGTAGGTCCCCTCTGCCTCGCGGGCGAAGGTCAGCCGCGCATCGCCGATCACCGGCGCGAGATCCGGTTCGCAGCTTTCGATATAAGTGAAATATCTCGGATCGCGCGCGGTATCGACCATCGACTGATCGATCTCGAAGAACTTCCAGGTCTCGCCCGGCTCCGCGGCGCAGGTCAGCGTGCCGGCGCCAAGGCCGATCACGGCCACCCGAAGCGGCGCGCCCTTGCGCTCGCGAATGGCCGCGATCGCCTGACCTATGCCGCCGTCCTTGTGGTAGTAGGTGATCGGTTCGGGACGCCCCGGCACGGGCGTGCCGTCGCTTCGGAATTGTTCGGCGCCGTGGATCGTCGTGCCGTGCATCAGCACGTGATATTGCCCGGTCGAGGTCACCAGGATCTTGTGGACGCCGAAAAAGCTGCGCACGGTTTCCACCCGCCCCTCATCCGACGGGTAGATGCGGACCAGCAGCAGCGCCAGCGCGGCGAGGCTTGCAAGCTTCCAGCGGCTTGCATTGAGCGCGAGCGCCAGCAGCATGCCCGCGACCGCGATGCCGCCCGCCACATGAATGCGCTGGTCCGACAGCCATTGCGACACCTCGCCCTTGTCGAGCGATGGTGCGATCAATGCCGCCGCGAGAGCGAGCAGCAACGGCCAGTACCAGCGGCTCGAGCGCGGCCATCTCTCCTGATCGATCGGGCGGCACAGCGCCGCACACACCAGCAGGATCGGATATTCCGCGATCCATGAGAACGCATAAGGCGCGATCAGTCCGGCGAACAGGCCGCCGACCATGCCGCCGAACGACAGCGCGACATAGAAGCCGGTGAGGTATTTCGCGGGCGGACGCGTCCGCGCCAGTTCGCCATGGCAAGCCATCGCGATGACGAAGAAGCAAAGCAGGTGACCGCCCAGCGTCAGCACCAGGTTCTGTTCGCCGCCGACGGCGAGCAGCACAATGACGCCCGCGATTGCCACCGGCTGGGCCATCAGCATCCATCTGTGCGGCAGCAGCGGACGCGACTGGAACACCAGCACCCAGGTCAACAGGTAAAGCGACAGCGGCAGCACCCACAACAAGGGCGCAGCCGCAACGTCGGTGGAAATATGCGCGGTCACCGCGATCAAAAGCCCGGAGGGCACCGCGGCAAGAAAGATCCAGCGCGCGCGCAACAGCCAGGACGGGGCGGGCGCATCGCCGCCCACGGCGAGCGTATCGATCGCGGCCGATGGCGGCGAACGCAACAGCAGAACGCCACAGGCCGCGATCAGCACGATCAGGACGGCATAGCCGCCACTCCAGATCAGGTTCTGCATATGCAGCGTAAACAGCGGCTCCAGCAGCACCGGATAGGACAACAGCGCCAGGAAACTGCCGATGTTGGAAGAAGCATACAGAAAGTAGGGATCGCCACCCGCGGGGTGACCGGTGCGGACGAACCATGCCTGCAGCAGCGGGTTGTTCGCCGCGAGTGCAAAGAACGGCAGGCCGATCGAAACCACGAAAAGGCCGAGCAGCCAGAGCGCGTAGCCGCTGGTCGGAGGTTCGCCCCACCCATTCGCGATCGACAGCGGCAGCGTGAAGAACGCCACTCCCAGAAGCGCAATATGCACCGCCACCGGAACCGCGCGGCTTTTGATCCGCATCAGGAAATGAGCATAGGCATAGCCCGCGAGCAGCAGCGACTGGAAGAACACCATCGCCACCGACCACACGGCCGGCGAGCCGCCGAGGCATGGCAGCACCATTTTCGCAAATAGCGGCTGCACCGAGAACAGCAGAAGCGCGCTGATAAAGATGGCCGCCGTGTAGACCGCCAGCACCAGGGCGTATCGGCTCGCGGAACGCTCCTCCACGGCCATGCGCAGATCATCGGGCAGATCAGTTGACGTCATGAAAGCTCCGGCAGGCGTCTTCAAACGCGTCGGAAAAATGCCTCCGGCAGATGCCGGCGGGAGCACTGGAGCATGGCCCGGAGAACCCGGCAATCCGCGGCGGGTAACCAAATCGGTCACTTCTTGCTGTGCCAATCTGTTCATCTTCGCTAAGAAGTATCGGAGTGCGTGGTTTGCGGGGCCGCTGTCCCAACTTCGAAACTGACGACTAACAAAACCATTCTGAAGCTGGCATGAACGAAACAGATGTCGTCATCATCGGCGCGGGCCACAACGGTCTTACCTGCGCGGCGTATCTTGCCGACGCCGGCATGCGTGTGAAGGTGGTCGAGCGGCGCAAGGTTGCCGGTGGCGCCGCGGTCACCGAAGAGTTCCATCCCGGGTTTCGCAATTCGGTCGCGGCCTATACTGTCAGCCTGCTCAACCCGAAGGTCATTGCCGATCTGAAACTCACCGAGCGTGGCCTGCGCATCGTCGAACGCCGCGCGCAGAATTTCCTGCCCGCTCCGGACGGCAGCCATCTTCTCACCGGCGAAGGCCGCACACGGGCATCCCTTGCCGGATTGAGCGAACGCGACGCCGGGCGGCTCGACGCATTCAACGCAAGACTGGAAGAAATCGCCGACGTGCTGCGTGCCTTCGTGCTGCGCGCGCCGCCCAACGTCACAGAAGGATTCGGCGCAGGCGCATTGCGCGAGGGCCTCAACGCGCTTATCGCCGCCAATATCCTGCGCGGGCTTTCGCTGCAACAGCAGCGCTCGCTGCTGGATCTCTTCACGCGTTCGGCGGGCGAGATGCTGGACGAAGTCTTCGAGAGCGACCTGGTGAAGGCGCTGTTCGGCTTCGATGCCATCGTCGGCAATTATGCAAGTCCGTACGCGGCGGGCTCGGCCTATGTGATGCTGCATCACGCTTTCGGCGAGGTGAACGGCAAGAAAGGCGTATGGGGCCATGCGATCGGTGGCATGGGCGCGATCACCCAAGCGATGGCGCGCGCCGCGCGCGAGGCCGGTGCCGAGATCATGTGCGAAGCCGGCGTGCGCGAGGTGATCGTGGATCGCGGACGCGCTGCCGGCGTCGGCCTCGACAATGGCACGACCATCCGCGCCCGATACGTCGCTTCATGCGTCAATCCCAAGCTCCTCTATACGCGGCTGGTGCCGGGCGATGCGCTGCCGGGCGATTTCCTCGCGCGCATCAAGCATTGGCGCAACGGCTCCGGCACCTTTCGGATGAATGTCGCGCTCAGTTCGCTGCCCTCGTTCACCGCCCGGCCCGGAGGCGGCGATCATCTCACCGCCGGCATCATCATTGCACCCAGTCTCGGCTACATGGACCGCGCCTTCCACGACGCCCGCAATCGCGGCTGGAGCCGGGAGCCGGCGATCGAAATGCTGATCCCCTCCACGCTCGACAATACGCTTTGCGCGCCCGGCCAGCATGTGGCGAGCCTCTTCTGCCAGCATGCCGCGCCGGAATTGCCCGACGGCAGGTCATGGGACGACCATCGCGAGGAGGTCGCGGACCTCATGATATCGACCGTGGATAAATACGCGCCCGGCTTTGCGGCAAGCGTGATTGGACGGCAGGTCCTCTCCCCGCTCGACCTCGAGCGCCAGTTCGGGCTGCTCGGCGGCGACATCTTCCACGGCGCACTGACGCTGAACCAGCTATTCTCGGCCCGCCCGATGCTCGGCCACGCCGATTACCGCGGACCGCTCAAGGGGCTCTATCATTGCGGCAGCGGCGCCCACCCGGGCGGCGGCGTGACCGGCGCCCCCGGCCACAACGCCGCGCGCGTGATCCTGCGGGATCACCGGGCGCTGTTCAGGTCGAGGTGAGATCGCCTTTTTTCGCCGATCACGGCGGGGAATGGGCTCGGCACGACCGGGTGGACAGCCCGGTGGATGGCAGGTGGAAAACCGGTTGATGAGATGAGGACGAAGCGGGACCGCCTGCCGCGCCCCTCACTCGGCCGTCAGAAATTTCATGGTCGCGTGAAAGCTCATGCTCTTGGTCCCTACCAGCGTGGTTCCGAACACGTCCGCCCCGTCATCGGTGAAAGTCCCGGTAAATCCGCTTGAGACCTCGTTGCCTCCGAACAGCGGACGAACGAAGGGATCGGCGAAGGGCGTGTGCTGGTTGGTGGTCAACTCCCCCTTCCAGGTGCCGTTCTTGCCCACGGTATAGGAGCCGGCCGACCAGAAATAGGGTCCGCCACCGAGAAGTTGGCCGTCGTGCAGGATGATCACCCCGCTGTCCCGACCCTTCACGCCGTCGAGCATATTAATGTGGATGGAATAAAGCCCATTCCGCATAAAAAAACTGTCCCTCGCCGACAACAATACAGGGAGTAATAACCGCCGTCGAGCGGCGCGCAGCTTGCGGAAAACTGTGGAAACAGCCGGGCAAACCTTTGAAACGGCGCGGTATGCCCCGGTGGACAAGGCTGTGCACAAGCCTTGCGTCTGCTGTGAACAGTTTTGAATAAACCGCCAGATCGCGCGCGCGGCTTCGGGCGGGCACAGCACGCGTTGGAGAATAATGCCGAGCGCTCGATGCGCCGCAGGCCCAAGAAGGCGCGCCGTAAAGGCGGCCGCCCGTTTTAATTAAATAATTAAATCAAGATGATCCGGGCCTGTCTTTGATCAAGACTTTATTCTTGCGGCATCGATCCGGCCGCCGGCGACAATGCGTGAGGCGATTTCGGGCGGCGGGCGAACGCCTTCAGCGGCAGGTTGAGCGAGACGCCATCATGCCCTTGCGATCGGCTTCGTTTCCTGCAATTGACCGCGCGGCATTCGCCAGCGCTGCGCGGATGCGCGTTGCCCGCGCAAGCGAGCGGGCGCAGTTGATCCAGGCTTGAACCTTTGCCTTGCCGATTTCGCTCACCGCGCTTTCCACGACCGACCGATGACTGCATCGATCACGCCCAGCACCCACCGCGCCACCTTCGCCATCGGGAACGAGCAGACGGCAAGGCGCGTCGCCGATCTTTTGACCGAGAGCTTTTTCGAAGCCGGGGCCGCGATATCGGCATTTGAAGGACCGCAGGGGCGCTGGGACATCACGGTGCACTTCACTGACGCTCCCGATCAGGGCGCAGTCCGCGACCTCGTCGGCCTTGCCGCCGGCGAGGAGATCGCCCAGGCCATCCAGTTCGATACCGTGGAAGCGAAGGATTGGGTCGCAACGGCGCTCGAGGGATTGGTCCCGGTCCATGCCGGACGCTTCATCGTGCATGGACGGCATGACCGCGCCAGGGTAGCGCCCAACAGGCTGGGGATCGAGATCGAGGCGGCGCTGGCCTTCGGCACCGGCCACCACGGCACCACCCGCGGCTGCCTGCTGCTGCTCGATACGGTGCTAAAGGGCGCTTCCCCCCGCCGCGTGCTCGATCTCGGCACCGGCACCGGCGTGCTGGCGATCGCAGCCGCCAAGGCGCTGCGGCGGAAGGTGCTGGCAAGCGACATTGATCCGTCCTCGGCCAGGGTTGCAGCGGAAAATGCCCGCCTCAATGGCGTGGGCGACCTCGTCGAGACAATCGAGGCAAGCGGCTTCTCCGCGGCCGCCATCACCCAGCGCGGCCCGTTCGATCTGGTGCTGGCCAATATTCTTGCCAATCCACTGCGGCGGATGGCAACGCCGATGGCGCGGCACCTGGCGCCGGGCGCGCTGGTGATCCTGTCCGGGCTTCTACCGGCACAGGCCGCCACAGTCATCGCCGACTATCGCGCAAGGGGGTTGATTCTGAGGCGGCACATCCAGCTCGAAGGCTGGAGCAGCCTGTTGATGGGCAAAGGGGGGCGAAAACCACTAAATGACGATATTTAGACGAAATGCTAGTCCGACGTTTCCTGCTCGGGGGCGATAACGCCCTCTTCCTCCATCGCCGTGCGGCGGGCGCGCAAGCCGACGAAACGATCCAGAACCTGTACGATGACGCCCCGCTGCTTTTTGGCAGCCGGAGGAAGCGGCCCGCGGACGGGCGGCGAAATCTTTTCAAACGTAAAGGCAGGCATTGTGCATCCCCTCGTCGTCGAGTTGAAACACCCCTGGACCGTCTCCCCTGGACCTCGTTTGGCGAAAGCTTGAGCTGGCCCTTCAAACCCGCCTAACGCAGGTGCAGCAATTCAATCACAACTGATGACGAATCGGAAGCGATTTGCGTTGATTGCGCGGTTGTCCACCTAATCCTAAAGTATCCGTCCATGTTCGAAGCCCTGTTCCAGACATTCGACGAACCCGAAACCGGCGTCGCACTCGCCGCGCGGCTATCCGCGTTCCGCGAGGAGCTGGCACGGCGCAACTTGACCGCCTTCATCGTCCCCCGCGCCGATCAGCAGCAGAACGAATATGTGGCGCCTTCCGAAGAACGCCTGGCCTGGCTCACCGGTTTCACCGGCTCCGCCGGCGTGGCCGTCGTGCTGCGGAACGAAGCCGCGCTGTTCGTTGACGGTCGATATACGCTGCAGGCCGCAAAGCAGGTCGATGCCAGGGCATGGCGGGTAGAGCCCCTGGCGGAACCGCCACCCGAGGCCTGGCTCGAGAAGCATCTGGTGGCAGGCGACCGGCTCGGATTTGACCCATGGCTGCATACGTCGGCGGCGGTGGAGCGGCTTGCGGCTGCCTGCGCCAAGGCTGGTGCGGAATTGATTGCGGTGGATACCAATCCCCTCGATGCAGTCTGGACCGAGCGCCCCGCCCCGCCACTGGCGCCCGTCACCCTTCACGGCGAGCAATTCTCGGGGGAAGCCGAGGCTGAGAAGCTGAAGCGGATTGCGGGCGAAATCGAGCGGCTCGGCGTCGAGGCGCTGGTGTTGTCGGATTCGCACGCGGTGGCCTGGACCTTCAACATCCGCGGCGGCGATGTCTCGCACACGCCGTTGCCGCTTTCCTACGCGCTGGTGCCGAAAGGCGGTCGTCCGACCCTGTTCATCGATCATCGCAAACTGTCGAACAGCGTGCGCGACCATCTGGAAAAGGTGGCCAACGTCGCCGATCCCGGCGCGCTGACGCCTAAGCTAACCGAGCTTGCCCGCGGGGGAACGGCCATCGCGCTCGACAGCGCCACGGCTGCCGATGCCCTGAGCCGCCTGATATCGGCCGCCGGCGGCAAGCCGGTGCGCGGCAGCGATCCGGTCAGCCTGCTGAAAGCGGTCAAGAATCCGATCGAGATCAAGGGCACTCGCGCAGCGCATCGGCGCGATGCGGCGGCGCTAGCGCGCTTCCTCGCCTGGATCGACCGCGAGGCGCCGACCGGCGCGTTGACCGAAATTGACGCGGTGGAAGCGCTGGAAACCTTTCGCCGGGAGACCGGCGCATTGAAGGATGTGTCGTTCCCGACCATCTCGGGCACGGGGCCCAATGGCGCGATCGTGCATTACCGCGTCACCCGCAAGAGCAACCGCCGCATCGTGCCCGGGGATCTTCTGCTGATCGATTCCGGTGCACAATACGAGGACGGCACCACCGATGTCACCCGCACGATCGCGATCGGTCCGCCGACCCCAGAGATGTGCGATCGCTTCACGCGCGTTCTGCGCGGCCATATCGCGATCGCGCGCGCGTTGTTCCCGGACGGCACCACCGGCGCGCAGCTCGACCCGCTGGCGCGGCAATTCCTCTGGCAGGCCGGTATCGATTTCGAACATGGTACCGGGCATGGCGTCGGCAGCTATCTTTCCGTACACGAGGGACCGGCGCGAATATCGAAGCTCGGCACCACGCCGCTCAAACGCGGCATGATCCTTTCCAACGAGCCGGGCTACTACAAGACCGACGCGTTCGGCATCAGGATCGAAAATCTGGTGCTGGTGGTCGGCGCCGAGGTCGCAGGCGCCGAGAAACCTGTCAACGCGTTCGAGACACTGACGCTGGCGCCGATCGATCGCCGCCTGGTCGATCTCAACATGCTGACCGGCGACGAGTTGAGCTGGCTCAACGAATACCACGAGCGGGTTCGCCACGAGGTGCGTCCGCACGTCGACGAGGCCACCAGGATTTGGCTCGAAGCCGCAACCGCGCCGCTGTCGCTGTAGCCGTATTACCTCTCCCCGACCATCTTCAGCCACTCGTCCTCGGTCAGAACCTCGACGCCGTGCTTCCTGGCCTCCGCCAGTTTCGAGCCGGCGCCGGGACCGGCGACAACATAGTCGGTTTTCTTCGATACCGAGCTTGCGGCCTTGGCCCCCAAGCGCTCGGCCATCGCCTTGGCCTCGTCGCGCGTCATTTTCTCCAACGCGCCGGTGAAAACGATGGTCTTGCCGGCGACGGCCGAATTGGTCTTCGGCTTCTCGGCATCGAGGATGGTCACCTCTTCCGTCAGCCGCTCGACGATGCCGCGGTTATGGCTCTCGCCGAAATAGGTTTCGACGCTGGCGATCACGGTATCGCCGATCTGGTCCAGCGCATCCATCTCCGCGATCGCCTCCTCGTCCCTTTTGACGACCTTGAGGCAGGCGTCGTGAAAAGCCTGCCATGAACCGTAGCCGCGGGCGAGCGCGAGCGCGGTAGTCTCGCCGACGTGGCGCATGCCGAGCGCGTAGATGAATCGTTCCAGCGAAATGCGTCGTCGCTCTTCGATGGCGGCGAACAGATTGCGCACGGACGTCTCGCCGTAGCCCTCGATCTCCTCGAGCCTGATCCTGCTGTTGCGTCGATGAAGCGTGAAGATATCGGCCGGTTCCTTCACAAAACCCTGCTCGAAAAAATATTCGATCTGCTTTTCGCCGAGCCCCTCGATGTCGAAGGCGCGACGCGAGGCGAACAATTTCAGGTGCTCGATCTTCTGGTAGGGACAGGCGAACTCGCCGGTACAGCGTGCGCGCGAGCCCTCCTCGCCGGTTGCGGTCTCCTCGCGCACGACATCGGTGTGGAGAGAGCACGGGCATTTCTTCGGAAAGCGGTAGGGCCTTGCATCTTTCGGCCGCTTGTCGATCACGACGTCGACGATCTGCGGGATCACGTCGCCGGCGCGCTGGATGACGACGGTGTCGCCGATCCTGATGTCGCGGCCCTCGCGCAGGACTTCGCCCTTGTTGCCGACACCCCTGATGTAGTCCTCGTTGTGCAGCGTGACGTTCTGCACGATGACGCCGCCGACGCCGACCGGTTCGAGCTTGCCGACAGGCGTGAAAGAGCCGGTGCGGCCGACCTGAATCTCGATGTCGCGCAGCACGGTCATGGCGCGCTCGGCCGGGAATTTGTGCGCGATCGCCCAGCGCGGCGTGCGCGAGACGAAACCGAGACGCTCCTGCCAGTCGAGGCGATCGACCTTGTAGACGACGCCGTCGATGTCATAGTCGAGTTCGGCGCGCTGCTCCTCAATTCGACGGTGAAATGCAATCAACTGCTCGACCGAATGACAGATTTTTGTCAGCGGGTTGGTCGAAAAGCCGCAACGCTCGAACCAGGCAATCATGCCGGATTGCGTATCTTCAGGCATTTCGCTCATCTCGCCCCAGGCATAGGCAAAGAAGCCGAGCGGGCGCGAGGCGGTGATAGAAGGATCTTTCTGGCGCAACGAACCGGCCGCCGAGTTGCGCGGATTGGCAAAGATGGTGTCGCCGGCAGCCTTCTGGCGCTCGTTGAGTGCGAGGAACGCCTTCTTGGTCATGTAGACCTCACCGCGCACCTCGCAGATTTCAGGCACGTTGCGGCCTTTGAGTTTCTTCGGCACATCCTCGAGCGTGCGGATATTGGCGGTGACGTCTTCACCTTCCGCGCCGTCGCCGCGCGTGGCGGCTGTGACAAGCTCGCCGCCTTCGTAACGCAGCGACATCGAAAGCCCGTCGATCTTCGGTTCGGCCGAGAAATCGATCCTTTCGGTCTCGGCAAGTTTCAGGAAACGGCGGATACGGCCGACGAAGTCTATCACATCTTCCTCGGCAAAAGCGTTGTCGAGCGAGAGCATCGGCACCGCATGACGAACCTTCCTGAATTTGCCGGATGGCGCCGCGCCGACCTTCTGCGACGGAGATTCACCGGTGACGAATTCGGCAAACCGCGCCTCGATGGCATTGAAGCGCTGGCGCAGCGCGTCATATTCCGCATCCGAAACCTTCGGCGCATCTTCCTGGTAATAGGCCTTGTCGTGGCGTTCGATCTCGAGCGCCAGCCGTTTGTGCTCGACCTTGGCCTGGGCCCTGGTGAGAGCGGCGACGTCGGGGAGCTTCTTCTTTGATGATTTTGCCATGACCAATAGGTACGACCAACTTTGCCAGGAGAAAAGGCGGCGGCTTACCTCTCCCCGCTCTGCGCGGGGAAAGGTCGGAGGCGGCGCGTGAGCGGCGACTCCGGGTGAGGGCCGAGGCACCTTGTTCAAATCACTGGAGGTCGCGCCAACGGATAGAGCCCCTCACCCCAACCCTCTCCCCGCAAGAGCGGGGCGAGGGAGTAGACCTACGCAGTCGCCGCCTTGAGCAGCCGTTCGGCGGCTGCCCTCGCTTCCGCGGTAATTTCGGCGCCGGCCAGCATGCGGGCAATTTCCTCGCGGCGGTGATCGGCGGCAAGCGCATTGACGCGGGTGGCGACGCGCTTGCCCTTGTCGAGCGCGTCCTTCGAAATCAAAAGATGCTGGCCGGCGCGTGCGGCGACCTGCGGCGCGTGCGTCACCGCCATCACCTGTACCCTGGAGGCCAGGCGCAACAGCCGTGCCCCGATCGCATCCGCCACCGCACCGCCGACACCGGTATCGATCTCGTCGAACACCAGCGTCGGCGCGGAGCCGCGGTCGGACAGCACGACCTTGAGCGCAAGCAGGAACCGTGACAACTCGCCGCCGGAAGCGACTTTCATCAATGGGCCAGGCCTGGTGCCGGGATTGGTCTGAACCCAGAACTCGACGCGGTCGAAACCCTGCGGCCCCGGCGATTGCGCATCCGAATCGATTTGGGTGGTGAACTTCGCGCGCTCGAGTTTCAGCGGCGAGAGCTCGGCGTTGACCGCCTTGTTGAGTTTCTCGGCAGCCTTTGCGCGCGCGGCGGAAAGTTTTGTGGCGGCTGCGCCGAAACGCCTGTCGGCTTCCGCCGCCTGCTCCTCCAGTTTCTTCAACCGATCGGCACCGGCGTCGATCAGCGCCACGTCGGCGAAATATTTCCGGGCCTGCTCAGCAAGGCCATCGACCGGCGTCGAATATTTGCGCGAGGCCGCACGCAGCGCGAACAGCCGTTCCTCGATCCGCTCCAGCTCGGCAGGGTCGAAATCGGCCGCGATCAGCGCAGCCGCAAGGTGTTGATCGGCCTCCTCCAGCGCGTTGATGGCGGCGTCGATCGCCTTGACCGCGGGCTCAATCAATGCCGGTGCATTCGCCGCCCGCCGTTCCAGCCGCCGCACTGCCGCCGACAAGGCCCCCACTGGCGAATGATCGCCGCTGACGGCCTCGCGCGCCTCGCGCAGATCGGCTGCGATCTTTTCACCGTGCATCATGGTGGCGCGGCGTTCGGCCAGCGCCCTCTCCTCGCCTTCCCCGGGCGCGAGCTTTTTCAACTCGTCGGAAGCGTGGCGCAGATAGTCGGCTTCGCGCGCGGCGCGTTCCATGCCGGCGCGATGCTCGTCGAGCACGGCATTGGCGGTGTGCCTTGCGTCCCAAAGCTGCTCCAGCGCAGCAACGTCCTTCTCAAGCCCTGCGAAAGCATCGAGCAAGTGCCGATGGGTGGAGGCATCGACCAGCGCGCGCTCATCGTGCTGGCCGTGAATCTCGACCAGCGCCGAGCCGACCGCCTTCAGAGTTTGCACGCTGATCGACTGGTCGTTGATGAACGCGCGGGTGCGGCCATCGGCAAGCTGAACGCGGCGCAGGATCATCTCGCAGGAATTTTCGGAGCTGGCGTCGTCGAGCCCATTGTCGGAAAGGATCGCTGAAGCTGGATGGCCCTTCGGGACATCGAACACGGCCGTAACCTGCCCCTGCTCCACGCCATGGCGGACCAGTCCGGCGTCGCCGCGGCCGCCGAGCGCGAGCGCGAATGCGTCGAGAAGGATGGACTTGCCCGCGCCGGTCTCACCCGTCAGCACGGCGAGCCCGCGGGAAAATTCGATATCGAGCCGTTCGATCAGGACGATGTCACGGATCGACAGACGCGCCAGCATGCGAAGATATTTCCCAGTGTCCCGATTTCCAGATCATGATGCGATCAAGTGGAATCGCATCATGATCTCATCCCTTTGTTTGAGCATGATCTCCGCGCAAACGCGTTTCGCGTTTGTCGCGAGGGAAAACCGGTTTCCACTTTTCCGGATCATGCTCTAGCCGAGGCCCAGTTTCTTGAACGCCTTGGAGATATAGGAGCCTTGATTCTCAGCCGGCTCCAGCCCGCCGGACTTTACTAGATTATAGGCGTCCTTGTACCAGGGACTGTCGGGAAAATTATGCCCGAGGACGGCGGCGGCGGTTTGCGCTTCGCTGACGATGCCGATGGCCATGTAGGCTTCGGTGAGCCGGGCCAGCGCCTCCTCGACATGACGCGTGGTCTGATACTGGGTGACGACCATCTTGAAGCGGTTGATCGCAGCAGTGTAGTTGCGCTTCTGCATGTAATAACGGCCGACATTCATTTCGCGGCCCGCGAGCTGGTCGCGCGCGGCTTCAAGCTTGGCCTTGGCGGTGACCGCATATTCCGAAGTCGGGTATTTGCGGATCACCTCTTCGAGCGCGGCGATCGCCTTTTCCGTGCGGCCCTGGTCGCGGGTGATGTCGGGAATCTGGTCATAATGCGAGGCCGCGATCAAAAACTGCGCGTAGGCCGCATCCGGACTTCCCGGGTGCAGGGTCACGTAACGCGTCGCAGCGCCAATGCAGCTGTCGTAGTCGTTGGCCTTGTAGAAGGCATAAGCCGACATCAGAAGCGATTTGCGCGCCCAGTCGGAATAAGGATGCTGGCGGTCGACTTCCTCGAATTTCTTGGATGCGCCCTTTGGATCGCGCTTCTCATTAATCATGTACAGGCCTTCGTTGTAGAGCTTTTCGGCGGGCTCTTCGACGAAGGTGTCGTCCTTGGAGAAGATTTTGGTGGCCGAGTCCCACGCTTCCGACGCGGAACTGCATCCGTTCAGCGGGATCGCCAGCATCGCGAGACTTGCAGCCAGGCGTAGCGGTCGCGACAACCGGTCAAATCCCGAACGAACCGAAAGCCGGCGGGTTGCTGGCGTCGCGCGCTTTGTCGACATGGCGTTGAGACCTGAGCGAATTGACACCTGACGCCTTTGATGCAGTTTCCGCCGCGCCTTCAGCCTGATCATGGAGCGAACAAAGCAGGGCGGCGGCCCATCCTCCGGGCCGGCCCTGTTTATCCAAAATTAGTCCCTTAACCAACCCGATACGCAGGCATTTCGCCCGGATTAAGGCGGGTCGGGCCACCGGGCGGCCGTGAACCGCGAAAAACACTGCCTCGGCAAGCGCTTACGACATGGGGAAGCTGGCGCGGATTCAGGATATTTCGGGGCCGTAAGCAGGGGCGACCATGCCGCCCATCATGCCGCTGCCGACCTCGACATGGGTCCGCGGACGACGCACGGTTTCGGCTTCGACCACCCGATAGGCGGTGCGGTCGGCCAACAGGGCCGTCAACACGGCATGATTGAGCTTATGACCACCGCGAACCGAGCGATAGGCGCCGAGCAACGGCAGACCAGCAAGGGCGAGGTCGCCGATGACGTCGAGCACCTTGTGACGTACGCACTCGTCACTGTAGCGAAGGCCTTCCGTGTTGAGCAGGCGCTCCTCGTCAAACACCACTGAATTCTCGAAAGAAGCACCGAGTGCAAAACCCGCGCTCCACAGCCGGGCGACGTCGTTCATGCATCCGAAGGTGCGGGCGCGGCAGATCTCGCGGCGAAACCGCTCCGGGCTCAAATCGAAAACGTATTTCTGGCGACCGATCGCCGCATTGGCGAAGTCGATCTCCACCTCGGCGCGGAAGCCGGCCGCATGGGGCCGCAATTCGCCGAAGGAATCGCCCATCGCCACCTGGACCGGCTTGACGATCTGGATGATGCGGCGTGAAGCCGACTGCGTGACGATTCCGGCCTGATCGATCGCTGCGACAAAGGCTGCGGCGCTGCCGTCCATGATCGGAACTTCAGGGCCATCGATCTCGATGGTGGCGTTGTCGACGCCCATGCCGCGCAGCGATGCCAGAACGTGCTCGGCCGTGGAAACCAGCGGCCCCTGATGATCGCCCAGCACAGTCGCAAACTCGGTGGCGATCACGGACTCTGCCGTCGCCTGCACTTCGCGATCACAGCCGTCGAGAGCGGAACGGACAAAAATAAAGCCAGCATCGACAGATGCCGGCCCGATCGTCAGGCTTACCGGTAATCCAGAATGAACACCGACGCCCATTACGGTGGCTTGCGAGCGAAGCGTTGTCTGCCGGCCAAACTTCATTCGAAAATGCCCACACCGACTTACCGAGAGAGCGGGATCAGCGCACCCCTGCGCTGATTCGTCTCGAAGGTTCCCCAAGTCACGGCGGACAATACCATTGCCCCAAAGCGCGCCAACTCACGCTTTTTTACCGATTGTTACCCTATCTCGGCCGTATTGGCGCCCCGGCGCGACCTGAATCCGGCATTCACAGGGCTGGTTCCCGACCTTCGCATCGCATCGCAGACAATTAATTAATACTTTAGAATCAGTTACTTGAACAAAAATTGATGAACCGGCCATCGCCGCAAAGCGAAAAGGTCCCGGCGGACAGACCGGGACCTTTTTGCATCGTTGTGATTGTAACAAATTTCAGTTGACCTGGCGGCGCAGGAAAGCGGGAATATCAAGATGATCGTCGCCCTGTGGCGCCGGCGCAACAGGAATCGGCCGTCCATGGGGGTCGAGTCCCTGGTGCGCAGATCGCGGTGCATATTCAGATACCGGTAGCTGATTCGCGATTTGCTGGCCGACCGACTTTTGCGGCTTGCGTTCGGCAAGCGGCGGTATTTGCGGCATGGCGGGAGCCGAGGCGCGCGCAGCGATCGGCGGCTCCGTCTCCTCATCGCGGCGGCCAAGACCGACGTTGGCGAGGCGTTGCAACAAGGACATCCGGGTTTTCTGCGGATGTTCCTCTTCAGCTTCCCCGCGTGCCTGCCGGATTTCGTTTTGGGCCGGCATCGGCAGGTCTTCGAATTTCGGCATCCTTGGTGCGCGGGCCGGCGGGCGCTCGGCCGCTTGCGGGATGAATTTCTCGGGCGGCGCCGTTTCCACTGCCGTAGCCTTGGCGACCTCCGGGTCCGGGAACAGCGATGGCTTCTGCGCGATCGGACGCACCATGACATCGCCATAGGAAGCCGGTTGCAGCTGCGCCGATGGCGCTTCCGGTGCGACCGCCGCGGCAATCGCCGCTAGCGCCGCCCGCTCGACGGTGTTGGAGGGACGCTGCGGCGTTGCCGGAGCAGCGTGCGGTGTTGCACCCTCGAGTTTCTGGGCACGTTCGGCGAGCCGTGCATTGTCGGCGCGAAGGCGCGCTGTCAGCTCCGCAAGCCTTGAGTCCGGCGCCGGATTCGCGACCGGGCTGCTGGCATGGGTGTTGGTACTGGTGACAGGCGCGGTCGTTCCATTGACCGCGCGGGAGATTAGCGCCTGTTCGATACCGGTTGCCACCACCGAGACGCGGATGATGCCGTCGAGTGTCTCGTCGAAGGTGGCGCCGACGATGATATTGGCGTCCTGGTCGACCTCCTCCCGTATCCGGGTTGCGGCTTCGTCGACCTCGAACAGCGTCAGGTCCCTGCCGCCGGTGATCGAGATCAGAAGGCCGCGGGCGCCCTTCATCGAGGAATCGTCGATCAGGGGATTGGCGATCGCAGCTTCGGCCGCCGTCAGCGCACGCTTGTCACCGGACGCTTCGCCGGTTCCCATCATGGCCTTGCCCATCTCACGCATCACGGCGCGGACGTCGGCAAAGTCGAGATTGATCAGGCCTTCCTTGACCATCAGGTCGGTGATGCAGGCGACACCCGAATAGAGCACCTGGTCGGCCATCGCGAAGGCATCGGCGAAGGTGGTCTTTTCGTTGGCGACCCGGAACAGGTTCTGGTTCGGAATGATCAGAAGCGTATCGACCACCTTGTGAAGCTCGGTGATCCCTGTTTCGGCCGTGCGCATGCGGCGCTGACCTTCGAAGTGGAATGGCTTGGTGACGACGCCCACGGTGAGGATGCCCATGTCGCGCGCGGTCTTGGCGATGACCGGGGCCGCGCCCGTGCCGGTGCCGCCGCCCATCCCGGCGGTGACGAACACCATATTGGCGCCGGAAAGGTGATCGCGGATCTCATCGATCACTTCCTGCGCCGCCGCCGCGCCGACATCGGGCTGCGAGCCGGCCCCGAGGCCTTGGGTGACCTGGGTGCCCATCTGGATGATGCGCTCCGCCTTGGACATGGTCAGCGCCTGCGCGTCGGTATTGGCGACGACGAAATCGACGCCCTGCAGTCCGGCAGTGATCATGTTGTTGACGGCGTTGCCGCCTGCTCCGCCTACGCCGAATACGGTGATCCGCGGCTTCAGCTCGCGAATGTCGGGGACGTTGAGATTGATAGTCATGGTTGCCTCTCGATTACGCGCGCGTTGGATCGCCCGGGCCGGCGGCCGCGGGAGTTGGTGAAAGTCGAATGGGCCGGAAAAAGATTCATCAGAAGCCCTCGCGTAGCCATCGTCCGACTTTCCCGAAATAGCCGTCAGTCCCTGTCCTGAGCAGCCGCGTATGCCGCGGTTCGACATGTTCAAGATGAGCGTATTGCGGATAGACCAGGAGCCCCGAGGGAACCGCGAAGGATGCGCTCTTCGCCTCGTTGGGCAGCCGGGAAAAGCCCAGCGGGCGGCCGATCCGAACCGGCCGGTTGAGGATTCGGGTTGCGAGCTCGAGAGTCCCAGCGAGCTGGGAGGCACCGCCGCTCAATACAACTCGCGCCTTTGGTTCCGCCGCAAAGGGAGAATCCGCGAGCCGGTCCCTGACCATTTCAAAAATCTCCTCGGCACGAGGCCGGACGATGTTCGCGATCGTGGCACGTGACACGACCTGCGGAACGTCCAGTTCATCGTCGCCGGCAGACGGCACGGACATCAACTCACGCGTGTCCGACCCGCCGGTCAGCACCGTGCCATATAACGTCTTGATTCGCTCGGCATCCGCAATGCATGCCCTCAAGCCGCGCGCCAGATCCGTCGTGATGTGATGTCCCCCGAGCGCAAATCCGCTCGCATGGACGAAGCGGCCGCCGGAATAGGTCGCGATCGTGGTGGTTCCCGCCCCCATTTCCACCACCGCAGCGCCGAGATCGGCCTCGTCGTCGGTCAGGACCGAAAGGCCGGCCACATAGGGGCTAGCCGCCATGGCTTCGACATTGAGGTGGCATCGCTCGACAACCAGCATCAGATTCTTGGCGACCGTGGCATCCCCCGTCACCACGTTCATGTCGACGCCGAATTGGCGTGCCAGCATGCCTTTCGGGTCGCGAATGCCCTTCCCCCCGTCGATCGAATAGCCGACCGGCAGCGTGTGCAGCACGGTGCGGCCCTCGCCCGCGGCATGGTGCATGCCGGCGGAGGTGACACGCGCCACATCGGCTGCCGTGATCGCACCGCCTCTGATGTCGGCCGCCGCCTCGATCAGCTGCCCCTGCAGCCGTCCGGCCGAGACGGAAAGCAGGACCGATTCGACCCGGACCCTGGCCATCTCCTCGGCGAGCGCCACCGCCTGGCGCACGGCCTGTTCGCATTCGGCGAGATCGACGACCGCGCCTGCCTTGACACCGCGTGACTGGATCTGGCTATAGCCGATCAGCTCGACCGCGTGGCTGCGTCCGCGCAAGGCCTCATTCGGCGGGCAGGGCTTGAGCCTTGCGATCATGCAGGCGATCTTGCTGGTGCCGATATCGAGCGAAGCCACCAGCGCGGTGCGGTTCTGCGGCATCGGGCGCGTCTTCGGCACCTGTTTGCGATCGAAGGTCATGCGTCGCCGACCTTCTTCCTGGGCTTCTTATCCTTGAACTGTTCCTCGCGGGCCTTGGCCGCGTCTTCCGACAACTGCACCGTCAGTCGGTCAGGCAGGCGCATGTCGACGGCAACGATGTCACGGGAGAACAGGTGTTCGTCGCGATCGAGCGTGCTCAAGGTAGCGAGCGCATTGCCAACGTCGTTTTCCGGCAGCTTGATGTCGAGACCGTCCTTGAGCCTGAGATTCCAGCGCCGTTCGCCAACGTAGACGGCGGCCCTGGTTACCGAATTTACTCTCGGGTAGCGCGCCAGCAGCGCCAGGAATTCCCTGGCGTGGGCTTGCGCGCCTTTGCCCACCACCAGCGGCAGCGACAGGAAGCGCTGGGACACATAGGGTTCAAGGACCGCGCCGTCATCGGAGATCACCGACAGGCGGCCGTCGAGTTGCCAGATCGCGAAGGCCGAGCGTTCGACGATGTCGATCCGAAGTTGCCCGGGATAAAGCTTGAGCACGGTGGCTTCGCTGATCCAGGGGTTGGCTTTCAGCCTTTCGCGCACCGCACCCGCATCGAGGAACAACAGGGAGGAGCGGCCATTGACGCCGCCGGTGGCCAGCACCTCGTCCTGGGAGAGTTGCCGGCGGCCGTTGACCGCAACCGTCGTGATGCGGAACCCGGCCGAATTCGCCAGCGAGTTGCGCGCGTCGCTCACGCCCGTGATGAATTGTTCCGCATGGCCGCCCCTGACGATGCCAAGACCCGCGCTTGCAAGCAGCAACAGCGCAGTGGCCGCCAACCCCGCGCGGCGTGGAACATGACGCTCCAGAAGCGCGATCAGGCGGGGATGTTCAATGCGCTGGATGCGGCGCGGTTTCGCGGTTGAGCGTCGCGATGAGAGCCAGTCGCGCAACAACACGACCGCACCAATTGCGGCCGCCTTCAGATCAACCTGGGATCTCGGCGATCAATTCGACCGGGCGAGACGTCCTCCACCATCCATTACACAAGCTCGTCAAAAAATACGCTCGCAAACCTTGCGAGACCGGCACCAGTGCCCCGTTTCCGAAGTTCGTGCATAGTCCGCGGCACCCTCGCTCGCGCCGCCGCCGTTAACCTTCGGACTTCCTGGTAAACAAAGGGTAAATCGGGTCCGTATAGAGCGCGTTTTACCGTGCCGCTTTAAGGCTTTGACCGGTGACCTTGGCAGTCTGGTAACACCTGACCGCGCTGCCCCGCGGGCGTTGGTTACAGGGCCGGCTATCTGCGCGTGCGCCTTTCGGCGAGCACAATCTGGTCCTTGAGGAAATCGACAAAGCCGATTCCGTATGCCTTGAGCGCCTTGGGATAGAGCGAGGCCCCGGTCAGGCCCGGCAGGGTGTTGGTCTCCAGATAGATCGGACCCTTCTCCGACACGATGAAATCGGTGCGTGAATAGCCGGAGCAGGACAGGGCGTGGTGGGCGCGCAGTGAGAGATCCATCAGTTGCGCGCTCACCTCGGATGAAAAGCGCCCCGGGCAAATCTCCTGCGTCGACTTGAGCAGATATTTGGCCGTGTAGTCGAACACGCTCTCCCCCGGAACGATCTCGATCGGCGGCAGCGAAAACACCGAGCCGTCCGATTGCTCCAGCACGCCGCAGGTGGCTTCGACGCCCGCGATGAACGGCTCGATCAGATATTCCTCCGATCTCGCAGCGTTGCGGACGGCGACGATGTCCTGCTCCGAATTGACGAAGATCAGACCGTAGCTCGAGCCGTCGCGCGCCGGCTTCGCGATCAGCCTGCCATATTCGGCAAGCGCCTGCTCGATGTCTTGCAGCATCACCCCGGGCGGCGCCTTCACGCCCGCAATCGCCGCAAAGCGCTTTGCGGCAACCTTGTCGAAAGCAAGATGAGAAGACGCCGATCCCGAGCCTGTGAAAGGGATGTTACGCACTTCACACATTGCTTGAAGTTCGCCGTCTTCGGCCATGCTGCCGTGCAGGCCAAGCACCAGAACACAATTCTCCGCGCCCGCCCTGTCGAGCGCCTGTTCGATCCGTCCGAGGCTCGGCGTGGTTGCCTTGAAGGCATCTTCGAAGGGACGCGAATGTTTCAGAAGAGTCTCATGATCCGTTTCATGCACGGTGTCGTCGGCATCCCAGAACCACAAATCGGCTTCGGGTAACGCCGAGCACAGGGCCTGGGCGGTTGCCACCGAGACCAGGCGCTCCTTGTTGGTGCCGCCGAAAAGAATGGTGATCCGCATGAAATTCGATCCGATTTGTCCGTCATTCCGGGATGGCGCGGAGCGCCAGACCCGGAATCCATCGCTCAACAATTTCCAGATTCCGCCTTCGCGCTTGCGCGCGCCCTGAAACGACCATTATGCGGGAACTCCGATCCGCTTGATTTCCCAGTGTAGCTCAATTCCACTATTTTCCTTTACCCGCGCGCGAACGGTCTCCCCGAGCGTCTCGATGTCATGGCCGGTCGCCTGTCCGGTGTTGATCAGGAAATTGCAGTGCATTTCCGACACCTGCGCTCCGCCGACGCGCAACCCTCTGCAGCCGGCGGCATCGATCAGCTTCCAGGCGCTCTCGCCCGGCGGGTTCTTGAAGGTCGAGCCACCGGTCTTTTCACGAATCGGCTGCGCGGTCTCGCGATGGGTCTGCACCTCGTTCATGCGCGCCCGTATCGTCTCGGGTGCGGCAGTCTTGCCGCGAAAGCGCGCCGAGGTGAAAATGACGGAAGGATCGACGCCGCAATTGCGATAGGCGAATTTCATATCCGCATTGGTGAATTTGAGTTTCTTGCCTTCACGCGAGAGGCCCCAAGCCTCGATCAGCACGTCCTTTGTCTCCGTGCCATTGGCGCCGGCGTTCATGCGCAGTGCGCCACCGATGGTGCCCGGGATGCCGAACAAGAATTCGAGCCCGCCGATATTGGCCTCCGCCGCCGTCTCTGCCACGCGCTTGTCGAGCGCCGCAGCACCAGCGCTGACCGTTTCGCCTTCCGCGCTGGTCTCGCCGAAACCGCGCGGCGACAGTCGAACGACCGCGCCCGGCATGCCGCCATCGCGCACGATCAGGTTGGAGCCGACCCCGACGACATAAAGCGGAAGCCCGGCCGGGAGATGCTTGAGAAAATAGGCAAGGTCGTCTTCATCGGCCGGCGTGAACAACACCTCTGCCGGCCCGCCGACCCGAAACCAGGTCAACTCGGCCAGCGACTGGTTGGCCAATAACCGCCCGCGCAATTGCGGCATCGCGGCTTTGAGCTCGGGCGTGAGGTCGGGAAAGGTCATGTGTTGATGGGCAACAGCGTGGCCGCGAGGGACGGTCGGCCCTCTCCCCCCTTGCGGGGGAGAGTTGGAGAGGGGGGTACCGCGAACTCCAGCCTTTGCGACCCACCCCCCTCCCTAACCCTCCCCCGCAAGGGGGGAGGGAATGGAGAGAGCGAGCGCGGCCATGACGGACTCAAATTTTTTGCGTTCTTCATCACCCCTTCACCCCAGCGCCTTCAATTCGCCCGGCAGTGCATAGGCCCACTGCGTGATGTTGCCGGCGCCGAGGCAAACCACGAAGTCGCCGCGGCCCGCAATGCCGCGAATGACCCTGGCAAGTTCAGCCGAATTCTGCAGCGCGACCACCTCGCGATGGCCGTGCGCCCGCAGGCCCAACACGAAATGGTCGCGGTCGATGCCGGCAATCGGCGCCTCGCCAGCCGGATAGACCTCAGCCACGACGACAGTGTCGGCGTCATTGAAACAGGTGCAGAATTCCTCGAACAGCGACTGCAGGCGAGTAAAGCGATGCGGCTGCACCACGGCGATGATTTTTCCGTTGGTGGATTCACGCGCCGCGCGGAGCACGGCCGCGATCTCGACCGGGTGATGGCCATAGTCGTCAATGACGGTGATGCCGTTCCACTCGCCGGTCCTGGTGAAGCGCCGCTTCACGCCGCCGAAACTTGCGATCGCCGTCCGGATGGTTTCGTCGGAAAGTCCGAGTTGATGCGCGACCGCGATTGCTGCCGTCGCGTTGAGCGCATTGTGCCGTCCCGGCATCGGCAGGTGAATATTCTTGATCTCGTGCAAGGCGTCCGTCTTGCGATCGCGGAACGCGACGGTGAATTGCGAGCCGCCCCCGGATGAAGCCAGATCGGCGAGCCGCGCATCGGCCTGCGGATTTTCGCCATAGGTGATGATGCGGCGGTCCTCGATCTTGCCGACGAGAGCCTGGACGATCGCGTGGTCGATGCACATCACGGCGAAGCCATAGAACGGCACGTTCTCGACGAAATTGCGGAAAGCCTCCTGCACGGCATCGAAGGTCTTGAAATGATCGAGGTGTTCCGGATCGACATTGGTGACGATGGCGACATCGGCCGGCAGCTTCAGGAACGTGCCATCGCTTTCGTCGGCCTCAACCACCATCCATTCGCCCGCGCCCAGCCGCGCATTGGTGCCGTAGGCATTGATGATGCCGCCGTTGATGACGGTCGGGTCGAGATCGCCGGCGTCGAGCAGTGCTGCCACCATCGAGGTCGTGGTGGTCTTGCCATGCGTTCCGGCGATCGCAACGCAGCTTTTCAGCCGCATCAATTCGGCCAGCATCTCGGCACGACGCACCACCGGGATACGCTGGGCGCGCGCTGCCATCAGTTCGGGATTATCACGCTTGATCGCGGTCGAGACCACGAGCACGTCGGCGCCTGCGACGTTCTCGGCCTTGTGGCCCACCGTGATCTTGATCCCCTTGTCGCGCAGACGGGCGACGTTGGCGCTTTCGGAAGTGTCCGAACCCTGCACGGTGTAACCGAGATTGCACAACACTTCGGCGATGCCGCTCATGCCGATGCCGCCGATCCCGACGAAATGAATGGGTCCGATTTCCCGCGGCAGTCTCATGCAGGTTTCCCCAACGTCATCGTCCATGAAAGCGGACGATCCAGTATTTTGCGAAGCCCGTAGTCCATATCAGGTGCGCTCGCCACTGGATGCCTCGCTTTCGAAGGTGCTGACAAGGACTTTTTCCGTCAGATTCCCGCCACTTTCATCACCAGGTCGGCCATCCGTTGCGCCGCGTCGAGCCGGCCGACCTTGCGAGCAGCTTCCGCCATCGCGCTCAACCGCGCGGGTTCGGCGGCGAGCGCCGAGATTTCGGACGCCAGGCGATCGGAGGTAAATTCGGCCTGCGGAATCCGCAAACTTCCGCCGGCCTGCGACAGCACCCCCGCATTGGCGAACTGGTCCTGATCAATCGAGCCGGGCAGCGGCACCAGGATCGACGGACGGCCGATGGCGGCGAGTTCGGCAACCGTGCCGGCGCCCGAGCGTGACACCACGAGGTGATGCGAGGCAAGCTTCGCCGGCAGGTCGGTGAAGAACGGCGCCAGTTCGCACCTGATCTTGAGTCGGTCATAGACCGGGCGTACCCGCACCATGTCCTCCTCGCGCACCTGCTGGGTGAGCAACAACCTGTTCCAGATCGAGGGCTCGAGCCGTTCGATGGCGCCAGGAACGACATCGGCCATCACGCGCGCGCCCTGGCTGCCGCCTACCACCAGCAGACGAAACGGTCCAGCCAGGTCCGGGGCGGAATATCTCACGGCAGCCGCGGCAAGGATCGCAGGACGCATCGGCGTGCCGACCGTGGTGGTCTTGGTTGCGAGCGCCGGATCGCGATCGAGCACGCCCGGAAGCGAAGTCGCAATCGCATTGACGCGGCTCGACAGGAAGCGGTTGGCGCGGCCGAGCACCGCGTTGGCATCGTGAATGATGCGGGGAATGCCGAACAGTCTTGCGGCCAAAAGCGGCGGAAGCGTCGGATAGCCGCCGAAGCCGACGACGGCCGCCGGCTTCAGCCTTCGCATCAGGTTGAATGCTACCGCGACACCGGCGGCAAGCTTCACCCCGGTATAGGCGAGCGACCACGGCATGCGAGTGCGCACGGTCTCGCTCGGCACCACATCGATCATGTCCCTGGAGAACAAGCCCGAGTAGCGCAGCGCGCGGGAATCGGTTGCAAGCCGCACGCGCAGGCCGCGCTTCATCAGTTCGACGCCAAGCGCTTCGGCCGGAAACAGATGGCCGCCGGTGCCGCCCGCGGCGAGCAAGATCAGAGGCGAAGGTTTCATGGACAGGATAGTTGCAAATTTCGGCCGCCATTGCGAGGAGCGTGCGCCTCCTCCCTATGCGTAACCCTGTGCCGCACTGGCGTTCATCGATTCCAGCTCGACGCGCGGGCGCTGCCGGGTCAAGGCCAGCATCATGCCGACGCCATAGGCCAGCGAAACCATCGACGAGCCGCCATAGGATATGAACGGTAACGTCATGCCTTTTGCCGGGATCAATTGCAGATTGACCGACATGTTGATCGCGGCCTGCACGCCGAAAAGTATTGCGAGCCCGGAAGCCGCAAAGCGCGCGAACATGTCCTCGGTCGCATATGCCCGCGACAGCGCGCGGATCACCACGAAGGCGAACAACGCGAGCAGCACGAGGCAGAGGATGATTCCGAACTCCTCCGCCGCGACGGCAAAAACAAAATCGGTATGGCTGTCGGGCAGGCTGCGCTTGGCGATGCCTTCGCCCGGTCCGAGCCCGAACCACCCGCCATTGCCAAAAGCCTCCATCGCGGTGTCGACCTGAAACGTGTCGCCGGAAGCAGGATTCATGAACCGCTTGATGCGGCCCGCCACGTGAGGCACGAACAGATAGGCGCCGAACAGGCCGGCGGCCGCAGCACCTGCAAGGCCGAGCACCCAGATCATCCGCATGCCCGCGATGAAGAACAGCGCCCCCCACACCATCAGGATCAGCATGGTCTGGCCGAAATCCGGCTCCAGCACCAGCAGCGAGACCAGCATCATCAGCAAAAACAGCGCCATCGATGTCGCGGGCATTTCAGGCCGCCGCGTCGATTCCGCAAACAGCCACGCGGCCATCACCACGAAGGCGGGCTTGGCGGATTCGGATGCCTGGATGTTGACGCCGATCAGGGTGATCCAGCGTCGCGAGCCCTTGACCTCGGGCCCGAACAGAAGCGTCGCCACGATCAGCGCCATGCTGATGAAGAATACGATCAGCGCGGTGCGCCTGATCTGCCGCGGTGACAGGAACGAGACGCCGATCAGCACGATGAACGATGGCAGCAGAAACAGGACGTGCCTGTTGAAGAAGTGAAACGGGTCCAGCCCAATACGCGTCGCCACGGGCGGACTTGCCGCAAGCGACAGGATGATGCCGCCCAGGATCAAGGCGAGGAACGCTGCCAGCTGCAGGCGGTCGACCGTCCACCACCAGTCGCTCAACGGATTTCGCTGTTCACGGGAGAGCATGGGCATTCGCCTTCGGCGCAGTCATCTCTCATTGGTCGCCCATGGTGGTTTCCAAGCGGTTAATGGAAATGAGAACTTTCTTTCCTTACCTCGCCCGGCTGGCGGAGGAGGTGGTTGCCCTCACACGACTGGCTTGACGCCCGGCAGCGCGGTGACGAGTTCGCGGAAGCGTTCGCCGCGGATCTCGAAATTGCGGTACTGGTCGAACGAGGCGCACGCCGGCGACAGCAACACGACCGGATCGGCAAGCCTGGATGCCTCGGCGTCGCGCGCGGCATGTGCAACGGCAACTTCCAGCGTCTGCGAAATCTCATGCGGCACGCCTGCGCCGAGCGTCGCAGCGAATTCCTGCGCGGCCTCCCCGATCAGATAGGCCTTGCGGATGCGCGGGAAATATTCGCCAAGGCCGGTGATGCCGCCCTGCTTCGGCTTTCCACCGGCGATCCAGAAGATATCGGAAAAAGACGACAGTGCATGCGCCGATGCGTCCGCGTTGGTGCCCTTGGAGTCGTTGACGAACAGCACATTGCCACGGCGGCCGACCTGCTCCATGCGGTGCGCGAGACCCGGAAAGCTGCGCAAGCCCTTCTGCAGGACGTCGCGCGAAACTCCGAGCGCAAGCGCGCAGGCTGACGCGCATGCCGCGTTCTGCGCATTGTGCAAGCCGCGCAGCGAGCCGATGCCGCCGACTTGCGCGACCTCGCTGCGGGAGCCGCCCGTCGCGCGCCAGATCGTTTGCCGCTCGACATAGAGGCCGTCGGAAAGCGTATGCTTCACCGAGACCCGAACCACGCGCTTGCCGGCCTGTTCGATCCTGTCGGCAGCATCGCGGCTCCACTCGTCATCGACGCCGACGACCGCCGCGCCGCCAGGTCCGACGCCGGCGACGAGACGCTCCTTCACGGCGGCATAATGTTCGAGCGTACCGTGGCGATCGATGTGGTCCTCGCTGACATTGAGCAGGATGCCGACTGTCGGATCGAGGCTTGGCGTCAGATCGATCTGATAGGACGACATCTCGATGACGTGTACCCGCCCCTTTCGCGGCGGCTGAAGCGACAGGATCGCGGTGCCGATATTGCCGCCCATCTGCGTGTCGTAGCCGGCAACCCGCATCAGGTGCGCGATCAGGGCCGTGGTGGTCGATTTGCCATTGGTGCCGGTGATCGCCACGAATGGGGCGTCGGGGGCATGGCGCTGGCGTTCGCGGCAGAACAGTTCGATATCGCCGATCACCTGGACGCCCGCTTCTTTTGCCGCAAGCACCGTCCAGTGCGGGGCGGGATGGGTGAGCGGCGCGCCGGGTGTCAATACCAGGGCCGCGAACCGTGACCACGACACGTTGCGCAAGTCGGCGGTGATGAAACCGGCTTTCGCGGCCTCGCTCAGCCTGTCGGCGCCATCGTCGCTGGCGATCACCTCGGCGCCTCCTGCCTTCAAGGCGTGGCAGCTCGCAAGCCCCGATCCGCCGAGGCCGAACACCGCGACCGTCTTGCCGGCAAAGGAGGTAACGGGGATCAATTGATCACCGCAGCTTAAGCGTGGAAAGGCCGGCCAGCGCCAGCATCACCGAGATGATCCAGAACCGGATCACGATCTGCGGCTCGGTCCAGCCCAATTGCTCGAAATGGTGATGGATCGGCGCCATCTTGAAGATGCGCTTTCCGGTGAGCTTGAACGAGGTCACCTGCACGATCACCGAGACGGCTTCCAGCACGAACAGTCCGCCGATCACGGCCAGCACGATCTCGTGTTTGACCGCAACCGCAATCGAGCCGAGCATGCCGCCCAAGGCAAGCGAACCGGTATCGCCCATGAAGATCGACGCCGGCGGCGCGTTGAACCACAGAAACCCGAGCCCCGCCCCCAGCACCGCCCCGCAGATGACGGCAAGCTCGCCGGTACCGGCGACGTAGTTGATCTGCAGGTAGTCCGAGAACACCGCGTTGCCGGTGAGGTAGGAGATCATGCCGAAGCTCGCGGCCGCGATCATTACCGGCACGATGGCAAGGCCGTCGAGGCCGTCGGTCAGATTGACCGCGTTGCCGGCGCCGACGATGATGAAAGCGCCGAATGCCGCGAAGAACCAGCCGAAGTTCAGCGCGATGTCCTTGAAAAAGGGAATCACCAGCGAGGTCGAGAACGGTTCGCGCCCGAGCCGCACCAGTGCGTAGCACGCTGCAAGCGCAATCAGCGCCTCGATGGCAAGGCGAATGCTTCCGGCAAATCCGCTGTGACTCTGCTTGGTCACTTTCAGATAGTCGTCATAAAAGCCGACGAATCCGAATCCGAGCGTCACCGTCAGCACGATCCAGACGTAAGGATTGAGCGGGTTGGCCCACAGCACGGTTGAGACCACGAGCCCCGAAAGGATCATCAGCCCGCCCATGGTCGGCGTGCCCTTCTTGGTTACCAGATGCGACTGGGGACCGTCGGTACGAATCGGCTGTCCCTTGCCCTGGCGAAGCCGCAGGTGGTCGATGATCCAGGGCCCGAACAGGAAAACGAACAGCGCCCCGGTCACCATCGCTCCGCCGGTGCGAAACGTGATGTAGCGGAACACGTTCAGGAAGACGTGCAAAAAGGCGAGACCCGGGACGGTATTGGAGAGATCGATCAACCAGTAAAACATTCAATCCGTCCTATACCGCGGCTTCGTCGAGCGCGGTCCTGCCCGGAAAACGCCTTTCAAGCGCGTTGACGATGGTCTTCATCTTCGAGCCGAACGAGCCCTTGATCATGATGGCGTCGCCGGCGCGGATGGCGGCGACGACCTGCATCTCGAGATTCGCCGCGCTATCGGCATAGCCGCCCCGCTTGCCCGTGGAAAGAGCTTCCCACAGGTTGCGCATCAAAGGACCACAACAATAAACGAGGTCGATGCGGCCGGCCTTGATGGCCTCGTTGAGGCCGCGATGCAGATCGGCGGCGGCGGCGCCCAGTTCCAGCATGTCGCCCAGCACGGCGATACGGCGGCCATGCGGGCCGATCGCGGCCTGGCCGAGCACACTGAGCGCCGCCGCCATCGACGCCGGGTTGGCATTGTAGCTCTCGTCGATCAAGGTAGCTCCGCCGCCGGCCAATTCGAGCGTGCTTCGAACGCCGCGTCCCGTGGCTGGCTCGAGCTGCGACAACGACAGCGAGGCAAGCGCAAGATCGGCGCCCGCGAGCGCGGCGGCCGCCAATACCGCCAGCGAGTTCATCGCCATGTGACGGCCCGGCATGCCGACCTTGTAGGTGACCTCGTGGCCGAGAATATCCGCATGCACGGCCGAGCAGGCCGCATGCAGCGACACGTCGATGAGCCGCGCGTCCGATTTGGCGTCGGCGCCGAACGATACGATGCGCTGGATACCGAGTTCCTTCGCCCGGCGCGCAAGTCTTGCAAATTGCGGATTGTCGCGGTTGAGCACCACGGCACCGCCCTGCACCACGCCTTCGAAGATCTCGGCCTTGGCGTCGGCAATCGCCTCGATGCCAGCGAAAAATTCCAGATGCACCGGTTCGACCGTGGTGATGATGGCGACATGCGGCTGCACCATCTTCACCAGCGGCTGGATTTCGCCGGCATGGTTCATGCCGATCTCGAACACCGCAAAGCGCGCGGTTTCCGGGCAGCGCGCCAGCGACAGCGGCACGCCCCAATGATTGTTGAACGAGGCGGCGGAGGCGTGGGTTTGTCCTTGCGCCGAGAGTACCAGCCGCAGCGCCTCCTTGGTGGAGGTCTTGCCGACCGAGCCCGTGACCGCGATCACCTGCCCTTGAAGTCTTGCGCGCGCGGCATGCGCCAGCTCGACGAGCGCGCCGAGCACGTCGTCCACCATCAGGAGCGGGGCGTCGGATGCAAATTGTTCCCGTTTGCCTTTTTCGACAACCGCCAGCGCAGCCCCCGCACGCAACGCCGCTTCTGCGAAATCATGACCGTCATGCACCGCGCCCTTGATGGCAAAGTAGGCCTCTGCCGGCGCGACGGTACGGCTGTCGATCGAAATGCCGGTCACTTCCGGCGGCAGCACGCCGTTGATGACGGCGCGCATCGCCGCCGTCATGGCGTTCGAACTCCAGAGCGATGCGCTCATGCGACCCTCGGCGCCAAGGCTGAAGCGACCGCGTCATGGTCACTGAACGGCAGGACGCGGTCGCCGACGATCTGCCCGGTTTCGTGGCCCTTGCCCGCGATCAGGAGCGCATCGCCTTCCTGCAGGCCTTCGATCGCGGTGCGGATCGCTTCCGCGCGGTCGCCGATTTCCCGCGCGCCTTTGGCGGCGGCGAGGATCGCAGCGCGGATGGTCTCCGGCCTCTCGCTTCTCGGATTGTCATCGGTGACGATGACCGAATCGGCATTCTCGGCGGCGATCGCACCCATCAACGGCCGCTTGCCGGCATCGCGGTCGCCGCCGGCGCCGAACACCACGACCAGTTTTCGTGTCGCGTAGGGCCGCAGCGCCTGCAGCGCCTTCGCCAATGCATCCGGCTTGTGCGCATAATCGACGAAGACGGGAGCGCCGTTGTGCTCGGCGATCCGCTCAAGCCGGCCCTTGGCACCTTCGAGATGTTCGAGGGCTGCGAATACCTCGCCCGGATCGCTGCCGGTGCCGATCGCAAGACCCGCGGCAACGACCGCGTTCTCGATCTGGAATTCGCCGACCAGCGGCAGGCAGATGGAATAATTGCGTCCCAGATGATTGAGCTCAAGCCGCTGCGCAAAACCGTCGATGCCGGAGGCAATGACACGGATTCCCTCGCCTGCCCCATCGCCATTGCGACCGACGGCGATCAGGCGCAGCTCTCGCTCGCGCGCGACATCGATCACCTGTTGCGAGCAGTCATGATCGGCCGAGATCACCGCGGCGCCGCCAAGGGGAATGAGGTCGCCGAACAGCCGGAGTTTGGCGGCAAGGTAGTGCGCGACGTCGGGATGGTAGTCCATGTGGTCGCGCGACAGGTTGGTGAAGGCGCCGGCGGTAATCCGGACCCCGTCGAGCCGATACTGATCGAGCCCGTGCGACGACGCTTCAAAGGCAAGATGGGTGACGCCCTCGCGCGCGATTTCGTCGAGCTGGCGATGCAGTGCGATCGGGTCTGGCGTCGTCAGCGATCCGTAAATCGTGCGGGCAGGCGAAACCAGCCCAATGGTTCCGATACTGGCGGCGGCATGGCCGAGCCTCAGCCAGATCTGACGGGTGAAAGCGACAACCGAAGTCTTGCCGCTGGTGCCGGTCACGGCCGCGATGGTCGATGGCTGCCTGGGGAAAAATCTCGCCGCGGCCAGCGCCAGCGCGCGGCGGGGATTTGGCGTCGCTACGAACGGCACGCGGCACCCACCGGATGGCGGATGGTCACCCGCTACCGCAACAGCGCCGGAGGCAATCGCAGAATCGATGAAGCGCGCGCCATCGGTCTTCAGGCCGGCAAGCGCGAAGAACAGCTCGCCCGGCTTCACCGCGCGGCTGTCTGCGGCGAGCCCCGTGACCTCGACGGCCTGCGCCTGAGGGTCGATCCTGGCATCTTCGCTGAAGAGGTCGCGGAGTTTCATGGTGTTCCAGTCGGGCCGGCGCGAGTGCCCCTTTTCTGCGAAATCCGTCACCCGGCACCTGCCATGCGGGGTGCCCGATACGGGGTACGCCTTACTGGGTTCCTCTTGATGCCGCAAGAATAAGGCGGTCGGACGGCGGCAAGTCGAAACGCGGCTCGACGCCCAGAAGCGGCGCGATGCGGGCGATCACATTGCCACCCGTCGGCACTGCGTTCCAGCCGGAGGTGATGAAACCGAATGTTTCTTTCAGCGGCTGCGGCTCGTCCAACATGATCAGGAGCTGATAGCGCGGATTGTCCGCAGGCAGAATCGCGGTGAAGGCGTTGAGCACGCGCTTCCTGGCATAATGACCGTTGATGACCTTCTCGGCCGTGCCGGTCTTGCCGCCGATGTAGTAACCCCTGACATCGGCCCTCTTCGCGGTGCCGACTTCGGCGTTCAGCCGCATCAGGAACCTCATCTTTTCGGAGGTCTCGGGCTTGATGACCCGCCTTGCGACCGCCATCGCCTCCTCTTCGGTTCGCTTGAGGAAGGTCGGCGGGATCAGGTAGCCGCCGTTGACCAGGGCATCGATCCCCATTACCGCCTGCAGCGGCGCCACCGCAATGCCGTGGCCGAAAGCAATCGTCACCGTGTTCAACTCGCCCCAGTGTTTTGGCACGAGGGGCGATGCGCTCTCCGGCAATTCGGTGCGAAGCCGCTCGAGCTGTCCGAGCTTGTGCAGGAAGGCCTTGTGCGCCTCGACGCCTTGCGACAGCGCGATGCGCGCTGCACCGACGTTGGAGGAATAATAAAACACCTCTTTCATGTTGATCATGCGCCCGAGCGGATGATCGTCATGGATGGCGAACTTGCCATAATGCAGCGGGCCGCGGGCGTCCCACATCGAGTTGAGATCGACCTTGCCCGAATCCAGCGCCATCGCCAGCGTGAAGGCCTTGAAGGTCGAACCCATTTCATAGACGCCGGTGGTCAGCCGATTGATGCGATCGGGATCGTGCGCCTCTTTCGGGTTGTTCGGATCGAAGTCCGGCACCGACACCATCGCCACGATTTCGCCGGTCCTGACATTGGAGACGAGACCGCTTGCCGCCTTGGCGTGGAATTTCTCCTTGGCCTTGAGCAATTCGTCACGAAGCGCGTGCTCGACGCGCAGATCGACCGACAGCTCCACCGGGCGCTGCAGGCGGTCGGTGGCAAAGCCCGCGCGATGCAGGTCCGCAAGCCCGTTATTGTCCAGCCACTTCTCCATTCCGGCGATGCCCTGGTTGTCGATATTCACAAGGCCGATCAGATGGGCGACCTCGTTGCCGGTGGGATAGACGCGCTTGTTCTCGCGCAGGAAGCCGATGCCGGGAATGCCGAGGCGATGAATCTCGAGCTGCTGCTGTGGCGTGATCTCTCGCTTGAGCCAGACGAAGCCCTTTCGTCCCGAAAACCGCTCGCGGACTTCCAGCGTATCCAGGTCGGGCAAGGTGGCGGTCAAGAGTTCGATCGCCTCGTCCTTGTCGATGATGCGCCGCGGCTCCCCGAACAGGCTCGGCGCCTTGACGTCGGTGGCAAGAATCTCGCCGTTGCGGTCGACAATATCGGGCCGCGCGGTCGCAATCGCGTCCTGCCCCGCGGTGCGCCGCGCGCCATGGCTGTCGCCGCCTATTGCAAACATCACGAGCCTTGCTCCGATCACGGCATAGATCGCGGCAAAGGCCAGCATCGCAAGACCTACACGGACGCGCGCCTTCTCGGCGCGGTCGACGTTGCGCCCATAGAGCAGGCTGCGGATCAGCCGCTGCCGCCATGGCTCCTGTGACCTTGCCCTGGCGGTCATCGCCGATCCCCTGTCGGAGGCACCGAGCCCGTGACGGTTGCGGCTGAAGCGGCCGCATCGATGGTATTGATCATCGCGCCGATCGGATCGGGCTCGCCCGGCTTGACGAGGGAAGGCGGCCGCTCCGGGAGATTCTTCAATGAGTCATATTGTGTGGCGCTGAGTGGCTTGAGCGGCAGATGCCGTTCGGCAAGGCCTTGCAGGCGCAGCGGCGCGTCGAGCCTGGTCCACTCGGCGCGCAACACCGCAATGGCGTCGCGCTGCTCGCGGATTTCCGCGCGCAGGCGGAGCACGCGCTCGGTGCGCTCGGTTGATTCCATCTTGATCCGGTAGACGTAGGCCGCGGCGAATACCAGCACGCCGATGACGAAGAGGTGGATGATCCTCACGATCGGCCTCCGCTCGCGACGCCGTCGAGGGTTGGCCAGTCGGGCAAGGGCGCGGCAGCATGGGCGGGTGCGCCGGTGCGCTCGGCGGCACGCAGCCTCGCCGAGCGCGCCCGCGGATTGGCGGAAATCTCGGCCTCATCCGCCGTCACCGGCCGTTTGGTCAGAATGACGAAGCTTGGCGGCGGCTGTACGACTTCCGGCTGGTGCCGCGATCCGCCGAGATGACCTGCGCGCTCGCTGAAGAAAATCTTGACCGTGCGGTCTTCCAGTGAGTGGAACGACACCACCACGAGGCGTCCGCCCGGTTTCAGCACACGCTCGGCCGCCACCAGCGCCAGACGCAGCTCGTCGAGTTCCTGGTTGACGAAAATCCTCAGACCCTGGAACGTGCGCGTCGCCGGGTGAATTTCCCCAGCTTTCGCGCGCACGACCTTGGCGACGATGTCGGCCAGCGCGCGCGTGGTGATGATCGGCGCCTGCCGGCGCGCGGCGACGATGGCACGAGCGACGGCGCGCGAATGACGCTCTTCGCCGAAGATGTAGATGATTTTGGCAAGATCGGCCTCGGACGCCTTCGCGACCACGTCCGCAGCCGTCGGGCCGTCATGGCCCATGCGCATGTCGAGCGGGCCGTCGAGGCGAAACGAGAAACCACGCGCTGGCTCGTCGAGTTGCATCGAGGACACGCCGATATCCATCACGACGCCGTCGACAGATGACACGCCCTGGGACGCGCAGATCCCGGCGAGATTGGAGAAGCGATCTTCAAACAGCGTCAACCGGCCGTCCGATCGATCGACGAGGTCAAAGCCACCCGCGATCGCCGAGCGGTCGCGGTCGATGCCGATGACCCGGGTCCCCCGGATGTCGAGGATCGCCCGGCTGTAGCCACCGCCGCCAAACGTGGCGTCGACATAGACACCGCCGTCGCGGGGATCGAGCAGCGCAATCGCCTGGCGGCCAAGAACGGGGATATGACGAGGCAATGCGGCGGACCGGGTCATGCCGACATTCCCGGCGAGGTCCGAGCGGGAAGGCAGATATCGGACGCGAAACGATCCATTGCGCCTCAAAATCCCGGGTTTCGCGCGCCCTTCCGAAAGTAAACCGCCCCCCGCTAACACGACGCGATCATCGAACGGCGAAACCTTTGCCTTCAATCCGAATTTCGCGACCCTCCGCGGCCCCCTGGGTAGCAAAGCTGGGATTCGAAAGGTCACTTGAAACCTGTCGTTCTGGCGCAAGCCGAAGTTCCCGATTTGACCCCGGCCCATCCCCCGCGCAGGAACCTCAATCGGCGCCATGCGCCTTCCCCCGAGGAGGACGGCACTTCACCTCAGTAACCTCAGTTAGCATTAAGAAAATGTTGACAATCAACATAAACGTTAAATGTTTTCATTCCCGGTTTGAGTTCGACCGCGCTTGAACGAGGCAGCCGCAGTCATCCACAGCTATCGCCCGCTTTGTGATGCGTCCCGCACACACTCCGCCAAAATGCATTGCCGCGGAGGCTTATCCGATTGCACTGATGCCGTTGGCGGAGAATAGTGAGGCTCTTCCATTTGGAAAAATGACGATTGCCGTTCTCCTGCCTCGTTTGAGCATTTGATATGTCGTCTGGTTCGTTCGCATCTGCTGGTACTGATTCGAAGCGGCGTGCCGCCCCGCTGCCCCGGCTCCAGTCGAACATGAAGACTTTCACGCCCGATTCCTCAATCGCTTCCGACGTCATCCCTTCGCCAAATTGCGGCGAAAGGAACAAGGCTCGCGTCCCCGACATGATTCTGCTTCACTACACTGGAATGCCGGACGCGGAGGGAGCGCTCGCACAACTCTGCACCGCAGGCACTAACGTCTCCGCGCATTATGTCGTGCTCGAGGACGGACGAATCGTGCAATGCGTGCCGGAGGGCAAACGGGCCTGGCACGCAGGCGTCGGCTCCTGGGCCGGCGAGGACGACATCAATTCCTGCTCGATCGGGGTCGAGATCGTCAACCCCGGACACGACTGGGGCTATCCCGAATTTCCGCTGCGCCAGATCGCCGCCGTGATCGCGCTGTGCCGGGGCATCATGCTTCGCCGCGGCGTACCCTCTCATCGCGTGCTGGCGCATTCGGACGTCGCGCCCTCCCGCAAGAAGGACCCGGGCGAGAAGTTTCCCTGGCACTCCCTGGCCAATTCGGGCGTCGGCCACTGGGTGCAGCCGGCGCAGATCGTGAGCGGCGAAGGCATCAAGCTGGGCACGATCAACGACAGCGTGCGCAATCTGCAGCAGGCGCTCGCCAGATATGGCTACGGGGTTTCTACAAGCGGAAAATACGACACCGCGACCATGGAAGTGGTGGCTGCCTTCCAACGCCACTTCCGCCCCGCCCGCGTCGACGGCGTTGCCGACCATTCGACGCTGATCACGCTGCAATCACTGCTCGGGAGCTTGCCTTCCGAGGCGGCAGTGGTCGCTGCAAAATAGCGCGCGGCATTTATCGTCATCACGGGCGCAGCGAAGCGATCCGAAGCCATGCTAACCCCGATCGAGCTCGGCCAGCCGTCGCGCGTAAAGCCTGCGCAGCGGCTCCAGTTGGGTTGCGGCAGTGGCCGCAAGATAAGCCTCGCGAGCGGCTTGATGCCGGCCGAGCCGCCGCAACAGATCGGCGCGGACCGCGGGAAGCAACTCGTAGCCGTCGAGTCCGCCGCGCGCGCTGATCGCGTCGGTCAGGTCGAGAGCACGCGCAGGACCATCGACCATCGAGATCGCCGCTGCGTGGTTGAGCTCGATTACCGAAGACGGGCTGATGCGCAGCAGCACTTCGTAAAGGCCGGCGATCTGCTTCCAGTCGGTGTCTTCGTAATTCGGCGCGCGCGCATGAAGTGCCGCGATCGCCGCCTGTACCGCATAGGCCTCCGGCCGTCCCGGCAGCCGCAACGCCTCTTCGACGAGACTCAAGCCCTCGGCAATCTGGGACTTGTCCCAGAGAGTACGATCCTGTTCTTCGAGGAGTACGATATCGCCGCCAGCGCTCGCTCGCCCGGCGCGACGCGCATCGTGGAGCAACATCAGCGCCAGCAATCCCTTGACCTCACGGCGTTGCGGCATCAGGGCATCGAGCAGGCGGCCAAGCCGGATTGCCTCGCGCGCGAGATCCGGCCGCATCAGCTCCGCACCGGAGGTGGCGACATAGCCCTCGGTGAAGACGAGATAGACCACCGCGAGCACGCCGTTAAGCCGCGGCGCGAGCGCGTCGCGGTCGGGCACCTCGTAGGGAATACCGGCGAGCCGAATCTTTTGCTTGGCGCGCACCAGGCGCTGACCCATCGCCTCTTCGGTTACCAGAAAGGCGCGCGCGACCTGCGCCGTGGTCAGCCCGCAGATCGTGCGCAAGGTCAGCGCGACCTGGACCTCGGGCGCAAAGGCGGGATGGCAGCAGGTGAAGATCAAGCGCAGCATATCGTCGTCGAGCCCGGCCTCGCCGTCGTCCTCCGCCCCCGCGGCGCCAAGCTGCAGCTCGCGCGTCAGCTCCTCCTGCTTGACGCGAAACGCGATTTGCCGGCGGATGCGGTCGATCGCCTTGTTGCGGCCGACATTGACCAGCCACGCTCGCGGATTGGACGGCGTCTCCGCGGCCGGCCAGCGTTCCAGCGCAACGGCAAAAGCCTCCTGCAATACATCCTCGGCAAGATCGAAATCGCCGACGAGACGGATCAGCGTGGCCAGCGCCCGCCCCGCCTCGTCGCGGAATATCGTGTCGATCTCGCCGGGCGTCATCACTTGTAGATCATGATCGGCCTGACTTCGATCGAGCCCTCGCGCGCTCCGGGAATCCGGGCGGCGATGCCGATCGCAGTGTCGAGATCCTTGGCTTCGATCAGGTAATAGCCGCCAAGTTGCTCGCGCGTTTCCGCAAATGGGCCATCGGTCGTGAGGATCTTGCCGTCGCGTACGCGGACCGTCGTCGCCGTCGTCGACGGCTGTAACCCGTCGCCGGCCTTGAAATTGCCGCTCTGGATGATGGACTGGGTAAAGGTACCGTACTCGGCCGACATTTTCTGGCGCGCGGCAGGGTCCATTTTGCCGAGTTCGGCTTCGCTGCGATAGATCATCAGCAGATATTGCATCGTCTCAACTCCTCTTGTCCGGCGTGATTGCCGACATCCGGATCGGCACAACCCCAGTCGAACGGGCCAACCGCAAAACGACATTTTCAGGATAATTTATTTTAGGCCTCCGCGCCGCCTTGACGCAGCCCGCCCTAAACCCCATGCCTTGGAGGTCAGTCGGCCGGACGGCCGCTCCGGCTACGGTCGAAAGGCTGCAGGAGAGGAAAGTCCGGGCTCCATCGACATACGGTGCCGGATAACCTCCGGCGGGGGCGACCCCAGGGACAGTGCCACAGAGAACGAACCGCTTCCCGGCCCGAAAGGGAGGGCAGCAAGGGTGAAAAGGTGCGGTAAGAGCGCACCGCGGCTCCGGCAACGGAACCGGCATGGCAAACCACACCGGGAGCAAGACCGAATAGGGACGGCAACGCGCACCGTTCGCGAAAGCGATGACGGCGTGCGGGAGCGATGTCAGGCTCGCCGTCCGGGTAGGTTGCTCGAGGCAACGTGCAAACGTTGTCCCAGAGGAATGGCCGTCACGTATCGTCCGCGCGAGCGGGCGATGCCCTACAGAACCCGGCTTACAGGCCGGCTGATGTCTATAACCATGAGGGGCCCGGCGTCACGCGCCGGACCCCTCGCCATCTTGCAGGAGATTCGGCCGTCCGCCCCGGTCATCTTGCCTTGCGGGCGCCATATCCTGCCATTATTAGTGGAAATTCGACCGGCTGGTCGGTCGGGGGGTCGTCTTGAGCCGCGCATTACCTTGTTTCCGGGCAATATCCGGCGTCCGGGCCTTAACTGCGCTCGCCGCAACTGCGTTCGTCGTCGCTGGATGCGCGGGCGCGAACAACGTCACGTCGAGCCAGGGCGACCAGCCGTATCCGACGAGCTACGGCCTTTCGAGCGCCGGCACCACCACCAGTCTTTACACCGAGTTGTTCGGCCCCGCTAAGCCTGCGCCTGCGACGGCGACCGCCGCGGCAGAGCCGGTCCAGGGAGCAGGTGCATCGGCTGCGCTTCAACCGGCTCCGCCTGCTGCCGTCACATCGACGAGCCGGCAAACCAGGGCCGCGACCGCATCGGCAACAGCCAGGCAGATTCAGCCGTCACCGCCTCCCGTCGAAGTCGCGCAACAGCCGGTTGCGCCGCAGCCACCGCCAGAGCAGGACGTTCCCGTCGCTTACGGCATCACCGCCAACGGCCCGACGACCGATCTTTACACCGAATTGTTCGGACCCAGGCGTTCCAACGGCCAATAGAAGCTACGCTGAGCGCGCGCCCGGCAGCGAATGTCAGTCCACTCCACCAGGATCCGGCCGTCATGAGCGCGATGGCGGTCGCGGTTCTAATGGCCGGCGCGCTTGCGGGCGGTTTCGTATCCGGTCTCGCGGGCTTTGGCACCGCGCTGATGGCGCTGGGGATTTGGCTCTACGTTTTGCCGCCCCCTGTCGCCGTCTCCCTCGTGCTGATTTGCTCGATCGTCGCACAAACCTCGACGATGCCTTCGATCTGGCGCTCGATCGATTTCCACCTGGTCTGGCCATTTCTCGTCGGCGGGGTGGCGGGCGTGCCGCTCGGCACCATGCTCGTTGCCTATGCCGATCCGCGCCTGTTCAAGCTTGCCGTTGGCGTCATGCTCCTGGTTTTTCCAACCGCGCTCTACTTGCAGCGCGAGCCGCTGGCCTTGAGTATCGGCGGTCGGGCAGCCGACGCCGGAATCGGTTTCGCCGGCGGCGTGCTTGGCGGCCTCGCCGGATTGTCGGGTCCTGTTCCGATTTTGTGGGCGAGCGTGCGTGGCTGGGGCAAGGACGAGCGGCGCGGCTTGTTTCAAATCTTCAACTGGACTGTGCTGACCGCAGCACTCGGCATGCAGGCGGGCACCGGATTCATCACGCAGGACGTCATGTGGCTGGCCCTGATCGTGCTGCCGGCCACAATCGGAGGCGCGTGGCTCGGCGCGCGAACCTACCACGCGCTGAGCGACGGCAACTTCCGCGACGTCGTGCTCGGCCTTCTGTTCCTGTCGGGCGTGGCACTGATCTGGAGCAGCATCGGTTCAGGCTGAAGAAAAGGGTGGCGCGCCGACCGACGCGCCGCCTTTCATTCCGCCGCCGAGATCGCGGCGAACTCCGTTACCTGACGCTCGAACAGTCCACGATAGATTCCACCGCTGCGCGCCGTGAGCACGGCATGGGCGCCCTGCTCGACGATCTCGCCGCGATCGAACACCAGGATGCGATCGAGGCTGCGCACCGTCGACAGCCGATGTGCGATCACGATCGAAGTGCGCCCCTTCATCAGCCTCTCCATGGCCTGTTGAATCAGCGCTTCCGATTCGGAATCCAGGCTCGAGGTCGCCTCGTCGAGGATCAACACCGGCGCATCGGCCAGAAATGCCCGCGCCAGCGCCACGCGCTGCCGCTCGCCGCCGGAGAGCTTGACGCCGCGTTCGCCGACCAGCGTGCCGTAGCCCTTCGGCAGCCGCACGATGAATTCATGCGCGTTGGCCAGCCGCGCCGCTTGCTCGATCGCAGTCCCGCTGGCGCCGGGCCGCCCATAGGCGATGTTCTCGGCAAGCGAACGATGAAACAGGATCGGGTCCTGTTGCACGATCGCGATCTGGCTGCGCAGCGATTGCTGCGTCACTGTCGCGATATCCTGGCCGTCGATCAGGATGCGACCGCCGGAGACATCGTAGAGCCGCTGCACCAGTTTGACGAAGGTAGTCTTGCCCGAGCCGGAGCGGCCGACAAGTCCGACGCGTTCGCCGGCGCGGATTTCCACCGACAAGCCGTCGTACAGCGGCGCGCGATGGCCGCCATAATGAAAGGTCACGTCCTCGAACGCGATGCGACCGTCGCGGATATCGATCGGCACCGCGCCGGGGGCGTCGGCAATGCCGATGGTTTGGTCATGGATCGCGACCAGCTCTTCCATGTCATTCACCGAACGCTGCAGATTGTTGATGTGCATGCCCACATCACGCAAATAGGCGTGGATGATGTAATAGCTGGTCAGGACGTAGGTGACGTCGCCGGGCGAGGCGCGGCCCGCGACCCACAGCAGCAACGCGCCGCCGATCACCGAAGCGCGCAGGCACAGCAGCATCGCAAGCTGCGCCGTGGCACTATAGATGTAGCGCATCCAGCTCCGCCGCACGCGAGCCCGCCACCGGTTGATGACGCGCGCGAGACGCTCGTCCTCGCGTGTTTCGGCACCAAAGGATTTCACCACCGCGTTGCAGGTCATGGCATCGGCCAGCGTGCCGCCGACCCTGGTGTCCCAGGCGTTTGAGACCCGCGCGGCCGGCGCGATATAGCGCGTCGAAAGCGCAACGATCGTCGGAAGATAGATGGCCGCGCCAATTCCGATCACGGCACCGAGCGAGGACCAGTGCAACCCGAGCAGAACCATCGACCCCAGCAACACCGCAAGTGACGGCAACAGCGCCAACAGAATGGTGTCGTTGAGAAGGTCGAGCGCCCACATTCCCCGCGTGATCTTGCGCACCGTCGAGCCGGCGAAGCTGTTGGCGTGCCAGTCGGTGGAGAAGCGTTGCACGCGGGTAAAAGCCTCGCGCGCCACATCCGACATGATCTGCAGCGTGAACGGGATGATCGCCCGAAGCCCGATCAGGCGCAGGATCATCGAGGCAAGTCCCAGCATCACGATGGCGCCGAATGCAACATATGCCGCATGGCGCGCGGCGAGATCCTGCGCACCTGCGGTCATGGCGTCGACCAGGCGGCCGGAAAACACCGGCATGAACAGATCGGCCGCGGTCGCGCCCAAAAGGCTGGCGACGACGATCGCCGCGTTGACCGGCTGCTTGAGCCAGTGCTGGAATACGAAAGGCAACACCACGCGAATGGCGGTGGGTCGCTTGTCGATTTGAGCGGTCATGGCGTCGTCCGGTGTGCTTGCGCACTGCTCCGGCCCCGTTGTTTGACGCGCGATAGCGGCAAGGCCGCACGCAGGCGTCGTTGAATGGCTGCTATTTGGAAGCTTGGAAGATCGGGACGTGAGGCCCGACCAGCGCTGGTGGAGGCGCCCTCCTCAGAGGACTAAACGGGCATCCAGTAAGCTTGCGACCAGCATGGGCTTCGGACGCGGGAGCGCGATCTGCGAAAATGACGAAATCATGCAAATCTCTCCCGGCTCGAGCGACGACGCAGCGCTTATAAATGTGTCGAGCGGAGTTTGCAATATGAGGACCGGCGAGGCGCACTGTCAAAATTGAAAGTACAGGAACTCCAGCCGTTGCCACATGCCAAACAGCGAGATCGCCAGCGCAGCCGCGGACACCAGCGCCCAGGTCAGGTTCGGCCGCCATTGCAGCCACGTGGCCGGTTCCGGCGAGCGGCGATACTCGCGATAACGAAAGAGTTGCGGAACATTCGGCAGAAAGAGCGCGACCGCCAGCGCCAGAGCAACGGCGCCACCGCCGATAAGACGCAAGTGCCCTTCGCCTACCAGAATCGGCAAATCCATCAGCCGCAGCACGCCGGGAGAAACATAGGCCGAACCGCCCGGCGCAAGCCCGAGCATGCCGGTCAGCATCTGCCATGCCGAGGCCGCCGTTTTGGCGCGGAAGAACACCCAGGCGCAAACCACCGCCAGGAACGTGATGGTCCACGAGACCGCTTTCACCAACCCGCTCGCGGCCACGGCTTTCGCTGGAGGCCCGCGCCAAGCCTGCCAGAGATGATTGGCGCAGAGATAGACACCGTGCAATCCGCCCCAGATGAGAAAAGTCCAGCCCGCCCCGTGCCAGAGCCCGCCGAGCAGCATCGTCACCATGAGATTGAGATAGCGGCGCTGTTCGCCGCGCCGGTTGCCGCCGAGCGGAATGTAGAGGTAGTCGCGAAGAAATCGCGACAGCGTGATGTGCCATCGCCGCCAGAATTCGACAATCGAGGTCGCCTTGTAGGGCGAGCGGAAATTCACCGGCAAGCGGATGCCGAACAGCAGCGCAAGCCCGACCGCCATGTCGGAATAGCCGGAGAAGTCGAAATAGATCTGCATCGTATAGGACAACGTCGCAAGCCAGGCCCACTGGGTTGTGACACTGCCGCCGGCATCCAGGTGAGCGAATACGGGCGAGACGAACTGCGCAAGGTTGTCGGCGATCACCACTTTCTTGAACAGCCCCGCGGCGAAGATCGAAAGTCCTCGCGCCGCGAGCACCGCCGAACGCCCGGTACGACCGCGTTTGAACTGCGGGATCATCTCGGCGTGATGCACCAGCGGTCCTGCGATCAGGTGCGGGAAGAACGACACGAAAAGCGTATAGCTGACGATGTCGCGTTCGATTTTCGCGCCGCGCATCACGTCGACGAGATAGGCGATCTGCTGGAACGTGAAGAAGGATATGCCGAGCGGAAGCACGATGTCGACGAACGGAAGCGGCGCGCCCGTCAGCATGTTGATGCTTTCGATGACGAAATTTGTGTATTTGAAATAGCCGAGCAGCGCCAGGTTGAGCGCAACCCCGACAATGCCGACAGCGCGACAGCGACGCGGATCCTCCATCGACAAGCCGAACGAAAAATTCGCCGCGATCGAGGCGATCAGCAGCACCAAATAGACCGGCCGCCAGGCGCCATAGAAGAACAACGACGCACAGACCAGCACCAGGATGCCGGCGCGCGGGGAATGACGCCGTGCGGCCGCGAAGGCCAGCACAACGGCGGGGAGAAACTGCAACAGGAAAGTGTAGGAGGAGAACAGCATCGGTTCCGTGCTTAATACTTCAACCGCGACACGAGGTAGCGGGTGTAGATCGGCACGCCCGAGGCGTTGACATGCATTTCGTCGGCGTAATTGGACTGTTGCAGGCCGGGGACGGATGCAACGTCCAGAACCTCGAAGCCGCAGGCGCGGCCGGCATCGGCGACGAGCGCCACGTATTGATCGTCCTTGCCCTGCCATTGCGGATCGCGCGCGCGGTCGTAACGCGGCGCCCAGGGCGGCACCACCACGGTCAACTTGCGCGACAGCGCAACCATGTCGCACAGCGCGCGGGTCTCGAAGCGCGCCTTCGGGCCCGACAAATTCCAGTTGGCGTAATGCGCGTGCGAGCCGATGTCGGCCGGCCAGCGGTCGTCGGACTGAGTATGGTCGATGATCTTGACGCCGAGCGCCGCAGGCTGCGATGCGGTTTCGGCAACATGCTGGTCGGCCGCAAGCCTTGAGGCGAAGGCCTCGCGAATGTAGCGGATCAGCGTGCCGAGGCGCCAGGGAAGGAACGACACCATCTGTTCGAAAACGCCGAGGCGGGCCGCTATGTCCTGCGGATAGACCGCAGCCGACCGCACGCCTTCGTTGAACAGGAACGGCGCAACGCTGACGACCACGTGAGCGTTGCGAAATCGATCCGGCTCCCGGCGCATCGCGGCCAACAGCGCCAGCGGCTCGCCCGCATCATAGGCAAGATTGACGACACCGCCTTGCGGCCTGCCGGTCAGTTGGGCGGCGAGTGCGGGATCTACCTGATATTCGGTGCGGCTCTCGCCGCCGAAAATCAGGTCGGGATGCGAATCCAGGAGCGGCAGCTTGACCGCCAGCAGAACCGGCACATCGTCGTGGACGCGATTGGCAATCGCAAGCAGGCCGGCCAGCATCGCAAGCCACAGCGCAGCGGTCAGCGCCAGCGCGGCTGCGATCCAACGCGCCGAGGCCGCCTGCACGTGATGGAGTGACCCGGAACCGGAAACCACAAGACCGCGCGTCATGCCGCCCATCAAGCATGAACGGACGTTGCAGACAACATCACAAGCCTTCGGCGGCCAGATCATGGTGCGATTAAGTGGAATCGCATCATGATCTCATCCTTCTGTTTGTGCATGATCTCCGCGCAAACGCGTTTCGCGTTTGTCGCGAGGGAAAACCGGTTTCCACTTTTCCGGATCCTGCTCTAATGTGCCGGCTCCGAGGAGGGCGCGGCCGGCTTCTTCAGCACCAGGACCAACAGGCTGAGGCCGAGATAGAACAGCGTCAGCATGAAAAAGACGTCGCCATAGCTCATCACCACCGCTTGACGATGAACGATCTGGGACAATTGCTTGAGTGCCATCAGCCCGGAATCGCCCAGGCCCTGCAGGCGCTGGGTAAACTGGTTCAGCGTCTGGACCGCGTCGGCGTTGCCCCAGGTGACGCGGTCCTGCAGGCGCGAGATGTGAAGGTCGGTGCGATCGTTGAGCACCTGGTTGATGATCGCAAGCCCGACAGCTCCGCCGCAATTGCGAGTCAGGTTGAACAGCCCCGAGGCATTCTTGACCCGGTCCGGCGGCAGGGTGCCGAGTGCTATGGTGTTGGTCGGCACCATCGCGCACATCATGCCGATGCCGCGCAGGATCTGCGGCAGCAGAAGTTCGTAGAAATCATATTCTCGGGTGATCCAGGTCATCTGGTAGGAACCCATCGCAAAGGTCACCAAGCCAAAGGCGATGATCAGGCGCAGATCGACCCTTTGCATCAGGCGTCCGACCACCGGTGCCATCAGGAACATGGTGATGCCGGAGACGAACATGGTCTGGCCGATCATCAGCGCGCTGTAGCCGCGCACTTCGGATAGGTAGCGCGGATATATGTAGGTCAGGCCGTAGAGCCCGATGCCGACGCAGAACGAGATCAGGCAGCCGATACCGAAATTGCGGTCGGCGAAGGCGCGGATATCGACGATCGGTTCCTCCACCGTCAACACGCGGTAGAAGAATGCGATGGCGGAGATGCCGCAGATCCAGGCGAATATCGCGACCGAAGTATCCTGCAGCCATTCATATTGCGGGCCTTCCTCGAGCACATATTCCAGCGAGCCGAGAAATCCCGCCATCGCGATCAGGCCGAACCAGTCGAGGCGATTGAGCAGCGCGAAATTCGGCTGGTCGAAATCGACCAGCATCAATACGCCCACCGTAATGCCGATGCCGGGTACGATGTTGATGAAGAACAGCCAGTGCCACGACATCGCGTCGGTGATGAACCCGCCGACCGTCGGCCCGATGGTGGGCGCCAGCGTTGCCACCAGACCGATGATCGGGCCCACGATGTAAAATTTCGAGCGGGGAAACACCGTATAGGCGGAGGCGAACACGGTCGGGATCATGCCCGCGCCGAGAAAGCCCTGGATCGCGCGCCACACGATCATCTCCTCGATCGTCGAGGCGAAACCGCAAAGGAAGCTCGCCACGGTGAAACCTGCCGCAGAGATCGCAAACAACAGCCGCGTGCCGAGCGCGCGGGAAAGGAATCCGGACAGCGGAATGGCGATCACCTCGGCGATCAGATACGAGGTCTGCACCCATGAAACTTCGCTGGAGCTTGCCGACAGACCGGCCTGAATGTCGGTGAGCGATGCCGAGACGACCTGGATGTCCAGGATCGACATGAACATCCCGAACACCATGATGAGAAAGGCCACCAGCCGGCGCGGTGCGATGCGTTCGGACGATGCGCCGCTCATCATCGCTGGGTTGGCAGTGGTGGCGTTGGCCATGCTGGTTCAGCTCAGTTCGTGTTCACAGCGCGCTGTGGTTGCTTCTTCTTCTGCCCTCCCCCTTGCCGGGAGGGGTCGGGGTGGGGGTGAGAGCTTATTGCGGGTGAATCATCTGCGGCGCGTCCAGGTCGGCGTCGCTATCGGCATCCTTGGCGCCTTCGGTGGTGTCCACGGTGGCATAGACCGACATGCCGGCGCGCAGCAGGTTCTGCCTGGCGACCTCCGTCGGCACGCGAATCCGGACCGGCAGCCGCTGCACGATCTTGGTGAAGTTTCCGGTGGCGTTGTCCGGCGGCAGCAGCGTGAATACCGAGCCCGCCGCGGGCGAAATACTCTCAACGACGCCGGCGAATTTGCGATGCCCGTATGCGTCGACCGAAATCGTCGCCGACTGCCCGGGACGAATTCGCTTGAGCTGGGTTTCCTTGAAATTTGCATCGATGAAGACGTCGTCGAGCGGCACGACATTGCCGAGCCGCTGTCCGACCGCGATGAAGTCGCCGGTGTTGACCAGCCGATTGGAGAAGGTGCCGTCGACCGGTGCGCGCACCGAAGTGAAGTCGAGATCGCGCTCGGCCTTGGCAAGCGTGGTCTGCAATTCCGCAAGCTGGGCGCGGGCCTCGGCCTGCTGTGCCTTGGTCACCTCGACATTGTCGCGCGCGGCTTCATAGGCGGCGCGTGCCGACCTCACCCCCGCCATGCCCTGATCGCGGCTGGCTTCGGAAACCTCGAAGGTGGCGCGCGAGGCGAAACCTTTCGCGCTCAAATTCTGCTGGCGATCGTAATCCAGATCGGCGCGCTTGAGGCCTGCTTCGGCGGACGCCAGTTGCGCCTTGGCCTGTTCGACCGCGCTTTCCTGCGCGGTGACCTGGCGGCCGATCCGCTCGATGGTGGCCTGCTGCGTTTCGATCCTGGTGCGCGCGGCATCCACGGCGATCCGATAATCGCCGTCATCGATCTTGAAGATCGCATCGCCGGAATGAACCAGCGCGTTGTCACGAGGAAAGATCGCCGCGATGTGCCCGGACACCCGGGCGCCGAGCAGGGTGTTGTTGGCGCGCACATAGGCGTCGTCGGTCGAAACGAAGAAACGTCCGACCAGGAGCCAGTGCACGCCATAGGAGATGGCCGCAAGCGCAAGCAGAGCCACGACACCCGTGAGGACGATCTTGCGCATGCGACCCTTTCGCGCGGCCGCGACGGCAGGGGTTTCCGCGGGCCTTGCGACAGCCGGCCTTTCGGACACCTCCGAAGGACGGCGAACGGTGGTCTCTTCGAGAAGGCTTGGGCGAATGGGGTCGGCGGTGGCCACTGACGCTTCCCGCGCCGCCTCGCTCTCAGCCGAATTCGATCCGGTGCGAAGGACGCGCGCGGCCTGATCTCTCGCTGCGGCCATGAACGGCCTCCTCCCCCAAAAACGCCCGAACACAAGACCAGGCCGGGAAAGTCCCGGCCAATACTCAATTCAAATTAACATTGACCGAACGGTTCGGTCAAGTTATATTTGTGTGTGCTGATAGTACGCCTGCGGTTCCTTCCCAAGGATTTCAAGCAGGGTTTCCAAGCCGTGAATTTTTCGGGGAGCCTAAACCAATGGTTTCAACCGCCTCCACCAATTTTCGCGTGATAGGCGACGAGGACTCCTCGAAGCGCCGGCAGATCCTTGACGGTGCCCGCAAGGTCTTCATGGACCTCGGGTTTGACGGCGCCAGCATGGGTGAGATCGCCCGGGCCGCCGGCGTCTCCAAAGGGACGCTCTATGTTTACTTCGCCGACAAGAACCGCCTGTTCGAGGCCATCGTCGAGGAGGAGACGCTCGAACAGGGCAAGATCACGTTCAACTTCGACCCAGAGCGCAACGTCACCACCACGCTGACCGAGTTCGGACAGGCCTATATCGCGATCATCTGCCGGCCCGGCGGCGGATCGGCGATCCGCACGGTGATGGCGATTGCCGAGCGGATGCCGGAAGTCGGCCGCCGCTATTACGAGCACGTTCTGGCGCAAACCATCAGCCGCCTTGCCACCTATCTGGACGCCCGCGTCAAGCTGAAGGAATTGACGATCGACGACTGCCAGCTCGCGGCGGCGCAATTTTTGCTGATGTGCCAGGCATCGCTGTTCCTCCCGTTCATCTTCCAGGCGGCGCCCGCCCCTTCGCCTGAGCGCATCGCGCAGGTTGTCCGCAGCGCAACGCAGATGTTTTTGGCGGCCTACGCACCGAAGAAGCATTGATTGCTTCACTTTTGCGTTCGCCCGACCGGTTGGTTCGCAAATGACAGTCGAGGCGAGCTTTCGCGTTCCCGCGGCGCTGGAATCGCACCCGAGTCATGAAAAACGGCGTCCCTCATAGGGAGGGCGCAGGGAATGCCGGGCGCGCGACGCACCCGCAGCCTTGTGTGCGAAAAGTGAAAGCACACAAGCGTAGTTACCACAGGTAGGCCGAAACATTCCGGCATTCCCCGCGCGATGGTTTTACGGTTTCCTTCGTACTCTCCCCGGGGACCGGGCTTTCTTGCCCCCGTCGCTTGCAAGATCATCAATCTGCAGGCTTGATATCAGCGTCGGGATATCAGGACCACACGACTTCGCCGTCCGCTTCGAAAAGGCGCCCGTCTTGCGCACCCAAAGCGTCCATCGCATCCCGCGCTCCACGTTCGTGACGACGCGCAACGCCCCTCCTGATGAGCGCGGGACGGGGAAGGCTTTATTGCTGTTTCTACCAGGTGAAGAAGCAAGATATTTTTTGCGGCGGGGCTGGACAAGCTGGGGCAAATCAGTCTCTCGCGTCATTGCGAGCGCAAGCGAAGCGATCCGGAGTTCGAACCTTTGAGAAGATTCTGGATTGCTTCGTCGCTCACGCTCCTCGCAATGACGCCAACGGCATCATCCATCGTCATTGGGAGCGGATGGGACGCGGTTCTTCGAACGGCTATGCCCGGCCATAACGTCCTCTCGACAGTCTCGCGCGACGACGTGGCGCGCGAAATTAGCAAATCCTCCTGAAGGTGGATAGGTTGGTAAACCGCCGCAAGATAAAGACATGGACGGCCGTGACAGCCTCGCCATGACGGTTGTCCGATAGCCTGGATCGCTTCGCGTGCGCTCGCGATGACGCCCGCTGCACCCCTCGTCATCGCGAGGAGCGGCAGCGACGAAGCGATCCACTCCTCACGCAAGCCCGCCCGGGTGGGTTTCGCCATCCCCCTACTCGTCCTCGAACTCGTCTTCCTCGTCGACCTTGTCGCGCTTGCGCGAATGAGCGGGTTTCTGCCCGCCGAGCGATCCGGTCACAAACGGTTCGCGCGAGGCGTAAGGGTTGCGCCGGACGGCGCGGGCGGCGACTTCCTCGCCCGACACTGCGGCCGGTTCGCAGATCAGACGCCGCGAGGCGCGGCGCATCAGGTCGACGTGGATGTGATCGTAGTGATAGACGTTCGAACCCGGCGCCAGCACGGTCGAGAACTGCTGACAGGCCGCCGCTTCGATGTCGCGCAGGAACCCCTGCTCCTGCGGCATGCCGTGCCAGCCGTCCTTCACCGTGATCTGCCGCCCGTCGGCGAGCGTGAAGGCTGCGATATCGAGCGCGTTGCCGAACGCGTGTTCGGAAATGTGCGCGTGCGAATTACCATTCATGCCGCGGCAGGAATAGGCGGAAATCTGCTTGATCTCGACGACGCGCGCGCCGAACCAGCGCATGGCTGCCGGCTGCACCGAATCGGCGATCCAGCGGTCGAGCGCCGAGACGATCGGACATGCCAGCGTCGCGGCAGGCCGGACCGCCACGGTACCGAACGCCGTAACCGAGTGGTCGGGCCCCGGCCCCAGCCGCGGCGAGCGATAGCGATCGCCGGGCGGATAGGACTGGGAATAGGGCGCCTGCGGTGGCGGATTGCGCCACGCGGGCGCGTCGGGCGGAATACCGTCGTCGTCGGGTCCAATGCCGGGCGCGCGCAATGAAATGGGACCACTTTCAGCCGCGCCGTAGCCTTGCGTGCGCCCTCCCCCGTCCGGATAGTATTGCGGTTGGGGATAATACTGCGGTTGTGATGGTGCCGGCTGAGCGACCGGCCAGCGCGGTTGATTGCCGATCGGAGCCGGCGGCCGAAGATCATCGTCGGCAAAACCGAACGTGCCGAGGGTTTCACCGATGGCTCCGACCTTCAGCGGAAATTCTGCGCCGCAAATGCCAGGACCGGAAATCGGGCTCATCCGCACCAGTTCGGCGCTCTCCCTGACGGCACCTGACTTCAGGCACGCGATCTCGGCCTCGGTCCGCCACGCCTCGCGCTCCTCGGAGAAAAATCCGCGACCGCAACCCACGAGCGAGACAAGGACGAAGGAGCCGACGAGATACAAACGAACTCCGCGCGTCATGCGGAGAACTTCAACGAATTTATTTAAGGACTCATCAACGTCTTGATTTCACGACTCTTTAACCACGAGTTGCGCGATTGTGCGGCGCCGAGATGAGGCGGATAGACAGCGAGCCTGCCTTTTTTGGCAACGCGCGCATTGCTAATTTCTGCCGATACGGCGGGCAGTGACGTGAGTTCAGGAGAATTCCGATGACCTTTCGTCCTTTCGTCAGCAGATTGAGCGTGGTGACCGCTTACATCGCCTTCGCCTTTGTCGGCGCCATCGTACTCGGCATGTTCTAGCGTTCACCGACAGCCTGAAATGAAACGAACAAGGCCCGGCGGCCGGACTACCGCCGGGCTTTTTGGTGCTTGGCCCTGCGACAGGTTTCCCCGGCCTGCCGCCATTCATTCCACATTCAGCCGGCAACGGCCTCAATCCCGTTCGTCATCACCAACTCCATTGTTGCCGGGGCACAGATGACCGGCAAAAGTGGGGTTTTTCGGGATTTGATTCAGGTCGCGCTTTAAGACATTGCAGGCAGGGGCATGATGCTTTCATCAAACGGCTCACGTGTGGGGGAATCCGGCGTGAGCACAATGCGGCGGCTTTGCCTTGCGTTGGCCTTTCTGCCCTGCCTCACGCTTTCCGGCCCGGCTTTTGCCTACGCGCCACCTGTCGCGATTGAAGACGGCGGCGTGTCATCGCTTGCCAATGCGATCTCGGCCGCGGCGAGACTTGCACAAGCCCAGCCGGCACCTTCGCCGGCGCCACAACCGGCGCGGCCGGCGGCACCTCCTTCGGCTTCGCCCGCGCCCTCCCCGGCTACGCCCTCTCCGGCTACGCCTTCGTCAACCGCAAACGCGCCGGCGCAAGCGCCCGCTGCCGATCCGATCGGCAACGTCGCGACGCTCACGGGCACCGCGACCGTGATCCGCAACAGGAATTCGCTGCCGCTCAAGCTCAAGGACGACATCTTCCTCAACGACGTCCTGGTGACGTCGTCCAATTCCACCCTCGGCGTCACCTTCAACGATGCGACGACGTTCAACCTCACCGCCAATGCCAGGATCACGGTCGACAATTACGTCTACGAAGATAACGGCAAGAACAACTCGGCGCTGTTCGACATCGCCAGGGGTACGGTGGCCTTCGCCGCCGCGAGCGTCGCCAAAAACGGCGACATGAAGATCACGACGCCGAGCACCTCGCTCGGCATTCGCGGCACCACCGGACTCGTCGAGGTCGAGCCCGGCGCGACAGCAACCAGCGCCAATAACATCAAGCTCTACCCCGATGCCGACGGCCGGGTCGGCCATATCAACGTCAACGATCGCAACGGCGCGCGGCTTGGCTCGCTCACGCAAGGGTCGAGCGGCTTTACGGTGCGGCCCGGCGCCGGCGGCCGCCTGACCGCGACGCCGCTTGCCATTTCGCCGCAACAGGCTGCGCGCGACCAGGGCATCGTGCGCCAGCTGCACGCGGCGCAGGTGGTCGGCCGTCGGGTCGTGACCGAGCAGCGCGCGCTGCGGCAGGCCAATCCGAACCGGAGCAACCCGCGCGGCGCACCGGGTCAGCCGGGCGGACCGCAGCGGCAGAACAATCTGCAGCAGCGGCCGGGTGCGCCACAGCAGCCGGGCTCGCCGAACCGCAGCCGGTCAGCCGGGCCGGACAGCCGAACCGGCCGGGGCAGCAGGGTCAACCCCCGGCATCGCCGAACGCGCCTGGACAGCAGGGGCAGCAGCAACAGCAGCATCCGCCCGGCGCGCAGCGGCAACCCGGCGCGCCCGGCGCGCGGCAGCCCGCGAACAAGCCGGCACCGGCAATCAAGCGTCCGCCGCCGCCAAAGGGCAAGCCAAGAAGAAGCTTTAGGGCAATCGTGCAGGATGAAAGCCGCCATGCATCGGCGGCGCTCAGCCCGGCTTTCGCAGCAGCGGCTGGCCCATCAGAATCCGCGCACCCTCGCGCACATTGTCGCAGAATTCAAAATGATCCGGCGCGAGCACGATGATGGTCGATCCATGCTCGAACCAGCCGAGTTCATCGCCCTTGCGCACGGCTACCTCGCAGGCAAACACCGAAGGTCCGCGCGTCTGTGCGTTGAGCACGAGATCGAGAAAATGCAGCCGCACGCTTGCGACCAGGATCGCGCCAACCGGCACCAGGGTGACGAATTCGCCCGAGACGAGGCGGGTTTGAATCACCGCACGCTCGTTCTTGCAGAACAGCCGCTCGATGCGTTTCAACGCAATCGGATTGACGTTCCAGGTGTCGCCGTTGATGAAGGTGACCCGCTCGATCCGGCAGTCATGCGGCGCGTGAAAGCGGTGGTACATGCTCGAGGTCAGCCGCAGCGTGACGAAGCGCCCGTTGCGGTGGGCATCGACCAGTTCGGGATCGCCGAGCAGATCCAGCAGAGAATAACCCGCGCCCTTGATCTGAAACAGCTCGGTGTCCTCGATCGCGCCGTGCGCGCCGATGATGCCATCGCTCGGGCTGACCACGACCGAAGGATCGGGGTCCGCGGGGCGCAAGCCCGGTTTGAGCTCGCGCGTGAAGCAGTCGTGCAGGCTCTTGAATTCGCTTTTCCTCGCTTCGCCCAGGTCGAGATCGGAGAACATCCGCCAGCAGGCGATCGAGGCGTCGCGAACAAACCAATTCTCGATTTTGCTGAACCAGCCCATGAACCGCGTCAGTGCCGCGCGCGGGATTCGGTTGGTGAGGAGGAAGTTCAAATCCTCCTGCTCCGTCAGGCCAGCGATCAGGCGACGAACTGTCATCAATCTGTCAGATCGACCGGCTAGCGCTGGCGGCATGGATTCGTCTCTCCCAATTCTCTCTCTGTCCGCCACGGCAGTGGCTGGCGCCGCGGCTGTCTTCCCGAAACTCGGAGCAAGGCTCGCTTTGTCGCGGGCCAAGCACCGCTCGCTCACCGGACATTCGAAAATGTCGCGGCGGGTGGCACGGCTGATCCCGTTTTACGAATTTTCCATCGACGAATTTTTTTGTGCCGACGGGGCGCCACCGGCCGTCGCCGCGCAGCGAAAGGATGCCTTCTTCGCGCTCGCTCGCCTCTACGAGCAACGCTACGCCAAAGGGCGGCAGATGACCGCCGAGGCTGCGGGCCGCATCTCCGACCTGCAGTTCACCGAAGCCTATCGCGTGCCCTTCCAGTTCAGCCGACTGGTGCGGGAAAACCTCGGCACCGGAGCGTTCATGGAATCGTCGGCCGGCGTCACCCTCACCGATATCGACGGCAATGTGTTCTACGACCTGACCGGTTCCTACGGCGTCAACATCTTCGGCAACGATTTCTACAAGGAGTGCATCGCGCAAGGCGAGGCGCGCGCGCGTGCGCTGGGTCCAGCGCTCGGCCCCTATCATCCGGTGGTGGCAGACAACGTGCGCAGGCTCTGCGAGATTTCGGGACTGGACGAGGTCTCGTTCCACATGTCCGGCACCGAAGCGGTGATGCAGGCGGTGCGGCTTGCCCGCTACCACACGCGCCGCACCCATCTCGTTCGTTTCGCCGGCGCCTATCACGGCTGGTGGGGTGACGTGCAGCCGGGCGTCGGCAACCCGGTTTCGCCGCATGAGACCTATACGCTCGCAGAAATGTCGGAGCGAACGCTTCACGTGTTGCGGACGCGGCGCGACATCGCCTGCGTGCTCGTCAACCCGCTGCAGGCGCTGCATCCCAACGGCAACGCGCCCGGCAATTCGGCGCTCGTCGACAGCTCCCGCAGCGCGCATTTCGACCGCGCGGCCTACGGCGCATGGTTGAAGACGCTCCGCGAGGTCTGCACCGAGCGCGGCATCGTCCTGATTTTCGACGAAGTGTTTCTCGGCTTCCGCATCGCCGTCGGCGGTGCGCAGGAATATTTCGGCGTTCGTGCCGACATGGTCACCTACGGCAAGAGCCTCGCCGGCGGGCTTCCCATCGGCGTGGTGTGCGGACGAAAAGAACTGATGCGGCGCTTCCGCGACGATTCTCCCGCCGACATCTGCTTTGCCCGCGGCACCTTCAATTCGCACCCCTACGTCATGACCGCGATGGACGAATTTCTCTCCCGCCTTGCCAGTGCGAATTTCCGCAGCGTTTATGACGGGCTTGACGAGACCTGGAACGCCCGGGCGAGGCAATTGAACGCCAGGCTCGCAAGCGCGGGTCTTCCGGTTCGTCTTGAAAACCTGTCGTCGATCTGGACGGTGCAATATACCGAACCGTCCCGCTACAATTGGATGTTGCAGTATTATCTGCGCGCCGAAGGGCTGGCGCTGAGCTGGGTCGGGACCGGGCGGCTGATCTTCAGCCTGAACTATACCGATGCCGATTTCGCGGAGGTCGAGACGCGCTTCGTGGCTGCGGCCGGGAAGATGAAGCGCGATGGGTGGTGGTGGCATCAGCCTTCGCTCACCAACAAGGCCATCCGCCGGAAAATCCTCAAAGAGATAATCGCCAGCCGCTGGAAGCGATGAATACTTTCTTGCCGTCTCCCTCCAGGCCCCCGCAAAGGGTGGGTGACAATTCCGCGGTTCGGGCATGACTCTGCTCGCGACGAGGCAAAGGCTTGCCTCAGGCGTGCTGCTCTTCAAAGCTCTGGTGCTCGAGGATGTCCAGGCCCGGATCGATCAGCTCGCCGCGTAACAACGCCAGCGGCGCCTTACGATAGAGTTTGAAGTCGTTGAACGGGTCGGTGAGAATCTTGGTCATCCAGACCAGGCCCGTTTCCACGTCGCGGATGAAGAACAGGTGCACGGTCCGAAACAGCAGTCCGCCAATGCCTACCGCCAGCCACAGCTTGGCAACGTCACGGACGAACTCGGCCGGCGTCGCCCAGGGCGTCAACACGCCGAACAGGGTAGGATCGATGTAGAGGACGACGGGCGCGAGCGCCCAGATCGTCATCAGGACGATCTTGCGGCGCAGATTGTAACCGACCTTGATCTCTTCCTTGTGCTCGTGGGTCGCCTGGTTGAGGTGATCGTAGCCGCGCGGCTCGAAGAAGAAGTGCCCGGCCTGGCGCGAAGTCATCGACACCAGCCAGCCGATCAGGGCCGAGATCAGGGGATCGAAGAACATCATGAGATAGCCGATCATGAAGCTGACGGCGCTTATGAAGTGCAGGCTCTGATTGATACGGCTGTGGTGGTAGTAGCGATGGTCGTCCCAGCGCTGAATCCGCAGCTGCTCCCGGAAATCCTTGATCATTCGTTCCCCCAAAAAGGCCATGCTGATTCGGTTTACAGCGATTCGATAAAGGTCATGTGACATCATCGAAACGTCACATGGCCCATCATGACAACACGGTGACGAGACCAACCTTGTTCGCGCCTTACGTGGCGGTCTTGTTTTACGCGCTTTGTTGACCCGAACCGGTGTCCACTTCGCTTGAAAACGCTTCAGGCGTCGACCTTGCGGAAACGAACCAGCGAGAAGTGACCGAGCGGAGGAATCAGGCGGCGCTCCAGCAGTTCGACGCCGCTGGCGCTCGCGAGCCAGCGCGTGTAGCGCGACCAGGCAAACTCGGCGGTGCGGAACCCGAGCCGGCGGACGATGGGCTGTAGTTGCTGCTCGATGAAGCGGCGCATGCCGTCGTCCGCGCTGACGCGCGTCAGGATGATCAGCTCGCCACCCCTGCGCAGCACGCGTGCAAACTCATCCAGTGCGTTTTCCGGATTGGGCACGGCGGTCACGACATATTGCGCCATCACCACGTCGAACGAATTGTCCGGAAATTCGAGCTTCTCGGCGTCCATCACCGCGAGCCCCTCGATATTCTTCAGCCGCAGGTCGGCGACGCGCCGCCGCGCCTTGTTGAGCATCGCTTCCGAGATATCGGTGCCGAAGATGCGGACATGCGGCGCGTAGAGGGGCAGCGAAATCCCGGTGCCGACGCCGACCTCGAGCACGCGACCGCCGATCTTGTTGGTGGCCTGGATGGCGGCATCCCGGCCCTTGGAAAATACGCCGCCGAACACGAGGTCATAGACCGGAGCCCAGCGATCGTAGGCCTGTTCGACCATCTCCCGATCGAAATCCAACCGCACCGCGTCGTCCATTTTGATGGTTTCTGCCATGGTAGCTTTAGCCTCGTTGATCTCTGCGGCCCGATCCGGACGACCGCCGGACCGGACCTGTTGCCGGCTCGCGAAATTTTTCCCGCTCAGCCGTGCACTGCATGCTGTCCCGCCAACACCGGGGCGGGCCGCAGCGAACGGCTGGGCTGGAGCGCACTCAAATTGCCGATGAACTGCCTTGCACTGTTTTCCCAGGAACGCTCGAGCGCAAAATCCCGGCATGCATCGCGGGAGACTTTTAGCGCCTGCAGACAGGCGCTGCGCAGGTCCTCGTCGAGCGCGCCCACCGGATGATCCGCAATCACGTCGAGCGGCCCGGTTACGGGAAATGCGGCAACCGGCGTGCCGCAAGCCAGCGCCTCGAGTTGCACCACACCGAACGTATCGGTGCGGCTTGGAAATACGAAAACGTCCGCAGCCGCCAGATGCGCGGTCAAATCCGCGCCGGTCTTTTCGCCGAGAAAATTGACACCCGGATACTTGTGCTCGAGCGCTGACTTTTGCGGCCCGTCGCCGACCACGACCTTGGATCCCGGCAGGTCGAGCGAGAGAAAAGCTTCGATATTCTTTTCGACGGCGACGCGCCCCATGGTCATGAAAATAGGGCGCGGCAGGTCAAGCTCGAGCGGATGAAAAGGATTGAAAAGTTCGGTGTCGACGCCGCGGCCCCAGAAGCCGAGCTTGCGAAAGCCGCGCGCGGCAAGCTCGTCGTAAAGAGAGTTCGTCGCCACCATCGTCATGGCGGCGGCTGAATGAAAACGCCGCAGCACCGCATAGCTCACCGACGCCGGAACGATGGAGCGGACCGCGATATATTCGGGAAAGCGCGTGGTATACGACGTCGTGAAGGCAAGCCTGCGGCGGCGGCAATAGGACCATGTCGCCCAGCCGATCGGCCCCTCGGTCGCAATATGAATGGCGTCGGGGGCGGCAGCCTCGATCCTGCGGGCGATCTCGCGCCGGTTTGGCAGGGCAACGCGCAAGCCCGGGTAGGTCGGCACCGGAAGGGAGGGAAATCCGTCAGGCGTCAGGAAGTCCACCTCCACCCCGAGGGCGGACGCGCTGCGCTTCAGCGAGGTCAGGGTGCGCACCACGCCATTGACCTGCGGATGCCAGGCGTCGGTCGCAATCAAAATCCGCATCTCGGGGATCCCTGGTGATTCTCAAGGCCCGACGTTCCCTGACGGATATTTCAAACGTATGACTTCATAGAGGTTAACGCCTGTATTTTCGCTTTTCCCCCTGCGCCGCCGGCCTTGATGACACAGGATTGAAACAATCCATGAATGCCGTGAAACCATTTTGGCGGGTCGGCGCAAACGTCCCGAAACGTTTCCCCCTTAAGAAACACCCTTAACGACGCGCCAAAACGGCGCGCGGGCGATCAAAACAGGGGACATCAATGTTGAGTATCGGGGCATTTTTGCCGAAATCCCGCCGTGCGGCCGCCTTCGGGGCACTTGCCGCCATCGCTTTCTCGAGCGCGGCTTCCGCCGCGCCGCTTCAACTGTTTCCTTTCGTTCCGCAACCCGCTGGGCCCGCAACCACGCCGCAGGTGCAGTCGGCGCCGAGCGAGGAGCAGAATGCGACGGCCGAGCTGCCGGCGCGGCTGCGTCGCCAGATCGTGGGCTACGCCACCCACGAGGCGCCCGGCACGGTCGTCATCGATACGCCGAACACCTATCTCTATTATGTGCTCGGCGGCGGCCAGGCGATCCGCTATGGCATCGGCGTCGGCCGCGACGGCTTTACCTGGTCCGGCGTGCAATCGATTACCAAAAAGGCCGAGTGGCCGGATTGGACCCCACCGCCGGAAATGATCGCGCGCCAGCCTTATTTGCCGCGCCAGATGGCCGGCGGTCCGGGCAATCCGCTCGGTGCGCGCGCCATGTATCTGGGCGGAACGATATATCGAATCCACGGCACCAACGCGCCGCAAACGATCGGCACTCACGTATCGTCGGGGTGCATCCGCCTGACCAACCAGGACGTCACCGATCTCTACTCGCGGGTCAACGTCGGCACCAAGGTGATCGTGCTGCCGATGGAGCGCCGCGCGGAGAATTCGCAGGCAAAGCGCAGCCAGAAGATGCTTCATGTTGCCTCCTCGCAATAAGGATTGAGCGGCACAGATTTTGAAGAAATGGCGCGGTGACCCGCGCCATTTTTGTTTCCGGCCAGCAACATTTCGACCACATTGATGCCTGGGCCGTGAGCCAAAACGGCCTCTTCCGCCCGCTCTGGCGCCTTCCCACCCCGCTCGGTAAAGTCCGGAGCTGAATCAGGGGGGACGATGCGCCTCAAGACCATTCTGCTTGCCGTCGCGGTGATCGCGGTTTCGTTCCTGGTCGGCCTTAAAGCCCTGGACTGGCTGTCGCCCCGCACAGAGGTGCCGAGGCCGCAGATTGCGGAGTTGCCGCCGCTGCCGCCTGCGCCCCGCAGTTCCGTCATCCTCGCGCAGGTCGCCATTCCCTTGACCGCCATCCGCGACGCTGCCGAGCGCAGCGCGGCGCGCAACTTCGCCGGCAAGGCGGACAACCCGGTTTCACAGATCCTGCAGAACGCAGACATCGGCTGGGCCGCCGCGCGGGGACCGATCGCGGCGAGCGGAGGACAGGATGTGCTTTCGCTGACCACGGTACTGACCGGAAAACTGAATGTGACAGGCACTTTGTCGTCGAAGGCGACCGGCGCGGTTAACGACGCGATCGGCGGCTTGATTGGCGGCAACGTCGCCAAGCAGATCGGCAGCCTGAACATCAAGGAACTGAATGCCAGCGCCGCGATCAGGGGCAACGTCACCATCACGGCGCGGCCGAAATTCGCCGCTTCCTGGCGCCTCGAGCCTAATCTCGGCGCCCAGGTCACCCTTGGCGATACCAGCCTCACCGTCGCCGGCGCGCGCGTCAACGTACCGGCGCAGATCAAGCCCGCGATCGACAAGACCGTCGGGGAGCAGATCGCCGCTGCCGGCGCGCGAATTCGCAACGATCCCTCCTTCGAGCGCAGCGCGCGAATCCAATGGGCCAGGGCCTGCCGCTCGATTCCGCTGCAAGGCGCGGCACGTTCCGTTCCGGCGCTTTGGCTGGAACTGCGGCCGATTCGTGCCGTTGCCGTGCAACCCTATGTCGATGTTTCCGCGGTCACCATGACGCTCGGCATCGAGGCGGAAACCCGCATCACGCCGAACCAGACCACGCCCGACTGCCCGTTCCCCGAAAAGATTTCAGTCGTGCCACCGACGCCCGCAGTCGTCAGCATCGGAATCCCGATCGACGTACCTTTCGGTGATATCGACAAGATCATCGAAGCGCAGTTTGCTGGGCGCACTTTCCCCGAGGATGGTTCGGGCTCGGTGAGCGTCAATGTAAAGCGGGCTTCGGTTGCGGCATCGGGCGACCGGCTGTTGATCTCGCTCTTGGTATACGCGAAGGGGACAAGCCTTTTCAGCGTCGGCGCCGAAGCAAATGTGCACATCTGGGGCCGCCCGGTGCTCGATTCCGCTCAGCAGACGCTCAAGCTCGCCAATGTCGAACTGGCGGTCGAATCGGAAGCCGCCTTCGGGCTCTTGGGGGCGGCTGCGCGCGCGGTCATGCCGCATCTGCAGAAGGCGCTCGCCGAACGGACCACCGTCGATCTCAAGCCGTTTTTGGGCGACGCCAGAAAAATGCTCGCCGATGCAATCTCCGATCTGCAGAAGAACGAGGACGGCGTGCGCGTGGCGGCGGAGATCAGGAGTCTCAACCTTGCCGACATCGCCTATGATTCGAAAACGCTGCGAGTGATCGCGGAAGCCGCCGGCACGATAAATGTCGCCATCACGTCGCTGCCGGGGTTTTGAGAGCCACAAATTTATTGCCTACCTCATCCTGAGGGCCCGCCGCAGGCGGGCGTCTCGAAGCCTCATCCTGAGGAGCCCGCCGCAAGGCCGCGTCTCGAAGCCTCATCCTGAGGAGCCCGCCGCAGGCGGCGTCTCGAAGCCTCATCCTGAGGAGCCCGCCGCAGGCGGGCGTCCCGAAGGATGATGCGACCTGCGTTTTGCCAGCTTTGGCAGCGACGCGAAGTCACCGCGGATGAGTGCCTCCTTTTTTGCGCGACTCCATTTCTTCAGTTTGCGCTCATTTTCGATTGCATCGGTGATTTGGTCGAACCACTGCGAGAAAATCAGTTCAACTGGCCGGCGAGACGCAGTGTAGCCTCGAAATGACCCGGCATTGTGCTGGGCTACTCTGCTCTCAAGCGAAGTCCTGGTGATGCCAACGTAATAGCTGCCATCGCAGCACATAAGGATATAGAGCCAAGCTCCACCCGTCATTGCAGAAGTCCGTCTTGAAGCAGTATCTCGAAGATAGAGGGAACGCCGCCCATCCTTCGAGACGCTTGCTTCGCAAGCTCCTCAGGATGAGGACCGAGATATACCACACCAGTTCGGATGAGGCTGACATCGCCGCAAAACAAAGGCCTCATCCTTGAGGAGCGGCCGCAAGGCCGCGTCTCGAAGCCTCATCCTGAGGAGCCCACCGCAAGGCCGCGTCTCGAAGCCTCATCCTGAGGAGCCCGCCGCAAGGCCGCGTCTCGAAGGATGGCCGCACACACCGCACTCGCCGCCCATCCTTCGAGACGCTTGCTTCGCAAGCTCCTCAGGATGAGGACCGAGATATACCACACCAGTTCGGATCAGGCTGACATCGCCGCAAAACAAAGGCCTCATCCTTGAGCAGCGGCCGCAAGGCCGCGTCTCGAAGCCTCATCCTGAGGAGCCCACCGCAAGGCCGCGCCTCGAAGCCTCATCCTGAGGAGCCCGCCGCAGGCGGGCGTCTCGAAGGATGGCCGCACACACCGCACCCGCCGCCCATCCTTCGAGACGCTTGCTTCGCAAGCTCCTCAGGATGAGGCCTTGAGGCGGCGCTTGCGCCTCCTAGGATGAGGTCGTAGGGCTGCCCCGCCACCGTTCCCGGCGACGAAGCCTTCCGACCCCTGGACAAGGGCGGCTGCCCGCTGGTGAAGACGAATTGAGAGCGCAGGCGTAGCCGCTGCTTTTGCTTTCTCCTTGCAATCGCGGCGATCAGAACCCGCGCCAGTACGGCGGGATTCTATAATATTCGTGCAGCTCGATTTCCTTCGAGCGATCGCCCCAGTCGAAGTCCTGATCCGCCTGGAATGATGGCGCCCGTTTCAGTTCATCATCGCTGATGTCGAGTTCGTAGGCTTCGAAGCTTGTATTATAGGTCAGGCGCGCCCAGGGCAGCGGAAGCAAGCTGGCGCCCATGCCAAGGAAACCGCCAAAACTGAGTATGGCGTAGGACACCTTGCCCGTGATCTTGTCGATCATCAGCCGTTCGATGTGACCTATCCGCTCGCCGTTGGGCCTTCGCACCGCCGTACCTTCGACCCGGTCGCTGGCGATCAACTGGTGCTGCTTTTCCCTTATGTCAGCCATCATCATCCTCCCGTCGGATTGATGAGACTAACCAACGCAGCAAAGCCGATCGGGTTCCCGGAGTGGAACCGCCGCGGGCCTGACGCGTGCCGCTTTTCCTCCCTCGCCGTCAGGCCGGCTGCGCAGCCGGCATGGCGCGGAACTCTACCCCGTGCAGGTTGATGGTCGGCGATATTCCAAAGTGATTGCCGCCGAATATCCTGATGCGACGGTCAAGTTCGCCCTTCGGAATATCGAGCGGGATCTCGCACATCGCGCGATACGTACTGCGGTAGAATTTGCGCCTGCCCCATTGGATCGGCAGCGACGGCGGCGTCTCCTCCTCCAGCGCAAGCTGTTTGCCCATGCGCCAGAACAGCGACGCCAGGCGCGCATACGCCATCCCTTCCAGCCCGAGAACCGAGATATCAGGTGGGATGGGAAACAGCTCGACCGCAACGATCGGTCCCGCATCGACCTGTTCGATCATCATATGCGCGGTGGCGCCGAACTCGCTGGCCTGATCGTAAAGCGCAAAGTGCGCGGGCGCCCATCCGGGATAGCTCGGCGAGCCCGGATGAAAATTGACGGCGCCATATCCCAGCTCTCCGAGAATGGCGGGCGGCACGATCACCGGCGTCACGAAGGCGAGCAGCCGCGCGCGCCGCAATACATCGGCGCCAATTCCAGTGAGCTCATCGGCATGTTCGACTGTCAATACGTTGAGGCGCGGATTGTGCCCAACCAGGACAGCCGTGAGCGCCGTTCGTTCGGCAGGACCTGTAAGCAGGATGATGTTTTCTAGCATGCGCCCTTGAGATTTTACGCGTTGGACGGGGCAAGCTATGGTTAATAAGCTTAACGAGAAATTTCATTTGCCGCGCGCTCACGTTGCTTTGAATTGCGCGAACGCCTCCCGGAAACATTCGGAAACAAAAAAGGTCGTTTGGTTGTCCCAAATCTCAGGCAAAGGATTTTTCCATGCCAACCGCGTCGCCCAACATCCTTGTCGTTGAAGACGACCGCGAGACGCGGACGCTGATCGCGAAATACCTGCGAAACAATTCCTGCAATGTGACGACGGCCAATGACGGGCGTGAAATGGCTCGCGCCATGGCGGATCACCGGGTCGACCTTTTGATTCTCGACGTGATGCTGCCGGGCGAAGACGGCCTCAGCCTGTGCCGCAAGATCCGCAGCGAGTCGCAGATTCCGATCATCATGCTCACGGCGCGCGGCGAGGACGTCGATCGAATTCTCGGCCTCGAGATGGGCGCTGACGATTACCTCGCCAAGCCGTTCAATCCGCGCGAGCTGCTCGCCCGCATCAACGCGGTGTTGCGCCGCCAGGCGGCCGCGCAGACCGCAAGCGCTACCGAACGGCGCGACCACCCTCACCTTTCAGGGATGGCGGATCGATTTCCGGTTGCGGGAGCTGCGCAATCCGGCCGGCGCCCGGGTAGCGATGACCAGCGCCGAATTCGACCTGCTGCGTGCGTTCTGCGAGCGGCCCGGCCGCGTGCTGTCGCGCGACAGCCTGCTCGATCTCACCCAGGGCCGCAACGCCGGCTCGTTCGAACGCAGCATCGATGTGCTGGTGAGCCGGATCCGCCGCAAAATCGAATCTGACCCGCAGGACGCCACGATGATCAAGACAGTTCGCTCGGGCGGCTATATGTTTACCCCTACGGTGGAGGCGGTGGCGGTCAACGGCCAGACATGAAGCTGCTCGATTTTCTGAACTTGAGGAATATCAGCGGACAGATCGCAGCGCTCGTGATCGTCTCGATCGTTGCCATTCACCTCATCCTTGCCGGACTGTTTCTCCTCAGCAGGCCGGACCAGCCGGACCTCACGGTCGACCGCGGCCATGCGCAGTTCGCGGCCGCAGTCCTGCTTCTCGGTTCGGCGCCGCCCGCCGAGCGCCCCCGGCTGTTCGCCGACATCGCCCGCGCCTTTCCGCAGCTTCGTGTCGAAAGCCTTCCCGCAGGCCCCGTGCCCGCAGCCAGCGACCCGGAGGGCCTCGACCTGCGCAGTCTGCATCGCAGGCTTGACTCCAGCTACCGGATCTTCGCGCTTGCCAACGAACAGGACAGGCACAAGGTCGGCATCGCGCTGCCCGACGGCGCGATGATTTCCGCAAAGGTGTTGCGCGACCAGCGGCCGCGTCCATTCTGGAGCAACTCATGGGCGGTGACTTTGCTGTTTGCGATCGTCAGCGTCACATTGCTCAGCCTGTGGGCGGCTCGCGCCCTGACTGCGCCGCTGTCGGCCTTCGCGAAGGCCGCCGAAGATTTCAGTCTGAACGGCGCCGCCGAGCCCCTGGCCGAACGCGGACCGCAAGAAATCCGCTCAGTCGCGAAAGCGCTCAACCGGATGCGCGAACGGATCACCACGCTGATCGACGACCGTACCAAAATGCTGGCTGCGATCAGCCACGACCTGAGAACCCCGATCACGCGGATGCGCTTGCGCTCGGAGTTCATCGAGGACGAGGTACACCGCGGCCGCATGATGAGCGACCTCGACCAGATGCGATCGATGCTGGAATCGGTGCTTTCCTTCCTGCGCAACGACCGCAAGCTCGAACCGATGACGCTGACCGATATCGCCACCACACTGCAGCTCGTCGCCGACCAGTTCGCCGATGTCGGCCACAAGGTCGTCTACGAGGGCGCCGAACACGCGATGGCCACCGTGCGGCCGGACGATCTGACACGCAGCATAACCAACCTCGTGGAGAACGCGGTGCGGTTCGGAGCGATCGTCATCATTCGTCTCGAGACTTCGGCCGACACCGTGACGATCGAGGTCGAGGACGATGGGCCCGGCATTTCCGATTCCCGCAAACAGGTGATGCTCGAACCGTTCGTGCGCGGCGACGAAGCCCGCAATATGGATGAGGCGGCAGGTTTTGGTCTGGGTCTCTCCATCGCCCGGGCCGTCGTGCTGGCGCATGGCGGCTCCCTCTCGCTTCACGACCGCCAGCCGAACGGATTGATCGTTCGCATAAGATTACCGCTTGCGCAGCCGAACCGGCAGTCGGCCGCGTGAGGGAGCAAAATTCAGAACTGATTGCTCGAAAAACGCCATTCGCTCGAAAACGCCATGACGCATGCAGCAAGCGTCTCATGCATCAAGCGGCTCATGCAGCGAGCGCTTCCCGGTTCGTCTCCGAATCGAAGTAAGCAACCGCTTCGAAGCGATAGTCGCAGGCCCGGCAACGCCAGAGATAGAAGGTGCGGCCGGCTTCGGCCTCGACCCACTCCGGAACGGCGATCGGCGTGCCGCATTGCGCGCAGGGATTTTCCCGAGGCAGAGAGCTGAAATCGATTCTCGCCATGGCACATCTCCCTTTTCTTTTTTTGTGACGACCGAATTTGTGACGACCAACGGACAGGATTGCTGCCGGATGCGGGCGATCCGGCGCGCAGCTTCCTGTAAAGAGCAATTGGGCGATAGACGGCGGAGGCATCATTGCGCGATGTGACGACGAACGCAATGATTTGTGAAAATTGCCTATGACAATTAATTGACCTTCGGTTCCACGGCGGGTTCCACCGTGTGCACAGCACCTGCCTTGCGCAGGTGGATCGTGGCGATGTCGTCGCTATACACCTTCTGCCAACCATCGACATGATCGAGCAATTTTGTCGCAGCGCTCCGGGTGCGCATCAGCGTGGCTTCGATTCCGTATTGTTCGAGAAGGCGGAACAGATTGTCGGGTTCCATGAGACCCGAGGCCGCGTTGTGTTCGACAAAGAATTTTTCGCCATAGAGTTCGGTGCGGCCGTCGATGAAGGGCGAAACGCCGCTCGCGATCAGATAGCCGCCAAAATCATAATCGTTGAATACGCGCTCCAGATTCATCTTCTTCAGCGCAGCTACCGCCTCGACCGGCGAATTGCCGGTATAGGGCGCAAAACGATGCAAGGATGCAAACGCCATCGTCGCCGTCACGAGCGCGATTGCGGTGCATGCAACCAGGATGCCGCGGAGGGTCGTCGCGGCATGTGCGGGCACGATGTCGGCGCCGCCAACCTGCCGCGCCAACGGGGCCGCAACGACGAGCGGGGCGAGCAGCGCCAGGATTTCGGCGGCGCGGCCCTGCGCAAGCGCCATATGGATCAGGCCGAGCAGGATGACGATGCGGACGGGGGGTAATTTGATGCCGCGATAAAGCGCAAGCCCGATGCCGCCCAGAAGGCATACCTCGAACGGACGAACATAGGTGAAATCCGCCGCCCGCCATTCGGTGATCAGCGGCAGCGCGCTGCCGAGCGCGAGGATCTTTTGCGATGCGAGAACTGCATTCCATCCATAGGGCGTGCAGCAGCTGGCGAGCAGTGCGCCGACGCCGAACACCGCCCACCGCAGCGCCAGCGATTTTCGCAAGCTGGCTTCCACACTCACCAACGCATCGAGCGCGATCGGCGCGATCATCGCCAGGCCAAAGACGAAGCCGCCATGCAGATTGGCCCACAGCGCCATCAACGGAAGCATTCGCAACGGCGGAGCGTCGTGGCTGTCCGCGGCCGCGATCATGCCTCCGATCCACGCCACCATCAGCGGAAATGCCAGCACGTGCGGCCGCGCCAGGATATGCGGCGCGGTCAGCGCGAGCGCTGCCGCGACGAAAACCAGCGCAGCGGTTTCGCTCAAGGTTCGGCTCAAATATCTGGCCAGCAGCGCAAACGTCGCTGCACTTGCCGCGGCGGCCAGCACGACCGGCCCGTTCCATCCGAACCATGCATAAATTTTCGCGTAGGCCACCTGGGCCAGCCATTGCGTCGATATCCAGGGTTGGCCGCGCATGGTGAACGAAAAGACGTCGACCTGCGGCACGGCCTGATGATCGATAATCCACTGGCCGACGGTGATCTGCCACTGCGTGTCGGGATCGATCAAAAGCTTGTCGCCGCCAAAAACCAGCAGCGCGTAGGAAAAGACGCCAACCCACAGCGGCAACAGCCCGCGTGGCAGGCTTGCGTCGTCAGTCGAGTTGGCAACCGTCACGGTCATGGGCGCTGGGTCCTGAAAATCTCGGAGTTTTCGAACCGATCGAACCATGCGCTGCATAATTCCAGGTAAAGGCACGTTCTAATCGCGAAATAACCCGGTCGCGCCCAAAGCCCGATGAAGCCTCCGTTAACCCTCGCGCGCGCTCCGGAGCCGGGGAACCACCCGGTTCCGCCTCGCCGGCGCTTCAGCGCACCGCTGACGCGCCGCCCTCCGGGGGGCACGAGTGGGGATAGCGCGTTGACACCCCACCGCATCGGCCTACATTAGTACCTGTTCCGAGGGGAGCTCCGATGAGGAGCTGAGAGACCGCACGCTCAAAATCCGGCAATGGCAAATCCCGCATTGCCGGAGGCGAGACCGCGGTGACCCTTTGAACCTGATCCGGGTCATGCCGGCGAAGGGACAGGGATGTACCGGAATTCGAACAGTGCACAGGGGGAATCCCCCATTTCCGTGATCGGCGCCGGTATCGCCGGGGCGTGGCAAGCACTTTTATTTGCAACGGCCGGTCGCGCCGTGACGCTGCATGAGCGCAGCGGGCCTGCGATGATGCAATCGACGAGCTACTGGGCCGGCGGCATGCTGGCGCCTTACTGCGAGGCGGAAGGCTGCGAGCCCGTCGTCGTCAGGCTCGGCATCCGCTCGCTCGCGCTATGGCGCGAACATTTTCCGCAAACCCCGTTCAACGGATCGCTGGTGGTGGCGCATGCACGCGACCGCGCCGATTACGAGCGGTTCGCGCGGCTCACTTCCGGATATCGTCGGCTCGACGCGCAGGGCATCGGCGAGATCGAACCCTCGCTCGAAGGCCGTTTCCGCGAGGGGCTGTTCTACGCCGGCGAAGGTCACGTCGAGCCGCGGCGGGTGTTGGCGCAGTTGCACGCGCGCATTGCGGCGGCCGGCGGTCGGATCAAATTCAACAGCAAAGCGGAACCCGACGACATCGACGGTGTCGTGATCGACTGCCGCGGGCTTGCCGGGCGCGATGCGCAAAACGCGCTTCGCGGCGTCAAGGGCGAGATGATCCTGATCGAGACCGACGAGGTCGAGCTGTCGCGGCCGGTAAGGCTGATCCATCCGCGCTGGCCGCTCTACATCATACCGCGCGGGCACAACCGCTTCATGCTGGGAGCGACCTCGATCGAAAGCGAGGACAACGGCGTCAGCGTGCGTTCGGCGCTGGAGCTGCTGGGCGCGGCCTATTCGGTGCATCCGGCCTTCGCCGAGGCGCGCATCGTCGAATTCGGCTCAGGCCTGCGCCCGGCCTATCCCGACAATCTGCCGCGCATTGCGGTGAACAACGACAAGATCGCGGTCAACGGACTTTATCGCCACGGCTTCCTGCTGGCGCCGGCGCTTGCGGAATTGACGGTTGGCTATGTCGCGCGCGGCGTAATCGACAACGAGGTGATGCAATGCGCGTGATCATCAACGGCGAGGCGCGCGAGATCGCCTCCACGCGCATCGATGCGCTGCTCGGCGAGCTCGAATATGAGGGCACGCATTTCGCGATCGCGGTGAACTACGACGTGCTGCCGAAAAGCCGCTGGGCGCAGACGGCACTCAAGAGCGGCGACGAGATCGAGATCATCACCCCGCGGCAGGGAGGATGAGGATGGTTTTAATGTACGCGATCTCTCCCTCCACGTCGTCCCTGCGAAAGCAGGGACCCATAACCACAGGTGTTCGTTGGTTCGGAAGGCGTCTGCCCTCGTGCCCGATTGAGACGACACGGCGTATGGGTCCCCGCGTGCGCGGGGACGACAGCCGGAAGCTTGGTCGGTTGCATCGCGCTCAGCCGTCATCGCCCGGCTTGACCGGGCGATCCAGTACGCGGCGGCTTCTCGGTTTACTCTCGAACGCCTCTGGAATACTGGATCCCCGCTTTCGCTGGGATGACAGCCGGGTGCGCGGGACGACGGAGACGGGAAACTAACGCCATGCTGAAATTCTACGACCGCGAATTCACCTCCCGTCTGCTGGTCGGCACGGCGCTCTATCCGTCGCCGGCGATCATGCAAGGCGCAATCCGCGCTTGCGGCGCCGAGATCGTCACGGTGTCGCTGCGACGCGAAGCGGCCGGCGGCAAGACCGGCGATGCATTCTGGTCGCTGATCCGTGAGCTCGACGTCACGGTGCTGCCGAACACGGCAGGATGCCGCACCGTGCGCGAGGCGGTGACCACGGCGAAACTCGCGCGCGAATTGTTTGCGACTTCCTGGATCAAGCTGGAGGTGATCGCCGACAACGACACGCTGCAGCCCGATGTCGTCGGCCTTGTCGAAGCAGCCTCAATGCTGATCAAGGACGGCTTCGAGGTGTTTCCCTATTGCACCGAGGATCTTTCGGTTGCGCTGCGGCTGGTGGACGCCGGCTGCAAGGTGGTGATGCCGTGGGCGGCGCCGATCGGCAGCGCCAGGGGCATCATCAACGCGGACGCGCTGAAGCTTTTGCGCGACCGGTTGCCGGACATCGCGCTCGTGGTCGATGCAGGACTTGGCGCGCCGAGCCACGCGGCGCGGGCGCTTGAACTCGGTTACGACGCGGTGCTGCTCAATACGGCGATTGCGAAAGCCGCCGATCCGGTTTCGATGGCAAAAGCGTTCCGCCAAGGCGTCGAGGCCGGCCGCACCGCTTTCGAAGCCGGATTGATGGAAGCCCGCGACTTCGCCTCCCCTTCAACCCCCGTCGTTGGGACACCGTTCTGGCATGCCGTATCCTGATCGCCACGCGTATCCTGACCGCTTCTACCCCGTCGTCGACAGCGTCGCCTGGGTCGCGCGGCTGGCGCTGCTCGACGTCGGCACGATTCAACTGCGCGCAAAGAATTTGAGCGAGAGCGATGCGGTGCAGATGGTGATAGACGCGCTCGAGGTCATCAAGGGTACGCCGGCCAGGCTCGTGGTGAACGATTATTGGCGCGCGGCGATCATTGCCGGCGCAGAACACCTTCATCTGGGCCAGGAAGACCTCGCCGATGCCGACCTCAAGGCGATTCGCGCCGCAGGGCTCTCGCTCGGCATCTCCACCCACGACGACGACGAGCTCGCCACTGCCTTGCTTGCCAGTCCCGACTACGTGGCGCTTGGACCGATCTTCCCGACAACGCTGAAATCGATGCGATTTGCCCCGCAGGGCGTTGCGAAAATCACCGAGTGGAAGAAGCGCGTCGGCGATATCCCGCTGGTTGCTATCGGCGGCATCAAGCTCGAACAGGCGCGCGAGATCTATGCCGCCGGCGCCGATTTCGATCGCGGTCGTCAGCAACGTCACCCAGAACGCTGATCCCGATGCAAGGGTGCGCGCATGGCTCGCCTTGAACGCGGAGGTCGCGTGATGAGGAATTCGGAACGAAAGCGGCCGTCATTGCGAGCCAACGGGTCGCGCGAAGGCGCGCCCGATGACAGGCTCCGCGAAGCAATCCATGTCCCGCCAGCGGCAGAAGGCTGGATTGCTTCGTCGCTTACGCCCCTCGCGATGTCGAAAGAGAGAACGTCACACTTCCGGATCGCGCCGCTCCGCGGCCCGTCCGCAACGACGCAAACAAGTAACAGGAGGACCTCATGAACATCCGCTCCAACCCGGACGCGACCCTTCCCGCCGTCACCACGGGCCCATTGCCCTCGTCGCGCAAGATCTTCGTAACGGCAGATGAAGCCGCCGACGTGCGCGTGCCCTTGCGCGAGATCATCCTCTCCGAAGGCGCCGGCGAGCCGAACCTGCCGGTGTACGATACCTCCGGCCCCTACACCGACCCTGATGTCGTGATCGACGTCAATGCCGGCTTGCCGCGCAACCGCATCGCCTGGGTGAAGGAGCGCGGCGGCGTCGAGGAATATGACGGCCGCGCGGTCAAGCCGGTCGACAATGGCAACGTCTCAGCGGACAAGGCCGCCAAGGCCTTCACCGCCCATCACAGGCCGCTGCGCGGCATGGACGCTCTCTCCGTTCCCTCCCCCCTTGCGGGGGAGGGTCAGGGAGGGGGGTCCACACGGAAGGTTGTGCGTGGAGCTACCCCCACCCCCGACCCCTCCCCGCAAGGGGGAGGGGAGCAGAGAGCTGCGAGGGGGGAGAGAGTTACGGAGACACGGGCGAGAGGGGAGCAGAGAGCTGCGAGCCGCCCGCCCATGATCACCCAGCTCGAATTCGCGCGCGCCGGCATCATCACCAGGGAGATGATCTATGTCGCGGCGCGCGAAAATCTCGGCCGCAAGCTCAAGCTTGAACGCGCCGAGGCGGCGCTTGCCGACGGCGAAAGTTTTGGCGCCTCGATCCCGCCCTTCATCACGCCGGAATTCGTGCGCAGCGAGATCGCGCGCGGTCGCGCCATCATCCCCTCCAACATCAACCATGGCGAACTGGAGCCGATGATCATCGGCCGCAACTTCCTGACCAAGATCAACGCCAATATCGGCAACTCGGCGGTGACCTCGTCGGTCGAGGAAGAAGTCGACAAGATGGTGTGGGCGATCCGCTGGGGCGCCGATACCGTGATGGACCTTTCGACGGGGCGCAACATCCACACCACGCGCGAATGGATTTTGCGCAATTCGCCGGTCCCGATCGGCACGGTGCCGATCTACCAGGCGCTGGAGAAGGTCAACGGCGATCCGGTAAAGCTCGACTGGGAAGTCTACAAGGACACGCTGATCGAACAGTGCGAACAGGGCGTCGACTACTTCACCATTCACGCCGGCGTGCGCCTGCCCTACATCCACCTGACCGCCAACCGCGTCACCGGCATCGTCAGCAGAGGCGGCTCGATCATGGCGAAGTGGTGCCTGGCGCATCACAAGGAAAGCTTCCTCTACACGCGCTTCGATGAAATCTGCGACTTGATGCGCAAATACGATGTTTCGTTCTCACTCGGCGACGGCCTGCGGCCGGGCTCGATTGCGGACGCCAACGACCGCGCGCAATTCGCCGAACTGGAAACGCTCGGCGAACTCACGAAAATTGCGTGGGACAAGGGCTGCCAGGTGATGATCGAGGGCCCCGGCCACGTGCCGATGCACAAGATCAAGATCAACATGGACAAGCAGTTGAAGGAATGCGGCGAGGCGCCGTTCTATACGCTCGGGCCGCTGACGACCGACATCGCGCCGGGCTATGACCACATTACATCGGGCATTGGCGCTGCGATGATCGGCTGGTTCGGCTGCGCGATGCTCTGCTACGTGACGCCGAAGGAGCATCTGGGGCTGCCCGATCGCAACGACGTCAAGACCGGCGTCATCACCTACAAGATCGCCGCCCACGCCGCCGATCTCGCCAAGGGTCACCCGGCAGCGCAATTGCGCGACGACGCGCTTTCACGGGCGCGCTTCGACTTCCGCTGGATGGACCAGTTCAACCTGTCGCTCGATCCGGACACGGCAAAGAGCTTCCACGACGAGACGCTGCCGAAGGAAGCACACAAGGTGGCGCATTTCTGCTCGATGTGCGGCCCAAAATTCTGCTCGATGAAGATCACGCAGGACGTGCGCGACTATGCCGCGACGCTCAACGACAAGGAGCAGGGCATGGCGCAGATGAGCGCCAAGTTCAGGGAGATGGGATCAAACGTCTATCTCGATGCGGACAAGGTGAAGGAGAGTAATCGGGTGCTGTGAGGCACCCGCTCCTCGTCTTGCCCGGGCGCGGTGCCAAACTTGGGTATGCTTCGCTTGTCCGCCCGACATTTGCTGCGTAGGCTGATTGCCCGGTCCAACCGCAACGGACGCGCAGATGCTCACGCTATACTCCTATCCCATGCTGTTTGGCGTCGCCGACAACAACGGCTACGGCCTGAAGGTGTTTGCGTTCCTGCGCCTTGCGGGCGTGCCGTTCCGCCATGAGCATATTTTCGATGCCTCGAAGGCCCCGCGCGGCCAGCTTCCCTATATCGTCGACGGCGACGACACAGTCGGCGACAGCGAGACCATTCTTGGCTTTGTTACCCAAAAATACCGGCTGACGATCGATGCGGCGCTGACTCCGGCGCAGCGAACCACGAACCTCCTGATCACGCGCATGCTCGACGACCTCTATTGGGTGATGTCGTATTCGCGCTGGAAGGACGAGCGCTTTTGGCCGGCGTTCCGCGCTGCGCTGATGCGCGAACATCCGAGCCTGAGCGAAGAAGGCCTGGCCAAGGCGCAGGCTTTCAATCACCAGCGCTACTACTACCAGGGCATCGGCCGCTTCGATCCCGATGCCGCCATGGCGCGCGGCGTTGCCGATCTCGGGACGCTTGCCGCGCTGATCCCCGCGCAGGGCTACCTGCATGGCGAGAAACCAACCAGCATCGATGCCGCCATCTACGGTTTCATCGCCAACATCTATTTCTACGACATCGATACGCCGCTGAAACAATTCGTCGCCGCACAAGAGAATATCGTGCGGCACTGTCGCGCCATTCATGAAGCGGTCAGGGTGTAATACCAAGCGTAGATGGGGTAACGGGCACCGGTCCGGCCCTCCGGATGAGCGTAGCGATATCCGGGTTTTATCTCCGAATCCCGCATATCGAATGCGCTCATGCGGGCTGCGGGAGACTGCGTCGCTATCGGTATTTTGCTGGCGCTCGCAACGATGCCACTCGGCCCCACGCCCGACGGCGTCCCGCTGTTGCCTTCCTGCCATAGACCTTAACGCATTTTAACGATATCGCTTTGGGCCAATGAGGGAGGCGTCAACAGCCCTGTTGCGGACCTGCCGGCCGGTGATGCGCGCCATGATGGCGGCCGCCGGGCTGGCGGTCGCGTGCGCGCTTGGCGGCTGCGCCGCCGGCGGCGGTGCCGTAAACTCGTTTGCCATGGCGGGCAGCGGTCCGACCATTGCCTTCGAATCCATCGACGGGCCGCCGCAGCCTGTGTTCGACCGGATGGTTGGCGTCCTGACCAGCGAATCCAGGCTGCGCAGCCTGTCGATCGTGTCTCGCGAGGGCGCGGCCGCCTACCGGGTACGAAGCTATCTCGCCGCCCAGGTAAGCCGCGGACGAACCACCATCGCCTGGGTCTGGGACGTCTACGACCAGAACCAGCAGCGCGCGCTGCGTCTGTCCGGCGAGGAACCGGCCGGCAAGGCCGGGCGCGACCCCTGGGCCGCCGCCGACGATCTGGTTTTGCGCAAGATTGCGCAGGCCGGATTCAGCGGGCTGAGCAGCATGATCAATCAAACGGCGCCGGCCGATGCCCCTCAACCTGCTCCAGCCGCTCCAGCCAAACACGGCCCCGCGGTGGCAAACGCCGATCAGCCCGGCCCGGCTTCCGGCGAATTCAGCGTCAGCGCGCTGGGCTTCACCGGTCATTAGCCAAAACCGCCCGGAAATGGGGATTTTTGCCCAGGAAAACCGGACCGGCGGGTTGCCATCCCCGTCACCCCCTTGATATCACCTCGCCTGTCCAGGAATTGCGATATGCTCAACATTGTATCCGGCAAGGCGCGGGGAGAAGTCTCGATGTCGGCCAAAAACGGCTCCATCAAGCTTGTTGCCGGCAATTCCAATCCTGCGCTGGCGCGGGAAATCGCGGGCGGACTCAATTTGCCGCTGACCAAAGCGGTGGTGCGCCGCTTTGCCGACATGGAGATTTTCGTCGAAATCCAGGAGAACGTCCGCGGCTCGGATGCCTTCATCATCCAGTCGACGTCGTTTCCGGCCAACGACCACCTGATGGAACTTCTGATCATCACCGATGCGCTGCGCCGCTCGTCGGCACGCCGTATCACGGCGGTGATCCCGTATTTCGGCTATGCGCGGCAGGATCGCAAGTCCGGCTCGCGCACGCCGATCTCGGCCAAGCTGGTCGCCAACCTGATCACGCAGGCCGGCGTCGACCGCGTCATGACGCTCGATCTGCACGCGGGCCAGATCCAGGGCTTCTTCGACATCCCGACCGACAACCTCTATGCCTCGCCGGTGATGGTGCGCGACATCAAGGAGCGCTTCGATCTCGGCAACTTGATGGTGGTGTCGCCCGACGTCGGCGGCGTGGTGCGCGCGCGCGGGCTTGCCAAGCGCATCAACACCCCGCTCGCCATCATCGACAAGCGTCGGGAACGCGCCGGCGAATCCGAGGTGATGAACGTGATCGGCAACGTCGCCGGATTCACCTGCATCCTGGTCGACGACATCGTCGATTCCGGCGGCACGCTGGTGAACGCGGCCGATGCGCTGCTCGCCGACGGCGCCAAGGAAGTCTACGCCTACATCACCCACGGTGTATTGTCCGGCGGCGCGGTGACGCGCGTCACCTCCTCCCGATTGAAGGAATTGGTGATCACCGACTCGATCCAGCCGACCGAGGCGGTGCGCGATGCCCCCAACATCCGCACGCTCTCGATCGCTTCCCTGATCGCGGAGGCGATCGGCCGTACCGCGGCGGAGGAGTCGGTGTCGAGCCTGTTCGACTAGGACATTCACCCCGTATCGCAGCCCGGATGAGCGATAGCCATCCGGGCTATGCGATTCGCGCGCCGGATTTACTTGCTCCTTTTCGAGAATGCTTTCCTCCTGGTGGCGGCGACCTTGTACGAAGGGTTGGAGGCGCCGGGCTTGATGGCGGCGATGACGCGTGGCGCGACCGGCGTTCCGAGGCCGGTGCACGCATCCCAGCCCGGCCCAGCTTTATAGGCGCCATTGTCTCCCATGACTGTGTCGCGGAAGGCACCGCTGTTCCTGGCGGCGTAAAGCGCAGGATTGATAAAGCCGGCCTGCGCGCCGTTCTGCTGGTTGGCGACCGCCACGAGTTCCAGCCCACAAGGGCGCAACCGCGCTCGTGCCGCCGATCACCATGCTCTTGCCGTCGACCAGAATCTCATAGCCGGTTGCAGGAGCGGCGTCGCCGGCGACATCCGGAACGCCGCGTCCCCCCGTCGAAACGTCGGGTTGCGGAACGTTCGAGGCGGCCTGCCAGGTCGGCAGCGGGAAGACATTGCTGACGCCGCCGCCGGTGGCGCCGCCTTGCGGCTGGTCATTCCACACTTCTTCTTTGCTGATGTTTCCACCGCTGCCTGCCAGATTGGTGCCGCCGCAACCGAGAACGTGGGGACTTGAAGCGGGGAAATCGACATGATTCTTTTTGTCATTGACGCCATCGGACGAGCCATTGTCGCCGGCCGCGACCGTGATGGTAATGCCGAGCGCTGCCGCCGACTGGCAGGCCGCGTCAAGCGCCATCATGGCCTGCGTGGTCCAGCCGATTTCCGGCGAACCCCAGGAGATCGAGATCACGCCCGGCTTGTATTTGGTGTCGTGGACGGCTTGCGCAATCGCATCGACAAAGCCCTGGTCGGTGTTGGGCGCGAAGTAGACCACGATGCGGGCCCCTGGAGCGACCGCGCCGGCGACCTCGATATCCAGCATGACCTCGCCGTCCGGACCATTGGGATTGCCCGGGTTGTTCTTTCCGTTGCCAACCGGCACGGCAATCACTGTGGGCGGGTTTTGCCCGAGCGACTTGAAATAGGCGGCAATGTCTGTCTGGCGAAAACCGCCGCCGAGCTCGATGATGCCGATGGTTTGATCCGCAGCCGTGATGCCTTGCGGGAACTGGTAGAGCTGCGCGACCTGGACCGCCGTGAAGGAAGATTGGCCCGCGGCGTGTGGGCGCGCGAAACCTTCAAGCTTCGCGGCCTCAGCCGAAGCCGCACCGGCTGCATCCAGAACACGGAAGTGCGGATTGGCCTGCGGACGATTATCGAGACCAAGCACGGCGACGACATAGCCTTGCAACTCGGCGGGAAGGTAGATGCTGCCGTCGCGGACGCGGTACGTCTCGCCGTCGATCGTGCAGTGTGACAGCAAAACACCGAAAGCCCGCTGCATATTGGCAACGGTGCCGGTGAGTTTGACGGTCCGCCGTCCTGGCTTGGGCATGCCGGGCTCGACTTTCAGGCCAAACTCCTTGGCAAATCGCTTCACAAGCCCGACCGCTTCGGGGTCGGCGCCGTGATCGGCATTGAAACGGGCGTGAGTGAGACGTTGGCGGCCACTTGCGTGCTCCGGCGACAACGGCTTTTTGCGCCGGACAATGACCGACACCGTCACCTGTTCACCCGCAGCGGCGGGCCTCTTAGCAGCCGCGTTCTCGACCACACGCTTTTCGCTGCCGGACAATACGGTGCGGCCCTGGGTTGCAAAATGAGGATGGTGTGTTTGCTGTGCCATTGCATGCTCCCTGAAAGACAACCTGAAAAAGATTCGAAGGCGGGACGATTCTGGATCTCTGCAATCGAAGGGTCAGTCATGCCGACCCAAGTGCCGGAACTGCGATACGCGCGCACTATCGAAAACACGGATTCGACATTGCAATTGTGAGATGCTTCACAGTTACGGCTTCGTGATTTCACGAGGGACCTTCATCATCGCGATCCGTCGGTTCGCGATGACGTGCGGCTGCATTCCCGCGACACGATGTGCCCGAGTCGTCGAGTAACCACCCTCGAAGATCAGAGAGGGCGCAGGGAATGCCGGGTGCTGGCCGCACCCGCAGCCTTGTGTGCGAAGAGTGAAAGCACACAAGCATAGTCACCACAGGTAGGCCGAACATTTCCGGCATTCCCTGCACGATGGTGTTACGGTTTCCTTCGTGCTCTTCCCGGGGACCGGGCTCTCTTGCCCCCGTCGCAGGCCACGATGCGAAAGCATCGTCGCCAACTTGGTGCCAGCGTCGGGGCACCAGAACCACACGACTTCGCCGTCCGCGAACGCACCGCTCGTCTTGCGGCGCCATCAGCGTCCATCGCATCCCGCGCTCCACGTTCGTGACGACGCGTAACGCCCCTCCTGATGAGTGCGGGACGGCAAGTGCTCTATTGCTGTTTCCACCAAATCGAAAAGCGGGATATTTTTGGCGGCGGGGCTGGACAAGTTGGGCAAATCACTCTCTTGCGTCATTGCGAGCGCAAGCTATCCATCTTTCCTCGGGCGAAAATGGATCAGGTGGGAATGGATTGCTTCGTCGCTGGAGCCTGCCACCGGGCGCGCCGATGGCGAGACCCGGTGGCTCCTCGCAATGACGCCAGCGGCGTCATCCATCGTCATTGTGAGCGGATGCGACGCGGTTGTTCGAACGGCTATGCCCGCCATAACGACCTCTCGACTGTCATACGCGGGCAACAGCGCGAAGCGCGTCTTCGAGTAGACGACCCGCGTATCCATCTTCTTCGCAAAATGAATCTCGCGAAGCATGCTGGATTGCCGGGCTACGGCAAAGAAAAGACGTTAAACTGACCCGGCCACCCGCTGCCCGCGCCGTCGCTCCACGGTAATTTCCGCCAGGATCGACATCGCGATTTCCTCCGGCGTGATCGCGCCGAGGTCGAGGCCGGCCGGCGCCTTGACGGCATCGAGCGCTGCGGCCGCAAAGCCTTCGCCGATCAATTTCGCACGCAGCGCCGCCATCTTGCGGCGGCTGCCGACGAAGGCGCGATAGGCGGCCGGCGTGTCGATCGCGGTGCGCAGCGCGGCCTCATCGCCCTTGCCTTGCGTCGACACCACGACGAATCGTTTTGCCTGGTTGAGTTTTCCGAGCACGAGGCCGTCGATGACGAGGTCGGCATCCGGCGACTCGAGGAGGTCCGCTCCCGGCGCCGCCACCATGACGTGGTAACCGAGCCGGCGCGCCTGAGCGGCAAGCGACAGCGCAACAGGGCTGCCGCCGAGAATCACCAGCGAAGGATGCGGCAGCACCGGTTCGACGAAGATGTCCATGGTGCCCTTGCTCGGACACATGTTGCTGACAAAGCGCACGCCCTCGCGGTTCTCGCCCGGCTTGACGCCGAGTTCGGCCAAAAGATTTTCCGGCTGCACCGACACCATGCGCGGCTCGCCGTCGGCAAGCGCATCGCGCGCGGCCTTGAGCACCGCGCCGCGGGCGCAGCCGCCGCCGATCCAGCCCGCGACGATGGTGCCGTCGGGACGGATGATCGCCTTCGCGCCGGCCTTCGCTGCCGTCACGGACACCGTGCGCACCACGGTCGCAAGCACGAAGGCCTCCTCGGCGGCCTTGAGCTGGGCCACCAGGTCCATCACCTCGACATGCCCGGACATTGGCGTCGCTCCTTCAGAGCTTGAGCGAGATATTTTCTTCACCTCTCCCCCGCGGGGAGAGGTCGATTTGCGCGGCAAATCGGGTGAGGGGGCGCTGCACGAACGAGAGACGGCAACCCCTCACCCGGCGCTGCGCGCCGACCTCTCCCTATGGGAGAGGTGAAAGCCACCGTCGTTTCAGTTATGTAGGAACTCAATCTCATCTCCTCAAGCTTCACAGCTTCGCCAGATAGGGTTCGAGATCGGTCAGGCTTTTCAGCGTATTGGCGGGCGCATAGAGGTCGATGTGGGGCAGCGCCGCCTTGATCCCCGCAGCCTCCGGCGCGTAGCCTTCCCACGCCATCATCGGATTGAGCCAGACGATGCGGCGGCAGCGTTTGGCCAATGCGGCCATCTCGCGACCGAGCAGCTTCGCGTCGCCGGTCTCGTAACCATCGGAGACGATCATCACGCAGGAGCGCGAATGCAGCACGCGCGCGGCGTGCCAACGGTTGAAGGTCTGCAGCGATTCGCCGATCCGGGTGCCGCCGCCCGTGCCCTGCGCCATGATCGACAACCGGTCGAGCGCGCGGCCGGCATCCTTTTCCTTCATCGCGTCGGAGACATAAGCCAGGCGCGTGTGAAACAGAAATGCTTCGGCTTCGCGAAATTCATCGAGCACGCCGTGGATGAAGCGCAGGAAAACGCCGGTATACAAGCTCATCGAGCCCGAGGCGTCCAACAGCATCACCAGCCGCAGCGGCTTCTCCTTGCGCTGCCGCTTGACCAGCGAGATCGGCACGCCGCCATGGCTGATATTGCCGTGGATGGTTCGCCTGAGATCGAGCCGATAACCGCGCCGGCGCGCCAGGTCGCGCCGCGTCAGCCGCGTGCGCATGGTTCTGGCGAGCCGCGCCGCCGCTTCGTGGGCCTGCTCGATCTGGTCAGGATCCGCCATCTTGCGGAAATCGACCTCCGCGAGGTTTTCAGCGCGCGAGGCGCCTTCCTTGCGCCCTTTGCCGGCGCGATTCTCGCCCGTATCATCATCGGCGGAAGGAATTTGATCGGTCGCGGTTTCGCCTGCGGGGCGCTGCGATCCATGGTCCGCCAGGTTTTTCAGCGACGGCGAGTTGGCCGATTTCGCCGAGCCCGACGTGTGCGACCGCGAGCGGGCGCGTTTTCCGAGCCAGAACGCATCGAACAGCCCGTCGAAGCGGTCCCAATCGGACTTGCGCGCCGAGAAAAGATGTTTGAAGGCAACACGCAACACGCCGGGCGTCTCGGCATAGCCGGCTTGCATCAGGGCCACCGCATCCCGGCCCTCCTGCAGGCCGACGGCGAAACCGCTGTTGCGAAGAGTCTTGAGGAACGCCGCAAGTCTTGCCGAAACGAGGCGAGACACCTCGTCGATATCGTCATGATGGGGATTCATGCGACCTTTCCCAACAAGCGCTCGCTGACTTCGCGGGTGAGGCGCGATTTATCCTCATGGGTCTTGACCAGGCACATCAGCGTCTCGTGCACCGTTTCCGGCGACTCGTGCAGGTCCTTGATGCCGATCCCGACCAGCGCCGCGGCCCAGTCCAGCGTTTCCGCAACTCCCGGCACCTTGCGCAGCTCTTCTTTCCTGATGCCCTCGACCATGCGCGCGATCTGCAGCGCGAGCGAGGCGCTCGCACCGTCGATCCGCGTCATGATGATGCGAGCCTCGCGATCGACGTCGGGATAATCGACATAGTGGTAGAGGCAGCGGCGGCGCAGCGCGTCGGAGAGTTCGCGGGTGCCGTTGGAGGTCAGCACCACATGCGGAATCGTGGTCGCGCGGATCGTACCGAGTTCGGGGATCGACACCTGGAAGTCGGACAATAGTTCAAGCAGGAACGCCTCGAATTCATCGTCGGCGCGGTCGATCTCGTCGATCAGGAGCACAGGGGGTTTACTCCGCCTGATCGCCGCCAACAGCGGCCGCTCCAGCAGGTATTTCTCGGAAAAAATCTGGTCCTCGATGGCGTCGGCGTCCACGCCGCGATGGGCCTGGATCGAAAGCAACTGGCGCTGATAGTTCCATTCGTAAAGTGCGGCCGACTGGTCGAGCCCTTCGTAGCATTGCAGGCGAATCAGTTCGGTGTCGTGTACCGCGGCCAGTGCTTTGGCCACCTCGGTCTTGCCGACGCCGGCTTCGCCTTCGAGCAGAAGCGGGCGCTTGAGCAGCTGCATCAGCGAGACTGCGGTAGCAAGCTCGCCGTCGGCGATGTAGCCGTGCAGACGCAAGCGCTTGTGCGATCTCGTCGCGGGATTTCATGGTTAGAGCATTTCCCTTTCGCTTCCTCTCCCCTCCCCCCGCGAAGCGGCGGGGAGGGGTCGGGGGTGGGGGGTGGCGCGGCATATACGGATCCAGCGGTTCCTGCCGATAGACCCCCCACCCCCGACCCCTCCCCGCCACGCGCGATGCGCGTGGAGGGAGGGCAGTGGATCATCACGCCGCGAACACGCCCAGCGCCTTCGCCGCCTTCCAGTTGCGCCAGTAATCATGCGGCATCTGGATGTGAACGGAACCCAGGAACGAAAACGCGTCGTTGACGGCATTGGAAAACGCCGGCACGCCGCCGACATTCGGGCTCTCGCCGACGCCCTTGGCGCCGATCGGATGATGCGGCGACGGCGTCACGGTGAAGTCGGTCTCCCAATGCGGGGTCTCGACCGCGGTCGGCATGAAGAAGTCCATGAACGAGCCGGTCACCACGTTGCCGCCTTCGTCGTAGCGGATTTCCTGGCCCATCGCGATGGCGAAAGCCTCGGTCAGCCCGCCATGCACCTGGCCCTCGATGATCATCGGGTTGATCCGGGTGCCGCAATCGTCGAGCGCGTAGAAGCGCCTGACCTTGTAGACCCCGGTATCTACGTCGATGTCCATCACGCAGATATAGGCGCCGAACGGATAAGTCATGTTCGGCGGATCGTAATAACTCACCGCTTCGAGGCCCGGTTCCATGCCCGGCGGCACCGAATTGTACGCCGCCCAGCAGATGTCCTTCATCGACATGGTTTTCTCCGGCAGCCCCTTGACGCGAAAACCGTCGATATCCCATTCGAGGTCGTCCTCGTGTACCTCGAGCTTGTAGGCTGCGATCATCTGCGCCTTGGCCTTGATCTTGCGCGCCGCCATCGCGATCGCAGCACCCGCAACCGGCGTCGAGCGCGAGCCATAGGTGCCGAGCCCGTAAGGCGCGGTATCGGTATTACCCTCCTCGACCATGATGTTGTCGGCAGGGATGCCGATTTCGGTGGCGATGATCTGCGCCCAGGTGGTCTCGTGGCCCTGGCCCTGGCTCTTGGAGCCGACGCGGGCAATCCCCGCTCCGGTCGGGTGCATGCGGATCTCGCAGGAGTCGAACATCGCGATCCCCAGAATATCGCAATTCTTCGACGGGCCCGCGCCGACGATTTCGGTGAAGAACGACACCCCGATGCCCATGATCTCGCGGGTTTCGCCGCGTTTGAACGCCGCGCGCTTTTCCGCCTGTTCTTTCCGGAGCCCGGCATAGTTCACCGTCTCCATCATCTTGCGCATGGCCGTGTGGTAGTCGCCGGAATCGTATTCCCAGCCCAGCGCCGAGTGGTACGGGAACTGCTCCGGTTTGACGAAATTCTTCAGACGCAGCTCGGCCGGATCGATTCCGAGTTTCTGGGCGAGGATATCCATCGCGCGCTCGATGCAATAGGCGGCTTCGGTGACGCGGAACGAGCAGCGATAGGCGACGCCGCCCGGCGCCTTGTTGGTGTAGATGCCGTCGACCGCGAGATGCGCGGTCGGGAAATCGTAGGAGCCGGTGACGATGTTGAAGAAGCCGGCCGGCCATTTCGACGGATCGGCGCAGGCGTCGAAGGCGCCGTGGTCGGCAAGCACGTGGACGCGCAGGCCCTTGACCTTGCCCTCCTTCGTTGCGGCGATTTCCGCGGTCATGTGGTAATCGCGCGCGAACGATGTCGCGGTCAGGTTCTCGATGCGGTCCTCGACCCACTTCACCGGCTTGCCGGTGACGATCGACGCCACCGCCGCGCAGATATAGCCGGGATAGGCGCCGACCTTGTTGCCGAAGCCGCCGCCGATGTCGGGCGAGATCACGTGAATCTTCTGCTCCGGCAGTTTCGCGATCAGCGACACCACGGTGCGGATGACGTGCGGCGCCTGGAAGGTGCCCCAGATCGTCAATTCGCCCTTGATCTTGTCGAACGAGCAGACGCACTGGCAGGTCTCGAGCGGCGACGGATGGGTGCGGTGGTAGGAGATCATCTCCTTGATCGTGACTTCCGCGTTGCGGAACGCGGCATCGGTCAGATCCTTGTCGCCGACCGTCCACTCGAAGATGTGGTTGTGATGCTTGCGCGGGCCGTGCGCGCCCGAGGTCTTGCCGGCGAGGTCCTCGCGCAGCACCGGCGCATCCTTGTCCATGGCCTTGAACGGATCGATCAGCACAGGCAGCGGCTCATATTCGACCACCACCTTGTTGATGCCGTCATCGGCGGCATAGCGGTCGGTGGCGACCACGAAGGCCACCTCCTGGTTCTGGAACAAGACCTTGCCGTCGGCCAAGACCATCTGCACGTCGCCGGCAAGCGTCGGCATCCAGGCGAGGTTGACGGTCTTGAGCGTCTCCGCGGTGATCACCGCGAGCACGCCCGGCACTTTCAGTGCCGCTTCCGAATTGATCGATTTGACGCGCGCGTGGGCGTGCGGCGAGCGGACGAAATCGCCGTGCAGCATGCCCGGCAGTTTGAGGTCGTCGACGTAGTTGCCCCTGCCTTGCGTGAAGCGGATATCTTCGACGCGCTTGCGCTTGCAGCCCATGCCTTCGAGGGCGGCGGTGCGCTGTTCCCGCGTGGGAGTCATGTCGTTCATTCCGCAGCCTCCTTGAATTCGACACCGTTGATCTTGCTGGCGGCGTACTGGATTGCCTTGACGATGTTCTGATAGCCGGTGCAGCGGCAGATATTGCCGGAAATGCCGATGCGGATTTCCGCTTCCGTAGGCTGTGGATTTTCCTTCAACAGCCGATGCGCGCGCACGATCATGCCCGGCGTGCAGAAGCCGCATTGCAGGCCGTGCATCATGCGAAAGCCTTCCTGCAATGCCGACAGCGAGCCGTCGGCATTGGCCATGCCTTCGATGGTGGCGATCTCGGAACCTTGAGCCTGGACGGCGAACACCGTACAGCTCTTCACCGACATGCCGTCGAGATCGACGGTGCAGGCGCCGCAATGGGTGGTCTCGCAGCCGATATGGGTGCCGGTGAGCGCAAGATTTTCGCGCAGGAAATGCACCAATAGCGTACGCGGTTCGACGAGGCCTTCGACCTCGCCACCGTTGACCTTCATGGTCACATGGGTTTTTGCCATTTTATGATCTCCCCTATTTCGCGCGGGAAGCGGCGCGCTGCAGCGCCCGCATCACCATGATGCCGCCGACATGCTTGCGGTATTCGACCGGCCCGCGGGCATCGGCCGCTGGCGACATGATCGCCTCGGCAGCCGAAGCCGCCTTTTTCAGCGCCGCCTGATCCAGGCTGGTCCCGATCACGGCTTTGGCCGCATCGGTGGCGAGCAGCGGCGTTTCGTGAACATTGGTCAACCCGATCGCGCAAGTGGCGACCTTGCCGCCCGACATCGTGAGCACCACGGCGGCGGCGGCGGTGGCATAGTCGCCGACCTTTCGCTTCAATTTCTCGTAGGCATATCCATGACCGGCCGCGGGTGCGGGAATGGATATCGCGGTCAGGATTTCGCCGGGCTCAAGCGCCGTGAAATAGGCGCCCTGGTAAAATTCGGATGCCGCGACCTCCCGCGCGCCTGAAGCGCCTTCGAGCCGGTAAGCAGCGCCGAGCGTCATCATCAGGGCCGGCAGGTCGTTGCCGGGGTCGCCGTTGGCGACGTTGCCGCCGATGGTGCCGCGATAACGCACCTGCGGATCGGCAATCAGAAGCGCCGCCTCATGCAGGATCGGCAGCGATTTGGCGATTTGGTCCGAACCCAGCAGTTCATGCTGGGTAGTCATCGCGCCGATCACGATATTGTTGCCGTCGCGGCGGATGCCTTTCAGGCCGTCGATGCCATGCAGATCGACCAGGTGTTCGGGGGTCGCCAGCCGAAGCTTCATCATCGGGACCAGGCTGTGGCCGCCGGCGAGCGGCCGGGCTTCGTCGCCCAGGCTCGCGAGCAGCTTGACCGCGTCGGCCAGCGTCGCGGGCCGGTGATAACTGAACGGGCCAGGAATCATCGTCTCCTCCTTGCGTCTCTCTGTTCGGAGCGTTTTCAGGCGTGTGGCGCGTATTCTGATCGCAAAACCGCACCCCCACTTTTTGCGGAATACACGCTCGTCCGAACGCAGGCTCGCCTTTGGAGTTTTCACGGACAAGGCGGCCGCGGCCGCTTCTTCACCGATTGGCGGAATTCGCACCAAATGCGCCCTGGCGCGCACGAAATGCGTCAGGCCTGGCGACCTATTCCGCTTGCCTGCCCCGGACGCTGCGCGGCACGAAGCGATGCGCTGCAGAGCCGGGGTCCAGTTGGAGACATCTGTGGGTCCCGGCTCTACGGAGCAGCGTCGCAGGCTGCGCCGTGTCCGGGACCCGAGCATTGAAGCGAATTTACCGGCTAAATGTGATGACTGCGCCTGGCAAGGCCAAGCCGGGCTTTAACCTCGGCGATCTTGGCGCGGCTGACGGGAACGCGATGCGGCATGGGTCCGTCGAGCTCGATCACCGCGCCGTCGCCTTCCTTGCGGACACGGCTGACATGAGTGATTGCCACGATATGGCTGCGGTGCACCCGGACGAACAGCCCGGGGTCGAGTTGCGCTTCCGCTTCCGAGATCGACCATGGGCACATCCGCTCCCGGGTGCCGTCATGCACCCTTGTATAGTGGGCGTCCGCCCGGACGCTGCGCACGTCCGCCGTGTCGATGAAGTGAGTTCCATCGGCGCCCTCGACCGGGAGCCGGGGCACCGGCGCAGGCCGCGGCGGCTGACCGAGCCCGCCGAGCGGCGCCGACGTCAGCCGCTGAAAACTGGCGCCAGCCGGCGAAACCTCGGGCGACACCACGGCAGGGGCAGCGTCGCCGGCCGGATCGATCGTGGCGGCGGCAGCCGCCGCGATTTGCCGGCGCGAATCGGGCACCAGCGACAGCAGGAAACCGGCGGCGATGACGAAACAAAGCACGGCCACGACCACCGAAAGGATTTGCGGCGAAGCGACCAGGCCTGCGGAAAGCTGATGGTGCGTAGCCTCCGAGCGCGGGACGAAATGCATGCCGTACATCGCCGTGTAGTGCATGCCCGATACCGCAAAGCCGAACGCGACCGCGCTCAACGTCAAGCGGATGCCGTCGTGACGGGCGAGGAACGCGCGCAGCCCGCCATAGGCCGCCGCAATCGCGATCAAAACCGACAGCAGCACCATGGCGCCATCATGTTGAATCGCAAAATTGCCGGCCAAGCCGTGTATACCGACATAGTGCATGCTCACGATCCCGGCGCCGAGCAGCACGGCCGACGAGATCACGCGTCGTTGCGAGGGTTCGCCGACGCTCAGGAAAAACAGCGAAATGCCGACCACGAGCGCGCAGATCAGAAACGAGACGATGGTGGGAAGCACCAGATAGCCCGCATCCGTCGGAATCGGCGCCGCCAGCATACCGACGAAATGCATGGTCCAGATGCCGACGGCGAGAAAGGCCGCAGCCCCCGACAGCAACACGCGACGGCTCACGCCCGGCTTGGCACGGATGCGCGCCGCGAGGCCGAAACCGGTGTAACCTCCCAGGATCGCGATCACCATCGAGAGCGCGACGAGATAGGGATCGTGTCCTTCGAACATGACCTTCTCGGCTGCCCGTCTCCACGGGCACGCCTCCTTCCCCGCCCAAGCTTATATGGGCGCAGGGCACCAATGACAATCGACCGTTTGTTGCAGGCCATTGTCGCGACGGTGCGCGCTGCTGCCCTCACAACTGCTACCCGACGATCCCTGCGGCGACCTGACCGCGCAGCCGCTCCAGGCTGAGCAGGGTCTTGGCGCAGGCTTCCGCGACCTCAACGCCTTTGGCTGCAAAATGAGTACGGAAGAAGTCGAAATGCGCGGTCGTCTCGTGAAATTGCTGGGGTGTCACCACCGCCGAGAACACCGGCACCTCGGTGCGCAACTGCACGTCCATCAGCGCCTTGATCACGGTTTCGGCGATGTATTCGTCGTCGACCACAAGTCCGGCCGCGACAATCGCGGTGTAGCGGCGTGTCCTCGCCAAAAGCTGCACATGCAGCGGAATCTCGAACGCGCCCGGCACTTCGAACACATCGACCTGGGCGCGCGCGATGTGGCGTGCTTCGATCTCGGCAAGGAAGGCGACACGGCATTCCGCCACCACATCGCGATGCCAGGCGGACTGCACGAATGCGACGCGCTGTGGCCTTGCAAAGCGCGGGTGCTCCGCTGGCCGCTCGGTCGTTTCCGAAGGATTCGGGGCTTCCGATTGTACCTCTGAAGGTTTTGCATCAGCAGGTTCTTGCGACATCTGATTCACGGCGTTCCTCTTTCCGTGGCCGGATTCTAGCACCTTTCATGCGGAAAATTAACGATTTGGGCGCCGAACGAATCCGATTCCGATTTGTTCTCATGACGAACGTTAATGGCCTCGAAGAGCTGTGGAAAGATCGGAGCTTTGTCTGTGGATGGAATAAGGGTGCCGTTGCGCTGATTCCGCAAATCACATCACTTCATCCCCGCAAGTCCTGATCCTGACGCCGGTCAGACCGTCGGGAAACTGCAGTCGGAAGCCACGCGAGTTATCTTCGCGTGCCGGCGCGCGTACCACCTCGTATCGGAATTTTGCAAGGCAAGGTCGAGACGGCATGTCCCTCCTCGAAGGCATCATCGATTCCCCGAACAACCCGCTCGCGGTGGTCGAGGATGTCGCCGCCGACAATAATCTGTCGTTCGAACGCTCCGGCGAGGACGAGGTGACGATCGTCTCCAAGGGCGACTGGACCGATTACCAGCTCTCCTTCACCTGGATGAGCGAGATCGAAGCACTCCACCTCGCCTGCGCCTTCGACCTGAAGGTTCCTCTCCCGCGCCGAGCCGAGGTGCAGCGGCTGATCGCGGCGATCAACGAACAATTATGGGTCGGGCATTTCGATATCTGGACCCATACCGGCATGATCATGTACCGCCAGGCTTTGGTGCTGCCGGGCGGAATGAGCGCCTCGACCGCGCAATGCGAAACCATGCTGGTGAGCGCGATCCACGCCTGCGAGCGCTATTATCCCGCGTTCCAGTTCGTGGTCTGGGCCGGCAGGTCGGCCGCCGAGGCCATGAGTGCTGCGATGTTCGACACCGAGGGCGAGGCGTAGGTTAGGCCTGCCGCTCCCCCGCGCCTCCGATGTCGTCCCTGCGAAAAGCAGGGACCCATACGCCGTGGCGGCAGTTGCGTCGCACGGCGCTTGTTGCTGATATCTCGATGAACTAGAACCGCTGGTGGTTATGGGTCCCTGCTTTTCGCAGGGACGACGCAAGCATTCGTGGTGACGGCTTTGAACTCCGCTTACGCTTTACAAAATGTCTCCGGCGCCATCGTCCTCGCCGGTGCTGGCAAGATGGGCAGTGCGATGCTGTCCGGCTGGCTGGCGCAAGGGCTTGCCGCAAAAAACATCGTCGTCATCGAGCCCCAACCTTCCGACGACATCAGGGCGTTGGCCGCCGGGGGCGTTCGCCTCAATCCACCGGCAAAGCATATCGGCGAGGTCGCCGCCCTGGTCATCGCGCTCAAGCCGCAGGCCTTCCGCGAGGCCGGCCCCGGCCTGAGGCCGTATGCCGCGCCCTCCACGCTCGTGGTGTCGATCATGGCGGGAATGACCGTCGCTTCGATCGCAACCGTCTGCGGCGGCCGGGTGGTGCGCGCCATGCCCAACACGCCGGCCGCGATCGGCCGCGGCATTACCGTTGCGGTTGCGGCGAAAGACGTGGTGGATGCGCAGCGTGAGGCCGCAGATGCCTTGCTGCGCGCCACCGGCTCGGTCGAGTGGGTCGATGACGAGGGCTTGATGGATGCGGTGACCGCGGTCTCAGGCTCCGGTCCGGCTTATATCTTTCTGCTTGCCGAAGAACTCGCGCGCGCCGGCGTCGCGGCCGGCCTGCCCGAGGTGCTGGCTACAAAGCTCGCGCGCGAAACGGTTTCCGGCTCGGGTGAGCTCCTGCATCGCTCGGAGCTATCCGCAGCAACGCTGCGGCAGAACGTCACCTCGCCCGGCGGCACCACGGCCGCCGCACTGGAGGTACTGATGGGAGCCGATGGCCTGCAGTCGCTGATGACGCGCGCGGTCGCCGCTGCGACACGGCGCTCTCGGGAACTGGCGAAGTAGGTCGGGCTTGAAACAATCCGTCATGCGCGGGCTTCGACCGGCGCATCCATCCGGTACGCAAAGTCCTTTCGCGAAATCGATGGACGGCCGGGTCGTCAAGCGCTTCGCGCTTTTGCCCGGCCATGACGGATTGATTCACTACCCCCCGCCCAGCCGCTTGGTAAAACTTTCGACATGGACGAGGGCGCGGGCGTGGTGGCCCTCGCCGATGCGGCGCTTGTCGTCGAACGCCTCGACCTCGAACCGGATCAGGCGCCGCCCCACCGCGATCACGCGCGCAGTGGCGCGCACAGTTGCGCCGACCGGGGTGGCCGAAAGATGCCTGATATCGACTTCGGTGCCGACGGTGACCCAACCCGGCTCGAGCGCCGGCTTGACGGCGTCGGCAGAGGCAAGCTCCATCAGCAGGATCATCATCGGGGTCGCAAACACCATCGGCATGTCCTTGACGAAATGACCGACGGTTTGCTCGATCGGCACGACGAGCGTGCGCTCGGTGCTCATGCCAACCTTGATGACGTCGCGTGCGTCCACGCTACGCGTCACTTCTTTGCGGCGGCCGCGCGTTCGACGAAGGTCTTGCCGCCCTTCATCTTGTGGTGCAGCGGCGCCTCGTTGATCTGGATCACGACGGCGTCGGCATCGACGCCGAGGTTCTTTACCAGTGCCTGCGTGACATCGCGCATCATGCCGATCTTCTGTTCTTCGCTGCGGCCTGCGGCCATGCTGATGGTAATCTCGGGCATTTTTCTCGACTCCCTTTGCTCTTGCTACATCACTCTTCCCGTGAACGCGATCCTCATCCTGAGGAGCGGCCTCTTGGCCGCGTCTCGAAGGATGCGCCTGTTGTGCTCATGGTTCGAGACGGCGCAAGAGCGCCTCCTCACCATGAGGTCTACCTCCACTTCACATCGTGCCGCGCCAGCACTTCGCGCACTCTGGCGACAAGCTCATTTTCACTGCATGAAAATTGCGCGGGCCGTGTCTCGCGCCATTCCTGGTTGGACGCGATCGCAGCGGCAGCCCTCGCGCCCTCGATCAGATCCTTGATCTGCACCTCGTCACGCGATTTCTCGTCCGAACCCTGGATGATCACGCAAGGCGAGTTGCGGCGGTCGGCATATTTGAGCTGGTTGCCCATGTTTTTCGGATTGCCGAGATAAAGTTCGGCGCGGATGCCATCGTTGCGCAAGGCGGCAACCATCCTCTGATAGTCGGCCACGCGCTCGCGATCGAACACGGTGACGACGACGGGGCCGAATTCAGGCCGAGTATCCAGTTTGCCAAGTAGCGTGAGCGCGGCCTGCAGTCGCGACACGCCGATGGAAAATCCAGTCGCCGGAACCACCTCGCCGCGAAAGCGCGACACCAGCCCGTCATAACGCCCGCCACCCCCGACCGAACCGAAACGAACCGGGCGGCCTTTCTCGTCCTTGGTGTCGAGCAGCAGTTCGTAGATCGGGCCGGTGTAGTATTCCAGGCCGCGCACTACTGAACAGTCAAAGCTAATCCTGGTGTGGTCATACCCAATCGACTTGGTAAGCTGTGCCATCTCCGCTAGCTCGTCCAGTCCCTTCTGAAAGACACTATTCTGTTGTGCAAGATAACGTAGCCGCTCAATTCTCTCAGCGTTCTCAATTTGGAGAAACGCTTTTCCGTAGTTCGGGATTTGGTTTGGAGCGATATCTGCTATTCCAAATTTTTGGTAATAGCTCTTCTCAGTATTGAACCTCGGATTCGCCCCTCCCACAAACCAAAGAACGATTTCGATTTGGGAATCGGAGAGATTTGCGCCTTTCGTGAAATCACCAGACTCGTCTTTGCGACCTGTGCGGAGAAGGTCAACAATTCCTGCCGCGCCGATGCGATCGACCTTGTCGATCGCACGAAGGACTATCAGTCTCTTCGATGCATTTTCGGGACCAGCTAAGCCGATATATTCGAGAAGGCCGTCCAGTAATTTCCTGTTGTTGAATTTGACGACGAAATTATTCGCGGGAATGCCGAGCGCTTCCATCGTGTCCGCCGCCATCATGCACATCTCGGCATCGGCCGCGGGCGATGCCGATCCCACCGTGTCGGCGTCGAACTGCATGAACTGGCGGAAGCGACCCGGACCCGGCTTCTCGTTGCGGAAGACGTAGCCTTCGCGGTAACTGCGATAGGGCTTTGGCAAACTGTCAAAATTCTCGGCCACATAGCGCGCCAGCGGCGCGGTCAGGTCGTAGCGCAGCGAAATCCATTGCTCGTCGTCGTCCTGGAACGAAAACACGCCCTCATTGGGCCGGTCCTGGTCGGGCAGGAATTTGCCGAGTGCGTCGGTATATTCGAACGCCGGCGTCTCCACCGGCTCGAAGCCGTAGCGTTCATAGACGCTGCGGATTTTCTCCACCATCGCGCGCGTCGCCGCGATCTCGGCGGGGGCGCGATCCGCAAGCCCGCGCGGCAGGCGGGCCTTGAGTTTTTGCGGCTTTTTCAGTTTCTCGGCCATAGCGCTCGTCGTCCGGATTGCAAGTCAACGTAAACGTTGACTTGCAATGTCGAGTTATCAGCCGAAGCCCTGCGCGGCAAGCACGCTTCCCTTCACCTCTCCCCGCAAAGTGCGGGGCGAGGGAGCGAGAGAGCGTGCGCGCCTTACACCTGCGCCGCCTCCGCTGCCGGTCAAAAAACCTTTCTGATCCAGTTGTGCGGGTCGGCCGCGCGACCGTACTGGATATCGACCAGCTTCTTGCGCAGCCCCATCGCCACGGGACCGGCGGCGCCGCCGCCGATGAGAAAATCACCGCTCGCAGAACACACCTTGCCGATCGGCGAGATGACGGCGGCCGTGCCGCAGGCGAACGCCTCTTTCAGCTTTCCGCTGGCAGCATCGGTGCGCCATTGGTCGATCGTGTAGGCTTCCTCGCGCACATGCGTGCCGGAACCCTTCATGAGCGCGATGATCGAATCGCGGGTGATGCCCGGCAGGATCGTGCCAAGCGGCGGGGTCGAGAGCGATCCATCGTCGAATGCGAAGAAGATGTTCATGCCGCCGAGTTCCTCGATATAGCGGCGCTCGACCGCATCGAGGAAAACCACCTGATCGCAGCCGTGATCGATGGCCTCGGCCTGCGCGCGCAGGCTTGCGGCGTAATTGCCGCCACATTTCACGGCGCCGGTGCCGCCAACGGCGGCGCGCGTGTAGTTCTCCGACACCCAGATCGACACGGGCGCAGGTCCGCCCTTGAAATAGGAGCCGACCGGCGAGGCGATGACGGCAAAGATGTATTCGGCGGAAGGCTTCACGCCGAGGAAGACCTCGCTCGCAATCATGAAGGGCCGCAGGTAGAGACTGCCCTCGCCGCCAGGTATCCAGGCGCGGTCGGCGCGCACGAGCTGCTCGACTGCTTCGATGAACACAGGTTCGGGCAGCGGCGCCATCGCCATGCGCTCAGCCGAATTCCGAAAGCGCCGCGCATTGGCGTCGGGGCGAAACAGGTTTACGCCGCCGTCCTCGCGCTTGTAGGCCTTGAGGCCTTCAAAAATCTCCTGCGCGTAGTGCAGGACGGCGGTGGCCGGATCGAGCGGGAAATTCGCGCGGGATTCGAGGCGCGCATCATGCCAGCCCTTCGCCTGACTGTAACGAACCAACGCCATGTGATCGGTGAAAATCCGGCCGAAGCCCGGGTCCACGAGCCTGGCCGTGCGCTCCTTTTCGGACGCAGGATTCGCCGGGGGCCGGATTTCGAATTTCAAACCCTTTCCATCGTTTTCCGCTGTCTCAACCGGCGCGATTTCCGGCACCGGCCTGACTTCCGCCGGACTGCCGGTCCGAGTTCGGGCAGATTTGTCTAACGAAACTCCCATGGGCCTTCTCCCCGGTCGATGGCACTGGCGCGCCTTGCGCCGCTAGCCGCAGTTAATTGCGTCTGGGTCCTGCCCCCCGCCGTTGTCCACCAGGACATGCTTTTGTGGAAGGCTGAAGTCCAGTATGTTTGTCGGAACGCCGCTCGACAATCGTACGGTCAACAAATTCGCGGCTCTGCCGCCGTCTCAGCCTCCCTGGGCCGCTCGAAGCGACATCACGATAGGAACGACCTAAAATTTCGTCGTGCTTGCCTTTTTTGTAACATTGAACCGAAGATATGTCAATATGGCTGACATAAATTTCTCGAACCCGGCGGGCCCGACCAATTCGCGCGCCGGCGAGGCGCGTGGGGCGGGCGCGGCGCCGGCAAACCTGCGCTGGGACATCATCGAGCTCTTGTTCTTCGCCTATCGGGATTTCGTCGGCGATGCCGACCATGAGCTCGAGGCCTTCGGCTTCGGGCGGGCCCATCACCGGGTGCTGCATTTCGTCTATCGTTATCCCGGGCTCAAAGTGGCCGATCTGCTCGACGTTTTGCGGATCACCAAGCAGTCGCTGGGGCGGGTGCTCAAGCAGCTGCTCGATCAGGGTTACATCGTGCAGAAGGCCGGCAACAATGACCGCAGGCAGCGGCTTCTTTTCGCGACCGCCAAGGGCGAGGCGCTGGTGGCAAGGCTCGCCGGCCTGCAAACCGAACGGCTCAATCGCGCGCTGCGCGACCTTGCGCCGGCGGGAGTGGAGACGGTCCGTCAGTTCCTGCGCGCGATGATCGATCGCGACGATCCCGACAAGGTGCTGGAAGCGATTTTCGGCACCTCACCTTCGAGCGCAAGGGCAAAGGAATGATGATGGCCGACGCTGCGGCAATCGCAAGGATGCGGCCGCGACCCGCCGACGACGCGCCGCATCTGCTGCTGGTCGATGACGACCGTCGCATCCGCGATCTTCTGTCGCGCTTTCTGTGCGGCGAAGGCTATCGCGTCACGACCGCGATGAGCGCCAAGGACGCCCGCGCCAAGCTCAACGGCCTGCATTTCGACCTGTTGATTCTCGATGTGATGATGCCCGGCGAAACCGGCTTCGACCTCGCCCGCTCCATCCGAAGCTCCTCCTCGGTGCCGATCGTCATGCTGACGGCGCGGCACGAGCCCGAAAGCCGGATCGAGGGTCTGCAGATCGGCGCCGACGACTATGTCGCAAAACCGTTCGAGCCGCGCGAGCTGTCGCTGCGCATCGGCAACATCCTCAAGCGCACTGCGCCGCCGCCGGTGGAGACCCTGGAACAGATCGCGTTCGGGCCCTATCTGTATCATCTCGATCGCGGCGAGCTTCGGCAGGGCGAGGACGTCATCCATCTCACCGACCGGGAGCGCGACATGCTGCGCGTTCTTGCGCTGGCGCGGGGTGAAACCGTGCCGCGCAGCGCGCTGACCGGCGATGGCACCGTCAACGAACGCGCCGTCAACGTCCAGATCAACCGCCTGCGGCGCAAGATCGAGCGCGACTCCGCCAATCCGTTGTTCCTGCAGGCGGTGCGCGGCATCGGCTATCGCCTCGTCGCTTCGCCGTGAGTCCCGCCCGATGAGTACCCTTGATACCGGCCTGACGCTGATCCGCACCGCCGCGGAACGGGTTTCCGCCGCCAACGGCCGCGTGAACCATGCGTTCAAGAGCTGGATGCCCACCGGGCTCTATGCCCGCGCGCTTCTGATCATGATCGTGCCGATGGTCGTGCTGCAATCGGTCGTGGCGTTCGTGTTCATGGAACGGCACTGGAATACGGTCACGCGGCATCTCTCCGCAGCCGTCGTACAGGACATCGCGGCCCTCATCGACATCTACAAGGTTTACCCGCAAGACAAGGACCGCGCGCAGTTGCGGCGCATCGCGCAGCAGCGTCTGGGGCTCGTGGTCGATTTCCTGCCCCAGGGCGACATGCCCCCGCCCGGTCCAAAGCCGTTCTTCTCGCTGCTCGACCAGACCCTGTCCCGCCAGCTTGGCCGGCAGATCGCAAAGCCGTTCTGGATCGACACGGTCGGACGTTCCAACCTGGTCGAAATTCGTATCCAGCTCGACGACACGGTGATGCGCGTGTTCGCGCAGCGCAGCGCCGCCTATGCCTCGAATTCGGAGATCTTCCTGTTCTGGATGGTGGGCACCTCGTCGATCCTTTTGATCGTCGCGGTGCTGTTCCTGCGCAACCAGATCAGGCCGATCCTGCGGCTTGCCGACGCCGCGGAAAGCTTCGGCAAGGGTCGCGAGGCACCGAACTTCCGCCCGCGCGGGGCCCGCGAGGTGCGCCGCGCCGCGCAAGCCTTCCTTGAAATGAAGGCTCGCATCGAGCGCGCAATCGAGCAACGCACGACGATGCTGGCCGGCGTGTCGCATGACCTGCGCACCATCCTGACCCGCTTCAAGCTCGAGCTGGCGCTGATCGGCGACAGTCCGGAGGTCGATGCCATGCGCAAGGACGTCGATGAAATGTCGGGCATGCTGGAGGACTACCTTGCATTTGCGCGCGGCGACAGCGGCGAGCAGGCACAACCGACCGATATGGCGCAGGCGCTTGAGGAATTGCGCAGCGACGCCGAGCGCAACGGTCACACCGCGACGGTTGCATTCCACGGCCTTCCGGTGGTCACGGTGAAGCCGGCCGCATTCAAGCGCTGTCTTGCCAACCTCGTGTCCAATGCGGCACGCTACGCCAACGCGATTTCAATCGCCGGCCAGCGCGACCACCGCTATCTGACGGTGACGGTCGACGACGATGGTCCGGGCATTCCGCCGAACATGCGCGAGGAAGTGTTCAAGCCGTTCCTGCGGCTCGATGATGCGCGTAACCAGGACGAAGGTGGCACGGGACTTGGGCTGGCGATCACCCGCGACATCGCCCGCTCGCATGGCGGCGACATCACGCTCGGCAACAGCCCGATGGGCGGACTTCGCGCCACGGTGAAGATACCGGTTTAGAATATCCGCCGGCCGTCGTCGTCTCCCCGCAAGCAACGGCCTTTCCCTTCCCCCTGCAACCGGCGCAGACGTTTACCTACTTCGGCAACAGGCCCTTGAGTTTTTCCGCGTCCTTGACGTTGAGCCTGAAGCCGCCGGGCATCACGATATCGCCCGCCTTCTGATCCGCCTTGCAGGCACCGAGCCACTTCGCCTCGATCGTTGTGGTGGCGTCCTTCGGCAAACCGGGCGCGGGGCGATCGCTATGCATGGTCGTCTTGATCGTATAGGCGGAATCAAAATCACCCGTGATCTCGGAATGGGCGGTCATCGAAACGCCCGCTATGCTGCACACCGAATCCATGACATAGCCGCTCGGGCTCTGCTGAATATCGCGTTTGGAGCAGACCTCCTTCGACATCGGCGAGGACGCCGTCGCCATGTCCTTGTCGGTGGTCGCATCGGTACAATGCTGCATCGTCATCTCAGGCAGCGGCGAGCCGGTCCGCACCAGCTTCATTTCCCACAGACCCGCCTTGCGTAACGGTAATTCCACCGCAACGGCTTGCGCACCCCACGCCACCATCATGGAGGCGCCCAGCAACCATGAAACAAGCCATCGCGTCATGCGTCGTGTTCCGCAACGTCAAATCGACGGAAGGACAGCCGGTATAGAACTAGTATTTGGTGTACAGCGGCCGATCGTCGGCGCCCCATGGCACCCAGCGGCAAGAAAAGGAAATATAGCCGCCGTACTGCGCGTCCACCGACAGGAACTTCACCACCTTGCCATAGGAAGCGCAGTGATCGACCGCGAGTTGGCGGGCGTCCACCCGTACAGCCAGCGCATAGGCGATGATGCCGCCCGTATCGTTGCCCTTGAACGGCGGCACCGTGTCAGCCAGCGCGGGTGCACAAGCCAGCATTGCGCACGCGACAACCAGGCTTGCGGTCCCCATGATTCGCATAACTCACTCACTCCCTTTCGCTTCCTGCCTACCTTAGAGCGCCTCGCTGGCCGTGAAAAGAACGGCTTAGGCGGCAAATTGAGTTATTGGCAGGTGTTGCCGTGTTGCACTTGACCTCGACAGGGCTTCGCGGCACGGTTTCTCCGTTCGATCACCCGGCGGACCGATCATGTGCGAGCTGTTCTCTCTTTCTGGAAAATCCGGCCTGGCTGTTGCACTCGGCGGCATATTCGCCCTGCTTGCCCTGGGTCAGGCGGCCAACGCGGCCAATGGATGGGAGCTGAATTTCTGGCTGTCGGGCCCGAAATACGAGGGAAAGCTTGCTCCTTGCGAGTCTGCCCTCGGGACCATCACCTCCCAGTTCCAGGAAAAAGAGAGCACGTTCTGGAATTCGGCGCTGCGCATCACCGCCTATGGCCGGATTCACGAAACCGCCTACCGGCCGTGGCAGTCGGATAACATTCCGAGGCGCTATTGCAGTGGCGATGCCATGCTGAACGACGGCACGGTTCGGACTGTGCACTTCTCGATCATCGAGGATGGCGGTTTCGCCAGCTATAGCCAGGGCGTCGAATGGTGCGTTACCGGGCTTGACCGCAACTGGGCCTATAACCCCGCCTGCAGGGCCGCACGGCCCTGATTCCAGGAGCAATTTTCAATCATCAATTTTCAATCATTGGGCGGGCGCGGCGTTGGGGCGTCGCGAATGATTTTATTTTGTTCTTGAAATGTTCTATCCAGATGCTAGGCTTCGAGCAGAGGTTGCAGAACGAGGGCATCACTATGTTGAAGTTTGATTCGCGGCTGGTAACGTGCAATTCCGCCGTCATCGCCTGCCTCCTGTTGGCGACGCTGATCGGAATCGCCGCAACATCAACGGCTTCCGCGCAGGACCGCCGGCAGAATACGCCCGGACAGTTTGATTTCTACGTGTTGTCGCTGTCCTGGTCGCCCTCCTTCTGCGAGGCCGCGGCGGAACGCGGCAATACCGGGCGCTCGCAGCAGATCCAGTGCGGCGGACGGCCGTACTCCTTCGTCGTCCACGGCCTGTGGCCGCAATACGAGCACGGCTTTCCCGATTATTGCGAGCGGCCCGCGCCGCGGCTCGACCGCAACATCATGACCTCGATGCTCGACCTGATGCCGGCACCGGGACTGATCTTCAACGAATGGGACAAGCATGGGACCTGCTCCGGGCTCGGGGCCCGGGCTTATTTCGAAACTATCCGCAAAGCGCGCGCCGTCGTGAAGATTCCCCCCGAATTCATCGAATTGGCCGATCCGAAGACCATCTCGCCCTCGGAAATCGAGGACGCCTTCATCAAGGCCAATCCAGGCCTTTCAAGCGATGCGATTGCCGTCACTTGCAACCGGACGCGCTTGAGCGAAGTGCGCATCTGCATGAGCAAGGACCTTCAGTTCCGTGGTTGCGAGGAACTCGACCGCCGCGCCTGCAAGCGCGAGCAAGTCGTGATGCCGCCGGTGCGCGGCGGCTGAGCGGTCCGCACCCGGCCGAACTTGTCGCCCTCGGCCGATTGCTGGCATCATCGCTGCCGCTTGTCTGTCGCGCGGACTTCGGAATCAGGACACCGGCTTGCAATGACGTGGTAACTGCTTGGCATGAACTATCGTCACGCGTTTCATGCCGGCGGCTTTGCCGATGTCATCAAGCACATCGTGCTGGTGCGCATCCTCAACTATCTGCAGGACAAGCAGGCCGCCTTTCGCGTGATCGATACCCACGCCGGCGCCGGCATCTACGATCTCACCGGGGAGGAAGCTGAGCGCGGCGGCGAATGGCGCACAGGTATCGCGCGCATCATGCAGGCGCGATTTTCGGAAACCGTCCTGCCGTTGATGAAGCCCTATCTCGACATCGTCAGGGCCTACAATCCCCAAGGCGCGCCGCTCAAAACCTACCCGGGCTCGCCGCTGGTCGCGCGCGCGCTGTTGAGGCCTCAAGATCGCATGACGGCATGCGAGATGGAACCGAACGCGCGTAAACAGCTCATCGGCGCGCTGCGCCGCGATGCCCAGGCGCGCGTTGTCGACCTCGACGGCTGGAGCGCATTGACGGCCTTCCTACCGCCAAAAGAACGACGCGGCCTGGTCCTGGTCGATCCACCCTACGAGCAGAGAGACGAATTCGAGCGCCTGGCCAGCGGATTTTCGGTCGCCTTCGCAAAATGGCCGAGAGGGTGTTACCTGCTCTGGTATCCGGTTAAAAACCGCCGCCCTACCGACGAACTGGCGCGATATGTTGCGAAATGTGTCGAGGCTGCCAAGCCACCCGGGAAATGCCTGCGTCTGGAGTTCAGTGTCGCGCCCGGGGGGTCTGGAACCGGTCTGACCTCAGCCGGTCTCTTGGTCATCAATCCGCCGTGGACACTGATGGGCGAACTCAGGGCGATACTACCTGAACTTGAAAAGCCGCTCGGTCAGGGCGGCGCCGGCCGGTTCAGGCTCGAGACGCCTAAACCCTGGTCAAGCAGTCTGCTGCCGTGAAAAGTCCGTTAGGCAATTGGCCGGGAACCGTATTATGCTCAAGCCATTGGGATCGGCTTTACGTTCCGCTTCCGTGAATGGCAGCGGCGGAGTGACGAGGCCACTTTTATTTTTCAAGGCGGATTGCAGATCATTTTCCTTGTCCGCCGGGATGGCCAAGCTTCCGGCAGCGAATGTCCGGTCAGTCGGTACGCGGGGCCGCGTAGCGGCGGAGCACGACGGGGGAGGAGTTTTCCCGATGGCCATGACTGGAACAGTCAAGTTCTTCAACGGCGAGCGCGGCTACGGCTTCATCAAGCCCGATGATGGCGGTCGCGACGTTTTCGTTCACATCACTGCTGTGGAGCGCGCCGGGTTGAAGGATCTGGCTGAAGGACAACGCATCTCGTTCGAGGTCGAACCGGACAAGAAGGGCAAGGGGCCCAAGGCGGTCAACCTCGTGATTTCTTCCTGAGACGTTTCTTCCTGAGACGTATCGGCGCTAGGCATTCACGACCGGGGCTGGCTCGAATTTCGACGCGTTTGCTTCGACGCGCGCCACCGGGCGCATCGTCCGAAAACCCCCTTTTTTGAATCATCATTGCGTGCCTGCCCGAGCAAAAAAATCCCGGCCGGGGCACGGCCGGGAGTTTGTGTCCGGAATTTTCTTGCTCTCAGAAGTGATAATTCACCCCGGCACGGATCAATCCGAACCGATAGCCGTTCTGGAAGCCGGTGACGGTGAAGGTGCTGTCGTTGAGATCGACATAGAGGTATTCGAGCTTCGCGCTCCACCTCGGCGCGAACAGGAATTCGGCGCCCACACCCGCGGTCCAGCCGGCGTTGGTGTGGCTGTCCGATCCGCCGAAGGTCTGGCCGGTCAATTCCCCGAAGGCGAGACCCGCCGTGCCATACAGCAGGATGGTGTTGAAGAGATAGCCGGCCCGGCCGCGTACCGTGCCAAACCAGGGATTGGAAAACTTCCAGGGGGCGAACGTATCGGAAGCGCCGCTGGCCTGGATATCCGCCTCGACGCCGAAGACCCATGGATTGAGGTGCCAGTTGAAGCCGGCCTGCACGCCGCCTGCGATTCCCGATGGCTGGGTCAGACTGTTGTCGACCGAACCCCAGGCCCAGCCCAGATTGCCGCCAAGATAGATCCCGGCCCAGCTGTCGACACCGAGGACCGGCTGATTGTACGTATAGGCATGCGATCCGTAAGGCAGGTCAGCCGCCTGTGCCGAAGCGGCCCAGGTTGCGGCGATCAACGCTACCGCGCGCAAGGCGATCCTGCTCATCACTCACTCTCCCCAACACGGCCGCCGGGACGGTTCGGTTCGCACGCCTTCAAAGGACGGCGGGTGACCATCGGCCCGGTTACGGAACTTCACGTTTTATCGGTAAGATTTATCGAGACTTTTAAGTTAAAGGGTTGTTAAGACACCGCGTCGGCCGCTTCTTAGTCTTAAGAGACTGTTAAGGGCGGAAGATCGACCTCAATTGCTCGATTGGTCTTTTTGCGGCACCCGCCGCCGGCCCGTGACGGGGCGAAGCGTCAGCCGACCCCTTGTCACCAGCTGGCACGCGATGAGCGCAAAAGAGAGCGTCCACTTATGCGGATCGCGCGCTGGCGGCAGGCGACAACGGCGCTTAAATTCCAGACACCATGGCGCACGATTCTACCGATCAGGCAAAAGCATCGTCAGGCCGGCGGAAGGCCGCGGCCGGTTCGGACCCGGCTCGTTCGCAACCCGACTTGCCGCCGGACGGGGCCGCCGATATCGCCGCGGGCGATATCGACCCGGCTACCGTCAACGCCGAGGAAGATGAGGACGAGGCGCAACTGCCGGAGATTGCCAGGGAAGCCAGTGAGGCGGTGGCTGAAGGCCCACTCGCGATCGGGCATGCGGCGATCGAAAATGCGGTGCGGCTGGCGCCGACCTCGCCGGGCGTCTATCGGATGCTCAATGCGGCCAACGATGTGCTCTATGTCGGCAAGGCCAAGAATGTCCGCAAGCGGCTCGCTTCCTATGCCAGGGTCACGGCACCGCAGCCGGCGCGCATCTTGCGCATGATCGCGGCGACCTGCGCGGTGGAGATCGTCTCGACTGCGACCGAAACCGAGGCACTGCTGCTCGAAGCCAATCTGATCAAGCAATTGCGTCCGCGCTTCAACGTACAGCTGCGCGACGACAAATCCTTCCCCTATATCCTGATCACGGGCGATCACTGGGCACCGCAAATCCTCAAGCATCGTGGCGCGCAAACCCGTCCTGGACAGTATTTCGGGCCGTTTGCTTCGGCGGGCGCGGTCAATCGCACCATCACTGCGCTCCAGCGCGCCTTTCTGGTGCGTTCCTGCACGGACGCATTCTTCGAAAGCCGCACGCGGCCCTGCCTGCTCTACCAGATCCGTCGCTGTTCGGGACCCTGCACCCGCGAGATCGATTTTCCCGGCTATTGCGAGCTCGTGCGCGAAGCCAGGGAATTCCTGTCCGGCCGCAGCCAGGCCGTGAAACAACAGCTCGCAGCCGAGATGGAAAGGGCCGCCGCCGAGCTCGAATTCGAAACCGCAGCCGTGTTTCGCGACCGCCTCGCCGCGCTGTCGGCCATCCAGTCGCAACAAGGCATCAATCCACGCACGCTCGAGCAAGCCGACGTATTTGCCATCCATCAGGAGGGCGGATATTCCTGTGTGGAAGTTTTCTTCTTCCGCACCGGGCAGAACTGGGGCAACCGCGCCTATTTCCCGCGCGCGGAGAAATCCTTCACACCCGAGGAGGTGTTGGCCTCGTTCCTCGCGCAATTCTATGACGACAAGCCACCGCCAAAGCTGATCCTGCTCTCGCATGACATCGAGGAAGCCGAGTTGATGGCGAACGCCCTTTCCATCAAGGCGGGTTTCAAGGTCGAAGTCTCGACGCCGCGGCGCGGCGAGAAGAAAGAGCTCGTAGCTCATGCGCTCACCAACGCGCGCGAAGCGCTGGGAAGAAAGCTCGCCGATACCGCAACCCAGGGCCGCCTGCTGCAGGGGCTCGTCACGACGCTCGGTCTGCCGCATCGGCCGCGACGGATCGAGGTCTACGACAACAGCCACATCCAGGGTACCAACGCGGTCGGCGCCATGATCGTGGCAGGGCCCGACGGCTTCATCAAGAACCAGTACCGCAAGTTCAACATCAAGTCGGAAGGGCTGGCGCCGGGCGACGACTACGCGATGATGCGCGAGGTGCTGCTTCGCCGCTTCAAGCGGCTTGTGACCCCCGCGGCCGAAGGCGATGCGGCCAGATCGCGGCCAGAGGACGATTCCTTTCCGCAATGGCCCGACCTCGTCATCATCGACGGCGGCCGCGGCCAGCTCAATGCCGCCCGCGAAGTTCTCGACAGCCTCGGATTGAGCAAGGTCGCGCTGCTCGCCGTGGCAAAGGGGCCTGACCGCGACGCCGGACGCGAAACGCTGTTCATGCCGGACCGCGATTCCATCAAGCTCGAGCCGCGAGATCCGGTCCTGTACTTCATCCAGCGGCTGCGCGACGAGGCGCACCGCTTCGTCATCGGCTCGCACCGCAAGTTGCGCAAGAAGGACATTCGCGAGGCGGGATTGCAGGAAATTCCCGGTATCGGCCCCTCGCGCAAGCGCGCCCTGCTGCTCCATTTCGGAACCTTGAAGGAGATCGAGCGGGCCTCGGTCGCCGATCTTGGCAAGGTTCCGGGCGTCAGCGCAGAAAGTGCCCGCAAGATTTTCGAGTTTTTCCACGCCCAGGCGGGGTAAAAAATGAGATTTGCGTCATCCTGACGCGACGGATCATGTATGTCATGCGGTTAAGCTTCAGGCTTCGGCGGTATTGGTAGGACGGATGAACATCGCGACCACAAGGGGGATGGCCAAAACCTCGCTGTCCCTGCCTAATATTTTGACCTATGCCAGGATTGCCGCCATCCCGGTGGTGGTCGGCTGCATCTACGTGCAGGCGATCATGGATGGGCCGCTGTGGCTAAGGTGGGTGGCGCTCGCCGTCTTCATCGCCGCAGGCGTCACCGATTTCCTCGACGGCTACTACGCGCGGATCTGGGACCAGCAATCGGCGTTCGGCCGGATGCTGGACCCGATCGCCGATAAGCTCCTGGTGGCATCATGCCTGCTGATGCTGGCCGCCGACGGCGTCATCCATGGCTGGACGCTCTGGGCGGCCATCGTGATCCTGTGCCGCGAGATCCTGGTGTCGGGCCTGCGCGAGTATCTCGCGGGACTTCGCGTCAGCGTGCCTGTCACCAAGCTTGCCAAATACAAGACGACGATTCAGCTGGTGGCGATCGGCTTTTTGCTCGCCGGCGAGGCCGGCGATCAAATCTTCCGGTACACCACCCAGATCGGCCTGTTGCTGCTGTGGATTTCGGCGATCTTCACCATCTATACCGGCTGGGATTATTTCCGTGCCGGCATTCACCACCTCATCAAGGAGGATGAGGGATGAAGGTCAAGTATTTCGCCTGGGTGCGCGAACGGATCGGAAAGTCGGAGGAAATGATCGAGCCGCCGCCGAGCGTTCGCACCATCGAGGAACTGATGGCGTGGCTGGCAAGGCGCGGCGAAACCTATGCGCATGCCTTCGAGCAGCCGAAAGTCATTCGCGCCGCGATCGACCATACCCATGTCAGGCCGGATGCCACCATCGCCGGCGCGCACGAGATTGCCTTCTTCCCGCCGATGACCGGCGGCTAATCGCGATGCTCCCATGACCGCCAACGTCACCATTCGCATTCAGGAAGCCGATTTCGACATTGCGCGCGAGATGACTGCGCTGACGAGCGGCCGCACCGACATCGGCGCAGTCGTCAGTTTCAGCGGAATTTGCCGCGGCAACGAGGGCGGCCAGACCATCGCGGCATTGACGCTGGAACACTATCCCGGCATGGCGGAGGCCGAGATCGCGCGGCATGTCGAAACGGCGATGTCACGCTGGCCGCTCAGTGGCGTCAGCGTCGTTCACCGCGTCGGCCGCATCGCGCCCGGAGAAAACATCGTGCTGGTCGTGACGGCGTCCGAGCACCGCCAGGCCGCGTTTGAGGCCGCCGAGTTCCTGATGGATTACCTCAAGGCCAACGCACCATTCTGGAAACGCGAGGAAGGCGCCGGCGGGACGAACTGGATCGCCGCGCATCACCATGACGACGAGGCCGCGGCGCGCTGGACCAAATCGTGATGGCCAAACGCGCTAAAACTCCCGCGCGGCGTTCCCGCGCATCGAAACCGGCCAAGGCACCCCCCATCGAGATGGTGACGCTGCTCGATTTCGTTCGCTTTGCGGCGAGCCGATTCGTCGAGGCGAAGCTGGCGTTTGCCCACGGCACCAACGATCCGGTGGCGGAGGCCGCGTTCCTGGTTTGCGAAACGCTCAGCCTTCATCCCGACAAATTCGACACCTTCGCGGCGGCGCGGGTCACTTCCCATGAGGCAAGATCGATCCTCGAGGTGATCGACCGACGCATCAGCTCGCGCAAACCCGCCGCCTACCTCGTCAACAAGATCTACATGCGCGGCCTGCCCTTCTATGTCGACGAACGCGTCATCGTGCCGCGGTCCTTCATCGGCGAGCTGCTTGATTCGCATTTCCCTGGACATGACGACGGAGCCGGCGCGCTGATCGAGGATCCCCGCGCAGTGCAAAGCGTGCTCGACCTTTGCACCGGTTCCGGCTGCCTTGCGATTCTGGCAAGCCGGAGTTTTCCGAACGCCCGCATCGACGCCGTCGACATCTCCGGCGATGCGCTTGATGTCGCCTCCCGCAATGTTGCCGATTACGGTCTTCAAGACCGGGTGATGTTGCACCGCGGCGACCTGTTCGAACCGATTGGCGACAAGCGTTATGACCTGATCATATCCAACCCGCCCTATGTCGATGCCGAAGGCATGGCGGAATTGCCGCTCGAATGCCGCGCCGAACCAAGGCTTGCCCTGGAAGGCGGCGTCGACGGCCTCGACGTCATCAGTCGCATCGTGAGCGCGGCCAGGCGTCACCTGATGCCCGATGGCGGGCTGTTGTGCGAGATCGGTCGCTGCCGCCCCGCGCTCGAGGCAGCCTATCCGCTGACCGAATTTCTCTGGCTCGAAACCGAGGATTCCCAGGGCGAAGTATTCTGGATCCGCCGCCGATCTCTGAACTTCCAGATGAGCTTGAAGAATCCGGCGGCAAATCCTGCAAAACCGCCGGATTGATTGCAAAATATCCGTTCATGGCATTCCAGTCGCGAAGCTGCTAGATTCGAGGGCAACGTACATCCGAAAAGTTTGAAGAGGCCCCCATGCTGGACAAGAGCCCGCGTCCCAACGCCGTCAACGTCCCCAACGACCTGGCCGCCCACTGGATGCCCTTTACGGCAAACCGGGCCTTCAAGAAGACGCCACGGCTGCTCGCCGGCGCCAAGGACATGCATTACATCACCGTCGACGGCCGCAACATCATCGATGCCGCTGCCGGCATGTGGTGCACCAATGCGGGCCACGGCCGCGGGCAAATTTCCGAGGCGATCGCCAGGCAGGCTGCGGCACTCGATTATGCGCCGCCATTCCAGTTCGGCATCCCGCAGGCGTTCGAACTTGCCAGCCGGATTGCCGAGCTTTCGCCGGCCGGTCTCGATCACGTGTTCTTCTGCAATTCGGGTTCGGAAGCGGTCGACACCGCGCTCAAGATTGCGTTGGCCTATCATCAAATCGCAGGACAAGGCAGCCGCATCCGCCTGATCGGCCGCGAACGCGGTTATCACGGCGTAGGCTTCGGCGGCACTTCGGTCGGCGGCATCGTCAACAACCGCAAGATGTTCGGGTCGCTGCTCACCGGCGTCGACCATCTGCCGCACACCTATGACCGCGAAAGGCAGGCCTTCAGCAAGGGCGAGCCGGAATATGGCGCGCATTTTGCCGACGAGCTGGAACGTCTGGTCAACCTGCACGGCGCAAACACCATCGCCGCCGTGATCGTCGAACCGATGGCGGGATCAACCGGCGTGCTGCCGGCGCCCAAGGGCTACCTCAAGCGGCTGCGCGAGATCACCCAGAAACACGGCATTCTCCTGATTTTCGACGAGGTCATTACCGGCTTCGGCCGCCTCGGCTTTGCCTTCGCGGCGGAGCGCTACGGCGTGCTGCCGGACATGATCACCTTTGCCAAGGGCGTCACCAACGGCGCGGCGCCGATGGGAGGGGTCGTGGTGCGCGATGCCATCCACGACGCCTTCATGAGCGGCCCGGAACATGTGGTGGAGCTGGCACACGGCTACACCTACTCGGCCCATCCGCTGGCCTGTGCCGCGGGCCTGGCGACACTTCAGATCTACCGCGATGAAAATCTGTTCGCGCGGGCACGAATGCTTGAACCCAAATTTGCCGACGCCGTGATGTCGCTGAAAAGCGAGCCGAACGTGGTCGACATCCGCACCATTGGCCTTACCGCCGGGATCGATCTTGCCTCGCGCCCGGACATGCCTGGCAAACGCGGCTTCGACGCCCTCAACAGCGCATTTTTCGACAACGATCTGATGCTGCGTATCGCAGGCGATACGCTGGCGCTGACCCCGCCCCTGATCGTCAGCGAAGACCAGATCGGCGAGATCGTGGACAAGGTCGCCAGGGTGATCCGCGCGGTGGCCTGACCGCCCGGTTTCCGGCGGACGAAAAAACAAGAAGAATCGTCCGCCGAATCAGCAATGGTGGTAGGATCGGCGCGCGAGGGGCAACAGCAGCACCGTTTCCGGGGGACGATTGCGCTAGATGATCCGCATTTCCACGATTTTCATCGCGATATGCATGGTGCTGGTTGCGGCATCGCTTGGCCTGGTTTTGTATTCCGTCGCGGGAATCAGCGGAACGGAATCGGCGATCGTCGCCCTCACCGCGCTGACCTTCCTGATCCTCTACAACGCGGTGTCGATGCGACTGCGCGACCGCACCGATGTCGGCAGCCAGATTGCGGACTTGTCGCGCGGCACCGCCGACCTCGCGCGTCAGGTCGCCGAGTTCGGCCGCAGGCTGGCCGCGGTCGAGGGCCGGCTGGCCTCGGCCAATTCGGCAAGTGCCGACCGCATCCAGGCGGTGGTCGGCGAGATCAGCGAACTTGGCGTGCTGGTCAAACAACTCGCGGTTTCGGTCGCAGGCCACGACGACATCCTCTCCGCAGGCGTGCCTTCGGCTACGGTCGGCGCAAGGCCGGATCACGAATCACCCAGGGAATTGCCGGCCGCGGGCATGAGCCCGAAAGCGATGACGGCGGCGGCAGGGCCTTCGGCGGCCGAGAGCCAGAAGGAAACGCCGACCGCCCGCGAAACGCAGATGCTTGCCGCGGTGAGGAGCGCCATCGACGCCAACCGGCTCGACATCTATCTGCAACCGATAGTGACCCTGCCCCAGCGCAAGGTGCGCTTTTACGAAGCGGTGACGCGGCTGCGTAACGAGGACGATTCCGTTCTCGCGGCGGAGGATTTCGTCACCATCGCGGAAGCCGGCGGGCTGATCGGACGGATCGATCACATGGTGATGCTGCGCTGCGTGCAGGTGCTGCGGCGGTTGATGGTTCGCAACAAGGACGTTGGTGTCTTCTGCAATGTGGCCGCAGCCACGCTGGGCAGCGAAAGCATCTTCGCGCAAATCCTCGACTTCCTCGAAGCCAACCGTGCGCTTGCCTCGTCACTGGTGATCGAGTTCAAGCAGGCGACATTCCGCAATCTCGGGGAGACGGAGATCGAGCATCTGGCGGCACTGGCACAGCGCGGCTACCGCTTCTCCATCGATCGCGTCACCGATTTGCGGATCGAACCGCGCGAACTGGCCGACCGTGGCGTCCGCTTCATCAAGGTACCGGCCGCGCTGCTGCTCGATGCGAAGCAGTCCTCGACATCGGACATTCACGCCTCCGACCTCTCGGATTTGCTCGGCCGCTTCGGCATCGACCTCATCGCCGAGCGGATCGAAGGCGAGCGCTCCGTCGTCGATCTGCTCGACTACGATGTGCGGTTCGGACAAGGCTTCCTGTTCGCGCCGCCCCGGCCGATACGGCCCGAAGCCCCGCCTGCCAACGGCGCGGACACGACGCACAAGGCGCAGGAGCTCGGCGGCAATGCAAGGCCCGCGGCCGTCGATGCCCCGCCGATCGAGGCGTCGCCGCGCGCGGCCGGCAATTCTGCGCTGGCCCGCCGCGTCGCCGGTCCGGTGTGAACGGTCAGAGGGTTGCCGGAGTTGTAGCCTGCCATGAGCACCCTGAGATTCGCCGAAAGGCTGCGCGACCTTGTCGGCGGCGTGGACGTGCTGCTCAGCGACATCTGGGGCGTCGTTCACAACGGTCTTGCGGCCTTCCCGGACGCCTGTGACGCGCTTTATCGCTTTCGCGCGCAAGGCGGCACCGTGATCCTCATCACCAACGCGCCGCGACCGGCGGATTCGGTGCGGCGACAATTGCGCAAGCTCAGCATCGCAGACGACACCTACGACGCCATCGTCAGTTCGGGTGACCTGACACGGCATTTCATTGCAGATCATCCGGGAAAGAAAATGTTCTGGATCGGCCCGGATCGCGATTACTCGATTTATCGCGGCCTCGATGCGTCGCTCGCGCCGCTGGAGCAGGCCGACTACATCGTCTGCACCGGCTTGTTCGACGATGAAACCGAATCGGCGGAGAACTATCGCGCGATGCTGCTGCGGGCGCACGAACGCAATTTGACGCTGGTCTGCGCCAACCCCGATATCGTCGTCGAGCGAGGCGACCGCCTGATCTATTGCGCCGGCGCCGTCGCCGAGCTTTACCTCGAACTCGGCGGCGAAGCGATCTTCTACGGCAAGCCGCACCGGCCGATTTACGAGCGCGCCCTTGCGCTCGCCGCCGAGCGCAGGGGTCATGCCGTGCAATCAGGCCGGGTTCTTGCGATCGGGGATTCGGTGCGCACGGATCTGGCCGGCGCCCACGGCTTTGGAATCGATTGCCTGTTCGTGACCCGGGGCATCCACGCCGAAGAATTCGAAGGCATCGATCAGCTCGATCCGGGCTCGGTCATGGAATTGTTCGGCCATCCGCCCCGCGCACTGATGCGCGAGCTGAGGTGGTAGAGAGGCCTGAGGTCTGTTCTCCCTCGCCCCGCTCTTTCGGGAAGAGGGTTGGGAGGACAAGCCCGGCCATGACGACCTGGAATGTCGCGCCGACGTCCTCTGGTCCCAAATGCAATCGCCCTGCCGCAAGCGGGGCGAGGTATGGAGCGCCCCTAGGCGCTGGCGAGATCCGGAAACACCGCCTCGATCTTGGTCTTCAGTGTCGCGGCGTTGAACGGCTTGACGATATAGTTGTTCACGCCGGCCTTTTTCGCGGCGATCACATTCTCGGTCTTGGATTCGGCCGTTATCATGATGAAGGGCGTGGTGGCGAGATTGGGATCGGCCCGGACCTCCCGGAGCAGGTCATAGCCGGTCATCGGCTCCATGTTCCAGTCGGAGATGACGAGCCCGTACTTCTTGCTGCGCATCTTGTTCAGCGCCGCCGATCCGTCACTGGCGTCATCGATATTTTCGAACCCGAGCTGCTTGAGGAGATTTCTGATGATACGAATCATGGTGTTGTAGTCGTCCACCACCAGAACCGACATCGACAAATCAACCGCCATCTTGATCCCCTGCACAACGCGGAAAAGGCCGAAAAAGCCATTTCAAAAGCCTGCCGGAGAGCCATAGCCACCCCGCAGTCCGTCTCAAGGATTACCATCAGCCTTTAAACAGCCCGTTAACCGGGTACCGCCAAATCGGCCCGGGTTGCTACTTAAAGGTGCGGGGAGGTCCATGACTTGACTTCATCATGCCCCCCAAGTCACGGTCCCGCGCCCACCGGACGGATCGAAGAATTCACAAGATGGCGGCCGACTTTACCGTGATACGCGACGATACCCCTGCCGACTTGATCCCCAAGGGAATGGTCGTTGCCATGGGCAATTTCGATGGTGTCCATCTCGGCCACCGCGCCGTGATCGATGCAGCAGTCCGGATGGGACGCGCGCACGGCAAGCCCGCACTGGCCGTGACATTCGAACCGCACCCGCGCAGCTTCTTCAGCCCCAATACGCCGCAGTTTCGCCTCACGGACGAGACCGGCAAGCTGCGCCTGCTGGCGGGGGCCGGGCTTGACGGCGCAGTGGTGATGACTTTCGACAGACGCCGTGCCGGCACGACGGCTCAAGATTTCATTCACCACGATCTCATCGAACGGCTCGGGATCAGCGGCATCGCGGTGGGCTATGATTTTCATTTCGGCAAAGGCAGGGTCGGCTCTCCAAGCCTGCTCGTCGCCGAGGCGCCCCGGTTGGGAATCGAGGTCGACGTGCAGGCTCACGTGGACATCGACGAACGGCCGGTCTCCTCCAGCGCGATCCGCATGGCGCTCGCCGAGGGCGAGATCGAGGAAGCCACCGCGATGCTGGGCGGCCCATGGTTCATCAACGGCCTTGTGATCCACGGCGAGAAGCGCGGCCGCGGCCTCGGCTATCCCACGGCGAACATCCGGCTCGACAGGAGTTGCGGCCTCAAGCACGGCATCTACGCGGTGCGGGTTGGCCTTGAAGATCAGCGCTTCGAGGGCGTCGCGAGTTTCGGCCGCCGCCCGACCTTCGATAACGGCGCGCCGCTGCTTGAAGTTTTCCTGTTCGATTTTGACGCCGACCTCTACGGAAAACGCCTCGACATTGCCTTCATTGGCTTCATTCGCGACGAATTGAAGTTCGAGAGCATCGACGCCCTGATCCGACAGATGGACGACGACAGCGCACGCGCTCGCGAAAAACTGGCCGCTGCGGCGAGCGCGTTTCCGAGGCTTGGAACGGTCGGCTGAAGGCTTTGCGCTTTCCGCCCCTCCCTGCTATGGAAACCCCATGTTTGCGCGGCGCACCATCAGGATTAGCGGCCCGGCTTCCGCCTGAGCTTCGGCTCGGCGCAAGACCGGGATTGGCACGCTTCACCCGCGATCGATCATGTTTTAGCGCCTTAGAGCCGTACCAGAGCATTCATGTCCGAAAAGCCACGAAAATCCGACGCGCCAGACTATTCCAAAACCCTGTTCCTGCCGCAGACGGAATTCCCGATGCGCGCCGGCCTGCCGCAGCGCGAACCCGAAATTCTCAAGGCCTGGTACAAAATCGGCCTCTACGAAAGGCTGCGCGAGCTTTCTGCCGGGCGAACCAAATTCATCCTTCATGACGGCCCGCCCTACGCCAACGGCAACATCCATATCGGGCACGCGCTCAACAAGATCCTCAAGGATGTCGTGACGCGGAGCCAGCAAATGCTGGGCTTCGATTCCAACTACGTGCCGGGCTGGGACTGCCACGGCCTGCCGATCGAATGGAAGATCGAAGAGGAGAATTATCGCGCCAAGGGCAAGGCGAAGCCAAACTTCCGCGACTCCGCGGCGATGGTGGCGTTCCGCAAGGAATGCCGCGCCTATGCCGCGCACTGGATGAACGTGCAGCGCGAGGAATTCAAGCGGCTCGGCGTCATCGGCGACTGGGATCACCCCTATGCCACGATGGATTATTTCGCCGAAGCGCAGATCGCGCGCGAGCTGATGAAATTCGCCGCCAACGGCACCTTGTACCGCGGCTCCAAGCCGGTGATGTGGAGCGTTGTGGAGAAGACCGCGCTTGCCGAGGCCGAGGTCGAGTACGAGGATTACACCTCCGATCAGGTGTGGGTGAAGTTTCCTGTCGCCGAAGTCGAACTTGCAGCCGGAAAGGACGTTTCGGCTGCGATCGTCGCGGCCGTAAGCGATGCCAGCATCGTCATCTGGACTACCACGCCCTGGACGCTGCCCGGCAACCGCGCCATCAGCTTCTCCTCGAAGATTCCTTACGGCCTCTACAAGGTCACCGAGTCGCCGACAGACAACTGGGCGAAGGTCGGCGACCTGCTAATCCTTGCCGACGCGCTCGCGCAAGGTGTGTTCAACCAGGCGCGCGTGATCGCCTTTGAGAGAATTGGCGATGTGCCGGCGACCGCGCTCGCAGCCATGGAGTGCTCCCATCCGCTTGCCGGCTTCGCTGGCGGCTATGAATTTCGTGTGCCGCTGCTTGCCGGCGAACACGTCACCGACGACACCGGCACAGGCTTCGTGCATACGGCGCCCGGCCACGGCCGCGAGGACTTCAACGTCTGGACGGCGAGTGCACGCGAACTCGAGAGCCGCGGCATTTCGAGCGCCATCCCCTACACCGTCGACGAGAATGGCGCCTTCACCGATCACGCGCCCGGCTTCACGGGAAAACGCGTCATCAACGACAAGGGTGAGAAGGGCGACGCCAACGAGGCAGTGATCAAGGCGCTGATCGGCGCCGGCATGCTGTTGGCGCGCGGGCGGCTCAAACATCAATATCCGCATTCGTGGCGCTCGAAGAAGCCGGTGATTTTCCGCAACACGCCGCAATGGTTCATCGCGATGGACAAACCTTTTTCCATTCCCTTCCCCCTTGCGGGGGAGGGTCAGGGAGGGGGGTCGACCCAAGCAGCGGCGCGTGTGAGTACCCCCACCCCCAACCCCTCCCCGCAAGGGGGAGGGGAGAAGAACAGCGACACGCTGCGCGACCGCGCATTGCACGCCATTTCCGTTACGCAATGGGTGCCGCCCGCGGGGCAAAACCGCATCACCGGCATGATCGCAAGCCGGCCGGACTGGGTGATCTCGCGACAGCGCGCCTGGGGCGTGCCGATCGCGGTCTTCATCCGCGAGAAACCCGACGGCTCGGCGGAAATCCTCAGGGACGACGCGGTCAACAGGCGAATCGCCGACGCCTTCGAGCAGGAAGGCGCCGATGCCTGGTACATGGATGGCGCGCGCGAACGCTTCCTGGGGTCGCTCGCCAACGAAGATTGGAAGAAGATCGACGACATCTGCGACGTCTCGGTTCGATTCCGGGTCGACCCATGCCTTCGTGCTGGAGGACCCCGTGCATTTTCCCGGCCTTGCCGGGATCAGGCGCAAGGTCGATGGCGGCGACGATACCGTGATGTATCTGGAGGGCTCGGACCAGCACCGCGGCTGGTTCCACTCTTCGCTCTTGGAGAGCTGCGGCACGCGCGGGCGCGCGCCCTTTGACGTCGTGCTGACCCACGGTTTCACGCTGGACGAGAACGGCCGCAAGATGTCGAAGTCGCTCGGCAACACCGTCGAGCCGCAAAAGGTCATCGCACAATCGGGCGCCGATATCCTGCGGCTGTGGGTCTGCGCTACCGACTATGCCGACGACCAGCGCATCGGTCCTGAAATCCTCAAGAACACCATCGAGACCTACCGCAAGCTGCGCAACACGATCCGCTGGATGCTGGGCACGCTCCATCACTTCAAGGCGGGCGACAAGGTCGACCGCGCCGACATGCCCGAGCTCGAACGGCTGATGTTGCACCGCCTGAGCGAGGTCGACGCGATCGTGCGGCGGGCTTTTGCCGATTTCGATTACAAGACCGTGGTCGCCACCTTGGCGAATTTCTTGAACAGCGAGCTGTCGGCGTTCTATTTCGATATCCGCAAAGATGCGCTGTATTGCGATCCGCCCTCATCGCTGACGCGCAAGGCGGCGCTGACGACGGTGGATATCCTCTGCGATGCAATCCTGAAGTGGCTGGCGCCGATCATCAGTTTCACCGCCGACGAAGCCTGGTTTTTGTACCGTCCTGCCGAGTCGCCCTCGGTCCATCTGACCACCTTTGCGGAAAATCTGGCCGACTGGCGCGATGACGCGCTGGCCGCAAAATGGGAAACCATCCGCGATGTGCGGCGCGTCGTCACCGGCGCGCTCGAACTCGAGCGCGCGGCCAAACGGATCGGCTCTTCGCTGGAGGCTTCGCCCCTGATCTACGTCTCCGACAAGGCGATCTTTGCCACGCTCTTCGATGTCGACATGGCAGAGGTCTGCATCACCTCAAACGCCATGGTAACCAACGAGGATGCACCGGAGGACGCGTTCCGCCTGAGCGAGGTGCCCGGGGTTGCCGTGGTGGTCGAGAGGGCGGCCGGCACCAAATGCGCCCGCTCCTGGAAGATCCTTCCGACGGTCGGCGAGGACCCCGAATATCCCGATGTGTCGCCGCGCGACGCCCAGGCGCTGCGCGAATGGAAGGCGATGGGGGTGGTCGCCTAGCCATGACTTCCCACCTTCGCCTGGGGCTTCTCGCTGCGGTATCGGTCCTGGTGCTCGACCAGGCCTCAAAATTCTGGCTGCTCAAAGTGTTCGATATCGGCCACCGCGGCGCGGTCAAGCTCACACCGTTCTTTGACCTGGTGCTGGCCCTCAATCCCGGGATCAGTTTCGGCTGGTTTCAGAACGACAGCCCGACCGCCCAGCTCATCCTGATACTGATCAAGGCCGTGGCGGTATTGATACTGGCGGTCTGGATGGCGCGGTCGCGCACCCTTATCGCGACGATCGCGCTCGGCCTGATTATTGGCGGGGCCATCGGAAACGCCATTGACCGCTTTGTCTATGGCGCGGTGGTCGATTTTGCGCTGTTTCACGTCCAGATCGGTGGAAATACTTTCAATTGGTACGTGTTTAACCTTGCCGATGTCGCGATTGTTGCCGGAGTTGCAGCCCTGCTATATGATTCATTACTGGGGATACCCGCCGCAAAAGCGCCCTGATCCCGGCCGAAACCTGAAAGCATGGGCTCGCCGGTGTCGGGGTGGGATCGCAGGAAAATTTGGGACAGGAAAAGCGCTATGCGCAAGACCGGAGCTAGTTCGCCGACGTCGGCAGTGCGGGCGTTGACAATGCAGGCGTTGACAATGCGGGCGTTGACAATGCGGGCGTTGACAATGCGGGCATCGCGTCTCGCCCTGGTGGCGCTGGGGCTCGGCGTGGGGCTTGGCGTTGCCCCGATCACGGGCTCGGCGCGCGCGGGCGACACCGACGACAGGACCATCTCCGAAAAGATCGTGGATGGCTTCTACGGCACGATCCGCGGCACCAACATGGACAACCACGGGATCGACTATCGCGAGCGGTCTCCTCTGGTGGTTCCGCCGAAACTGGACCTGCCGCCGCCTGCCGCCGCGGCCGAGGGGGCCAAGATCGCGAACTGGCCCAAGGATCCGGATGAACGGCAGCGCAAGGCCGCAATCGCCGCCAAGAAGAAGAATGCGCCGCCGCCGGCCCGTGTTCAAACGACCGCCGTTGCGACGGCTCCCGCCGATCCGGCGCGGCCAGTCAACATCGCGCCTCCGCCGGAGGATCCGCCTGTCCCCGGCACGACGCGTCCGGCTTACGCCAATGATGCCAATGGCACGGCTCGAACCGATCCGGTCTACGACCAGCCCGGCGATTTGTTCAAGGGCGGAGCTTCGGCGATCACCTCATCGAGTGTCGGCGAGGCACTCGGCTTGTCCACTCTCAGCGACAAGCTGGGCCTGGATGGTCTTTTCGGCGGCAAGAAGAGCGAAGCAGTAGCGGTAGCACCTGGTTCCGAGCCGTCGCGTGAAGCACTGACGCAGCCGCCGGTTGGCTATCAGACACCCTCTCCCAACTATCCCTACGCGGTCGAATCGAAGGGGATTTTCGGCGGCCAATCCAATCCTGACCGCAATCCGCTCGCCCAAAGGTCGAGCGAAACCAGCGTCGTACATTAGATCGATCGGCCGGCTTCCTGACGATGATCAGCAGCCGCACAACGTGCGGCGCTGTGTTTTCCCGAAGTGGATTGCAGCGTTTCGATTCCGGTCCTTGCTTTCCGTTTCCGAAGGACCGGCTTGCGGATGATGGGATCGAACTGGTTCCAGTGGGGTTCACGATGCGGGGGCGCAAACGTCAAGTCGATCCAGATAGGTCATGATGTCTTTGAACAGCTTTAGGGTCTCAACTCTTGCCACCTTGCTTTCCGGACTGGTCTCCACCGGTGGCGCGTTCGCCCAGACCACCGTTACGTCAGCGCCTCCCGCTTCGTTCACGCTTGCCAATGGCCTTCAGGTCGTTGTGATCCCGGATCACCGCACCCCGGTCGTCACCCATATGATCTGGTACAAGGTCGGCTCCGCCGACGAAACGCCCGGCAAATCCGGGCTTGCCCATTTTCTCGAACATCTGATGTTCAAGGGCACGAGCAAGCATCCGGCCGGTGAATTTTCCCAGACCGTGCTGCGGATCGGCGGCAACGAGAACGCGTTCACCTCCACCGACTACACCGGTTACTTCCAGCGGGTGCCGCGCGAAGAACTCGGCAAGATGATGGAGTTCGAAGCCGATCGCATGACCGGCCTCGTCCTGAAGGACGAGAACGTGCTGCCGGAACGCGACGTCGTGCTCGAGGAATTCAACATGCGGGTCGCCAACAACCCTGAAGCGCGGTTGACCGAGCAGATCATGGCGGCACTCTATCTCAATCATCCCTATGGCCGGCCGGTGATAGGCTGGCACCAGGAAATCGAAAAGCTCGATCGCGAAGATGCGCTGGCGTTCTACCGACGCTTCTATGCGCCCAACAACGCGATCCTGGTGGTCGCCGGCGACGTCGATGCCGAAGAACTGCGCCCGATGGTGCAACGGACCTTTGGCCCCGTCGCCGCACAGCCCGCGATACCGGCCCGGCGTCTTCGCCCGCAGGAACCCGAACCGGCCGCGCCGCGCACAGTGACGTTGTCCGATCCTCGCGTCGAGCAACCCAGTTTGCGGCGTTATTACCTCGTTCCCTCGGCCACCACGGCGGCCGCCGGAGAGAGTCCGGCCCTCGACGTGCTGGCGCAGCTGATGGGCGGTGGCAGCAACTCCTATCTATACCGTCGCCTCGTGGTCGATCGGCCGCTTGCCGTTACCGCCAGCGCCGCCTATCAGGGCACCTCGCTCGACGCGACGCAGTTCACGATATCGGCTGCGCCCAGATCAGGTGTGGAGTTTGCCCAGATCGAGCAGGTCATCGACGAGGTGATCGCGGATATCTCGCAGAACGGCGTTCGCGCCGAGGATCTGGAACGCGTCAAGACCCAGCTCATCGCCGAAGCCATTTACGCGCAGGACAACCAGGCCACGCTGGCCCGCTGGTACGGCGGGGCACTCACGACCGGCATCAGCATCGAGGATATCCGCACCTGGCCCGAGCGAATTCGCGCCGTGACCGCCGAGCAGGTCCGCGACGCCGCGCAAAGATGGCTTGAAAAGAAGCGCTCGGTGACCGGGTATCTGATCAAGGATACGACAGCGAAGCACGAGGAGAAGCGATCGTGATGAGCCCAACATCTTTCGGGCGCAGATCCGGCGCGCCACGCACAGGTTTCCTGGTTGCCGGATGCCTGGCAATCACGACAATGATGACATCGCCTTCGCACGCCGCGGCGAAGATCCAGCATCTGATTTCGCCCGGAGGTATCGAGGCCTGGTTCGTTCAAGACGCCACGGTCCCGCTGGTGGCGATGGAATTCGGCATGAGCGGCGGCACGGCCCAGGATCCCGCCGACAAGCCCGGCGTGGGCAATATGGTCGCGGACCTTATCGATGAAGGTTCGGGCGACCTCGATTCCAGGGCATTTCACGAGCGCCTCGATCGCCGCGCCATCGACTTGAGTTTCAGCGTGACGCGGGACAATTTCCGCGGCAGCCTGCGCATGCTCAAGGATAACAAGGACGAAGCTTTCGATCTGCTGCGGATGTCGTTGACCTCGCCGCATTTCGACAATGCCGATGTCGAACGCATCCGCGCCCAGATCATTTCCGGCCTGAAGCGCGAAACGACCAATCCTTCCTCGCTTGCCAGCCGCAAATTCCTCGAGGTCGCCTTCGGCGGCCACCCCTATGGCCGGCCCAGCAACGGCTCCCTGCAAAGTTTGCCGACCATTACCACCGCCGACCTGAAGGACTATGTCAGCCGCGTGCTGACCAGGGAGAAATTGAAGATTGCCGTGGTCGGCGATATCGATGCCGCCACGCTCGGCCGGCTGCTCGACCAGACCTTCGGCGGGCTGCCCGCCAAATCGACGCTTGCGCCGATACCCGACGCCGAGCCCACCAGCCCGCCGCGACGCGAATTCATCGCGCTCGACGTGCCGCAAACCGTGGTGACGTTCGGCGGCCCGGGCATCAGGCGCGACGATCCGGATTTCATGGCGGCCTTTGTCGTCAACCATATTCTGGGCGGCGGAACGCTGTCGTCACGGCTTTATCGGGAAGTGCGGGAGAAGCGCGGCCTGGCCTACTCGGTTTACGACCAGCTTCTGTGGATGGATCACTCGGCCATGTTCGTTGGAACCACGGCTACCCGCGCCGATCGCGCCGGCGAAACGGTCGACGCGGTGACCAGGGAGGTTCGCCGAATCGCCGAGGAGGGTCCGACCCAGGAGGAACTGGGCGAGGCGAAATCCTATCTCAAAGGCTCGCGATTGCTGTCGCTCGACACGTCCTCGAAGCTGGCGTCGGCACTGCTGCAATACCAGCTCGATCACCTTCCGATCGATTATCTGGAGCGGCGCAACGCCCTTGTGGACGCCGTGACGCTTGAGGATGCAAAGCGGGCCGCGCAACGGCTTTGGGCGCTTGGTCTTCTGACCGTGATCGTCGGACGCGCGCCACAGGCTGCCGCGCAGCCGGTGGCGGCGCCGAGCAGGGCGAATTGAGACGGCGGCAGTAGCCTCCGACGCGTTGTCATTGCGAGCGCAAGCGAAGCAATCCAGAACTCTCAAAAGACTGGATTGCTTCGTCGCTGGAGCCTGTCCATCGGGCGCGCATTTGCGCGACCCGTTGGCTCCTCGCAATTTAGCAATGACAACTCGGCCAGTGCCTTGACGATATCGACGGATTGCAGGTCAAGCCCGGCAATGATGCAAGCATTGCAGCCGGTATTTTCCGCCTGCAAAGCCGCCAATCCAGCTATCTTGTCGTCGTCCGATCCCTTAAAGGAATCCTTCCCGGATCGGTGATGCCATGCTGCGGATCAACCGCGACCTTTCAATCAACGAGAACGACCTCGACATCTCCTTCGTGCGCGCTTCGGGGCCGGGCGGCCAGAACGTCAACAAGCTGTCTACCGCCGTACAATTGCGGCTCGATACGCGACGGATCGCGCTGCCAGCGGACGCGCAGGCGCGGCTCGTCCGCCTCGCCGGCCAACGCATGACCAAGGATGGCGTGATCGTGGTCCACGCGCAGCGGTTCCGTACCCAGGAGCGCAACCGCATGGATGCGATCGACCGTTTGATCGAACTGCTGCGCGAGGCGATGACCCGGCCCGTTCCACGGCGGCCGACCAGACCAACGCTGGGGTCGAAGCAGCGTCGCCTGGAAGGCAAGAAACGCCGCAGCGACATCAAGGCGAGACGCGGGTCGCGCGGCTTTGAGGACTGACGCTGACCTCATGGTGCCGACCCGCCAAACGCCCTAAACTGCGCCCATTCCGCGAGTCGCTTCCAAATGCCCGTCCGACAGCTTCCCGAACAGGTCGTCAACCGCATCGCCGCCGGCGAGGTGGTCGAACGTCCCGCAAGCGTGGTCAAGGAACTGGTCGAGAACGCCATCGATGCGGGGGCCAGCCGGATCGATGTTTTCACCGACGGTGGCGGGCGGCGGCGGATCGGCATCACGGACGATGGCAGCGGCATGACATCAGCCGATCTTGCACTGGCCGTCGACCGCCATGCCACTTCCAAGCTCGATGACGAGGACCTGTTGCGGATCCGAACGCTGGGGTTTCGCGGCGAAGCGCTGCCCTCCATCGGAGCGGTGGCGAGACTCAACATCGTCACGCGTTACGACGCCGAGCCGCATGCCTGGTCGCTGAGCGTCGAAGGCGGGGTGAAATCGGCGATCATGCCGGCCGCGCTTTCCAGGGGTACGCGCGTAGAGGTCAGCGATCTCTTTTATGCAACACCGGCGCGGCTGAAATTCCTCAAGACCGACCGCACGGAAGCCGAAGCGATCCGCGAGGTGGTGCGACGCCTGGCGATGGCGCGGCCCGATATTGCCTTCACGCTCGCCGGCGAGGAGCGCGCCCCCGTCACATGGGCCGCGGCGCTGCCCGGCGCCGCCGGCCGACTGACGCGGCTTGGCGACATTTTGGGTGGGGATTTCAGGGCTGGCGCGATCGAGGTGCGCGCGGAGCGTGACGGCGTCGCGGTCGAGGGATTTGCCGCCGCGCCCTCGCTGACGCGGGCCAACGCGCTCGGACAATATCTGTTCGTCAACGGCCGGCCCGTGCGCGACAAATTGATCCTCGGCGCGGTGCGTGCGGCCTATTCGGATTATCTGCCGCGCGACCGCCATCCGGTCGTGGCACTATTCGTGACTCTCGATCCGCAAGAGGTCGATGCCAATGTGCACCCGGCCAAGACGGAAGTTCGATTCCGCAATGCGGGTCTGGTTCGCGCCTTGATCGTGCACGCGCTGAAGGAAGGTCTTGCGCGCGAAGGCAAGCGCACCGCGGCCAACAGCGACGGTGCAGGCGTCGCGGCGTTCCGTCCGGCGCTCGTGCCGCGCCCGACCAATTGGGACTGGCGGCGCTCGCCGGCCTACCCCGCCGGACCATTGCCGTCATTCGAGCAATCGGCGGCCGCCGCCTTCAGCGAACCGGCGCAGACGGCATTCAACGTCGGCGCGCCGACGGCGGACATCCGCTTCCAGGAAGCGCCGACCGTCGACCTGCTCGATCGTCCGCTGGGTGCGGCGCGCACGCAGATTCACGAAACCTATATCGTCTCGCAGACCCGCGACGGTCTCATCGTCGTGGACCAGCACGCAGCCCATGAACGTATCGTCTACGAAAAACTCAAGGCGTCGCTCGCAAGGGACGGCGTGCAGCGACAGATGCTTTTGATCCCTGAGATCGTCGAACTGGACGAGGCCACGGTGGAGAAGCTGCTCGAGCGCGGCGAGGAACTTGCTTCATTTGGGCTTGCGATCGAATCCTTCGGCCCAGGCGCAGTCGCCGTGCGCGAGACGCCATCGCTGCTCGGCAGGGCCGACGCCGGAGGGCTGCTGCGCGATCTTGCCGAGCACATGGCGGAATGGGACGAGGCATTGCCCCTGGAGCGCCGGTTGATGCATGTCGCGGCTACCATGGCCTGTCATGGTTCGGTGCGTGCCGGGCGCCGGCTGAAGCCTGAGGAAATGAATGCGCTGCTGCGCGAGATGGAAGCGACGCCCAACTCCGGACAATGCAATCACGGCCGGCCGACCTATGTGGAACTGAAGCTTGTCGATATCGAGAAGCTGTTCGGCAGGCGCTAGAGATTTGGTCAACCTCTCCCCGCTTGCGGGGAGAGGGAACGCACCTTCATCGTGGCAGCGAGCGGTGGGATATCGGCACCATGGTCAGCCAGCCCTCAAGAACACCAATTCGGTGTCATCGTAGGCTCGCCGTTCCAGTTCCTCAAAGCTCTCAGGCGCGGTGAATGCTGCGGCTTTCGCCTCTTCCACAATCAATAGCGCGCCCGGCGTCAGCCAACCGCCGTCGCGCAACGAGGCGAGCGCCTTGTCCGCCAGGCCCATGGCGTATGGCGGATCGAGAAACACCAGCGAGAACGGCTCTACCGGGTGTGCCGGGCCGAGTTGGGTAGCGTCGCGGCGATAGACCTTTGTGACGCCGCCGAGTCCAAGCGCCTCGACATTGTTGCGCATCAGGGCGCGCGCCTCGGCGCCGTTATCGACAAAGAGCGCGAATTTGGCGCCACGCGAGATCGCCTCGATGCCAAGCGCACCGGTGCCAGCGAACAGGTCGAGCACGCGCGCGCCGCCTATCGGATCGTCGTAGGCGTGAATCAGAATATTGAATAACAACTCGCGCAACCGGTCGGCGGTCGGACGGATGTCGCGCGAAGCTGGCGACGCGATACTGCGGCCCTTCAGTCTTCCCCCGACGATACGCATTAGAGAGCAGACATGTTAGCTACACGGGGATTGTTGCGTTCCCTCCCCCTTGCGGGGGAGGGTCAGGGAGGGGGTTAGACCATCGAGATCGTGGATGTCGTGCACCCCCCACCCCCAACCCCTCCCCGCAAGGGGGAGGGGAGCACACTTCCCGCGCGGCATTGAGGGAAACTGCAAAACTCGTCAAGGGAGTTCCCTACTCTTCGCGCGGCCCGAAATCGCGCTTGCCGTGATAGCCGCGTTTGGGGCGTCGGGGCGGACCGTAGCCGGCGGCCTCCGCTTCGTTGCGCTCGCGCGCCTCCTCGCTGCCTGTACGCTGCACCAAGATACGGCGGCCCTTGCTGTCGGCGATCAGGCCGCTCTTGCCGGCCGGCTTGAACGGCTTTTTGCCGCGAGGCGTGGCAACCTCGCTTGCGTCAGCGATTGCGGCTGCCTCGCCGTGGATCGGCCGCTCGAAATCCGCGCCCGCCAGGCGTGCGACCCTTTCGCCAAGTTGTTCGCGCAGCACTCGCGTCTTGACCTCCTCGACCGCGCCTTCGGCAAGTTCGGCGAGCTGGAACGGACCATACGATACCCGGATCAGACGGTTCACCTCCAGGCCGAGATGCGCCATCACGTTACGCACCTCGCGATTCTTGCCCTCGCGGATCGCGAACACCAGCCAGACATTGGCGCCCTGGTCGTGCTCCAGCGCCGCATCGATCGGACCGTATTTGACGCCATCGAGCTCGACGCCCTGCTTCAGCGCATCGAGCTGGGCCTGGCTTACCTCGCCATGCGCCCGCACACGATAGCGCCGCAGCCAACCGGTTTCCGGCAGTTCGAGCGCACGCGCAAGGCCGCCGTCGTTGGTCAGCAGCAAAAGACCCTCGGTGTTGAAATCGAGCCGGCCGACGCTGATCAGCCGCGGCAGGCCCCCGGGGAGATTGTCGAACACCGTTGGCCGCCCCTCGGGATCGGCGTGGGTCGTCATCAACCCGCGCGGCTTGTGATAGAGGAACAGCCGGGTGCGCTCGCGCGGCGGCAACGGCTTGCCGTCAACCATGATGACGTCATTGGCGGTGACATCGAGCGCCGGCGAATTGATGATGCGGCCGTTGACCGTCACCCGCCCCTGCACGATCCATTGCTCGGCGTCGCGGCGGGAGGCGAGCCCTGCGCGCGACATGACCTTGGCGATGCGCTCGCTGGATTTCTTGACCCGCGGCGGACGCGCGGAGCGATCCTCCTCGGGACCGCGCTGGCGATAGGCGCCATGGCCGCCGAACGCCTTGCGCTTTGCAAAAATCTTGCCGTCGTCCTCGTTGTCGCGGCGCGGCCGATCGGTGTCGCGGCGAAATGCCCGACCCTCGCTGCGCGGATGCTCCTGCCAGTCGGTACGGCGTTGCGGCTGCTCGCGGGGCGAATCGAATTTGGGTCGGTGGCGAAATGGACGATCGCTGGACCTGCGATCCTCGCGGGCCTTCGAAAATCGCGCCGCTTCATTGCCACCACGCGCTTCGCGCGGTTCGTCATGACGAAACCTGCCGAATTTGGGCTTGTCGCGTGCCTGCCTCTCGTCGCGATCGCCGGGCTTTCGCTTTTGCCAGGGTTTTTCATCGCCGCGATCGGGACGATCGCCGAACGATCGTCGTTGGTCGCCAGATTTCTTGTCTTGAAATCGGCCACGCGGTGCGCGGTCGTCACGATCAAAGCCCGCTCGGCCTGCGCGCGAGATATGACCTCGCTTCTCGCTGCCCCGGTCGTCGCGCGAGCGAAAACCCTTCCGCGGCTCGCCTCCGTCGCCTCTAGAACGGTCGTCCCTGGCAAAGCGTTGCGGGCGATCTTCTCGCTTACCGGCGAAGGCTTTGCCTGCGTCCGAATGAGGTTTCCGGGTGCGGGAATTCCCGCCCTCGGCCTTGCCGGCGAAGCCTCGCTTGGCGAACTTCTTCTCAGGTCCGCGGGGGATGCCGGAGCGGCCCTTGCGTCCCGGTGGACGGCCGGGCCTGCCGCGGGAATCGTTGTGTTTGTCGTTGTCGCGGGGCATTAAGGGCTCGTATCAAGTGCAAGGGGCAAATCGAAGTGCTGCGCGCTCTGAGCAAATCGAGGCGCATTCTCTCGCAAAACCGGTATCCACTTTTGCTGAAGGCAACTCTAGTAGCAGGTTTATCGCGATGATACGAGGCATGACTGCGCCTTCCTTCATGGATTTGGCGCTGAAAACCGCCGAAAATGCCGCAAAATCCGGCGAGGTCCCGATTGGCTGCGTGATCGTGCGAGGTTATGAGGTGATCGCGACGGCCGGCAATCGGACCTTGACCGACCGCGATCCTACCGCACACGCCGAGGTCCTGGCGATCCGACAAGCCGCCGAAATCATCGGGACCGAGCGTCTGGTCGATTGCGACCTCTATGTCACGCTGGAACCGTGCGCCATGTGCGCTGGCGCAATCTCGTTTGCGAGGATCAGGCGGCTCTATTATGGGGCGGTCGATCCGAAGGGTGGTGCGGTGGAATCCGGCGTGAGATTCTTCGCGTCGCCGACATGCCATCACGTCCCGGAAATTTACTCCGCGGTAGGCGAGCAGGAGGCCGCTGCGTTGCTGAGGGATTTTTTCAAGGCGCGACGGTGACTGCCCTCATCCTGTGAGGTGCGCGACTCGAAGGATGAGGGCTCCTCCCCCTCGAGACGCATCGCTTCGCGCTGCTGCCGGGAACGAGGATCCCATTCATCCGACAAAAAACTCCCGCAGCGCTCTCGCCGTCGGTTGCGGATTTTCCTCGGTCAGGAAATGGCCGGAATCGATCGGCGCGCCAGTCACATTCGTTGCCCAGTTCTTCCAGGTGTCGAGCGGGGTCGCCGCCGCGCGCGCGATGCCCGCATCGCCCCACAGCGCCAGCATCGGGATCGTGATCTTCTTGCCAGCGTCGCGATCGACCTTGTCGATCTCGAAATCGGCATAGGCGCCGGCGCGATAATCCTCGCACATCGCATGAACGCGCGAGGGATCGCGGAATGCCGCGAGATAATGTTCGAGTGCGCGCGGATCGATCGCGGAAAGATTTTTCGATTTGGTCTGGCTTGCCATTTTCTGCCTGAGAAAGAAATCGGGATTGCCGCCGATCAGCGTTTCCGGGAGCGGAAAGGGCTGGGCCAGAAACGTCCAGTGATAGATTTTCAGCGCATAGAGCCGGTCCATCCGCACCCAATAGTCATAGGTCGGCAGGATATCGAGCACCGCCAACCGCGACAATCGGCCGGGATGATCGAGCGCCAAACGATAGGAGACACGGCCGCCGCGATCGTGCCCGGCAAGCGCGAAATGCACATGGCCAAGCTGTTCCATCGCCTCGACGATGACTTGCGCCATCGCGCGCTTGGTATAGGGCGTGTGCTCGCTGTCGCTCTCCGGCATATCCGACCAGCCGTAACCGGGCAGATCGGCGATGATCAGCGTGAATTTGTCGGCGAGTTGCGGTGCCACGCGGTGCCACATCACATGGGTTTCGGAAAAGCCGTGCAGCAACAATAGCGGCGGGCCGTTGCCGCCGACCCGGGCAAAGATGCGCCCGGATCTGGTGTTGATCCATTCGGAGGCATAGCCGGGAAACAGATCGGCGAGATCGGACATGATCACTTACTCCCTTTTTTCCGAAAAAGCTGATTCAGCGACCTTCACGTTCCACCGCCTGCCAGCCGATATCGTGCCGGCAGAAACCATCCGCCCATTTGATCCGGTCGACCGCCGCATACGCGCGCCGCTGCGCCTCGGTCACCGTCTTGCCCAATGCGCAGACATTCAGTACGCGGCCGCCATTGGCGAAAATGGCGCCTCCCTGTTCGGTCGTCCCGGCGTGGAAGATCTCGACGCCTTCGACCCCCGCGGCATCATCCAAACCGTCGATACGCGTCCCCCTCGCGTAGTCGCCGGGGTAACCCCTGGCCGCCATCACCACCGCGACCGCCTGTTCGGGGAACCAGCGAACGTCGAAATTTTTCAATTGGCCGTCGCAGGATGCGAGCATGGCGGGTACGATATCCGACATCATCCGCAACATCAGTACCTGACATTCGGGATCGCCGAAGCGCACATTGTATTCGAACAGTTTGGGTCCATCCGCCGTCAACATCACGCCGGCATAGAGCACGCCACAGAACGGCGTGCCGCGCGCCTTCATGCCGGCCACCGTCGGGCGAATGATTTTTTCCATGATCTGGGCGTGAATCTCCGCCGTCACGAATGGCGTCGGCGAATAGGCGCCCATGCCGCCGGTGTTCGGACCCTGGTCGTGGTCGAACACACGCTTGTGGTCCTGGGCCGAGGCGAGCGGCATCGCGGTCTCGCCGTCGGACAGCGCAAAGAAGCTGATCTCGCGCCCCGCAAGGTACTCCTCGATCACGACCTCCGCGCCCGCCTTGCCGAACGCGCCATCGAACATCATGGCAATTGCGGCTTCCGCCTCGGCCAAATTCATGGCGACCACGACGCCTTTGCCCGCCGCAAGACCGTCGGCCTTGACCACGATCGGCGCGCCCTGCCTTCGCGCGTAGGCCAGCGCATCGGCCGCATTGTCGAAACGACCATAGGCGGCGGTCGGAATCCCGAATTCGGTGCACAGCGCCTTGGTGAACCCCTTCGAGCCCTCGAGCCGTGCGGCCTGTCTGCTCGGCCCAAAGGCCTTGATGCCGGCACGCGCGAGGTCGTCGACGATACCGGCGGCGAGCGGCGTCTCCGGACCGACGACCACGAGATCGATGGAACTTCGCTTGCAGAAGTCGATCACCGCGGCATGGTCGGCGATATCAAGCGCCACGCATTCGGCTTCGCGCGCAATCCCGGCGTTGCCCGGAGCACACCAGAGTTTCGTCACCAGCGGCGATGCCGCGATTTTCCACGCCAACGCATGTTCGCGGCCGCCGGAACCGAGCAGAAGAATGTGCATGGGATAACCAATCGAGGATCCTGCGGGACCTCACGTCGGTCGCACAAAACTCCCACCCGCTGCAAGGGGTTTGGCGGCGGTCGATCAGGACCGCCCGGAAGCCGCGATGATCTCCTGCAGCGTCGCGACATGGCGGGCAAAGGCCGCGCGCCCCGTCGCCGTGGCGGTAACCGTCGTCTGCGGCCGCTTGCCGACAAACGCCTTGTCGACGGCGACATAGGCAGCCTTCGCCAGCGTCTCGATGTGGGCGCCGAGATTGCCGTCGGTGGCGCCGGTCAGTTTCTTCAGGCGCGAGAATTCAAGGCCGGTGCCGGGCGGCAGCGCGTTCAGCGCCGCCATGATCCTCAGCCGCAGCGGCTGGTGAATGATGTCGTCAAGCTCGGCCATCTCAAATCCTGCGCATCCAGAGGCCGCCCAGGATCAATCCGCCGCCGTTGACAACGGCCATCCACAACAAAAAAGCGCCGCCGCTGACGAAGAAATAACCGATCAGCGTCAGCGTGGTGATGCCAACCCCGATAGCGACAAAGGCGCCGCCGAGCCATAAACCGGCAATGCAGTAGAACAGCATGAAATAGATCGGCCAGAACGCTCCCATTTCCCGCGGCCCGAAATGGCCAAGCACGGTGCTGGACAAAAGGCCGAAGGCGAAGAAGAGCAGAAAGGCGATCGTCATTCGCGCGTCAAAGCCGCGGCCGACGGCGCCGGGAAAGCGGAACATGCTGATCGCAATTGCGCCCAGCGCGCCTGCGGCGTTGACGCCGATCCAGATATAGCTGCCATAGCGTGGCCAGGCGAAGGTCAAAAGGTTACCGGCAATCACCAGCACGCCCCACAGGATCATCATCTGGCTGGCGATGTCGTAGGTTCGCGACTTGCGAACGCGCTGAACGATGTGCTCGATATCGTTCAGCGCCTGCGCGGCTTCCCGCGGATCGATGCTGGTCACGATCCGACCCGCCCCTTGACGACCTCGTCCGCTACCGCCGACACCGCGTGGGGGTCGCTGACAATGCCCATGTGATCGACGCCGTCGATCAGCCTGACCTCGACCGAGGGGGCGACGGCGTGGACGGCGTCGGCATATTTGTCCGCCAGCATCAGCTCGTCATTGGCGCCGGAAATCAGCATGACCGGGTTGCCGGTTGCGGCAAAGTCGTTGCTGTAGCCGCGCGTCGCGAAGTTGCGCATCAGCCGGTAGGAATAGCTCGCAGCCAGAACCGAGTCCGAGTTTGGCGGCACCGCGAAGGCCAATGTCGGCAAGGCTTCGCAGCAATCGACGCCCAGGCGCCGGAGCACGGACAGCCCAAGGAAGCGCGGAATGTCGGCGCTGGCCCAGCCGCCGGAATCCGGCCGGTTGGTCGGAGCATCGTAACCCAGATAGGGCGCGAGCAGAATGGTGCGCGTGAACCGGTTTGCGATCGGCGAACTCGCAACCCGAAGCGCAAAGCCGCCGCCCGAAGAATGGCCGAGCAGGGTCAGCGGTTCTGCAGGCGACGCCTTGCGCACGACTGCGACTAGATCATCGAGATCGTTTTCAAGCTGCCCGACATAACCGATGTCGCCGCGCGTGCCGGAACCGCCGTGGCCGCGCATGTCGGGCGCATAGGTTTCGACCCCACGCGCCGCGAGCGCGTCGGCCAGCGCGTGCACGGCCGGGCTCGACCCTGACGAGCCGTGCACCAGGATCGCGACCTTGCCGCTCGCAGGCCCCCGTGCCGGATAGTGCCGATACGCCAATTGCGTGCCGTCGCGGGCGGAGAAACGTTGCAGCGGCGGCATCGTGCTGCGATCGACGGCGCGGGCGGCATGCGATACCGAGGTCAATTCCGGCAGGCGGGCCAGTGGCGTTGCGATCATCGCAGTGAGGACGAGGGCCAAGGCGCCGACGACGCTCAAGGTCCAGACCAGCAGTTTCAGCGGAAACCAAACCATCCATGTCAGCATGACTTTGCTCCATTTCTAAAGATGTAGAGTACTCTATACTACAGAGTATCTAATGGAGCAAGCTCTTAATTGGCAGTCCGCGGCGAAACTCCCTACCTTGGGCGGACCCGAATCCCTTGATTGCCCGAGATGGCCGCCACCGAAGCCCTGATCAACGCGCCCGAATTCACGGTATCCGAGCTTTCCTCCGCCCTGCGCAGGACAGTGGAGGACGCCTATGGCCATGTCCGGGTTCGCGGCGAAATCTCGGGCTTCCGGGGACCCCACTCGTCCGGCCACTGTTATTTCGCGCTGAAGGATGACGGCGCCAAGATCGAGGCGGTGATCTGGAAGAGCGCGCACTACCGGATGCGCTTCAAGCCGCAGGAAGGGCTGGAGGTCATCGCCACCGGCAGGCTGACGACCTATCCCGGCTCGTCGAAATACCAGATCGTGATCGAGGCGCTCGAGCCAGCCGGCGTCGGTGCATTGATGGCGCTGATGGAGGAGCGCAAGAAGAAGCTTGCAGCCGAAGGATTGTTCGACGAAGCGCGCAAGCAATCGCTGCCATGGCTGCCGGAAGTGATCGGCGTCGTCACCTCGCCGACGGGAGCCGTGATCCGCGACATCCTGCATCGGCTGGAAGATCGCTTTCCCCGTCGCGTGCTGGTGTGGCCGGTCAAGGTGCAGGGCGAAGGTTCGGCCGAACAAATCGCCCGCGCCATCCACGGCTTCAACGCGCTCTCCCAAGGCGGCAAGATTCCACGGCCCGATCTGTTGATCGTCGCGCGCGGCGGCGGCTCGCTGGAAGACCTGTGGTCGTTCAACGAGGAGATCGTGGTGCGTGCCGCTGCCGAAAGCATCATCCCGCTGATTTCCGCCGTCGGCCACGAGACCGACATCACGCTGATCGATTTCGCCGCCGACAAGCGCGCCCCGACGCCGACGGCCGCCGCCGAAATGGCCGTGCCCGTGCGCGCAGAACTCTTCGTCGAGATCACGCAGCTTTCGCGACGGACGATGCTGTGGTGGCAGCGCGGCCATGAATTGCGCCGCAACGAATTGCGCGCGGCTGCGCGAGCTCTCCCTGACCTGAGCGAACTGCTCGCCATTCCGCGCCAGCGGCTCGATTCCGCGGCAAGCGCCCTGCCCCGTGGCCTGAAGGCCAACACCCACGCCCATTTCCGCCACTTTGCAGGGGTGGGCGCTCGGCTGACCGTGCGCGTGCTGCGCGCCCAGCTCGCGCAGGCCCGGCACCGGCTGACTACCTCCGCCGAACGAGCGGCGCATTGCGCGAAAACCCTGTTGCGGCATCGAAGCGATCGTTTCGCAGGGCTTGCGATCAGGCTGAAGGCATCAAGGCTTTCCAACGCGCAGGCGCAGCGGCAGGCGATATCGCGAGAGCGCGAACGCGTCTTGCGATTGGCGGACCGCGCAAGGCGCGCGCTCGTAACTTCCACCCAGCGGCTCCAGGCGAGAGTGGCTCACAGCGGGCAACTATTGAGCGCGCTGTCGTACCGTAGCGTGCTTGCCCGCGGTTTTGCTCTGGTGCGTGACGGAGCGGGCCACCCCGTGCATTCGGCTACGAGCGTTCGACCCGGGGCGCGGCTCGATGTGGAATTCGCCGACGGCCGCATCGGGGCGACCGCCGATGGAGACCGCGCGGCGACGACGCCGATATCGACGAAGCCGGATGGCAACGAACCAAAGCCGGCTGCGCAGAGGCGCGTCACAAAACCCGTCGGCCAGGGAAGCCTGTTTTAGAACGACCTGTTGTGATTTTCGCCTATCGCGCCAGCCATTCGGCGACGCGCTTTTGCAAATCGTTGCGCGCTTCCGAGTCGGTGCCGATGTGGCCCTTGTCGGGGTCGGTCGCGTCGGCAGCCGGACCGACGGCGTGCAGCGGTAAATTGGCGCGGTCGAAATCATGGTAGGCGCTGGGATAAACCACGATCCGCGCCAGCGCACTGCGTCCGTGAGCGCCATCGACCATCTGGCGGCAAGCCGGTGGCGAACTGACATCGTCCTTGGCGCCAATCAGGACCAGGGTTGGAACGCGCGAGCTCCATCCGAGCCCTGACGACAGACGACAGTCCGGATAGAACGCAATCGCGGAACGGAAATCCGGCTCGACATGGCGCAACGATATCTGCGGACGCACCGCCCACAACACCGCGGCCGCGCCGTTGGCCCAGCCGATCAAGCTGATGCGGTCGTGCGACACCCATGGCTGCTGCATCAGCCACTGCCGTGTAGCCAGAATGTCGCTCACCCGCTCGCGACGGGCGTGTATCAGGCGTTCCTTGACGTGACATTGCGGGCCGAGCTCGCGCGAACCGTAGCTGTCGGGAAACACGACGGCGTTGCCGCCGTCCAGGAGTTGCTCCGCCCAGTCCCGGTAACGCGGTTGAACCGGCTCGGAATGACCGGTCAATCCTCCGCACCCGTGCAGCGCGATCACGACCGGAAACGGACCATCGCCGTCCGGCTTGTAAAGCTGCGCGTGCAATACGCCGCCCCCGGAGGAAATTTCGACTTGATGAGGTGCTGGCAGCGGCGCGGCATCGACGGCAAAGGTCACGACGACAAATGCGGTCACAAGAGATGTCAAGAGGATCGTGGCGGATCGAAAACGCATCGGATTGGCCAGGCGGCAATGTTGCTGGAAAACAGCGATCCAATCATTAAAAAGGCTAACATGTGCCGAAGGCAGGATTTCATCACAAGTCGGTGGGTTTGACCGGCGGACAGCGGGGACCTATCTGTGGTATGTTTACAGATGTTTCATCCGGCCGAGCGCCGGGGAGATCGGAGAACCTTACCGTGCTGAACAAATTTGGCCCGGCCTCGGGCCACGGCGAAGCCAAGCTGCAATATCTCGATGGCGATTTCCGCGTGGTTTCGCCGGGAAGCTATGTGCGCTGCGCGGTGACCGACGCGCGCATACCGCTCGACGAGCTGAAATACTGGAGTGTCGATCTGCAGGAAGCCTATGCGCTGCCGAGCGCCGTACTGCAGCGGCATTTTCCCGGTGCTGCGAAATCCTGAGAATCATTTCTGCGCGGTAAATTTCTTCTCGCGCGCGCGCAACAGCCACGCAGAAATCATCTTCGAAAGCGAGGGGCCTTCGATCTCGAGCGTCACCGGAAACGGCATGATCCTTCGTGCCTCATCGGGAAGATCATTGCGGCCATGAAGCCGGCAAAGATCCTTTTCCGTTGTGACAAGCGTCAGCGCATTGCGTCCGGCGTCAGCGATCAGGCTTTCGATTTCTTTTTTCGAGAACGGATGATGATCGGCGAACGGCCGCTCCTCGACCACCTCGATTCCGCTCGCGCGCAGGGTCCTGAAAAACCTCGACGGGTCGCCGATCCCGGCAAAGGCGAGCACACGCTTGCCATGAAGCGAGTTGGCGAGCGCCGTGTCGGGCTCCAGACGGGCCGACAACACCGGCTTGCCGCGCGAAGCGATGGCAGCCGCCACCGCGCCGGCCGCGGCGCCGTCGCCGACGACGACCAGCGCATCGGTGCGGGCGATCTGCAGCTTCAGCGGCGCGCGCAGCGGCCCGGCCGGAATCACGCATGCATTGCCGAGACCGCGCTGAGCGTCGATCACGATCAGCGTGGCATCCTTGGCAATCGCCGGATTCTGGAAGCCGTCGTCCATCACGATCACGGTGGCACCTTGCGACCGTGCCAACGCAACCCCGTCGATGCGCTCGCGCGCCACCACCACCGCCACCGAGCGCGCAAGCATCAGCGGCTCGTCGCCAACCTCGCTTGCCGCGTGACGATCGGGATCGACCCTCACCGGGCCGCGCAGCCTTCCGCCATAGCCGCGGCTGAGCACGACCGGCGTCTCGCCGAGTTCGCGCAGCGCCTTGACGAGGGCAAGGACCGCAGGCGTCTTGCCGGCTCCGCCGACGTGATAATTGCCGACGCAAAGTACGGGAATTCCGGCGTCGAACCCCTTGCGTTGCAACCGATGGCCCGCAATCGCGCCATAGACGGCGGCCAGCGGCATCAGCAATCGCGACATCCATGATGATGGCCGGTACCAGAAGGCCGGCTCATGCATCCGCCGCCCCCATTTCAAGGCGCAATTGCAACAGATAGGGCTCGAGCGCCGCCAGCGTTCGTTCGAGCGCGCCGCCGAGTTGCGCAACAACCCGTTCGGCCGCCGCCACCGACTGGCTGCGTTGCGCCGGATCTGCCAGCAGTTGGCCCAGTTGCTTTACCAGCGCCTCCTGGGTCTCGGCCAGCCGTGCGCCGCCTGCGCCGTCGAGCGCACGGTAGACGTCGGCGAAATTGAAGACATGAGGCCCATGAACGATCGATGCGCCAAGCTTGGCCGCCTCGATCGGATTTTGCCCGCCATGCGCGACCAGCGAGCCTCCCATGAATACGACAGGCGACAGCCGATAGAACAAACCCAATTCGCCGAGCGTGTCGGCGACGTAGATCGCGGTATTTGCGGTCGGCAGTTCCTCCCGCGAGCGCAAGGCGACGTATAGACCGGCGTCGCCAACCATGCGCGCGACCGCTTCGCCGCGGGCAGGATGCCGCGGAACGATCACGGTCAACAGCGCCGGAAAGAATTTGGCGAGCATATGGTGAGTCTTGATCAGGATTTCTTCTTCGCCCGGATGCGTCGATGCCGCCACGACGACGGGGCGACCGCGCGTGACCGACATCAGCCGCTCCAGCCTGGAGAAATCGGCCGGTGGTGCCGGAACATCCAGCTTCAGATTGCCGGTGACGACGACGTTGCGGCTGCCGAGCGCGGCAAAGCGTTCCGCGTCCGTCCTTGACTGCGCCAGGCAGACGTTGAATCGCGAAAGCAGCGCCGAGATCGTGCTGCTCGCGCGGCGCCAGCGCGGAAACGATCGGGGCGACATCCGGCCGTTGATCAAGACCATCGGCAGACGCCGTGCCGCGCTCGACAGGATCAGATTCGGCCACAGATCGGACTCGATGAACAGCGCCAGGCTCGGCCGCCAGTGATCCAGGAAGCGCGCGACATAGCGCGGGGAATCGTAAGGCACATATTGATGGATGATATCGGCTGGGAAGCGCTTGGCGACGATGGCCGCCGAGGTCACCGTGCCCGAGGTCAACAGAATGCGGATATTGAGCACGCGCAATTTCTCGATCAGGGCCGCCGCCGCCAGCACTTCGCCGACGCTCGCGCCGTGAATCCATACCAGCGGTCCATGCGGGCGGACGTCCCTGCTCATGCCGCGGCGCTCGGCGACCCGCGCCGGATCCTCCTTGCCCAGTTTCAGACGCCGCTTGATCAGCGCGGGCGCGAACGGCATGGCCGCAGCGGACAGCCGCTGGTAGACGCGCAGCGTCATCGGCAGGGAGCTAGCCATGCCTTTTCTCTTCCGGGCGGCCAACTTGCGCATAAGCGCGCCGGGTGGCGTCGTTAAGGCTGGCCTCGAGCCGGGCACGCAGGGCTTCCATGGTCGCGGCGTCGGCGTCGGGTGGAACCATTATAATTTCGCCTCCCACCACCGCTCCTCGCCCGAATGGCAGATTGATCGTGGTGCGGTCCCAGTTTTTTAGCCGCCGAAAGCGGCTGGTCGCCATCGCAAACGGCATGATCGGCCGCCCCAATTCGCGCGCCAGCATGATGATGCCGAGGCCTGCGATCCGCGAGCGCTTCGGCACGTCAGCGGTCAGCGCGACGTTATAACCCTGTTCCAGCGCCCGCACCATCTCCTTGAAAGCGCCAACGCCGCCCTTGCGCTGGAATGCCGAGCCGTGATCCCCGGAGCCCCGGATGGTGCCGACGCCGAGGCGTTCTGCAGCAATGGCGTTGAATTCGCCGTCGCGATGCCGTGAAATCAGGACCTTGGCGCGATGGCTTTGCTTGGTCCTGATGAACGGGGTCAGGAAATGCTGGCCGTGCCAGAATACGAAGATCGCAGGCATATGCGGTTCGACCAGCCCGTAGATGCCGGGAGGATCGAAACTGAATCTGTTGGTAAGCCACACCAGCCGCAGAAACTCGGCCGTGAGAAGCCCCACAGCGTGCTGTACCCAGCTGCTGCGCAGCACATTGCGGATCAGCTTCTTCAACGGGAGGGCTTCGTGTCTTGGTCCGGATCGAGCAGCCGATGGAGATGGACGATGAAATAGCGCATGTGAGCATTGTCCACCGTCTGCTGAGCCTTCGCCCTCCAGGCCGCGTAGGCGGTCGCGTAGTTGGGATAAAGGCCGACGATTTCCACCTGGGAAAGATCCCTGAACGTGGTGTGATCGAGATCGGCAAGCTCTCCGCCAAGCACCAGATGGAGCAATTGCTGGGGAGCGTTATTCGACATGACCCTTGTTCCCGACGCGATGACCGATGAGCATGACTTTTCCGACAGATCCGTATCGCTCAAGGCGGTGAATGAGCCCGAAAATGTTCGATGATGCCTGCATGACGAGCGCGCCCCGCTGCCACCAGCACCCCATGGGTCACCTCGCGGCGATTGTACAGGATGTCATCCCCCGAAAGCGCGGTCATGCTACCATTCGCTTCATGCACGATCAAATTGGCTGCGGCAAGGTCCCAGTCGCGGCTCTGGCCGCCGGCCAAGGCCGCATCGAGCCTTCCCTGAGCGACCCGGCACAGGCGAAGCGCGAGCGAAGCGATGCGTGGATGAAGTGAAATTTCGCCAGGGGTGCGGTTGAGCCGCTCGACCAGCGGCTTGGGACCGGCGACGCGGGAAAAATCCAGTTTCGTGCCGGACGTCGCATGAATCGGAGAGCCGTTCAGCGACGAGCCTCGCCCTCGCGCCGCAAAGAAGAATTCATCGCTGGCAGGTGCAAATACCGCGGCAAGCAGTGGCCGCGCACCCTCAACCAGCGCCACGCTCACGCACCAGTCTTCGCGGCCGGCGAGATAGCCCCGCGTGCCGTCGATCGGATCGACAATCCAGACCAGGCGCTTGGCGAGGCGGCTTTCGTCATCGGCACTCTCCTCCGACAGCCAGCCATAATCGGGCGTCGCAGCCGTCAACCTGCTCGCGATCAGGTCGTTGACCGCAATATCGGCCTCCGACACCGGAGAGGAAGCGCCTTTGGTCCAGTTCTTCAGTTCGGTGCGAAACAACGACAACGCAAGCGCGCCGGCCTGACGCACCGTGTCGGCCAGCAAGGCGCCGTGGCGCGTTATTTCATCGCGCGCAAGAATTTTCGTGTGCACGCCATCTGTGCTCATTTGCAAAAAATATCCGCTAATCGAGAAGCGAATTCCGGAATCGGACCATCAGCGCCCGCCAAGCGTCAAGCCCTCGATCCGCAACGTCGGCGCATTGACCCCATAGCGGAATGTCAGATCGCTGGCAGGCACCAGCGATTTGAACACCTCCAGGAGGTGCCCTGCGATCGTCACCTCGCTCACCGGATAGGTGATCTCGCCGTTCTCGATCCAGAAGCCCGACGCGCCGCGACTATAATCACCGGTTACGCCGTTGACGCCGGAGCCGATCAGATCGGTGACGTAGAATCCCCTGGCAATATCGGATATCAGTTCTGCCGGCGGAACTTCACCCGCCTCCAGATGAAGATTATACGCCCCGGGCGACGGCGAGGATGACACGCCACGGTGAGCGTGGCCGGTCGTGACGAGCCCAAGCTCGCGCGCAGTCGCGCAGTCCAGCAACCATGATGTCAGGATACCCTGGTCGATGATCGCAAGCTTGTTGACCTTGACGCCCTCGGCGTCGAAGGGCTGCGAACGCAATCCTCGCACGCGCAACGGGTCGTCGATGATGCGGATATTATTCGCAAACAACTGCTGGCCGAGACGATCCTTCAGGAAGCTGGTCTTGCGGGCAATCGATGCGCCGTTGATCGCTCCCACCAGGTGACCGACGATTGAACCCGAAACACGCGGATCGTACACGACGGGTACCCTGCAGGTCTCGACCTTGCGCGGATTGGCGCGCGCCACCGTTCGCTCGCCGGCGGTACGGCCGACGCTTTGCGGCGAAGCGAGATCGGCGGCGTGTGGCGCGGTGGTGAAGTCGTAGTCGCGCTCCATCGTGGTGCCTTCGCCCGATATTGCGGTCACCGAGATGCCCTGGCTCGATCTCAGGTACGAACCGTGGAATCCGGTGCTGGTCACGAGTACCATGCCGCCAATTCCGGTCGAGGCCGATGCGCCGCCGGACTTGGTCACGCCCTTCACCGCAAGGGCTGCCGCCTCCGCCTCGCAGGCGCGGCGTTCAAGTTCCGCGGTGGTCGGAATATCGGGATCGAGCAGATCGAGATCCGGAAATTCGCGGGCGAGCAGCGACGGATCCGCCAGGCCGACATATTTGTCGTCGGGCGCAACGCGCGCCATCGCGACCGCGCGCTCGGCGAGCCGGGCAATGCCGCCGCCGCTGACATCGTTGGTCGAGACCACGGCCTGGCGCCGTCCGACCAGCACGCGCAGGCCTACATCGTCACCTTCCGAACGCTCGGACTCCTCGACGCGCCCATCCCGCACCTCGACACCCTGCGAAACGCCGCGCACCGCCACCGCATCGGCCGCGTCCGCGCCGGCGCGCCTTGCGGCCTCGACGAGACGCTGCGCGAGCGTACTCAAGGCGGATTGATCGAACAGGTCGGAAGCGGCCGTCTTCGAGACAACGGATGATGCGGTCGATGGTGAAGAGTTCACGAACAAAATCCAGCCATTTCAAGGAGAAGCGGACAAGCCCGGCGGGCAATCGCGCGACCAACCAGATGTGCCTGATTCACGGGGATTTCAAGCATTTTCACGCCGCGAAAGCCAAAGATTTTCGCTTTCGGTGCAAGGTCTCGTCAATCATGCGAGCCAAGCTCTTGTCAATCATGCGAATGAATGTCGGGCCGGTGAGAACGGATTAACCAGCCTTTTTAAGCGGTTTCGGACCCGGTTCTGGCAAGGTCTCGCGTATCGACCGGGAACATAATCCCGGCGGGGAGACCGAAGCCGTGAGGCGTCAAACACCAACAGGCGGGATCAATCCCGCAGGGTCGGGCCGCGCATTGCGGCCCGACCCTCTTTCTCTTCCCGTCAGCTTCGACACGCATGATGTCCGCGCCGATGGCGGCGTGCGAAGGGTCGAACTTTACCGCGAACGCGTCGTGCTGCGGCGTGCCGTCCATGGAATGCGGATGGCCATCAATGTTCGGGTCAGCGATTTTCGCGGCGTCGCGCTGCGCGGCGTCGATGACGGGCAGATGCTTGTTCTGCTTCACCGCGATCCGTCGCTGACCATTCCGCTCTGCGTGAGTTCGAACCGCGACGAGATCGTAGCCGCCTGGCAAATGTGGAGTGATATCTTCGCACTGCCGCAACTGCCGGAAGACCCGGCCTGCGAGCCGGCGGCGCGGCGGCGGCGGCGCAACGCAATCCGGGCCCGGCGTCCGAAATTCCTGATGCGGCGGCGCGGCGGCGGCCCGCTCGATTCCGCCAGCGTGCATCGCGGCGAGCGCGAGATCATCGCGAGAAACTGAGGCGGCTCAAACTGCCCGCATCATGGCGTTTGCGAGCAGCCCCGCAAACAGCAACAGCCCGGCATCGCGGTTTGACTTGAAGATGCGCAGGCACAGCGCGGGATTGCCGATCTCGAGCCGCCCGATTTGCCAGACGAGATGCGCTGCGAACGCGCCAAGGCCGAGCCAGGCCGAAATGCCGGCGCCCGCGAGCCAGATTGCCGCGCTAATCAAAATCGCCGCCAAACCGTAAAACAGGATCAACGCCTGTCGGGTCCGGGCGCCGAACAGCCGCGCGGTCGAACGGACTCCGATCAGCGCATCGTCTTCGGCATCCTGGTGCGCATAGATGGTGTCGTAACCGATCACCCATGCAATCGAACCGGCGTAGAGAACCAGTGCGGTGGTGTCGATCCGCCCGAGGACGACGGCAAACCCCATCAACGCACCCCATGAAAAAGCAAGGCCGAGCACGACCTGCGGCCACCACGTGATGCGTTTCATGAACGGATATATGGCGACGATGGCAAGCGAGGCGATGCCGGTCGCAACCGCAAAACGATTGAACTGGAGCAGCACGCAAAGCCCGATCAGGGCCTGCGCCACCAGGAAGACAAGCGCCTGTGGCACATTGACCTGACCTGAGGGTATCGGACGCGACCGCGTGCGTTCGACCTTCGCATCGAGATCGCGATCGGTGATGTCATTCCAGGTGCAACCCGCCCCGCGCATGGCGAAGGCACCAACGAAGAACAGCGCGAGAATGAGCGGCAATCCGCTGAGATTGCGGGCGAGCGAGGCGGCAAGCGCCGCCGACCACCAGCATGGTAAAAGCAGCAGCCAGGACCCGATCGGACGGTCAAGCCGGGCGAGCCGCAGATAGGGTCGTGACCATGGCGGTGCGAGCGTATCGACCCAATTGCCGGTCGCATCCGCAACACGGGCCGCAGCCTCGTTCATCGCGACACGGAACCCTCTTTCGGATTTTCGTTCAAACCTGCGATGGCGCTCATCGTGTCAGCGCGTTGCCGTTCAGCGTATCGAACGTGCCGCCGCCCTTTTTCGAGGTGGAGGCTTCCGGAAGGGCGGTTGCCGAACCCAGCACGTCGCTCAGGCTGGGGCCTGCCGGTCCCTTTGCCATCTGCTCGGCCGCAGCACACACCTTCTGCTGCATCGTCTCGGTACCCTTGTGGCCATTCTTCAGTTGATCGAGAATCTGGGGCGGAATCCCGCACTTCGCCATATGGACTTCGACGTATTTCATCATCTTGGACTCGACCGCGGCAAAGTTTCCGATCAGTTTGCAGGCCTCGGTCGGAGGCGCGTGCCGGTCGCTTGCCGCCTTGATCAGCTTGCCGCGCTTTTCCGCCTCTTCGCGCAGTGGAAGGAAACCCTTCATGCAATCATCGCCGGGGCCTGCCTGGGTGGGCGGCGCCGCGAAGGGCGCGCTCGAGAACGGCGTGGCGCCTGCCGACGGAAACCCTCCGGGAGCGGCCGCAGGTGCAGCTCCAAAGGCAGGCGATCCGGCGGCGCCATTCACCGGCGGGAATGGCGAACTGTCGGCAGCACCGACCTGACCCGGCAGCGGTGCGGGAAAGGCACCTTGCGCGAAACTCTGCGCGGCATGGAGCGTAACGATCGCCGCGGTAAGCGGCACGATCAGGCGACGGATCATCAAAGCTATTCCCTCAAGGAAAGTCCACGGCCCCGAGCGTCTTGGAGTTGCGACTCTGATAGATCATTTTACGATTGCTCCAGGTCCTTAACAACCCGTGGAATTGGGCAACAGCGCGGCGTTGAGCCGCGCCAAAGCGCCGATAATCGCGCTTTTTCTCATCCTTTGGGCTAAAAGGCCGGCGGACTGGAACATTTGCGATGCCGCAATTCGATTTCCGCAAACCGCGTTTGTTCGTCGACGCCGCCTTGGCGCCTGACGCAACCGTCACGCTCGCGCGCGACCAGAGCAATTACCTCGGCAACGTGCTGCGATTATCGGGCGGTGAAACCATTCTCGTGTTCAATGGCCGCGACGGCGAGTGGCAGGCTTCGATATCCGGGCGCAAGCGGCCCGAGCATCTCACCATCATTGCGAGAACCCGGCCGCAGGATCGGCTAGGCGATCTCGCCTACGTCTTTGCGCCGCTCAAACACGCCCGCCTCGACTACATGGTGCAGAAGGCGGTCGAGATGGGAGCATCTTCCCTGCAACCGATCTTGACGCGTTACACCCAGGTATCGAGGGTCAACGCCGAGAGGATGCGGGCCAACGTCATCGAGGCGGCCGAACAATGCGGAATCCTTGGTATCGCAGACGTTGCCGAGCCGGTGCCGCTGGAGCGTTATTTGAAGGAACGCAATCCGCAGCGCCTGCTGGTTTTCTGCGACGAAGCCGCTGACGTAGCTGATCCCTGGCAGGCCCTGCGGGCTGCAAATGGCACCGCCGATGGGATCGATGTCGTGATTGGCCCCGAAGGCGGATTTGCCGATGAGGAGCGTGCCGTGCTGTTGCGGCAGCCGCAAAGCCTGCGGCTTTCGCTGGGGCCGCGAATTTTGCGCGCGGACACCGCCGGCGTTGCCGCGCTGGCGCTGGTGCAGGCGATTCTGGGCGATTGGATGGCCCCGGACCTGCCGCCGGACAAGTGACCGCTCGACCAGGACCGCGTCCGGACCCGGTCGCCCAGCCGCTTTGTTAAGCCACTCGGCGGATCCCAGTCGAAACCCGGCCTCTGCCATGCTATGGGGCTCGCCAGAAAAGCGTTTTCCGGTTGGCCGGACCCAACTCACAAGAGGAAAGACACTTTTAATCAATGACTTACGCGTATCCTGAGCTGGATGATCCGTCATGGCTCATACGCTGGCACCCGTTTTCGGGGGAGTGGACTTCGAGATGAGTGAAACCGCTGCTGGTGCCGCCGCATGGGCGGACGCGCTGCTATTGTCGTTCGCCCAGGCCGGCTACTCCCTGGCGGAGCCGGCGATCCTGCAGCCGGCTGAGCCCTTTCTGGACCTTTCGGGCGAGGACATCCGCAAAAGCCTGTACCTGACCACGGATGCCGGCGGCGAGGAACTTTGCCTTCGCCCCGATCTGACCATTCCGGTGGCCCGGGACTATCTTGCTTCGGGCAAGGCCGGTCAGCCGGCCGGATTCAGCTACCTTGGCCCCGTGTTCCGCTATCGCGGCGGCCGGCCGAGTGAATTCTTGCAGGCAGGTATCGAGTCCTTCGGACGGCAGGATCGCCAGGCGGCGGACGCGGAAATGCTGGCGCTGGCGCTTGAGGCCACCAGCGCCTTCGGCCTGACCGACGTTGAAATCCGCACTGGCGATGTCGCGCTGTTTACGGCGCTGATCGATGCCCTCGATCTCTACCCGGTCTGGCGGCGGCGGCTGATCAAGGACTTCAACCGCAAGATCAGCCTGGAGCAGGATCTCGAGCGGCTGACGCTTGCGACCGCCTCGAGCCGCAACGAATATGAGGGCGTTCTCGCGGCACTTGCAGGTTCCGATCGCAAGGCGGCACTGGCGCTGGTGACCGATCTGATGACGATTGCGGGCACGACCAATGTCGGCGGCCGAGCGGTTGCGGAGATCGCCGATCGCTTCCTCGAACAGTCGACACTCAAGAGCGGCGCGCTGCCGCGCGACGCGCTTGGCCTGATCAAGCGGTTCCTTGCGATCTCGGGCGATCCGACAGCTTCGATCGCGCGATTGCGGGCACTTGCCGCCGACGCAAAGCTCGACATCCATGCTGCGATCGATGCGTTCGAGAGCCGCATTCGCTTCATGGCCGCACGCGGGATCGATCCCGCCTCGACGCGATTTTCCACCTCGTTCGGCCGCGGCCTCGACTACTACACCGGCTTTGAGTTCGAATTGCATGCCAGGGGCAACGGCGTCGAGCCATTGGTGGCCGGCGGACGCTATGACGGGCTGATGACGCGGCTTGGTACCGTTGAGCCAATTCCTGCCGTGGGATTCTCGATCTGGGTCGAAACCCTGATGGCGCTTGGCGGCAAGCCCGCCGCGAGCGGGGACGTGTCATGACCGCGCCGTTCGTTCTTGCCGTTCCCTCGAAGGGCCGGCTGCAGGAAAACGCGGAAGCGTTCTTTACGCGCGCCGGACTTGCGCTGGCCAAGCCCCGCGGCGCGCGCGACTATCGTGGCACCATCTCCGGCCTCGACAATGTCGAGATCGCCTATCTTTCGGCGAGCGAAATCGCCTCGCAGCTTGCGCGTGGCGCGGTGCATCTTGGCGTCACCGGCGAGGACCTGGTACGGGAAAGCATTGCCGAAGCCGACAAGCGCGTGCTTTTTATCGACAGTCTCGGTTTTGGCAATGCCAATGTGGTGGTCGCCGTTCCGCAGGCCTGGATTGACGTGCGCACCATGGCCGACCTCGACAACGTCACTACCGGCTTTCGCGCGCAGCATAACCGGCGAATGCGAGTTGCGACCAAATACATCAACCTGACGCGCGCATTCTTCGCCGCACACGGCATCGTCGATTATCGCATCGTCGAGAGCGCTGGCGCAACCGAAGGCGCGCCTGCAGTCGGCACTGCCGAAATGATCGTCGATATCACGACGAGCGGGGTCACCCTTGCCGCCAACGGATTGAAAGTGCTCGACGACGGCGTAATCCTGCGCAGCCAGGCCAATCTCGTGGCGTCGCGCGACGCCGATTGGTCGAACGAAGCGCGCGAGACCGCACGTGTCATCCTGGACCACATCGCCGCCCGCGCCCGCGCCAGCAAATACCGGGAGGTGCGCACGCGCTTTGCTGGTTGCGATACGGCACTATTGGCCGAGGCCCACAACCGCTTCGGGGTGGTATCGCCATTCGGCGGGCCGACCTCCTCTGGCATGGTGACCCTGCACTGTCCTCCGGCGCAACTCTACGCGCTCGGCAGCTTTCTACGGGATCACGGCGCGGAGACGGTTTCCGTGGCCTCTCTCGACTATGTTCTCGACCGCGACAACCCGCTGTTCGCCCGCCTCGAGGCTTTTCTGCGCCGGTAAGACGAAAAGCCGCGGAAGAAAGGGCCGTGGCGACAAGCCATCCCGATTGCCATATGTTAGGTATCTGGATGGGTGGAAATGATGGGTGGAAATGATGGGTCGAACGGGTCGAGCATGGTGGCTGGACCCTGATCATGCGTGGAATCTGATCGATGATGCTGGGTACTGACGTTTCTGGCCTGTCAACCACCGCCGCAAACGCCGCGGCGCGGGGATTGGCGATCGTGGTGCCATTGTACAACGAGGCAGCCGGGCTTGCCGCTCTCCACCTGCGGCTCTGTGATCTCGCCAAGGCGCTGCAACGCCGCTATCGGCTGGCCTGTGAGGTCGTCTACATCGACGACGGCAGCACCGACGCCACCCTCTCCATCGCGCGCGGACTCCGCGCCGAATGGCTCGATATCCAGGTCGTTTCGCTGTCGCGCAACTTCGGCAAGGAAGCAGCGCTGATGGCGGGCCTGGATCATGCCCGTCGCGGCGCCGTACTGTTCATGGACGGTGACGGCCAGCATCCACCCGACCTCGTGGAAACGCTGGTAGCTCACTGGATCGATGACGGCTATGACGTGGTCTATACGGCGAAAGCCCATCGCGACAACGAACCGTTTGCGCGGCGGTTTGCCGTGCGCGGTTTCTACGCGCTGATCAATTGGGGCGCACGGCAGAAGATCCCGGAAGATGGCGGCGACTTTCGCCTGCTGTCGCCGCGCGCGGCGGCGGCGCTGCGGCAGCTTCCCGAACGCAATCGCTTTTTCAAGGGCCTTGCGAGCTGGATCGGCTTCCGCCAGATCCGGGTCGATTACGAACCCGCAGCCCGCGCACACGGCATGACGACGTTCAGCGCCGGCCGCCTGGTGGGGCTTTCGATCGAAGGCCTGACCTCGTTTTCGGTGGCGCCGCTGCGCTTTGCGAGTATGCTTGGCGTCTTGCTTGCTTCCGGCGCCTTCCTGTTCGGTCTTTCGATTCTCTGGGAGACGCTGGTGGATGGAAAATCGGTTCCCGGTTATCCCTCGCTGGTGGTCGGCCTGATGACCATCGGTGGCGTTCAGCTCATCATGATCGGCATCGTCGGCGAATATATCGGCAAGATCCTTTCTGAATTGAAAGCGCGGCCGATCTACTTTGTCGCCGAACACAGCGAGAAGCACGCCGAAGCGCTGGGGGATGCTGCCGCCGCCGAAAGGACTGCGGCCGAATGAAGGACGGCGTGCCGTTCGCGTCAAGACATTGCGGCAAATGGTAGCGAACGCACCAAAACGTATCTGGCTATGCGCCGACGATTACGGCATCAGCCCGAAGGTCAACGGCGCGATCCGCGATCTGATCGCACGCGGCCGGCTCAATGCCACTTCGGTCATGGTGGCAGGCCCCGCGATCGGCCGGGACCAAGCAGACGCACTCGCGGCGGCTGCCGCCAGCTCGCAGCGCTGTGCGATCGGCCTGCACGTCACGCTTACCGCGCCGTTTCGCCCCTTGACCATGCATTTCAAGCCAACCGACGGCGGCATGTTCCTGCAGTTCGCGAAACTCCTGCGTTTCGGCCTGATGGGAAGGCTGGACGCGGAAGTCATCCGCACCGAATTGACGGTGCAGTTGTCGAGCTTCGGCGAACTGTTCGGACGCACTCCGGATTTCGTCGACGGTCACCAGCACGTGCAGCTGTTTCCGGGCGTGCGCGACGCCTTCCTGGCCGCGGTGAAGGAAGCAGCACCCGGCGCCTGGGTTCGTCAATGCGGGCGCAATCGGCCCCTGCTTGAGCGGTTCGGTTCAGCCAAGGGCCTGGTACTCGATGTCCTTAGCGCTGGGTTTCGACGTCGCGCCTCAAGCAGCAATATTGCCTTCAACCCCGACTTCGCCGGTGCCTATGATTTCTCCGGCAAGCCCGATTTCGCCGCGCTGATGCAACAATTCCTGCAAGGTGTGAGCGAGGGCGCCGTCCTCATGTGTCACCCGGGGGAAGTGGACGATGTCCTGGTCAGCCTCGATCCGCTGACCGAGCAGCGCGAACGCGAATACGCTTTTCTTGCAAGCGAGCGATTTCCGCGCCTGCTCGCGGCAAACGGAATTGCCCTTTCCTGAAGATCGCCTGAAGAGCGCCCTGCGGGATTTTCCCGGCTCCAATCAATCATTTGCGCATCCCGTCGCGGGTTCTGAGCCGGTTTCGCCCCATCGCATAAATTTAATTCAGGACCGCACTACCCGCGGCACAACGGCCCCCTACATTTGCCGCGCGCTTCGAAGCGACGATGGAGAAGCCCGATGACACCGCAAGAACGCCAGTTGGTTGACGACCTTTTCGAACGGCTTTCGAAAATGGAAGGCGCACCGCGCGATCCGGACGCCGTTGCTGCGATCGCCCAGGGCTTGCGCATTGCGCCCAACGCGATTTATGCGTTGGTGCAGACGGTTCTGGTGCAGGACGAAGCGCTCAGGCGCGCCAATGATCGCATCCAGGAACTGGAGACTGCCCACGCTCCGCAACAGGAGCAGGGTGGCGGGTTCCTCGATTCGATGCGCGGCGCGATCTTCGGGCAAGGTCAGCCGCGCAGCTCGGTGCCCAATGTTCGCCCGCCCGACGCCGGCAATCGCCCGGTCTGGAACAGCGGTCAGGTGATGCAACAGGCTCCTGGACGGTATGACCAGGGGCCGTATGGCCAGCCCTACGGTGGACAGCAGCAGCCGTTCGGCGGCGGCGGCGGTTCCTTCCTGGGCACCGCGGCGGCCGCTGCAGCCGGCGTGGTCGGCGGATCGCTTCTTCTCAACAGCATCCGCTCGATGATGGGCGGAAGCCGTTACGGTTTTGGCGACGCTTCGGCGGCGGCCGACAAGAGCGGCGGTGCCAGCCCGTGGACCAGCCAATCCGACTCGAATCTGGCCCGCGATGCCGGAATCAACGATATCGGCTCGTCGAACGATCGGCATGATGACAATTCGCGCGCGGGATATTTCGATACGGCTTCGATGGACGACGACGGTAGCGACGTGGACAACGACGCCGACGATTTCGACGGTAGCGATTTCGGCGGTGGCGGAGACAGCGACTTCGCCTGATCATTTGTCCGCCAGGAAAACGGCCGCCCGATTGGGCGGCCGTTTCGATTCCTCAAGGCTCGTTCGCTGTGTTGGGCACCGCTCAGATTACGATGACCCTGGTGCCGACATTGACGCGCTCATAGAGATCGATCACGTCCTCGTTGCGCATCCGGATGCAGCCCGACGACACGTTGGTGCCGATCGTCCAGGGTTCGTTGGAACCGTGAATACGATAGAGCGACGAGCCCAGATACATGGCGCGCGCACCGAGCGGATTTTGCGGGCCTCCCTCCATGTGCCGCGGCAGGTCCGGCCGGCGCGCCAGCATTTCCGCCGGCGGGGTCCAGTCCGGCCATTGCTTCTTCGCCGAAATCTGCTTGACGCCGGACCAGGTGAAACCAGGACGGCCGACCCCGATGCCGTAACGCACCGCCTTGCCATTGCCCTGCACGAGATACAGAAATTTGTTCGGCGTATCGACGACGATCGTGCCGGCGCTTTCCCTGCCGTCATAGTCAACGAGCTGTTTCTCGTATTTCGGATCGAAGGCCGGACGAACAGGCTCCGCCATGTAATGCTGCTGCATCGCCTGCTGCGGATCCATTTGCGGAACGAGCAGGCGCGGTGACTGGTATGAAGGCTGCTGCTGATAGTATCCTTGCTGCCGATAGCGATCGTCCTGTCTGTCACCGAACAGAAACTCGATGAAGCCCCCTCCCATATTGGCGCGATCGGCGGCAGCCATTCGCGCCGGCGCGGGATCGGGTCTTGGAGCGGATTGATCGGGATGGATCACGATGGGCTCGGTGACAAACTCGGCCTCGTTCGCGGCCGCCTGGCAAAGTCCGAGGGTGAGGAGGGATGCGCCCGCAAGGAACGCAAGGTACATTCTATTGGACATCGACGTACTCATACTGCTTTCGTCGTGGAAGCGCCGGATGGCTCCCCGCGCTCGATCGATCAGGATCAGCGCCAGCTAAGATCAGAACCCCCTCGGTTTGGTAAACAGGGCAGCCGTTTCGATTCACCACGTCGTCAAATGAGCGCGCTTTCGTCTCACAGCGTTATTTTTCCGTGAACGGGGAAGGCGCGTGGTTAATCTTTGGTATCGGCGCCCGCGCGGCGCTTGGTAGCCGGGTTCCCGGCGTGAACTTCATGTTAAATCGAGTCTGCTTTAAAGCCCGACGGAATGAAGTTTGAGGGGCAATTCATGCCGGTTCATCGCAGACGTTTTCGTATCGAAGAAGCAATTGCCGGCGACATGCCGATGCCGTCGGAAATCGAAGGCGAGATCGGTCCCTCGCATCGGGAGATCATGAACGAACTGCGCGCGATCCGGGCACAAATGGCGGCTCCCCGTTCCGGCGCCGCCAACAACGCGATCAGTGAATCCGTCTCGCAGGAGGCCGCCGAAGCGCAGTCGCTGCTTGGAACCTATCGCGCCCAGATCGAGCAATGCGAAAAGCTCAAGGTCGAGCTTGACCTGATCTATGACGCCATCAGCCGCACCAAACGCGAAATCGCGGTGCTGCACGGCAAGAGCTTCAACGGCGAGGAAATGGCCAAGGTCAACGGCGAGCTTGGTGCCGTGGTCGGCGGCACCGAGGAGGCCACACAGCAGATTCTCGAAGCCGCCGAGTCGATCGACAACGCGGCAACTGCGCTCAGCCGGGTAACCTCACCCGATCAGCAGAAACTGCTCAGCGAGGAAATCCAGGAACGCGTTGTTTCGATCTTCGAGGCCTGCAACTTCCAGGACCTGACCGGCCAGCGAATCAAGAAAGTGATGACTACGATGAAGTTCATCGAGCATCACATCACCATCATGATGGATATCTGGGGTGGCGTCGACGCCATCAAGGCGCACGCCCCCGTTCTGGCCGACAACCGCGAGGGCGATGCGCGGCTATTGAACGGACCCAAGTCCGAGGGCGACGTCGGCCACGCGTCGCAGGACGACATCGACGCCCTGTTCGACTGATCGCAATTGCCTCGAAAACAAAACGCCGGCCAAAGGGCCGGCGTTTTATTTTTGGACCAATCTTCGCGCCGCCTCAGGCGCGCGGTGCGCAACGGACATAGACCATGTTGCCGTAGCGGGTCGCCGCATCCTTGTCGATGAAGCGCGTAACCAGGACTCGTCCATCGAAGGAGACGATTTCGCGGTCCTGTTCACCGCCGGCAGGTCCGGCTGGTCCAATATAATTCTTGCCGCTCGGGCTGCCCTTGAGGCGCAAATCCTGGGGCGTGGCCTGGTCGGCCAGGTGCATGATCACGCCGCCGCCGGCACCCGCTCCAATCACATAGGGCTGCTTGCACTGCGCTTTGGCTGCGACTTCCGTGCGCGCGCGGTCGTTGGGGTTCTGGTACGACGCAAGGCCCCATTTGCCGACGATTTCGTCGGCGCGGATCGTCGCCGGCATTTCGGGCACAGGCTCCGGCGCAGCCGTAGGCGAGGATGAAAACGAGGGCAGGCTCGTGCTGGTGCACGCGCCCAAAAAGATCGCCAGGGTGGCGGCAATCCCCAGATTGGCAGTCGCCCGTGTGCTACGTGAACCGACCATGTCTCCCTCAAGCATATCCATACTTGTCCCGCAGCCAACTGCCCCAGCCAAGCGCAAAAACCGTGGCGGAGCAATGATGTCCGGAAAAATTACGCCAACATCCCGGTCCCGGACCGCCACACCAGGCCTCAAGGGTGGTTTGCTTGACAGGAACAGCTTCACGCCATATCCCGGACGCACAATTGGCACTCTTAGGGTGCGATTGCCAACATAGCAGCTTTCGGCCCTCGGCGGTGGTCAATACGCCGGTATAACCAGCCACTTTCGACGGCGAAGCAAACCGGGCCTCCAAAGGAACTGTCATGGCTAAAACCAAATTTCGTCCGCTGCATGACCGTGTCGTGGTCAAGCGCATCGACGCCGAGGAAAAAACCAAGGGCGGCATCATCATTCCCGACACCGCTAGGGAGAAGCCCTCCCAGGGCGAGATTACGGCGGTCGGTCCGGGCGGCCGTGACGAGAGCGGCAAGCTGATCCCGATCGACCTCAGGGTCGGCGATCGCGTCCTGTTCGGCAAATGGTCGGGCACCGAGGTCAAGCTGGACGGCGAGGAACTCCTGATCATGAAGGAGAGCGACATCATGGGCGTTCTGGTCTGAACCGGACCGAAGCGCGTTCCTTCCCCCTCTCGGGTGCCTGAACCCAGGCATTCACAAATCTTCGAAGCCGACGGATTGCCGGGTCATCCCCCGCGAAAGCGCGTGTTTACCCGGCGCCAACCGATATTGAACATCCACCAGGAGTGAATTGAAATGGCAGCCAAGGACGTCAAGTTTTCCGGAGACGCGCGCGATCGCATGCTGCGCGGCGTCGATACTCTCGCCAACGCCGTCAAGGTGACGCTCGGCCCCAAGGGCCGCAACGTCGTCATTGAGAAGAGCTTCGGCGCTCCCCGCATCACCAAGGACGGCGTCACGGTCGCCAAGGAAATCGAGCTCGACGATAAATTCGAGAACATGGGTGCGCAGATGCTGCGTGAGGTCGCCTCCAAGACCAACGACGCAGCCGGCGACGGCACCACCACAGCCACCGTCCTTGCCCAGGCGATCGTGCGCGAAGGCGCGAAAGCGGTAGCCGCCGGCATGAACCCGATGGACCTCAAGCGCGGCATCGAGATTGCGGTGACCTCGGTAGTCAAGGACCTCGAGAAGCGCGCCAAGCCCGTCGCCTCTTCCTCCGAGGTGGCTCAGGTCGGCACCATCTCCTCCAACGGGGATACCGCGATCGGCAAGATGATTGCGCAAGCCATGCAGAAGGTCGGCAACGAGGGTGTCATTACCGTCGAAGAGAACAAATCGCTCGAGACCGAGGTCGACATCGTCGAGGGCATGAAATTCGACCGCGGCTACCTGTCGCCCTATTTCGTTACCAACGGCGAGAAGATGACCGCCGAGTTCGAGGACGCCCTCGTGCTGCTGCACGAGAAGAAGCTTTCCGGCCTGCAGGCGATGCTGCCGGTGCTCGAAGCCGTGGTGCAATCGGGCAAGCCGCTGCTGATCGTCGCCGAAGACGTCGAGGGCGAGGCGTTGGCGACGCTGGTCGTCAACCGACTTCGCGGCGGTCTCAAGGTGGCCGCCGTCAAGGCACCGGGCTTCGGCGACCGGCGCAAGGCGATGCTGGAAGACATCGCGATCCTGACCGGCGGCCAGTTGATCTCGGACGAACTCGGCATGAAGCTGGAGGCCGTGACGATCAACATGCTGGGCCGCGCTCGCAAGGTCGTGATCGACAAGGAAAACACCACGATCGTCAACGGCGCCGGCAAAAAGAAGGATATCGAGGCCCGCGTCAACCAGATCAAGGCGCAGATCGAGGAGACCAGCTCGGACTACGATCGCGAGAAACTGCAGGAGCGTCTGGCGAAGCTCGCGGGCGGCGTCGCGGTGATCCGCGTCGGCGGCGCGACTGAGGTCGAGGTCAAGGAAAAGAAGGACCGCGTCGAAGACGCCCTCAACGCGACGCGCGCTGCCGTGCAGGAAGGCATCGTGCCGGGCGGCGGCGTTGCGCTGCTGCGCGCCAAGAAGGCGGTCGGCCGCATCCAAAACGAAAACTCGGACGTGCAGGCCGGCATCAACATCGTGCTCAAGGCGCTGGAAGCACCGATCCGCCAGATCTCGGAGAACGCCGGCGTCGAGGGTTCGATCGTTGTCGGCAAGATCCTGGAGGACAAGTCCGAGACGTTCGGCTTCGACGCCCAGACCGAGGAGTATGTCGACATGATCGCCAAGGGCATCGTCGATCCGGCCAAGGTGGTCCGCACTGCGCTGCAGGACGCTTCCTCCGTGGCGGGCCTTCTGGTGACGACGGAGGCGATGGTGGCGGAGGTGCCGAAGGAGCCGCCTGCGGCCGCGCCCGGCGGACCTGGGCATGGCGGCATGGGCTTCTAATTGCCGCTTGCGAAGGCCGCCCCCGGGGCGGCCTTCTTTTTTGCGAATTGTTTTTGCACATTGCCGGAAAAGACGGGCATGGTTCCGCTTCTATCCTGATCCGCAAGGCACTGCGTCGACCCCTGCACCGGCTTTCAAGAGAACTGCACATGCGCGCGCTTCCGCTTCTCCTGGCCGGGCTGATTGCGGCCTCCACCGGCGCCTACGCTCAAATGAAGCTCTCGCCGAAGGCCACGCCTGGCGCGAACGAGACCAGATACTTTACCGCGATCGATGGATTGATGGACGGCAATGCCGACGTGATCCTCAAGGAAACCCGGCAGGGCAAGACGGTCACCGCCGCCGTGCTCGACGTCTGCTATCCCCTAGCCAAGGGTTCTGACCGCAAGGACCGCTTTGTCGTCAACCTCGCCGTCAGCGGCCAGACCTTGAGCGGGACAACGCAAAGCATCGGCGGCAAAGTGCCGGTGACGGTGAAACTGTTGCGAAAGCCGACCGGCGACAATTTCGAATTCAAAGGCCAGATTGCCATCGGCCCAACCGTGACCGAGGTCAATTCGGCCGATAATTCCGACTTGAGCGAAAGAGAATTCCAGGAGAGCCAGGCGAGCGACGACGGCATCACGCCATCGCCGAAGGATTTCACCGAAGTCTCCCCGGAGGCGATCGGCGTGCGGGTCAAGCTGGATGCGGCCTCCGATTTCCTCAAAGGCCTGAAGGGGCAGGACCTCGAGGTCTCCGTGAGCAGCCTCATTGTGAGCTGCGACGCGCTGCGCGCGGGCGAACAGACCATCAACCTGAGCACCGATCCGGATCGCGCCGCCGCACTGATCTCGAAATTCAGGTCGGCGCCCGGCGTGGTCGCGGCCGGGTGGACCACCGGAATCATGGAAATGGACCGCACCATCCGTTTTACCGCCGCCGGCTGGCGCGACGGCGATCGGCTCAACAGGGAAAGGATCGCGGCTGCGATCGAAGGCGTGCTCGCCTCGACGCTTTCGGCAAAACCGTCGTCCGCGGAATGGAGCCAAGCCACGGGCAAACTGAAATTGACCCTGAAGCGGCCGAGCCAGGCCTTCCCCGCACTCAACCTCACTGACGTGGTCGAGGTGACTGCCCTGGTGGCGCCGGAAAAGCCGGGCGCGACCGACCGGCTGATGCTGTGGATCTCCAGTCCCGTCGTTTCAACGATCGATGAGGCAGAGGGAGCGAAGCTCAATTTCGCCAATGATTCCGGCGGTGACGAGGAAGGCGATCAAAAGGACGACAACGGATCGGTCGACGCGCTGGCCAGACAATTCAAGGGACAACGCTGGGACGCCGACAAGTCGGCCTGGAAATAGTCTCACTAATTCGTGTTGATGCGGAATCGCAGCGCTTTGGGTCCGATGAAGGATACGAGATCGCCGCGCCGCTTCCAGGTTTCGGCTTCGCTGAGGGCTGCAACCAGATCATCGTCGGCCTGCGCCCGCGCCGGCGGGCAGTCGCGATCCCTGAACTGGCCGGGGACAAAGATCACGGTATTGCCGGCGACCGAAAACTGGCCGCTCCCGCTCTTGCACCACAGATCAAGCCGCGTCGCGCCGTTGTCGCCGATCTCGAGCGTCGGAATCCGCTTCGACCCCGGTTGAGGAGCCGTTTCCAGCGTCATTTCGAAACCGAACGGAAATTCGTCCTCGGCGCAGGCCGGACGGGCCGTAAAGACGAAGAGTGTTGAAATTACAACCGCTGCGCCGCGCCTCGAGAAACCTGTCCCTGAAAACATTTCCTTCCTCGAAAATACCGACCGTTCCAGCAGCGCGCCGTTGTAATGGCCGGGCGCGATATTGACCAGATCGGGCGCGACAAATTTTCGCTTCACAAAAAATCCCCGCGTCCTTGCGACGCGGGGATTTTGATCTGTATGCGCCGAGCCGATATCTACTTCAACACCATGAGCGTGAACGGATAGACATAGGCCTGCAGCATGACGAACAGGCCGACGAGGCAGGCCAGCGCGATCGAATGTTTGAACACGAAGCGCAGGATCGAGCCTTCATGTCCGTACCAGTTGGTGGCGGTGGAGGCGACGACGATCGACTGCGCATCGATCATCTTGCCCATGACACCACCGGAGGAATTTGCCGCGGCCATCAACACCGGAGACAGGCCGAGTTGCTCTGAGGTGATCCTCTGCAGGTTGCCGAACAGGATGTTCGATGCCGTATCCGATCCCGTCAGGGCGACACCGAGCCAACCGAGCAGCGTGCCGAAGAAGGGATAGAGGACGCCGGTTGCGGCAAAGGCAAGGCCCAGCGTTGCATCGACGCCGGAGAGGCGCGTCAACGTGCCGATCGCGAGCATCGCCGAAATCGTGATCAGAGAGACCGCGCAGAGTCTTATGGTACGGCCATACTCTGCAATCATGTTCGCCGGCGAGAAGCCCATCAGGAGGCCGGAGATGATCGCTGCTATCAACATTCCCGTCCCTGTGAACGACAAATAAGTGAATCCGAATACCGCACCCTCGGGCGTCGGCTTCGCAGCAACCGGCGGAATCTTGTTGATCATTTGGTGCAGTTCAGGAACCGGATAGTTCCAGGTGAAGATCGAGTTTGCCCAGCTCTTGAACGAGCCGTTACCCCAGATCAGCATCACGATGCAGACGATGATCCAGGGAAGCAGGGAACTCCAGACCTGCGCTCGGGTCAGCGGCGTCTTGTCCATCGCTTTTGCGGGCGTCATCGTTGCCAGGGATTCATCATTGCCGCGCAGTGCCGGCGAAAGCCAAAGCTGCTTCGGTTGCCAGACCTTAAGGAACAGGATCAGGCAACCCATCGAAATCAGCGAAGCGCCGATATCGACGATCCATGGATTGATGAAGTTGGAGATTACAAATTGCGGGACCGCAAACGTAACGCCGGTGACCAGAATGGCAGGCCAAACGTCCTTCATCCCCTTCCAGCCCGCGAACGCCCAAACCACCCAGAACGGAACGATCAGCGAGAACACGGGCAACTGCCGTCCGACCATGGCGCCGAGAATATAGGGGTCGAGACCGGTCACCGAGGCGAGCCCCTGAATCGGCGTGCCAAGCGCTCCATAAGCAACGGGCGCCGTATTGGCGATCAACGAAAGGCCGGATGCGGCAAGCGGCGAGAAGCCGAGACCGATCAGGACCGCTCCAGTCACCGCAACCGGTGTTCCAAAACCGGACGCGCCTTCGAAGAAAGCCCCGAACGAAAATGCGATCAGAAGCAGTTGCAAACGCCTGTCTTCCGTCACGCCACCGATGGCACGCTGCAACAGGCCGAAACGCCCGGTCGCGACCGTGATTCGATAGAGGTAGATGACGTTCAGCACGATCCAGCCGATCGGGAAGAAGCCGGCCACCACGCCTAGCAGCGAAGCGCGGATCGACATGTTTGCCGGCATCGTGAACACGAAGATCGCGATCAGGTTGGTGACGATCAGCGCAATGATGGCGGCGATATGTGCCTTGACCTTGCCGCTCGCGATCAAAACAAGCAGGGTAACGACCGGGATCGCCGCAGCGATCGTCGAAAGCACGGCATTGCCGAAAGGGTTATAAACCTGGTTCCACATTGCGATTCCTCCGCCCCCCATTTTGCTTGCGCCTCGGCCCGCACTGGCGGTGCCTGACGCGATTACCGGGGCCTTGCAAAGTGCGCCATCGCGGGCGAATTTGGCCCTGCCAAACCGCTCACAAACGCGCGAAATATGGAGGCCCCCTGCCCCTCACCTTAGCCGCCATGCTAGAGTTGACTCCAAGGCCGGGACAAGCGAACGCAGACAGCAACGGTTACGACTTTAGTCTAGGCATTCTTGATTTCCCCCATTTTCGGGCCTTTCAGCCGTCCTCTGGAGACGCGATCTGTGAATAACATGCGCTCAACGTCCGCGACTGTATGGCGGATTGCCGCTCCCTATTTCCGCTCCGAGGACAAGACCGCAGGTCGCCTTCTGCTTGCGTCGGTGGTTGCGATCGAACTGATGGTCGTCGCCATCAATGTTCTTTTGAACCAGTGGAACAACCGATTTTACAATGCGCTGCAGGAAAAGAACTGGGACGGCTTCGTCCGGGAGATCGGCATCTTCTGCGTGCTGGCCGCCTGCTACATCGCGCTTGCGGTTTACCAGCTCTATCTCAACCAATGGCTTCAGATTCGCTGGCGGCGCTGGCTGACCAGCCACTACCTGCGCGAATGGCTGCACGATGCCAACCATTACCGGATGCAACTTCAGGGCGATGCAGCCGACAATCCGGATCAGCGCATCACCGATGACATCAAGCTGTTCGTCGACCAGACACTGAGCATCTGTGTCGGTTTCTTGAGCGCGGTCGTAACGCTGATATCCTTCGTGGTGATCCTGTGGGGGCTGTCCGCCGAATCGCCGTTGACGATTTTCGGCGGCGAGTGGCAGATTCCGGGATATCTGGTGTGGGGCGCCCTGATTTATGCCGTGTTCGGCACCGCGCTGACACATTGGATCGGCTCGCCACTGGTCATGCTTGATTTCCAACAGCAGCGCTTTGAAGCCGACTTCCGTTTCAATCTCGTGCGGGTACGCGAGAACTCCGAGCAGATCGCGCTGCTGCAAGGCGAGAGCGCCGAACGGGAGCGGCTTTCCGAGCGTTTCGGCCGCGTCGTGCAGAACTGGTACGCGATCATGAGCCGGACCAAGCGGCTGACGGCGTTCACCTCGAGCTACGCGCAGGCCGCCGTGGTTTTCCCCTACGTTCTGGTGGCGCCCGCCTATTTCGCCGACAAGATCCAGCTCGGCGGCATGATGCAGACGGCATCGGCATTTTCCAGTGTGCAGCAATCGCTGTCATTCTTCGTGTCGATCTATCGCTCGCTGGCGGAATGGCGGGCCGTGATTGCCCGTCTTGACGGCTTCGAGGCGGCGATTGCGAGCGCCACGAAGCTGCCGACCAGCGCTGACTCGATCGGTCACGCAGTTGCGGCCGAAGACGGCGAAATCGAACTCCGGCAGTTTCTGCTCCGCCTGCCCAATGGAGCGCCACTGGTCGCGGCAAACGGCTTGCGCATTCACAGCCACGAGCCCACCCTGGTCACCGGACCATCCGGCGCCGGCAAGTCGACCTTGTTTCGCGCCATCGCCGGCGTCTGGCCTTTCGGAAACGGTGAGATCGCAATTCCCTCAAAGGCGACACTGATGATGCTGCCGCAGCGGCCATATTTTCCGGTCGGTTCCCTGAAGGCTGCAATCGTCTACCCCGGTGAACCGAATGCATTCGGCTCGGAGCTGGTAGGAAGCGCGCTGGCTTCAGTAGGCCTGCCGCAACTCGTATCGAAGCTCGAGGAGGACGGTCACTGGAACCGAACGCTTTCGCTGGGCGAACAACAGCGGCTGGGAATCGCGCGTGCACTGCTGCATGCGCCCCAATACTTGTTCCTGGATGAGGCAACCGCCTCGCTCGACGAAGCTTCAGAAACCGCGCTGTATCGTCTCCTTGCGGATAAATTGCCGGCAACGACCGTCGTCTCGATCGGCCATCGCAGCACGCTCGAGGCCTTCCATCGGCGCAAGATCGTGCTTAGGCGTCAAGGCGATCGATTTGCGCTGCAGGACCAGGCCGAGCACCTCGACAGGGGCCAGGACAAGAGAGGCAGGGCCTCATAGCCAGCGCGAAGGCCAGGGCTGGCGAAGCACCCAGCGATGCCAGAGATAAGCGAATGCGGCGAGCGATAACGCCCCCGCAAGCACCGGAGCGAGAAGGAACGTCCAGGGAAGCCCCCCGGAAACAACCAGCAGCGGGTTGATCCCGGCCGGGGGATGAAACGTATCTGTGACATACATCGCCAGCACCGAAAGTCCGACCGCTGCTGCTGCTGCCCAGGCCTGCGGTCCCGCCAGGCGGAGCACGACAAATCCGACCAGCGTCGCAACGATGTGCCCACCGATCAGCGCTCGCGGCTGGGCCGGCTCCACCTCCGGCGAACCGATGACGAGCACAATGGAGGTGGCAAACGGGATAAAGGCCAGCGGATACTGAACCGCGAGCGACGACCACTCCATCCCTCCAATGGCGAACGCAACGCCAAGGCCGGCGGCAGCCGCCTGCGCCGCATCGGGATGAACCATACGGCGGCGCGCCTCCCGCACGATCTCTTGCAAATCCAGACCCATCGACCCCCCAATGAAAAAAGCGGCAAATTCTCTGCCGCCCTTTTACCGCTACACTAGGGCGGGTTGAGAGAAATTACTTCAGGCTGGTCATTGCGGTCAGGTCCGCCGACAGCTTGACGATGCCGACGGCACTGCACCAGTTGGAGCCGAAGCCATTCGGGTTGATGGCGGTCACATTGCCCGGGATGTTTGCGTTGAAGGCACTCGTGAGTGCAGCGCAATCGCCCCTGCGCAAATTCGTATCCGAATAGCGCAAATCCAGCGTGAACACCTTGTAGGTGAAGCCAATTCCGAGGTTCCAAGTATTGTAGCTTGGATAGGGGATTCCAACCGGCGCGGCCGTGACGCGATAGAACGCATCCGTTGTGCCGAACCATTGCCGCCCGAACTCGCCCGACAAATAAGCGCCAACCCCGCTCGATCCGAACCAGGCCGATGGTGCAGCCGCCTTTGCAGTGACCGAGGCGTAATCGCCCCAGGCTCCCGAATTCAAAAAGCTCGGCGTGTAGAACTGGTTGGCGCCAACTGCGAAAGTTTCATTGATGGTCCAGTTGACCTTGGCGTAGCCCTCGAAAAAGCTGAGATTTTGCTTGATCTGCGTGAAATCGGGCCCCAATGCCAGCGGAGACCCGGGCGGGCAAACGGCAACGCCGCCCGGAAAGCCCTCCTGACACTGACCGCCCGGATAGAGGTAGCCCCAGACACCGAAATCAAGCCAGAACGGACCAAAGGTCGGTCGGACGCCGCCGTAGATATCGACCTCAGCCGCCGCGTGATTTGCAAAGGAGATGCTCTCGGCGGACGTGCCGACATAGAATTGCAAGTCCTTGTTGAGGTTGAAGCGCGGCTCGAAATAGGCCGCGACCGACGGCTGGTGGTTGGACTGGGTGATACCGCGGAACACATAGTCATTCATGACCGCGGCGCCGAAAGCGATATCCCAGGGATCGAACGTTGCCGGCGGCGGAGCCTTGACCGCCTTCACAGGCATGTCAGCCGCAAAAGCCGAACTCACCATGGCCAATAACGCTGCGGCAAAACCCAGCTTCTGCATCCGACGCCCACAGAATCAAGCAGTTCGGGCGGCCGCCCGAACAAGAGTGCGGCGGCCGAAATCATTAATATGCGGCGCAATCTGGTACGACTAACCCGTCGCATGAAGCAACAAATTCGATCATTTGCATGTTTTTTCAGCGATGGGAACGGCATTTAAAGTTGTTGTCGGGCACTGTTGTAATCCGACAACAAGAATAACGGGCCGCCGCCTGAGTATTCGGGGATTGGGGCGCTTTTCGGTTGCTCAGCCGTCGAAAGCGCGTCGCACCTTGTTGCAGGGACCACGGGTTCCAACTCGCGTCAATTACGGGGCTATTTCCGGGAGCCGTTCTCCAGACACGGACTTCGACAACAAAAGGCCGCAGCGCCGGACTGCTGCGGCCTTCTGACCTGACCCCGATCAATATCTTCTAGTTGTCCTCCTCTCCGCCTGTTGGCGGAGACGACGAATGCTCCCATGACGGCGCCGGGCTTGAAGTATGAGTGCCCGGAGCATGACTTGTGTCATGACTTGGAGCGTGACTCTCGGTGTGAGAGGGCATGGCCCAGCTTGATTCCGTATCGGCGGGAACAGGCGTCGGCGCAACCGCGGCAGGCTTGGCGGCTTTTTTGGCTGCGGCCGGCCTTGCCGGCTTTTTCGGAGCCGCCGTCTTTGGCATCGCCTGCTTGGCGGATGTCTGCTTGGCGGATGTCTTCTTGGCGGGTGTCTTCTTGGCGGATGTCTTCGCAGACTTCTTGGCCTTTTTGGCCGCCTTCTTTGCAGATTTCTTTGCTGTCTTCCTGGCCGCCTTTCCGGCCGATTTCTTCTTCGCTGTCAGAATCTTTTTGGCCTTCTTAGCCTTCTTGCCCTTCTTCTTTTTGCTCTTCGCCATCGTGGTCCTCCTGTTGCCGCTGAGCCATGTCTGTTGAGCCGGGCCTATTGAGCCATGTCTATCGAGCGTTCAAAGCCGTCCACTCCCTCAAAACCAATCGATCAGTTCAATCCCGGCCGCGGACCGCCCGTTGCCCAATCGAGAAGCTCAATCGTGTGCACCACAGGAACTGACGTACCGCCGGCAATCTGCACCATGCATCCGATATTGCCCGCAGCGATTATGTCCGGCTTGACCATCGCGATATTGGCAACCTTCCGATCACGCAATCTGTTCGCAATATCAGGCTGGAGAATGTTGTAGGTCCCCGCCGAACCGCAGCACAAATGGCTCTCGGGCACATCTTTCACCACGAATCCATTCTTGGAAAGCAATTCTTTCGGTACTTGCGTGATTTTCTGCCCGTGCTGCAGCGAGCAGGCCGAATGATAGGCGACCACAATGTCGCCGTGGCGACGCGGAGGCTCAAGATCGATACCGCTGATATACTCCGTAATATCCTTGGCCAGCGCCGAGACCCGCGCCGCCGGCGCAGCGAAATCCCGATCCTCGCGCAGCATGAAACCGTAGTCCTTGATGACGGTGCCGCAGCCCGAAGTCGTGATCAGGATGGCGTCGAGGCCGCTCCGGTCGGCCTCCGCAAGCCACGCAGTGATGTTGGCACGAGCGCTTCCCAGCGCGTCCTCATCCCGGCCGAGGTGATGGGTCAACGCACCGCAGCATTGTTCATCCCTGACCAGCACGACCTCGACGCCGTGGCGCGTCAAAAGGTTGATCGCGGCCTGATTGATGCGAGGAGCCAGAACCTGCTGCGCACATCCCTGCAGCAGGGCCACCCTGCCGCGCCTCTCGCCCTTTGGCGGGAACACGCTGCCTGGGGCGGGTCCTGGCGGCGGCAGGCTGTTCGGCGATAGCGCCAGCATTGCCTGAATGCGCCGCATGAGCGAGGGCGACGCCGAGGGCTCGTTGGACGCGCCCAGCAGCGCAAACAGCGGACGGCCGAGCCGCGCCAGCATCTGGCACATTCGAAACAGACCGGGCCGCGGCAGCACGAGCGCAAGCAATGCGCGCAATAGCCGCTCGGGCAGCGGCCGCCTGTATTCCCGCTCGATCCTCACACGCGCCTGATCGACCAGATGCATGTAGTTCACGCCCGACGGACAAGTGGTCATGCAGGCGAGACAGGAAAGACAACGGTCGATATGTTTCACCACTTCCGCGGTCGGCGGCCGGTTCTTTTCCAGCATCTCCTTGATCAGGTAGATCCTGCCGCGCGGGCTATCGAGTTCGTCACCGAGCAGGACGTAAGTGGGACAGGTCGCGGTGCAGAATCCGCAATGCACGCATTTGCGCAGAATCTTGTCCGCTTCCCCGATATCGGGATCTGCAAGCTGGGCGAGGCTGAACTCGGTCTTCATGCCATCAATCCCCGCACCATACGCCCGCGATTGAGTATGCCTTTCGGATCGAAACTCGATCGAACGCGCTCGCTCAAGGCGGCCACACCGCTGTCTGCCGGGTGAAATACGTCAACATTGCGTCTGACTTCTTCGGACGCGCGCAGCAGCATGGCATGACCGCCGGCGGAATCGACGCACGAACGCACCAGCGGCGCCTGCGCATCGGCCGCGGCAGGCAGCGCCGCCCATATCAGTCCGCCGCCCCAGTCGTAGATCACCTCGCCCCCGGTATCGCGCGCAAGGCGCTCGCCAAGCTTCCCACCCGAGGCAGGCGGACAGACAATCCGCCATACCGGCCGCGCGCCGCGTTCGCCGTGGGCCGCGAAGGGTTCGACGTCGCGAATGGAACACCAGATCGCGGCTGAGTTCGCGTCCTCCAGAATGTCGACCGCGCCAAACGAAGAGAGAGCCCTGGCAAGCGAGGCCGCGCGGTCGGAGGCCGATGCCGTAATCCCTTCCAGCCGCAACAGCGTGGCTGACTTCGGCGATCCTAGTTCGCCGAGCGCACCTAATCCGTCGCGAAAGGCAAAAGCCGGCACATGCGCCGCGCCCGAGACATCGAACGGCGAGCCCAGCGCTGCCGTCATGGCCCTGTTGGCTGTCACGTCGTCCAGTCCGCGCAGCACCAGGGTGCGCTCGCTCTCGGGCCGCGGCACGACTTTCAACGTCACCTCGGTCATGACGGCGAGCGTGCCCCACGATCCCGCCAGCAGTTTACATAGATCATAGCCGGTGACGTTCTTCACCACCCGCCCGCCGGCCTTGAAACTGTCGCCGAAGCCGGACACCGCGTGCGCGCCGAGCAGATGGTCGCGCGCGCCGCCTGCCTGAATACGCCGCGGCCCGGCGAGGCCCGCGCCGATCATGCCGCCGATGGTACCGCCCGCCGCAGTTCCGAGCAGCAGCGCGGTGTCGATCGGCTCGAATGCGAATTGCTGATTCCTGGAGTCGATCAGGGACTTGACGTCGGCGAGCGGCGCGCCCGCTTCGACCGTGATGATCAATTCGTGCGGCTCGTAGGATTTCACCGCATTGAGCGCCGACACATCGAGCAGCGCGTTGGTAGTTATCGGCTGGCCGACCAGCCGCTTCGAGCCGTGGCCGACGATTTCGAGCGGCTGCTCGCCGGCAATCGCCGCCCGCACTACCTGCTCGACATCCTTTGCGTCACGTACTCTCAGCGTATCCACGTTCGTTCCTTGCGCTTTCTCCCCCCGCAAGGCGGCGGTCGCCTCTTGTGCCTCCACCCGCGATCTTGGTTTTGCACGTCATGGCCGGGCTTGTCCCGGCGATCCACGTCTTTTCCTTTGCTCGAAAGAAAGCAAGACGTGGATGCCCGCGACAAGCGCGGGCATGACGAAACAGGCGGCCTCGCGCTCCTCGCAATGACAGTTTCCACCTGCGATCTCACAAATCATCCGGTTAGAACCGCGGCAAATCGGGAAACGCCAGCTTTCCGCCATGCACATGCATGCGGCCGAGTTCGGCACAGCGGTGCAGAGTCGGAAACACCTTGCCGGGGTTGAGCAGGCCTTGCGCATCGAACGCGCATTTCAGCCGCTGCTGCTGGTTGAGATCGATCTCGCTGAACATTTCCGGCATCAGGTCGCGCTTTTCGATGCCGACGCCGTGCTCGCCGGTGAGCACGCCCCCGAGTTCGACACAGGCCCGCAGGATGTCGGCGCCGAAGGCTTCCGCCCGCTCCATTTCGCCGGGCTTGTTGGCGTCATAAAGGATCAACGGATGCAGATTGCCATCACCGGCGTGGAACACGTTGGCACAGCGCAGATGATATTTTTGCGACAGCTCGCGGATTTTCGCCAGGGCTTTCGGCAGGGCGCCGCGCGGAATGGTGCCGTCCATGCACAGATAGTCCGGCGAAATCCGCCCCACGGCGGGGAACGCAGCCTTGCGCCCGGCCCAGAACAGGTTGCGTTCGGCTTCGGAGTTCGAAATCTGGCAGGAGGTCGAGCCGCAACTTTTCGCGATTGCCTCCACGCGTTTGATCAATTCGTCGACCTCGACACTGGGTCCATCGAGTTCGATGATGAGAAGCGCCTCGACATCGCGCGGATATCCGGCATGGACGAAATCTTCGGCCGCGTGGATCGCGGGCTTGTCCATCATTTCCATGCCGCCCGGAATAATCCCGGAACCGATGATCCGCGCCACACATTCGCCGGCGGCTTCGACTTCGGCGAAACCAACCATCAGCGCCCGCGCCGTCTCGGGCTTCTGCAGGATTCGCACGGTGATCTCGGTGATGACGCCGAGTAACCCCTCGGAACCCGTGATGATTCCCATCAGATCATAGCCGCCGTTCTCGGCACATTTGCCGCCGATGCGCAGGATTTCGCCTGATATCAGCACGATTTCGCAGCCCACCACGTTGTTGGTGGTCATGCCGTATTTCAGGCAATGCACGCCGCCGGAATTCTCCGCGACATTGCCGCCGATCGAACAGGCAATCTGCGATGACGGATCGGGCGCGTAGTAGAAACCGGCGTGGGAAACCGCCTGGGTGATGGCGAGATTGGTCACGCCCGGCTCGGTGACGACCACGCGGTTGTCGAAATCGATTTCGCGGATGCGTTTGAATTTGCCGAGCCCCAGCAGCACGGCATCCGCAAGCGGCAGCGCGCCGCCGGACAGCGAGGTGCCGGAACCGCGCGGCACCACCTTGATGCCTTGCTCGAAGCAGTATTTGAGAACCCTCGAGACCTGCTCGGTAGTGTCCGGCAGCACCACCACCATCGGCGGTTGCCGATACGCCATCAGGCCGTCGGACTCGTAAGGAACCATTTCGGCGGCGCTGTCGATCACGCCTTCGCCCGGCACGATCGCGCGCAAGGCTTTGACGATGGCCTCGCGGCGATCCAGAACCGCCTGATCCGGCGCGGGCATCATGATGGTCATCTCAGGTTCCTCCCGGCGGGGCGAAGAAGTCCGCGGCTTTGTTTATATATCACGAAGATTCAGGCATTGTAGGGTGCGCAAAGGCGCGCTTGCGCCGTGCCCACCGATAATCCTCGCAATGACGGCCGTCGCTTCTCGCTGGACACACCTCCGCATTCCCGCGGCGCGCATCGCGTCCGGGTCTTGCGAAACAACGTCCCTCGGAAAAGAGAGGGCGCAGGGAATGCCGGGTGCTCGGTCGCACCCATAGCCTCGCGTGGAAATGAAAAAACCACACGAGTAAGTCACCACAGGTCCGCCGAAACATTCCGGCACTCCCTGCGCGAATGGTTTTAACGGTTTCCTTCGCGCTCTCCCTGGTGAGCCGGGCTTTTTTGCCACCATCGCCCGCAAGATCATCGCCTTGCAAGCTTGACGCCAGCGTCGGGGCGTCAGGACCACACGACTTCGCCGTCCGCTACGGCGCCGCTCGTCTTGCGCCGCCACAGCGTCCACCGCATCCCGCGCCCACGTTCGTGACGACGCGAAACGCCCCTCCTGGTGGGCGCGGGACGGCATGGGAAAATGCTTTATTGCGGTTGGGATCAATACCGACGGGATGCGGCACAAAGACACGACGGGCAAATTTCTACCGGACTTGGCGGACAGAAGCGCGTGGCAAGAACATTTGTACTCGTCTAAAGCAAGGTGATCTCCGCCATCATTGCTGTGCAGTCCGCTAATTCGGTGATTGGCTTTCCTGCTGCCTGATCGATCGGTTCCGATAGCACTGATCAAAGCGAATGTCCGTCCGATATTGGAGCCGCTGCTGCTGAGAGAGCGTTTCAACGAGCTAAATAGCGGCAGGGCGGCAATCAATAGGCAACATTGCCGAGGAATTCGCAAGGCTATTAGGCGACGACGCCGATTTCCGCTGCGGCTTTCACGGATTTTCATCGGCGCCTTCGCAAGCTCAACTCCCACGGTTGATATAGATCAACGCTCGGGTCCCGAACGCGGACAGGAAGACTAATCCGTAAAGGGAGATTCACATGACCAGAAGCAGTTTCCGACTGATCCGTGCCACGGCGATCGCATTCGCCTTCTTCGCAGGCTTCGCCGTAGACGTCTCGCCGGCCGTCTGGCAGTCCGGCACGGTCATCTCGCAAGCTGAAGCGGTGGTGGGCCGTCCGGCGACGCCTGGAAGCGTGGCCTGAGTAGCGCGGCGGTCGTCGAGGCGCGCTGTGCGCCGCCATTACTACTGAGCGCGAGGCAAACCGTCAGCGGACTCATCACTGCGCACGCTGGTCATCCATAGCCTGCTCGTAACCCCCTGTCTGCCGGCAAGTTCGCGGGCATCCTGTTGGCGCGACCCGTTGGCTCATCCGGGCGGGGGTTCTGGGCCTTCCCACCGCCGCACCCGCCACACCAGAGCAATAAGAGATAGCGATAGGGGATAGAGCGTTAGCGTCTCGGCGAGCCAAACCAGGGCAATCCTTCAATCTCGCAAAGGCTCTCGTTGCTTGGCACCTTGCGATAACTGCATTTTGCCTCGTTGCAGGGCCGATATTGCGCCACGGCCCTTGTCGATCGGGCTCGGCCTGTGTCACAAACAGGCCGCAAGTCACCCCAAGGAAACCAAGAGTGTAGATAATGAAAAAATTTGCATTGAGCGCGTTGATCATCATCGCATCGTCGGCGACCGTATCGGCAGCACTCGCGCAGGATGTCGCGGCCGGCAAGACGTCGTTCAACAAATGCCTGGCCTGCCATGCGATCGGGGAAGGTGCCAAGAACAAGGTCGGGCCCGAACTCAACGGCCTCGACGGCCGCAAGTCCGGCTCCGCACCGGATTACAATTACTCCGACGCCAACAAGAATTCCGGCATCACCTGGAACGAAGCCCAGTTCAAGGAATACATCAAGGACCCGAAGGCGAAGATCCCGGGGACCAAGATGGCGTTTGCCGGCATCAAGAACGAGAAAGAGATCAACGACCTCTGGGCCTATCTCTCGTCATTCGACAAGGACGGAAAGAGCAAGTAAGGCATTGCACACGCACAAGATCGCAACGTTGCTGGCCGCGGCCACATCATTGGGCCGCGGCCACCGGATCGACGATGGCGCCGGCCATGGCCTCGATCTCGCGCATCACGAGATCGGGCGCGGCGTTCTGGATCATGTGACCGACGCCTTGCAGCACGATCAGCTTTGTACCTCCGACCGTGGCGGCAAACGGCCGGGAGTGGATGTTGGTCGACACGGTCTTGTCGACATCGCCTGAAATCACCACCACAGGCATCCTGATTTCCGCATAGCGCGGCGCCTGCTCCTTGACCGCTTCCTTCAGCGTCACAAGGTCGCGCGCATTGGCAAGGAACTCGCGCGGACGCAGCAACAATGATGTCGCGGTGTCGCGAACATAATTTTCCGGCATCGCCTGGGGCAGAAAGGCCTTGCGGGCGCCGGGCTCGCTCAGCAACAAACCCAGCGGCAGCGTGATCGTATGGGCGAGCAGCGGGCCGATCACCGGCGTCGTGACGAGGTCATTGTACCAGCCGACGCCGCCGCGCCAGGGATAGGCCACCGGCGCCAGCATCACCAGGCCCGCGACACGGGCAGGATAATCAAGCGCCATCCGCGCGCCCAGCGCTCCGGCCCATGAATGCACCACCAGGATTGCGCGCCCGACGCTAAGCCTCTCCAGCGCCTCGTCGATCATCCTGCCCTGAATATGCGGCGTCGAATCCGCTTCGCGTTCGCGCGTGCTCCAGCCATGGCCCGGCCGGTCGATCAGGATCACGCGGAATTTTTCGGCGAACCTGTCGCCGAGCGGCTTGCGCATGGCCTCGAGGTTGCAGCTCGCACCGTGAATCAGCACTACCGGCAGCGCCTCGCGCGGCCCGATGTCGACGACGTTGAGCACGGCGCCGGCCACTTCGATCATCTTGCCTTGCGGCGGATGGACCCGTTGCAGGGCGATGATGCCGGCGCGCGTGACCAGCGCCAGGATCAACAGGGTTGCTGCCAAAACGATTGGGATCATCGAGAAAATGCGGATCGGTCTCACAAAAAAAATTACGGCTCAGGATGCGGCCGGGTTTCGCTTGACCGCACAAGTTTTCCACCGGGCGCAGGTCTGCCGCATTTTCCTTCATAAAGGCGTCATCGGCAGCTTTCTATAAGCATATGCGGAGCTTTTTACGATCCGGGAGCGGTGTCGGCCCGCGGTTTCACGACCCCGCTTATCCACGCAATTCACAGCAACCCGCCGGGCGCCAGGGAGTTATCCTCACCGAAATGACTGGAGGAGACAAATGTCTTCAAGACCGAATGATGCCGCGATCGACGAAATCGTCGCCCGATGCAACGGCGATATCCGCGGCGCGCTCAGGGCGCTGCTCCTGGTCAACGAGCAGCTCGAGGCGGAGCTGCTCGAGCTCCAGGCCGTGATGGCGCATGGCAGGCTGGCAGCACTTGGCAGCAACGCCCTGCACTGAACGTCCTGCACCTAAATATCCCGGCCTTCCACCTTCTCGCTCAAGGTCTTGACCAGTTCGGGCACCTTCTCGAGGTGCGGATTGACGGCGAGAGCCTTTCGGAAGGCATCGAGCGCGCGCTTGTCGTCGCCCAGGTCCTGCATGATCATGCCAAGGCCGGCAAGCGCACCGAAATGACGCGGCTCCCGGACCAGCACCTGCTCGATGTCCTGCAGCGAATGCGCGTAATCGTTCCGCAGGTAATACAGCGTCGCGCGGCGGTTCCACCCCTCGACATAGTCCGGACGCAGCTTGACGACCGAATCCAGGAGCTTCAGCGCAACATCCATCTGCTGGGCGTCCATCGCGGCCTTGGCGCGCGTCATCAACAGCGCCGCCGTATCGCTCGGCGTCTGCAGCCAAAGCGCCCAGATTCTTGCCTCGACGTGCTTGGCGCTGGCTAAATCGGGCGCGGCCTTCAGGGCACCGAACAGGAAATCCAGCCCACGCTTGTCAGCACTTACCTTTGGCGTCTTGCCGGGAGCGTCTGGCAACTTCCGCTGCTGCTTCGGAACCAGGTCCTGCGCAAGCGAAACGGCAGGCACCGCGGCGGCGATTGCAGCCACGAGAAGGGCTAGCCGGCATCCTCGTGCGTCAGGGAATCTCTTGGCCATGGGTAAAGTCTAGACGCAGCAAAACCTGCTTGCAAAGCAGCAAAGGCGTCAAAGACCCGTGATGACGCAACTCCATGCCAGCCCGGAGCGGGCAAGCGGCGATGCAACCGGAAAATCAGCCGGAAAATCAGCGATGCATCAACCTTGGCGCGCCTTGAAGCGGCGCTGCACCTTGTTGATCACGTAAACCCGGCCCTTGCGGCGGACCAGACGGTTGTTGCGGTGACGACCGCGCAACGATTTCAGCGAGTTACGGACTTTCATGGGACAATCCTGGCGTTTTGAAAGGCCGCATCCGGCACGATCGTTCGGGAACCTGATAAGGGCCGACAGATTGAGAAACCAGGGCCAAAATAAGCTTCATCCCGACGGCAGCCGTGCTGCCCAGGACGGGCGCCTTCTAAGCCATTGCGCGGTCGACTGTCAATCCGGCGTTTGTTATAAGGTATAATCAATTCCCAGGCCGCTGTTCGGCTCGGACTGGCCCGCGATCACGCCCGATCGCTGGCTTGCCGACTTCGCCAGGCTCGAAATCCGTGACGAGATCAGGCCGAAAGTGCTAAAGGCCAACGCGCGCAAGCTCCTGAATATCTGAAGGCGCGTTCAGCCTCGCGCGGCTTGACGCCGTGTCCGGTCCGGAGATCGTGTTGGAGAATACCGAAAGCGTGCCTGCCGTGCTCGAGACCGCGGCGGCTGGCAAAATCGCAGAGGTCTATTCCGATATCCGCAACACGCTCGGCACCAGCGTCGTCAATCTGATCTGGCGCAACCTCGCAACCATGCAAGGCGCGCTGCCGTGGGCCTGGTCGGCGGTGCGGCCGCTTTATCTCGGTGCGGCTGCCGGGCACGCCGAAGCCGTGCGCCGAACGCTTCGTCTGCCCAAGGCAGCGACGCTGTCGACAAAGCTTCTCGCCGCTGCCGGCATCGACGGCAACGCGCGCAAGGAAATCCATGCCATTCTGGACAGCTATCACCACACCAATGCGCTGGCGCTCGTCGTGCTTTCGGCGTTGCTCGAGCGCTATGATCCGAGCGCCGGTCCGGCCGTCGATGTAATTGAGGCCAGCGCGCCGGTACCGGTTCAAACCGAATTGCCGGCTTTGCCGGCCATGACGGCGCTCCCTGGCGAAGTGCGGCACCTGATCGATGAATTGAACGGATACGGCGAAGACGGCGCGCCATATCTGATTGCCAGCATGTATCGGCATCTCGCCTACTGGCCGGGATATCTTGCGATCATCCGCGACCTTCTCGCGCCCCTGCAGGCGGATGGATCGCTGAACGCGCTGACACTTTCGGCTCGCGTGCTGGGGCGCGCGCACGGCAAGGTGCTCGCGCATCGGCTCGAACCTGCCCCTCCGCCACCCGCCTTGCAGGACGTCCTCGCTTCATGCCGGCTGTTCGTGGAGCATCCGATTGCACGGATGACAGGGATCTGCGCTCTCATTCGCGGAGCCACCGAGGCCTGATTTTCTGCCGCCTCGCCCTCGAGGGGCCGGTCAGGAACAGCGTGCGGGTTTGCCGACGACACGAGACATTCATTTTGTCGCCATGGAAGCTGCCGGTAAAAAACCGCGCCCGGCGGCTGCCTCGGCGCGCGATCGTTGGCCAGGGCGCTGCAGTGCGAAGGACGATCAAGATCGCGGCAGGTAGGTCGGGGGAAACAGAATGACAGGCAATGAGACGCCTCTCGAGGCTGCGCATGCCTCCGTCAGAACGCTGATCGGCGAAAAGCTGCGATATCTGGTGCCGATGACCGTGATTTTCATGGTGGGCTACATCGGCCTGACCGCGCTTGCCGGCTTTGCCCGGGACTTGATGGGCAGCAAAGTGGTCGGCTCCCTCAATCTCGGCTTCGTCCTGATCGCATTCAATTACCTGCTGTCGTGGGTGCTTGCGATCGTTTACGGGCGGGTGGCCGCCGACAAGTTCGATCCGCTGGCCGCGAAAGCCACGGCCGCAATCATGGAAGCGGGGAAGCCGCAATGAGCCTCACCCTTGGCATTTTCATCGTCATTCTCCTGATCACCGTCGGCATTACCTATTGGGCGGCAAAACGCACGTCGACCACGGCTGACTTCTATGCGGCCGACAGCGCCTTGACCTCCGCGCAGAATGGCTTCGCGCTGGCGGGCGACTGGTGCAGCGCCGCAGCGTTTCTCGGCTTCACGGGGTTGACCGCGCTGTACGGGATGGACGGCGCGTTCTATGCCCTCGGACCGCTGGTGGCGTTTTGCACCGTGCTGTTCCTGATCGCCGAGCCGATGCGAAATGCCGGCAGATATACGCTGGGCGACATTATCCGAAGCCGCATGCAGACACGGACTTCGCTGCTGGCCGCGATCGTGGGAACCGTGGTCGTCAACTTCGCCTACCTGATGCCGCAGATGGCCGGCGCCGGCGTCCTGGTACGGCTGCTCACAGGGATATCCTATGACTGGGCGGTGATCTTCGTCGGCGCGAGCATGATCGTCTATGTCACCTTCGGCGGCATGCTGGCGACCACCTGGGTGCAAATCGTGAAAGCGGTGTTGATGCTGAGTGCCGGAGCGATCATCCTGCTGATGATCCTCTCGATGGTGCGCCTCGATCTGCTTTCGCTGTTTGCCGAGACCGAACGGAAATACGGCGCCGGTTATTTGCTGCCGGGCAATTACCTGAAGAACCCCTTCGATCAGATATCGCTCGGGCTCGGCTTCGCGCTCGGCCTTGCAGGGTTGCCGCATGTCATGACGCGCTTCTATACCGTGCCCGATGCCAGGACGGCGCGTCGTTCGGTGGTGTGGGTGATGTTTCTGGCCGGCGCCTTCTTCGCGGGCACCACATTGTTCGGCCTCGCTGCCGCCGACTTCGTCGGACTGGACGCCATTCGCGCTGCCGACAAGGGCGGCAATTTGACGCTGCCGCTGCTCGCGCAATATCTCGGCGGCGGCAAAGCCACGTTCGGCGGCGACCTGATGCTCGGCTTCGTTTCTGCCGTTGCGGTGGCAACCATTCTTGCCGTCGTTTCCGCTCTCACGCTGTCGACGTCCAGCTCGATTGCCCACGACTTCTACGTCAACTGGGTCAAGCGCGGTCAGGTGGACGGCAAGCACGAGGTGTGGCTCGCCCGCATTACGACCGTCGTGATCGGCGTTCTGGCGACCGCGCTCGGCCTTGTCGCCCAGGGCGTCAACGTCGCCGTTCTGGTGATCCTTGCCATTTGCATCGCCGCCAGCGCCAATTTTCCGGTCTTGATCCTCTCGTTGTTCTGGCGGCAATTCAATACCGGCGGCGTGGTCGGCGGCATGACGGTGGGGCTGGTGTCTTCGGTGGTGCTGGCCATGATGGGGCCAGCGATGCGCGGCGCCGACGCCTTGTGGCCACTGGTCAATCCGACCATCGTCTCGATGCCACTGGGTTTCCTTGGAGCCGTTCTCGGCACGCTTCTGTGGGGCCGCGATGAGGAAAACGAGCAACGCTTTGACGCGTTCCTCCTGCGGGTCCATACTGGTGCCGGGCCAAAATGAGCTTGCCGCCGATCCGAGGGCCAGCAGTCCGATTCTAGCAGTCGCATCCCGTTGCAGCAGAGCCGGTACTTTGCCTAACCCGAGAGTATTTCCGTGACGATCCAAGCCGTTGTTTTCGATGCCTATGGCACGCTCTATGACGTTCAGTCGGTAGCAGCCATTACCGAGGAAGCATTCCCCGGCTATGGCGAGATCATCACCCAGATATGGCGCATCAAGCAGCTCGAATACACCTGGTTCCGCTCGCTGATGCGGCGCTATGAGGATTTCTCGGTCATCACTCGCGATTCGCTTCTCTACACCATCAGGGTGCTCGGCCTTGAACATGATGCGGCAACGTTCGAGCGCATCATGGATAAATATCTGCACCTCGACCTCTATCCGGACGCCCTTGCCACGCTCGGCAAATTGAAGGGCAAGAAGCTCGCCATCCTGTCCAACGGATCGAGCGGCATGCTCAACACGCTGGTGCGAAATACCGGCCTCGACAAGATACTGGATGCGACCATCAGCATCAACTCGCAGAGGATTTTCAAACCGGCGCCCCAAACCTACGCCCTGGTCGAAGCAAGGCTCGGCGTGCGTCCCTCCGACGTACTGTTCGTGTCGTCGAACCCGTGGGACGCTTGTGGCGCCAAGGCCTTTGGACTAAACGTGGCCTGGATCGAGCGGGTGACCCCGGAAGCAATGGCACTGGCCTGTATCAAGAGCGACCTCGTACCGCCGCTCACAATGTTCAAGGCGATCCGCATGCAGATGGATGAACTCGGCGTCAAGCCCGACTACATTGTTCACGGACTTGCCGAATTGCCCGGTCTGGTTACCCGCTTGATCTCGTTGTCAGTTGATCTCGTTGTCAGTTGATCTCATCGCCAGTTAATTTCATCGCCCGTTGATCCCGTTGTCCATTGATCCCGTTGCCGTTCATGAGCCTTGCCTCCGTCCGCGCGTTTTTTGCCGAGAGGGCGCCTGATATCACCGTGATCGAATCGCCGATGAGTTCGGCGACCGTGGCGCTGGCCGCGGAGGCCTACGGCGTCGAACCGGCGCGCATCGCAAAAACGCTGAGCCTGAGGATCGGCGAGCAGGTGATCCTGATCGTCACCAGCGGCACCTCGCGCATGGACAACAAAAAGGTCAAGGCGCGTTTCGGAGGCAAGCCGAAGATGCTTGGCCTGGAGGAGGTGGCCGACATCACCGGCCATGAAGTCGGCGGCGTCTGCCCGTTCGGGCTGAAGGCGCCGCTGCCGATCTACTGCAACGTCTCGCTGAGGGAATTCGACGAGGTGGTGCCCGCGGCGGGCTCGATCCACAGCGCTGTGCGGATTGCGCCGTCGCGGATGGCCGAGCTGGTGGCTGCCGAATGGATCGATGTGTGCCAGAACGGCGCGTGATGCGCGGCAAGCGTGGTTAAAGTCATGTCGCGAAGTCCCGCGACAGCCGCTCGCTCTCAAGAGATCAAAGGTGGTGAGGGCGGTCACCACGCAAAGCGATTGGCATTCCCAGCGCCGACAATAGAACTGTCGCTGCCCCAAGCCACTGCCTTGCAGACAGCATTTCCTGTAGAAGTACCGCCGCGAAGACGGCCGTGAACACTGGAACCAGTGGCAGCAACAACGCCGCTGCGGTCGCACTTATTCGTTCCAGCGTGATGCCATATAGAAGAAACGGGATTGCCTGGAGTAGTAGTCCGGACGTGACCACCAGAGCTGCGTCAGCAACGGTCAGAGAGATTTTGGTCAACGGACCAGCAACGGTCCACACAAGGCCGACTGCCAGGAATGCGACGGTCTGGCTTGCTCTCGCAAGCCGCAGCGCATCGACATCGTGCGACATCCGGCGGATCGCGATATTGTACAGAGAAGCAAAGAAAACGCCCGCGAGCACAAGGGCAACTCCCCATTTCCGCAACGAGTAAGAGTCGATTTCGGAGTTCCAGCTCAGCACGACGACCCCTGCGAAGGCTAACACGCAAAGCAAGCCGATCGCGCGGCTCGGAGACTCACCTAGCATGGGCCAAGCCAGGAGTATGACCAGAGGGGTTTCGACGGCAAAGAGCATTGCTTCGGCCGTGGCGGGCACCATGGTCAGACCGTAGGTCGACAAACTATACGCAAGCGCCGGTTGCAATAATCCGGGAAGGCCGACGCGCCAATCGCCGAGGCGGATTGAGGCGCCAAGCCAGATTGAAAGCGCAGACAGACCAAGGGAGCTTACTGCCAGTTGGCCCACCAACAATGTCAGCGGCTCCACGGTGGACAATGCGATTTTTGAGAGCACGCTGCCGATGCTCCAGCTCAGGCAGGCAAGAACACCGCAGAGAAGTGGAAGGGCAAGACGAGGCAACGTCATCGCGGTGGCGAAGGGCCAGCTTGTAGCGCGCGTTGGCTGAGACTTGCCCGATATCGGATGCATCCGCGCAGGAACTCTGGCCACGGCGGCACCGCAATATCCGTCGTGATCGGCTCCGGCAGAAGCGACCAGAGCGCAGGATGGTGCCAGCAGAGATCGTGACCGGTCGAATCCCTATGTGTGCGGATACCGGCACGTAGTTTCTTGACCTCCGCGACAAGTTGCTCGCGGGACATCGGGATCAGATCCTCATCGTTGTCAGTCATTGGCGCGGTCACCTTCTGTCGTTCGACTTGGTAGAACTGTGCGTTCCGGCAAGACATTCGTCGTGCGCGGGCACGGCATTTCCATATATATGTGTGTGTTGCACACATATATATCCTCTACTATAATGGGTTTTGTCAATAGACCGAGGGCCAAATGGCGAAGAAACTCCGCACTGCCAACCTGCTCGGCGCTCTTGCTTGCGAAATCTCCGGGCGGCTGGACGAAAGGTTGAAGAAGCACCCGAACGAATCCAACTCCGCGGCGGCAGCGTTGAATGTGATCAGCTTCTACGAGGGATGCTCGAACAATGCACTGAGCCGGGCTCTCAAACTATCGCACACGACCACCGTCCGCCTGATCGACAAGCTGGCGGCTCAGGGACTTGTCGAGAGGCGTCAGGCCGCCGATCGCCGCGCCGTTTCGCTCTTTCTCACAAAGCAAGGTCGGGAGCAGGCAAGAGCAGTCGTGAAGGATCGCTGCGTCGCGCTGGGCGAAATTGTCGATGCTCTAAGCGAACGCCAACGTAGTCAATTTGACAAGCTGGCAGAAATTCTTCTGCGGTCACTGACGACGAGCGCGGAAGAGGCGGATCATATATGTCGACTCTGCGATGACAGCGCCTGCCCACCCGATAACTGCCCGGTTCACCAGGAGGCCCTGTCGCTGAACTCCTCTGCCGGGGCATGACCTCCGACGAGCCAGGATCAAACCCGGCCATGACGGAAGCCTATGGTCATGGGACTGCAAAGACGACCGCACTAGAGGACGATGGCAGGCGACGATTTCCAGCTATCGCGCTCTGTAGGGATATGGCGCTTGCTGGGGCATGCCCTGTTGCGATGGGCCTTGCGGATTGGCGCTGGCGCTTGAATCGAACACCGCACGGCATGGCCCGCTCAATTGCGGCATGTTCTGCCGCAGACACGCAACGATCCGATTGACGTCGGGTATCTGCTCCCCGCAGAGCCGGAACACGTCCGGCGTACAAGCCATTTGCTGTTCCATGGTTCCGCGGTATTCCTGCGCAAGCGCGGGCGCTTCGCAAATGATGCTGCACGCGGTCGCCATCGCAAGGTTAAGCAAAATCTGGTTGATACGCATGCCCTGTCCTCACGTTGCAATATGAATGCGCGCGGGAATATCGATGCGCGCGGAAATGTGCGCGCGAGTTCCTTCGGACGAACCAGTCACGCTTCATCGTCCAAATGAATGAGGCCAACGAAGGTTCTCTTCGAACAACAAAATGTGAGGAGCATTCGAGTAAGGCGATGCGATCTGGCCCGGAACGAAAAAAACAGACGAAGAATCCCTACTCCACCCTGCCGATCCTTCTTACGGCCGCGACCAGACGCGCGCTGTCGGCTTCGACAAATTGTGAAAATTCCGGGGCATCCATGTATGCGACCGGGCTGCCCGCGGTCTCGAACGTCTTGATGACTTCCGGACTTTTCACCGCCTGCGCCATCGCCTCGCGCAGTCGCGCCATGATTGGAGCGGGCAGCGCGGCTTGCGCGAACAGGCCTGCCCAGATGTAGAACTCAACGTCCTTGTAGCCGAGCTCCTGGAATGTCGGCAGATCGGGAAAGCTCGCGATCCGTTCCGCACCCCAATTGGCGAGTACGCGCATCTTTCCGTCGTCGACCTGCTGCTTCAGCGTTCCCGGCGCCGACGCCAATGCCTGCACCGTTCCGGTCAGAATGGCGTTGAGTGCGGGTCCGGCGCCGCGAAACGGGATGTGGAGCAATTTGATGCCGGCAGACGCCGCGAACATTTCCATCGCCACATGCAGCGTTCCATACGGTCCGGACGAGCCATAAGGAATTTGACCGGGGCGGCGTTTGGCATCATCGACAAAATCCTGCAGCGTCTTCCACGGGGCCGAAGCTGGCACGGCGAGCAAGGTGGGATCGGCGAGCACACGCGCCACCGGCGCGAATTGCGACACCTCGTAGACCGGCGGACGATCGAACAGGCGATCGGCCTCCGGCAGCACCGCCAACGACGAAAGCGTCATCAGCAGTGTGTAGCCATCCGCCTCCGCGCGGGCGGCTGCGGCATTGCCGATCGCACCACCCGCCCCGCCGGCGCGGTTGTCCACGACGACCGATTTGCCGAGAATCTTTTCCAGCGCCAGCGCCACAGGCCGGGCAGCAAGATCAGCCTGGCCGCCGGCCGGGAACGGCACGATCATGGTGACCGTGTGCGTCGGCCACGCCGCCTGGGCCGAGACCGAAGCCGGGCGGACCATTTGCAACAACGGCAGTGCGGCGGTCGCTTGCAGAAGTTCGCGTCGATTCATCGGCAATTTGCTCCTCGCGCTTTCCATCATCATTGTTTGGCTATAGCGCGAACCAACCAAGGCGCAAAGACGCGCCACCTGCCGTTCTTGCGTTGCGTTCAGCCGGTTCGCCTCTTCGGCCGCCTTGCCTTGGCAAAATGGCTTGCCAGAAAATCCGCCAGCACCTCGACGCGCGCGGGGCGCGGGCCGCCCGGCGGCGTCACCAGATGCACCGCGCCTTCCGGCTGCTTCCAGCCTTTGAGGATTACTTCGACCTCACCTGCCTCGATCGCATCGCCAACGATGAAGTCAGGCAGATCGGCGATGCCAAGACCGGCGATCACCGCCGGCAACAGCGCCTCGCCATTGTTGACGCGCAACTGCCCGGCCGGGCGAACGCTTGCCTGCTCGCCTCCGGCATTGCTGTAATGCCAGACGTCAGGCGTGGTCATGTAGGCGTAGCCAAAGCATCTGTGCTGGGCCAGATGCATCGGATGGGTCGGCCGGCCGTAACGCTTCAGATAGGACGGCGCCGCGACGGTGTGACGCGACACGGCGCAAAGCCGCCGCGCGATCAGCGATAAATCCGGCAGCCGCGCGATCCGCAGGCCCGCATCGAAACCTTCGCCGATCAGATCCACCATCGCATCGGAAAGGTGGAGATCGATCGCGATATCGGGATAGGCTTGCAGGAATTCCGGCAGGATCGGCGCCACCGCGTTGACACCGAATGTCATCGGGACCGCAAGGCGGACGAGGCCGCGCGGCGCCACCGATTGCGCCAGCGCTTCATTCTCCGCCGCCTCGCCATCTGCGAGCAGGCGCCCGGCGCGGCCGGCCAGTTTCTGCCCGGCATCGGTCAAGGCCAGCCGTCGCGAAGTGCGGTTGAACAGACGCGCGCCAAGCCTGTCTTCCACGCGGCTGACCGCTTTGGAAATCGTCGCCTTTGATAACTGAAGTTCGCTGGCGGTCGCCGCAAACGACCGTAATTCCACGACTTTTGCAAAAATCGCAAGGCCTTCGAAATCTGGAAGTTTGGCCATCGAGGTCATCCGTTGACATTAAAATGGAAACAATAAGTTTCAATTGTTTCTATTTATGCATGAACCGCGAATGCTTATCCAGTGGGTCAGCAGAACTTCAGGGAGTATCCCATGATTGAACTTCGACCCTTCAACACGCTCGGTGCCGCCGACCACGGCTGGCTCAAGGCCAAACACCATTTCTCGTTCGGCGGTCACTACGACCCGAACAACATGGGTCACGGTGTGTTGCGCGTGTGGAACGACGACGAGATTGCACCGAACACCGGCTTTCCCGCGCATCCTCACGCCAACATGGAAATCATCACCTATGTCCGCCAAGGCGCCATCACCCATCAGGACAGTCTCGGCAACAGGGGCCGCACCGAAGCGGGCAACGTCCAGGTGATGAGCGCCGGCTCCGGCATCCGTCACTCCGAATACAATCTGGAGCCGAAGCTGACGAAAATCTTCCAGATTTGGATCGAGCCACGGGCGCAAGGCGGCCAGCCGACGTGGGGCGCCAAGCCGTTCCCGAAAGCGGACCGTTCGGGCAGTTTCGTCACGATCGCAAGCGGCTTTGCCGATGACAGCGAAGCGCTGCCGATCCGCGCCAACGCGCGGGTGCTGGCTGCCACGCTCAAGGCCGGTCAAACCGCGCAGTACGCTGCATCGAAAGCACGCAATCTTTATCTGGTGCCGGCGGCCGGCAAGATCGAGGTCAACGGCGTTGCCGCCAACGCACGCGACGGTGTCGCAATCCGCGATGAAGCGCAGCTCGAGATCACCGCGCTGGAAGATGCCGAACTGGTGCTGGTCGACGCTGCATAACAGCGCCGACGATTACGACAAATCGCAACTGGTCGGGTTGTGGCTCATCGACGGTGAGACGGCAGCTCGAACCAACTCAGGAGATCCAAACCATGGCGAAAGTTCTCGTTCTCTATTATTCGGCCTACGGCCACATCGAGGCGATGGCGAATGCGGTGGCAGAAGGCGCCCGCGAGGCCGGCGCCTCGGTCGATATCAAGCGCGTGCCCGAACTGGTGCCGCCGGAAGTCGCAAAGGCATCGCACTACAAGCTCGATCAGGCGGCTCCGGTCGCAAAGATCGACGATCTCGCCAATTACGACGCCATTATCGTCGGCACCGGTACCCGCTTCGGCCGGATGTCGTCCCAGATGGCCAATTTCCTCGATCAGGCCGGCGGCCTCTGGATGAAGGGTGCGCTGCACGGCAAGGTCGGCGGCGCCTTTACCTCGACCGCAACCCAGCATGGCGGCCAGGAGACTACGCTGTTTTCGATCATCGCCAACCTTCTGCATTTCGGCATGGTCGTCGTCGGCTTGAACTATGGCTTTGCCGGCCAGATGCGGCTCGACGAAGTCACCGGCGGGGCGCCCTATGGCGCGACCACGATCGCGGGCGGCGACGGCAGCCGCCAGCCATCGGAGAACGAGCTTGCGGGCGCACGATATCAGGGCCGAGCAATCGCGGAGGCCGCCAGGAAACTGCACGGTTGATGCGTTGACGCTTGCAGGGGCCTCATGGTTCGAGACGGCGCAACAGCGCCTCCTCACCATGAGGGTTCGAGACGGCGCGCTTCTCGCTCGCACCATTCGCGACGGCCTCGCGACAGCTGGGCCTGCTCGGGTGCCCGCGCCGTCTCACCATGAGGGTTCGAGACCGGCCGAAAATAACGACCTCATCCCGAAGAGGCGCGAAAGCGCCGTCTCGAGGGATGTGCCAAAGCGACCTCGACCCTGATCGCCGTTGCCTCGGCATCGCGATCGGCGCTACGGTGATGCATGAGCAACCCACAGCCGCAACCATGGCCGGAATTGCCGCTGGCGGCGTGGCGCGACACCTGTGCCACGTTGCATCTGTTTAGCCAGATCGTCGGCAAGATTCGCATGGCGCGTACGCCATGGCTGAACCACTCCTGGCACGTCGCCCTTTACGTGACGCCAACTGGGCTGACGACCTCTCCGATCCCCGACGGCACGCGAACCTTTCAGATTGACTTCGATTTCATCAAACATGCCTTGCGGATTTCGACCAGCGATGGCGCCAACCGGCAGTTGGCGTTGGCCGGTCATTCGGTCGCGAGTTTCCATAACGCCGTGATGGCCGCGCTCGCCGAACTCGGCATTCATGTTGCGATAGATGACATGCCGAACGAGTTGCCCGACCCGATCCGGTTTTCGGTCGACGAGATGCATAAGTCCTACGACCCGGACGCCGTGCGGCGCTTTCTGCAAATCCTCGTCAACGCCGACCGCGTGTTCAAACAGTTCCGCACCGGTTTTCTCGGCAAGGCAAGCCCGGTGCATTTCTTCTGGGGCAGCTTCGATCTGGCCGTGACGCGTTTCTCCGGTCGTCGCGCGCCGCGCCATCCAGGCGGCGTGCCTCACCTGTCCGATGCCGTCGCATGCGAAGCCTATTCCCACGAGGAAAGCAGCGCCGGCTTCTGGCCAGGCTCGGGCGCGATCGATTACCCGGCGTTCTATTGCTACGCCTATCCCGAGCCGGCCGGTTTCCGGTCGACGCGGGTACGGCCCGATGCGGCGTTTTTCAGTGAAGCCTTGGGCGAATTCATCCTGCCCTATGACGCCGTCCGCACAGCCGATGATCCGGACCACGCCCTGCTCGCGTTCCTGCAGAGCACCTATGAGGCCGCAGCCATCGCGGCAAATTGGGACCGCAACGCGCTGGAATGCGCTTTGGGCAAACCAGGCGTGGTGCGCCAGATTTAGCGAGGAGCGTCATACGCGGGCTTGACCCGCGTATCCATTCTCCCCGCGGAAGCAATTTTCCGACAACCGAGATAGCTGGCCGGATCAAGTCCGGGCATGACGATTTCGCTTGTGGCACCGGATCGCGTCGCAGAGCCTGTCATCGGGCGCGCGTTCGCGCGACGGGTTGGCTCGCGATGACGGCGATGCCAGCCATTTGCTGGCGCGAGGGCTCTCGTGCAACGCATGCGGGTGTGCCCCTTTCCGGCCGAAGCGAGACCGGCTAGCATCGCGGCCGGTGAGTGAAACGCGGGCCACGTTGCGCCGGCGGAATTCAGGGAGAAAACCAATGAAAATGACAAACCGGCTCTGGCGCTACCTTCTGATGCCGATTGCGCTCGCCGGCATGCTGAGCATTGGCTCGGCCGCCGAGCTCAATCCGGCCGCGGTGATCTACAAGTTGCCGGACCAGATCCCCTGGAGTGCGGTCGATGCGCGCGGTGCGCAAAACGCCGTCGTCGTCGGCGATCCGAACAAGCCCGGCTTTTACATGGTCTACACCAAATGGACCAAGGGCAATCATTTCAGCCGGCCCCACTTCCATCCCAACGACCGTTACATCGTCGTGCTGCAGGGTACGTGGTGGGTAGGCTCAGGTCCGAAATTCGATCCTGCCAACACGACACCGATGCCGGCGGGAAGTTTTGTCACACACTTCGGCAAGCAAGTTCATTGGGACGGCGCGAAGGATGAGGATGCTGTTCTGCTGATCATGGGCGAAGGCCCGGCAACCGCGACGGCAGCGGAAGAGAAATAGCCCTGAACGATGCCGGTCCATTCCTCAAGGAATCGCCGGACCGTTTCCAGGACACGGGCTGGCGTGTGCCCGGCGAATATGGCTGGAGGACTGCATGCACGAGGACTGGATGCACAACAACTCGATGCACAACAACTCTATGCATCAGGCTGCGGAGCTGCAATTCGCCCGAGCGGTGGAGGAGTTCGCCCGCTGGCGCGCGGTTCCTGAGCCGGTGAGATCGCCGGCTCCGGCCTGGTGGTGGGGCACGGCTTTTGAGCTGCACGAGGTGAAAACGCCGCTGCCTGACGCCTGGTGTGCAATCCTCCAACTGGCCGATGGGGCGACATATGCCGACGGGGCAAAGGTTCTTCTCGGCAGCCTTGCAGACCAGACCTCTCTGCCGTGGCCCGGCGAATTTCCGGGCCCCACAACGCATTCCGATCCCGCCTGATGCATGAGCCGTGGTCGGCGCGATGAAACCTGTGCCGCCGGCCGCGGCCCAATGAGAGGATGACCAGGTGCGCTGGCTTAAATTTACTGCGAACGATCAAACATGCTGGGGCGTGGTCGACGGCGACCGCGTGATTTCCGTCGACGGCGAACCATTCGCCGAGTGGCAGCGCACGGCTCGCACGCATTCACTTGCCGATGTGAAGATCGAACTGCCGCTCGTGCCGCGCACCTTCTACTGCGTCGGGCTGAATTATGTGAAACATCTCAAGGAGGCTGCCGACAAGCGCGGCGAAATTCCCAACATTCCCGACCGGCCCGAAATCGGATATCGCGCGCAGAACGCACTGATCGCCCATGACGAGGAGGTGATCATACCTGCGATTGCCACCGAAAAGATTCACTATGAAGGCGAATTGGTCGTCGTGATCGGCAAGAAGGCCAAGCATCTTGCCAAGCGGGACGCCATGTCCTGCATATTCGGCTACACCATCGGCAACGATGTCAGCGAGCGCACCTGGCAGAAAGCTGACCGTGGACTCTGGCGGGCCAAGAACACCGACACTTTCAAGCCGATGGGACCATGGATCGAAACCGACGCAAATCTCGACAGGATGGAAACCATCGTGAGATTGAATGGCCGGGAAAGCAATCGCTTTCACACCAACGACATGATCTTCGGTGTTGCGGATTTCATTGTCGAAATGACGAAATACTTCACCCTGTGGCCGGGCGATGTGATCTGGATGGGAACTGACGGGACCTCGCCGGATATCAAGGCCGGCGACGTGGTCGAGATCGAAATCACCGGGATCGGCACGTTGCGCAACAAATTTGTCGCGGAGGCCAGCCCGGCATGAGCCGCCACTCGACCGCGCACTACTTTCTCGAAGGCCTTGTCGATCTCGGCGTCGAATTCATTTTCGCCAATCTCGGCACCGATCACGTGTCCCTGATCGAGGCAATGGCCCGCTGGGACCGCGAAGGTCGCAAGCATCCCGAAATGATCCTGTGTCCCCACGAGGTCGTCGCCGTTCACATGGCAGGTGGTTACGCGCTGGCGACCGGACGAGCCCAGGCGGTGTTGGTGCACGTAGACGCCGGAACGGCAAATGCCTGCATGGCGATTGGGAACCTGTTTCGCTACCGCCTGCCGGTGCTGCTGTTTGCCGGCCGCGCACCCTACACGCTGCACGGCGAATTGCCGGGCTCGCGCGACACCTATGTGCATTTCGTGCAGGATCCGTTCGACATCGCCAGCATCGTCAGGCCCTATGTCAAATGGGAATATTCGTTGCCGTCCGGCGTCGTGGTGAAGGAGGCCTTGGCGCGCGCCAGTGCGTTTGCGCAGAGCGACCCACCGGGCCCCGTTTACATGATGTTGCCGCGCGAGACGCTGGCGGAGGAATGGGACGAGACCGACATGCCGGCCTACCCGACTTCGCGATACGGCAGCGTCCAGGCGGGCGGCATCGAGCTTGCGCGTGTGAACGCGATTGCCGAAGCGTTGATGGCGGCGGAAAATCCGATTGCGCTGACGGCCTATCTTGGCCGCAAGCCTGATGCTGTCGCAGTGCTGGAGCGGCTGGCACTGACTTGCGGTATCAAGGTCGTCGAATTCAATTCGATCGATCTCAACATTTCGCATGCCTCCCCGTGTTTCGCGGGCTTCGATGCGCTGCCCCTGTTCGAACGGGCCGATCTCGGCCTGTTGCTCGACACCAACGTCCCCTTCATTCCGCAACAGGCCAGACAGGCCTCCGCAATTAAGTGGATCCAGATCGATCTCGATCCCCTGAAATCGGATTTTCCGATGTGGGGATTTCCGACCGACATGCGAATCCAGGGCGATTGCGCGACCGTGCTTCGGCAAGTGCTCGAAGCCATCGAGGCCCGCGCCGATGACGCATGGCGCCGACGCGTCGCGGCGCGGATCGCCGGCTGGGGCGGTGGGCGCGAGGCGGCGGCGAAGCGGCGGGCGGCGGCGAGCGCCAACAAGGGAGTTTCGGGCGCGCTCAATCCGGCATTCCTGTTTGCAACCCTGAACGAGAAATTGTCGCAGGATGACATTGTCTTGAACGAGGCGATCCGCAACGCGCCGGTTCTGCAGCAGCACATCACGCGCACGAAGCCACGCAGCTATGTCGGCCTTGCCGGCGGCGGCCTCGGATTTTCCGGAGGCATGGCGTTGGGGCTGAAGCTCGCGCAACGCCATCGCCGCGTCATCCAGGTGATCGGCGACGGCGGATTTCATTTCTCCTCACCCGATAGCGTCTACGCGGTGGCGCAGAGCTACCAGATTCCGATCCTGACCGTCGTGCTCGACAACGGCGGCTGGCAGGCAGTGAAATCGGCCGTGCAGCGCGTCTACCCCGAGGGCGTTGCCGCAAAGACCGATCAGTTTCACTCGCGTTTGAGTTCTGGCCGCCAGGGCGAGCGGCGCGATTTTTCCGCGCTGGCGAGAGCGTTTGGTGCCTGCGGCGAATGTGTCACGGAGCCGGACGATCTTGCCGCCGCGATCGATCATTGTCTCGCCGCGCTCGACGACGGCAAGGCGGCAGTGCTCCATGTTCACATCACACCGCTTTGACCGAAGCGTCGTGCCGAAAAGATGAGGGAGACGCGCAACGCCATGGCAAATCGCCGCCGATACGCCTGGATCAGCCTGTGTGCCGGACTGACGGCCCTTGCGATAACCACGCTCGGCACGGCGCGAGCCGAGGAAGACCCATTGAGATACCCGACGCGGGCCATTCACATCGTCGTCGGCTTCACGCCGGGCGGCGGCAATGACCTGATCGCGCGGATCGTTGGACAGAAATTGTCCGACAGCCTCGGTCAACCCGTCATCATCGACAACAAACCGGGCGCGGGCGCGATCGTTGCCACCGAATATGTCGCCAAGTCGGCGCCGGACGGTTACACGCTGCTGGTCGGCGCCAGCGGCGCGATGGCGATCAATCCCGCCGTGTATACAAAACTGCCTTACGATCCCCTCCGCGACTTCGTTCCGATTTCCGAGCTTGGATCGTTTCCGCTGATCCTGGTCGTCAACGCGTCCTCTCCGATCAAATCGGTCGCCGAACTCGTCGCCTTTGCCAGGGCAAATCCGGACACGACGAATTATTCCAGTTCGTCGGCCGCATTCCAGCTTGTCACCGAATTGTTCAAGCAGAAGACCGGCGCGCCGATGCTGGAGATCCCCTACAAAGGCGCGAACGATTCGGTGATGGCGGTCATTTCCGGCCAGGTGACGGCGACGATCGCCGATGCCGGCCCCGTTTCAGCGCAAATCAAGGGCGGCAAGGTGCGCGCGCTTGCGGTTGCCGCCCCTGGTCGGACTGAAGACCTCCCGGACGTTCCCACCATGAAGGAAGCCGGCGCCGACGTCGATGCGGTGCTGTGGAGCGGCATCTTCGCGCCCCGGCAAACTCCGAGCGCAATCGTCAGAAAGCTCGAAGGCGAACTGATGCGGATCGTCAGGGACGCGGATGTCGTCGCGCGGCTCAAGCCGCTCGGCATCCAGCCGGTCGGCAACACCTCTTCGGAGTTCGCCCGAATTCTTGCATCCGATATCGCGCGGTGGAGCGACGTCGCAAGGGCCGGCAACATCAGGATTGAGCCGTAGCGCTGCGTTTCGAGATCGGGTCGATGATCAGTGTCGCGACAGCGGCCACGACCAGATTGAGGATCAGTGCGCCGAGTCCGACATAGAACGTGTAGCTGTGACCGCCGAGATCGATCGTTGCGAGCGGCTTCAATCCGTTGCTCCACGCCGTCCACGATCCCCAGAGAATTCCGGCGGCCCAGCCCAGCAGAAGAGCTTCGGCGCGGAACCAGCGCGTGAACAATCCAAACACCAGTGCCGGGAAGGTTTGCAAAATCCACAATCCGCCCAGCAGTTGCAGGTCGAGCGCGAATTGCGTCGGCAGGAAGATCGTGAACGCCAGCGCTCCCAACTTCACAACGAGAGAAGCGATCTTGGCGACCGCCGCCTCGCCGGCATGGCTGATGCCCGGATTGACGTAGGATTTCCAGACATTGCGGGTAAACAGGTTGGCGGCGCCGATGCTCATCACCGCCGCCGGCACCAGCGCGCCGATTGCGATCGCCGAAAACGCAAAGCCCGAGAACCAGGACGGAAACAGCACCCTGAACAGGACCGGCACCACGTCGTTGTTCGACGAGACCTTGATGTTCGCCGCATGGGCCATGTAGCCGAGCAAGGCGATCAGGCCGAGCAGAAGCGTATAGGCCGGCAGCAGAATCGCGTTCTTGCGAATGGTGTCGGCCGAACGCGATGCAAAGATGCCGGTGAGCGTGTGCGGATACATGAACGCCGCAAACGCCGAACCGAGCGCCAGCGTCGCGTAAGCCAGCATCTGCGACGGCTGCAATATCAGACCGGTCGCGCCACCCTTGGCCGCAAAGGCTTCGCCGGCCGCGGCGAATACCGCGGCATACCCGCCGAGTTTCATGGGCACCACTACCACGGCCACCAGCACGACGATGTAAATCATGATGTCCTTGACAAAGGCGATCAACGCGGGCGCCCGCAAGCCTGAGCTATAGGTATAAAGGGCCAGAATGACGAACGCCGCGATGATCGGAAATTCGCCGGTCAGGCCGATCGCCTTGATCACCACGCCCATCCCGATCAATTGCAGGGCGATATAGGGCATGGTCGCAACCATGCCTGTGATCGCCACCACGAGTTCGAGGGTACGCGACTTGTAGGTATCGAGCACCACATCAGCCGCGGTGACATGTCCCTTGGCGTGCGCCACCGTCCACAATAGCGGCATTACCGCAAAGACGAAGGGATAGACGATAATGGTGTAGGGCAGCGCGAAAAAGCCGTAGGCACCGACCGCATACACCAGGGCCGGAACCGCGATCACGGTATAGGCCGTGTAGAAATCGCCCCCGACCAGAAACCAGGTGATCCATGTGCCGAATTGCCGGCCACCCAGTCCCCATTCATCGAGATGCTCGCTGACCGGACCCGATTTCCACCGCGCGGCGAAAAAGCCCATCACGGTGACAAGCGCGAAGAAGAAAACGAAGACTGCAAGTGCAATCCAGTCGATTTGATCGGACATGATCGGCTGCCTGGACCTATGGGGAATGATCTTTTGTCTGTGAGCGGTACACCAGCCAGATCAGCAGGGAACTGATCGGCACCCATGCCAGCTGGTACCAATAAAAGAACGGGAAACCGAACAGCGAGGGTTCCATGAAATTATAAAAGGGTACCCACAGCAGACCGATAAAGGGCAATAACAACAGAACCCACATGGCAAGACTCCGCGGGCCGACGGCTTGAAAAGGAATCGTGACAGCTATCTAAGATTGGATCGCTTGTTCCGTCCAGCGATTTGCTTGCCGCAGCGCAGCGCTTGGCTGCGTGTCAATGCCTGGGTGTCAGTGCGTGGGCGCCAATGCGTAGGTATCATGCGTAGGTGCCGATGCGTGACGCCGCGGACGGGTTTCCCCGCCGCGGCGCCAGGAAGCAAGTCAGCCGATCTACTTTACGAGGTCGGCACCGACCTTGCAGATCAAGGCGTCCTGATCGCCGGTGCCTCCGCTGCAGCCGATGCCACCGATCAGCTTGCCGTTTTCGACAAGCGGAAAGCCGCCGGGGCTGGCGACCAGGGTTGGGTCGAGCGTGGCGATGTAACCGTGGCCGGCTTCGAAAGCGTTATAGAACAGACGCGATTCACGCCGGAAGCGAGCCGCCGTACGGGCCTTGTTGGTGGCGATCGTAACGGAGGCGATCTGCGCGCCTTCCATCCGCTCGAACATCACCAGCTCGCCGTTGGTATCGACGACGGCGATGTTCATCTTCCAGTTGCGCTTCTTGGCCTCGGCTTCGGCCGCCGCCATCAACTGCTTGGCCTGCTCGAGCCCGATCGACGTGCCATAGGGAATATCGAAAGGCATCTTGTCGGGCGTTCCGCCCGCGGCCGGCGGGGCCGCTGGCGTTGCCGGCGCTGGCGCCTGGGCCTGCGCGAGGGCCTGCGAGCTGATCGCGGCGACGGCGCAAGCCGCCAGGGTCGTCACAAAAATCGAACGCATCATGTTCTCCCTGCTGATTTGTTATAGTGGGTAGTTTCGTTACGCCGACGCCACGTCACATCGGCGGCGTCAACCCGTCCTTGCCGTAAGTGACACGCGGTGTTTGCACCGTGCCGTCAGCCTGCTTTTTCGCGGCACCGACGAAAATCTTGGTGCCGGGCTTGAGGTCGTTCTTGTCGCCAATCACATAGGTGACAACGGAGGTCTCCGGGGTCACCAAAACCTTCTTTTCACCGTCCTTGTATTTGACCGACAGTACCGGTCCCTCGACGCCGGCAACGGTCTGCTCGACATTGGCATTGGTCATTTTGGTATTCGGCTTGAGATCCCAGTCGTAATGGCCTTCGCCGGTGCCGCGCATCGATTCCGGGAAGATGTGCACCTCGATGGCTTTTTGACTGCCGTCCGGCTGCGTTACTCCGGTCGCGCCGACGAACTGGCCGGGCTTGATGTCGGCCATCGTCGACTTCACGATCGCGACATAGAGCTGAGGATCGGTCACCGTCAGCCTCAGCTCCGCGCCGTCGCAATTCTTGACCACGTAGACGGGACCGTCGACCTTCTCGATGGTGCCGCGAATGCGGACCGTTTCCTGTGCTGCCGCCGGCAAGGCAAGGCAGATCGAGGCGAAACTCGCAAGCGCGAGCATGCGCTGGAGCGTACTGGGCATTGTAATCCTCCATGGGTGTGAATTGCCGCCTGACGGAGCAGTGATTGGGCCAAAAGCCGTTCCCGCCAAGTGCCTGCCCGCCAAGTGCCTGAAAGGCGCGTTCTCTGCAACCCCCGCAGTCAGCGAATATTCCTGAAACCTGCCGCAAACCGGGTCTCCGCCGCACTGCAACAGGATGTACAGGCGTCATGTCAACGTCATCCTATTCGACTTTGATCCCGGCGTCCTCGATCACGCGCCGCCAGCGCTGCTCCTCGCTGCGAACGTAGCGGTCGAGTTCTTCCGGAGGACGTGCAATCAGCACCAGTCCCTCATTCGCTCCCAGCTTCCTGAAGCCGTCGGACTGCACCGCCGAGGCTGCCGACTTATTGAGCCGCTCGATGACGGCAGCCGAAGTCCCCGCCGGTGCGAACAGTCCATACCAGCTCTCGGCAGTATAGCCGGGCACACCGGCCTCGACCACGGTCGGCAACTGCGGAAAGGCGGGCGAACGCTCCGCCGAGGTTACCGCGATCGCGCGCAACTGGCCGCTTTCGACCAGCGAAGCCGCGCTTGCAACGGTCGTAAACATCACGTCGATCTGGCCACCGATCAGATCGGTGATCGCAGGCGCGGCCCCCTTGTAGGGCACGGCCGTCAAATTGACCTTGGCAAGGTCCTTGAACAATTCGCCGGCCAAATGAGCCGAGGTGCCGACACCGAACGTCCCAAAGGTCAGCTTGTCAGGATTGGCCCTGGCCGCCGCGATCAGATCCGCAATCGAATGAATGGGAGATTTGGGATTGACCACGACGATGTTGAAGGAGCGTGCAATCATTGCGACCGGTGCGAAATCCCGGTGCGCATCGTAGGGCAGGTTCGCGCTGAGGCTCGAATTGACCGCATGCGAAAACGTCGCCATCAGGAGCGTATAGCCATCGGCTGCGCTGGCGGCCACCGCTTGCGTTCCGATAATGGTGCCAGCCCCCGGCTTGTTTTCGATGATCACCGAGACGCCGAGATCCCTCGCCATCTCCAGGGCCAGCGTGCGCGCAACCACGTCGGTGCCGCCGCCCGGCGCAAAGGGAACGACGATCCGCAACGTCCTTTCCGGGTACAGCGCCCGGGATTCGCCTATCGAGCCGATCGCCAGCAGGCAAGTCGCAAACGCGAGCCGGAGAAATTGCACCGCCGAACCGGTTGCATGGATCATGAGCAGCCGCCGGCCACGCGATCACACCGCCGTGGCGCGGGCGAATTCGACGTAGATTTCGCGCAGGCGCGTGGTCACGGGACCGGGTTTGCCGTTGGCGACCTGTTTGCCGTCGATGCTTACCACCGGCTGCACGAACAGGGATGCGCTGGTGATGAAGACCTCCTTCGCGGCCAACGCTTCGTCGACAGTGAACGGCCGCTCCTCGACCCGCAGTTGGCGCTCTTCGGCGAGTGCGACCACCGCCTTGCGGGTACAGCCCGGCAGGATCGTCGTCGAGTTCTGGCGCGTAACCAGCACATCGTCCTCCGTCAAAATGAAGGCCGACGACGATCCGCCTTCGGTTACCTTGCCGTCCTCGATCATCCAGGCCTCTGAGGCGCCGGCCTCCGCCGCCGCCTGCTTGGCCATTACCTGCGCCAAAAGGCCCACGCTCTTGATGTCGCGCCGCGCCCAGCGCAGATCCGGCACGGTGATGACGGCAATACCGGTTTTCGCTGCGGCAGAGTTGATGATGTCCTTGACCGAGGTAAACATCACCAGCGTCGGCTTGACGCCTTTTGGGAAAACAAAATCCCGCCCGGCATCGGCGCCGCGCGTGACTTCGAGGTAAACAAGACCATTGACCAGTTGGTTGCGCGCGATCAGTTCCCGCTGGATTTCAGTCAAGCGTTCCAGCAACTCCGGCAAGGGCAACGCAATTTCACCGACCGAACGCTGCAGCCGCGCCAGGTGCGAGGCATTGTCGACCAGTCTGCCATCGAGTACGGCCGAAACCTCGTAGATGCCGTCGGCAAACAGGAAGCCACGGTCCAGAACGGAAACCTTGGCTTCACTGAGCGGCACATACGCGCCATTGACATAGGCGATCGGGTCCAAGGTCAGTCTCCTCTCAGGCAGCGAGCAACAGCACTAAAATCATATACGCAAAATGTCGCGGCCGATAAACCCTCAAGCTGTCATTGATTAACGGGGCAAACGGCCAATTCCGTCATTGCGAGCGCAAGCGAAGCAATCCAGTGTCAGGGAAAAGAACTGGATTGCTTCGTCGCTTGCGCTCCTCGCAATGACGTGAACACAAGGAACCAGTCGCGGGGGGCATCAATGCGACAGGATTTTCGACAGAAACTTCTGCGCGCGGTCGCTGCGCGGCTTGCCGAAGAAATCGTCCTTGAGCGCGTCTTCGACGATTTCGCCGGCGTCCATGAAGATGACGCGATGCGCGACCTTGCTGGCAAAGCCCATCTCGTGGGTCACGACCATCATGGTCATGCCGTCGCGCGCCAGGTCGACCATCACGTCAAGCACCTCGCTGATCATCTCGGGATCGAGCGCCGACGTCGGTTCATCGAACAGCATCGCGATCGGATCCATGGCGAGCGCACGCGCAATCGCGACCCGCTGCTGCTGGCCACCGGACAATTGGGCCGGGTATTTTTGCGCGTGGTCCTTCAGTCCGACACGCTCGAGCAGCTTCGAGGCCTTGGCGACGGCCTCCGCATGAGATCGTCCGAGCACCTTCTGCTGCGCGAGGCAGAGATTGTCGATGATCTTCAGATGCGGAAACAGCTCGAAATGCTGAAATACCATGCCGACCCGGGCACGCAGTTTCGGCAGATTGGTCCTGGGATCGTTGACCTTGACGCCGTCCACTACGATCGCTCCGCTCTGGAACGGCTCCAGTGCATTGACGCATTTGATCAGCGTCGATTTTCCCGATCCCGACGGACCGCATACCACCACCACCTCGCCTTTGGCGACGCTGGTGGTGCAGTCCTTCAGCGCCTGAAAGCTCGGCCCGTACCATTTGTCGACGTGGCTGATCTCGATCATCGATTGTCTCATCTGGAGCCTATCCGGTTTTGATTGAATCAAAACTGGACTTTACTCATTTGTTTTGACGCGTTTTCTTCACGCGAACCGGTTTCCACTTCGCTCGAAAACTCTCTAGTGCACATAGGCGATGCGCGCCTGCAGACGCCTGACGCCGAAGGATGCCACACAGGAGATCACGAAATAAACCAAAGCCGCGAACAAGTACATCTCGACCAGCCTGCCGTCCCGCTGCGCAACCTTGCTGGCCGCGCCGAGAAAATCCGGAATTGACAGCACATAGACCAGCGAAGTGTCCTGGAACAGCACGATGGTCTGCGTCAACAACACCGGAAGCATGTTGCGAAACGCCTGCGGCAGAACGACATAACGCATGGTCTGGGCGTAGGTCAGGCCGAGCGCCTGGGCAGCGGCAGGTTGTCCCTTCGAGATCGACTGAATCCCTGCCCGCATGATTTCGGAGAAGTATGCCGCCTCGAACAGCGTGAAGGTGATCAGCGAGGAGGCAAACGCGCCGACCCGAACCGGTCGTGTCGCACCCGTCAGCCACTGTCCGATATAGGGCACGAGGAAATAGAACCAGAAGATCACCAGCACCAGCGGCAGCGAGCGCATCAAATCGACATAGAGGCCGGCGAACCGCGAGAGCAGCCATGATCCGGACAGCCGCAACATCGCAATCAGCGTTCCGAACATGATGCCGCCGAACGTGGCAAGGCCCGTCAGCGTCAAGGTGAACGTCATGCCGTCGAGAAACAGGTAGCCGAGCGAGCGGCGGATGACGTCAAAATCGAAATTGGCGAACATCGGCTATTTCCCGCCGATGTAGCCGGGAACCGCCACGCCGCGCTCGACGAAGCGCATGACGATGACGACGACAATGTTGACGAGAAGGTACAGTATGGTTGCCGCGGTGAAAGCTTCGAACACCTGAAAGGAAAACTCCTGCATCGCCCGCGCCTCGGCCGTCAGTTCGATCAGGCCGATGGTGATCGCCACCGAGGTGTTCTTGATGGTGGACAGGAATTCGGAAGTCAGCGGCGGCAGGATGATGCGGAATGCCATCGGCAGCAGCACGTAGCGATAGGTCTGCGGCGTCGTCAGCCCAAGCGCGGTAGCGGCTGCTCTCTGGCCCCGCGGCAGCGCGTTGATGCCGGAACGCGTCTGCTCCGCGACGCGGGCGGACATGAACAGGCCGATCCCGATCGCCGCGGTATAGAACGGCGCATTGGTCAATTGCTTCAGCCAGAGCCCCCAGGAACGCGGCAGCAGTTCCGGCAAGACAAAGAACCAGAGGAACAGTTGCACCAGCAGCGGCATGTTGCGGAAGAATTCGACATAGGCAAAACCGAACCAGGACGCAGCCCTCGACGGCAGCGTGCGCAGCACGCCGACGACGGCGCCGAGAACGAGGGCAATGATCCAGGCGCAAAGCAACGTCTCGATCGTCAACACGAGCCCGGAGAGCAGCATGTCGAGATAGGTGCCGGTCCCGTTCGGGGACGGCTCCCAAAAGACGTGCCAATTCCAATGGTAGTTCAACGTCGCAGTCCTCGCGTCGGCAACACTCGACCCGGCGCCATTGCTGTTTGCTCGATCAATGCACGCCTCATCCCGACCGGAAAGCCTCACATCGCCTTGTAGGAATCAGGATCGGGTAAATCGGTAGGCTTGGCAAACGCCTTCTTCAGTTCCGCCCCGATCGGCACGTTGAGATTCAGGTTCTTGGGCGGAATCTTCTGCATGAACCATTTGTCGTAGAGCTTTTGGCCTTCCGCGCCTTGATAGAGCGCGGCGGTCGCATCGTCGGCCACCTTCTTGAACGCCGGGTCGTCCTTGCGCAGCATGATGCCGTATGGTTCCGGCTTCGAAAATGCGTCGGTGGAAATGACGAAGGCCTCAGGCTCCTTTGAACCGGCGGCAAAGCTTGCAAGCAGGATATCGTCAAGCACGGCCGCCACCGCACGATCGGTCTCGACCATCAGAAAGGATTCGGCGTGCTCCTTGGCCGGAATGATATTGATGCCGAGATTGCGCGCGGCGTTGGCTTCGGTGAGTTGCCTGATGTTGGTCGTGCCGGAGGTGGAAGCGACCGACTTGCCCTTGAGATCGTCGATGGAGTTTAGCTTGCTCGACTTCTTCGAGATGAAACGGGTGGCGGTAAGGAAGTGGGTGTTGGTGAAGGCCACCTGCTTCAGGCGGTCGGGATTGTTGGTGGTCGATCCGCATTCGAGGTCGATGGTGCCGTTGGCCAGAAGCGGGATGCGGGTCGATGACGTCACCGGGTTGAATTCGACCGTGAGCTTGTCGAGCTTGAGTTGCTTTTTCACGGCCTCCACGATCGCAAGACAGATGTCGATCGCAAAGCCGATCGGCTTCTGATTGTCGTCCAGATAGGAGAACGGAATGGATGAGTCGCGGTAGCCGATATTGATGATGCCGGTATCCTTGATTTTCCTGAGCGTGCCGGACAATTCTTCGGCCTCTCCTTGCGCGGTGCAAAGAACCGCGGCGAGCACAAGGCAAAACACACGGCCCGACATGCGCGGACATTTCATTCCTTCTCTCCTTGACTGAACAGTTTCGGCAATGTTTGCCTCGTTGGCCGCGGAACGGAATGCAACCTTAGGATTAGGGATGCCGCGACAAGCCGATGCCGTGCCCGCCAAAGGCTCCATGCAAGGACCGATAAGCAAGGACCCGGCCGACAAAGCCCTACATTGTCTTGTAGGAATCGGGGTCGGGCGAATCCGACGGCTTGGCGAATTCGTGCTTCAGTTCTGCCCCGATCGGGACGTTGAGGTTCAGCCCCTTGGGCGGAATCTTCTGCATGAACCATTTGTTGTACAGCTTCTCGCCTTCGCCTCCCTGATAGAGCGCTGCGGTGGCGGCATCCACGATCTTCTTGAAGGCCACGTCATCCTTGCGCACCATGATCCCGTAGGGCTCAGGCTTGGAGAATGCATCCGTGGAAATGACATAGGCGGTCGGTTCTTTCGAACCGGCCACGAGACTTGCCAGCAGAATGTCGTCCATCACAAAGGCCACAGCCCGGTCGGTTTCGACCATCAGGAAGGCCTCGGCATGATCCTTTGCCGGGATGATATTGATGCCGAGATTGCGCGCGGTATTGGCTTCGTTGAGCTGCTTGATGTTGGTCGTGCCTGAGGTGGAGACGACCGATTTGCCCTTCAGATCGTCGATCGAGCTGATGTTGTTCGACTTCTTCGAGACGAAGCGGCTGGCGGTCAGGAAGTGGGTGTTGGTGAAGGCAACCTGCTTCTGCCGCTCGGCATTGTTGGTGGTCGAGCCGCATTCGAGGTCGACGGTGCCGTTGGCCATCAGCGGGATACGCGTCGCCGAGGTGACGGGATTGAGCTTGATTTCGAGCTTGTCGAGCTTGAGCTCCTTCTTCACGGCCTCGACAATCTTGTAGCAAATGTCCATGGCGTAGCCGACCGGCTTCTGGTTGTCGTCGAGGTAGGAGAACGGGATCGAGGAATCCCGATAGCCGAGCGTGATCGCGCCGGTTTCCTTGATGTTCTTCAAGGTGCCCGTAAGCTCCTCGGCATGTGCCTGGGTCCCGCAGAACGCCGCGGCGAGTGCAAGGCCAAAAATGCGGGTACGGTTCATACATATACTCCCTGGTTGTCGGATGTGGTTTGCTCAAGACCGCATCGCTCCACCTTATGGTCCGAACGTCCGTCCTTCGCAAGACGCCTCCGGCGCGCCGGCTGCGCCACTCGGTCACGCCGCCCCACGCCTGGCTTGAGCAAATTCACCGGGGATGCCGCATCTCTCCCAGATCCCAGAACAGGCCGGCCATGATCCCAAGCGCCTCCTCGGTGACCGACAGCAGAATGTGCTCGTCGGGTGCGTGCTGGGAGCAGCCTGGATAGGAGTGCGGAACCCACATCGTCGGCAGGCCGAGCGTGTCGGAAAACACGTCATTGGGCAGCGAGCCGCCGAAATTCGGCAACACCGTTGGCGCTTTTCCCGTGGTCTTTCGGATCGATTCCGCCGTCCAGTCGATCCAGGGACTATCGAAATCGGTTCGCGACGCGGCGAAACTCTGCGTTGCCTTCACCTCGACCATCGCAAACCCACGCTCACGCAAATGCGCTCTGACGACATCGACGACGTTGTCGACCCTTGTGCCGACGACAAAGCGAAGTTGCAGCACCGCTGAAGCCTGTCCCGGAATGGCATTGGCCGGCTTTTCGATATTTCCGGCAGACATCGCCAGCACTTCCAGCGTGTTCCACGCGTACAGCCTTTCGGCGGCCGACAAACCTTCCTCGCCCCAATTTTCAGCGAGCGCCGGCTCGTCCGGCATGGGCTCGATGTTCACATCGGCAAGCGCGGCGCGGATCTGGTTGGAAAGGCGGGGCGGCTTCAGCCGCTCCACCTGCAAGCGCCCGTGACCGTCGACAAGGCTCGCAATCGCGCTGGCAAGGATCGTTGCGGGATTGGCGAGGACGCCGCCCCAGTTGCCGGAATGATGTGCGCCCTCGCGCAAGTTCACATCCAGATGAATCCGTATTCCGCCTCGGCAGCCGAGAAAAAGCGTCGGACGATCCGCGGAAAGCCGCGGCCCATCGGAAGCAAGCAGCAGATCGGCTTTCAGCTCGTCGCGCAGGCGCTCGCAGAGGAGGCGCAAATCCGGCGATCCGATCTCCTCCCCGGTCTCGACCAGAAACTTGGCATTGAAGCCGAGCCGGCCGCCGCGCGCCTCCCGGACGGCCCGCAGCGCCGACATGTTGATGCTGTGCTGTCCCTTGTTGTCGGCGGTGCCCCGGCCGTAGACCCGATTTCCTGCGATCGTCGTCCGCCACGGATCGAGATCGTGCCGCCATTCCCCGATCATGCCGTCAACGACATCGCCATGCCCGTACAGGAGCACGGTCGGAGCCGTTTCACTTTCGCGGTATTCGGCCAGCAGATACGGGCTCTTTCCGGTCGGGGATTCGATCAGTCTTGTCGAGAAGCCGAGGCGCGAGAAGGCGGGCTGAAGGTTCTCGGTCAGATAGGCGCGCAACGCGTCGCGCTTGTCGGGGTTCTGGCTTTCGGTCCGATAGGCGACCCGGCCATCGAGCTCGGCGAGAAACTCGCCGGAGTGAAGTATCTGGTGGGCCCGGGCGATGGCATCGGCTCTGGTCATGCGATCTTTTTGTTCTTTGTTCTTTGTTGCAGTCGCTGGTTCGGATTTGCTCACGTTACCGGGATACGTCGCGGTTCGGAAGAGGTGTGGAATTGCCTTTGCCAAACCCGAATGCGACAATTTGAAAAACCCGGGCATCTTGATCCGGCGAAGCCAATGGGAGAGCTCCATGAAATCGATCCTGCGCATCTCGGCCGTCTCTTTGTTGCTCGCGGGCTCTGCACTCGCCCTGAGCGGCGAGCGCATGCCCGAAATCCCGCTCGACAAGATGTCTGCCGCGCAGCGCAGCATTGCCGATGCCATCATGTCCGGACCAAGAGGCAGGTTGAACGGCCCGTTCAACGCCTGGCTGCGCAGCCCGGATCTCGCCGATCGTCTGCAGAAGGTCGGCGAGTATGTCAGGTTCAATACCTCGCTCGACAAGCGCGTCAACGAGATGGCGATCCTGATGACCGCGCAAGCCTGGGGCTCGCAATATGAGTGGTACGCGCACGCGCCGCTGGCGCTGAAAGCCGGCCTCGATCCCGCGATCATTGCCGCCATCGGAGCCGGTCGCAAGCCCGACAGCATGAAGGATGACGAGGCGATCGTCTGGGAATTCACCACGCAGCTGCGACGCGATCACGGCGTCGACGATGCGATCTATGCAAAGGCGCTGGAAAAATTCGGCGAAAGAGGCATCATCGACCTGATCGGGGTGAACGGATATTACGACGTGGTCTCGATGACGCTCAATGTCGCACGCGTGAAACCGCCCACGGATGCAGAACTGCCCTTCCAGCAGGCCGGCCGCTAGTTTGCCGCGCAACAGTCCGCCGAAAGTCGAGCGACCATGAAAAAGGAAATACGGCTGAACGCGTTCGCGATGAACTGCGTCGCGCATCAATCGCCGGGGCTGTGGACCCATCCGCGCGATCGTACAGCCGAATATAACCGATTGCCCTATTGGATCGACCTCGCCAGAACGCTGGAACGCGGGCGCTTCGACGGGCTTTTTTTGGCGGACGTGCTCGGCGTTTACGACGTGTTCGGCGGCAGCCCGGACGCCGCACTTCGCAACGCCGCCCAGACCCCTGCCAATGACCCGCTGCTGGTGATCCCGGCGATGGCCGCGGTCACCCAAAATCTCGGCTTTGGGGTAACGTCCAACCTGTCCTATGAACCGCCCTACACATTTGCGCGCCGGATGTCGACGCTCGACCATCTCACCGAGGGACGCCTCGGCTGGAATGTCGTGACCGGCTATCTCGACAGCGCAGCGAAAGCCGCCGGCAAGGACAAGCAGACCGCGCATGACGACCGCTATGACGTCGCCGACGAATATATGGAAGTCGTCTACAAGCTCTGGGAGGGGAGCTGGGAAAACGACGCGGCGCTGCGCGATCGCGCGCGCGGCATCTTCGCCGACCCTTCAAAGGTGCACCGCGTCCGGCATGAGGGGAAGAATTACCGCCTCGATGCGATTCATCTCAGCGAGCCGTCGCCGCAACGTACCCCCGTGCTGTATCAGGCCGGCACCTCGCCGCGCGGGCGCCAGTTCGCCGCCGAACACGCCGAATGCGTGTTCATGTCGGGACCATCGGCCAAGGTGATCGCACCGCGTGTCGCCGGCATTCGTGAGCTCGCCGCGAAAGCTGGACGCAACGGCAGCGAAATCCTGATGTTCAGCATGTTCACTGTCGTTCTCGGCCGCACCGAGAATGAGGCCAGGGCGAAATATGACGACTACCGCAACCACGTCAGCGCCGAAGGCGCGCTGACGCTGATGTCCGGCTGGACCGGAGTTGATTTCTCGACCTACGACCTCGACCAGCAGGTCCGCCATGTCGAGAACGATGCCGGCCGCACCGCGATGGACAACATCACCCGCGCCGATCCCGATCGCGTCTGGACCGTGCGCGAGGTGGCCCAGCATGTCGGCATCGGCGGCATCGGACCGGTCGTGGTCGGCACGCCGGAGAAGGTCGCCGATGCAATCGAAACCTGGTTCGACCAGACCGACGTTGACGGGTTGAATGTCCCGTTTGCGATCTCGCCGGGCGACTTTGCGGATATCTCCGACATGCTGGTGCCGGAATTGACGCGGCGCGGACGTTACAAGACCGCTTACAGGGAAGGCACCTTGCGCGAAAAATTATTCGGCGCCGGCCGCGCGCGGCTCGAAGCGCCGCATCCCGCTGTGAAGTATCGGGCGAAGACGGAGGAATGAGTGGCCGCTGTCATTGCGAGGAGCGCAAGCGACGAAGCAATCCAGTCTTTACTCAAACCTGGATCGCTTCGCTGCGCTCGCGATGACGTTGTCGGGCGCGCGACCCGTTGGGCCGCAACCAAAGGGCAAGCTGCAGCCATCTCAAACACTCCCGTCAACCACGACCTCGATCAGTTTCGTCCCCGGCCGCTTGAACGCCGATGCGAGCGCGGATTTCAAATCCTCCGGCCTGGTGATCCTGATCGCCTCCAATCCGAGCGATTTGGCCATGCCAGCGAAATCGACCGCCGGATCGGCGAAATCCATGCCGACGTAGTTGTCATCGCCGTGGAAGGAAAGCAGCCTTTGCTTGATGATGCGGTAGCCGCCATTGTTGGCGATCACCACGTTCAGCGGCAGCTTGTGATGCGCGGCGGTCCACAGCGCCTGGATCGAATACATCGCGCTGCCGTCGCCGGAATAACACACGACAGGCCGACCTGGATTGGCGAGACTGACACCGACTGAGGCCGGCAAGCCCCAGCCGATCCCGCCCGAGGCCAGCGCATGATAGCCGTAGCGGTCGCGATGCGGCCGCAACGCCAGCATCTGCCGCGAGGACGTCAGTCCCTCATCGACGAGAATGGCGTTCTCGGGCATCGCCTCGACCATTTGCAGGGTCAGGTAATCCGGGTCGATCGGCGAACGGGTTTCGTGCTTTGCGATTGTCTCGACAAGTGTCGCGCGCCTCGCGGTCCAGTTCCTCGAAGCGAGCGCCGCGATCCCCTGTTTGGCGCGCGCCTGCAACGCCTGGCCGCCTCTCGATTTCAGCGCGGGCACCAGCACACGAAGCGTTTCCCTCACATCGGCTTTCAGCGCGATCTCGGCGCCAAAATTCTTGCCGAGATCCCATTCGACGAGACCGATCTGCACGATCGGCAGTCCATCCGGCAGCGGCGCGACCTCGCTGTGCACCGACATCCGCAACGGGTCGGCGCCCAGCACGATCATGAGATCGTAGGCCGACAACAGCTCGCGCACCTGCGTCTGGGAGCGCGACAGGGCGCCCATGAAGTTCGGGCTTTCCGACAGGAAATGGGCGCCATATGGCGCCGATTGCTGATAGGCGGGACAGCCGAGCGCCTCGGCGAGCGCGGCGGCCTCCTGCAAGGCATCGCTCTTCACGATCTCGTCGCCGGCGATGATGACCGGCCGCTCGGCTTTGAGGAGGCGCGCGGCGAGCGTGTTCAACGCCTCGTCGGACGGTCTGACGCGGGTATCGACCCGGGTCGAGCGACCGAGTTCGATCCCGGCCTCGGAATTCAGGATATCGCCGGGCAGAGAGATGAAGACGGGCCCGGTCGGCGGCGTGGTCGCGACCTTTGCTGCGCGCCGCACGATGCGCGGCAGGTCCTCGAGCCGCGTCACCTCGACGGCCCATTTCACCAACGGCTCGGCCATCCGCACCAGCGGTCCGTAAAGCAACGGCTCCATCAGGCCGTGGCCCTGTTCCTGCTGGCCGGCGGTCAGGATCATCGGCGTGCCCGTGAATTGCGCGTTGTAGAGCGAGCCCATCGCGTTGCCGAGCCCGGGCGCAACATGGACGTTGCATGCGACGAGGCGGCCTGATGCCCGGGAAAAGCCGTCGGCAATAGCGACCACGAGGCTTTCCTGCATCGCCATCACATAGGTCAGATCGGGATGATCTTTCAGCGCGTGCATGATCGGCAGTTCGGTGGTGCCGGGATTGCCGAACAGGTGCGTGATGCCCTCGTCCTTCAGCAGAGTAAGGAATGCGGAGCGCCCGGTAATGCAATTCTTCATGTTTCCTCCTGCGACGGCAATTCGACCTGAAACCATCGCGCCTCACGCATCATGAACAAACCTGGTGGGCAGAGGCAAGGAAGCGCGATCATGGCTGCCCTGCGCGGTCGAGTCCCCAGTAATTGTGTCCCGGACGCGGTGCAGCACTTCGTGCTGCGCCGCGTCCGGAGCACGAATGACACACAGCGCAGCTAAAACATGCCCTCGCGATCGGCGCGAGGTCTTTTCGTCGAGCGCTGCCAGACCACGCCCGGAAAGCCCTTCAGCGGCACCAGCGGCTCGCCGGCATAGGTCCATTCCTGCAACTCTTCGATAGCGACATGGTAAAGCGGCTGCCGGCCGGTGCGACCGGAAAACAGCGCGCGCGGAATATTCACCATGTGCGGGGAGCGCGCTCGTTCGTACAAAACCGGCGTACCGCAGCGCCTGCAGAAACTGCGCGTGGCCTTGGCGGTCTCGTCCTCGTAACGTGAAATGTCGGCTTCGCCGGCCGTGATGCGAAATCGCTTGCGCCAGCTTCCGACATAGGTGGCGTAGGCCGCGCCATGCGCACGCCGGCTTGCCGCCGAATGATCGTGCCAGGCCCATCGCGCCGGAACATCGATCTCGAAACGGACGCCCCCGCACAGGCATCCGCCCTTGGCGATGCCTCCTGACGCCGCTGCTTTTGCCATTGGTGTGACCTCGCAAACCCGGTCGTTGCGAGCCCACGCTTACGCGCTCGCCATCCCGTCGTAAACCGGGTAGTCCGTGTAACCCGTCTCCTCGCCGCCATAAAAGGTCGCGCGGTTGTAAGGCGTCAACGGAAAGCCATACTGCAGGCGACGCGGCAGATCCGGGTTGGAAATGAAGATGCGGCCGAACGCGATGGCGTCAGCATGACGCCCGGCGATTGCCGCCTCCGCCGCCTCACCTGAAAATCCGCCGGCCGAAATCAACACGCTGCGCCAGAAGGGGCGAAACAGCACCATAGCCGATGGCACGTTCTGATGGTTGACTTCGGCGCGACCCGCGCCGCTCGATCGCGGCTCGATGAAGTGCAGGTAGGCAAGGCCGAGTCGATCGAGCGCCTTGATGACATGGGTGTAGAGCGGCATCGGATCGGCTTCACCGCTGCCATTGGCGACGCCGTAAGGCGACAGCCGTACGCCAACGCGATTCCCACCCCAGACCCCGATCGCGGCTTTGGTGATCTCCAGCAACAACCGCGCGCGATTTTCGATTGAGCCGCCATATCGGTCGGTCCGCAGATTGGTGTGCGATTGCAGGAACTGCTCGATCAGATAGCCGTTGGCGCCATGGATTTCGACGCCGTCGAAGCCGGCCGTCATGGCATTCTCCGCCGCCTGCCGGAACGCCTCGATGATTTGCTCCACCTCGCTGGTCTCGAGCGCCCGCGGCGTCTCGTAGGGCACCATTTTGCCATCGGCCGTCATCGCCAGCATGCCGTTGCCGACGATCGGAACCGCGGACGGCGCGACGGGCAGTGCGCCGCCGGGCTGAAACGATGAATGCGAGACGCGACCGACATGCCAGATCTGGAGGAAGATCAAACCGCCCCTGGCGTGGACCGCATCGACAACGCTGCGCCATCCCTTGATCTGTTCCTCAGAGTAGATGCCGGGCGTGCCGGGATTGCCGCGTCCCGTCACCATGACGGGCGAGGCCTCGGCAATGATCAACCCGCCGGGCGTGGCGCGCTGGGCGTAATACTGCGCATTCAACGGCCGCGGCGCGAAGCTCGACCGATCGGCGCGCATCCGCGTCAGCGGCGCCATCACAAGGCGATGCTGCAGTTGGTAAGGGCCGACCTCGAGCGGCGAAAACAGGGATGGAAAATTCATCGGTCGAGAAAGTTCATGGATCTGGCAATCACGTGGATCAAAGCGTCTCTTGCTTGTGGCCGCATTGCTTGCAGGCGAACTTCACCCGCGTCGCCCCTCGTTCCGCCAAAACGCAATTCGGCGCGCCGCATTTCCCGCACACGGCCTCGATGCGGGTATTGCCCTGCTTCACGACAATGGTCTTGCGCGCCATGGTTTCGCGGATCAGCCGCTCGGCCTCTTCCCGCATCGACTGCTTCGACATCCGCTCGCTACCCACCTTGATAAAGGGACGCGGCCTTATAGCACCTGAATGCATCGGCTTGCACTCAAGACTTCCAACAAGAAAAGAAGCTTGACCCAACTATAGATTGCATCGAGAGTAGCTATCAACTCTCCCCTAACTCCCCGCAAACGATGGCCGAGTCCACCGACGACCCATTGCGTCGCCTGATCTACAACTGGCCCTACGCCAGGGAATTCGTGCTCGACACGATGGATCCCGAACTGATCCAGCGGCACGGCGAGTTGCTGCTAAGCCGGGCAGTCAATATCGGGCGGATCGTGGCCTTTGTCGGCGCCGGCGTATCGATGTCCTATGGACGGATCAGTTGGCGCGAATTGGTCCGCGCTCTGCTCGACTCCGCCGAGCAGAATTACAGTGGAAACCTTGCGCGAATACGAGCGAAAAGGAAGGACGTACAAAGACGAACACCCCCGCATCAACATCATTTACGAAACCCTGAGGGCGCTGAAACCTCCGAAGAATGCCGACGAAGACAACGCCTGGAGAGAGATATCTCCGGCACGGCTGCTCATCCTGTTCCAGATCGCGGACGAACTCGGAGAAGCCATTGATCGCTCGTCAAACGACCCTCGAGGCGAACGCCACACGGCTCGCCGCAAGGCGCAGCAACTCGTCTATGACGACGCAGGCCACACGCGCCGTTTGTTCGAATCCAGCTACAAAAGACGTACCGAGGAGGAAAAGGTTAGTGGTAAAATCGCGATAGAACAGCTTCTGGGCTATCTGAGCACACGACCGCTATCCCGCAATCTGCTGAAGGTTCAGCCGCCTTATCAAGAGATATTTGCCAGGGCCACCCTCGAAGACCTCATCGAGGAAATTCCAGCCGAATTGCGGTCGCTCAAAAGCCTTTGTCGAGAATTCAGCAAAGCTGGCCCCTCGGAGGGCAAACCGATTTATCTCAATCCGACCCACCGCTTCATCGTTGCGGCGATACTGTCAAGCATGCCGGCATCCCAGAGCGACAAGCGCCTGAAGGGGTGGGTTCCAAAATACATCGAGAAAACACCAGGACGTTCGGTCCAGCAACTGATCGAGGAGAACGAGCCTCGCAGATTTCGAAACGAAACCGTCGACCAGGACCGCGATCCTCTTCAACTCCTGGTCAACCGGCTGGGCGTCAGACGTTTCATCACCACCAACTACGATCTGGATATCGAGCAGATGATGCTGGACCGCGGCTATCAGCTTCGGTCGACCGCCGGCCAAATTACCTCTGGCAATAATTTTATTGCCGAAAGCGTCAATGCCATGGAGGCGCGGGCTCGCGACTTCGTCTTCCAGGAGGAACGCGCCGCGCATCTGATCGATTTCGCCGTGCAGGACGGCCGTTTCGCGCTCAACGTCGTCCATCTCCATGGCCGCGCCACCGATGGAGACGATATCGTCGCGACCGAAGCGGATTACCAGCGGCTGTACCTTCGCGATGAAAGCCGCAAGGGGCGCGGTCGCGATCTGCTCGATGGCGCAATCAACCTGGCCTTTCGCGGCAACGCGCTGCTGTTCGTCGGCAACGGCATGGGCGAAGACGACCTGCTGCGGCCTTTACGGCATTTCATGAGCGAGGGCCCGAGCGGCAGGGAATCCGACGCTATCGCCCTCCTGCCCGACTCGAAGGGAGCGCAGTCGCGACTGGAAGAAAAAGCAACCCTTCTGAGGCGTTACGGCGTCTATACGATTCATTTCGGACGAGGCAAGCCTATCGGACACGACAAAGAAGAGTTCTTGCTTTCCAGCTCTTGTCAAATTGATCCGGCTCTTGGCCAGGGAAATCGCCGAGCTGAATTCGCGGAAGGAAGCGGCCCGAAGGACCATGATGAAGCCGTGTCCGAATTTGCTCGACGAAAATTCGAGAGCGAATTAGGCAAGGTTGACGTGGAAAAACAGGAGGTGTCACCGACCTTGGGCCTCTCCAACAGACTTGTCATCGTCTGTGATGATCCCGGCGCCAAGCGCACCCTCGGGATCGAGGCAATCACAGAGATCGAAGGACGGCCGGCATCTCTGATCGACTGCGAGTTGAAGACGATCAACTATCTTCTTGACTTCTGCGTTCGAGCCGCCACGGGCAGCCCGGCCGAGCTACGCGACCGAATCCAGGGCGGCGCAAATCCTCGCGGAGAACACCGAAGATGCCATCGTCGCCGGATTTCTCTCGGCAACGATTTCGCGCCTCCAGGACACCTGGGCGGAATGGCGCGAGCAATGGTTTGGGGACATTTCTTCCCGCCTGGCGGTTCCGCGTGCGGACAACTGGAAGGCCGGTAAAAACCGTCGGTTGCTGGCGGCAAGCGCGGAAATCGACCGCCGACGAGCAATAAACCTGCCCCCCGACTACAATCTACTGCCGGTCGATAAAAGCGGTACAACCAGAAAACGCAATTCGTCCGGCGGACGCTTTCGCATCGAGACCAGCCAAACTTTGGCTGAGGCTTGCCTGGCCCTGAGGCGCCACCCCTCGTTGCTTGGCGAAGGCGGCAAACGACGAGTATTCGTGCTCGCCGGCCCGCGCGGCACCGGCAAGGGACATTTTTTCTCCGCCATGAGCGAAAGCGAAGGCCTTCTGAAATTCCTTGATGCCACCTGGAAAGGTAAGTGGAAATGGTCGAAGCCGAAATACGCCTCCGCCTTCGCTTTCAATTTCAGCTTCTCGGTGGAACTCGGCTCCGGGTTCGATCGCCTGGCGCAATTCCTGTGCGACAGGATAAAAGAACCCTGGTCGGAGACGCAGCGTGAAAAATTCGATGAGCTTTACAGCCAGATTGCAGGCAAGAGGTCCGAGTTCGAAAAGCCCTCTCCGCCGCATTCGGGAGATCGCATCGGTGTGCTCGATTTCCTGTTCAAGGCGATTGCCGGCCATTTCACCGAGCTTCCGGAAATAAAAGACCGCTTCGTTCTGCTCTTCAACGCCACGCATTTACTGTTCGATGCACAGGGATTCGCAAAGAGTGCCGACGTCAGCCGCATCATGAAAGTTCTTCTTGACGAACACCACGCCGATGCGGCCATCGACATCATTTTCATTACCGACGAAAAGGGCATTCCGATCGAATTTCGCGACCACAAGGATCTCGGGTCTCACGAAAAAGTCGACGCCACCCTCCCTGAGGAAGTCCGGCCACCAAAATGGAGTGTTGAAGTCATTCGTTCTCCCGGGGATCACTTGCGAAGCGAAGCTGAGGATGAAACGGCTTTAAGTCGGCTCAACCTTCGGCAGAAGACACCGGTAGTGGAAAAATCTGCTACCGCAAACGACGATACATCCGCCACCCCGAGCAATGTAGCGCTTTTCCTGAGGTTAAGGCCTGCAATGTTGGGGATCGTAGCGGCAGCAGCGTTTCCCAGAACGCTTGCCGCAATCGTTTTTGCGGTTCGCGAAAAAAGAACTCTTCTGTCGCGAGAAACGCTGAATAAATTGGCGATGAAAGTTCAGGAAATTTTGAAGCGCGAATACGAGAGGAATAGCGACGACCAGGGTGTCGTGAAACGAAAGGACTACACCGAACGGATCGCAAAGTTGGGGTTACCGGACTCCGAAAATGAGGTCGATCGCAGCATCGTTTCGAAAATCGACAGGGAACTAGGAAACTATTTCAAAGCTTTCGGCAGAAACCGCTTTGCGATGACCGTCGCTTTCGCGGTCGCCGACGAAGAGCTCGTTGTCGAAGAAAATACCAAGATCGCGATAGAGCGGACCCTCAACAGGATCCGCGACGAGGTCAGTGGCATCGAGGATCCCTCACGCGAAGATTCGATCGTTCGCGCGGCGATCGCGATCCACCGGCGCCGCGGTGTCAGACGAGCGGCTTTTCCGGAAATTCTGGGCAAGCTTCGCCGGTCGCTTCGCTGGGGCTTGAAAGACCGTGAGCGCATGGAGACCCGGCTATTTCGTCGCCTGTCCGATATTTGCGAGGAGCTGCTCGTCGTGCTGTCCATGATAGGCTATCCGATCGAGCAGGACTGCCTCCCCGCCCTGCAGTTTCGGGCATGGAACGGCTGGGACCAGGACTTCAAAAAGGAACTGACGCCGCGTATTCAAAAAGCAGTGGTTGAGGCGGCGCTACAAATCCTGGTCCAGCGTTGTCTCATATTCCGCTTCGAACCCACCATCGTGCCCGCCAGACCCCGATCTCGCAGCGCCGCGAAGATAGACAAGGGTACCGAGCGGTTCGGCGTCCATCGCCACGTGCAGCGGCACATTTTTCGCCAGCTCAAACAGCCCTTCGTCGAGCATGCCGAGATCGAATCCTTCATGCCGACACTCTACGCAAGTCAGCCGAACGATCTGCCATATCCCACGATCACGGCACAATCCAGGATACGCGAAATCGTGGCCCTGTTGTCTCGTTACCCTTCCTACAACCGCCTCCATGAACGTAATCAGGATCAGGAAGGCTCGGTCGAATTGCAAAGCCGCATGCTGCGTGCCGCATATGGAACCATTCGGACCGTCTATGGGGTCGGCGTCGTCGCCAGATTCCAGGAATTCGGCGATAAAGCCACGCCGCCATCGGTCGGCTATTTCGAGGAGCATCGCCAGCAGGTTCGCTGGCTGCTGACACGGGCGAAAGAGATCGAACGGCGCCTCATCGACTGCGAACCCGACAAGAAGTTCGTACAAAAACTGCCGTTCTATTCCGGCGATATCGCATGGCTTTACAACGAGTGCGGGGTGCTCTGCCTGGTTCAAGGCCGGCTGAATGACGCGAGCAAGTTATTTTCCGTATCCATGCGTGCACTTCTCCCGATCGAACGCCGCGGCACGCCCGCCGCGTTAACGGCGTCGGTGCGTCTCAACCGGGCGCTGGTCGACATCGAGCTCGGCAATCTGCCCAAAGCGGAGGGAGCATTGCGCGACATCATCGCTCAGCAGGACGAGCACCGCGCCGTGCGCTCGATCGCTTCCGGCTATTGCGGCCTGATCGAACATATCCGCGGCAATCTCGGAGAAGCAAGATCTCGCTATGACGGCGCGGTAAAGGCCCTGGTAGAGATGAAGCGTAATCGCGCCGCAAGCATCTTCTCCCGGCATTGCGCCGACCTTTGTCGTTGCCTCAAGGCGAAAGATGATCTCAAGGAGGCGGAAAGGCTCGCCGACAACGCCGTAAATCTGGCCGCGGCGGGAAGCCACGCCGACGTGTTGCATCAGGCGCGGCTTTCGCGGCTGCGAATTCAGGCCGCCAGGCGGGGTCCCGAATCGTTCGCACAATTGCGCAAGGAGCTGGAGAGCATAGAGGCCTACGCCAAGGTGATGGGCATGCCGCGCCTCGAGGTCGAGACCGCCCATGTCGACGCCTATTTCCGCTGCCATCTCGGTGACCTGACCATGGCCATGAAGGCGATCACCCGGAGCCTGACGATCGCCAACGATTGCAATCTGGTGTTGCGCATAATCAGCGGGACGCTGCTGGCCGCCGAGATCAGCAAAGGTCTGGGAATGCCCGAAGGTGCGCGGACGCTTGCAGAGACAGCCAAAGTGATGGCCACGACTGCCGAATTCTCGGCGGCCCTGGACAATGCTCAAACGATACTGGATTCTCTTTGAGCACGCGCGACCGAGAACTCAGGTCTCGACGATGACGTAGCTGTCCTCGATGTGAACCGGAAACGTCTCGGCGACATAAGGACCCTTGGCGAGCGTTTCGCCGTCCTCGATGACCACAGGATAGGTTCTGACCTTGACGCGCTTGGGGTCGAACCAGGATTGCCCGTTGCGCATGTCGAATTCCCACCCGTGCCAGGCGCAGCGGAGCAATTCGCCGACCCGCGAGCGCTGATAGACCCCGGGCTCGGGCGAGGTCAGACGCGCAACGCAGGCGGCCTTGTCGAGCGGCGCGCCAGCATGCGGACAGCGGTTGAGCAGCGCGAAGAATTCGCCATTGACATGAAACACGACAACGTCGCGGCCGTCCAGGGTGACCACCTTGTTGCCGCCGGGCGGGATTTCCGTGGTGCGGGCGACAATGTGGCGGGCCATGGCAGTTTCGGATCAGAGTTTGTAAAGCGCGCGCGCGTTTTTGTTGAAAATCTTCGCCCGCTCCTCCTCGCTCAGCGGCGTCTTGAAGGCAAAACGCGGGTCGTCGAAATCCCAGTGCGGATAATCCGACGAGAACAACAGGCGATCCACGCCGACCCATTCGATCAGCGATCGCAGGTGCCTCGCCTCGTCGGGCTCGTCGATCGGCTGCGTCGTGAACCAGAAATGCTCGCCTACATATTCGGACGGACGACGCTTCAGATGCGGGACCTCGGCGCGGAAACGCTCGAAATGCTGGTCCATTCGCCACATCGTCGACGAGATCCAGCCGAAGCCGCCCTCGATGAACACGATTTTCAGACGCGGGAAATGCTCGGGCACGCCTTCCAGAACGAGGCTCGTCAGCGTCGCCGCCATCGAATGTGCGTTCGACTGGTGCTCCTCGGCGTAGTAGGACGGCCACCCGCCGCCGGTCGGTGCGTGGCCGCCATAGCCGCCGACATGAATGCCGAGCGGCATGCCAAGCGCCTCGGCGCGGGCATAGATCGGCCAGTAGCGGCGGCGACCGAGCGGCTCGTTGGCGCGAGGGGATACGTTGATCTGCACATACTGGCCGAGTTTCGCGCAGCGCTCGATCTCGGTAACCGCGGCCGCGGCGTCGTCCTGGCCGACCAGGATCGCGGCCTTCAGCCGGGGCTCGCGGCTGGTCCAGTGCGCAAGCTGCCATTCATTGACGGCGCGCTGGATCGCGGCACCGAATTCAAGGTTCTGCTGCGAGAAGATGAACATGTCGAGCACCTGCAGGATGCCGAACTCGATGTCGAGCGGATCGAGGTGCTGCTTGCGCATGAAGTCGAGGTCGGAGCCCGGCGGACCGCCGGTCGGCGGCCATGCGTCGCGCCGCGCGATCAGCGGCGAGGAACGCGGATAGGGCGTGGTGCCGATATAGGGCGTGCGCAGATGATCGCCGTAGGTCTTCAGGTGCTCCTGCCAGCGTTTCGACAGGAACGGGTTGAGGTCGGCTCTGGCATGCAGGCTCGGATGGATGTCGCAGTCGATGATCCTGAGCCTGCTCTTTGCCGAAGCTTCCTGCTCGAGCATCGGGCGGTCGATGACCTCACTCATGCGATCCTCCTAAAAAATCAGGCGGCCAGCGAAAGCCGCGGAAAGGTCTCGAGCGGATTGTCGGCGCACATGCGCGATACGATATCGCTCGGCAGGTGCGGCGGTATTGCATCGTCGCCGTCGAATTGCCAGTGCGGATAATCCGATGAGAACAAAAACATCCTGTCGGAGCCGATCATGTCGATGATGTCGGCAACGCCTGCGGCATCGGGCGGAGCGTCGAACGGCTGCGTGGTCAGGCGAATATGGTCGCGCATGATCGCGGCAGGCTCCCGGTCGATCCAGGGCACCTCGACGCGCACCCCCCGCCAGGTCTTGTTGGCGCGCCACATGAACGCCGGCAGCCAGGTGACGCCGGATTCCATCAGCACGACTTTCAGCTTCGGGAATTTCAGGAACACGCCTTCGTAAATCAGGCTGAGTAGCTGGGCCTGAAACGCCTGCGCCTCGGCGAGATAATATTCATAGCGATAGGACGGCCAGCCGACCGAGCTCGGCGCGGAACGGTATTGGCTGCCGGCGTGAACGGCGATCGGCAGCCTGTGCTTCTCGGCCGCCTGCCAGACCGGCCAGTAATGCCGCCGCCCGAGCAGGCTTTCGCCTTGCGCCATCACCAGTACCGACACGAACCTGTGGTCGGCGGCACGACGTTCGATTTCCTCGATCGCCAGATCAGGGGCCTGCAAGGGGATCACGATCGAGGCGCGCAACCGCGTATCGCGCGCCAGCCATTCCGCCGCGATCCAGTCGTTGATCGCCTTGCAGAACGCGGCAGCCATGTAGGGATCATACACCGCCTGAGCGCCATACAGCACATTGCATATCGCGTGGCTTGCGCCGAGCTGGTCGAACGCGCCACGCTGCACCATTGATAGATCGCTGCCGGGCTTGCCATTTTTGGGCCGCCAATCGGAGCGACCCGACAGCGGCATGTTGGGCGGATAGCTGGTGAGATCAAGACCATCGATGGCACGGCTCACCACCTGCTCTTTCCAATGATCGTCGAGATAGGGCAATAGCGTGGTGCGCGTGCCGCCAACGGCGGGATGGATATCGCAGTCGATCCGCGTGGCCGCCATCCTGGTTTCCTTGCTCGCTCCCTGGGTCGTTCCTTGCAGGTCGCTATTGCGGCCCCCGTTTGCGGTCGAATGTGCCGCCCGCGGCTCGACCGCGCAAGGTGCAGGATAGGCGTAGCCCCCTGCCGCCCTTGGTTGGCTGCGCCGAACGCGCGGCAAATGAACGCACAAGATCGGCTCGGGCAGTTCGATGGTAGGAACGACAAGGGTCGAACCCGTGACCCCTACCCTGTCAAGGTAGCGCTCTCCCGGCGCTGCCTTCGGCGACTTAGCGAAAATCGTTCAATCTCAACTGCTTACGCAGTGTACGATTTTCTACCGAGCTACGCAATTCCCGCTGTTTCGATGCCTCACTGTGACCAGGGTGTGACAGCCATCGGATGCGCGCCGCTTCAAGCCGCCAGAAGCCTTGCTGAGTGGCCATTCGGGGCTGCCAGTCTTTTTTCCGCTCAAGCGAAATTTCTTCATGAGGGGCCAGAGGGGAAGGGGGTGCCTTTCTAACGCGCAAGGGGCCTCGAAAATTTCGCATGGAAATTGCGGGATTTCAGATGGGCGAGTAACTCCCTGCGTCGAGGGATGATCAGATCGCGCATCTGCCAAGTCACTGTCGCCGCGGGTCTGGTGTTGTAACAGCCAGCGTGCCTCACCATCTTGCCGTCATCGTCAGCATCATCATCCCCATCGGCAGATAGGGTCAGGGGACCGCCCCGTGTACAGCCCTGTCGATCACGCTATTCCCGCGGATTTTGATGGCTGCGCAGGGGCAATCGCAAATTCCGTTTGTCCGCGCTTACTACTGGTCTATTGGCGGCGGGCCGCCAGGCAGCGCGTTACCGGCCTTGTCTCGCCCTGTGGGCATCGGGCTGGTCACAACGATATTAATTATTTGAGCGGTGCCTGTGGTAGTCGAGTCAATCGTTTGATTTGCACCCAGTCTGACACCGAACAAGATTTCAGTGATTTTTTTGTTACCAAGCGTATCGTGGATCGCCTTCAACAATAGGGCCTGATTGGCTTGCGTAAGTATCTTTTGTGTATGGAAATACTGCCATCTCGCTACCAGGTTTGGGAATACTTTCGGGTCAGGTGTTGGCAGAAGAGGAAAGCGTTGCCTGTTATTGTCATAGAGCGAATTGATCACGCCCCAAACGTCATTGCCGGCATACGACGCTGCATTTGCTTGATGGAAAGCATAATTCTCTTCGAACTCATGATTGTAGAACCAACTCAGATATCCAGTACCAAATGTGTTAATCAGACCACCCATTGCAAACCTCCCTCTTTCAAATTCGATGAGCAGCTTTATTGGGGCCGCCACTAGGCAAATGTGTTACCAGCATTCAAGTTCGAGTAGGCACGCCGCAGTTCAACCAAACGATCGAACGCTTCGTATAAGCAGGTCGGTGGACTTTCGCCAAGCGCTCCAGCTCGAAAAATCGCTGATCGATCGTTTGCCGAAATATCCGGCTGGTTCTCGGCATCCAGAAATTCAGCGTGAAGTGCCGCAATCTCAGCGGCGCCCCGCAAGGTGAGCCGCCGCGCTTCGTGACCGAATACCGAGGGCATGCCTTCCTTTGCCGCCCAATAATCAGCCTGCCCCTGCCAAGTTAAATAGCGCAGGTCTGGATCTAAAGGTGGTCCTCCCAAATGGTGTCCCGTCTCATGTGCAAGCATCAGCGCAATACCAGAGCCGGTTATGGCCGGATGTCGGACGAGTCCTCCGCAAACGGTCACATGGCGCTCGTCAGCAAGCGCCCAGGCCTGAGCGTTGATAGTCGGATTCTCCCACAGCAAATCGTACTCAATGCCAACGAAGATCTCCGAGAAACGGCGGATCATCCGAAGGGCGGTCGCCTTTCGCCGCCTTCGCGCCCGTTCACTTAATGCGTGCTGCTCAAGCGGCCATCCGAGAAAATTCACGTATTGGTCTCCATGAGAATCTGCGTGACATCACGAAATTGCCGTCGAAGGCTAGCCTCTCATGTGGCCTCACTTTGCGCACTTCCATAGGGAAATTTCTCAAGTGTAACATAGCTCATACTCACTCGCTACTTTTCGGATTTACGCAGGCATTTAGGATCGGGAGGACAACCGCGTTTCCGCGGCGCGCTGGTGCTTTGTCTGCAATGTTAATGATCGAGCGGTGGCTTGCGCCCCAAGATCGACGCGACGCACGCGCCCGGAGCAGCGGTTGTTGCGAAGCGGCATAGAATTGATCTGCTAATAAGTTTATAGTTTTACGAGAATTTACGGTCCGCTCCCGGTGCAGGGGCCATTGATGCATTGTTCACGTTGTGGTTGCCAAAATAAGCCGACCAATGAGTATTGCGAAGGCTGCGGGGCTACCCTCGGAATTGAGTGCGGCGCCTGCGGGCACTTGAACGGGCCGACGGCTCGCTTTTGCGGGCGTTGCAGCGCGGCGCTGAAGACGACAGCCGCAGAGGCATCCAATCAATCGTGGCAGCATGTCTTGAGATCGCTGAACGCCAAAGGCGGAGAGCGTAAGCGACTCACAATTCTATTTGCGGACGTTCGCAACTCGACTGGCATCATTGACAGTATGGGCGATCCAGAACTGGGGATGCGGCGTTTGCAACCTGTTCTCGACCTCATGAATGAAGCCGTCGTGCGCTACGAGGGCGTCGTCAACAAATCGCAGGGCGATGGGGTCATGGCTCTGTTCGGTGCACCGCAACCCCATGAAGATCACGCCGTTCGCGCCTGCCTCGCAGCCCTGGCGATGCAGGATGGGGTAAGACGCTTCGGCGATCCTGATCTGCAAATCCGAGTTGGCGTTCATACCGGCGAGGTAGTTGTTCAGGCCATAGAGCACGGAATTTACCAAACCTATGATGCCGCCGGCGCAAACGTGCACCTCGCACATCGCATGGAGCAACTGGCTGATGCAGGTTCAATTCTGATTACGAAAGAGACTTACGTTGCTGCCAAGCAATTCGTTGAAGTTGAACATTTAGGCCCACAAACCGTTCGTGGGATCGCGATACCGGTCGAGATATTCAAACTCAGAGGACTTCAGCACGCTCCCTCGAGCGGGGTGTTTCGAAGCGGAAGGCGGTTGAGTCCTCTCATTGGCCGAACCGACCAGCTCTCCGCGCTCTCGCTTGAACTCGAAAATACCATCAAGGGAGACGGTCGCGTCGTGGGCGTCGTCGGTGAGGCGGGCATTGGCAAGAGCCGTCTCTGTTTCGAGTTTGCCGAAAGCTGCCGTCAAAAGGATATCCGCGTCTATGAGGCTCGCGTCCTGGCTCATGGCAGGGCAACGCCGCTTCAGCCAGTGCTGGGGTTGTTGCGAGACTACTTTGGCCTTCGCGTCAAAGAAGCAGCCGACATTTCTCGTCGTCGTGTCCTCGACCAGTTGGCAGCCCTCCCCGTCTCCGAGCAGTTATCGCCCGTATTGTTGGAACTGTTGGGCCTTGCCGACCCATCGCAGCCAGCAGTCAAGCTCGATCCAAAAACACGAAAAACGCTTTTGCTCGATTTCGTGAGAACCCTGCCGCGGTCGCCTCGGGTACCCACTGCGGTTGTCATCATCGAAGATCTGCATTGGATCGACGCGGCAAGCGAGGAGTTTGTCGAGGCCCTGGCTGATGCAGTTGTCGGTACCACGACCCTTCTGGTCGTTAATTTCAGGCCAGGGTTTACTGCGCCCCTGATGCAGCGATCGCACTATCGCCAAATCAACATGCCGCCCCTCCCGCCAGCACAGGCGGCTGTCCTGTTGCAGGATTACTTTGGCAACAACTCATCGCTCGCGCTGCTGAGCAGGAACATCATCGAACGCGCCCAAGGGAATCCGTTCTTCCTGGAAGAGCTGATCAATGCCCTCGTAGAACGCGGAGACTTTGAAGGCGACAAGGGTGCATACCGATTGAAAGGGGGCATCGATTCAATTCCTCTACCCTCAACGGTGCAAGCCGTAGTAGCGGCTCGGATCGACCGTCTGGAGGAGAACGCAAAAGAGGTTCTCGAGATCGCTTCGGTGGTTGGTCGTGAGATTTCGACATCAATTCTCGATGCGGTCGGCGGTTTGGCCCCAGCCGAGCTATCCGAAGCTGCCCAGCATTTGAGACGAGCCGAGCTACTTTACGACGTGCCGCCCTTCGAACAGCGGCTCCTTGCATTTCGTCACCCGCTTATCCAGGAGGTTGCCTATCGATCGCTGCTGCACGAACGTCGCCGCGAGCTTCATTCAAAAGTGGCGCGAGCAATCGAGAGTCTCTTTAAGGATCATGCCGATGAACGAGCGTCTCTACTGGCATATCACCTGGAGCAGGCTGGTGAAAACCTCAAAGCGGCACAACAGAATATGCGCGCCGCCATTTGGATTGGCACGAACGATCCAAGTCAGGCAATGAGAAGCTGGAAGAAGGTCCGCGAACTGCTGGCAAATCTGTCTCCATCTCAACCGATAAATTATTTGAAGATGATGGCCGCAGGTCAAATCGTAAATTTTGGTTGGCGGGAAGGAATCTCGGCGCAAGATGCTCTCGTCTATTTCGAGGAAGCCAAGCAGCTCGCCATAGCCTTGGGCGACATGAGGGCCAACGCGCTGATTCACGCAGCCTATGGAAGAATTCTGGCAAACGGCGGATCGGCGGATGAGTATGTCGAAAAGATCCGGGAAGCCAAGGCGATTGCCGACCAGGGTAGTGATGTCAGCGTTCAAATCACGCTTAAGGCTGTGCTCTGTCACGCGCTGAGGATGTCAGGCTTAATGGCCGAAGCACTTCAAATGAATATTGAGGCAACGGAAGAGGCGGACAAGATCGTAAAATTTGACAGGCAAACGCTAGGTTTCGATGTCGAGATCTGGCTGACTGTGATGCGCGGCCAAACGTTGATGATGCTCGGTCGGAAGGAAGAGGCCAGCCCATTCCTTGATCGCATCATTCAGTTGGATAGCGGCCAGATTGACATTCTCCATCACGTCATACCGAGTTGGGCCTATGTCGACCTTGCGTGGGCAGAGGGAAACATCGGACTAGCTCAGGAGCATTCCGAGCGAGCTTATTCGCTGGCCATAAAAAGCGGCAACCCCTACCTGCGAGTTTATGGGCAAGCCTGCCGTGGTCTTGCTCATATCGTCGCAAGAAGACTGACTTCGGCGATTCAGGATTTGTCCGATGCTCTCGCCTTCGCTCGATCGCGAAAGGCAGGTTTGGAAGCCGAACCCCGGATTCTGGCCGATCTGGCAAATGCCTACAGACTGAATGGCGATAATTTAAGCGCCCTCGCCACGGTTGATGAGGCAATCAAAGTCGCGATGGAGCGTCATGCGCGAATTCCCGAGTGCCTCGCCCGTACTGTTCGTGCGGATCTATTGCTCCGATCTCCAACCAGCGATCAGAAAGCCGAAGGACGACAGGAGCTGGTCAACGCCAGAGCGCTCATGAAAGAAACGGGAGCCATTCTTTTCGAGAATTTCATCAACGAAATAGATGTTGACCATAGTAACGCTTGCCAAATTTCAAATGATCGAACGGCGCTATCGTCAAGCAGCTCGCATTTGGAATGATGCGCAGGTGACTCGGTCCCATATTGCGCGCGTGAGAGCATCTTTCCGAAGTATGAAGGTTTTCCAGATCGGCCTGTGGCCAGGTTGTGACCAGCTGGAATTTCGGATTTTTGGAACCGGAAGAGGTCGAGAGAGTGTTTGTACGCTCAAAGCCTTAGATGGTGGTGTTCGCAGTCAGATACGAACTGGTCTCGGACCGAATATTCCCTGATAACAGGGCAATTAACAGGCCATTTGGCAAAATTCGCGCTTTGACAGCCCCCATTTTGCGAGAAGTCATTGTGCTGCAGCGCAATGTCGCGATTTTCTTGAGAAAAATAACAGGGCGAATAATTGAATTAACAGGGGTTACCAGTCAGAAAAACAGGATTCATCAGTGAAAAGTCGGGTTACCAGTTTCGACGCAGAGTCGCGTGAGGCAGCGCGGCTATCACCCGGAATCCTCGTGGGATCGGCCAGCCACGCAGCCAATCGGCCGGCCACTTCGCTTAGGTCGGCCCCTGGACTTCCGTCACCGCCGATAGCGACGGAGTCTTCTGGCCAAGCCCTGCCAAACCCTGGATGGAACCAAACTACACGTTAGGTCAGCACCTGACCTACCGAGCTTAGGTTAAGGTGGCGCCGCCAAGGAGTTCAAAGAGATTTTAGCATGACTGCAACGCCGTTAACTCGATACGCCTCGGCGTTGAGGAGAACACGGGAGCACCTCGATAACCGCGCGGGGCAGAAACACCTTCCAAAATGCCCGCGTTGACAAAAGTGCCGTGCGAATATACTTGTAAACGACGAAAGGTAGTGTCATTGGCCTTTCGAGCGTTTGGATCGCCTTGGGCCGCGCAGGTTGCCCCGGTTTGATCGCCCAGCAGGGCAGCGCGCCAATCTGCATCGCTTATCACCATGGAGGGTGTGCGAATGATTAGTCCGGTTTTCGGGCTGTCGTTGCACGTCCTTTTTGTGCCCGCGACAGCCATCCTAGTGGATGGATTTTAACACTTGGTGCCCGCGTCTGACGGCTTGGATAATTTTGTCGGGATCGGCAGTCCATGTGAAGGGTTTCGGTTCGGCGTTGTGTTCGATGACGAAGCGATTGATCGCTGCCTGCAAGTCGACGACCGACAGGAAGATACCGCGTTTCAATCGCCTCTTTGTGAGCTTGGCGAAGAAGCCCTCGACGGCGTTGAGCCAGGATGCCGATGTGGGCGTGAAGTGGAATGTCCAGCGGGGATGCCGGGTCAACCATTGGCGCACCTTCGGATGTCTGTGGGTTGCGTAGTTGTCGACGATGGCGTGGATTTGCTTTCGCGCCGGCACCTGCGTCTCGACGGCGTTGAGGAAGCGGATGAACTCCTGGTGCCGGTGGCGCTGCATGTTGCGGCCGATGACGGTGCCGTCGAGGACGTTGAGGGCCGCGAACAGTGTCGTCGTGCCATGACGCTTGTAGTCGTGGGTCATCGTCCCGGCGCGGCCCTTCTTCATTGGCAAGCCGGGCTGGGAGCGGTCGAGCGCCTGGATCTGGCTCTTTTCATCGACCGAGAGGACGACGGCATGGGCTGGCGGATCGACATACAGCCCGACGACGTTGCGCAGCTTGTCGACGAACCGCGGGTCGGTGGAGAGTTTGAACTGTTTCACCCGGTGCGGCTGCAGGCCGTGCGCGCGCCAGATGCGTTGGACGGAACTCGCGCTGATGCCGACGACCTTCGCCATCATGGCGGAGGTCCAGTGGGTCGCCTCGCTGGGTGGGGCGGTCTGGGTGAGCGTCACGACGCGTTCAGTGACGCCCGACCCCAGCGGCGGGATGCGCGAGGGGCGCGTCTTATCGTGGAGGAGGCTGTCGTAACCTGCCTCCATGAAGCGTTCCTGCCAGCGCCACACACAGGTTTTCGACTTGCCGGTCCGGCGCATGATTTCATTGGTGCCAACACCGTCCGCGCTCAACAGGACTATCTCAGCCCGCCAGACATGCTTGTGCAGGCTGTTGCGGTCCCGCGCCAGCGCCTTCAGACGGCGGCGGTCGGCAGGCTTAAGAGTGATGGAAATTCCGGTTCGCATGCGCCAGACTCGCATGCATTCAGGTCCCGGGGAATCCCCTCCCGGATTCAAATGTTAGACGCGATCCACTAGCGGAGTCGCCCGTGAAGAATTCGGAAGCGATTGATCCGTCGCGGTGATTTGACTTGAGCAAGTATTCGATTTTGCAAGAAAGCCGTAGGTGGGTAGTGGTTTTCTTGCGTTTTAGGATTCCGGATTTGGCGGCTTCGTGATTTCTTTGACGGCGAGATTCGCTGTTGGGGAGAGACCGATGAGCCAGCCGCGCGACGATCGTCAGGACGATCTGTTTCGTCCATCTCTGGAGAAGATCATCAACCTTCGCCATCCGCTGGTGCGTCTGGCGGCCGAGATCGATTGGGACTTCTTGGCGGCGCGTTTCAGTTCGGTCTGTCGCCTCGGACCGGGGCAGCCACCGTTGCCGACACGATTGGTAGCCGGACTGTTCATCCTCAAGCACATGCACAATCTCTCTGACGAGGCGCTGTGCGATAGGTGGGTCGAGAACCCGTATTTTCAGTATTTCTGCGGCGAGGTGGTGTTCCGGCACGAGCTGCCGTTCGATCGCTCGTCGCTGACCCGCTGGCGCCAGCGGCTGGGTGAGGAGCAGATCGCCGCGCTGTTGCAAGAGAGCCTTTCAGTGGCGCATCGAACCGGGGCGATCGAGACCAAAGATCTCGAGCGGGTCGTTGTGGACACCACCGTCCAAGAGAAGGCGATCGCGCATCCGAGCGATGCGCGGCTCATGCACCGGGCGATCGAGAGGCTGGTCGATTTGGCCAAACGCGAGGGCGTCGAACTGCGCCAGAGCTATCTGCGCGTGGCCAAGCGCGCCGCCATCATGGTGGGGCGCTACACCCATGCCCACCAGTTCAAGCGCGCCCGGCGAGAACTCAAATTCCTCCGCACCCGGCTTGGCCGCATCATCCGTGACATCAGACGCAAAATCGAGGGCGACCCTGCGCTTGAGGATCGCTTTGGTCCGCTGCTCGATCTCGCCCACCGGGTTCGCCATCAAGAGCAGCGTCAGCGCGGTCCCAAGGTCTACTCGTTGCACGCCCCCGAGGTGGAGTGCATCGGCAAAGGCAAGGCCCGGGCACCTTACGAGTTTGGCTGCAAAGTCTCGATTGCCACGCCTGCCACCGCGCCCAAAGGCGGGCAGTTCGTGCTGCATGCCAAGGCCCTGCACGGCAATCCCTATGACGGCCACACGCTCGGTCCCGTCATCGCCGATCTCGAAAAGCTCACAGGTGTCGCAGCGCGCCGCATCCACGGCGACAAGGGCTATCGCGGCCACAACTATCCTGACCAGTTTAAGGTCTGGATCAGCGGCCAGGTGCGCCGTGTCACCAAAGCCATCCGCCGCGAGATGCGGCGTCGCGCCGCCGTCGAGCCAGTGATCGGCCATCTCAAGGACGACCACCGAATGCGCCGCAACCATCTCAAGGGCCGCGACGGCGACCGCATCAACGCCGTGCTCGCGGCCGCCGGCTACAACTTCAGCCTGCTCCGCCACTGGTTCAAGGAACTTTTACGCGTCCTGCTATGGATACTCTGTCGCCGCCTATCGCAACCACACCTTGCGTAAACAGTGCTCAGAAACGTTCTTCACGAACGACTAGGGAAGTTTGTGGATGGGGAGGTTGTCGATGGCTATGCGTTCACTTGGTGGCAAGTTGCCGGTCCGAAAGCCCGAGGGCTATGGTCATAACTCCGGCGAAACATTTTCCGATCTGAAGGAATTAATTCGAACGGCCAGGATCGAGTTCTGGCCGATCGATCAGCTTCGCCTAGTTACGCGCAATTTGCGAAGTCATTCTCCGCGCAAGCTTGCTGCGCTTCGTCGCTCGATCGCGACCTTCGGGGTTTTTGTCCCCATTGTAGTCGACCGTGCCGGTAACGTGCTGTCCGGCCGCGCTCGCTTGGCCTGCGCCGTCGACCTTGGCCTTATCGAGGTTCCTGTCATCGTGGTGTCGCATCTGACGGACACCGAGAAACGCTTATTTGCGATTGCAGATAATAAAATCCCGGAGCTATCGACCTGGGACCTGCCGATGCTCAAGATCGAGATCCAGGAACTGTCTCTGCCCGATCTCGATCTGGACCTGTCAATCACCGGGTTTGACACCGCCGAGACTGATCGGCTCCTTGGCTGCGCAACCTCTGACAATGAAGACGCCGACGACGCGGTTCCCGAACTCAAGGCCTGCGCTACCTCGCGACTGGGCGATCTGTGGGTGCTCGGCAGCCATAAAGTGTATTGCGGCAGCGCGCTGGACGAGGACAGCTATCGCGCCCTGTTAGGTCGCGAACGCGCGCAGATGGTGGTCACGGATCCTCCCTATAACGCCGCGATCGTCGGGCATGTTCGGAATTCAGGCACCTCTCACCGCGAGTTTATCGAAGCTTCAGGCGAAATGTCCGAGGAGGAGTTCACACGCTTTCTGGGCCGCTTCCTCCAACAGGTGAAGCACGTAGCCGAGGACGGCGCGATCATCTACGTGTTCATGGACCACGCTCATTCACTTGAATTGCAAGTTGCGGCTTATCCCTTGTTCGGCAAGCAGAAGAACGTATGCGTCTGGGCAAAGGATGCTGCTGGCATGGGTTCATTTTACCGTTCCCAACACGAACTGGTATATGTCTTCAAGAACGGCACGGCGGCCCACATCAATAACTTCAATCTCGGGGAGAAAGGCCGCTACCGCACCAACGTGTGGAATTATCCCGGCGCCAACACCGGCCATGATCGCCACGAAGCCCTCAACATTCATCCCACGGTAAAACCCTGCTCGATGTTCGTCGATGCGATCCTTGATTGCTCCCATCGTGGGGGCATCATTCTCGATTGCTTTGGCGGAAGCGGCACCGCCATCATTGCAGCAGAGCGTACGGGCCGCAAAGCCCGTGTGCTTGAACTAGACCCCCTCTACGTTGATCTGATTATTCGTCGCTGGCAGGTCGCCACCGGCGATATCGCTGTTCATGTCAAGACAAGCGCGAAGTTCAGTGAGGTGACCTTGGACCGGGTGGGAGAACGCTAATGCCCACGCCAAAGAAGCCAACTGGCGGTCCCGACGCCGGCAAGTTCAAGAAGGGGCAATCCGGCAACCCGGGCGGCCGTCCCAAGGGTGCCAAGGGCATGAAGACTCTGCTCGCACAGGAGCTCAAAGAGTTGATCACCGTACAGCAAGACGGCAAGAAAAAGCACATTCGACGCTCGGAAGCGCTCATCAAACGCATGGTGAACGACGCCCTTCAGGGACGGGATCGACCGCGCGATACGGTACTTCGGTATGCCGACGCGATCGAGCAAGACCAGCAGCAACGAGAGGCTCAAGAGCTTTCCGCGGATGACCAGGCGATCCTTGACAGGTATTTCGAGCGACGTTTGGCGCACATGAAACGAACGGAGAATAACGATGAATCCGCCTGACATTGCCTTGACGATGAATGCGATTTTACGCAACGACTTTCTGGCCTTCATCGAAAAAAGCTTCAACCATCTCAATCCTGGCCAAACTTATCACGATAATTGGCACATAGGGGTGATGGCCCATGCTCTCGCTGATTGTTTGGCGGGAAAAACAAAGCGGCTTGTTATTCTGGTCCCGCCACGAAGCCTGAAGTCTACCATTGTTTCGATCGCGTGGCCGGCGTTCGTGCTTGGACACTTTCCTTCTAAGCAATTTATTTGCGTCAGCTACACTCAAGATCTTGCCAGCAAATTGTCCAACGATACCCGATCGATTATGGGGTCAGATTGGTATAAGGAACTCTTTCCAGGCACGATTATCAGCCCATTAAAGGATACGCAGGAGAAGTTCGACACTACCCAACATGGCGGTCGATTTGCGACTTCGGTCGGAGGTACCCTGACGGGCCTTGGCGGCGATATCATTTTGGTTGACGATCCGCAAAAGCCAATCGAAATGGCTCACGAAAATTCACGAAACAAGGCCAGAGATTGGCTGTTCAACACCGCAATGTCACGCTTTAACATTCCGAAAGACGGCATTTTGATCGTCGTCATGCAACGTCTGCACGAGGATGACCTCGTCGGCAACATCGAAAATAATCCGGATTTCACTATTCTAAAAATTCCCGCCCGTGCGGAAGAAGATATCGACTATCAGTTAGACGCTAACACACGGCTGCGTTTCCGCTCTGGATCATACCTGCAAAGAGAGCGTTTTGGTCCGATACAATTTGAAGCCCAAAAAAAAGAGATGGGAAGTAGGGAGTTCTCAGCGCAATATCAGCAGAACCCACTGCCACTTGATGGTGGCCTGTTCAACATTGAATGGTTTCCGGTGTGTGAGACGATTCCCGAATGCACCGAGCTCGTCATGAGTGTCGATGTGGCCGGCACGGAGGGGGGCGGAAATTACACCGCGGTCACGGTGTGGGGGCATCTTGACGACCAATGGTATCTTATCGGTGCGGACCGATTCCAGTTCGAGGCCGCCAAGGTTCGGCTGGCGATTTCAACGCTTGATAAGCACTATGGGCCCGACCTCATTGTGATCGACACCGGCGGCATCGGCAATGGGGTCGTCTCTGAGCTTCGAGCTCAAGGATTTAAACACATTTTCGGCTGCGGAAGCCGGGTCAGCAAACTTCAACGAGCACAGGACGTTGTTTCGATGATCGAAAGGGGTCGCGTTTCGCTGTTAGCCACCGCTAAAAATAAGCTCGCCGAATTTCGCAAGGAAATCATCTCATTCCCCAACGGAAAGTTTGATGACTTCGTCGATAGTATGACCCAAGTCCTTAGATATCCCAAACACGTTGTCCACAAAGCTAGAATCCATAAGCGAAGCAGACGACGGAGGATCGCATCCCAAGGATCGGCTTCTTCCCTCATCGCCATAACATCCAGCGGAAGGATTGTGCGTTATTAGTAAGACACCACGTGGCGGATTTCGATTGGCGATGACCGGGGCGCTCGTTTCGTCGTTCTTCATAATCCCTGGCACCTGCATTTCACAAATAGAATCGAACAATTCCTCTGCCGAAACGCAGTAATTTAATTACAGAAGGGTTGCAAAAATGATCGATCAGAGCCGGAAAGAACAAACGGCAACGCGACTGGCCCTCAACTAGGAGAATGTCCTCGGGGCCAAGCTTGTGTAGTCGGACGTTCTCGTAGATCAATCAATTCACGGAATTGGTAAGGATGATGAGATCGTGGCCGAACTTGTCGACTTCTTCCCGAAGCTCGCGCGCCGTCACTCGACTATCAAACTTTTGTTTGCACTGCACGCCAACTCGGCGACCCTGGCCAGAATCCCGGCGACCATAGATGTCGACGCCATTTTGTCGTTGGCCTGGGCTACCATGGGACATTGTTTGAGGATCTACAAAGATGCACTCGAACAGCACTCGGCATTGACGTTCGAAGTCCTGCCAATTGAGTGGCCTTGGAATATCGATGGAGCCAAATTGCGACATCTGGAAATCTGAGCCTGGACTTGTAGGTGAGCACGAAATTCCAAAGCTATTTTTGTGATCGACACATGTTCGCGCTAGTTTATTCGATCGGCCCCTTCAGGAAAGGGGGCGTGATATCCGCTTCTGACCGACATCAGACCGGAGGCCGATCGAGCAGGTTGACCGCGTCACGACACGCACTGATGCGCGAGGCCTCATCAAGTGCCCAGTATTTCGTGTGTGTAAAGGCCCAAGACTGACGTCCCCCACGCAGCGATTTGAGATCAATGTCGATTATGGCCGGCCCGAAGATTGGACTGACCGGGCCGCCAATCACGTCCCCGAAGAACACTAGGATCGCGGAATCGTATACGTTGGTCCACCGCACAGGAGCGAACGGCGCGGCGTGGTGCAACATCCATGTGTCGTTCGCATTCACCACCGGATAGCTCATCAGCCTCGTCTGGTCCGGCGGATTTGCGATCGGCATCCCGGCCGTTGCTTGCGCGCGCTGGAGCACGTTGGGATCGACGAACTCGCGATACGGCGGGGATTGAGGCAACTCGCGGGCAGCCTTGCGCGTCTCGAGGTCAGCACGGTCGGCAGCGATCAGGAATTCCGCGTGTGTAAGCGGACACCCAAAAGTGACGAGATCGCTGATGAGCCAGCGCCGATCGGTCTGATCAGCAGCGGTCGGTGCCGGGCGGGCCGCCAACCGGCTGCGAAACTCTCGCTGCGCAAGTGAATACGCCTTCCGCCGCACCTCATCGTCAGGCGCCTGCGCGAGTTCGGCGGCCCTACGTTCAAGGATGCACAACGCATCGAAATCCAAAGTTCCTTCCCTCAGGGTCCGCGCCGGCTCGCGTTCCGCCCAGAAATAACTCAGGAGGTCGTGGGCCAGTATTGTCCCGAGGCTATGCGCAACGACGACTATGCGTTTGTAGTGAGTGCCGTCGTGCAATGTCCTTAGGAGTTTGAGCCCCCGATCACGCACCGCGGCGCGCGCTGCGATATTGTCCGGGTCTGCGCGCGTGTAGCGAACGACACGTCCGAACGTCAACGTCCCCATCTTATGGACCAGGGCGGTTAAAGCGACAGCAACGGCAGCGAGCAGCCATTGCCAGTTATTTAGAAAGGCAAAAGGGGTGTCCTTCCATACGCTCGCGGGTAGGATTGCAAGAACAGCTAGTGCGATCACCAGCGAAGATCCAAGCCAGAGTACCAGCCATGCTAACCGTACATTAGGCGGTACCCGCCTGAGCGGCCGGAACAGCAATCCGCTGACCCAAGACTTTAACGAGTCCCAGGTTGCGCCGCTTGTTAGGTCGGCCCAATACAACTCGTAGAAATCTGTTCGTACGCCGGCAGGAAATGTTTGATCCGGGATGCTCTCGCGCGTTGTGATGCGGCGCAGTTCGAGCGAACCGGTGCGTGCGTCAGGCTTGCTCCAAACCTCGGTCGGATTGGGAAGTCCGTTGGCGGTAATGACATCGTCCTTCTGCCAGACAGCGTCGACGAAACTCTTTATAGTGTCCATTGGGATCTGCTCGCCCATCCCGTGGATCACTACAACGGCTTGCATATCCGCCATGTCTACGCTCCGCCACCTACACTGGGTTGGTTAATCTACGCACATAGATCTATGCATCGTCCTCGCCAATCACCTGGAAATTTGCTCCTAGCCCTAGGCATTCGGCGCGCGCCGCTGACAGCAGGGCATCGAGCTGTCGAAGACGCCGGACGTCGGCTCTCTCCAGGTCCCCCTTTTCGATGCGTCTGCCGATCGCCTCAACCTCGGACCTTCTCGCGCTCGGCTGGAGCACACATACTATCTTGCTCATGTTCGACCCAGCTCTGGCGAGGATCTTCAGGATTTCTTTCCGATCCTTCTGACGCTGTCCGTTGTGCCAAACGGCCGTCCCAATTGCCTTGTCCTTGTTCAAGGCGAGCTTCCCGCTGATGTGCGAGCGATCCAGATAACGGACGTTCTTGACGGCTTGCCCGACGACGACCTCATAGTCGGAAACGGATAATTTTCTATTCCCGGCTGAGCTTCCGCTTCCCTTGGCGTGAATGAGCGTTAGAGTTGGAGGGCTCGCCTGGTCGTCGAAGTGAATAAAGTCGGCAGATTCCATTGATCCGTCATCGCAGATGAGCCAACCTCTAGAGGGGCGCATGGCTGAGAGATCCGGCCAATGCCTTGCTACGAATCCAAATAGGGATCGGTCCCTCTGGTTGCCAATATCCTTGATCACAAACTTCTTTCCATTCAGCGGCTTCTCGGCTCCAACGTCGAAATTCTTCTGTAGCCGAGCCCACCGCCAGTCCAGGAAACGGGCATCCCGAAACTGAGTTTCATAGAAGAGCCCTCGCGAGAAAGTGTGGCCCGTGTCATAGTAGACGGTCAGAAGATCAGTGCTCTCGCAGATCCCGCGGATGGTCTCTTGGTAATCTGCGTCGGTCCGCCAGTGCAGGGCCGTCGCCTTGACAGAAGGCGAGCCGTCGGGTCCTGCAGAAAACTCGTACTTCATCCTGCCGTAGCTCTCACTTCCCCAGAAGATCTCAGCTTCGAAAGATGGTGAGCCGGCCTTCGCCTTCATTTCGAAGCGAGCAGCATCGATGAACTCATGGAGCCGAGGGTACTCCTCACCGTCCTCAATGCCGGCCGAGATGGCCTCAGGTAGGATAATCGCCATGTCGTACGGCGCGCTCGCGCCCGTCAAACCATCTGCGGGTGAAGCCAGCACAGGTAAAGGAGCGGATCTCGCGGATGGCTTTTTGATCGCTTCCGCCGCGGCGTCGATAAGAACCTCCACTCTCCCGATGAAGAAGATCCAATTCTTGCTCGGACCTAGCCAGACGCGGGCGTTCGCCGGGTTGGCGCCGATAACGACGCTCGCTCCAGTGGCCGCAGCAAGAGCCGCTCCATTCAGTGTCGAGCGTACCGAGCTGAAGTAGTAGCCTTGATCCTCTAGTGGATTAAGGGCCGCCTCGAGTTCGATACCTGTGAGGACCTTTGAGTCGGCCTTCGTTGCGGTTCTACGATGCGCCCCGCTCAGCCAAAGCGTTCGCACGCGATCGCCCACGAACGCATCATTGATCTGTTTGGCCGTTAGCACTTTTAGCGCGCTAAAGGGCGCGGATCGCCCCTTCTTGATTTCGGCAACAATTGAGGAACGAAAGGCGCTGTCGGAGAGCGCGAGCGCTACGAGACCCTTCTTGTGGGCAACGAAGATGACGTGGTGCTCCTCCTCCTTCAAGTCATTGCCCAGATTGTCCCTGTCGGAAACCTCATCAGGCTGGCGGTTGACCGAGAATCGGGCGATGCTGTTGTTCAATGAGGGATCTTTTCAGGCTCATTGGTTGGACGGTTGTCGATCTATTTCGGTCGCGGGCAGCGCTCGAGGCAGAGATTTGGACATTGCGGCAGCAAATAAACGTTCTGCGGCGGACTGCTCCTAAGAAACTCTCGTTCAGCGTCTTCGACCATTGGTATTCGTTGGTCTCTATCGGTTGTTTCCTAAAGATTTGCGATGCGCTGGCGATCGTGAAGCCTGACACTATTGTTCGTTGGCATCGCGCGGGTTTCCGGTTGTATTGGTGCTGGAAGTCGAGACGCCGTGGTGGCCGGCCGACGGTGCCGCTCGAAATACGAAGGCTGATCCGCGAAATGAGCATCGCCAATTCGCTCTGGGGAGCTCCACGGATCCATGGAGAGTTGCTCAAGCTCGGCATCGAAATCGGGCAGACCAGCGTGGCCAAGTATATGGTCAGGCGTAGAGGGCCGCCGTCCCAAGGTTGGAAAACATTTCTCCACAATCATGCCGACGGCATCGCGGCGATGGATCTGTTCGTCGTCCCGACGATTTCGTTTCGTTTGCTGTATGGCCTGTTGATCATGGGGCATGGCCGGCGGCAGATTCTATGGTTTGGCGTCACATCGCATCCGACCGCAGAATGGATCGCAAATCAGCTCACGGAAGCATGCGGCTGGGAACAAGCTCCCCGCTATCTGATTCGCGATCGGGACGGGGCCTATGGTGAGGTCTTCATCCGAAGACTTCGATCGATGGGCATTCGCGATCGACCGACATCGCCGCGTTCCCCATGGCAAAACGGATATGCTGAACGACTGATCGGTTCGATCCGACGGGAATGCGTCGATCATGTCATCGTGTTCGGCGAGCGACATCTTCGTCACGTCCTGCTGTCGTACATGAAATACTACAATGAGGTACGTACGCATCTATCGTTGGACAAGGATGCGCCGGTATCGCGCGCCGTTGAGCGCGCTGGACACATTCTTTGCCGTCCGATCCTGGGCGGATTGCATCACCAATATGTCCGGATTTGATTTACGACAGGCACAGTGAAAACCCATGATCGACACACAAGACCGGGACACGCGAGGAGTGGCTGTCAGCGCGGCTCAGACTGTTCGACGTCAAAAGGAGCTGACGCCTAGATATCGAACTGGCTGCCCACCACCCAGTCATCGAACCAGTCTCGAACCGAGTCTGGAACCGGAGTTTCCAATGCAGCGACTGAGCGACAAAATCGGCCCATTTGGCCGATGTTCGCAGGCAGAGACCACGCCAATCAGAGACTTTGGCGCATGTTGCTCCCAAGCTCGTTTGGGACTCATTCGGGTCGTGGTTGAGAACCATTCGTCCGGGTATCCCGCCGTTAGAATTCGTCGTCGGCAATGCTCTCCGTCTGACACTTCCCGCTCCCTATTTCCCCAAAAAACGGTTCCCTCGCGAAATTCATCGCTTATCGTCAAGACACCGTCAGCATGACATTTTCCGCTTGGCCGGATGAAAAGAAGGTGGCACTCTTGAGTAGACTTATATCCCGCGACGAAAACATTCCGCTGCACGAGGCGCTCAATCGGATTGCCGCGCAAGAGGGCTTTGGCGGCTGGAGTTTGCTTGCGCCAAAGCTTCTGAAGCTGCGCCTGCTGTGAATTCCCACAGCTTGCGCGATCCAAACTGCGGCTGGCGACGTGCCCGGGTAATAGGTAATCTAGGAGACGAGACCGCTGCTGCCGGATCACTCGCGGCGGCCATTTGATCCCGATTGTCTTCGACTGAGGAGCTACGCGAATGGCAAATCTCACAGTCAATGGAAAGACACACGATGTCGACGCCGATCCTAACACCCCCTTATTGTGGGTGCTGCGCGAATGGATCGGCATGACGGGCACCAAGTACGGCTGCGGAATTGCCCAGTGCGGCGCTTGCACTGTGCATATTGACGGCGTCGCCACCAGGTCTTGCGTAACGCCGCTTAGCCTGGCCGCCGGCAAGCAGATCACCACGATCGAGGGCCTTGCTCAGAACGGCAATCTGCATCCGGTTCAGAAAGCCTGGCTCGAGCACGACGTGCCGCAGTGCGGCTATTGCCAAAGCGGAATGATCATGGCCGTGGCGGCTTTGCTTAAAGACAAGCCGAAACCGAGCGATGCCGACATCGACAGCGCCATCACCAACATCTGTCGCTGCGGCACCTTCCAGCAGGTGCGCGCGGCAATCCACGCCGCGGCGAGCGCGTGAGGGAGGCGACCATGAACTACGTACCGCAGATCAATCGGCGTGCCTTCGTCGTCAGTGCGGCGGCTTTTGGCGGCGGGCTCGCGCTTGGGGTCGATCTTCCATTCGGTGCCAACGTCGTTCGCGCCGCGGACGGCTCTCCCGAGGTGACCGCCTGGGTTGTTATCAAGCCGGATGACAGCGTGATCATTCGCGTTGCCCGCTCTGAGATGGGGCAAGGGAGCATGACCGGCCTCGCCCAGCTTGTGGCCGAGGAGCTGGAATGCGACTGGTCCAAAGTCTCGACTGAATTTCCGACGCCGGGCGAGAACCTCGCGCGCAACCGCGTCTGGGGCAGTCAGTTCACCGCCGGAAGCCGCGCTATCCGCGAATTGAATGAATACGTGCGCAAGGCCGGCGCGACCGCGCGCACGATGTTGATTGCAACCGCCGCCAACGAGTGGAAGGTGCCGGCATCGGAGTGCAGCGCATCAAACAGCGTGATTAAACACAACCCGTCTGGGCGAACCACGACCTTCGGCAAGGTCGCCGAAGCCGCTGCAAAGATCGAGCAGCCCAAGGACGTGCCGCTCAAGGATCCGAAGGACTGGAAGATCGCCGGCAAACCGCTCAAGCGTCTCGACACCGCGCCCAAGCTCACCGGAGCGCAGATTTACAGTCTGGATCTGAAGCTGCCCGGCATGCTGTGCGCCGCGATCAAGGACTGCCCGGTCTTCGTTGGCAAGCTCACGAGCTTTGACGCCGCCAAGGTGCAGGGCATGCCCGGCGTCAAGCATGTGGTGAAGGTTGGCGACAGCGCTGTCGCGGTCGTTGCCGAGCGCTGGTGGCAGGCGAAAACCGCGCTCGACGCGCTGCCGGCGACCTGGGATGAGGGCGAGAACGCCAAGGTCTCGAGCGCCAGCATTGCGGAGTTCCTCAAGACTGGGCTCGACGCCGATCAGGCCTTCGTCGGCAACGAGCACGGCGACGTGAAACAAGCCATTGCCGGCGCGGCGAAGAAGGTCGAGGCGGTCTACGCCTATCCTTACCAGAACCACGCCACCATGGAGCCGATGAACACCACCGTGCTCTATACGGCGGATCGCTGTGAAGCGTGGGTGCCCACGCAGGTCGCCGAGGCGGCACTAGCCGCGCTGTCCGAGGCTTCCGGCCTGCCGATTCAAAAATGCGACGTCCACAAGATACCGCTCGGCGGCGGCTTCGGCCGACGCACCACCCACGACTTCGTGCATCAGGGAGTCGCGATCGCAAAGCAGATACCCGGCACACCGGTGAAGTTGATCTGGTCGCGCGAGGAGGACATGACGCACGGGCGCTACCATCCCGTCACTCAGGCGAAGATGGTCGGTGCGTTCGATGCCAACAACAACCTCACCGCGCTGCACATGCGGATTTCCGGCCAGTCAATCCTTGCCTTCGTCAATCCGCAGGGCCTGCAGAACGGCAAGGATCCGTTCGTGTTCCAGGGTCTCAACGCCGGTGGGACAGAAGGCGTGTTCGGTTACACGATCCCGAACCTGTTGATTGACCACGCCATGCGAAACCCGCACGTCCCGCCGCACTTCTGGCGCGGCGTAAACAACAATCATAATGCCATCTACCTCGAATGCTTCATGGATGAGCTCGCCCACGCAGTCGGCCAGGATCCGCTCGAGTTCCGCCGCAAGCTGCTGGCGGATCACCCCAAACATTTGGCGGTCCTCAATGCGGTCGCCGAGCGCGCAGGCTGGGGCAAACCCGCCCCCAAGGGCGTCTATCGCGGCCTCTGCCAACACATGGGTTACGGCAGCTATGTAGCGGCGTGTGCAGAAGTCTCGGTGAGTGACAAGGGAGCGGTCAAAATCCACCGCATCGTTGCCGCGACCGATCCGGGCCACGCGGTTAATCCCGCGCAGATCGAGCGGCAGATCGCCGGCTCCTTCGTCTACGGGCTGTCCGCCTTGTTCTACCAGGAGTGCACGGTCAAGGACGGCCGCATCGAGCAGACCAATTTCGACACCTACAATTCGATGCGCATCAGCGAGATGCCGAAGGTCGAGTGCATCATCATGCCGTCCGGCGGATTCTGGGCGGCGTCGGCGAGCCGACGATTTTCGTGGCTGCGCCGGCGGTGCTCAATGCGATCTTCGCAGCGACCGGCAAACGCATTCGGTCGTTCCCGCTGAAGAACCAAAACATAACGCTAGCGTGAACGAAGCGCCGGCGGCCAAAGCGAAGATTCCCGCAGCGTTCGGAGGCGTACGGCGCCCCGCTTTGGCGGGGCCTTCTTTTGCGTGCTGAGCAGACTGGAGACAGTTTCGCGGCATTAACATCGAGCGGCTGCGCGATGCTCCGGCGGAATGGATAGCCATTGACGCCCTGCTCTTCTGCAGCGGCGACATACTCCGCAAAGGCGTCGAACTGACATTTCGGTGCGGCGCGATGCATGGCGAGGATGTCGAAGAGAGGCGCTAGCGCCGGCTGGCGCACTTTTCGTCGTATCGATTCCGCCGTAGCAGGATCGTTCACATCGAATTTAACCTGATACTGCACTCAGAAGGCACGCTGCTCTCTCCTCCTGGTCGCGCCCAATCTGCCCGTTTTCCGGTCGCAAAGCCTAGTGCTCCCTCATAAGCGGGTCCAGCAGGGCGAAGCCACGACGCTGCTGAAGGCGACAGCGCAAACTAGAGCCAGCGGGGCGATAGATTTTCGGAACTGATCACTCACGATTTGGCCGCCCGCGGCGCTTTGCAATCGGTTTTCGACGGCCTAGCATGGATTGCGTACCTCGCTTTGCAGGAGCGCAGCCATGGAACTCACCGTGGTACCCATCACCAAGCCCGATGCAGCCAACTTCATCTTCGGCCAGTCGCATTTCATTAAGACCGTGGAAGACCTCCACGAGGCATTAGTGGGCGCGGTGCCGGGCATCCGCTTCGGGCTTGCCTTCTGCGAGGCCTCGGGTAAGCGGCTGGTGCGCTGGTCGGGTAATGACGAGCCCGCCCTCACCCTCGCGCGTGATAACGCCCTGGCCATTGGCGCCGGCCATACTTTCCTGATCTTCCTGGGCGACGGGTTCTTTCCCGTAAATGTGCTGGCCGCGGTTCGCGCGGTACCGGAGGTTTGCCGCATCTATTGTGCAACGGCAAATTCGACACAGGTGATTGTCGCGCAAACGGAGCTCGGCCGCGGCGTACTCGGCGTGGTGGATGGCGCCTCGCCGCTGGGCGTCGAAACCGACGTTGACATTGCGTGGCGGAAAGACCTGCTGCGAAAGATCGGCTACAAGCTGTAGCAGGGGCCGAGCGGACCTCGGGACGAGGTGCCGGGCTCCTGGACTGTGCGTTCGGTACCGCGGCGGTTGGGCGCATTAAATTCTGCCGCCGGTCTGATCGGGCATGATGCGAACCATTGGTGTGATTTCGGATACTCATGGCCTGCTGCGGCCGCAGGCGCTCGCGGCACTTGCCGGCTGCGATCCCATCATCCATGCCGGGATATTGGCAGCCCTGCGGTACTTGCGAGGCTCGGCGCGCTGGCGGCAGTCCACGCCGTTCGCGGAAACGTCGATCACGGTGCCTGGAGCGCGAATTTACCTGTGACGCAGCGCATCGAGATCGATGGCTTCCGCATTTATGTGCTACACATTCTGGCCGAGCTTAACCCCCAGGCCGCCGACAACGTCGACGCGGTAATCTACGGACATTCGCACCAGCCCAAGATCGAGACAACGAACGGCACACTCTTTTTCAATCCGGGCAGTGCCGGGCCACGCCGCTTCCGCCTGCCCATCACCGTCGGCCGCATGACCGTCGAGCATGGCAAGTTGCACGCCGAAATCGTTGAGCTCAGCGTTGAGAATTGACTTGTGCGAAGACGGTTGGGACGGCTGCTACCGTTCTGCCACCGTCACGTTCGTTTTGACCGAGTTTGCAATGAAGCAATTCTCATGTGCAGCGTGATGCATCTTATCGAGTGCTTCTACACTGGGTCTTCGGTTGCCGCTCCATGTGATCTTCGGGCGAAGCTCAACTCGAGTGATCGCCAGCTTGCCGTCAGCGTTTTTCTCCATATGCCCGACTGCCTCGTCCTCGTACGAATCGAGCACGAACTTTTGTTTACAGGCGATCGACAGGAACGTGAGCATGTGACAGCTGGCGAGTGAAGCTACGAAAGCCTCCTCGGGATCGACATTCGCCGGGTTCCCCAGATAAGCGGGGGCCGCCGTCGCCGTCATCGTGTGGCCGCCATCGAAGCTCCAGGTATGATCGCGCGGATACCTGGATAGGAAAACTCAGTTCCGCCGCGCTCCCATTTCAAAGTTACTTTGTGTTCGGACATGTTTGTTATGTGGGGTGCGGGCAAGCGCTCAAACCATCTCTTCAAGAGACGTCCAGGCAAACTGACTGATGTTGTCGGCAAGTTCACTTGGCGATGTGCGGCGGCTAATCCGCCCTACGCGCTACTAAACGGCAGCTGGCGGAAGTTTGTCGGACATAACTACGCCCGCACTCTTTTGGCTTTGTGCTGCGGCAATGACTTTGATCTTCTGTTGGCCCTTGGCCAGTCGATCTCCTTTGGTTTGAGGATGACGCAAGGTG